>NZ_PZJM01000004.1 GCF_003206045.1 Salinicola lusitanus
CAAGTATCAGGAGCGAGGTGGTTGTGAATCGAGTGCCCAATGAGTGGCTGCTGTATTGCCGAGCCGGTTTCGAGCCGGATCTCGCGGCCGAGGTCACGCAGCGCGCTTCCGAAATCGGCGAGTTCGGGCAGGTGGTCATGGCAGAGACCAATAGCGGTTTCATCCGCTGGCAAAGCCATGACTTTCAGCCCGCGAATAATATCCATCGCGAGCTGCCGCTGAGGTCACTGGTGTTCGCGCGACAGTCACTCGTCGCGTTCGAGCCGCTCGCCCTCTCTCGTGAGGACCGAATCTCCCCCATTGCGAATCTGGTCAAGGAGAGCGGCTGGAATTTCGAGTCGATCTGGCACGAGACCCCGGATACCAACGACGGCAAGGCGCTCGGGCGCTTGGCGAAGTCACTCAGTCGGCCGCTGGAGAGTGCGCTGAAGCGAGGTGGCGGCCTGCGCCGCAAGGCCGGCGGACGAAGGCTGCATCTGTTCTGGCTGGCCGGCGATTCGATCCAGGTGGGGATCAGCTTTCCGGGCAATCGGAGTGATCATCCGGGCGGGATCCTGCGTCTCCGCCATCCGGCCGATGCGCCGAGCCGCTCGACGCTCAAGCTCGAGGAAGCCTGGCATACCTTCGTGCCGAGAGAGGCCTGGGAAGCGCGTCTGCACGACGGCATGCAGGCCGTGGACCTGGGCGCAGCGCCGGGTGGCTGGACCTACCAACTGGTGCGGCGCGGAATGTTCGTCTATGCCATCGACAACGGTCCCATGTCGCCAGGATTGATGGCGACGGGGCAGGTCGAGCATCTGCGCGAAGACGGCTTTGTCTGGGAGCCGCCGTACCGGCTCGACTGGCTGGTATGCGATATCGTCGACAAGCCGATGCGAGTGATCGACATGGTCGAACGCTGGCTGATCAAGCGCTGGTGTCGCGAGGCGATCTTCAACCTCAAGCTGCCGATGAAGAAAAGGTGGGACGAGGTTCGGCGCTGTCTGATACGACTCGAGAATGCGTTGAAGGCGGCGGGCGTGAGCGCTAGCATCGCCTGTCGCCACCTGTATCATGACCGTGAAGAGGTCACCGTCCATGTGAGACTGGATGGATGAACGACGATAGCTTGCGCGAGGCAATCATGAACGACGCTAGGCTCCAGCAAGGGGAAATACTGGATACACGGGGGCTCTACTGTCCGGAGCCGATCATGCTGATGCACAACAAGGTGCGTGACATGGCTACCGGTGACATTCTGGAAGTACTTGCCACCGATCCCGCGACGACCCGCGACATCCCCAAGTTCTGCAGCTTTTTGGGGCATCGACTCGTCGACCAGAGTCAGGATGGCGACGAATACCGCTATCGCATCCAACTGGGATGAGATAGCGGTAGGGCAGGCCGGTCAGCCGCTTTCCCCTGATCGAGTCAGTTCCCCGGCATCACCATCAGTGCCAGCGCCTCCAGTGTATCCGGGTCTTCGTTTCGGATACGGTTGGCGATATTGCGCTGGAAGAAGTAGAGCGTGCGGTGGCGGCTTCGACCGGGATAGAGGCAGTCGTCCCCCAGCAGAACGGGAAGTGACGTGGCCCGTGTGTCGTCGGCCAGCATCGCATCGACTGCCCCATTGCTGTAGAGATGCCACCCGAAGATCTGCTTGAGCTGCCAGGGCTTGCCATCCTCGTCCATGCACAGTGCGTGGGTGCCCTGGGTTTCCGGCAGTTGCTGAGTCAGCGAGACGTCCTGGGTTTCCTCATAATCGAAATAGGCCGCCGCATGCTCCAGCTCGGCAACCTTGTGCTCGGGCGCATCGTGAAATATCTCGTGGGTCTCGGGGTCGCGATAGCCGACGAAATGACCATATTCGGGATCGTCCAGCTCGTGGCAAGGCGCCAGCGATTCCATCCAGGGCACCAGGCCGACGACTTCGTCGTCTTCACGCAGGCCCCACGCCAGCAGCGGCAGGCCGTATAGCGTATCCGGGTCGGAGGCGAGGAAGTAGAGCATCTCCAGACCGTCGAGTTCGGGCGATAGCCGGACCAACCGCTTCCTGGCTCTCAGCCGATGCCTCATGGTTTCCAGATCGATGATCTGCGCGGATCGAGGGGAAAGTGGGACACCCATGGCTACCCTCCTGGTCGGCAATGTCTCGGCTTGAGGCATGACGCCAGTATTAGCATAGCCATGAAGGACATGTTAAGCCCCGCGATAGACTCAATGACGATAATTTCAGCTTTTCGCCAATCGGCGGCTGCCGACACGCCGTAGCCGCCAGGCAAGGAGTCCCGCTGCTGTCGTCAAGCCCGCGTTGAGTCCGATCCAGTAGCCATAGATTCCCAGTGCGTCGAACACACCCTCCATGCCGCGCCCCAGCAGATGGCCGCACCCCAGGCCGACGAGCCAGTAGGAGAACAGCGTGATGCCCATCACCACTCGGGTGTCCTTGTAGCCACGCAGGGCGCCAGCCAGGTTGACCTGGAGCGAATCCGAGATCTGAAACAGCATGGCCAGCAGAATCAGTGACATGGCCAGGGTGCGCACGTCGGCGTTGCTGGTGTAGAGCGACACCGCCGGCGCCGCCAGTAGCCAGATCAGCGCACTGTTGAGCAGCGCCAGCGCCAGGCCGACGCCGACACCGTTCCAGGCCACGAAGCGTGCCTCGGCCGCATCGCCAGCCCCGAGCCGGTTGCTGACCCTGACGGTCAGGGCCATGCTCAACGACAGCGGCAGCATGAACAGTATCGAAGTGACGTTGAGGGCGATCTGGTGCGCCGCCACGGTGATCTCGCCGAGGTAAGCGACCAGCAGCGTGATCACGGTAAATAGTGTGACCTCGAAGAAGATGGCCAGGCCGATCGGAAGGCCGATATACAAAAGCTCCGCGATATCCTGTCGACGCGGCGGGGTCGGGGAGGCCCATAGAACCACCGGGGCATAGGCACGGCTGCGAGTGGTGTACCAGATCATTCCCAGGCACATGGCCCACATCGATATGGCGGTCGCGATACCACAGCCGAATGCGCCCAATGCGGGTAGCCGCTGCAGGAAAAGAGGGATCTCGTTGCCGAATAGCCCGACCAGCCCCGGGCCGCCATAGATCAACAGAAAATTGCCGGGGATATTGACCGCCAGACCGACGAGGCTGATCCACAGCGCCGGCCGGGTGTGATGCATGCCGTCGGAGAAGGCACGCAGCGCCTGGTATATCGCGATGGCAGGGATGCCAAAGGCTGCGGCATTCAGGTAGGCGGTAGCCAGACTGGCGACATCGGCGGGAATCTGCATCAGGCGAAAAATGACGCTGGCGCCCAGTGTCATGGCCAGAGCGCTGAGAACTCCCAGGACCAGCGCTACCCAGAGCGCCTGGTGGACCTTGCCACGGACCTGATCGTGGCTTCCGGCACCCATTCGATGAGCCACGATGGGGGTGAGCCCCATCAAGGTTCCGGTCATCAGCAGCATCAGCGGCACCCACAAGCTGGCGCCGACGGAGACCGCCGCCAGGTCGATGGCGCTGGCTCGGCCCGACATGATGACATCCGACGCGCTCATGCCTGCCTGAGCCAATTGCGCGCCGCAGATCGGCAGGCTCAGACGCACGAGGCTTCCGGTTTCTCGGCGGCAGCGATGAAAACGGCTGACGGTCGACGACACGGGGTGCTCCTTGACCGAACGGACAGGGCGGCGATTCTAGCAGGAGTCGCGGGGGAGCGCTCGGCGGCAGGTGTGAACTTACGTATACTCCGGCGCAGTTCCGGAGGCCCTGATGACACATGACATCGAAGACCTGATCGCGCTGTTCGACGGCATCTTTGCCGATAGCCACCATACTCGACTGGTGCGTGGCGAAGACGAACCCATCTATCTGCCGGCCGATGCCTGTCACGAATATCATCGGATCGTCTTCGCCCACGGCTTTTTCGCCAGCGCACTGCATGAAATCAGCCACTGGTGCATCGCCGGTGAGGCACGACGACAGCTCGAGGATTACGGCTACTGGTACGAGCCCGACGGACGGGATGCCGAGCGACAGGCCGACTTCGAGCGTGTCGAGACCGCGCCCCAGGCGCTCGAGTCACTACTCAGCGCCGCGTGTGGCAAGCCGTTCGAGGTCAGCGTCGACAATCTCGATGGGGTCGAAGTGGACCGGGAGGCGTTCAGTGCGAAGGTGGCGGCGAGGGTGGCACGATACCGAAGCGAGGGGATCCCCCGGCGAGCGCAGGCACTCATCGATGCGCTCGCCATCTTCTACCGCGAGGAGGGCGGACTTCAGGCAGCCATCGCCGCAGGACGGCGACGGCTGGAGGCTGGAGGCGCTATGCGTCGCGTTGGACCAGACGCTGATGAAGATAGAGCATGACCTGGACTTCGTGCTCCGGGCGCAGGGGCTCCAGTCCCATCTCCCCGAACAGTTCGCTGCGAGCCCGTGACCAGTCACCCGCATCGAGCTCCGGGTAAAGATTCGCCGCCGGGGCAAGCTCGACGAAGGGATCGACACCGAAATCGTCGAACATCAGCGACAGCGCGGCTTCATCGTCCTGAACGCCCGCCGTGTAGAGCGTCTCGCTGAAATGGTCGTTCTCCAGCTCCCTGAGCACGTCCAGCGGGCTGATGCCGAGATGTCGAAGTTCGTCCAGATCGTAGCCACCGAGGGACAACAGTTCGTCGTTCAGCCATTCATCGTCCGGCTGAATCAGGGTGTGCTTGATCTGACCGTTGGGTAGCGCCCAGGCGATGGCCAATGGCAGCGAATTGTCGTCGCCGGTCTCGACGGCGATGAATCCTGGGTAGTCGGTCATTTGCCAGCGTCCTCGTTCAGCCGAAAGAAGCGCTTGGCCGTCAGCGTGGTTCGGTGTGCCAAATCGGCTTCACTCTCGCCGCGCCAGTGAGCCAGTTCTCTGACTATCCAAGGTAGCAGAGCCGGCTCGTGGCGGCGCCCCTTTATCTTTGCCGGCAGATTGCGCGGCAGCAGATAGGGGCAGTCGGTCTCCACCATCAGCCGCTCGGCGGGGATGTCGGCAACGAACTCACGGAGATGATGACCACGGCGTTCGTCGCTGAGCCAGCCGGTCTGGCCGATGTGCAGGTCCAGGTCGAGATAGCCGTGGAGCGTCTCTCTATCTCCAGTGAAACAGTGGACCACGGCATCGCTGAGGCGGTCTCGCCAGTCACTCAGGATCTCCAGCATGCGCCGGCCGGCGTCGCGCTCGTGAAGAAAGACCGGCAGGCCCGACTCCGCCGCCAGTGCGAGTTGCGCTTCCAGGGCGCGCTCCTGGTCCGCCGGCGAGGAAAAGTTGCGGTGGAAATCGAGACCGCACTCTCCCACGGCGACGACCGATTCGTGGCGATGGAGATGGCGCATGGCTTGCTCCAGCTCGGGACACCAATCGGAGGCATGATGAGGGTGCAGGCCGGCCGTCGAATGAAGGCCGGGGAACCGGGTCGCCAGCCGAGACGCCCTGGTGGCGCCGTCGAGGTCCGCACCGGTGATCACCAGGGTCGTGACATTGGCGTGGGCCGCCCGCGCCAGCGTCGCCTCGAGGTCCTGTTCGAAGCTCTCGTGGGTCAGGTTGGCACCGATATCGACCAGTGGTGACGGCGAGGTGATGCGTAGCGCTTCCGGCAGAGGGGATTCGACGCCGGCGGCTTGCTGCTGTGGCGTGTCGCTCACGCGGCACTCCTTTCAGTCGAGGGGAAGATTATCGGCACACATTGTAAAGCGCCCGAGGCCAAGGGCGAAGCGTGCGCCAATCCATTTCGGCGAGCGCGGGCTGGCAAGGTACAATACGGGCCGACGACAGGTTCAGCCAGAATAGCCACCGGGCTACCCACTTCCGTCATTTCGAAGACTCACGATCGCGAGGTTCCACGTGGCTCTGCTACGCCTTGAACAACTGCAACTGGCCTACGGCCACCATACGCTTCTCGATGGCGCGGACCTGGAGATCGAGAAAGGAGAGCGCCTGGCACTGGTGGGTCGAAACGGTACCGGCAAGTCCACCCTCCTGAAACTGATCTCGGGCGACAATCAGGCCGATGATGGCCATATCTGGCGTGCCCCGGGGCTCAAGATCGGGGTGCTCGAGCAGACCCTGCCGGATGCCGACGAGGCGACGATCTTCGAAGTCGTCGCCCAGGGGCTGCCCGAAACCGGGGAACTGCTGGCCGAGTATCATCGGCTGGTAGCGATGGCCGAACCGGACATGCGACGCCTGGAGACGTTGCAGACACGGCTGGAAGCGCAGGATGGCTGGTCCTTTCACCAGCGCATCGATACCGTCCTGACGCGTCTTGGCCTGCCTGCCGACGCCATGATGAGCGGTCTCTCGGGTGGCTGGCGCCGCCGCGTGGCGCTGGCACGAGCGATGGTCTCGGGGCCCGACCTGCTGTTGCTCGACGAGCCGACCAACCATCTCGACATCGATACCATCACCTGGCTCGAGGAGCAGCTGCTGGCATTCGATGGGGCGGTGCTGTTCATTACCCACGACCGCGCCTTCCTGTCGAAGCTGGCGACCACCATTCTGGAGCTCGATCGCGGCCGGCTGGGGCGTTATCCCGGTGACTATGCCACCTATCAGGCCCAGAAGGCGCACGAGCTGGAGGTCGAGGCGCGCGAGCGGGCGGAGTTCGATAAGAAGCTGGCCCAGGAAGAGACCTGGATTCGCCAAGGGATCAAGGCGCGCCGCACCCGTAACGAGGGGCGTGTGCGAGCGCTCGAGAAGATGCGCAACGAGCGTTCCCAGCGTCGTGAACGCCAAGGCAAGGCATCGTTTCAGGTGGACAGCGGCGAGCGTAGCGGCAAGCGTGTCGTCGAGCTGCAGCATGTGACGCAGTATTACGGCGATGCCTGCATTATTCGCGATCTCTCGCTGGAAATTCAGCGCGGCGACCGTATCGGGCTGATCGGTCGCAATGGCGCCGGCAAGACGACGCTGCTCAAGATCCTGCTGGGCGAGCTCGAACCGAGCGAGGGCAGCGTGAGAATGGGCACCAACCTTGCGGTTGCCTATTTCGATCAGTTGCGGGCCGGGCTCGAGCCGAACAAGAGTGTCTATGACAACGTCGCCCAGGGCAGCGACAAGGTGACGGTCGCGGGCAAGGACAAGCACGTCATTAGCTACCTGCAGGATTTCCTGTTCACGCCCGAGCGCGCAAGGCAGCCGGTCAAGGCGTTGTCCGGCGGAGAGTCCAATCGTCTACTGCTGGCCAAGCTCTTCACCCAACCGGCCAACGTGCTGGTCCTCGACGAACCGACCAACGACCTCGATGTGGAGACGCTCGAGCTGCTGGAGGAGTTGCTGCTCGATTTCGAGGGAACGCTACTGCTCGTCTCCCACGACCGCGCCTTCATGGACAATGTCGTCACTGACGTACTGGCTTTCGAGGGCGACGGCGTCGTGCGCAGCTACGTGGGCGGTTATAGCGATTGGGTGCGCCAGGGTGGCCGGCTTCCGCCGGCGCCCTGGGAGCTGGCCGAGGCCCGCAAGGCCCAGCAGAAACTGGCCGAGCGCCAGGCTACCCCGAACCAGTCGGCGGAGAAGGCCGACGGCGACAAGCGTCGCCAGAAGCTCTCCTACAAGCTGCAGCGCGAGCTGGATACGCTGCCCGCCACGATCGAGACGCTGGAGGCAAGGATTGCCGACTTCGAGTCCAGGATGGGAGCGCCGGATTTCTATCAGCAGGATAGTGAGACAGTGAGTCAGGCCATCGAAGCGCTGTCGGAGACCCAGGCGGAGCTGGATCGGGCCATGGAGCGGTGGATGGAGCTGGAAGCGATGGCGGAAGGCAGCGACTGACGGTTTGGCAGAGCGTCGGCTCACCGCCCGCCGTGGGCGGGCGGTGAGCGGGAGGCATCGGCCTTACTCTTCGGTTTCACCATCCTTGCCGACGCGGACCGCCAGCACGTCGCACTCGGCGCCGTGCAGCACGCCGGTGGACGTCGATCCCAGCAGCAGGGCGAAGCCGTGGCGGCCGTGGGAACCCACGACGATCAGGTCCACGTCGTGGTCCTTGGCGAAGCGCTGGATCTCGGTGTCCGGCATCCCGACCACGATATGCTGATCCTCCCGTGGGATGTCGTAAGGGTCCGAGATATCGGCCAGACGCTGTGTCGCATGTTCGTCGAGCTGGTCCTGAATGCTCGTCAGGTCCATGGGGATGTCGCCACCATAGGCGAACCCCAGAGGCTCCAGCGTATGGATGATCGAGAGCTTGGCCTGGTTGCGGCGTGCGATGGGAATCGCTCGCTCCAGGACCTTGTGCGAATCCTTGGTCAGATCCACGGCAACCAGCACGTGATGGTATTCGTTGCTCATCGGGTAATCCCCCGTCCGGCGAATGAACATGGATAACTGTAAGCGTGCCTCATGAACGGCACAACGCTATTTTCGGCAACGCCTTGCGGTCAGGCGCCGCAGCCGATCATCAGACATGCGTTGGCGTGGTGCAACACGATGTCACCGTGAGGGTACGATGTATCGTTTGATGTTCGGGTTTATAGCGATCTCCAAGAAGCCGAGCGCGAAAGAATAGGAGAATTTATGGCGGTACTGGGGTTTCTGTTGGTCGCGATCCTGCTGATGCTTTCGCCAATGGTGTGGTTGCGGCCAAGCCGCGGCGAGACACTGCGGGGGCAGCTGCGCCGATACGTCAAGGCCAATGGTGGGGAGTTGAACTTCACCAAGGCACCGCTGGCACTGCCAAACGTCGCTCTGACGGGCTATCGACTGCGTTACCCGGGCACGGCGTCGGGTAGTGACTTCACGCTGATACGCAATGACGTTGCCAGTGACGCGCTGGAGGCGGCAACCGCCCAGTGGCGGTGGCGTCAGGCACCGTTGCCGCCACTGGACGCCGAACGGTTGCGGTCGCTCGAGCAGTGGCTGGATGCCTTGCCGAAGGATGCGCTGATCGTCGAATCCGGTCAGTACACGATGTGCGTCTGGTGGCAGGAGGGGATGAGTCTGGAGAGTTTTCAGCAGGATTGGGCAAACTGGTTGGCCATGCGCGACAGGTTGGCCGGGAGCGGGAAGAGGGCCGAAGTGCCCACCAGGCCTCTATGACGGATAGCGCCACCCTCACGGGTGGCATCGCGATACAGCGGCGCGCGAGCCATCTCGGCGCCGTTATCGAGTCATCAACTGGCCTTGGCCTGCTCGGACTGGCGTTGCAGCTCCAGACCATTCTTCTCGATGCGGTCCAGCATGCCTTCGAAGAGGTCGATCTCGTCCGGCGTGAAGCCACCCAGCATCTCGTCGCGCACTTCGTTGACGATCTTCTCGATCTCTTCCAGCAGCGGTGTCGCCTCGTGGGTCAGATGCAGTCGTTTGGTGCGGCGGTCCTCGGCGCATGGACGACGCTCGATCAGGTTCTGCTCCGCGAGTTGGTCCAGCGTCCGCACCAGTGAGGGGGCTTCCACGCCGATGGCACGCGCCAGATCGCACTGGGCCTGGCCTCCACCCATGTTGCGCAGATTCCAGAGTGTCACCCAGCGTGTCTGAGTCAAGCCCAGTGGTGCCAGGCGTTCATCGATGACGGCGCGCCAGAGTCGCGGCAAACGTGCCAATTTAAAGCCGATATGCTGTGCCATAGCGGATTACCTGAATCGTGAACGTCCTAACATTCTCCAAAGCACCGCAGGATAATGCAAGCCACAATGATTGGCGATTAGTCGTCCTGTTTACCGTCATTTCCTAATACATGGCGAATATTCCACCCGGGGATACCCGGTGGACGCTGAATCCTGCCATCCGCGATCGTCGCGCCGTCGTTCGCCGCCACCGTGAATCGCACGCTGCCGATACGCTGTCCGGTCTGCGTGATGACGTCCACCTGCCAGCGTCCTTCCGGTTCGCCGGAGAAATTCTGCTTGTGGGTCCAGGCCCGGTAGCCCTGATCACGCCCGCCATGGATGACCAGCGCGATGCGCTCGACGACCTGACCGTCATGACGCCAGACGTGATAGATCTTCTCGCGCAGCCCGCGCGGGGCCCGGATCGCCGTGTAGACGTAAAGTCCCCGCGAGCGAAGCGCCTGGGGGGTCAGCGTCATGCTGCCGGTGGGCGTCCGGGCCGCCGTATCGAAGCCGGGGGAGAGCGCGCTGCCGGATAGCCACAGCGTCGCCGGCGGTATCCAGGTGCGCCCGGTCCAGGCGATGCCGCCCAGAATGATCAGCAAGCCCGCCATGGCGAGCCAGCGAGTGATGCCGCCGGGTCTGATGAGCCCGAGGACACTGGGCAGACTAAAGAACATCATCGCCAGGATCGCCAGTATCAGGCTCTCGCCGGTGGTCAGGCTCAGCATGATCGGCAGCGTCACCAGCATCACCACGAATACGCACAATGAGTGGAGCAGGAAGTAAAGCCATCGATGTCGATTGGAGAGTCCGAAGTACAGCGGATCGAGAATGGCGAGGATCGAACAGACGATCAGCAGCCCGGTGAACACCGCCTGACCGCTGGTCCAGATGGTGGTGGCGAGGAAGAACGGCAGGCAGAAGAACAGGGTTTCCTGATGCACCATCTGGGCGATGAAAGTCGCCGCCGCGCGAGGCAGGGCCGCGTTTCGCCCCCGCCGCGATAGCCATTTGCTGGCAATGCTCTCGATGATCAACAGGGCCCAGGTCAGCACCAGTCCCAGTGCCAGCAGCCCTCCCAGCCACTGTTGTCGATTGACCAGGAAGAAGCCGAGCAGCCCCAGCACGAACGCGATGGGCGGCCAGGCCCAGTGATAACGGCGTAAACGAGTGACAAGCGGTTCCAGCCGGGCCAGTATCGAGGGCGTCACGGTCTCTTTCACGGCCACGGTCCAGGCTCCTTCGAATCGATTCACGGGGGCCGTCGGGTGTGAGGATCCGGAGAAGAAGTCCCTGGACCGCCGACGGGCGACACATTCTAGCGGTTGGGGATCGATTTTGCGCGACGGCGCCCAACACGGACTTCTCGACCCGGCATTGGCGGCGCCAATCTGGGGCTGAAGAGGGTGGAGCGAGACTTTGGTTGAGCTTGACGAGCCCCGACGCGCACCTCAAGCTCTCGATATTCAAA
Organism: Salinicola lusitanus; assembly: GCF_003206045.1. GTDB lineage: Bacteria > Pseudomonadota > Gammaproteobacteria > Pseudomonadales > Halomonadaceae > Salinicola > Salinicola lusitanus. Next base: position 11,031 of record NZ_PZJM01000004.1, read on the forward strand.
CAGTCGTATGATTTGTCCTGTCGTCGATGGCGAGGGACATTTTCGCAGTCATGGCACGGAGGTTTCCCATGCTCTATCAAGGCGATGCCATCCGGGTCGAGGTCCAGGACGGCGGTACAGCGCTTCTGACGCTCGACCTCAAGGATGAAGCGATCAACAAGCTGTCGTCTTCGGTCATTGGCGAGCTGTCGCTGGCCATCGATGCCCTGGAAGCCGAATCTGGCTTGAAGGGGTTGATCGTCGCCAGCGCCAAGGACGTGTTCATCGTCGGTGCCGATATCACCGAATTTCATGCCATGTTCGCCAAGGACGAGGCGTTCCTGGTCGACATGAACACCCGAATCCACGCACTGTTCAACCGCATCGAAGACCTGCCTTTTCCCACCGTCACCGCACTCAACGGGCTGGCGTTGGGTGGCGGGTGCGAACTTAGCCTGACGACCGATTTCCGTGTCATGGCGGAAACCGCGCAGATCGGGCTGCCCGAGACCAAGCTGGGCATCGTGCCAGGTTGGGGAGGCTGCGTTCGCCTGCCGCGTCTGATCGGTGCCGACAATGCGATCGAGTGGATCGCGGGTGGCTCGCAGAACGATGCCGAAACGGCCTTCAAGGTGGGCGCCGTCGACGATGTCGTGCCCCAGGAAAAACTGATGGCTGCGGCCCGGGACATTCTCGACAAGGCCAATGCCGGTGATTTCGACTACCGCGCTCGTCGTACCGAGAAGGGGTCGCCACTCAAGCTCAACGCGGTCGAGCAGATGATGGCGTTCGAGACCGCCAAGGGCTACGTCGCGGGCAAGGCGGGGCCGCACTATCCGGCACCGATCGAGGCGATCCGGGTCATCCAGAAAGGGGCGGGCGAGGGCCGCGAACGAGCCCAGGCGATCGAAGCCCAGGCGTTTGCAAAGCTTGCCAAGACCGATGTCTGCTACAACCTCGTCGGCCTGTTCATGAACGATCAGGCGGTCAAGAAGAAGGCCAAGCAGTACGAGAAGAGTGCCGGAACGGTGGCCCAGGCCGCCGTGCTCGGCGCCGGCATCATGGGGGGCGGGATCGCCTACCAGAGCGCCTACAAGGGCACGCCCATCCTGATGAAGGACATCAAGCCGGAGGCGATCGAGCTGGGTCTGAAGGAGGCTCGCAAGCTGCTGACCAAACAGCTCGAGCGCGGCAAGCTCAGCCAGACCAAGCTGGCGGAGGTGCTAAGCAACATCCGCCCGACGCTCTCCTACGGCGATTTCGATCACGTCGACCTGGTGGTCGAGGCGGTGGTCGAGAACCCCAAGATCAAGTCCGCGGTACTGGCCGAGGTCGAAGCCAACGTCTCGGAAGAGACCATCCTGGCGTCGAACACCTCGACGATCTCCATCGATCGACTGGCAGCCGATCTCAAGCGGCCGGAAAATTTCTGCGGCATGCACTTCTTCAATCCGGTGCACCGGATGCCGCTGGTCGAGGTCATCCGCGGTGCCAAAACCTCCGACACCGCGGTTGCCGCGACGGTCGCCTACGCTCGCCAGATGGGCAAGACGCCGATCGTGGTCAACGACTGCCCGGGCTTTCTGGTCAACCGTGTGCTGTTTCCCTACTTCGGTGGTTTCAGCGGCCTGGTCGAGCACGGCGTCGACTTCGAACGCGCCGACAAGATCATGGAGCGCTTCGGCTGGCCGATGGGCCCCGCCTACCTGCTCGATGTCGTCGGCATCGATACGGCCGTTCACGCCAGCGAAGTGATGGCCGAGGGCTTCCCGGATCGCATGGCCCACGAGGGCAAGTCGGCGATCCAGGTCATGCTCGACAATCAGCGCCTCGGCCAGAAGAACGGCAAGGGCTTCTACGCCTACGAGGAAGACAAGAAGGGCAAGCCGAAGAAAGTTCACGATGACGAGGCGCACCGGCTGGTGGCCGAGGTCGTTCGGGAGACGCGTGAGCTCTCCGACGACGAGGTCATCGCACGAATGATGGTGCCGCTCTGCATGGAGACGGTGCGCTGTCTCGAGGATGGTATCGTCGGCTCGCCGGCCGAGGCGGACATGGCATTGATCTACGGCATCGGCTTCCCGCCGTTCCGCGGCGGCGCGCTGCGCTACATCGACGCGATGGGCGTGGCAGAGTTCGTGGCGGTGGCCGAACGGCTCGCCGACGAGCTGGGTGCGCTGTATGCGCCGACGGCCCGGCTCAGGGAGATGGCCGCCAGCGGCGAACGTTTCTACCCCGACGCCAGCGATCGCTGAATCCACCACCAATCGGAGTCACAGTCATGAGTTTGAACGCTAGAGATGCCGTGGTGGTCGATGCCGTGCGCTCGCCCATGGCCAAAGCCAGGAACGGCGCCTTCCGTCACGTGCGGGCCGAGAATCTCTCCGCTGCGGTGATGCAGGCGCTGTTCACTCGCAACGACAAGCTCGACCCCGCGGGCGTCGACGACATTCTCTGGGGGTGTGTCAACCAGACCCTCGAGCAGTCGATGAACATTGCACGCAATGCCGCCATCCTGACCGGCATTCCCCGCTCGGTGCCGGCGCAGACCATCAACCGTCTATGCGGCTCGTCGATGAGCGCGCTGCATATCGCGGTAGCCAATATCCGTGCCGACATGGGCGATTGCTATCTGATCGGTGGCGTCGAGCACATGGAACACGTGCCGATGACCCACGGCGTCGACGTCAATCCGGCGGCCAGCAAGACGACCGCCAAGGCGGCGATGATGATGGGGTTGACCGCCGAACTGCTGGGCAAGATGCACGGCGTCACCCGCGAGCAGCAGGATCAGTTCGGGTTGCGCTCCCATCAGCGCGCCAGCGAGGCCAATCGCCTGGGCTATTTCGACAACGAGATCGTGCCGATCGAAGGCCACGATGCGCAGGGTTTCCGCAGCTTGATCAAGCACGACGAAGTGGTGCGAGAAGACGCCACGCTGGAGCAGATGGCTTCGCTCAAGCCGGCTTTCGATCCCAGGAACGGCACCGTCACCGCGGGCACGTCGTCCGCACTCTCGGTCGGCGCTTCGGCGCTGATGGTGATGAGCTACGAGCGGGCCAAGTCGCTGGGGCTGAAGCCTCTTGCCAAGGTGGTATCGACCGGCGTCGCCGGATGCGATGCCTCGATCATGGGTTACGGCCCGGTGCCGGCGTCGCAGAAGGCGCTGAAGGCCGCCGGGCTCCAGATCGGCGATATTCAGACGGTCGAGCTCAACGAGGCCTTCGCCGCCCAGTCGATCCCGGTGCTCAAGGATCTCGAACTGCTCGACCGGCTCGACGACGCCGTCAACCTGCACGGTGGCGCCATCGCCCTGGGCCATCCGCTGGGCTGTTCCGGGGCGCGGATCTGCACCACCTTGCTCAACGTGATGCGCCAGCAGGACACTACGCTGGGGCTGGCCACCATGTGCATCGGCATGGGACAGGGGGTCGCCACGGTCTTCGAGCGCGTATAGGGTCGAATTCGGGTAGGGTCTCCATCGACCACGGCCGCCTCGCCTATGCGAGGCGGCTTTTTTCGTTGGCCGCTACCCGCCGTTCAGGCGCGAAACTGCAGTTGACCATCGGCGATTCGGGCCGTGGCCCCATAGCGCCAGGGCAGGTTGTCACGGCCGTGGCCGATGGGCAGGCCGGCGTAGAGCGGCAGGCCACGGGGAGTCAGCCAGGTGTCGAACAGCGTCTCTATTCTCAGGTCCCCATAAGGGACGCACTCTTCGAAGGTGCCGATACAGACGGCAGCCGCCTCATCCAGCGCGCCGGCGTAAACCAGTTGCCAAAGGTCACGCTCGAGCCGGTAGAAGGGCTCGCCGACGTCTTCCAGCACCACGATGGCGCCAGGCGGTGCCTGGAACGCCAAGGGGGTGCCGGCAACGCTGGCCAGCGTCGAGAGATTGCCACCCACCAGCGGCCCCTCGATGATGGCGGAAGCGGTGGCCGTGATGGGCGTCAACGCCACGCCGTCGGCAGGTCGGCCCTCGAGCAGCGCGAGCAGCGCGCTGAAATCGCGCTGGCTCGCGGCACGCAGGGCGGGGTCATCGGATGTGAGCTTCACGCCCTCCTTCATGACCGGGCCGTGGATCGCCGGCAATCCATGGCGGTGGCACTGATCCAGCAGCACACTGAGGTCGGAGTAACCGATCAACGGCTTGGGCGCCAGCCGGCGCCAGTCGATCTCGGTGGCCAGATGCGCGCAGCCGTAGCCGCCGCGAACGGCCCATATGGCGTCGGTGTCGGGATCGGCGTAGGCCGCGTAGAGCGTCTCGAGGCGGTGGTCGACGTCCCCGGCCAGGTAGCGGTGTCGCTTCTGCAATTGGGCGGGAAAACGCACCTCGATACCGAACTGCCGCAAGGCTTCCTCGGCCTGGTCTAGTATCTCGGGACGGGTGAACGATGCCGGGGCTATCAGGCTGAACGTCATTGACATGGGGAGCGTCGTCGCAGGTTCGTCGAAGGCAAATGGAGCCCGATACGTTACGTCACTGCTGCTCGTGAGGCTACCGGCTCGACCTCCTGAACCGAGTCCGCCTGGGTCACGATGCCGATCAGGGCGAGGCAGAACGCCTCGAACTCCTCGCTGAGCTCGCCTGGCGACCGGTGAAGTTCGATCTCCACGTAACCCAGTTCGGGCAACCCGGATTCCGCCGGTACTTCGCGGCAACCCGGCGGTATGCTGCGAGGCGTCTTCACCGTCAATGCCAGGCCGGCTTGAACCGCGACATTGAGGCCGGTAGGCGATGGACTGGTATAACGCACGTCCCACTGGAGATCGTTCCTGCCCAGGGCGGCGAAAGCGTGAGCACGGAAAATGCAACCTTCGGGATTGAGCGCGAGCGGCAATACCTCCCAGTCATGCAGATTGCGCTGCTCCGCAATCGCCCACACCATTCGCTCGCGGCCCAACAGTTGCCCGGTCTGCGTAGGGCCGTGGCGGACGGCGAGCACGACATCGAGCAGACCTTCCTGAAAGCGCTGAACAAGATTGCCACTGATGTCGCAGACGACTTCGATCCGAACATGGGGAAAGGTCTCGGCGAATCGTGGCAACAGATGGGGGAGATAAGCGGTGGCCTGCTCGTCGGATACGCCAAGCCGGATCAGACGACCCTCGCGCTGGCTCAGCATCACGCGTCTGGCTTCATCCTGCAGTTTGAGAATCTGTCGCGCATAGGGTAGCAGGCGGCCCCCGGCCGAGGTCAGAACGACACTTCGACTGGTGCGTTCGAACAGCGGCTCGCGAACGCGATCCTCCAGACGCTTGATCTGGAGGCTGACGGCGGACTGAGTGCGGTTGAGGATGCGGCCGGCAGCACTGAAGCCTTCGCATTCGGCGACGGCAACGAAGGCGCGTAGCAGATCCGGGTCCATTATTCATGACTCCTGAAAATATATTTGATGCCAACTATTCATTTTTATTGTTGAACGGGGACCCCTAGCCTGTCCAGACGCCACTATTGATCGCAGGAGTTTCCATGTCTGGTCCCGTCATCGATGCCTCGGCCAACACGTTGGAAGGGCTGGTCGATCTCGATCGGTTTCCAATTCACGATCTCGCCAGTTCACAAGGCCGGCAGTTGGTCGAGGCGTGTCGCGCGCAGCTGGCCGACGACGGCTGTGTAGTGCTCGAGCGCTTCGTCCCCGAAGCGGTCCTGGCTCGTCTGGAACAGGAGACCGAGCGGCTCTCCCCCCAAGCGCACTACAACCAGAACGAGACCAACCCCTACAACTCCGACGGCGATACCTCGCTTCCCGCGTCGCATCCCAAGAACCGTTTCGACGACAGAACCAATGGCTTCGTCGCCGGTGATCGAATCGATGATCGGACCATCATCCGCCAGCTCTACCGGCACCCCCAGTTTCAGCGTTTCATTGCCAGTGTGGTTGGCATGGAAACGATCCACGAGTACGCCGATCCGCTGGCGGACCTGGTCGTCAACGTGCTTCGCGAGGGGTGCCAGCATCCTTGGCACTACGATACCAACGAGTTCATCGTCACGCTGATGACGCGAAAGGCGGAGGCAGGGGGGCGGTTCGAGTACGTGCCAGGCATCCGTAGTCCCGAAGGGGAGAATTTCCAGGCGGTGGAAGCGGTATTGGATGGCGATACCCGAGAGCTGAAATCGCGGGATCTCCAATTGGGAGACCTGCAGGTCTTCTTCGGCCGCTATTCACTCCATCGTGTCACGCCGGTGGTCGGTGAGCGGGAGCGTCACACCGTCATCTTCGCTTACGCCAAGGAGCCGGGGTTCGTCGGCCGCCCCGAGCGGGCGCGCCGTATCTTCGGGCGCATGGCACCGATTCACGAGCGGATGTTGCGCGAGGGCGAAGCACGCCGGAGCGACACGCTCGCCGACTGATCGATGATCCCGAGTCTTCCCGACCGTCGCGATGAAGCCAGAGTGCTTTCGTTGCCCCTGATAACTGCTGGAGCCTTTCCATGAGCACCGTGGAGTTCGAACCGCTTTCTGATCACGAACCCGATGAGATTCCCGTCGTCGCCTCCGCGCCGATGGACAATGGCGACAGCGTCCCCACCGCGTTCGATCCCAGACGGCTTCGTGCCGGGCGCCTGACGCGCCTGCGCGAGATGATGCGTGAGCAAGAGTACGCGGCGCTGGTGCTGTTCGACCCCAACAACCAGCGTTACGCGACCGGTTCGCGCAACATGTTCGGCTATTTCTTGCGTAACTCGACACGCTATATCTACGTACCGCTGGAGGGGCCGATCATCCTGTTCGAGTATCCGGGCAGCGCCCATGTCTCAACCTGGTTGGAGACGATCGATGAGTCACGCACGTCGAAGGTGGTGTGGTCGGCAGTCAACCAGCGCGACAATCTGTCGAGCGACCCGTTCGGAATCGAGATCGCCGAGCTGGTCGCCCAGCACGGCGATGGCAATCGCAAGGTCGGGCTCGATCGTTGCGCGCTGAATCTGGCGCGTTCGCTGGAGGCGCAGGGATTGGATGTCTTCGATTGCATGCAGGATACGCTGCACTGCCGCCGGATAAAGACGCCCGAGGAGATTGCCTGCCTGGCGCAGTCGATGGCGGGGAGCGAGGCCGCCGTGGCGCGCGTCGAGGAGGCCATCCGACCGGGTATCACCGAGAATGAATTGTTCGCGATCATGTACGGCAATGTGATCGAGCAGGGCGGCGAGTTCATCGAAACTCGTCTGCTATCTTCCGGCCCACGTACCAATCCCTGGTTCAACGAGGCCAGCGACCGAGTGATTCGCCCAGGGGAACTGGTGGCGCTGGACACCGATACCATCGGCTGTCACGGCTATTACTCGGACTTCTCGCGCACCTTCCACGTCGGCCCCGGGAAACCTTCGGCCTATCAGCGCAGCCTCTATCGCATGGCTTACGATCAGGTCCATCACAACATGGACATTCTCGAGCCGGGAATGAGTTATCGCGAGATCGCCGAACGGGCGTGGAAAATTCCGGAACGGTTTCTGGATCGCCGCTATCCGTCGATCATTCATGGCGTGGGCATGCACGGCGAGACCCCGCTGGTCGCCCACCACATGGACTTTGACCGATTCTCGAAGGATGGCATCCTCGAGCCAGGCATGGTGGTATCGGTGGAGAGCTATATCGGGGAAGTGGGAGCAGCTGACGGAGTCAAGCTCGAGGAAGAGGTGCTGATCACCGATACCGGTATCGCGAAATTGTCGCGCTATCCCTTCAGCGACACGCTGTTGGCCGGGTGACAACCTGGGCCGGATCGGAACGGTGCGGCGGTGTCTCGTGTCACGGCCGCTCCGCCAGACGCGCGATCAGTTGATCCATCTCCATCGGGCGACCCAGGAAGTAGCCCTGGTACTGCTTGACCCCCAGCGTCTGCAGCAGTTGCCACTGCTGCTCGGTCTCCACACCCTCGGCGACGGTTTCCATTCCGAGCAGGTTGCACAGGCCGACGATGCCCGCCAATAGATGGCGTGAACGCTGGTCCGTCTCCAGGTCATGCATGAAACTGCGGTCGATCTTGATGGTGTCGAAGGGAAGTCGCCTGAGATAGCCCAGCGAAGAGTAGCCGGCCCCGAAGTCATCCATCGCCACTCGAAAACCCTGCCGCCTGAGGTGCTCGATCCTGGCTTCCGGTGCCCGCGTGTTCTCCAGGAAGACGGACTCCGTCACCTCCAACTCGATCTGATCGGTGGTGATCCGGTGGCGCTGGCAGGCACGCCGCAGGGTGGCCGCCAAATCGTCATCCATGACATGCAGCGCAGAAATGTTGACCGCGACTGGCAAGGGCCTGCCGGTGGCGGCGAGAAGCGCAGCGTATTGGGCGGCTCTCTCGATCGCCAGATTCCCCAGCGATGATGCCATGCCGTTGTGTTCCGCCAATGGCACGAACACGCTGGGTGGCACCTGGCCATACTCATCGGTGGTCCAGCGTGCCAGCAGCTCCGCGCCGATCACACAATTGCCACTGTCGAACTTGGGCTGGACGACGAAGTCGAGCGCTTCCTTGGCGATCGCCTCGCGCAGCCGCGAGAGCATCGATATCTGCTCCAGATTGTGATGTTTCAGCTCGTGATGGTAGGCGACGATGGCGTTCTTGCCCCTGTCCTTGGCAGCGTACATGGCGACGTCCGCATGCTTGAGAAGAGTCTCGCCGTCGCGACCGTTATCGGGGGCATGGACGATGCCGATGCTGGCGGTGACGCTGATCTGATGGCCGCTGATGACCATGGGATGAGCCAGCGCCTCGAGCAGTCGCCTGGCGATCTTGTCGGCCAGTTGCCCATCGCTGCCCACATCGATCACCACCACGAATTCATCGCCGCCCCAGCGTGCGACCAGATCCTTGCTCCGTAGCGTGGCACGCAGGCGCTTGACCATGATCTTCAGCAGGGTGTCACCCGACTGGTGGCCCAGCGAATCATTGATGTGCTTGAAACCGTCGAGATCGACGAAGAGCAAGGCCAGGCTATGCCCCGGGGCGAGCTGGAGCAGGCGCCGATTCAGGGTCTGCTGAAGCGTCGCCCGATTGGGCAGCTGGGTCAGCGTGTCGATTCTGGCGAGATGCTCCAGCTCTCGCTCGGATCGCTTGCGGGCCGAAATATCGCGCAGGGCGGCGATGTAGTGGGTCTGCCCGGTATCATCCAGCGTGAAATGGCTGAGTGTCAGCTCGACGGGGACAGGGGGCTCTCCATCGACATGGAAGAGCCCTTCGTGATGCTGGGCCCGGTCGCTTCCAGCGATTGCCGCCGGATCGGCTCGCAGGACCTCGGCCTCGATGTAGCGCTGCAGCGCCTGGCCTTGTATCTCGCCTGTCGGTCGACCGCCTAGCTCGATGAAGGCGTCGTTGGTTTCCAGGATGCGCCAGCGCTCGTCCACCACCAGCATCGGATCGCGTGACGCTGCGAAGGCGTGAGCTCTCACACTGCTTCGTGCCCGGTGGTCGTGAGTGTCGTCGATGATTTCCCAGGTGCCGGTGGCAATGAGTGGCGCGGCCTCTTCGTCTCTGGCGACCACCGCGCCGCGGACATGCCACCAGGTCCTGGGCTGGCGGGTGTCGGGGCGTATCAGCAGGTCGATCTCATCCTGCTCTCCGCCGTTGATGCGCCGCCAGAGCATGACCACACGGCGACGTTCGGTCGATGGCATTGTCTTCAACAGCGACCACCAGTCGATCCTCATCTGCTCGTGCGCTTCGACGGTATCGCCCACGGCCGTGCCACACAGGAAGCCACGATCGGGAGAGGACCAGCGCCAGTAGGAGGTCCGAGCGGCTGTCATCGCCTCCAGCAGCCAGCGACGATGAGTCTCGTTCCCGGTCATCGCGCGTTCCGTCGTTACCGAGGTCTTCGGTGTCTCTCCGATCGTTTTTCCGGCATCGGGGAGTTGGTCACTCTGTGGATCGTCATCGATGGGCATGAATTGAGATCTCGATCGCGCTGAATGGCGAAATGCAATCCCGCGGCGTAATGGAGACCGTATCGGCGCATTCGGCGAGAACTTGAAGCCTGGGTGTAGCTCATGCGCTTTTGCCTCCACTCATGATCGCGAGTGCTCCCTTGTCAGGGGCGGACCCTAGAACAGTGCAATGGCGAACAGACCCAGAACCGCGAGAAAACCCACTATGAAGATTGCCGAACGTAGGGTGGAAAGATCCAGTGCGTAGCACAGGCCGTGGCCGATCCGGGCCAATACGAAAACGATGCAGGCGACGTCCACCAACCAGCCGCCACCCCCCACCGTCGTGGCGGCCACGATGGCGGCGGTGAACAGGGCCAGGGCTTCCCAGGCATTCTGCTGTGCGGCCCACAGACGGGCGCCTTTGCCTTCGATCCGCGCGTACTGCTGGCGCGGGTGGTGGTTGTCAATCTGCCCAAATTCACGCCGTCTGACAGCGCTGCCCCAGAAGGCCAGCCAGAACGGCAACAGGGCGGTTATCAGCAGGCACCATAGCGGCAGATTCATCACCATCCTCTCGATCGGATCCGACATGCGACGCTACTCCGTCGCTCCTAACCAAGGTAGCAGATCGCTTGCCGGCCGTTGCTCCAGTGTCATCACGATCTCGAGGAGGGGATCCGCCCGCTTGCCGAGCACCGGCTCCGTCAACTGGCGATACTTGGTCTCGATTTCGGTGTCGCTGAGGGGATTGGTGGGATTGCCACGAGCCTCGCAGGGCTCGCTGGACAGCACCCGGCCATCGTCGAGCGTGACAGTGGTATGCGCCCAGCGCTCTGCCGGGAATTTCGCATCGTAGTCGTCATGACGATGGACGTGAACGCGGCGAGCCAGGGCCTTCAGGTCGGGGTCTGCCAGCCGTCGGGTGACGCTGGCGGCATCGACACGGCCCGAGGCCGCAGCACAGGCAACTGGCCACGGCAGGCTGTATTGGGCTGCTTCGGTCGTGGCGGGGTTGGTCGTCGCCAGACAGGCGCCTTCATGGAAGGTGTGAACGTCGATCCGTGCGATGCGGCCCGAATGATCGATCGCGTTGCGCAAGGAAAGAATCGATTCTACCGCCGGCTGGGCCCAGCGGCAGACCGGATAGGCCTTGAAATACTGTTCGTGTAGATACCAGCGTCGGCCAAGGTCATTCCAGATGTCGGCGACGGTCTCATCGAGAACGGTGACGGCGGGCGCGCCGGTGAAGCCGTCTCGTGCCAGCAGACTGGCTGCCACGCCTCCCATCGCGCCCCAGCCGGAGCCGTCCTTGACCATGGTCGGATGGTCGATACAGCGCATCATCTGGCTGCGTGGCCCATAGAACTCCGCAATGCCCATCGCTTCATGCAGGCGACGACGACCGAGGTCCAGCAGTTTTGAGCCGAGCGCGGCGACCGCAATGGCGTTCCACGCCCCTGAGGTGTGATAGTCGCAGGCGGTGGCGTGCAAGGCGATCCCGGCGCGCGTGGCTACTTCATAGCCGAGTGTCAGCAGGCCGAGAAACTCATGTCCGGACAATCTCTCGGTCTCGGCATGGGCAAGCAGTCCCGGCAACACGGCAACGCCAGCATGTCCTTTGGTCAACACCTGGCCGTCGTGGGCATCGAAAGCATCGATCAACCAGGCGCCGTGCAGTGCTGCGCCGGTTTCCGAGGCGCTGCCGGGGGTGAATAGTAGCGGCCGGCCGCCGCCGTGCTGCGTTCGAACGTAGCGTGCGGCGATGCCGGCCAATTCGGTCTGGGTCGCGGCGGCGGCAACGCCGATGAGATCCAGCAGACAGCGTTTGGCCTGGTGCAAATGGTGCACCTCCAGCTCGCCGGGCTCGAAGCGATGAATCCAGTCGATGGGGTCCAGGTGGGGCATGGTGGATGGTCCTGATCGCGTTAGGGCGTCCGCTTCAACAGCTCCAGAATCAGCGGCGTATTGGCATCGCGAAGTGTCGGCAGCTCGAAACGTGCCCGGGCGATGGCCTCTAGGGAGAGCTCGGCATCGATCAGTGACTCCCCCGGGGAGGCCTCGGCGAGGGTCTCCCCCCGAGCCCCCAGTATGCGGCTGCCACCCCAGAAGTGATGCTCGCCCTCGGGGCCGTAGCGGTTGGCCATGATCACGGGCGTGCCGTAGGTCATCGCGTGGAAGCGAAGGGGCAGCGGCCAGTTGTCCTCATTGGAGAAGCCGGGACCGACGATCTGCGACGCAGAATTGATCGGTGCGCAGAGAATCTCCGGGCGCCGCAGCATGACGGCATGGACGAGAGCCGGATTCCACAGGTCGGCGCAGATCAGCGGCGCGGCCCGCCACCGCTCGTTGATCTCGGTCAGAGTCAGCCGCTCGCCGGAGTGAAACCACTTGCCTTCCTCGAGGCCGCCATAGGTCGGTAGGTTCAGCTTGCGGTGCACGGCTACCACGCGGCCACGCTGCAGTACGGCAACCGCGTTGTAGATTTCGCCGGGGCTGGCGGATTCGACGAAGCCGACCATGACCTGCATGTCGCCGCAGGCCGCGGCCAGCGACATCAGCAGGGCGCTGTCCGGTGAGCTTGCCACATCGGCGGCAAGCGGGCCCAGGGCGTATCCGGTCAGTGACAGTTCCGGGAACAGCAGCAGGTCGAGGTGGCGTCGGCGCGCTTCGTCGATCCAATGGCGATGGTGGTCGGCGTTGTTCTCGAGATCACCCAGCGCCGCATTCATCTGGACGGCGCCCACGCGAAGATCGGGGGCAGTATTCATCTCGCGTCCTCTCGTCGAGAAGCCGCCCGACGGGGCGGCTTCAATGTCGAATGGTCAGGCATCAAGCGTTACAGCAGGTCGTGCTGGGCGAGGAAATCATGTGCCACGTCCTCGACGTTCTGGCGGTCCACGTCGACGCTGGCATTGAGACTTGCCATGGTGTCATCGTTGAGCAGTGCCGATAGCTTGTTCATTTGCGCCGCCAGTTCGGGGTTGGCTTCCAGCGTCTCCTGGCGCACCACTGGGGTCAGTGCATAGGCAGGGAAGAAATTCTTGTCATCGTCAAGCGTCACCAGGTCGTAGGCGGGAATGCGCCCATCCGTGGAGTAGGCGATCGATACGTCGACCTGCTCGTCGCGCAGTGCCGGCAAGGTCAGGCCGAAGTCCATTCGCTTGATATTGGGGCGACCGAATTCGAATCCGTAGGCTTGCTGGAGTGGACGCAGGCCATCCTCGCGAGCGTAGAACTCGGCGTTGGAGGCGAAGGTGAGCGTTGTGCCGTCATTGATCGCTCTGGCCAGGTCCGAAATGGACTCGATGCCGCGCGCGCTGGCGTCATTGGCGCGCATGGTCAGGGCATAGGTGTTGTTGGCGTCGGAGGGATCGAGCCATACCAGTCCCTTCTCGGCATCCAGGGATTTGACCTTCTGATAGGTTTCCTCGGGGGATAGCTTCTCGGTGATGCCGTTGTAGGTAATCAGCGAGGTACCGGTGTACTCCCAGTAGAGGTCGATCTGACCGTTCTCCTGAGCGCGCCGAAGCACGGCCGATCCCATGCCGGCACGTTTGTCGACGTCGTAGCTATGCGCCTGGAGGTACTGGTCTGTCATGCTGGCCAGGATCTGCTGTTCCGTGAAGTTCTTGCCTCCCACGGTGATGTCGGCCTGGGCGGCGCCGGATGCCAGAACGGTCGCTGCCAGAAGTCCAGTGATCAGGTGTTTCATCGGTTCTCTCCTCGTGGTGAAATTCTGGGGGTCGTCATGATCGAGTCTCTAGCGCTGCCCGAGCCGGTAACGTCAGCGCTGACGGCCGGGATTGACGCCTCGGGGCACGATCAAAAAAGTGATCAGTGCGACGACAATGTCGACGCCCACGGCCAGCAGCGCGGTCGGAATCGCACCCGACAGCATCATTACCGTGTCGTAGAGGTCGATGCCGGTGAAGATCAACTCTCCCAATCCCCCGGCACCGATCAGAAAGGCCAGCGGGACCGTCCCGATGTTGATTGCCAGAGCAGTACGGATGCCGGCGAAGATGACGTAGAGCGCATTGGGCAGCTCGACTCGAAGTAGACGCTGCATGGGCGACATGCCTAGCCCGGCGGCGGCCTCCATCAACGCGGGAGATACGCTGCGCAGGCCGACATAGGTATTGCGGGCGATGGGCAGCAGCGTTGCCACGAACAGGCCGAACACCGCCGGCAGGGTACCGATACCCAGGAAGCTCATCGACAGCGCCAGCACGGCTAGCGTTGGTATGGTGGTGCCGATGTTGAGCAGCTGCATCAACGACTCCGCCCATTTCGAGATGCTGGGGCGCGACAGCAAAATACCCAGCGGCACGGCGACGATTATCGCCAGACTGCCAGAGATCAGGGTCAGCCACAGGTGCTGGACCGACAGATATTTGACGTCGGGCCAGTAGAACAGGAAGTCGTCGACCAGGCCGCTGGCCTGGGCCCAGACACCGGCGAGAAAGATCAGTATCACCGCGCCGAGTTTCAGCGCGCTGGAGAGCGACCGTATCGGCATGTTTCAGCTCCCCGCCGGCCGATCGCCGTCGACAACCGGTCGGGCCGGACGGCGCGAACGATAGCGCGAGCCCAGATGATGGGTCATGTCCCGCTGGGTGATCTGTCCGCAGAGACGCCCGTGATCGTCGACGCAGGGCAGCCAGGTCGTGTCATGGGCGAACATCAATGACGCCACCTTGCGGAGGTCGTCGTCGAGATGCACGACGGCGGGCAAACCGCGGGTATGGTCGCGGCAGTAGCCCTGCTGGCTGGCGGTGGTATCGCGAGAGATGACACCGATCGGGCGACGACGGTCGTCGACCATGAGAATCGCGTCGCGGTAGCCGTGAGAGTCGATCCGCTCCCGGGCCGTCGCCAGGGTGTCGGTGACGTCGACGGTACCGATATCGTCACTGACGACATCACGAACCCGGACCAGGTTCAGGCGCTTGAGAGCCCTGTCCTCGCCGAGGAACGACTCGACGAAGGCGTTCTTGGGGGCAGACAACAACTCATCCGGCTCGGAGTACTGAACCAGCTTGCCTTCGCGAAAAATGGCGATGCGATCGCCCATCTTTATCGCTTCGTCGATATCGTGGCTGACGAACATGATCGTCTTCTTCAGCGCCGCCTGCATCTTGAGGAACTCGTCCTGGATCACGGCGCGGTTGATCGGGTCGATGGCGCCGAAGGGCTCGTCCATCAGCATGACCGGGGGATCGGCAGCCAGGGCACGAGCAACGCCGATGCGCTGCTGCTGGCCGCCGGAAAGCTCGCTGGGATAGCGCTTGAGGAACGCTTCGGCGTCCATCGCGATCATGTCCATCAGTTCGCGGGCACGCACTTTATAGCGGTTCTTGTCCCAACCCAGCAGCTTGGGCACGACAGTGATGTTCTCCTCGATGGTCATGTTCGGGAACAGGCCGATCTGCTGAATCACATAGCCGATGTTGCGGCGCAGGTCCTCGGTGTTCAGGCCGCTGGTGTCCTCGCCATCGAGGAATACCTTTCCCGAGGTGGCGCGAACGATCCGATTGATCATCTTGAGCGTCGTGGTCTTGCCGCACCCGGAAGGACCCAGCAATACGCAGATCTCCCCCTGGGGCACTTCCATGCTGATGTGATCGGCGGCGATTACCGCGCCGTCCGGCGTGTCGAAAACCTTGGTCAGATTGTCCAATCGAATCATGGCTCGTCCTTAGGTGGCCTGGCGAACTGCCGAGACCATGAAGTCCAGATAACAGCGTCCAGAACGGAGGTGCTGCCGGCTAGGCCGCCGCGGTGGAAACGGACATTCCTTTGGGCGTCAGGTGCTTCTGCAGTGCCAGCAGGGCATAGTCGGCGATTATCGCCAGCAGGCTGACCGCCACCGCGCCGACGATCAGCTGACGGGGGTCGGACTGCGAGATTCCGCGACTGATGAAGGTTCCTAGCCCGCCGGCGCCGATGTAGGCCGCGATGGCCATGACCCCGATATTGAGAACGACCGCTGTACGCACGCCTGCCATGATGACCGGGACCGCGAGCGGGATCTCCACCATTCGCAGGCGCTGCCGGTGGCTCATGCCGACGCCGCGGGCTGCCTCTCTGAGTGCCGGATCCACATTGTGGATGGCGGTATAGGTGTTGCGGATGATGGGTAGCTGGGAGTAGAGCAGTACGGCGATGACTGCGGGTAGATAACCGATGCCCTGACCGATGAGGGACAGGATGGGAATCATCACGCCGAACAGGGCCACCGACGGGATGGTGACGATGATCGAGGCGATGTAGAGCACGGCCTTGGCGACTCGCTCGTTCTGCGTAATCGCGATGCCGATGGGAACACCGGTCAACGTCGCGATCCCGACGGCAACGCCGACCAGCGAGATGTGTTCGAGCGTGCGAGTGCCCAGTAGCCCCAGGTTATCAAGGGTGTATTGAAGGAGTTCCACAGGCAATTCCTCTAGTTATTGCCAAACAGTCGGCAAATTGTGTCGTGAGAAGTTGTCTGGAATGACGGTTATTTTTATAAATTCATATTATGCCGAAGATAATAACATGCTCGGGACGGCCATCGTCCGGGGAGCGGCATTGTAATGTTCAATGCGATCGATGCTCGATGCTCATAGACCTATTTTGCAATGCAATGGAAGCTTCACGTATGTTGGCCTGGCTCTCCGTTGACGTCCGAGGACCACCCATGGCCATATCTTCCCGCTATCACGTCGGTGCTGCGCAGATGAACTGTCATCTTGGCGATGTCGAGGCCAACGTTGAGCTGCACCGCGAGATGATCCGCGAGGGTCGCCGACGCCGACTCGATCTACTGGCCTTTCCCGAACTCTCTCTCACCGGCTACAACCTCGGGTCCGCGGTTGCCGATGTCGCCATGGCTGCCGATGATCCAAGGCTCGTCGATCTGGCCCGCGAGAGTGGTGACATGCTGACCATCGTGGGGCTGGTCGAAGCCCTTTCACCAGGTGAATACGCCAACGCGGCGGCTTGCTTGAGACAGGGGCGGGTCGTCGCCGTCCATCGCAAGATCAACTTGTGTACCTACGGCGGGCACGAGGAAGGAAAGCTGTTCAGCCACGGCGGTCGACTGACCCAGGTCGAGGCCGGCGGGCTGACGTCCAGCGTGATGATCTGTGCGGATCTGTGGAACCCCGGCCTGGCCCATGCCGCGATGCTCAAGCGACCCGACCTGATCGTCACCCCGATCAACTCGGCGCTGGGCATGGTGGAGGGAGAGTTCGACGATGCCGCCAACTGGCTTGCCTGCCTTCGCTTCTATGCCATGGTCTACGCTACCCCTGTCGTGATGGCACATCGTGATGGCGACGAGAAGGGCGGGCGCTTCTGGGGCGGTAGCTGTATCGTCGGTGTCGACGGTCACCCCCTGGCGACTGCCGACCCGGGGCCGGGCATCGTCAGCGCGGTCATCGACCGCCGGGACATTGCCCGGGCCCGCTTTGCCATGCCGACGCACCGGGATGCCAATACTCGCCTGGTGGCGTCACTGCTCCAGGCGCAGCTCCGAGACGAGTCGGCCTGACATGCGGCGCAAATGCCCCCGCCGAAAGCGTTCCAGGCCTCAGACGCAGTGCCGAGGGATGCGCTTTCTCCAGTGCCTCGCCACCACGCAGTCGTCGCCCGCGAAGGCCTTCAGCGTCGCTTCGAGGTAGAACCCTTCGGTATCGCACTGGAGCTCTGCCCGGGTCTCGGTGCGGGCTTCCCATTCGCCACGCTGGAAGTGCTGAACCCAGTTCTTGCTCATGCGAGCCGTTGCCGGGTCGGATGGATCGATACCGTAGCGCTCGTCGGCGCGGGCACGATTGACCAACCCGTGGTCATAGGTGATCTCGCCGAAGTCATCGACGATCTCGTGCTGGGTCCAGTCGTCCTCTAGCGATTTTCTGATAGCGCGCTGATTGTCGCCGGCGCGGCTGATCCGATGCTGTACCGGTCCTGCGTAGACCGCCGGTTCGAAGGTCGGCGTCGGTAGCCCGTTATCGCGCCGGATGGGGAGCTCCAGCCGGCTGGAGCTCTCATCCAGCGTCAATGTCACGGCATCTGGGCTTGGCCAGATCAGCGGCCAGTAGGCGGTGGTGACCGAGATTCGCAGCCGCTGGCCGGGCAGAAACCGGTGACAGAGTTGATTGAGCGTGACGGTCACGTCCTGGGGAGTGTCGACGGGCACGGCGCTGGGTGCGGTGTGGCTGTCGCGGTGACACAGGTTCAGGACCCCGTAGGAGACGCGCTGGGAGGTGCCATCCGGGGCGACGTCGCAGAGACGCACGATCAGGTTCGCCTGGGGGCGGTCGATGCTGACCCGCAGCGTCAACGCCGGACGGCCCAGGACGACCAGTCCGTCATCGCCGATCGTTCTGTCGAAACACAGTGAGCGGGCGTCATCGAGGCGCTGATCTCCGGCAATCTCCGCGCCGCTGCAGTGCGGGATGTACTCGCCGCACTGCCATCCCGTGTCCTGGGGCGCGTCGAGTCTCGTGCGGGACCGCGAAGACGGGGCAGACGCCAGCTCTGCGGCGAGTGCCAGACGGCCACTGCCCAGATGCCAAGTCTGCGGTTCGACGGTCGGGCTTGGCCACATCGGCTCTGCCAACCATTCGCCCGGCATGTTGCGCGCGCGGTTGTCGGCGTTGGCGAATTGCTGACAGTAGATGCGATAGCTGGGCTCGTCCATGATCCCGCGATCGACCCCCTTGAGCCAGTGATCCCACCAGCGCAGCGCCTCCTGGAGGAAGCCGATCGTCGGCCCCGGTATGGCGAGATGCGGATAGGCGTGGGGCCAGGGCCCCACGATCCCCAGGCGCGGGCCATCGGCGTGCTCGAGCAGTTCGGCGACGAAGTTGACATAGGCGTCCGCCCAGCCGGCGACGGCGAGGATCGGCGTCTTCAAGCGCGAATAATCCTCGCAGACCGAGCCGTGTCGCCAGTAGTCGTCCCGAGCCTGGTGGGCGAACCAGTTCTCGGCGACGAAGGGTTGACGCTCCAGCCGGTGACGCCATAGTTCTTGCCAGTCCGGACGAAGCGCGGGGTCGGGTGGCCGGGACATGAACGAGAGCGAGGAGGCTGCCCAGCCAAAGTGCTCGTTGAGAATCGCACCGCCCTTGTAGTGCACGTCGTCATGATAGCGATCGACGGTGGCACCGACGGCGATGATCGCTTTCAACGCCGGAGGCTGACGCGAGGCGACCTGCAGCGAATTGAATCCGCCCCAGGAGATCCCCATCATGCCGACTTTGCCGTCGCACCATGGCTGGCTCGCGATCCAGTCGATCGCGGCGACGATGTCATCCTGCTCGCCGGCAAGGTACTCGTCCTCGAGCACGCCGTCGGAATCACCGCTGCCGCGCAGGTCGATACGCAGCGCGGCATAGCCGTGCCCGGCAAAATAGGGATGGGTGCGTTCGTCTTCGCCGCTCGTGGCATCCCGCTTGCGATAGGGGATGCATTCGATGATGGCAGGCACGGGGTGACGCTCTGCCCCTTCGGGATGCCACAGGCGGGCGGCCAGTCGCGTGCCGTCCGGCAGCGGGATCCATCGATTGGCATGCTCGACGACCTGGTGCGGGAAGTCGCAGACCTCCAGTGCCTCGGGGCGTGCGCCGCAGGGGAACATGTCGGCTCCTTGTCTATGACCACGCCATGCCCGAGGTTCGGCACCTGGCATGGCGGGAGTAGGGGAGTGCCGCAGGGTGCGGCTAGAGCAGGCCTTGTTCGGCCAGGAAGTCGTGGGCAACCTTGTCGATCGACTGCTTGTCGACGTCGACGCGGCTATTGAGATCGACAAGCACGTCGTCATCGAGCGCGGCTGCCATCCGGTTCAGCAAGGGGGCCAGATCCGGGTGGGAGTCGAGCACCTCCTGACGCACGACCGGCGCCAGTTGATAGACCGGGAAGAAGTGCTTGTCGTCATCGAGGACTTCAAAGTCGAAGGCGCCGTTGCGACCATCGGTGGCGAAGACGAGGGCGACGTCGACGTCGCCGCTTCTCAATGCGTTGTAGGTCAGTCCGGTGTCCATGCGCTTGACCTTGTCCCGCGGGAAGCGGAATCCATACGCTTGCTGGAGAGGGCGCAAACCGTCGTCGCGGGCATAGAACTCGGCGTTGGAAGCCAGCGTCAGATCGGCACCTTCCTGCAACGCCGAGGCGAGGTCGGAGAGACTGTGGATGTTGCGCTCCTCGGCATCGTCGCCGCGCATCGCCAGCGCATAGGTATTGTTGGTATCGGAGGGCTCGAGCCAGACCAGCCCCTGCTCGGCGTCGAGCCGTTTGGCTGCGGCATAGGTGGCGACGGCATCCGCGGGCTGCTCTTGCTTGTGGAACAGAATCACGGCGTTGCCCGTGTACTCCCAGTAGAGGTCGACCTGCCCATTCTCCTGGGCCTGGCGTAAAACGCTGGTACCCATGCCGTCCCGCTGCTCGACCTCGTAGCCGGTGGCCTCGAGCAGGTCGGTGGTCGCAGTGGTCAGAATCAAGTGCTCAGTGTAATTGAGTCCCCCCACGACGATCGGATCATCGGCCTGGGCCATGGGTACGAAGGCGGCCGAGGCAGCGGTGGCACCGAACAGTGCCAGTCCGGCCAGGCCTCTTCTCAGTGGATGGGTCATGGTCGTTCTCGCCTTGTCGTTGTCGTTGGTTGTCGTGAGTCACCATGATGTTAACGCAGGCTCCTCTCTCGTTTGATGAGGATGGCTCATGGCAGGCATTGCCAAATGACGTCGATGGCGCACATCAGCCACTGGCCGGCGCTGTGGTGGCGGGAGGGTTGCCCTCCTCGACGCGGCCGAGGATGCCGGCGACATCCGCCAAGGTCGATGTATCGAGTCGGCCGACGGCTGCGTCGAGATAGGTACGATCCTTGAGATAGAGACATAGCGTCTCGACCAGGCGGATGCGCAGATCGTAGAGCGAGGAGCGCGCATCGAGCACGTCGACCAGGTCCCTCAGGCCCAGCGACTCGCCTCGGATCGCCGCCTGCAGGAACAGGCTGCCCGATTCCACCGAGCGCTGCAGGGCCTCGATCTGGCGCAGGTCGCCTTGCATGCTTCTCAGGCGTTTGCGGACTTCCTGCTTGGCCAGGCGGCTCTCGTTCTCCATCGATGCCGTGCCGGCAAGCGCCGTCAGTTCCCCCTGGCGAATGCTGGCGGTCGTATATCCGCCCTGGTAGAGCGCCAGGTTCATCTCCACGCTGGCGGTCAAGTCGCTGCTGGTCCGCAGCGCATCGTTACTGTCGACATCGCTGTAGCCGACCACCAGGTTGAGCTCGGGATAGCGAGAGGCGCGACGCACGTCGGTGTCGATTCTGGCGACGCGCTGACGCTCGGCGGCCAGCTGGACCTGGGGGTTGTCGCCGGTCAGCGCCAGCCAGCCCTCCAGGGGCATCGACTCCGGAGCGATGGAGAGGTTCTCCGGCGTCTCGATCAGCACCGGATCGAATACCAGTGGCGTGCCAGTCAGGCGTTCGAGATCGCTCGACGCATTGGCCAGGTCGTTCTCCGCGGAGGTCTGGTCGGCAACGGCCTGATCCAGGCGCGACTGGGACTCCAGCAGGTTGATACGGTCGCCGATACCCAGGTCGTAGGCACGCTGCGCCTGACGCTGCTGAAGCACCAGCGATTCCCGCTGCGCGATCAGCAGCCCCAGCTTGCGCGATGCCTGATAGGCCTCGAGATAGGTCTCGATGACCTTGACCGCCAGGTCCCTCTCGGCGACGGCTACCTGCAGCGTCGCGGCGTCCATCTGCGCGCGGGCCTTGCCGACCCGGCGCCAGCGCTCGAGACTGAACAGCGGCTGTGTCATGCGCAGTTCCCAACTGGTATCCCGGGTCTTGCCGGCCACGCGGTCGTCGTAGACTTCGTCCGGATAGTCGTCAGGGTTTTCGGTATAGATGTTGTCGGCATCCGTGTAGCGATAGGCGGCCGTGGCGTCGAGTCGCGGGCGCAGGCCGGCCTCCGCCATCGGCACCTCCTGCGCCACCGACTGGCTGTCCAGACGCTGGCTCTGCAGGCCGCTGTCGTAGCTCAGCGCCAGGGCGACGAGTCGCGGCAGCGACGGTAGCGGCGCCGGGACGGTGGTGGCCGAAGCGCCGGTCGACGGCGTGAGCTCCAGTGGCTGGGCATGTGTCGGCGTGGCCAGAGCGACGAGGCATCCGGCCAGGATCCAGGGTCGTATGGATGACATCACTCTTCTCGCATCGCTCTTGCCAGCATGTCGCTGAACGGTTTGAACATGTAGCTGGCAAAGGTGCGATCCCCTGTCTTCAGCATCACTTCCGCCGGCATACCGGCCAGCAACTGCATCGAAGAGGTCATCTTGGCATGCCCCACGTCGGTCACTCTGATGCGTGCCTTGTAGTAGTGCGTCCGCGTTGCCTCGTCTTCGAAGCTATCCGCCGAGACATGGCTCACTTCGCCCTCGATGACGTTCGAGAGACGCTGGTTGAAGGCGCTGAATCGAATCTCGGCGGGCTGGCCGGCGTGGACATTGTCGATGTCGCGATCGGGAATTCTCGCTTCGACGACGAACGCTTCGTTGGCCGGGACCACCTCCAGGATCGTATCGCCGGAGCGAATGACCGCGCCCTGGGTGTGAACCTGCAGGCCGACGACGGTGCCCGAGACAGGGGCCACGATGGCGGTCCGCTGCACCTGGTCGCGCAGGGCGGTTACCCGCTCCTCGGCATCCGTGACCTGGGACTGTACGTCCTTGAGATCCTCGCCCACGCTCTGGTGGTAGTCCTGCAGGCGAATCTCCTTCTGGAAGCCGTTCTCGCTGATCTGCGAGCGCAGCTGCGCCACCTCGGCACTGTGCTGCGCGTTTTCCCCCTGGTACTGGAGCACCTGGCGCTCGAGTTCGCGCAGGCGCTGATTGTCCCCCAGCCCCTCCTTGAACAGTGTGCGGTAGTCGGCGGCTTCCCCGGACAGCGAGTTGATCTTGGATTGGTTTACCTGCCGCAGCCGCTCGAGCCCGGCAATCTGCTCCTGCATCTGATGGGCCTTTTCGTCGAGCGCGGAGAGCGCATCCTTCAGCGACTGGCGACGAACCTGGAACAGTCTTTTCTGGACATCGACCACCGCCTGGACGCGAGGAGAGACGTCGCCCAGCAGGGCGTCGGGGAACGTCATGGTGTCGCGATCGCTCTGCTCGGCCAGCAGTCGGACCTCGCTGGCCAGGGCAATGCGGTACTCCGATTCGGCGATGGAGAGTTTGGCCAGCGGCTGGGTATCGTCGAGCACGATCAAGGGATCGCCGGCGCTGACGTGATCGCCATCCGCGACCAGGATGCGCTTGACGATGCCGCCCTCGAAGTGCTGCACCTTCTTGGTCGAGGTCTCGACGGCAACCGACCCTGGTGCGACAACGGCAACCGCGAGGTCGGCGGTCAGCGACCAGAGCACAAAGCCGCCAAGCGCGAACACCAGGATTCCCAGACCCCATCGGCGGCTGGCATCGTCACGGGTCGGCAACTGGGCCTTGGGGGCGCCGAGCGAGATCGGTGTGGAAGAGGCTGGCGTCATGGCGTCGGCGGCTCCGGTGACAGGGGCGGGAGAGAAGGAGCGTCGCCGGCGTTGCCGCGGGCGCGCATCCGGATCGAGTGGACGGCGGCGCTGCCCGCCTGCTGGGCGTCCGGGGCTTTCGCCACCGGTTTTCGCGATGGGGCGCAGGAGACCATGCGGCCCTCCTGGAGGACGAGCACACGATCGACATGATCGAGAATGGCCGGCGCGTGGCTGATGATGAATAGCGTGGTGCCCTGGGACTTCAGCTGCCGCAGGCAGTGCAGCAGCGCACGTTCGCCACTGGCGTCGAGATTGGCATCGGGCTCGTCGAGCACGACCATAACCGGGTTGCCGTACAGGGCGCGGGCCAGGCCAAGGCGTTGGCGCTGCCCGCCGGAGAGCACACCGCCGCTGCCGCTGATCTGGGTGTCGTATCCCGCCGACTGGCGAAGGATCATGTCATGCACGCCGGCCTTCTGCGCTGCCTCGATGACGCGTGTCGGGTCGATGTCACCGAAGCGCGCGATATTCTCGCTGATGCTGCCGTCGAACAGCTCCACGTCCTGCGGCAGATAACCGACGAATGGCCCCAGCCGTTCTCGCGGCCACTGACCGATGTCGGTCCCCCCGATCCTGACGCAGCCGCTCTGAACCGGCCAGACGCCCAGCATGACGCGGGCCAGCGTCGATTTCCCGGCGGCGCTGGGCCCGACGATGGCGATGTGCTCGCCAGGGTTGACCGTCAGGCTGAGCTCCCACAGCGTCGGTAGCGTGTCGCCGGGCGGGGCGGCTGTCACCGCTTCGAGCGCGAGCCGCCCGACAGGCGGCGGCAGAGGCATGCGCTGGGGGTCGCCTGGCACCGCGACGAGTAGCGCCTGGAGTCTGGCGTGTGCCGTGCGTGCCGCGACGAAGCCTTTCCAGCCGCCGATCATCTGGTCGATGGGCGCCAGGGCCCGGCCCATCAGGATGGAGCCAGCGATCATCATGCCGCCGGTCAGGCTGCCCTCGATCACCAGCAAGGCGCCCAGCCCCAGAATCAGCGATTGGAACAGGACCCGCAGCGTCTTCGACACGTTGCTGAGGAGACCGGCCCGATCACTGGCGCGTGATTGGTTGACGAGATAGTCGTGGTGCTTCTCCCGCCAGCGGGCGAGGAGGTGGGGGAGCATTCCCATGGCTTGGAGCACCTCGGCGTTGCGCAGGTTGCTTTGGGCCAGATCCTGGGACTGCACGTGTTCGCGATTGGCTTCGTTCAACAGTGACTGGGTGCTCTTCTCGTTGATCCAGGCCAGGGCCAGCAAGATGCCGGCGGCGACGGCGGCAAAGATGCCGAACCACGGATGGAAGAGTGTCAGAATGGCGATATAGACCGGTATCCAGGGCGCGTCGAAGAACGCGAACAATCCGTTCCCGCTCAGGAACTGGCGTAGCGTCGTCAGGTCGTTGAACGGCTGGGCCGAGGGCTTGCCCGGCACCAGCAGGGCTCTCTTGAACGTAGCCTGATAAAGACGTTCATTGATCTGCATGTCGAGCCGGTTGCCAACGCGTACCAGGATGCGCGAGCGCACCAGGTCCAGCGAGCCCATCACGACGAACAGAAACACCACGACCAGCGTCAACATCAGCAGGGTTTCGGGACTACGCGTCGTGATGACTCGATCATAGACCTGCAGCATATAAATCGACGGGGCGAGCATCAGCAAGTTGATGAACATGCTGAACAATAAGATGTAAAGAAAGGCACGGCGACTATTGGAGAGTGCCTTTTGAAGATCGGTCTTGTCGTCGGGTTGGGCCACGGTGTTGTCTCTTGTAACGTCAATTTGGAAAGTGGCATCGAAAGGTCCTGTCACGTTTAGCATGCGGAAATTGTGAACAAGTTTACAAGCGCGGTCTCGGCCGGCGTCTCCCGGTTAAATTTGGTTTCTGGTCCGTTTGTGTCTAGTTTTATGTATTTGTTTCAGTTAGTTATTGGTTTCCTGTCTGGCTTTTTCACGTATTCTTTAAAATATGGATCAATAAAAATGGAAATGTTAACCGGCGGGGGCTGCGCATTTTTCATGACAGGCTGGCGTCTGGATTTAATACTTTTTTCTGATATTTCTGGTTGTTGAAAATTTTTGTAATTTCCATTGTTATAGGGCGGCAGGCGAGAAATTGGCAAGTCGATGAAAGTGCGCTGGAAATAGACCGTCGCCAGTGAAAATGCCACGTCTTTCTCGTCAAACTCGTTTCCGGAGTTTGAGAAGTTTCAACTTTGCGCGGACAGCGAGAAACGATAGCTTGCGACCGATAAGACTTTGGTCCTGAGTCTCGTTATTCATATCAACCACGACAGGAACTTCCCGTCAGTCAATTGACGGGACGCCGGCATCGTGTCTGCACGCGCCTGGCGAGCTCCGGTCATCCGAGGCTCGTCACATAACCACCATCACAACGCGTAGGGGCTCTATACATGTTCACGTTATCCATCATCGATGCCCAGACCGGAGCTATCGTCGAGTCGTTGGGGCAGGGTGCGGCCGTGACTCGCGCTCTCCTTGGCGAGGACCACTGGCTCGAGGCGACGCCCATCGGCAGCAGCAGCTTCGATGCCAGCGACGTCGCGGCCGTCTCGCTGACGATAACCGACTCCACGGGCACTCCACTGGAATTGATGGCCACCGAGAGCCCCTACCGGTTCCTCCTGCCCTCGGACCTGGAGCGGGGGCTGACCAATCTGATGCTGGATGCCCAGGACATCGACGGTCAGTTGCTGGCCGGTAGCGAGCAGTCGACGGATATCGAGATCGTCAACGAGCAGGGGTGGTCGGGCAACGTCTTTACCTTGCAGGGTGAGTCGCTGATACCCGACGATGGCACTTCGGTCGCCGATACCGTGATTCGTGACCCAGCCAACCCCGAAACCACGGCCGCCGCCGGGTCCGATGGATTATGGAACGGGTCGAGCGGCCCGGGCTATCTCGACATGGGGGGACAGATAGGGGATGCCGCCCAGTTCGAGGTGCAGGTCGAGACGGCCGGCACCTACGAGCTGGATGTCCGGTATGCCGGCAGCAGTGCCAGCGGCGCCTCGCGTCCGATGTCGGTGCTCGTCGATGGCGTCGCGCAGGGGAACTTGACGTTTCCCTCCACCGGCTCGGGCGTCGCGGGGTGGGAAAACTGGCAGCACGCCACGCTGACCCTGAGTCTGGAGAGCGGGGCCAATGTCATCCGCCTGCAGAACCTGGTGGGGGGTGGGCCCAATATCGATAGCCTGACGCTCACGGCGATAGCCGGGGACGATGCACCGGCGTCACTGATCATCCAGGCTGAAGATACGGAACGGGTTTCCATCGTCGACAGTGGCTCCACCAGCAGCAGCTCCCTGACACGAGTGGTGGATAGCGAGCACCCCGATGCGCTCGGCAATGTGGGAGCGGGGGCCTTGGGTGGGGGCTATGTCGATTTCGGCACCGACGCCGGGGACGCGGTCACCTTTCATGTCGAGCCGGATGAGGTCGGCGTCTATAACGCCACCATTCGTTACGTCAACGGCGGCACGGGGGATCGGCCGCTGCTGGTATCGATCAATGGTGCGGAGCCGACCCTGGTGTCGTTTCCGCCGACCGGTTCCTGGTCCAACTGGAGCGAGGTCAGCGTATCGGTACCTCTCTCGCAGTCAGAGAACACGCTGACCTTGACGCTGCCGTCGGTGGCGCAGGGTGGCGTGGCCAATGGCCCCAATATCGATCAGGTCAGCTTCGACTATGTCGAAGCGCTCCCGGCGGATCCCACACTGGTGTTCTCGATCGAAGGTGAGGCATTGACGATCGACGACGGTTCATCGGCCGCCGATACCGTGGTACGCGATGCCGGCAACCCCGAGCCGACTGGTGGCGGAGCCGACCGGCTCTGGGGGGATTTTACCGGAACCGGTTATCTGGACATGGGCGGCCAGGCCGGCGATGCAGGATCTTTCACAGTCAATGTCGCCAGCGCGGGGTCCTACCTGCTGACGATTCGCTACGCGGCAAGCGGTGCGAACGACAGGCCGATGGCGCTATCGGTCGATGGCGATTTGCAGGGCACCATTGCTTTTCCGTCAACGGGACTCAGTAGCGCGGGCTGGGAGAACTGGACGGAGACCACGGTCCAGATCGAGCTCGGTGCGGGCGACAATCTGGTTCGACTCGCCAACATCGGCAATCTTGGGCCCAACATCGACAACCTGTCGATTCATACGCTGCCCGACAGCGGGGGCGATCCGGGTCCGGAGCCGGGAGACCGGTTCGAGGTCAAGATCAACTTCCAGCCCATCGGGGCGGCAACACCGGATGGCTACATCGCCGATACCGGGCAGGCCTTCGGGCAGCAGGCCTTGCAGGTCAACGGACAGACGTTTCAGTACGGTTGGGTAACCGCGGCATCGATCGCCGACGGGACCGCCAACGGCACGACGCCGATGGCGATCGCCGGGCAGGATGCCGATGCCCTCGGCAATCGCGCCGGCACGCTGCCCGGGGTCGACCCGCTGCAGGCGACCTATGCCGGCTTCGACAAACCCGGATACAGCCAGGCCGCCGGCTGGGAGATCGAACTGGAAGACGGTTACTACGAGGTCACGATCTCCATCGGCGACAGTGGTGGCGCCTACGACAGCGTCAACCTCATCAACGCCGAGGGCGAAGCGTTCAACACGCCCTTCGCCTCGATGCGACCGGACGGTTTCCCGGCGGACGGAGATCCGACCAACGACAGCGACGGTTATCGCTCCAGCCTGGTCACGCGGATCGTTCAGGTGACCGATGGCCGTCTGACCCTGGATTCGATCGGCGTCGGCAGCGACAACACCGAGATCCAGTACATCGAGATTCAGTCCCTGCCGGATCTGACGCCCGGCGACGATCGTGAAGCCCCGGCGGACTATGCCTTCTTCACCGATCCCAGAGCGGTGGCTGGAGTCGGGCAGCAGCAGGTGGAGGTTCATCTCCAGGCCGACGACGGCACCCTGCCGGTCGGTATCGACCCCACCTCCGACTTCTTCATCGGTATCTCGGTCGTGGAAGGGCGCGGCGGTGCACTGCTGGAGAGTCTCAATGACGGTTCGGTGAAGCTCTTCAACACCGTGACCGGTGAGGCGGTGGCCTTCAACATCAACACGACTGGCGGCTTCGACTCGCTGACCATCTCGCCGGTGGAGGCGCTGGACGAGTACACCAGCTACACGCTGGTGATCGACGGCTTCCAGGATCGCGGCGACAACGAGGATCCCAGCGCCCCGACAAGGGAGTTCCAGAAGTTCACCACGACCTTCGTCACCGGCGCCGAACCTGTCGTCCAGGACAGCGAAGTGGGCTTCGATACGAACGTCGAACTGAACGGTGCCGAAGACGGCGCCTATCTGTTCAGCTCCATTACCATGTCTCCCGACTACACCAAGATCTACGTCTCGACGCTGGGCGGCGAGGTCAAGCGATTCGACGTCGACCCCATCACCGGCGGGCTCTCCAACGAACAGACCCTGGCGCTGGACTATTTCCAGACCGACGCCGGCGCCCGCGGCATCGTCGGCCTGAGCTTCGATCCCACCGATCCCAACGTGCTGTGGGTGACCGACAACTATCCCATCCCGCTGACCGGGCGCGACAACGGCGTGCCGGACTTCAGCGGGCGAGTCAGCAAGATCACCATCGACGACACCGACGCGACGTTCTCCGGTTCGGCGGAAACCTATATCACCGGACTGCCGCGCTCCAACGGGGATCATGTCACCAACAGCTTGGTGTTCCACGCCAATCCGGCGTTCGATGCCGTGACCAACCCCGACGTGCCGCCTTATCTGATGTATGTCTCGCAAGGGGCCAATACCGCCATGGGAGGCGATGACAGCGCTTGGGGAAATCGTCCGGAGCGGCTGCTGAACGCGGGCATACTCGAGATCGATCCCTATCGTGATGCACCGGCGGGGGGCTTCGACGTGTCGACCGAGCCGCTGCCGACGGACGGCTCCAACACCCGCTACGAGGACGACGACGGCGACCTCAAGAACGGCCCCATCGATATGGGGGGCGGCCAGTTCCTGGTCTTTGCCGAGAACGGTACCGCGACGATGCAGGACGCCAACGGCAACGTACTGATCGACTATTACGATCCGTTCGCCTCGGACGCCGTGCTCAAGATCTATGCGACCGGCATCCGCAATGCCTACGATCTGGTCTGGCACTCGAACGGCAACCTGTATGCGCCGACCAACGGCTCCGCCGCCGGTGGCACCACGCCGGACGATCCCTCGACCGCCTACAACGAGGGGCTGATCAACGTCGGTATCGAGGATGACTGGCTGTTCCGCGTGGAGCAGGGCGGATACTACGGGCACCCCAACCCGCTGCACGATGAGTACATCCTCAACGGCGGTAACCCGACCACTGGCACCGATCCCAACGAGACGGACGAGTACGTCGTCGGCACCAACCCCGACAGCAACTACCGACTCGACGACGCCTACTCCTTGGGTACCAATCGCTCGCCCAACGGGGCGATCGAGTACACCAGCAACGTGTTCGGCGCAACGCTCGATGGCAGTCTGCTCTTCGTCGAGTACTCCGGGGGCGACGACATTCGATGGATCTCGCTGGACGAGAACGGCAACGTGTCGAGCGACAACGTGCTACGGGACGTGAACGGCAATGTCATCAAGTATGTCGATCCGCTGGATATCATCGAGAACCCGCTGACCGGCCAGCTCTACCTCATGACCCTCAATCGCAGCACGGGTGAGAGCCAGGTCGTACGCCTGGATCCAGTGCCTGGCGATATCATTGATCCCGGTGAAGGAGATGTCGAATTGACTACTATTGCCACCATCCAGGCCGAGGACGACTCCCTGGCCGTCATCGCCTCCGGCGCCGGTGCCCAGATCGTGATTCGTGATGGAGACACGCCGGAACCCACTCCCACCAACCCACCCTACGGCATCCGACCGGGCGCCTTCGGGATGGACGGCAACACCGACTATAGCGACGGCACCGTGGGCGGCTACGCCGATTTCGGTTCGACCACGGCCGATTTCATCACCTTCAACGTCGATGTGAGCGCCGCCGACGCTGGCGATGCGGTGCTCAGGGTGCGCTACGCCAACGGCGGAACGGGAAACCGGCCACTGGAAGTCTTCGTCAATGACGAGAGCGTGGGGATCTTCGCCTTCGCACCGCCGGTCGGCGTCAGCGGCAACGCGGCCTGGAATACCTGGCAGACGCTGGACATTCCGGCCGAACTGCTGGCTGGCGCCAACTCGGTCCGCTTGCAGGCGATCACCAACACCGGCCCCAACATCGATCAGCTGGAAGTCCTGATCGAGGACACGACCCCCGGGTATGCGGTCTACGAGGCCGAGACGGCAGTGCTGCAGGGCGGCGCCATCGTCGTGCCCGAGACCCAGACGGACCGCGATGCATCCGGCTCCGGTTTCGTGGACTTCGTCGGCAGCGGTAACCAGAGCATCACCTGGAACGTGGATGTCGACCAGAGCGGTATCTACGAGGTGGCTTTCCGATACTCGCTGACCACGGGTAAAGCCGACCGTCCCTTGGGATTGACGGTCAATGGCGTCAACTATCCGACCGTCAACTTCCCCGCGGAGAGCCAGACGGTGAGCGACTGGGTCTATCAGACCGTCGAGATGAGCCTGACGAAAGGCAGCAACGCGATCACGGTGATCGCCCCCAACGGCGTCGGGCCCGACATCGATTCTCTGGAGGTGCCCGACGCGCCGCTGGCCAATGCCGGCGCTGGCGAGATCAGTGTGGTCAGCACCGACCCCGCCTTCTTCAGCGACCGCATCGCCTTCAACTATCTCGAGGATAACGATGCCACCAGTTCTTCCCCGGTACCCCGCGAGTACAAGGACAGTGGCTCGGTCATCATCACCAATAACGGTACCGGCGAGCTGTCGATCGGCAGCGTGACGCTGAGTGGTCCCTTCATGCTGGCGGACGCGGATGCGCTGGACGATCTCCGACTGGCACCGGGACAATCCGTCGAAGTGGGCGTGCTCTTCAATCGCGCCGCCTACACGCCACCGGCCAGCAATGCTGCCGATGGCGTGTTCGAAGGCGTGATGACCATTGCCTCGGACGACGTCGACCAGCCGGTGACCGAGATACAGCTGGCCGGTTTCTGGGCCGCACGGGACGAAGGTGGCTGGGAGCCCAACCTCAACGAGATCTGGAGAGTGTTCGGTTTCGGCAATCACATCGATGGACTCTCGACGCTGGATGGCGGCGGTCAATCGGTATTGCAGAACTTCGATCTCTACCAGGCCGTCAACGACCAGGAAGTGCTCTCTCGCTACTGGCAGATCGCCGACGGTGTCGAGTCGGCAACCGTCACCCAACTGGCGGCATTGCACGGGTACAGCGGGGCGCTGCTGGCGCTGCACGCGCCTGGCGACAAGTCGGCCCGGACCGCGCTGAGCAATCACGACAGCCTCTACAGCCAGTCGTTCCTGCCGCAAGTTGCCAATGGCGACTACGCGACGGCGACTTTCAATCGGGGCCGGATCCCCGATGGCTGGGCCGGCGACGATATCTTCGGTATCTCGGTCGCCAACCTCTCGACCGATCCGTCGCTCAATCCATCCGGTGGCGGCACGCCGCCGGCGGAGGATGCCGGCATCGAGCGTGGCTACACCGTACGCGTGTTCCAGGCCTACGACACCGCCGGTAACGCCATCGCCAACACCTATTTCGTGGCCATGGATTACACCGGGATCAACTATGACTATAACGACAACGTCTTCCTGATCGAGGGCATTCAGCCGGCAACCCGAACCCCCTTCAACGAGACCGGTACCCCATGGGCCGTCGATCAGGACGGGCTCACGCTGGATGCGGCGCTGTTCGACGAGGGTGCGCCTCATCTGACCTACGAAGATTCCAGCGAGGTCCAGATGGGGACCAATTTCCGCGAAGGCGGGGTGGACATTCGCGGCAATGGCGATGCCATCGGCTGGATCGAGAATGGGGAGTGGGTCGAATACACGCTGGAAGTGGACCAGGCCGGCGTCTACGACCTCTCTTTCCTCTCGGCACTGGGGGCCCAGACCGGCGCGGCGCGATCGATCACGGCCACCTTCGACAACGGCGCCGGCGTCTACGAGGTCGCTACCATCGGTGTCGACTTCACGGGGGGCTGGAACACCTTCGTCCCGACCGACAGCCAGCAGGTGGCGCTGGAAGCCGGTACCCAGACGCTGCGACTGACGTTCAACGGTGGCTCACAGAACCTGGAGTCGTTCAGCCTCGCGCCCGCCGCCCAGTCTGCCTTCAACGCGTCGGGAACGCCGTGGGCCGTCGAGGATGGGCTGACCTTGAACGCCGGGCTCTACGATGATGGCGGCGCCGAGGTTGCCTACCACGACAGCAGCGAGGAGCAGTTGGGTGTCAACGCCAGGAACGAGGGCGTCGACCTGCGCGACAACGGCAATTCGATCGGCTGGATCGCCGACGGCGAGTGGGTGGAGTACACCATCGACGTCGCCGCTGCGGGGACTTATCAGCTCTCGTTCGCGGCTGCCACGATGTCCAACGGCCGCACCGTCACGGCCAGCGTCGAGCAGGACGGCGCCACCTATACCAGTGCCGCCCCCCATGCCGTGACCAATACCGGAGGATGGAGCAACTATCAGGCCAACAACGGCATCGAACTGGATCTGGCGGCCGGCGAGCAGACGCTCCGGCTGACGTTCAACGGAGGCGCGATGAACCTGCAGTCATTCACGCTGACCCCGGAGAACACCTTGGCGACCGCTTCTCCCATGGCAACGAGGATGGCTAGCGGGGACGATTCTAGCCTGATGCAGACCATGGAGCTCGAAGGGCCTGCCTTCAGCGACGACGTCGCCGTGGCCGGTGTCGACCACCCGGATACGGTGGGTGTTGCCTGACGCGCTCCCCAGGGCACCGACAGGCCGGGCACTCGCCCGGCCTTCAGTGGCTAGCCGGACCGATAGGCGTGGGGCATCTCGGCCAGAATGCCGCGACCGCCGGACAGGGTGAGGGCTAGATCCTGGAGACAGTCCCAGATGGGGAGCGCAATGGCACCCTTGATGGCCAGGTCGATACGCTGTGAGAACAGCAGCAGTTTGTGCAGGCGTCGTTGCGGCAGCCGTTTGAGTGCCTGCTGATAGCCGGGACGGCGCTTCTCGGGAATCATCGGTCGTTGAGCCTTGCAGGCGTGCTCCAGGCTCTGGCCCTGATCCAGGTGCTGGAAGATCGACAGCAGAATTCTCAGCTCTCGTGTCAACGCCCATAGTATGACGGGCGCCTCGACCCCTTCCTGACGCAGGCCGCGGACGATCCGCACGACTCGGTCGCGATCACCCTTCAGGCAGGCGTCGGAAAGCGTGAAGACGTCGTAACGCGCGCTACTCTCCACCCCGTTGGCGATGGCGGCGGCATCGAGACGGGCATTGGGAGGCAGCAGCAGTGCCAGTTTCTGCAGCTCCTGGTCGGCGGCGAGCAGGTTGCCTTCGGTGCGCTCGCCGAGCAGGCGGGCCGCCTCCATGTCCATGCTGAAACCGTAGCGGTTGGCCCGGTCGCGCATCCAGAACCCCAGGCGCTGATGATCCACCGGCCACACCGGAACGAAAAGCCCCAGCTTGTCGAGCGTCTTGAACCACTTGCTCGACTGCGCCTTGCGATCGAGTCGCTGACTGGAGAGCAGCAGCACGTTGTCGCTGTCGCCAGCCTGCTCGGCGTAGGCCTCGAGCGCCTTGCCGCCCTCCTGACCGGGGGACTGTCCTCCAAGTCGAAGTTCGATCAGCTTGCTCGAGGCGAACAGCGAGAGACTGGATGCGGACTCCAGCAACTGCGTCCACTGAAAGCCGGACTCTACGTGCATGACTTCCCGCTCCTCGACGCCTCGCTCGCGGGCGACCCGGCGGACGGCATCGCACGCCTCGAGGTGTATCAGCGGTTCGTCTCCGGCGATCACCACCACCGGCGGCAGGCGCTTGTTGAGCGACTCCTCCAGCTTGTCGGGAAAGACCTTCATGGTGTCTCGAGTGCGTCCAGCCGATCGATCAACTGAGTGGCCGCATCGCGTCGCAACCGTTCGATGGCGTCGGTGCGCGCCTCCTCCCCGGAATAGATATCATCGGTGGAGAGCAGTACCGTCGTCGACACTTCGAGCTGCTGCTGATTGAGCAGATAGGCGCTGTCCGAGACGCGCTGTACCGAGAACGGGGCGGTCAGGGTGATCGAGGTCTCCCGGCTGCCGGAATCGGATCGCGTCAGTCGATTCTCGCCGATCCGCTCGTCGCCGAGGTTGAGGCGCAGGTCGGCATTCTCGACAACCCGCGTGCCAGCGCTCTCGAGCGAGCGGCGAACTTCCTCGCTGAACGGGGAGACGTTAGCGCTGAGGCTCAGCTCCGGGATGTCCAGGGCCGGCTGATGCAGTCCTCGGAGCTGGAAGCCGCAGCCGGCCAGTACGGTCAGCGATACGGCCATCAGGCCGGCCAGAGCGGTGCGACGCATCATGAAAAGCTCCTGTTTACATGGCGGCACTGCCTTCGCAGTGCCGGGTAGGGTCCAGTGCCGCCCCGAGGGGCAGCCGACGCTATCGGGATAGCGGCCGGCGACACTTCAGTTGGCAACGATATTGACCAGTTTACCGGGGACGACGATCACCTTACGTACGGTCTTGCCTTCGATATGACGCTGGACGTTCTCCTCGGCCAGGGCCATGGACTCCACGCTATCCTTGTCGGCGTCGGCAGGCACCTCGAGACGCGCCCGGAGCTTGCCGTTGACCTGCACCACCAGCTCCACGCTGGCCTTGACCAGGGCGTCCGCGTCCACCGCCGGCCAGGCCGCGTCGATGACCGGCTCCTGGTGCCCCAGTGACAGCCACAAGGCATGACAGGCATGCGGTGCGATCGGCGCCAGCAGCAATACGCAGGCTTCGACGGCTTCGCGGGTGACGGCGAGACCCTGCGGCGAGGTGTCGTCGAAACGCCCCAGCGCGTTGGTCAGCTCCATCACCGCGGCGATGGCGGTATTGAAGGTGGTCCGGCGGCCGATGTCATCCCCGGCCTTGGCGATGGTCTCGTGGGTCTTGCGACGCAGGTCCTTCTGGGTGTCGTTCAGCTTGGCGGTTTCCAGCGGCTCCGGCGTGCCGGTCGCGACGTGATCGGCGACCAGTTTCCACAGCCGTTTGAGGAAACGGTGCGCCCCCTCGACGCCGGAATCCGACCACTCCAGGGATTGCTCCGGCGGGGCGGCGAACATCATGAACAGGCGCACGGTATCGGCGCCGAAACGGTCGATCATCGCCTGCGGATCGACCCCGTTGTTCTTCGACTTGGACATCTTCTCGATGCCGCCCATCTCCACCGGCTCGCCGTCACTGCCGAGGCGAGCGCGCAGCGGCCGGCCCTTGTCGTCACGCTCGACCTCGACGTCGGCCGGGTTGAACCACTCCTTGCCGCCATTCGCCGTGTCGCGATAGAAGGTCTCGGCGATCACCATCCCCTGGGTCAGCAGACGCTGGAACGGCTCGTCGCTGTGGACCAGCCCCTCGTCGCGCATCAGCTTGTGGAAGAAGCGGGCGTAGAGCAGGTGCAGGATCGCGTGTTCGATACCGCCGATGTAGAGATCCACCGGCAGCCAGTAGTCGGCACGTTCGTCGAGCATCGCTTCCGGGTTGTCGGCGCAGCAGAAGCGGGCGTAGTACCAGGACGACTCCATGAAGGTGTCGAAGGTATCGGTTTCCCGCGTCCAGCCGTCCCCGAGGTCGTAGAATGCCGGCATCTTCTTGAGCGGCGAGCCGGAGGCGTCGACTTCGACTTCCAGCGGCAGTGCCACCGGCAATTCGTCGTCGGTCAGCGGCACGGTCTGCCCCTCGGGGCCATACTTGACCGGAATCGGCGCGCCCCAGTAGCGCTGACGGGCGACGCCCCAGTCGCGCAGGCGGTAGTTGATCTTGGTCTTGCCACGGCCCAGCGATTCCAGCCTGGCCGCGATGGCATCGAACGCGGCTTCGAAGTCGAGCCCATCGAACTCGCCGGAGTTGATCAGGTTGCCGTGCTCGACGAAGGCGGCGGCGGAAAGATCCGGTGCCTGTCCTTCGGCGTCGGCGATGACGGGCTCGATCGGCAGCGCGTACTTGGTCGCGAACTCCCAGTCGCGCTGGTCGTGGGCGGGCACGGCCATGACGGCGCCGGTGCCGTACTCCATCAGCACGAAGTTGGCGACGAAGATCGGCACTCGGCGCCCGGTCAGCGGATGGATGGCCTGAAAACCGGTGTCGCGACCACGTTTCTCCATGGTCGCCAGCTCGGCTTCGGAGTTGCCGCCCTGCTGGCACTCGAGCAGGAACTCGGCCATGGCCGGATCGCCCTCGGCGGCCAGCTTGGCCAGCGGGTGGCCGGCGGCGACGGCGACGTAGGTCACCCCAAACAGGGTGTCGGGGCGCGTGGTGTAGACATCGAGGTGCTGATCGAGGCCGGCGACGTCGAAGGAGAGCTCGACGCCGCGGGATCTGCCGATCCAGTTGCGCTGCATGGTCTTGACCTGCTCGGGCCACTCGACCTCGTCGAGATCGGCCAGCAGTTCATCGGCGTAGTCGGTGATCTTCAAGAACCACAGCGGGATCTCCTTGCGCTCGACCCGAGCGCCGGAGCGCCAGCCGCGGCCGTCGATCACCTGCTCGTTGGCGAGCACGGTCTGGTCGACCGGATCCCAGTTGACCGTGGACATCTTCTTGTAGACGACGCCTTTCTCCACCAGCTTGGCGAAGAACCACTGCTCCCAGCGGTAGTAGTCGACGTCGCAGGTGGCGAACTCGCGGTTCCAGTCGTAGGCGAAGCCGAGCGCCTTGAGCTGGCCGCGCATGTAGTCGATGTTCTCGTAGGTCCACTTGCCCGGCGCGACGCGGTTCTTGATCGCCGCATTCTCGGCGGGCATGCCGAAAGCGTCCCAGCCCATCGGCTGCAGCACGTTCTTGCCCTGCATGCGCTGGAAGCGGGTCACCACGTCGCCGATGGTGTAGTTGCGCACATGGCCCATGTGTAGCTTGCCGCTGGGATAAGGGAACATCGACAGGCAGTAGAACTTCTCACGCGCCGAATCCTCGACGGCCTTGAAGCTCTGATGCTGGTTCCAGTATTGCTGGGCGGCGTTTTCGATCGCTTGCGGGTTGTACTGTGCGTCCATCGGTTCGGTCAGGCACCTTGCGTTCGGCGTGTGGGAGCGCCAGAGTCCCCGCGAAAAGCTATACTCATCGCAGACGAAAAGCGCGGGGCCGGCTTGATTTTTCAGGCCCACAAGCATACCCCAGACCCGCTGTTGCAGGTAGGGTCTGGGGGCGAGGCGCTTGCAACGAGGTTCTACAGTACGCAGCACGGCATTCGACCGACATCGAATTCCGCCAACGCCAGAGAAGGGGATAGCCATGGATGAGCAACAGCCACGACCCGAGTCGCGTTCGCGTCTCAGTGAGGCCTACGAACGTATTCTGACTCGCCTCAAGGATGGTGGAGGGGAGCTCTCCTGGGAGAGCTTCCAGCACGAGCTCGACGAGGCGGTGGCGTTCGAGTCCGAATTCGAGGAGTTCACCAAGGACGAGATGGCGCTGCTTCGGGCCTGGGTCGAGCGCGACATGCGCGACTTCCGCCAGTTCCTCGCCAAGGGCGGCGAAGGTGTCGCCACCTGGCTGGGCATCGATCTCGACGTGTTGTCGCGCCGGGTCAGCGAGGCGCTGTTCTCGATCGCCGATCGCACCACCATCGACCGGGAGCGCTTCGACGACGACCTCGAGGCGGCCCGGGCCGACTACACGGCCGGCGAGGTGGCGCTGCCGGGGCGCATGAGCTGCGTCCACTGTGGCGCGGTGGTCCTGCTCGACCAGGTGTCACGGCTGGATGCCTGTCACGCCTGTGGCCACCGCTACTTCCAGCGTGATTCGGTGGCCGTCCAGCCCGGTCCCGATCAGGGGCAGCCGTAAGGGAAGGGGCATCGCCGCACGGCTGGCGCGAAACCGGAGGAGCCGGGGAACATTCGGCATCGGCATGAGTCGTAACGGCATTCCACGCTGAAATCGACGAGAGGCCGGATCGTGCCGAAGTCACTACTCAAGTGGCAGCGGGGCTTGCTGACTGCAGGCCTGCTGGCCGGGTCTTGCGGCCCCTTGCAGGCCGATGTGCTGGCCCGGGACGCCGAGTCCATGGCGAGCGCCGGCTGTCCTGGCTGGCTGCCCGAGGCGACGCGCTGCTTTACCGGCCAGGATACCCATGGCGCCTATTACTGGATCGCGATCCCCGACCGCTGGAACCACAAGCTGGTGCTCCACAGCCACGGCGGTCCGCGACCCAACGCGCCTCGACCCGACGATCCGCTCGATATCGATCTACGCCAGTACGACGTGATGGTCAGGGAGGGTTACGCCTGGGCCGGCTCCAGCTACCGGCGGGGTGGCTACGGCGTGCGAATGGCGGCCGAGGATACCGATTACCTGCGCCAGCTTTTCGTCGAGC
Organism: Salinicola lusitanus; assembly: GCF_003206045.1. Lineage (GTDB taxonomy): Bacteria > Pseudomonadota > Gammaproteobacteria > Pseudomonadales > Halomonadaceae > Salinicola > Salinicola lusitanus. The sequence continues at coordinate 49,900 of NZ_PZJM01000004.1, forward strand.
GCTTCGGTCAGCCCGATCGCATCTACCTCCATGGGCAGTCCTGGGGAGGCAACGTCGCCGCCAAGGCGATGGAGCTCTACGGTACGGATGAGACGGGCCGACACCGTTACGACGGGGCGTTGCTGACCAGCGGCGTGCTGGGCGGCGGCACCCAGGCCTACCAGTTCCGCGCCGACCTGCGGGCGGTCTACCAGTACTACTGCGCCAATCATCCCTATCCCGGAGAACGCCAATATCCCCTGTGGGAGGGGTTGCCGGAAGGCAGCGACATGACCCCGGAGGCGCTCAATGCCCGAGTCGACGCATGCACCGGCGCCGGGTTGCCGGCCGAGCAGCGTACCCTCGTCCAGCAGCAGACGCTGAACAATATCGTCGATGTCGTGCGGATCCCGCCGAGCACGCTGAAGGCGCACATGCGCTGGTCGACGTTCCTGTTCCAGGACATGGTCGAGCAGCGGCTCGACGGGGCAAGCCCGTTTTCGAACCGCGGCGTGCGCTACCGCGGCTCCAGCAACGACGATGCGCTCAACGCGGGAATCTCACGGTTCGACGAGGATGCCCGGGCGGTCGAGAAGCTGGGCGAGGATGCCGGGCTCACCGGGATGACCAATATTCCCACGGTGACCATGCACGCGATCGACGATCCGATCATCTTCGTGGAGAACGAGTGGCTCTATCGGCGGGCACGCGAGGCTAGCGGGACCGCCGACAGCCTGGTCCAGATCTACACCGACGAAGCGGTGCACAGCAAGCTCTCGACGCCGCAGTACGCCGCCGCACTGGAGGCGCTGGACCGCTGGGTGGAGCGCGACCGCAAGCCCACCCCGGAGGCGATCGCCCGCTATTGCGAGACGCGGGAAGCCAGTGTCTACGATGGAGGCTGCCACTTCGACACGGATTACGAAGTGGCCGACTGGCGGGCAAGAGTCTATGCCCGCCAGCCGTGAGCGCGCGCTTTGCGAGCGAGAGGTCTAGAGGGCGGGTTGCGCGTCCGGCTTGGAGGTTCGCTGCCACTCGGCCTCGTCGGCGTCCAGCGCCCGGTGCGAGGATTCCGGCAGGCGCAGCCCGCCCCACATCGCCAGTAGCGTAATCGCGATGAGATAGAACGCGGGCGACAGGTTGTTGCCGGTGCGCTCGATCAACCAGGTTGCCACCAGCGGCGCGGTACCTCCGAAGATCGTGTAGGAGACGTTGTAGCAGAGCGCCGAGGCGGTATATCGAACGCGCGTCGGGAACTGCTCCGACAGCAGCACCGCCGTGACCACGCCGCAGATCACCGCGCCCACCGCCATCAGCATCGCCCCGATCAGCGACGCCCACCATTCGCCACTGCCGGCCAGGGTGTAGGCGGGGAAGACCGCGCCAATAAGGCACGCCCCGGCGGTCAGGATCGTCCTGCGGCGTCCGACCCGATCGGCGTAGCGCCCGACGAACGGACACAGCGCCGCGGCAAACAGCAGCGCGACGAGGCTGGCCAGCAGTGCGACGGTGCGGGAGGCGTCACCGACCACCTGCATGTAGGTCGTGAAGTAGGTCGTGAACATGTAGAACGACAGCGCCGTCACCGAGATGAAGGCGCTGAGGCTGACGATGGTGGCGCCGTGGGTGCGGACGGTCTCCTTCAGCGGTGCCTGCGGCACGGCATGATGGGCTTTCAGGGCCTGGAAGGCGGGGGATTCATCCAGGCGCAGGCGCATGTAGAGTCCCACCAGCCCCAGCGGCGCCGCGATCAGAAAGGGCACACGCCAGCCCCAGGCGTTGAGGGCCTGCTCGGACAGCAGGGCACTGATGGCGTAGGTGAGCGCCGCCGCGGTAGCGAAAGCGAGAAAGGTCGAGACCGGCACGAAGCTGCCGTAGCGGGCCTTGCGGGTGCGCGGTGCGTGCTCCATCACGAAGGCGCAGGCGCCGGCATATTCGCCGCCGGCGGAGAAGCCCTGAACGCAGCGGGCCAGCGCCAGCGCCAGCGGAGCGAACAGCCCGACACTGGCGTAGGTCGGCAACACCCCGATCAGGGTGGTGGCGCCGGCCATCAGCAGCACGGTGACGGAGAGGATACGCTTGCGTCCGATCCTGTCGCCGAGCATGCCGAAGAAGATGCCGCCCAGCGGACGGAGCGCAAAGGATACCGCGAATACCGCGAATGTCTGCAGCAGTGCCAGTGAGTCGTCGCCGGGGGGAAAGAAATGCTGCGCGATGACTACGGCCAGAAAGCCGTAGACGGCGAAGTCGAACCACTCGACGAAATTGCCGATCGCCGACGCCGCGATCACCTTGCGTAGGGTGGCCAGATCGACGTCGGTCGAGGCCGAAGCGGTCGCATTGTTGTTGTTGACCGTTGCCATTGCCAGTCTCCATGGATTTCGAGCGAAGCTCCCAGCCTATGGCGACCGGTGAATGGCTATCGCCATTCAGGCGACGAGAACTGTTCTGGCCACGACGCCTCCTGTGCGGTGGCCCTCACGCCTCCAGCCCCAGCTGTTGCCGGACCCGCTCCAGCGAGTCCGCCTGCAGCCGGCTATAGAGCTCGAACTGGTCGTGGACCGGCCTGCCCAGCGCCAGTTCGAAGGCGCTCTGGTTGGATTCGCTGGCATAGGCCTGATGCGGTGCATCGCCCAGGTTCGACTGAAAGATGCCGGCAGCGCTCACCGGCAGGAAATCCTCGTAGGTGATCGGCGTGGCGTCGATCCAGTCGGCCGCCATGGCGGCGTCGAGCGAGGCGGGCACCGGTTCACCCTCGGCCAGTCGCTGGCGGCCGCTATCGCTGACGCGATAGCGAAAGTAGGCGAGGTCGTCGCGTCGCAGCGTCTGCAGGTCGTCGGGAAACGCCGAGAAGCACTCGCTCAATTGACGCTGATGGGCCGTATTGTCGGCCGCGGTCGGTGCCTGCCGCGAACGGGTCAGCAGCTCGTCGTAGAGCGTCCGGCCCTTGGGCGTCAGCGCCGCACCGCGCTGCTCGATCTCGCCGAAGCGGGCGGTATGGGTGCCATTCTCTTCGCTGGCGGCGAAACGCACCGGCTCTTCCAGCGCCTTGAAGCTGGTCTGGCGCAGCAGGATGGGGCACTCGCGCCGTGGCGGGCCCTCGATGACCGCCTTGGGCGTGATCCCGTAGCTCGGCATCGCGGCCTGGGCGGCGTCGATATCCAGCGTGCGCGGGGTGAGGTGATTGATGTGCGGGCCGCGAAAGCAGACCACGTCGGCCACCAGCCGGTGCGCGTCGTGCAGCGCCCGGTAGGTGTCGTGATCCACGGTCGCGTCGCGATGCCAGCGGAACGTCTCGAGGATTTCGCCGACGAAGCGTTCGGCCTGGTCACGGTCGAAACCGCCCTGGCGTTCGCCGATGGCGACCAGCTCCCTGGCACCGGGCGTGAAGATGTCGCGCTCGGCCAGAATCGCGGCGGCCCGACGGCGCAGCCCGTCCTCTTCGATCAGTTCCAGGCGCAGCAGCGAGGTGAATACCCGGAACGGGTTGCGCTTGAGCGACGCCTCGTCGATGGGCCGGAATGCCGTGGAGTGCACCGGTACGCCGGCCGCCGACAGATCGTAGTAGCTCACCGGGAACATGCCCATCAGTGCGAAGACGCGCCTGAGCATCGACAGCTCGTCAGCAGTGCCCACCCGAATCGCGCCGTGGCGCTCGACGTCCAGGCGAGAGGTCTCGTCGTGGGCACCCAACTGGGCGGCCAGCGCCGGGTCCGCCTCGAGGGCCTTGCGGTTGATGTCGGCGACCAGTTCCAGCAAATCGCCATACTGCGGCACCTCCTGGCGATACATGTCGGACATGGCTTGCGAGAAGGCGCTGCGGATATCGTCGGGGGAGACCAGTGGCAGTGTCATGACGGACTCGATGACCGGAAGTGAAGACCTCCATCCAACGCTATCGGTCTGCCGGAGGCAAGTGGCAGGCGTCGGCTCGGAACCAATCGATAAACGTGCGTCGCATATTGGAAAAGCGGAAGCGAATGTAGGGGGGAAGAGAAAAGAGGGATGAGAGAGGGGGGAAGAGGGAAGCGCGGAGTGGCTGGTGCGGGGGATCGTGTCGAAAAGACGACGCCGCCACCCGCCGGATTCGAGGGAAATCCCGTGGGTGGCGGCCTCGCCGACGGATCGCCTCAAGATGGCTGGCGGGTCCTCCAGACCAGCGCCGGTGCCAGCAGCAGCAGCGAGAGTAGCCAGGTCGGCCAGCTACCGGTGCGCGTGAACGGCGTCAGTCCGGTCATCGGGACGATCTCGCCGACGACGCTGGCAGCCTCGAACTGCGGCGCGCGTTCCCGCAGATGGCCCTGATCGTCGATGATCGCGGTGACGCCGTTGCTGGTGGCACGGACGACGTAGCGACCATTCTCGAGTGCTCGCAGGCGTGCCATCTGCAGGTGCTGCAACGGACCGATCGAGCGGCCGAACCAGGTATCGTTGGAGACCGTCAGCAGGACGTTGGCATCTCGCGCTCGCTCGGCGACCAGGTCCGGGTAGACGATTTCGTAGCAGATGGCGCTGCCGATGGCGACGCCATGGGTCAGGATCGGCGGCTGGGAGTCGGCACCCGCCGCGAAGTCCGACATCGGCAGGTCGAAGAAGTCGATGATCCCGCGCAGCAGGAAATCCAGCGGCAGGAATTCGCCGAACGGCACCAGATGGCTCTTGCGGTACTCGCCGCGGACATCGCCGACGCCGGTGATCGCATTGTAGTAGCGCCCTGCCTCGTCACGCTGAACGATGCCCGTGAGCAGCGAGGTCTGCGGTGGCAGCGTCGACTGCAGGCGGGCCATGAACGGGCGGGCCTGGCGCTCGAACATCGGCAGCGCGGTCTCCGGCCAGACGATGATGTCGACATCGTCGGGTTGCTGGCGGGTCATGCGGGTATAGGTGTTGACGGCGTTGCGCTGTCCTTCGGCGCTCCATTTGGAAAGCTGGGGTAGATTGCCCTGCAGCAGCGCCACCCGCAGCGGATCCGCCGCCGGCGTGGTCCACTGGCCGGGCAGCGCCAGCGGGGCCAGCCAGAGCAGGGCGATGGGGGCGATCGCCCACCAGCGCCGACGGCAGAACTCGACCAGCAGCGTTCCCGTCAGGGCGACGATCAACGACAGCAGGTAGACGCCGCCGACAGGCGCCCACGGTGCCAGGGGGGAGTCGACCTGGGCACTGCCCAGCAGCAGCCAGGGAAAGCCGGTGAAGGCCCAACTGCGAAAGGCTTCCCCCAGCACCCAGACGCCGGCGAAGCTGAGAAAGGCGAGTCGAGGCGCGGTGAAGCGGCGGTAGAGGCCGAAGACGAAGGCGTGGAACAGCGCCAGCGTGGCGACGAACAGCGCCGTCAAAAACAGCGCCAGGGGCACGCCGGTGTAGCCGTAGTCATGGATCGAGACATAGACCCAGGAAGTGCCGGTGCCAAATAGCCCGACGCCGAACAGCCAGCCGCGAAGTGCCGCCTGGCCGACGCTCAGGCGATGCTGGCCGAGGTACATCAGGGCCACCGCGATCGGCCCCAGCCACCACAGATGGAAGGGCGCGAAGGAGAGCGTCGAGAACCCGCCGGCGACCAGTGCAGCGAGATAGCCAGGCCACGGCCGGCGGGCGGAAATCAACGGCTTGGCTTGCGGCATGTCAGGGGCACTCCTTGTGAAAAGTGCCCCTTATATCAAAGTTGCCGCTCAAATGCGCCAGCTGGTTGCCACCCGCGAAAGCGGGATCGATCAGCTCTCGATCTGGCGCGAGGGCTCACTCTCGACCTCGGCCGGCACCGGCTTGGCTTGCAGCAGCCGGATGCGACGGTTGTCGGCATTGAGAACGGTAAACCGCCACGCGCCGAGGTCGGTGTGTTCGTTGCGGCCGGGGAGGTGGCCGAAACGCTGCATGATCAGCCCGCCGACGGTATCGAACTCATCATCGGAGAACTCGGTATCGAAGTGGTCGTTGAAGTCCTCGATCGGCGTCAACGCGCGCACGGCGAAGGTACCGTCGCCCATGTCGCGGATGTCTTCCTCTTCATCGGTATCGTGCTCGTCCTCGATATCGCCGACGATCTGCTCGAGGATGTCCTCGATGGTGACGATGCCGGCGGTCCCGCCGTACTCGTCGACCACGATCGCCATGTGGTTGTGGGTATCGCGGAACTCCTTGAGCAGGCTGTTGAGCCGCTTGGACTCGGGTACGAACATCGCCGGGCGCAGCACGTCACGCAGCTCGAAGGCTTCGCGTTCCTGGTTGTTGCCCTTGAGCAACGGCAGCAGGTCCTTGACCAGCAGGATCCCGAGCACGTCGTCGAGATTGTCGTCGGTCACCGGATAGCGAGAGTGTGCGGTTTCCAGGATGACCGGCAGGCAGTCTTCCGGTCGCTGCGCCACGCTGATGGCGGTCACCTGGGAGCGAGGAATCATCACCTCCCGCACCTGCTGGTCGCTGATCTGGAAGGCGCCCTCGATGATGGTCAGTGCATCCTGATCCAGGTTGAGCCGGGGGCCGGCCTCGCGCAGGAAGGTGAGTAGCTCCTCGCGGGAGCTGGGTTCATCGAAATCGCTGGAGAAGGTACTGATGAGTTTTTCAAGCCAGGATCGACTGCCCTGGCTACTCGATCGGTCTTCGCTCATGACTGTGGTCTCTTGTCCTCGGATGACGCACGGAAGGGGGAAGTGATATCGCTACGGGGTGTCGGGCTGGGTGATGAAGACGCCACGGCACGCGCGCACCCGATGACGGGAGGCGTCGAATCGATGATCGATATCCAGAGGGGGCCGTCCGCAATCCGGAGGCGGCCAGGCGGAGGCTCGTCAGGCTGTTCGGCCGTCGGGGCCGGGGTCTCGCTTGATCGTTCCCAGTGAGGGCAGGAAGATCTCGTCGGTGTCGGCATGGCACTGAGTGTCGGAGTTGGGTGTCGAAATCTAGGCATCGGGTATCGGATCGGTGTCGCGATAGGGGTCCGCAATGCCGAACCGGGCGAGTAGCGCACGCTCCAGCGCCTCCATTCGCTCGGCTTCCTCGTCATCTATATGGTCATAGCCGAGCAAATGCAAGCCGCCATGTATTACCAGATGGGCGTAGTGGTCATGGGTTGACTTGCCCTGTTCCCGCGCTTCACGCACCACGATCTCGTGGCAGATGACCAGATCGCCGAGCAGCGGCAGCTCGATCCCGGGAGGGGCTTCGAACGGGAAGGAGAGCACGTTGGTCGGGCTATCCTTCCCTCGGTAGGCGTGGTTGAGCTGCCGGCTCTCGTCGCATTCGACGAAGCGGACGGTCAATTCGCTGCGCGAATCCGCCTCGTGCTCGAGCACTGCCGTCATCCAGCGCTCGAGGTCGGTCGCCTCGGGCAATTCGGTTTCGGCCTCGTCGCCGACGGCGACCTGGCGGTCGATCTCGAGGGTCATGAGTCGTCGTGATCCCGCTGGGTCTCGGAATCGAGACGCGCCTGGCGGCGATCCTCGCGACGCTGTCGCTGGGCCGCTTCCTCCGTCGCCTCGTGGATGTCGTAGGCCTCGATGATCCGCTGCACCAGCGGATGGCGGACGACGTCCTTGGGCGCGAACTGGGTGATGCCGATACCGGCGGTATCGCGCAGCACCTCGAGGACGTGGATCAGCCCCGAGCTCGAGCCGCGCGGCAGATCGACCTGCGTCGCGTCGCCGGTGATGACGGCGGTCGAGCCGAAGCCGATGCGCGTCAGGAACATCTTCATCTGCTCGCGCGTGGTGTTCTGGCTCTCGTCGAGGATGATGAAGGCGTTGTTGAGCGTGCGTCCGCGCATGTAGGCCAGCGGCGCGATTTCGATGATCTGGCGCTCGATCAGCTTGTTGACGTGCTCGAAGCCCAGCATCTCGTAGAGGGCGTCGTAGAGCGGGCGCAGATAGGGATCGATCTTCTGGGCCAGGTCGCCGGGCAGGAAGCCGAGCTTCTCGCCGGCCTCGACGGCCGGGCGTACCAGCAGGATGCGCCTCACTTCCTGGCGGTTCAGCGCTTCGACCGCCGCCGCGACCGCGAGATAGGTCTTGCCAGTGCCTGCCGGGCCGATGCCGAAATTGATGTCGTGGCGGCGAATGCTGGCGACATAACCCTGCTGGTTGAAGCCGCGCGGCTTGATCAGCGTCCGCGGCGTGCGAATCAGCAGGCCGCCGGCTTCGATATCGCCGGTCTCCTCCTCCATCGCCTCGATGCCCGATTCCTGCAGGTAGAGGTGGACCGTGTCCGGCGTCAGCTCGTCGGCTTCGGTCTCGCGATAGAGATGCTCGAGCACGTTCGCCGCCGCCTTGACGCCGGCATCCGGGCCGGCGAGCTGAAAGACGTTGCCGCGATTGCGCAGGGTCACGCCCATGCGCGCTTCGACGAGCTTCAGGTGCTCATCGCGCTGGCCACAGAGATTGGCCAGACGCATGGGGTCGTTGGGTTCGAGTGTCAGGGACACGATGCGGTTGTCGGACTGCTGGTCTTGGGTCAACGCAAAGAGATCCGTTGGAGTGGGAAAGTGTCGTCAGCTTACTGCGCCGCTTCCGGTCGGGGCAATGATCGTGATCAAGTCGGTTCGATATCGCTCGGCCGGGATGATCCGGAGCGACGAGCGATGCGAGAACGGCGGCCGGGTCGAGGAAAGGCGGGGCAGCCGCGCCTTCCCTCCCGTCGGGTCAATGTCGCTGAGGGGAAGCCAGCTCGCCGCGCAGCGAGTTGGGCAGTGCTTCGGTAATGGTGACATCGACGAAGTAGCCGATCAGCGAGGTCGGATCCTCGGCCCGGAAATTGACGACGCGGTTGTTCTCGGTCCGTCCCGACAGTTGCCCGGGGTCCTTGGGCGAGAAGCCGGTCACCAGAATCCGCTCGCGGTTGCCGACCATGCGCCGGCTGATCTGCTGGGTCTGCTGGTTGAGCCGGTCTTGCAGGATCGCCAGGCGCTGCTTCTTGGTCTCCTGCGTCGTCTCGTCCGGCAGGCTGGAGGCGGGCGTACCGGGACGTTTCGAGTAGATGAAGCTGAACGACGCATCGAAGCCGATCCGATGGATCAGGTCCATGGTGTCCTCGAAGTCGGCGTCGGTCTCGCCGGGGAAGCCGATGATGAAGTCCGAGGAGAAGCTGATGTCCGGGCGCAGGGCGCGAATGCGCTCGAGCTTGTCGATGTACATGTCTCGGCCGTGCCCGCGCTTCATCGCGGCCAGGATACGATCCGAGCCCGACTGCACCGGCAGATGGAGGTGGCTGACCAGCTCCGGGATCTCGCCGTAGGCCTCGATCAGGCTGTCGGAGAATTCGACCGGGTGCGAGGTGGTGAAGCGGATGCGGTCGATACCGTCCACCGCCGCCACGCAGGCGATCAGTTCCGCCAGATCGATCTCGTCGCCACTCGCGTCGAGTCCGCGGTAGGCATTGACGTTCTGGCCCAGCAGGTTGATTTCGCGAACGCCCTGGTCGGCGAGATGCACGACCTCTTCCATCACCGACTCGAAGGGGCGCGAGACCTCTTCGCCCCGGGTGTAGGGGACGACGCAGAAGGTGCAGTACTTGGAGCAGCCTTCCATGATCGAGACGAAGGCGGTGGCGCCGTCGGATTTCGGCTTGGGCAGGTGGTCGAACTTCTCGATCTCGGGGAAGGTGACGTCCACCGTCTGGATCGGCGTCGCGCTCTTGCTGCGCGCGTCGAGCATCGTCGGCAGCCGGTGCAGGGTCTGGGGGCCGAACACCATGTCGACATGCGGTGCGCGCTTGCGGATGTTCTCGCCTTCCTGGCTGGCCACGCAGCCACCCACGCCGATGACCAGGTCCGGATTCGCGGCCTTCAGCTTTTTCCAGCGCCCGAGCTGGTGAAACACCTTCTCCTGGGCCTTTTCGCGAATCGAACAGGTGTTGAGCAGGATGACGTCGGCCTCGCCCTCCTTGTCGGTGAGTTCCAGACGATGAGATTCGCCGAGCAGGTCCGCGATCCGGGCGGAGTCGTACTCGTTCATCTGACAGCCGTGGGTCTTGATGAACAGCTTCTTCGTCATAGGTTGCGTTGCTGCGGCCATGCGCGCGTCACCGATGCCCCGTGGAGGATGAGAAAAATAAGTCGCCGGAACCGGCTGCCGGCGTGGAGTCGCTGCCGGGCCGTGCTTCCTCGAGAACGCGGCATTATACGGGCGATGGAGCGATACAGCCAACCCGTGTCGCTCGCATGGTGTAGCGGCTGTGGTACCCTTGCGCCTATTTGCGACGCCATGGTCCGGGAACGAATGCTCGTGAGCGTGGCCGATGTTATCGAGAGAGCCGTTCGTCTATGCCCAGCAAGCCGATCTATCGGGTAGTGTTTCACAATCAGGGTGAGGTGTGGGAACTCTACGCCAGGGAGATCTTCCAAAGCGATCTGTGGGGATTCATCGAGGTCGAGTCTTTCGTGTTCGAGGATCAGTCCAAGGTAGTGGTCGATCCCGGCGCGGAAAAACTGCGCCGAACCTTCGATGGCGTCAATCGCAGCTACATACCCTACAGTGCGATCGTGCGTATCGACGAGGTGGAGCGAGGAGGCGTGGCCAAGGCGGTCAAGGCCGAAGGCAACGTGACCGAGTTTCCCCGGCCCATGGCCTGGCCGCCCAGGGACGATGGTTGAGACGGCAACTCGAAACCTCATGAATTGGTTAGTTTTTCATCAGTTTGTCGCGAATGCCGGGGTAGCCGGCGAATGGCGCCACTGTTACGCAAGTTGTCCAAATGGTTATCCACAGAAAGTGTGGATGACTGAATCACCGCCCTCGCAGGACGCGAGGTGTGGTCTCATCGTCGCCCGATTCATCGTTGCGTGAAGAGATGCCCAACCGTTATCGATTAGCCACTTAAGATCACGACGATATGTTGAAAATCCGAAATCTAGTCATGGGCTGTGCCTTGAGCGCCGCCCTGTTCTCCGCTTCCGCCATGGCGCAGGATGGCCATTGGGTCAGCGATTCCCTGACCACTTTCGTGCGCAGCGGCCCGACCGACGGCTATCGTATCGTCGGGACGCTCACCAGTGGCGATCCCGTGACGGTGCTGCAGACCCAGGGGGACTACACCCAGGTCCGCGGGCCGGATGGCGACGAGGTGTGGGTACAGTCCCAGTTCATCCAGGATCAGCCCAGCGCCCAGCAGCAACTGCCGGCGCTGCAGAAGAAGGTCGATCAGTTGACCACGCGTCTCGACGGCATCGACGACGAGTGGAACCAGCGGGTCGCCGATATGCGCAACGACCTGAAGGACCGCCAGGCGCAGGTCGATGAGCTTCAGGCTACCAACAACCAGCTCAACCAGGCCTACTCCCAGGCGGAAAGCAAGATGCGCGAGATGCAGGCGCGTCTGGATACCCAGGAGGAGGATCTGCTGATGCGCTACTTCATGTACGGTGGCGGTGTCGCCGGGGCGGGCCTGATTCTGGGGTTGATCGTCCCGCATCTGCCGCGCCGCCGTCGCAAGCGCGACCGCTGGTTCTGAGTTTCCGAAGGGGAACGGCATGAGCGGGGCGGACTGGCTGGAGCGCTGGCGCCAGGGACGCATCGGATTCCATCTCCAGGCGCCGCACCCGGCACTGGAGGGGTTCTGGGGTCGGCTCGAGTTGCGTGCCGGCGCCAAGGTGCTGGTGCCGCTGTGCGGCAAGAGTCAGGACATGCGCTGGCTGGTCGAGCGCGGCTATCCGGTGCTGGGAATCGAGCTGTCGCCGCTGGCCATCGAACAGTTCGTGGCGGAAGAGCCGTGCAGCGCGGGGAAGAGGCGGACGGCGCTACGCTATCGCCAATCCGGCTTCGAGTGTACCCGCCTGGGGCGTATCGAGCTGTGGTGTGGCGATTTCTTCCATTTCCAGGTGGAGCAGGCCGCCGAGCTCGCCGGTTTCTACGACCGGGCCGCGCTGATCGCGCTGCCACCCGCCACGCGTCAACGCTACGCGCACCATCTGGCGCAGCTGTTGCTGCCAGGCACGCGCGGGCTGCTGATCACCCTGACCCATGACGATCCCGACCGCGGCCCGCCATTCAGCGTGACCCACGCCGAGGTCGAGGCGTTGATGGCGCCGAACTTCGAGTTGGTGCTCTGCGATGTCGCCACCGCCGCCGATGGTCTGGTCGAGAGCGTCTGGCAACTGACCCGACGCGGCCCTGTCCGTCAGGCGCATTCCAACCGCTCCCGCGACGAACACCCGTAAACGACGAACCGCCTGCCACGTTACCGTGACAGGCGGTTCGTCGTTCCGGCCGCCGCTGAGGCGCTCTCCCGGGGAGGGTCAGCGGGCCAACAGGTTGGCCAGCTGCTGGTCGCGGAACGTCCGGTCCAGGGCATTGCTCAACAGCTCGCTGACCATGCGATTGTTGGTATCCCAGTCCGGCTTGAGCGCGTAGCTCTGTGAGCGCTTGGCGGTGTAGCGACCGGTGTAGGTGTTGCCACCGTTATCGACTTCCGCCTGGATGATCGCCTGCAACTGGGAGGCGCCCAGCAGCGGCTGCTCGGCAGTGCCGCGAGCGTAATTCAGCTCCGACAGGGTCAGTGTCAGGGCGGGGCCGCCGCTGTTCTGGCTGGTCGGATTGAATCCCATGCTGCGCAGGGCGTTCTCGGCCTGAGCGCGAATCTTGGGAATCACGTCGTGGGCTTCGACGGTGATCGTCGAGGTCGCCGAGGCCGTTCCCGAACGGGTGCCGATGACGCTACTGTCTCGTCCGTCGACCACTTCCAGGGCGACCGACTGCCCGTTGCCGGTATGCGGGAAGTCTCCGCTCACCTTGGGATTCACGGACAGGATCTGGGGACTCTGCGCGCACGCCGTCAGCAGGCCGAGCAACAGCATGGTGGCCGTGCACTTGAGTGCAAACCATTGACGCATAACGGTGAACCTCTCGAATCATGGGAACGGACAGGCCCATTATAGACACCGCTCGTCCGTTTCCGGAACGCCAGTGGACGCATCTCGGCTCGCCGGTCCGATTCAGGAAGTCGCCAGCGGTGCCAGGGTCTGCGGTCGTGGCGTATCGAAGCGATGCAGGCGGCTGGGCTGGGCGAAAAGGCGTTTGCCTCGTTTCACGTCCAGGCGCTCGAACTCGGCGTGACTAATGGTGGCCAGCCAGGGTTCGCCGAGCCAGTCGGCCTCCAGCTCAAGACGGACTTCCGCGCCGACCGGAACGACAGCCGTGACGCTGACCGGAAGGTGCGCGCAGGCATCGGGCTGCTCTCCCAGCCGGATCTCGTGAGGTCGGAGCAGCAGTTCCTGGCGGCCATTCTCGACGCCGGGTACCGCAACGCGAGCGTCGCCGCAGGTCAGGACTTCGGCTTCGACATCGCCTTCGAGCCGGTTGACGTCGCCCAGGAACTCGAACACGAACTGGTTGGCGGGGTGGCGATAGAGGGTATCCGGCGTGGCGATCTGCTCGACCCGACCGTTGCTCATCACCACCACCCGATCCGACAGCTCCAGCGCCTCTTCCTGATCGTGGGTCACGAACAGGCTGGTGAAGTGGAGTTCTTCATGGAGGTGACGCAGCCAACGGCGTAGCTCCTGGCGGACCTTGGCGTCCAGTGCGCCAAAGGGTTCGTCGAGCAGCAGCACGTCGGGTTTCAGCGCCAGGGCGCGGGCCAGCGAGACGCGCTGTTGCTGGCCGCCGGAAAGCTGCGCCGGGAAGCGCCGGGCGAAGTCCTGCAGCCGGACCATTTCCAGCAGCTGCATGACCCGGCTACGGATCTCGCCGCTGGAGGGGCGCCGGGATCGCGGCATGGCGGTGAGACCGAAGGCGACGTTGTCGAATACGGTCATGTGGCGAAACAGCGCATAGTGCTGAAAGACGAAGCCGATGCGCCGGTCGCGCACGTGAACCCGAGTCACGTCACGGTCGCCGAAGTGGATCGAGCCGCCGTCGGCCTGTTCCAGGCCGGCGACGATGCGCAGCAGCGTGGTCTTGCCGGAACCGGAGGGGCCGAGCAGCCCGATCAACTCGCCATCGTGGATGTCGAGATCGATGGGTTCCAGGGCGCGGGTTTGCCCGTAGCGCTTGTCGATCTGTGAGATGCGAATACTCATGTCGCGGTCTCCCGGCGCGCGGCGCGCCATTCGAGTGCGGCCTTGGCGGCCAGCGTCAGTAGTGCCAGCAATGCCAGCAGCGATGCGCTGGTGAAGGCACCGACGGTGTTGTAATCCTGGTAGAGCTGTTCGACCTGTAGCGGCAGGGTGTTGGTCTGGCCACGGATCGCCCCGGCGACCACCGACACCGCGCCGAACTCGCCGACGGCGCGGGCGTTGGTCAGGATCACGCCATAGAGCAGGGCGTGGCGGATGTTCGGTAGCGTGACGCGACGGAAGATCGTCCAGCCGGAAGCGCCGAGTGTGACGGCGGCTTCTTCCTCGCGCGACCCCTGCGTCTGCATCAGCGGGATCAGTTCGCGAGCGACGAACGGGCAGGTGACGAACAGCGTCACCAGCACGATGCCCGGCCAGGCGAACATGATCTGGATGTCGTGGGCGTCGAGCCAGCCGCCAAGCCAGCCGTTGCGGCCATAGAGCAGCAGGTAGACGAGACCCGCGACCACCGGCGAGACCGCGAACGGGATGTCGATCAGCGTCTGCAGCAGGCGCCGGCCGGGAAAGTCGAAGCGCGTCACCAGCCAGGCCAGAAACACCCCGAAGACCAGGTTGACCGGTACCGTGATCGCCGCGACCAGCAGCGTGAGGCCGATGGCGGAGAGGGTGTAGACACTGCTCAGATTCTGCCAGTAGACGTCGATGCCGCTCATCAGCGCCTGGGCGAAGATCGCCACCAGCGGCAGCAGCAGGAACAGCGCGGTCAACGTCAGCGCCGTGCCGATCAGCAGGCGGCGGACACGCGGTGCATCACCGATACGAATCATCAGCCGCGCCCTCCATGCAGTCGCTTGATGAAGCGGCCCTGCCACAGGTTGATCGCCAGCAGCAGCGCCAGCGAAGTGGCCAGCACGATCGACGCCACCGCCGAGGCACCGGCGTAGTCGTACTCCTGCAGCTTGACGAAGACCATCAGCGAGGTGATCTCGGTTTCGTAGGGCTTGCCGCCGGCGATGAAGATCACCGCGCCGAATTCCCCCAACGAGCGCACGAAGGCGAGCCCGGTGCCGGTGACCAGCGCCGGCCACAGGTAGGGCAGGATGACGCGCCGAAAGGCGTGCCCATCGCTGGCGCCGAGCGTCATCGCGGCCTCGTCCACCTCGGCGGGAAGATCCTCCAGTACCGGCTGCACGGTGCGTACCACGAAGGGAATGCTGGTGAACGCCATCGCCAGGGCGATGCCGATCCAGGTGTAGGAGACCGAGATCCCCCACGGTTCCAGCAGCCGCCCGATCCAGCCGTTACTGGAGTAGAGCGTTGCCAGGGTGATGCCGGCCACCGCCGTGGGCAGCGCGAACGGCAGGTCCATCAGCGCGTCGACCAGGCGTTTGCCGGGAAATTCGTAGCGCACCAGCACCCACGCCATCAGCAAGCCGAACGCCGCGTTGAACAGCGCCGCGACGCCGGCGCCGAACAGCGTGACGGCGTAGCTCGCCAGCAGCCTCGGGTCGGTGATCAGGAACCAGTACTGCGACCAGCTCAGCTGCGAAAGCTGCCCCACCAGACTGGTCAGGGGCAGCAGCAGGACCAGCGAAACGAAGGTCAGCGAGATGCCGAGGGAGAGCCCGAAGCCGGGGAGCACCCGGCGTTCGCGGCGCCGCATGAGGGCCTGGGCGATCATCGGCGTTGGAGTTGATCCAGTTCACCGCCGCTCGAGAAGTGCGTCTGCATCGCCTCGGGCCAGCTGCCGAAGACGTCTTCGACGCGCAGCAGTTCGGTTTCCGGGAACTGGTCGCTGAACTCGGCGGCGACCTTCTCGTCGTTGACGCGGTAGTTGAATCCGGCCAGCAGGCGCTGCGCCTCCTCGGTGTAGAGGTAATCGAGATAGCCCTTGGCCAGATCTTCATTGCCGTTGCGCTGGGCGTACTCGTCGACCACCGCCACCGGGAATTCGGCCAGGATGCTGACGGGGGGCACCACCACCTCGTAGTCGTCCTTGCCGTACTCGTTGCGGATGTTGTTGACCTCGGACTCGAAGGTGATCAGGACGTCGCCGATTCCGCGCTCGACGAAGGTCGTCGTGGCGCCGCGGCCGCCGGTGTCGAACACCTCGACGTTGCCGAGGAACGTCTTCATGTAATCCTCGATCTTGGCCTCGTCGCCATCGAAGGCCTGGTCGGCATAGCCCCAGGCCGCCAGGTAGGTATAGCGACCGTTGCCCGAGGTCTTGGGGTTGGGGAACACCAGCGAGACGTCATCACGGGCGAGATCGTCCCAGTTCTCGATCTGCTTGGGGTTGCCCTTGCGCACCAGGAACGCGGTGGTGGAGTAGTAGGGCGAGGCGTTGTTCGGATAGCGATCCTGCCAATCCTTGGCGACCAGGCCTGCGTCGGCGAGCACGTTGACATCGGTGACCTGGTTGAACGTCACCACATCGGCGCGCAGCCCCTGCATGATCGAACGGGCCTGGGTCGAGGAGCCGCCATGGGACTGCTTGACGCCGACGGTTTCGTCGTGCTGCTCCTGCCACCAGTCGATGAACTTCGGATTGATCGCGGCGAACAGCTCGCGGGCGATGTCATAGGAGGAGTTGAGCAGTTCGCGCGGCTGATCCTGGGCCTGGGCCGGCGACAGGGCACCCAGCGTCAAGGCCAGGCCGAGGGTGGATGCCGCGAAGAGTGAGCGAGGTCTGGAGAGCCCGAGCATAATCTGTTCCCTACGGATTATTAGCGATGCCGGCAAGGCTAGATAAATCCTAATGGAATGACAATTCGTTTACTTAGATCAATTTTTTATAACTTTGCGCGGTAACTCTATAAGCTCCCGCGGGGGCGAATCGACGACCCGTCGCTTACCACGGGTGGCGGCACCACGCTCATCCCCGGCCGGATGGCTGACCCAAGCGTCGCAAACCGATCAGCCCCAGCAGCGGACCGGGCAGCAGCCACCACGCGATCGTCGCATCCAGCGCAGGGAGCCAAGGTACCAGCAGGCCGATCGAGAGGGCGGAGATGGCGAAGCCGATGGCGTTCTGGAGCGTCAACGCGCTACCGACCAGTGCGGGCGGGCAGGCGTTGGCGGAGAGGGCGGAAAACTGCGGGGAGTCGATCACCGCGAGCAGGCTCCACGCCGCCAGGTACACGCTCAGAGCGCCGAAACCGAGATGGGGCGCCAGCCACGGATATAGCGCGCAACCCACCGCCGAGCCGGCCAGCCCCAGGGTCGCGACCCGACGGCTGCCGAGGCGCTGGCTCAACCAGCCGCCCAGCCAGCAGCCGGGGGCGCCGACGGCGATCAGGGCGAACGCCAACAGCGACAGTGCCCGCGGGGAGAGCTCGGGGTTCGCCGCCACCAGTAGCAGCGGAATCAGCGTCCAGAGCGTGTAGAGCTCCCACATGTGCCCGAAGTAGGCGCTGGCGGCGCGGCGGAAATCGGCGATGCCGAAGGCGGCCAGTCCGGCCAGGCGCGATCTCGGCGGTGGGGCACTCCGTCCGTGGGGAGCAGCATCGCCCAACTGCCAGACGATGGCCGCCGCCAGCAGCGCGAGCAGGGAGGCGAACCACAGCGTCGCCCGCCAGCTGCCTCCCCACTCGATCCCGGCCAGCAGATGGGGCATCGCGGTGCCCAGGACCAGCATGCCGACCAGCCACGCCAGCCCGAGCCCGGCTCGCCCTGGCGCCCAGCCCACCATCAGTTTCATCCCGATGGGGTAGATGCCGGCCAACGCCAGCCCGGTCACCACGCGCAACCCCACGGCTGGCCAGAGCCCGCCCGCGTAAGGCAGCAGCGCATTGGAGAGCGCGCCGATCAGGCACGACAGCGCGAACAGGCGGCTGGCGGGGGCGCGGTCGGCAAGCCCGCTCAGGCCGATCCCGAGCGTACCGGCCAGGAAACCGATCTGGACCGCGCCGGTCAGCCAGCCCAGGTCGGCCGGCGCGAGATTCCAGGCGGTCTGAAGGTCGCCGATCACGGCGTTGGGCGTGAACCACAGGGCGGTACCGAACCACTCGGCAATGGCAATCAGGACGATGGGCATCGGGAAGGCCTGTCGTAGCGGCTAGTCGCTGCCTTGAGGGTCATTGGAGGCACGGTCATCTCCGGCACTGTCATCAACCGCATCGCCACCGTCATCAGCCGTCTCCCCGTCAACCCCGTCGTCATCGGCTTTGGCCTTCTGGCCGTAGACGACGGCCCCGGGAATCACGAATTGGCGCATGCCGGTATCGATCTGGTAGTGATCGCCGATCTTTCTGGCGATGTAATCCGCGCCGGCATTACTGCCATTACCGCTGTCACCGCCATGATTGATTGCGGTCACCATGCCGGTCTCGAACAGGATATGCAGCGAGCCTTTCGAGCCCTGGCCTGGAGGCATGGCGATCCAGATGCCGGCATTGCCAGGACCGTCGCGAATCACGCCGAAAGGGCAGCGCTGGGCGGGTTGGCCCGGTTCCAGCACGCAGTCGACCGTACCCGTGGCGTCGAAGTCGTGGTCGCTGCTGTTCAGGCCTTCAAGTTCGGTGCCGCCTCTCGAGGAGCTCGACGCCGATGGCTGGCTTCCTTCGACCAGGAATCGCCCGGCGGCCCAGCCGCGGAGCCCCGAACCCGCGGCGCGAACGTGGCACCAGCGATCGGCGCCGCTCAGACGGCAGCCAAGATTCTCTAGGGTTTCGCCATTGGCCAACTGGCCGGCAATGGCGTACTGCCGGCCAGGACCCGAGCGGACGTTGAGCCGGGTCGTCGCGTCTTCCAGCTCCACCTGCCAGTATTTCGGCCCGTCCATTGCCTCGGGTCGGTGGGTTCCTGCGGGCTTGGCGCTGTCCCTGTTCGCCTCGGCCGTCGGGGCCTCGCCCGCTTCGCCGACATCGATGGTCAGCGTGTAGCTCGCCTGTTCGTCACGCCGTGCGGCCGCGCGGACCAGGAACACCTGAACGAGATAGTCGCCGGTTTCCGGCAGGGCGACATCCGCGACGTTGCCCGCCATCATCCCCGCGAACAGGAACTCGCCGCCGTCGTTCGACTTGATATTGAAGTAGACGCTGTCGCGGGAGGCATCCAGGTCCACGGACAGGATCTGGCCCTGCTTTGCGGCGACGCGATACTCGGCGGTCTGGTCGCCGCTTAGCCGAGCCTCGATCACGCGTTCGGGTTCGCTGGCGGCGAGCGTGATGCGCTCGCCGATCGTCGATTGGGCGGCGGCGCCGAGTGGCATGACGACGAGCGCCAGCAGGCAGAGGATGTGCCGAGCGGGCGCGGTCACCATGACCACCGCCCGGCGTCATCCGCTCGGTGCTGTACGGAGCCGATCCGGGACTTGGTATCTCTCATGACTCAAATGCCCATCGCCGACGAGGTCGAGCGTCGCGGGTCGGCTCCGCCGGTGAAGGTGCCGTCGTCCTCGATCAGGATCGACTGTGCCGCGCCCATCGCCTCCTGCTGGCTGACCTTGTGGCCCATGGCCTCGAGCAGCGCGATGGTATCCGGGCTGATGCCGTCCTCGATGCGGATCTCGTCCGGCAACCACTGGTCGTGGATCCGGGGTGCGCTGACCGCGCTCTGAATGTTCATGCCATGGTCGATCACGTTCATCACCACCTGCAGCGTGGTGGTGATGATGCGCGAGCCCCCCGGGCTGCCCGTCACCAGGAAGTTCTTGCCGTCCTTCTTGACGATGGTCGGCGTCATCGAGGAGAGCATTCGCTTTTCCGGTTCGATCTTGTTGGCTTCCCCACCGATCAGCCCGTAGGCGTTGGGGGTGCCGGGCTTGGCGGAGAAGTCGTCCATCTCGTTGTTGAGCAGGAAGCCGGCGCCGTCGACGACGATGCCCGAGCCGTAGCTGAAGTTGATGGTGTAGGTGTTGGAGACGGCGAGGCCGCTGTCGTCGGCGATCGAGAAGTGGGTGGTCTCGTTGGACTCGTACGGCAGCGGATCTCCCGCGGCGATCTCGCTGCTGGGCGTGGCCCGGTCGAGGTCGATCTGGTTGCGCAGTTCCTCGGCGTAGGCCTTGGATGTGATGCCTTCGAGCGGGACATCGACGAAATCGGTGTCGCCCAGGTATTCGGCGCGGTCGGCGTAGGCGCGCTTCATCGCCTCGCTCATGACGTGGATCGTGCGCGCCGAGTTGAAGCCCATGGCGTGAATGTCGTAGCCCTCGAGGATATTGAGCATCTGCACGATATGCGCGCCGCCGGAGGAGGGAGGGCTCATCGCATAGACGTCGTAGCCGCGGTAGTTGCCGTGGACGGGTTCGCGAATCGTCGGCTGGTAGTCGGCGAGATCCCGTGCCGTCATCAGGCCGCCGTGATTCTGCATCTCGGCGGTGATCAGGCGTGCCGTCTCGCCCTCGTAGAACTCCCGCGGACCGTTCTCGGCGATACGCTTGAGCGTCGCGGCAAGATCGGGCTGGCGAAACCGCTCGCCGGGACGATAGAGCGAGCCGTCCGGCTTGTAGAACACCTTGCGCGTCGACTCCCACTGTTTTAGTCGATCCTGGGACTGCTCGAGCCCCTCGGCGAAGCGTGGCGGGATGATGAACCCTTCCTCCGCCAGCTGGATCGCGGGCGCCAGCGCCTCGGCAAGCGTCATCGTGCCGTACTGGTCCAGCGCCATCGCCAGGCCGGCCACGGTGCCGGGCACGCCGGAGGCGTTGTGGGTATAGCGCGAGAGTTCGGAGACGGCCTCGCCCTGTTCGTTCTGGAACATGGTCTCGTAGGCCGCGGCGGGCGCCTTCTCGCGGTAGTCGATGGCGATGACCTTGTCGCTCTTTTCGTCGGAGATCAGCATGAATCCGCCGCCGCCGATATTGCCCGATCGGGGCTGGGTCACTGCCAGCGCGAAACCGGCGGTGACGGCGGCATCGACCGCGTTGCCGCCATCCTCGAGAACCTCGTGAGCGATCTGTGAGGCGAGGTAGTGACTGGTGGCGACCATCCCGTGCTCGCCGACCTGGGGATGGAAACGCTCGCCCTCGAGAATGGCGGCCTGACCCAGCGAGGCCACCGAGTAGGCGAAGGTCAGACAGAAGACGCAGAGTCCGGCGACCCGGCGAGGATAGTTCTTGGCGGGGGTGAGTCTCGGCATGCGGTTACCCTCGAAATGCGATTGTTGTCATGGCTGAGCTGAATCGTGAAACCTGTTGAGCGCTCGATTAACGCCTTGGGCAGTATAGAAATTTTTCGTCATGAATGTGGTTTTCGGGTATTTGATTCCCGTGCTAAGCAGTTTTAGGTGTGATAATTTGTCGCATGTCATTCAGAGGAATTAACAAATAACTGGCAGTTATGAACTGCCCGAACAGCGGCGCCTGACCGCCGTTGGTCGATAACAAGGCTCGGAGCCAACGAGCCGAACGCTGTGCTTCACCCGGACTGTGAAGGAGATAACCATGAGCTCAGAGCTCAAGAACGCGTCGCGTCGGGGGTTCATCAAGGGATCGCTGATGATGATTCCAGCGGTGACCGTCGGCAGTGGCGTATCGCTGACCGCCGCGGCCGCGGAGCCCCCCGCCAATCTCGACGCCTATCAGCCGACGTTTTTCGATGCCGACGAGTGGCGATTCATTCTGGCCGCCTGCGATCGCCTGATCCCCAGCGATGGCGAAGGTCCGGGGGCGCTCGAGACCAATGTGCCGATCTTCATCGACCAGCAGATGGAGGGCAAATTCGGCCATGCGACGGACTGGTACATGAAAGGGCCGTTTCACCCGGACGTTTCGCCGCTGTTCGGCTATCAGTCGCCACTGGCGCCGCGGGACGTCTATCGCAAGGGGATCGCGGCAACGGGGCGCCATTGCCAGGACAACCACGGCAAGGGGTTCGCAGCGCTCGACGCCGACACCCAGACCCAGATACTGACGCAGTTGGAGAAAGGGGAGATCGAGTTCGACGATGTCTCTTCCGGGCAGTTCTTCGCGTTTCTGCTGCAGAACACCAAGGAAGGCTATTTCGCCGACCCGATCCATGGGGGCAACAAGCACATGGCGTCGTGGAAGTTCATCGGCTTCCCCGGCGCGCGTGCCTCATACCTGGAGTGGGTCGAACAACACAACAAGGCTTATCCGCTCGGTCCGGTCAGCCTTACCGGAGAGAGGGGATAGATTGTGGCCAAGACCAACCCGCATGTGGATGTCGTACTGATCGGCCTCGGCTGGACCAATTCGATCATGGGCATGGAGATGACCGATGAAGGTCTCAGCGTTCTCGCGCTGGAGCGCGGCCCGGATCAGGATACCGTGCCCGATTTCGCCTATCCCAAGATGGCCGATGAGCTGACCTACGGCGTTCGCTATCAACTGATGCAGCGCCCGGCCAAGAGCACGCTCACCGTCCGCCATGGGGTCCGGGATCTGGCGGTGCCGTATCGTAGCCTGGGATCGTTTCTGCCGGGCAACGGCGTCGGCGGTGCCGGGACGCACTGGAACGGGCATACCTGGCGTCCGCAGCCGCAGGAGCTGCGGTTGAAGAGCTACGTCGAGGAGACGTTCGGCTCGGATACCATTCCCGAAGAGATGGCCATCCAGGACTTCGGGATCAGTTACGACGAGCTCGAGCCGCATTTCGACTTCTTCGAGAAAGTCGCCGGCATCGCCGGCAAGGCCGGCAATCTCAACGGCGAGATCCAGGAGGGTGGCAACCCCTTCGAAGGCTGGCGCTCCGACGAGTATCCCATGCCGCCGATGAAGCGGACCCTCAACGACACCCTGTTCCGCGACATGGCTGCCGAGCAGGGGCTGCACCCGTTCCCGATGCCCGCGGCCAACGCCTCCGAGGCGTACACCAACCCCTACGGCATGCAGCTGGCACCGTGCAACTACTGCGGGTTCTGCGAGCGCTACGGCTGCCTCAACTACTCCAAGTCGTCGCCGCAGACCTGCGTGTTGGGTGCGCTCAAGCAGCGCAAGAACTTCGCCTATCGTGCCAACTGCGAGGTGATGAAGGTCAATCTCGCCAGTGACGGCAAGACCGCCACCGGTGTCACCTACATCGACGAGAACGGCGACGAGGTGATCCAGCCGGCCGATCTGGTGATCATGGGCGCCTATTCGCTGCACAACGTGCATCTGCTGCTGCTCTCCGGCATCGGCAAGCCCTACGACCCCATCAGCGGCGAAGGGGTGGTCGGCAAGAACTACGCCTACCAGATGAACGGCGGCGCCACGCTCTACTTCAAGGACAAGGAGTTCAACCCGTTCATCGGCGCGGGGGCCAACGCCGAGGTGCTCAACGACTTCGGCGTCGAGCAGATCGATTTCGGCCAGGCGGGGTTCATCGGCGGATCCTACTTCAGCGCGGCCATGACCAACGGCCAGCCGATTCGCAACATGCCGTTGCCCAAGGGCGCTCCCAACTGGGGCGCGCAATGGAAGCAGGCGGTCCAGGAGACCTACGGTCATACCATGACCATCGGCTCCCACGGCAGCAACATGTCCTATCGCGACTGCTACCTGGATCTCGATCCGACCTACACCGACGATCACGGTCGCCCGCTGATGCGCATGACCTTCAACTGGAAGGACAATGACGTGCGCATGACCCAGTTCATGAAGCAGAAGATCGATATCCTCTCCAAGGCCCTGAAGCCGGACGACTACAAGCTGTCGTTCAAGGATTTCGACTCTCAGTACGACGTCCGGCCTTACCAGACCACCCACAACGTGGGGGGCGCGATCATGGGGACCGACCCGACATCCAGCGTGCTCAACCGCTATCTGCAGACCTGGGACGTTCACAACGTCTTCGTGATGGGTGCCAGTGCCTTCCCGCAGAACATCCAGTACAACCCGACCGGGCTGGTCGGCGGGCTGACGTACTGGGCGGCCAAGGCGATCCGCGAGCAGTACCTGCCCAATCCCGGACCACTGGTTCAAGCCTGAGGAGTGCGATCATGATTCATCGATACTGGATGCCCGCACTCATCGGTTGCGGTGTGCTGGGAACGGCGACGGTCGCCATGGCGGCACAGCAGAGCGAGGTCGAGCGTGGGGCGTATCTCGCGCGAGCGGGTGACTGCGTGGCCTGCCACACGGCGCCGGAAGGCAAGCCCTTTGCCGGCGGGCTGAAGATCGAGAGCCCGTTCGGGACGATCGTCTCGACCAATATCACCCCCGACCCGGAAGCGGGCATCGGCAACTATTCGCGGGACGAGTTTGCCGCCGCGCTGCGCGAGGGCAAGCGCGCCGATGGCGCCAACCTGTATCCGGCGATGCCGTATCCCTCCTACGCCAAGTTGACCGACGACGATATCGACGCTCTCTATGCCTACTTCATGCAGGGGGTCGAACCTGTCGCCGAGAAGGCGCCGGAGAGCGATGTCAGCTTCCCGTTCAACCAGCGCTGGGGCATCAGTCTGTGGAACTGGATGTTCGCCGACGCCGACACCTTCGAGCCCAAATCAGGTCAGAGTGAGCAGCTCGCGCGCGGCGCCTATCTGGTCCAGGGGCTGGGGCACTGCGGCAGTTGCCATACGCCTCGCGGCCTGCTGTTCCAGGAGAAGGCGCTGGATGACAGCGACGATGCCTATCTGACCGGCGAGACGCTGGAGGGGTGGTGGGCCCCCAACCTGCGTGGCGGTGGCGGTGACGAAAATGGCGGACGAGGGCTGCAGAACTGGAGCGCCGACGACATCGTCGCCTACCTCGCCACCGGGCGTAACGATCACAGCGCGGTGACCGGCGAGATGACCTCGGTCGTCGCCAACAGCACGTCGCATCTGAGCGACGAGGATCTGCATGCGATGGCGGCCTATCTCAAGTCTCTGCCGCGTGCCGCCGACGGTGAGAAGTCGACCCGCAGTGAGACGACGCCGGAACAGACCGAGAAGATGCTCACCGCCGCCGATGTCGAGGGCAAGCCGGGTGCGCGGCTCTATCTGGATAACTGCAACGCCTGTCACTTCGCCAACGGTCAGGGCGCGCCACAGGTCTTCCCCTCGCTGGTGGACAACGAACTGGTCAACGCCGACGATCCCACCGGGCTCGTTCATGTCATCCTGGCCGGGGCGCGTCTGCCATCGACGCCTGACAAACCGGAAGCGCTGGCGATGCCGGACTTCGGCTGGCGGCTCTCCGACGAGGAGGCCGCGCAGCTGGCGACCTTCGTTCGTGGCGCCTGGGGCAACCACGGCGGCGAGGTGACCGCCGATCAGGTCGCGGAGGTCCGCAAGTCGTTGCCAGAGGATCGCCAGAGCAGCAAGCCCGACTTCGTGGATTGAATCCTCGCCGACAGCTCGATCGAGCCGCCTCGCTGGTGTCGCCAGCGAGGCGGTTTTGCGTCCCGCCCGCCAAACGTCGAGATACGTGCGCTAGAATGGGCGGCAGAAGCCAGCCAGCACAAGGATCCCCCGTTCATGCGCGATTTCAAGATTGCCCCCTCGATTCTCTCCGCCAACTTCGCCTGCCTGGGGCAGGAAGTCGATGACGTGCTGGCGTCGGGGGCCGACATCATTCATTTCGATGTGATGGATAACCACTACGTGCCCAACCTGACGATGGGGCCGATGGTGTGTGAGGCGTTGCGCAAGCACGGCATCACCGCGCCAATCGACTGCCATCTGATGGTCAAGCCGGTGGACCGGCTGATCGGCGACTTCATCGACGCCGGTGCCAGCTACGTGACCTTCCACCCCGAGGCTTCCGAGCACATCGACCGCTCGCTGCAGCTCATCCGCAGCCACGGCTGCAAGGCGGGGCTGGTGTTCAATCCGGCCACGCCGCTCTCCTACCTGGACTACGTGATGGACAAGGTCGACATGATCCTCATCATGAGCGTCAACCCCGGCTTCGGCGGCCAGTCCTTCATCCCCGCCGCGCTGGACAAGCTCAGGGAGGCGCGCCGGCGTATCGACGCCAGCGGATTGCCGATCCGGCTGGAGGTCGATGGTGGCGTGGGGCCGGACAACATTGCCGAGATCGCCGGGGCAGGGGCCGACACCTTCGTTTCCGGCTCGGCGATCTTCAAGGCCCGCAGCCTCGATGATGCCCATCGCTACGACGGCGTGATCGGCAGGATGCGCTCGGCGCTGGCCGGGCACTGAGCACCAGTGTCGATGTCAGCCGACCCGGCAACGGACGCGCCGTCACGACAGTGGTATCTCTATCTCGTCGAGATGGCCAACGGCTCGCTCTATACCGGCATCACCACCGATATCGAGCGGCGTTTCGCCCAGCACGTCAACGGCAAGGGCGCACGTGCGCTGCGTGGCAAGGGGCCATTGACCCTGCGCCACGCCCAGGCGGTCGGCAGTCACGGTGACGCGCTCAGGCTCGAGGCGGCGATCAAGCGACTCAGCGCCGCCGGCAAACGGCGCTGGCTCGAGCGTCAGGTGTTGTCATCATCTTGTCATCGAAACGTCATCTCCGTGGATCCGCCCACCCCGTAGAATCCGAGACACTATCCGGCGACTCAGGGAAATGTCTCGATCATGAAAGTGGTGGCCCTGCATAATTTCAAAGGCGGCGTCGGCAAGAGCTCGGCCGCCGTCAATCTGGCCCGGGAAGCCAACCGCGACGGTCTGCCGGTTCTGTTGTGGGACCTCGATGCGCAGGGTGCCGCCACCTGGATACTCGGCGGGGAAAACGGCATGAGCCGCAAGGTCGGCAAGCTGCTGGCGGGGAAATCCCCGCTGGGCGAGCAGGTCCAGCACACGCCGTGGGAGCGGTTCGATCTGTTGCCGGCGGATATTCGGCTGCGTGATCTCGATCGCCTGCTCGATGACAACGCCGATGGCGGCAAGCACCTCAAGCGGCTGATCGCGCCGTTCAGCGAGGAGTATGCGCTGATGGTGCTGGACTGCCCGCCCGGGCTTTCCACGCTGGCTGAACAACTCATCCGTGCCGCCGATCGCATCCTGGTGCCGACCATTCCCAGCCCGCTGTCGGTTCAGGCCTTCTCGCGCATGGTCGATCATCTCGACCTCAAGAAACGCCAGCGCCAGCGGCTCACGCCGTTCTTCAACCTGGTCGACCGACGTCGGACGCTGCACCGCGAGTGGCTTGAGGCACCGCCGGCCGCCATCGGGGCGCCGATGCAAACCTGGATTCCCTACGCCAGCGACGTCGAACGCATGAGCCTGGAGTGCAGTCCGCTGGCCGACCTGGCGCCACGCAGTCGCGCCACCCACGCCTACCGTCGTCTCTGGCAGGAGCTCAAGGCGGGGCTGGGAGAGTAATAGGCTGCAAGACTTCGAACGGCAGTGACAGGTCTGTATACTTAGCCAGTGTTTTGAGTCCGACACTGGGGACGCCATGGCGCTGCCGACGCTCGAAGACCCGCTCTACTATCTCGCCAATTTCCGCCGCGTGCTCGACTGGCTGACGTCGCGTTACGCCGACGTGCTGAGTGTCGACGAAGCCGCTTTCATCGATGATTTCGAACGCCTGCCCCAGCCTTCCCAGGCGCTGCTGGTCAGGATGATCATGCGTCGGGGCGTCGATTTCCGCGCCAGCCGCCTCGACTATGCCGAGATCGGCGATACGCCGGCGGCGGCCGGGCCGCTGATCGCGGCCGGCTGGATCGAGGAGGGCGCGCCGCTGTCGCCGGAGGTGCTGTTCGCGCTGACGACCCGGCCGGAGATCGCTGCGCACCTGGGCGGCTGGCTGGCGAGCCTCGGTGTCTCCCGGAGCGCCGCCAAGGGGGCATGGCTGACGGCGCTGCAGGCGGCGTCTCCCGAGCCTCGCCCCCTGGCCGAGTGGGCCCCCGAGCTCGAGGACCGTCACTACCGGCTGGGCGTCGATGCGATGTGCGAGCGTTTCCGGTTGATGTTCTTCGGCAATCTGCGCCAGCAGTGGTCGGAGTTCGTGCTGGCGGAGCTCGGCGTCTACCGTTTCGAGACCGTCGAGCTGGAGGCAACCTCGCGGGCGTTTTCCCGACGCCAGGAACTGGAGGCCTATCATCACCTGCACCGCTGCCGGGAACGCTTCGAGGCCGATGAGGCGATGGCGTCGCTGCTCACCGATATTCCACGCGAGCCGTTTGCCAATGAGTGGCTGGAACGGCGCCGGGGGCGGTTGATCTACAAGCTGGCCTACCGCCTCGAGCGCCAGGGTGAGCTCGACCAGGCGCTGAGTCTCTACCGGGAAAGTTCGGCACCGGAGGCGCGGCTTCGCCAGGTTCGGGTGCTGGAGGCGCAGCAGGCGACGGCAGCGGCGCTGGCGCTGGCGGAACGGGCGGCAGCCGACCCCGTCAGCGCGGCGGAGCATCAGGCGCTGGAACGGGTGCTGCCCCGGCTTCGTCGCAAGCTCGGTCAGGCGCCGGGGCGCCGGCCGGAAGCGGCAGATCCGCCACGTCTGGACCTGGTGCTACCTCGCGCCGCCAGCGTCGAGCGGGCGGTGGCCCGGCATCTCTGCCGTGACGAGGCGCCGGTCTGCTACGTCGAGAACGCGCTCGTCAATGGCCTGTTCGGACTGCTCTGCTGGGAAGCGATCTTCGCGCCACTGCCAGGGGCCTTCTTCCATCCGTTTCACTCGGGGCCGGTGGATCTGTTCGAGGCGGATTTCCAGGCGCGCCGGCGCGACCGGTTCGACGACTGCCTGGCAGCGCTCGAGACGGGCGACCACGCCGCGATCATCCGTCGACGCTACCGCGAGAAGTGGGGGACCCAGTCGCCCTTCGTGTTCTGGGAGGCGCTCGACGAGCACCTGCTGGAGCTGGCCCTCCAGTGCATCCCGGCGCGCCACCTGCGGCTCTGGTTCGAGCGGCTGCTCGGCGACGTCCGTGCCAACCGCGCCGGGATGCCGGACCTGATCCAGTTCTGGCCGCAGGGCGGGGATCCCTCCCAGGCGACGCAGGACGCCACCGCGCCGGCTTATCGCATGATCGAAGTGAAGGGGCCCGGCGATCGCCTGCAGGACAACCAGAAGCGCTGGCTGGAGTTCTGCGCCCGACACGACATGCCGGTCAGTGTCTGCTACGTCAGTTGGGACCCCGAGGGCGATATCGAGGCACCCGGCCTGCCCGGTTCCGATACGGCCGTCGCCGGGGGCGACTCTTGAGCTATCGGATCGCCGTTCGGGCGCTGTGCGAGTTCGCGGCCAAGCGAGGCGACCTCGATCTGCGCTTCACGCCGTCGCCTTCGGCACAGGAGGGGATCGCCGGCCATCAGCTCGTCGCGGAGCGCCGCGGGGAGCGTTACGAGCGCGAGATTGCCTTGGCCGGCAGCTATCATCACCTCGAGGTGCGCGGGCGTGCCGATGGCTACGATCCCGACGCCAACCGGCTGGAGGAGATCAAGACCCATCGCGGTGACCTCGCCCGTCAGCCGGCCAATCAGCGCGCGCTGCACTGGGCCCAGGCCAAGACCTATGGACACCTGCTGTGTGCCGAGCGCGGGCTGGATCAACTCACGGTGACGCTGGTCTATTTCGACATCGTCAGCCAGCGCGAGACGGCCCTGAGCGAACCATGCTCCGCCGGGGCCCTGCGGGCCGAGTTCGAGACCCACTGCCAGGCTTTCCTGGCCTGGGCGCAGCAGGAGCTGGCGCACCGCCGCCGCCGGGACGACGCCCTGAGGTCGCTCCGCTTTCCTCATGCCGGTTTCCGCCAGGGCCAGCGGCCGTTGGCCGAATCCGTCTACAAGGCCATTCATACCGGCCGCTGGCTGATGCTGCAGGCGCCCACCGGCATCGGCAAGACCCTGGGGACACTGTTCCCGCTGCTCAAGGCGATGCCCGGCGAGCCGTTGGACAAGGTCTTCTTCCTGACGGCGCGCAATACCGGGCAGCGACTCGCCCTCGAGGCATTGCAAACGCTGGGCGCGGACCACCGTCGCCACGGCGCAGCCGGGCCGAGTGTCGCCGCGGCCGCCGAGAGCGGGGCGCTGCACCTGCGGGTGCTGACGCTGACGTCTCGTGACAAGAGTTGTGAGCATCCCGACAAGGCCTGTCACGGCGACGCCTGCCCGCTGGCCGCCGGTTTCTACGATCGCCTGCCCGCGGCCCGCGCAGCGGCGGTCGAGCGCGGCTGGCTCGATCGTGCCGGGCTGCGGGATACCGCGCTCGCCCACGACATCTGCCCCTATTACCTCGGTCAGGAGATGGCGCGCTGGGCCGATGTCGTGGTCGGCGACGTCAACTACTGGTTCGATTTCCACGCCATGCTCTA
Source organism: Salinicola lusitanus (assembly GCF_003206045.1). Taxonomy (GTDB): domain Bacteria; phylum Pseudomonadota; class Gammaproteobacteria; order Pseudomonadales; family Halomonadaceae; genus Salinicola; species Salinicola lusitanus. Next base: position 79,969 of record NZ_PZJM01000004.1, read on the forward strand.
TGCCCTGAGCCAGCAGCAGCAGTGGCGGGTGGGCGTGCTCGTCGACGAGGCCCACAATCTGGTCGCGCGCGGGCGCGGCATGTACAGCGCGACGCTGGATCACGGCGCCTTCAGGCGCCTGAAGCCGACGTTGCCGGCGCCGCTCAAGCGGCCGTTCTCGCGGGTGGCCACCATCTGGCAGGCGCTGGCGGACGAGAGCGACGCCGACTACCGGGTGATCGAGACGCTACCCGGCAAGCTGATCGGGGCGCTGCAGCAAGCGGTGTCGCAGGTCGTCGAGTATCAGAGCGAGCAGCCGATCGCGCTCGACAGCGAGCTGCAGCGATTCGCCTTCGATGCCCAGCATTTCTGCCGGGTCGCCGATGTCTTCGGCGCGCATTCGATCTGCGACGTGACCCGTCAGGCGCCCCGTGGGCGCCAGCGACGCGCAAGGGCGGAGGTGACGTTACGCAATGTGGTGCCGGCACCGTTTTTGGCGCCGCGATTCGCCGCGGCCCATGGCGGTACCCTGTTCTCCGCCACGCTGGCGCCGGAAGCCTACTATCGCGATCTGCTCGGCGTGGCACCGGATGCTCCGTGGCTATCGCTGGGTTCGCCGTTTCACGACTCCCAGCTCGAGGTGCAGATCGCCGCCCGCCTATCGACCCGTTACGCTGACCGGGAGTCATCCCTGACCCCGCTGGCGGACCGTATCGCCGCCCAGTTCCGTCAACGACGCGGCAACTACCTGGCATTCTTCTCGAGCTTCGCCTATCTCGAGCGGGTCGCCGATCGCGTGGCGGAGCGCCATCCCGACTTGCCGCTGTGGCGGCAGGCCGCGCGGATGGATGACGCCGATCGCGAGGCGTTTCTGGCACGTTTCGAGAGCGGCGGAGTGGGGGTGGGGTTCGCGGTGCTCGGCGGGATCTTCGGCGAGGGCATCGATCTACCCGGCGATCGCCTGATCGGCGCCTTCGTCGCGACCCTGGGACTGCCCCAGGTCAACCCGGTCAACGAGCAGATGAGAGCGCGCCTGCAGGCACTCTACGGTCGTGGCTACGACTACGCCTACTTCTTCCCCGGCATGCAGAAGGTGGTGCAGGCCGCCGGACGCGTGATTCGCTCGCCCCAGGACGAGGGCGTGATCCACCTCCTGGACGACCGCTTCGCCCGGCGCGAGGCCCGAGCCCTGCTGCCGGACTGGTGGCCGCCGGCCAGCCTCGGCTAGTCGCCGAGTCGGGCGGACTGCACGGCGGTACACTTGATTTCGACCAGTAGCCCGGGCTGAGCGAGATCGGCGACCCCGATGACCGTCCAGGCGCAGGTGCCCCGGGGGAATGCCGCGTCTTTCACTTTTCGGAACACTTCCATGTGGCGATGCAGGTCCACGTGGTAGGTCGTCATGTCGACGATGTCGTCGAACGTACAGCCGCCGGCGGCGAGGACACTGCGTAGATTCTCCCAGCACGCCTGGAACTGGGCTTCAGGGTCCGAGATAACCTCCAGCGCCGGCGTTCGTCCGACTTGGCCGGCGCAGTAGAGGGTGCGACCGACGCGTATGGCCGGCGCGTAGCCCGCCCGCTCTGCCAATCGCTCCATGCCCGGCGGGATGATGATCTCCCGGTCGGCGGTCGATTCGACTTCAGGCATCTCGGTCATGGGTCAACGCCTCGAACACTCTTGCCACGGCTTCGGCGCCGGGGTCGACGATGCCCCTGAGCGCGCTTTCCGGCACATAGGCGGAGCGACCGGCGTTGGCGCGAACGAGCTGGGCGGTAGCCTGGGCGCCATCGCGAGCGGCCTGCGCTGCCTGGGACAGCGTCTCCCCCCGCTGCAGCGATTCGATGGCGGGCACCAGGGCGTCGAGCATGGTGCGATCGCCGGGCCTGGCGCCGCCGTAGGCCTGCATCTTCTCGACACCGGCGGCCAGTGCCTCCTGCAGATCGCCGCGCTGGTCCAGCGAAGCCGCCGCTGCAGTGAACAGGATCGACAGCAGGACGCCGCTGGAACCACCCATGTCGCGGGAAAGGAGCTGGCCGATGCCGGCGAACATCAATGGCAGGGCTTCGGTGTTGAGCCGCCGGGCCGATAACGCCTTGGCGATCGACTCGGCGCCGCTCTCCATGCTGGCGCCGGCGTCGCCGTCGCCGCTCTTGGCATCCAGCGCATCGAGTTCCGCGCGTGATTGGCGCAGGGTCGCGATGACTCGCTCCAGAAGGGCGGAAGTGGCGGGATCCTGCGGGGCATCGTCGGCCAACGCCTCATGATCCTGTCGGGTATCCGGCGAAAAGCGGGCGGGAAGCCGGGCGGCGTGCAGCCCTGGCCAGGCCGGCGCCGTCGTCGGAGCCGTCAGTGCCTCCACCACCTCGTCGTCGGCCGGCAGCAGCGTGAGCGAGAAGCCGTGCATGTCCAGCGAGGTCATCAGCGGTGCCGGGCCGATCAGATGGGCTATCTGATCGACGCCCAGTTGGTTGAACAGGCTGGCAGCGAGCACCCCCATCTCCTGGGTGGAGCAGCTCCCCAGGTCGTTGAGCATCGCGATCCAGGGGCCGGACAACTGGCGCTCGGACAGTGCGTCGCGCAGCGGCTCGAGTACCAGTTGCATCGCCTCGTCGGCGCTGTGCGGGTCGACCTCCCGCGTGCCGGTCTCGTTGTGAATGCCCAGGCCCAGCTCCGGCGAGCGTTCGGCCGCCGCCTGGCCCGGCTGGGCCGCGGCGCTGAGTGCCATGCCCAGCGACCCCATGCGCTGGCACAGCGCTTCGGCCCGTTCGCGGATCACGTCCAGCGGCAGTTCCCGGCTCGCCAGATGACCGCTCAGCTTGTGCACCAGCACGGTACCGGCGATGCCTCGAGGCTGGGGGGCGTCCTCGATGGCGACATCGTCGGCGACGATGACCATGGCGACGTCCAGCCCTTCGCCCCGGGCCCGCTCGGCGGCGAGACCGAAGTTGAGGCGGTCGCCGGTGTAGTTCTTGACCACCAGCAGGCAGCCGGCCGCGCCGCAAACTTCGCGAATGGCCGCGAGTACCGCTTCGACGCTGGGCGAGGCGAACAGGCTGCCGGAGATCGCGCCGGTCAACATACCTTCGCCGATATAACCGGCGTGTGCCGGCTCGTGACCGGCACCACCGCCGGACAGTATCGCCACCTGGCGTCGGCCCTGATCCGCCTTGTCCCAATCGTGCCGAATCAGGATCCGCAGGCCGCTTTCCGGCTCGGCGACCCGCACTGGGGCGGTCGCCGCCACCGCCCTTAGAATCTCGTCGACGACGTCGCCCGGGGCGTTATAGAAACGATCCATGATCTCTCTCCGCTGACGTTTCGGGGTCGATGCCTCAGTGCAATTTCATCTTCGGCCTGATGTAGCGGTTGAGGCCATCGACGATGACCGTCATGCCCGTCTTGAAGATGCCGTGAATCGCCATCTGGTGCATCCGGTAGAGGGAAGCGTAGAACAGTTTGGCCAGCCGGCCCTCGATGAACAGGCTGCGCGCCGAGGCGCCACGCATCAGGCTGCCGACCGCCTCGAAGTGGGCCAGCGAGATCAGCGAGCCGCGATCGCGGTAGACGAACGGCTTGAGCGGCTTGCCATCCATGGCGGCACGCAGATTGTGGTAGCAGTGGGTCGCCTGCTGGTGGGCGGCCTGGGCCCGGGGTGGCACGCGCTTGTCGCCGGGCTGCGGGCAGGAGGCGCAGTCACCGAAGGCGAAGATGCGCTCGTCGTCGAGGCTCTGCAAGGTCTCGTGGACCTTGACCTGGTGGTTGCGCTCGGTGGCGAGCCCCAGCTGCGACAGGAATTCCGGCGCGCGAATGCCGGCGGCCCAGACGCTGAGGTCCGTCTCCAGCGGCTCGCCGTCGGCGGTAATGAAACCGTGGGCGTTGGCCTCGGTGACCCGGGTATCGACATGGATCTTGACCCCGAGTCGCTCGAGCTCACCGTGAACCGCACGGCTGATCCGCTCCGGCAGGGCCGGCAGGATGCGCGGTGCCGCTTCGATCAGGTGGACCTCGAGCTTGCCGCTGTCGAGCGCCGTGAACCCGTAGCTGTGCAGCATCCGGGAGGCGCCGAAGAGTTCGGCGGCCAGCTCGACGCCGGTGGCGCCCGCGCCGACCAGACCGACGGTCAGCTTGGGGTGTGTCCGGCGCTCCGGATCGCTGTAGCGCAGGAAGGTATTGAGCATGCTGCGGCGAAAACTCTCCGCCTGCTGCGGGCTGTCGATGAAGTGGCAGTGCTTGGCCACACCGGGGGTGCCGAAATCGTTGGAGACGCTGCCGACGGACAGCACCAGGTAGTCGTACTCGAGCTCGCGGGCCGGCAGCACGACGGCGTCGTCCTGGTCGTGGATCGGCTCCAGCGTGAGGGTGCGGTTGTCACGATCGATGGCGCTCAGCGTACCCCGCTGGAAGCGGTAGCCGTGACTCTTGGAGTGGCCCTGGTAGGAGACCTCGTCGAGCCCGGAGTCGAGGGTGCCGGTGGCGATCTCGTGCAGCAGCGGCTTCCAGATGTGAGTGGGGTTGCGGTCGACGAGGACGATGTCGGCGCGCTGGGACTTGCCGAGCTTGCGACCCAGGCGGGTTGCCAGCTCGAGTCCGCCCGCGCCGCCACCGACCACGACAATGCGTGGTGTGGTCATGGGAAAACTCCAATCGAGAAATCGGAAAAATGAGAAGGGTACAGCCGGGGAAACCGGGATCGTCGGGTCGGGCGTTTCGAGGGGGCTCGGAGAGGATGGCTGGTGAAAGGCAGGCACACCGAGAGCCGAGTGATGACGACATCGGATTGCGAGACTGCACGTTCACGGAAATGAGCACCCGTCGATGCGACGAAAGATGTGCCCGAGGATACGCCGATCGTCGACACTTGGCATCCGTGGGTTGCGTAAACTTACGCCATTTTGGGTAAGCTGCTACGCGATGTGTCACCTCTCCACCCGTTCACTCGAGGATTCCGTCATGCACCCATCGCTTCAGGACATCCGATTGGTCGCCTTCGATCTCGATGGCACCTTGATCGACTCCGTGCCCGATCTGGCGGCGGCGGTGGACACGATGCTGAGCGAGCAGCGCCTGGTGCCGGTGGGCGAGGCCAAGGTGCGCGACTGGGTGGGCAACGGCTCGTACAAGCTGGTCGAGCGGGCGCTGGCCAGCGTGCTGGGCGAGGAGCCGGACGCGGACCGGGTAGCGGCTAGCCATGATGGCTTCCTGCGGGCGTATCACGCCGCGCCCTGCGAGCGCACCCGGGTGTATCCCGGTGTCCGCGAGGCCCTCGAATCCCTCGAGGCGAAGGGAATCATCGTCACGCTGGTCACCAACAAGCCCGCGGCGTTCATCGACCCGATTCTCGACGCGCTTGAGCTGCGTCGCTATTTTCGCCTGACGCTGGGCGGGGATTCGCTGGCGGAGAAGAAACCCCATCCCGCGCCACTGCTCCATCTGGCGGCGCAGTTCGGCGTCGCCCCCGCGCAGTGCCTGATGGTGGGGGATTCGCGTCACGACGTGGAAGCGGGAAGGCGGGCCGGCTTCCGCACGCTGGCGGTGCCGTATGGCTACAACCATGGCGAGCCAGTGGCCTCGAGCCACCCGGATGGCGTGGTTGAATCGCTGGGGGAACTCGTTTAGGGTTTCCTGAACGGCGCCATGGCGGTTGTGGCGCCGTTCTTGCGCAGCTCCCGACCTTTCCGTTTTCCCTCGACCGAGCTTTGACATGCGACCGGATATCCAACGTCTTTCCAGCCCCAGCGTGTTGATACGCCACGTGACGCGTTGGCGATGGTGATCGTCAGTCGAACCGTTTCGTTTGCCGATTGCTGATTCTCACTGCTGGAGCCCGGTCCCATGATGACCCCCGATCGCTTTGCCGAGCTGGCGCAAGCCGGCTACAACCGTATTCCGGTCACCCGCGAGGTGCTGGCCGACCTGGATACGCCGCTGTCGACCTATCTCAAGCTGGCCGATGCGCCCTGGACCTTCCTGCTCGAATCGGTGCAGGGAGGGGAGAAGTGGGGGCGCTACTCGATCATCGGGTTGCCGAGTCGGGAGCGTATCGAGGTGCGGGGCCTGACCGTCCGGCACATCGTCGATGGCGAACAGGTCGGCGCCAGTCAGGTCGAGGACCCGCTGGCCTGGATCGAGCGGTTCCAGGCCAAGTTCAAGGTGCCTGACCTGGACGACCAGCCACGATTCGACGGCGGCTTGGTGGGTTACTTCGGCTACGACACCATTCGCTATATCGAACCGAAACTGCGTACTGCGCTCGCTGCCGAGAAGCCCGATCCCATCGGCGTGCCGGACATCCTGCTGATGGTGTGCGACGACCTGGTGGTCTTCGACAATCTCTCCGGCCGGCTCCAGTTGTGGACTCATGCCGACCCGGAGTCGCCCCACGCCTATGCCGACGCGGTCGAGCGACTCGAGACCCTGGAGTTGAAGCTGCGCAGCGCGACCTTCAACACCTTGAGTCCGGGTACCGGCCGTGCGGACGTCGCCGAGGACGACTTCCACGCCAGCTTCAGCGAGCAGGGCTACAAGGACGCGGTGGCGACCATCAAGGAGTACGTGCTGGCCGGCGACGTCATGCAGTGCGTGCCGTCCCAGCGCATGTCGATTCCCTACCAGGCGCCGCCGCTGGATCTCTATCGGGCGCTGCGCAGTCTCAATCCGTCACCCTACATGTTCTTTCTGAATCTCGATGACCATCACGTGATCGGATCATCGCCCGAGATTCTGACCCGTCTGGAGGGGGGCGAGGTGACCGTCCGCCCGATCGCCGGCACGCGCCCCCGCGGCGCCACGCCCGAGCAGGACAAGGCGCTGGAGGAAGAGCTGCTGGCCGATCCCAAGGAGATCGCCGAGCACCTGATGCTGATCGACCTGGGCCGCAACGATATCGGCCGCATCAGCGAAATCGGCACGGTCGAGCTCACCGACAAGATGGCGATCGAGCGTTATTCCCACGTCATGCACATCGTCTCCAACGTCACCGGCAAGCTGCGCGAAGGCATGTCGGCGATGGACGTGCTGCGTGCCACCTTCCCGGCCGGCACGCTCTCCGGCGCACCCAAGATCCGGGCGATGGAGATCATCGACGAACTGGAGCCGGTCAAGCGTGGCGTCTATTCCGGTGCCGTTGGCTATCTCTCCTGGCACGGCAACATGGACATGGCGATCGCGATCCGCACGGCGGTGCTGAAGGATGGCGAGCTGCACGTCCAGGCCGGCGGTGGCATCGTCGCCGATTCCAATCCCGACGACGAGTGGAACGAGACGCTCAACAAGCGCCGGGCGCTGTTCCGGGCCGTGGCGATGGCCGAGAAAGGGCTCGACAACCTCGAGTGATGCCATCGGCTGTCATCTGCGTGTCATGCTTGTCGCTTTACATCGGGAGGCATGACACATGCCGATTCCGCTTTCCCCGATGATGCCCGATCCGATGTCGCCGCCACGCGGCAGCGCTCTCTGCCGCGGCGGCAGCGCGCCATGAAACTCGCCTGGCGCTGGTGGCGGGTGGCCCTGGCGGCGGGGCTCGGCGTCGCCCTGTGCGTGCTGTTCGCGGCGTACGGCGGCGTGCCCCACGGCTGGCTCGAGGAGCTGCAGCTGCTGCCGTTCACCCTTGCCATGATCGTGCTGCCGGCACTGGGCGTGCCGATGACCCCCTTCTTCATTGTTGCCGGGCTGCGCTTTGGCGTGGCCGGCGGCCTCGCCGTGGCCGCACTGGCAACGCTGTGCAATCTGCTGCTCTGCTATGCCATCGCGCACAGTCGCCTGCGCCCGCGTCTGCGACAGCTGCTCCAGCGGCGCTTTCCCGCGTTGGGAGAGCTCGATGCGGATCGCCGTAGCGCTTGGCGGGTCACCTTCCTGATCAAGCTGGTGCCGGGCGTGCCGATGTTCATCAAGCACTACGCCCTCGGCGTGGCCGGTGTGCCGCGCTCGATCTATCTCACGGTGGCGCTGCTGACCACGGGTCCTTACGGGGTGGCCTTCGTGGTCCTGGGAGAGTCCGCCCTGAGCGGGGATCTGGGGCAGGCCCTGGGGGCGCTGGCGGCGCTCGCGCTGATTGCGGTGTCGCTACTGGCCTGGCGTCAGGCGCGCCGACGTCGCCTGGCACGGCGGGCGGTACAGGGGGAATAGACGGCGGGGAGGCGGCGAAGAAGCGTTGAATGGCCGGCTCGCTGCGGAGCCGGCATCGCCGCCAGCGTCAGGGCCGGCGGGGATGAGGGCGTGTTGGCTCAGTCGGCCCGGCTCAGTCGACCCGACCCAGCAACAGGAACTCGATCAGCGCCTTCTGGGCATGGAGGCGATTGCCGGCTTCCTGCCACACCACGGCGCGTGGGTCGTCGAGCAAGGTGGTGCTGATCTCCTCGCCGCGATGCGCCGGCAGGCAGTGCAGGAAGATCGCCTCCTCGTTGGCCTGATCCAGCAACGCTTCGGTGACCTGGTAACCGGCGAAGTCCCGCTCGCGCTTGGCCTGTTCTTCCTCCTGACCCATGGAGGCCCAGACATCGGTCGTGATCAGGTCGGCACCGCTGATGGCCTGGCGTGGGTCGCGCAGGATCGTGACTCGGTCGCCGGCGGCCGCGACGATATCCTCGCGCGGCTCGTAGCCCTCGGGACAGCAGATGCGCAGCTGGAAATCGAACTGCCGGGCGGCGTTGATCCAGGAGTGACACATATTGTTGCCGTCACCGATCCACACCGCCGTCTTGCCCTTGACCGGCCCACGGCACTCGGTCCAGGTCATGACGTCGGCCAGCAGCTGGCAGGGGTGATAGTCGTCGGTCAGGGCGTTGATCACCGGTACGGCGCTGGCGGCGGCAAACGCTTCGAGGCCGGCGTGAGAGAAAGTCCGGATCATCACCGCATCGACCATTTCCGACAGTACCCGCGCGGTATCCGCGATCGGCTCTCCGCGGCCGAGCTGGGTATCCCGCGATGACAGGAACAGCGCATGGCCGCCGAACTGTGCCATGGCGGTTTCGAACGAGACCCGGGTTCGCGTCGAGGACTTCTCGAAGATCATCGCCAGGGTGCGATTGCTGAACGGCGTGTAGACGGGGCCGTTGGTCTTCAGCCGGTTCTTGATCGTGATCCCGCGCTGGATCAGGTAATCGAGCTCTTCGGCGGAGAGATCCAGAAGGGTCAGAAAGTGGCGTGCGCTCATGGGTGGATTCCTGTCGTGTCTTGACGTTGAGACATGGGCTTCAAGGCATGCGGCATCATCCCGGCGCGCCGCACTGAAAACTCGATCGGTGGCCATGCCCGCCATGGCGACTGCCACCAGAAAAAGAAAAAAGCGCCGCGGGCGAGGCGCCCGGTGGGGCGTCTCGCTAGACGGCGCCAGGATCGATGCGATGGGAAAGCCGTGCCCTGGGCGGGCGTCGGTGGCCGGCGTCGATCCGTGCGAAAGCCAATCATCCTAACCAGACCCCGTGAGCGGCGCAACGCCGCGGAATGCCTTCACGGGTCGGCGGGGGTGTTTTCGGTCGGTGTCATCAGTAGAATGGTCTTACGGTCTTTTATATTCGCGCACACGCGAAGGGTGGGCCAGCGGCTCTCTCTTCCCGCTACAGGACGTCTCATGAGCGATACCATCGAAGCGATCAAGCAGCAGATCAGTGACAACGCCATCCTGCTCTACATGAAGGGATCGCCCCAGCTGCCCCAGTGCGGCTTCTCTGCCCAGGCGGTCCAGGCGTTGATGGCATGCGGCGAGAAGTTCGCCTTCGTCAACATCCTCGACAATCCGGATATCCGGTCAGAGCTGCCCAAGTACGCGAGCTGGCCGACGTTTCCCCAGCTGTGGATCGACGGCGAGCTGGTAGGCGGCTGCGACATCATCGTCGAGATGTATCAGAACGGTGAGCTGGAGCCCATGGTCAAGGCCGCTGCGGCCAAGGCTGCCGAGGCCTCCAGCGATAGCTGATTCGGCACGTCGACGATTGTCGTTGCCGTGAAAGGCGCCCGTCCCAGGACGGGCGCCTTTCGTTTCAGTGCTCAGACGTCGTCGAGACCCTGCTCCTTCATCGCCAGGTTCCAGCCGCCCAGATCCTTGAAGCGGTTGACGATGGCGCAGAACAGCTCCGCCGTGCGTTCGGTATCGTAGCTCGCCGAGTGGGCCGAGGAGTTGTCGAATTCGATACCGGCTGCCTGGCAGGCTCGCGCCAGGACCGTCTGGCCGTAGGCCAGGGCCGACAGCGACGCGGTGTCGAAGCTGGAGAAGGGGTGAAAGGGGTTGCGCTTGATATTGCAGCGATTGACCGCGGCGTTGAGAAACCCCTGGTCGAATGAGGCGTTGTGGCCGACGAGGATGGCCCTGGAGCAGTCGTGGGACTTGATGGTCTTGCGAATCGGCTTGAAGATTCCGTCCAGCGCTTCACGCTCGCTGACGGCGATCTGCTTGCGGAAGGCGCTGGAGAGGTCGATGCCGGTGAAATCCAGGGCGGACTGTTCGACGTTGGCCCCCTCGAAAGGCTCGACGTGGAAGGCGATGGTATCCAGTGGCAGCAGGTTGCCCTGGTCGTCCATCGTCAGCGGCACGGCGGCGATTTCCAGGATCGCATCCGTTGCCGAATTGAACCCGCCGGTTTCGACGTCTACCACGACCGGGAGATATCCGCGAAAACGCTGCGCCATCAGCTCTTTCGTGCTGGCGTCCGACATGCAATGACTCCCATTCCCTTGGTGTGGTAGTGGTAATGTGTAGAGGAAACCGTGGTCCTGAAACCGCGTAGAGTCTAGCAGTTTCGGTCATTGGCGTCCCGTCGCTCGGTGTTCGTGGCGGGCCGGGAGCGTTATAATTTCCGACCGCACCGTTCGCCGATTGCCGCACGTCAACGAACCACATACCTTGCTCATCAATTCAAACTTGCTAAGGAGCTGTCGCATGTCCGATGTCAAAAAGGTCGTCCTCGCCTATTCCGGCGGCCTTGACACTTCCGTGATCGTGAAGTGGCTGCAGGAAACCTACGCTTGCGAGGTGGTCACCTTTACCGCCGATATCGGTCAGGGCGAAGAGGTCGAGCCGGCGCGAGCCAAGGCGCAGGCGCTCGGGGTCAAGGAGATCTACATCGAGGACCTGCGGGAAGAGTTCGTTCGCGATTACGTCTATCCGATGTTCCGGGCCAACACCATCTACGAGGGCGAGTACCTGCTGGGCACCTCCATCGCGCGCCCGCTGATCGCCAAGCGTCTGATCGAGATCGCCAACGAGACCGGCGCCGACGCCATCTCTCACGGGGCGACCGGCAAGGGCAACGACCAGGTGCGCTTCGAGCTGGGCGCCTACGCGCTCAAGCCGGGGGTCAAGGTGATTGCGCCGTGGCGTGAGTGGGACCTCAACTCCCGCGAGAAGCTGATGGCGTACTGCGAGGACAATGACATCCCGGTCGATTTCTCCAAGAGCAAGAAGAAGTCACCGTACTCGATGGATGCCAATCTGCTGCACATCTCCTACGAGGGCGGCATTCTCGAGGATCCGTGGGCCGAGGCGGAAGAAGAGATGTGGCGTTGGAGCGTGGCGCCGGAAGCCGCGCCTGACCAGCCGACTTACATCGAGCTGACCTACGAGAAGGGCGATGTCGTCGCCATCGACGGCGAACCGCTGAAGCCGCACGAGGTGCTGGCCAAGCTCAACAAGCTGGGTGGCGACAATGGCATCGGCCGTCTCGACATCGTCGAGAACCGCTATGTCGGCATGAAGTCCCGCGGTTGCTACGAAACGCCGGGCGGGACCATCATGCTGCGCGCGCATCGCGCCATCGAGTCGTTGACGCTCGACCGCGAGGCGGCACATCTCAAGGACGAGCTGATGCCCAAGTACGCCAAGACCATCTACAACGGTTACTGGTGGAGTCCGGAACGGCGCATGCTCCAGGCTGCCATCGACGAGACCCAGACCTTCGTCAACGGCGTGGTGCGGATGAAGCTCTACAAGGGCAGCGCGACGGTGGTCGGGCGCAAGTCCGAGCAGTCGCTGTTCGACGAATCGATTGCCACGTTCGAGGATGATGCCGGCGCCTACGACCAGAAGGACGCCGAAGGCTTCATCAAGCTCAACGCGCTGCGTCTGCGGATCGCGGCCGGCAAGGGCCGCTCCGCGAGCTAGCGCTGTCCGACCCAACCCCCGATGCCGATATCTGCGATGTCGGCATCCGAATCGGGAGCAACGTATGTTCAAGAAACTGTTCTCCGGGCTGCTGGGCGGTGGCGATGCCAGATCCGCCACGCCCAAGCAGGAGCGCGAGCCGGTCGAGTACAAGGGGTTTCTGATCGTGCCCGAGCCGCAGGATGCCGGTGGCCAGTATCGGGTCAGCGGATGGATTCGCAAACCGGTCGAGGGCGGCGAGACCCTGGAGCGACGCTTCGAGCGTTCGGACGTGGTACCGGGCGAAGATGGTTGCGTGGAACTGACGATCACCAAGAGTCAGCGCTATATCGATGACGTCGGTGACGAGATGTTCGAGCAGCAGCACTGACGACCTTCTATCGATCTCGATGACGGCGCCTGCAGGGCGCCGTTTTCGTCAGTGGCGGCTTCAACGATAACTTCCTATGGTTAAGAGCGTTCCCGGAGGCCGCTGAGAACCCAGGCGGCCGGGAGAGTCGAAGAAACCGGCAAGGAAGCGTTGACATGATCACTGTTCACCACCTCGAAAATTCCCGGTCGCAGCGTATCCTGTGGCTGCTGGAGGAGCTGGGTGTCGAGTATGAGGTCCGAACCTACCGACGCGATCCCAAGACCATGCTGGCGCCCGCGGAGCTGAAGCGTATCCATCCGCTCGGCAAGTCGCCGGTCATCACCGATGACGCCTACACCGTCGCCGAATCCGGCGCGATCATCGAATATCTCGTCTCCCGCTATGACGGTGACGCCCTGGTACCGGAGGCCGGTACGCCGGAGCGGCTGCGTTACACCTACTGGCTACATTACGCCGAAGGCTCGGCGATGCCGCTGTTGGTGATGAAGCTGGTTTTCTCGAAGTTGGGCAAGCCCCCCGTACCCGCGGTCATTCGTCCCATCGGCAGGCTGCTGGCCAATGGGGTCCGACAGAAGTTCCTCGACCCCCAGCTCGAGATGCATCTCGATTACTGGGAGAGTGAACTGCGTCAGCACCCGTGGTTCGCGGGCGATGAGTTTAGCGCGGCGGATATTCAGATGAGTTTTCCGTTGCTGGCGGCCGAAAGTCGTGCCGACCTCTCCGGACGTCCCAATATCAAGAAAGTGCTGCAGAATATGCGCGACCGCCCGGCCTATCAGAGAGCGATCGAGAGAGGCGGCGAGTTTCGGTTGTGAGACCTTCCGGCTCCCCGTCGGGTGAGACGGGATGATCGGCTCGGTACTTCCCGCGCGAATTGGCGGTCCTGGCCGCGGTTCGTGCATTGCCATGGGGTGAGGAGTGTCTATGCGTGTTATTACCTGGAAGTTCGCCGTCGTGGCGGGGTTGAGTAGTGCTTGCCTGGCATCGTCGCTCGCTTGGGCCCAGGCGCAGCAGGGCGATTCGCCGTTCGACCAGCAACCCGAGACGCGCCTGGCCTGCGAAAGGCTCAAGGCACAGATCGATCAGACCATCCGCGATAATGGTGCTCGCCACTTCCTGCTCGAGATCGTCGACAACGCCCAGGTCGATGATGGCGTGGTGAAGGAGGGGGAGGCCTTCGCTGGCGCCGAGGTGGTCGGCAGCTGCGATGGCGGCACACGCAAGATCGTCTACAGCCGTGACGGGGCGACCGAAATGAGCGTCACGGCCCCGGAAGCGGAGACATCCTCTGCCCCGGACGATGCCGCGAACGGCGATGGCAGCAGCTTGCCGGAGGCCGCGCCCACCGCGCCCGAGTCCATGGGCGAGGAGGCGGTGCCGACACAGGAGCCGGAAAGCGTGGACAGCGGCCAGGAGCCGGAGTCGAGCCCCTGACCGCCATCATCGGTACTAGCCGATCTCGACCTTGTCGGGATACTCGCACAGGTCCTCGATCACGCAGCTACCACAGCGCGGCTTGCGCGCCAGACAGGTGTAGCGGCCGTGCAGGATCAGCCAGTGGTGGGCATCCTTGAGATAAGCCTTGGGAACATGGCGCAGCAGCTTCTGCTCCACTTCGAGCACGTTCTTGCCCTTGGCGATGCGGGTGCGGTTGGCGACGCGAAAGATGTGCGTGTCGACCGCCATCGTCAGTTCGCCGAATGCCGTGTTCAGAATCACATTGGCGGTCTTGCGTCCCACGCCGGGCAGCGCTTCCAGCTCGGCGCGGGTGCGCGGGATATCTCCTGCGTAGCGCTCGGCCAGGATGTGGCAGGTCTTCATCAGGTTCTCGGCCTTGGTGTTGTAGAGGCCGATGGTCTTGATGTGGGCCTTCAGCCCGTCGAGTCCGAGATCGATGATCGCCTGCGGCGTATTGGCCACCGGGAACAGCCTTGCCGTGGCCTTGTTCACGCCCACGTCCGTCGCCTGGGCCGACAACAGTACCGCCGCCAGCAACTCGAACGGCGTCGACCAGTTCAGCTCGGTGGTCGGTTCGGGGTTGTGCGCCTTGAGGCGAGCAAAGATCTGCTCTCGCTTGGTGGCATTCATGAGCTCGTTCCATGATGGTCGCCCGCGCCAGTGGCAGGCTGGTTGGCGGGCGATCGGCTAGCCAGGGAGATCAGCCGTTCCGCCTCGCGTATCTTGTCCTGGGCCTCCGCGATGCCCGCCTGGTCGCCCTGACGTCGGTAATGCTCCAGCTCCTGTCGCGCCTTGCGCAGCGCCTGTTCCGCCGCCGCCAGGGCGATATGACGGTGATCGCGTGCGGCGTGCCGATTCGGTGATGGCACGGTTTCGAGTTGCCGCTTCAAGGTGTCGAGCTGTTCCTCGAATCCCGCCAGGCGCTCGAGAAGCGCGGGGCGCCGTGCCTCTTCGGCGTTATCCAACTGGCGCTGCAGGCGCTTTCGACGCGCGGTCAGGGTCGCTATCTGTGCCTTCAGAGCGGTAACGTCGATATCGGCAGGTCGTTCACGTGATGTCGCGGGCGCCTCGGTCACCTGCCGTGCCGCTGCGGCGCGGCGCTGTTCGCGCCTGTGACGTTTCCGTTCGGCCTTGAGGGTCAGGCGCCGGTTGCGGGCCTCGAAGCGTTGGCGCCCGTTGCGGGCGCGCCAGTCGAGATACTGCTGCCGTTCGGGATCACTGTTCGCCTCCGCCCAGCGTGGATGTTCGACGAGGTCGATACAGTCGACGGGGCAGGGCGCCACGCACAGCTCGCAGCCGGTGCATTCCGATTCGATCACCGTATGCATCTGCTTGGCGGCGCCGAGAATCGCATCGACGGGGCATGCCTGGATGCACTTGGTGCAGCCGATGCACTCGGCTTCTCGAATCACGGCCAGCAGCGGAGCCTGTGGCGGCTCGATCAATTCGAGAGGCGGACGGCCGGTGAGCGCGGCCAGTCGATCCCGTGTCGCTTCCCCGCCGGGCGGGCAGCGATTGACGGCCTCTCCCTCCACGATCGCCTCGGCATAGGGACGACAGCCGTCATGGCCGCATTTGCCGCATTGGGTCTGGGGCAGTTCGGCGTCGATAAGCTCGACGGTGATCGTGGCGGGGTGAGACAAGCGATGACTCTCCATTGGCACACAGGGCCTGCTCGCCGCCTCGGATGGGCGGCGCGGGGCGCTCGAAGCCGGCCATTATAGACGCTCGAAGTGGCCGCTCCCAACCTCGGCCATCTCGCAGCAGCAGACGGCTCGTCCGTGATCAACGCAAAGCGCGCGACCGGGGTCGCGCGCTCGTGGGCAAGTGTCACGCTGGCCGGGGTCCGGTCTTCAGGTCACACGCTGACCCGGTTTGGCGCCGCTATCCGGCGACAGCAGGTATATGCCGTCTTCATCGCCGGCGGCCATCACCATGCCTTCGGAGACACCGAAGCGCATCTTGCGCGGCGCCAGGTTGGCGACCATCACCGTCAACCGGCCTTCGAGCGCTTCGGGGGCGTAGACCTTGCGAATGCCGGAGAAGACCGTGCGGGTCTCGCCACCGAGG
This sequence comes from Salinicola lusitanus, assembly GCF_003206045.1. Classification (GTDB taxonomy): domain Bacteria; phylum Pseudomonadota; class Gammaproteobacteria; order Pseudomonadales; family Halomonadaceae; genus Salinicola; species Salinicola lusitanus. Next base: position 95,949 of record NZ_PZJM01000004.1, read on the forward strand.
TCCAGGGTCAGCTTGAGCAGCTTGCTGGAGCCTTCGACCTGCTCGGCCTTCTTGATTTCGGCGATCCGCATGTCGACCTTGATGAAGTCGTCGAAGGTGATCTCGTCGGCGATCGGTTCGATGGCGGGCGCGTCGCCCGACTCGGCATCGGCGGGGGCTTTTCCAGTCAATTTCTTCTCCTCCTCGAGCACTTCCTTGGAAGACTCGATCATCGAGTCGATCTTGTCGCTCTCGACCCGGGTCATCAGCGGCTTGAACTTGCCGATGGTGTGACTTTCGAGCACCTGCTGGCGACTCTCCCAGTTCAGGCTTTCGACCTGCAGAAAGACGCGAGCCTGCTCGGCCATCGCCGGTACCACCGGCTGCAGGTAGACCATCAGCGTGCGGAACAGGTTGATGCCCACCGAGCAGATATCGATCACCTCCTGCTCGCGGCCGCCCTCCTTGGCCAGTACCCAGGGCGCCTTGTCGGCGATATAGGTGTTGGCCTCGTCGGCGAGTTCCATCACCTTGCGCATGGCGCGGCCGAATTCACGCGCCTCGAAGTCGGCGGCGATCTCGTCACCGGCGGCGATGAACCTGGCGACGAGCTCCGGCTCCGCGCAGGTCGCCGAGAGCTGGCCGTTGCCCAGCTTGTTGATGAAGCCGGCACAGCGGCTGGCGATGTTGACCACCTTGCCGACCAGGTCCGAGTTCACCCGCGCCGCGAAATCCTCGAGGTTGAGGTCGAGATCGTCGACCCGAGAGGTCAGCTTGGCGGCGAAGTAGTAGCGCAGATACTCCGGGTTGAGATGCTCGGCGTAGGTCTGGGCCTTGATGAAGGTGCCGCGGGACTTCGACATCTTGGCCCCGTTGACGGTCACGAAACCGTGGCAGTTGACCCCCGTCGGCGTGCGCAGGCCGGCGCCCTCGAGCATCGCCGGCCAGAACAGGGCGTGGAAATAGACGATATCCTTGCCGATGAAGTGGTAGACCTCGGCATCGGAGTCCGCCTTCCAGTAGCTGTCGAAATCGAGACCTTCACGGTCGCAGAGATTCTGGAAGCTGGCCAGGTAGCCGATCGGCGCGTCCAGCCAGACGTAGAAGTACTTGCCCGGCGCGTCCGGAATCTCGAAGCCGAAGTAGGGCGCATCGCGGGAGATGTCCCACTCGTTGAGCCCGGCCTCGAACCACTCCTGCAGCTTGTTGGCGATCTGCGGCTGGACCCGGCCGGACCGCGTCCACTGCTTCAGGAATTCTTCAAAATTGGGCAGCTTGAAGAAGTAGTGGGTCGAGGTGCGTACTTCCGGCGTTGCGCCGCTGATCGCCGACACCGGGTTGATCAGCTCCGCCGGTGTGTAGGTTCCGCCGCAGACTTCGCAGTTGTCGCCGTACTGGTCCTCGCTGCCGCATTTCGGGCAGGTGCCCTTGATGAAGCGATCGGCCAGGAACAGCCCCTTGACCGGATCGTACATCTGCTCGATATCACGGGTGCTGATATGGCCGGCATCGCGCAGTGCGGTGTAGATGCGCTCGCTGTGGAGGCGGTTCTCTTCGGAATGGGTCGAGTGGTAGTTGTCGAAGGCGACGCCGAACCGGGCGAAGTCCGCCTGATGCTCCTCGCTGACCTTGGCGATCAGCTGCTCGGAGGTGATCCCTTCCTGCTCGGCACGCAGCATGATCGCGGTGCCGTGGGCGTCGTCGGCGCAGACATAGTGGCACTCATGGCCGCGGCTCTTCTGGAAGCGCACCCAGATATCGGTCTGGATGTACTCCAGCAGGTGGCCCAGGTGGATCGAGCCGTTGGCGTACGGCAGCGCGCTGGTGACGAGGATCTGGCGCGAAAGCGAGGCGTTGTTCGACATGGCGACTGGAACATTCCCGTAACGAAACCCGCGGCGAACCGATGGCATCGACGCCGCGGGATGGATAGGCTGAAAACTTGGTCGCCGATTGTAGCACCTGAAGTGGGGTACATGGGTGTGGTGCCGCGCTTGAGCGCCGCATGGGGTGGCGGCGTCTTTGATAAAAACAAGAGGAGGGCGCAATGCGGGATGTCACCTTGGGTGTCGCGGAACCAGGATCGGGGGCCGCGCTGTACGACTTGATGACCCCGGATGAAACCTGGACTCGATTCAACGGCCCCGACTTCGGTTATCAGCGCCCCTCGTTGAATGAGTTTCTGGAAGGACGCTTCAAGCGGCTGTTGGCCGGCTATGACGCCCAGATCATCTTCTTGGAGGGGCGACCGGTAGGCGAAGTCAGTTTCTGCTGGGAGTGCGAAGCAACCCGATGGTTGGAGGCCGGTATCGTGATCTACGACTCCTCCGTCTGGGGTAAAGGTATCGGTGTCCGTGCACTTTCCTTGTGGATCACGAATCTCTTCGACCGATTCGATGTCGAGCGAATTGGCTTGACGACCTGGTCCGGCAACCCAGGCATGATGGCCTGCGCCGAAAAGCTCGGCTTTAGTCTAGAAGGGCGCCTACGCAAGGTTCGCTATTATCAAGGCGACTACTACGACTCAATTCGCTACGGAGTGCTCAGGAGTGAATGGTCTCAGGTCGACACCTCTGGGCCAGCATCTTCCGAGCCATTCACCAGTGATCGTTCCGAGAGGGAGCTGCGCGAGACGGTACAGCGTATGGAGCGCCGTCTGGGCGAGGCTTTCGCGAAAAAAAGCCAGGGATTTTTCGATTGCTACCGGGAAATGGCAGGTCGCTTCGAGCGAGATCTGGGGCGCAACTCGCGAGATGTATGGCTGGCCAAGGCCAGTGCATTGATGCTGCTGCAGTCGTTACGCGGTAACGAGCAAGCGTAGTGAGCTTCAATCTGGAGCCTTTTTTTGTTCACGGTGTTGAGGTATTCAGGGAGCGATCATGATTCATAAGCCCATGTGGCGTACGGCCGGTCTTGGCCTTGTCTTCCTCTGGTTCGCCATCGGCGGCATCGGTCATTTCGTGATGCTGGACGCCTTCGCATCGATCATTCCACCGGGTTTGCCCTGGCCCGAGGCGGCGGTGCTGATCAGCGGGTTCTTCGAGCTGCTGGGCGCCGTCGGTATCTTGCTGCCACGCTTTCGTGCGTTGGCTGGCTGGGGGCTGGTGGTACTGACGATCTGCGTGACGCCGGCCAACGTCTACATGTGGCTGCACCCCGAGCTTTTTCCTCAGGTCCCGGAGTGGGTGCTGTTCTGGCGGCTGCCGTTCCAGGTGTTCCTGCTGTGCTGCATCGTGGCCTCGACGCAGAAGCGCCTGCCAGGTTTCACCACCCAGACGCATGGCCAATGACCTTGGCCCGCTCTGGTCGTCGAGCCGGCATGCGGGGTGGTCGCCAGGCGTCGTCGATCGGCTTGGTGATCCTGTTGCTGGGTGTCGCGAATCCCGTGATCGCGATGCGATGCCAGAGTGGGCTGACCGCCAACGGCGATACCCCCGAACAGGTCCTGCAAAAATGCGGCGCACCGGCGTCACGTGTGATCGAACTGCCGCAGCGGCGCGGCGGCCATCTCATCGAAGGCGCGGTAAGGGTCGAGCGCTGGGTATATGGCCCCAGGCACGGTGCTCGCTACCCTCTACGATTCTTGGCGGGAAAGCGGGTCGACGAGCGTCTCGAGCTCAGCCCCTGATGGCTGGCGTGGCCGGCGTTCGATCCCCTCGCTCCGGGCCGACCGACGATGCCTTCCAGTGTTACAGTTAGCGGCCAAATCGTTACCGCCGACTGTCGCTAAAGGAATCCCGGATGGCCGAAATCGATCTTTCCCAGTCGCTCTGGATGCTGCTCTTCTTCGTGGCGCTGGGTTGGCTGGCGGCACGACGGTTGAGGGTCGATCCGCGGCCGATAGCGACGCTGCTCGTCTACATCATTTCACCGCTGACTTTCTTCCATGGCCTGACCCAGGGGCAGCCCAGCGCCGACAAGCTGGTCCTGACGGCCAGCGTGCTGTTGCTGGCGACTTGCCTATGCGTCGTGGTCAACGGGGTGGCCAGCCGCTTTTTCGCCGAACAGGAGCGGGCGCTGCTGGCCTTTTCCGCCGGCACCGGCAACACGGGTTACTTCGGGTTCCCGATCGCGCTGGTGCTGCTGCCGCCGGAGGGGGTGACGCTCTATCTCTTCTGCATGCTGGGGGTTTCGCTCTACGAGTTCACGGTGGGTTTCTATGTCAGCGCCCGGGGACGTTTCTCGGTGAAAGAGAGCCTGGCCCGGTTGGCAAGGCTGCCGCTGATCTACGCCTTCGCGGCCGGCATGCTGGTCAGCGCGCTGGGCTGGCAGGTACCGGATGTCGTTGCCGATGGGCTCGACTACTTCAAGTACTGTTTCACGGTGCTGGGAATGATGATCATCGGCATGACCCTGGGACGCGTGACGTGGCGGGAGTTCGACCTGCGATTCGTTGCCGGCTGCGTGGTGGTGCGCTTTGTCGTCTGGCCGCTGGCGACGCTATTGATGGTGCTGCTGCTGCGAATGAGCGTGGGAATCTCGGACTCGCTGGCGCTGGCCTTTCTGCTCATCGGCGCCGTCCCCATGGCCGCCAATGTCGTGGTCATCGCCATGGAACTGGAGATTCGCCCCGAGAAGGGCGCCATCGCTGTACTGATCACCACACTGGCCGCACCCTTGCTGATACCGGTCTACCTCGGGTTCGCGCTGCCGTGGGTGCTCTCCTTCTGAGGGCTCTTCGAACGGAATGGAATGGATGTCGACCGACGTGCAATCGAATAGCGTGACGCAACGGGGCTTCATCCTGACCCGGCATTGGCAGGATACGCCGGCCGGCACCGAGGTGTCGCTTTGGCTGGCCACCGACGATGGGCCGAAATGGGTGCGCCTGCCGCCACAGACATCGGTGGCTTTCCTCCCGGCCGATCAGCGCGAAAGGGCCGAACGCTCGATTCGCCACGAGCGCGATGTGGAACTGCGTGAACTCGATCTCAAGGACTTCGAGTCCCGGCCGGTGCTCGGCCTCTACTGTCGGCAGCATCGTCAGTTGATGAACCTGGAGCGACGTCTCGCCGACGCCGGTGTCGAGCTGTTCGAGGCCGATATCCGGCCACCGGACCGCTATCTGATGGAGCGCTTCATCACCGCACCGGTCGAGGTGATGGCGACCCAGGCGGCCGACGGTTCGCTGATCGATGCACAATTGAAGCCGGCGCCGGCCTATCGGCCGCAGTTGAGGCTCTGCTCGCTGGACATCGAGACCAGCGAGCGCGGCGAGCTCTACTCGATCGGCCTGCACGGCTGCGGCCAGCGCATCGTCTACATGCTCGGCCCGCCGGCGGGGGCGGGCAGCGAGGCGGATCGCGAGCGCGACTTCGAGCTGATCTACTGCGACTCCCGCGCCGACTTGCTGCACGCGCTGAATGCCTGGTTTGCGCGCTTCGACCCGGATGCGATCATCGGCTGGAGCGTGATTCAGTTCGACCTGCGCCAGTTGCAGCGTCACGCCGACCGCCTGAATGTCGCCCTGCGGCTGGGGAGAGGCGGAGCGCCGGTCGAGTGGCGGGCCCATGGCCACCAGCCCAATCACTATTTCGTCACCATTCCGGGGCGACTGGCGATCGACGGTATCGAAGCGCTACGCTCGGCGACCTGGAGCTTTCCCTCCTTCAGCCTCGAGAACGTTGCCCAGACCCTGCTGGGCGAGGGCAAGGCGATCGACAATCCCTACCAGCGCATGGCCGATATCAACCGCATGTTCGCGGAGGACAAGCCGGCGCTGGCGCGCTACAACCTCAAGGATTGCGAGCTGGTGACGCGGATCTTCGCGCATACCCGGATCATCGACTTCCTGCTCGAGCGGGCCAGCGTCACCGGGCTCTCCGCCGATCGCAGCGGAGGTTCCGTCGCGGCATTTTCGCACCTCTATCTGCCGCGCATGCATCGGTTCGGCTTCGTTGCCCCGACCCTGGGCAGTCGCGACGGCGACGACAGCCCGGGTGGTTATGTGATGGATTCGCGCCCGGGACTCTACGACTCGGTACTGGTGCTCGATTTCAAGAGTCTCTATCCCTCGATCATCCGCTCGTTTCTGATCGACCCGGTGGGGCTGGTCGAGGGGCTCGCCGACCCCTCGCCCGAGCATGCCGTGCCCGGTTTCCTGGGAGCCCATTTCTCGCGCACCCGGCATGCGCTGCCGGCGATCGTGGCGCAAGTGTGGGAGGGGCGCGAGGCGGCCAAGCGCGAGGGCAACGCGCCGCTGGCCCAGGCGTTGAAGATCATCATGAACGCCTTCTACGGCGTGCTCGGCTCGCGGGGCTGCCGCTTCTTCGACCCGCGGCTGGCTTCATCGATCACCATGCGCGGCCACCAGATCATGCGCCGTACCCGGGAGTTGATCGAAGCCGAGGGTTATACCGTTATCTATGGCGATACCGACTCGACGTTCGTGTGGTTGGGCGGGGTGCACGAGGCCGATGCCGCGAATACGATCGGCACTCGACTGGTAGCCAGGGTCAACGCCTGGTGGCAGCGCCATCTGCAGGAGGCGTTCCAGCTCGACAGCGCTCTGGAACTCCAGTTCGAGACGCACTTCACACGCTTCCTGATGCCGACCATTCGTGGCACCGAAGAGGGCAGCAAGAAGCGTTATGCCGGCCTGGTCCGCGAGGCGGACGGCAGCGAGCGACTGGTGTTCAAGGGGCTGGAGTCGGTGCGCGCCGACTGGTCGCCGCTGGCGAGGACATTTCAGCGGGAGCTCTACCGGCGGATTTTCGCCGACGAACCCTACCGCGATTACGTGCGCGAGACCGTGCAGCGGACGCTGGCCGGGGAGAACGACGATCAACTGGTGTATCGCAAGCGACTCAGGCGCAAGCTGGACGACTACCAGCGCAATGTTCCGCCCCACGTGCGCGCGGCACGCCTGGCAGACGAGTTCAACCGCCAGATGGCGCGTCCGCTTCAATACCAGAATGGCGGCTGGATACGCTACGTGATCACGGTCGCCGGCCCGGAGCCGCTGGAGAATCGGCGTTCGACGATCGACTATGAACACTACGTCAGTCGTCAGTTGCAACCGGTCGCCGACGGCATCCTGCCGTTCGTGGGCGAGGATTTCGAAAAGCTCACCGGTCGTCAGTTGGGGCTTTTCTGAACGTTCTCGATGCTCCATCCCCGCTTTGGGCCGTTGACGCCAGATGCCGATTGACAGCCCTGGGAGACGGTGCTAAATACGCGCTGCCGGCAATCGTGCCGGTGCTGCGCCAGGCAACCGGGCACGTGGATGCACGGTGCCGGGCGCCCCTCGAGGATTCATTCACGATGGCATTTCGCCGTATCTTGATGGCGTATGGCTTGGTCATGGCGATGGCCGGTTGCGCCTCCAACACCTTTGCGCCCAATTACCAGTCGAACAATACCGATGTTTTGCGGATCGGTGGCGAGCGCCCCGACGCCGCCGCCCCAGCCGTCGAGGATCTCGGCTCGTTCTGTGTCCAGACCACCCAACAATGGAACGATCAGGGCAAGACGCCGGACGGTCAGCGTCTGTGGGTGAAGAGCACGCTGCGCCAGGCGGTGGCGTGTCGCTGAGCCACTGAGTCCTCGGCCTTCGGCCGGCTGCCCGCGGGTCGTCGCCAGTGGGACGGTACAAGAGGCTCGAACCCTAACGGGTTCGAGCTTTTTTTGGCCTATGCTGAGGGGCGTGCTCGATCGGTGGATCACGCTCGCCTGGGGTTGTCTGCCGACGATCGCGTCGCCATGTACCCAACAGCCGGCACGCACGCGAACGGTGCCGAAAAGGGGAGGTAAACGGATGACCTACGAGCTCTACTACTGGCCGGGCATTCCCGGCCGTGGCGAATTCGTTCGCCTGGCGCTGGAGGATGCTGGCGCGGATTATATCGATGTCGGCAAGCGGTCCTCCGACAAGGGGGGCGGCGCGGGTGCCGTCAGCGAATTCATCCACGGTAGCGACCTGGGACAGCCGCATTTCGCGCCGCCGGTGTTGAAGGCCGAAGGGCTCGTCATTTCCCACGTCGCCAACATCCTGCAGTTTCTCGGCCCCCGGCTGGGGTTGGTGCCGGAGGATGAGTCCGCCCGTGTCTGGGCCAACGGACTGCAGTTGACGCTGACGGATTTCGTCGCCGAGATCCACGACACCCACCACCCGGTCGGCAGTTCGCTCTACTACGAGGATCAGCAGGACGAGGCGAAGCGGCGTGCCCGGGTCTTCGTGCAGGAGCGTCTGCCCAAGTTTCTCCACTATTTCGAACGTGTGCTGGCGACCAATGCCGGTGACGAGCCCTATCTGGTGGGAACGGCGCACAGCTATGTCGATCTGTCGCTGTTCCAGGTGGTGACGGGGCTGCGTTATGCGTTTCCGCGGGCGATGGAGAGATTGGAGCCGGAAATACCGGAAGTGACCGCACTGGTCGATCGTGTCGGTCAACGACCGACGCTCTCCGCCTATCTCACCTCTGATCGGCGGCTCGATTTCAACCAGGGCGGCATATTCCGTCATTATCCCGAACTGGACGGGTGAGCGCGGGGCGTCGGCGCATGACAGCGCCGGTTAGCGTGCTAAAGTAGATACCTGTCCGGACACGTCAACAAGGAGGCAAGGCATGCCATTACTCGACAGCTTCATGGTCGACCACACCAAGATGAATGCACCGGCGGTGCGTGTCGCCAAACAGATGAAGACGCCGGGCGGTGACGACATCACCGTCTACGACCTGCGCTTCTGCATTCCCAACGAAGAGATTCTATCCGAGCGGGGCATTCACACCCTCGAGCATCTCTTCGCGGGTTTCATGCGCCAGCATCTCAATGGCGACGGCGTCGAGATCATCGACATCTCGCCGATGGGGTGCCGTACCGGGTTCTACATGAGCCTGATCGGACAGGTCGACGAGGCGACCGTGGGCGCGGCCTGGAACGCCGCGATGGAAGACGTGCTGGCGCTGACGGACCAGAAGTCGATTCCCGAACTCAACATCTATCAGTGTGGCACGGCGGAGATGCACTCCCTCGATGAAGCGCAGCAGATCGCCAGGAACGTGACCACTCGCGGGATCGGCGTCAACTCCAACAGCGAACTCAAGCTGACCGAGGAGTTCCTCGCAGCCCACGGGGCGTGACGAGCCCGGCATCCAGTCCGACGCGAGAGTGCTGACGACGTATCGGACCCGCAGCCCCTGGCTGCGGGTTTTTTTGTCGGCGCGGCCCGCCCGGAAGAACCTTTGGGACAATCGGTGTCAAAACGTTACCCGATTGTTCGCCGTTCACCGCAGGGGGATTGACCAATGCTCGACACCGTTCAGCAGTTCTTTCAACGCGTTCTCGCCACGCCGCAGTCCGACGGCCGAGACGTGATCACGACGCAACTGGCGGTCGCCGCGCTGTTGAGCGAGATCCTGCGCGCCGACTACGAAACCGATCCCGAGGAGCTGGCCATGTTGCGTCAGATGCTGATGACGCAGTTTTCGCTGGACGAGGTCGCCGTCGACGAACTGGTCGAGCAGGCGCAACGACAGGTCGATGAGGCGGTGGACCACTTCCAGTACGTCTCGCTGCTCAACGAGCGCTACGACTACGATCAGCGTGTCGCGCTGATTGCCGCGATGTGGCGTCTGGCCTACGCCGATCATGAGCTGGCGGCGCTGGAGGAGCACCGGATTCGCCGCCTGGCCGATCTGCTCTATGTGACTCACAGTGACTTCATTCGCACCAAGCTGGCGGTGCAGGAGGAACTGAAGCGGGGGTGACGGAAGTTCAGTCTTCCGCGAAGCCCTCGTGCGCCAGCACGCCGCTGGATTCGACCGCGCGGCCGATGGCCTGGAAGGTGCGCTCGGCCTCCCGCCGCGAGGGTGCGTCCCGCAGGCAACTGACGATGACGACCGCCCCCGGTGTCCCGGGGGCTAGGATGCCGGCATCACAGAAGCGTGAATACTGGGTTCCGGTTTTCTGGGCAAAGGGCCACTGCCGCTGGAACCCGGCGGCCAGGCGCCGATGGCCCGTGTCGGCACGCTGCATGATCGACAGCAGGGTGGCGGTGGCTGCGGCGGGCAGCGCCTCGCCCTCGTCGATCCTCTCCAGCATGTCCGCGTAGCGATCCAGCCGACCCGAATTGAGCCCGGTGGCGTAATAGCGCTGGTAGGCTGCGGCGAGATCGAGCGGTGGAAATTGCTCCCGTCGGCTATCGGTCAACTGGGCGAGCCGGATCAGGCGCGGTTCGCCGAAGTCGGCCTGTCGCAGGTCGATCAGTTGCCTGCCGGTCAGCGATTGTGCCCTGGGCGTGAAGATGCCGTAGAGATGTCGTCTCACGTCGATCAGGGTGGTAATCGGGCCGATCCCTTCGTCCGTCAACGATCTCGCCCGGCGATTGACCGCTTCCAGTCCCACTCGTCGCATCAACATGTCGGTCGCGGTGTTGTCGCTGTCGATCAGCATTCGCTCGAGCAGGGTCCGCAGGGGGATCCTGGTGTCGGGCGCGGCCCAGTTGGTGGCACCCGCGCCGTCGACATAGTCGCTGGCGTGGAGTGTCATGGTGTCATCGAGATCGGCACCGTCCCTGGAGATCCGGTCGAGCAACTCCACCGCCACCGGGACCTTGACCAGCGAGGCCCAATACCAGCGCTCCGCGTCGCGCCATCCGACTCGTTCTCCGTCATCGAGTCGACGAACGTGAACGCCGATCTCCCCGGTGCCCGTGCGGTCGTGATAGCGCTGATCGATCACCGCCAGCTGCTTCTCGAGCCGAGCCTGCCAGGCGTCGGCCAAGGTCGGCGGCGCCCAGAGCAGAACGCTGAGGCAGCCGATCAGTACCCGTCGTCGGCGATGAGGGATCATGAAGCGCCCCGTCTCGATGTCAGCCAGTGGACCAGTCGGATCCAGCCGGCCGTGGCGACGATCAGGGCCAGCGTCAGGCCGAGAGCCGTCGAGTAGTCGATGTTGTGCCAGTAGCCGAGCGCGATGCGGAACAGCAGGAAGATCACGCTGATATGGAAGATGAACGCCTGCAGGGCATCGCTGCCGATCAGGGTCACCGGCCTGAGCCATGTCGCCAGCGTCTTTCCGCCGACCACGGCGATTGCCAGTAGTGCCAGGGCCCCTCCCAGGCTGAACAGCATGAAGTCGAGCGCCGGCGGGTGCTTCCCAACGTTACGGGCCAGGGCCGCAAGGGTGTCGTCGAGGGTGGGCAGCGCGAGCCAGAAGAACAGCGCGAACAGCGTCGCGGAGGTGGCGACGAGCGAGGCGATCAGAACCCGTCGGACAGCGGGGCTGGCGAAGCCGTAGAGCATCCACTCCCCGATCAGCAGGCCCAGCAGCACCAGGGGGCCGCGTGTCAGTTGCCCCCAGACGTAGTAGTCCGGGTGCTCGACCACCAGCGCCTTGAGCTGCGGCAGTTCCCAGAAATCGAACTCGCGAGCGAGCCAGAGGCCGAACCCGGCCATCAGGATCGGGCTGGCCAGTCGGAGCCAGCCGGGAAATCGCTTCCATGCAGAGAGGAACCACGGCATCCAGAGCAGGGCGATGGCGTAGAAACCGAGTATCTCGACGAAGCTGGGAAAGCGCTGGTACCGAAGCGCGTCGAGGATATCGGCCGTCGGATAGAGATGGCTCATCTCGACGATCGTGAGGATCTTGTACCAGATCCAGACGACCACGCCCCGCTTGATCAGGCTCCAGCGTCGGCGCGGCCAGTCCGGCTCTCCCACGCGGGGCAGGAAGACCACGGCCAGGGCGATACCGAACACGATCACGAACAGTGAGGAGGAAAACTTGGTGATCAGATGGATCGGCACGATGCCCCAGTCGGGGAACTGATCGAACGGCAGCAGCCCCTTGATGCCGTGGCTCAGGATCATCAGCACGACGGCGAAACCGCGGGCCAGGTCGATGGCGTCGATCCGGCCGCCGGCCCTTGGCGCCGCGAACGGGGCTCGCCACCAGGGAGTGGCGGGCGAGGGCATCACGGCGGAAGAGGTCGCGGTGGCGTGAGCCGCGGATTGGCCGGCGAGCGTCGTGGGGCACATCCCTGTGTCTCCAGGCTGTCACGGGGCGCCCGAGCGCGGGCGGGTCTCGGGTTACTCTACCACCTGCCCGCCGGTACTGCTGGCATGGCGCGCCAGCAATTCCGACCGCGCCGCTAGGGTATCGGCCCCACGTCTCGTTATACTGGGCGCCAAATCATGGTGTGACCGTTGCAAGGAGAGATTCGTGATCGAGGGCATCAAGCATATCGTGGCCGTCGCTTCCGGCAAGGGCGGGGTCGGCAAGTCGACCGTCACCGCCAATCTGGCGCTGGCCATGGCGGCGGAGGGCTACCGCGTGGGCCTTCTCGACGCCGATATCTACGGTCCCAGCCAGGCCCGAATGCTGGGCCTGCCGGAGAACACCCGCCCCGAAGTGATCGACGAGAAGAGCATGAAGCCGGTGATGGCGCACGGCATCCAGGCGATGTCGATGGCGTTCATGGTCGATATCAATCAGCCGATGGTATGGCGGGGGCCGATGGTCTCCGGTGCCTTCCAGCAACTGCTCAACCAGACGCTGTGGGACGATCTCGACTTCCTGTTCATCGACATGCCGCCGGGTACCGGTGACATCCAGTTGACGCTGGCGCAGAAGGTGCCGGTGGATGGCGCGGTGATCGTCACCACGCCGCAGGACATCGCGCTGCTCGACGCCCGCAAGGGCATCGAGATGTTTCGCAAGGTCAATGTGCCGGTGCTGGGCGTGGTCGAGAACATGAGCCTGCACACCTGTTCGAACTGCGGCCACAGCGAGCCGATCTTCGGTGCCGGTGGGGGCGAGCGCATTGCCGAGCAGTACGACACCCAGCTGCTGGGCCAGCTTCCGCTGCAGCTGTCGATCCGAGAGCAGGCCGATGGTGGCAAGCCCAGCGTGGTGGCCGAGCCGGATGGTGAGGTCGCCGCCACGTTTCGCGCCATGGCGCGCGCGGTCGTCAGCGGTGTCGCCGGGCAGGATACCGGTGGGCCCTCGATCTCGTTCAGCGACTGATCCCGGCTCGCACGAGCCGTCGCCAGCCTCGTGCGGACGGGGTTGGCGCGTGCCGCGGAGACGCGTCTTGCCGCCATTTTTCGCCGCCGGCCAGCCTGAATGCTGTTTTCGGACGCGTCGTTTCCTTCACGGAAGCGGGCCGCTATCATGTCGCCCACCGAGAAGTTTCCCCGATGATTTCATGACGTCGTGACGACGTCTGCCCCTGTCTCAAGGACGCCTGCATGAGCATTAAATCCGACAAGTGGATTCGCCGTATGGCGGAGCAGGAGGGCATGATCGAGCCGTTCGAGGCCGATCAGGTCCGCCACGTGAACAACCAGCGAGTGATCTCCTACGGCACGTCCAGCTACGGCTACGATGTACGCTGCGCCGACGAGTTCAAGGTGTTCACCAATATCCACTCGGCGATTGTCGATCCCAAGGCGTTCGACGAGAAGAGTTTCGTCGATATCAAGGGCGATGCCTGCGTGATTCCGCCCAACTCTTTTGCCCTGGCGCGTACGGTGGAGTATTTCCGTATTCCACGCAGCGTGCTGACGATCTGTCTGGGCAAGTCGACCTACGCCCGCTGCGGCATCATCGTCAACGTGACGCCGCTGGAGCCGGAGTGGGAAGGGCATGTCACCCTGGAGTTCTCCAATACCACCAATCTGCCGGCCCGGATCTACGCCAACGAAGGCGTGGCGCAGATGCTGTTTCTGGAGTCCGACGAGATCTGCGACGTCTCCTACAAGGATCGCGGCGGCAAGTACATGGGGCAGCGCGGCGTAACGCTACCGCGCACCTGAAAGAACTACCCGCGTTGACAATACTGCGTCAAAAACGGCCTTAAAATGCTCATTTACAACCTCGTAAACTGCGCTTTTCCGGCCGTTTTCTCCTTGTCTTGCCTGCCTCGCTCACGTTCTTCGGTAGTTAGTTGATTATCATGAGGCCGAGCGGTCATCGGTGCGGTTCTTGATGGTCTCACCGAAGCCATCCAGGAACGGCTTTTCCGCCGGATCGAGGCGATCCATGCCGGAGACCACCCGATGCCAGTAGGGATAGAGCGGTGCCGGACGGGTCAGCCGTTCGAGACGCTGGTGCTCCTCCTGGCTCAGCTCGAGGTCGGCGGCGGCGAGGTTGTCGCGCAGGTGCTCCTCGCTGCGGGCGCCCACGATCAGTGAGGTAACGCCCGGGCGATCCTTGAGCCAGGCGAGGCAGACGCGCGGGATCGAGCAGTCGTGGGCCTCGCCGATGGCGGCCAGCGCCTCGATGATGTCGTAGGCGCGCTCCATGTCGTGGATGTAGGGCTCCGGCCAGCCGTTGCCCTGACGCGTATCCGGCGGCGTCTTCTGGCCGCGACGGACCTTGCCGGTCAGAAAGCCTTCGCCCAGCGGCCCCCAGATCAGCGAACCAACGTTCTGGTCCAGCGCCAGTGGCATCAGTTCGTACTCGGCTTCACGAGATTCCGGCGTGTAGTAGATCTGCTGGCTGATCGGCTTGTTGAAGCCGTGAAGTTCGGCCTTGCCGAGGGTCTTCATCATCTGCCAGCCGGTGTAGTTGGACGTGCCCCAGTAGCGGACCTTGCCGCTGGAGACCAGATGGTGCATCGCCTCCAGAGTTTCCTCGATGGGGGTGACGCCATCCCAGTTGTGCAGTTGATAGAGATCGATATGGTCGGTGCCGAGCCGTTGGAGGCTGGCCTCGACGGCGCGAATCAGGTGGTAGCGCGAGGCGCCGCTGGCGTTGGGATCGTCGCCCAGCGGGCTCCTCCCCTTGGTGGCGAGGATGATGTCATTGCGCTTGCTGCCGAGCGCCTTCCCGGTGATCTCCTCGGCCAGGCCCAGCGAATAGAGATCGGCGGTATCGATCAGGTTGACGCCGGCATCGAAGGCGATGTCGAGCAGTTTCTTGGCGCCCTTGACGTCGACGCTCGCTGCCTTTTCGAAACCGTTGGCACCGCCGAAAGGCACCGTGCCCAGGGTCAACGTCGATACCATCAGACCTGAATTGCCCAGCGGACGATAATCCATATCGCTTCTCCTCCTTGGTTGCTGAAAGCTGCGCTGACGGAAATGAGAGTCGCCCGGCAGTGTGCCGGGCGCTGCACGGTATCAGTCTGGCAAAGATTGGCGTCAGGGCAAGCCAGGGGGAGAGGCCGGTGGCAACAGCATGACTCGCACGCGCCGGCATCCGGCGCGCGCGGGCTCAGTCGTCGAGGTCTTCGTCGAGCTCTTCGGCGGCATCGGCATGGGACATGCGCAGACCGGTGGGCGGCAATGGCATGTTGTCCAGCGTCACCTTGCCGTCGGCCGACAGCTTGATTCGGCCTTCCAGGAACCAGCGTACCGCGATGGGATAGATCAGGTGCTCGCGGGCATGGATCTTCTCGATCAGCGCGTCGATGTCCTGATCCGGCGCGACGTCGACCACGGCCTGGATCACCACCGGTCCGCCATCGAGTTCCTCGGTGACGAAGTGCACGCTGACGCCATGCTCCGAAACGCCGTCCGCCAGCGCGCGCCGGTGCGTGTCCAGGCCCTGGTAGGCCGGCAGCAGCGAGGGGTGGATGTTGAGCATGCGCCCACGGTAGTGATCGACGAAAGCCGGCGTGAGAATACGCATGAAACCCGCCAGTACCACCAGGTGCGGTTCGTGACGGTCGATCACCTTGATCAGCGCGGCGTCGAAGGCTTCGCGGGAGTCATACTCACGGTGGGGCAGGGCAACCGCGTCGACCCCGGCATCCTTGGCTCGCTTAAGCCCGTAGGCATCGGCCTTGTTGGCGATCACGGCGACGATTTCGCCGCCACCGAGCTCCTCGTGCTGCTGGGCGTCCAGCAGCGCCTGCAGGTTGCTGCCATTGCCGGAGATCAGCACCACCACCCGCGGCTTCTCGGCCGCGGCGGCCTCGAAGTCGTTCAACGTGTCGTGCTGTTGTGAAGGATAGTCACCGCTCATGCCGGCAGGTTCTCCAACTGGACGGCCTCGGCGCCGTCACCGCGGGCGACGATATCGCCCAGCCGATAGACCGTTTCCCCGCTGGCTTCGAGATGGGCGATGGCCTGGTCGACCTGGTCGCGGTCGACTGCGATGACCATGCCGATGCCGCAATTGAGTACCCGGTACATCTCACGCTCTTCCACATTGCCCTGCTGCTGCAACCAGTCGAAGATGGCCGGACGCTGCCAGCGGGTGACGTCGATCCGGGCCGCCAGATCGTCCGGCAGCACGCGTGGCACGTTCTCGAGCAGGCCGCCGCCGGTGATGTGGGAGAGGGCGTGCACGTCGACGCCGCCGGAACGGATCAGCGACAGCAGCGACTTGACGTAGATACGGGTCGGCGCCATCAGCAGGTCGGCCAGCGGCTTGCCGTCGAGGGTCTCGTCGAGCTTGCCGCCACCGACCTCGAGGATCTTGCGGATCAGCGAGTAGCCGTTGGAGTGCGGTCCCGACGAGGCCAGCCCCAGCAGCACGTCGCCTTCGCTGACCTTGCTGCCGTCGAGGATCTCGGACTTCTCGACCACGCCCACGCAGAAGCCGGCCAGGTCGTAGTCGCTGCCTTCGTACATGCCCGGCATCTCGGCGGTCTCGCCGCCGACGAGCGCGCAGCCGGCCTGGCTGCAGCCCTCGCCGATACCGGTGACGACATCGGCGGCGATATCGACGTCCAGCTTGCCGGTGGCGTAGTAGTCGAGGAACTGAAGGGGTTCGGCGCCGGCGACGATCAGGTCGTTGACGCACATGGCGACGAGATCGATACCGATGGTGTCGTGTCGGCCCAGATCCATGGCGAGACGCAGCTTGGTGCCGACGCCGTCGGTTCCGGAGACCAGTACCGGCTGGCGGTAGCCGCTGGGAATTTCACACAGTGCGCCGAAGCCGCCGAGCCCACCCATGACTTCCGGACGCGAGGTGCGCTTGGCGACGCCCTTGATTCTCTCGACCAGCGCATTGCCGGCATCGATGTCGACGCCGGCGTCACGATAGGTCAAGGAATGCCGGCCAGACGAACCGGGCGCGTTCGGAGTGTCGGAAGAGGAGCGCGTCATGGGAGGACCTTTCTGAATGGGGATGATGTTCGGCGGGGCGCATTGTAGCATTGCTTCATTGAGGGAACAGCCGAAGGGCGACGAGAGCGCGATGACAACACTGCAAATCTGGAGCGTGATCGGGGGCGCACCGGCGATCTGGCTGTCTGCCCTGCCGGAGCCGGTCTCCCCGCCGGCGTGCGATGGTGCGATCGGTGGAATCGTCGCTGCCGCCATGGGCGGCCCGTTGCCGCTTCGTGGCCGGGCGAGAAACGTCCACGTCGCCCGGGGCCCAAGCTGGGGGAGTGGATCCGCATGAGCGTCGGGCCGTCACAACTCCCGCTGGGGGTCGGTCTTCGCGATGATGCGACGCTCGCCAACTACCTGCCTGGCGACAATGCGTCGCTGGTGTCGCACCTGACCGGGCAGCTGCAGGAGGGTGGGGAGTCTTTTCTCTACCTGTGGGGTGGCGAGGGCGTGGGTTGCAGCCACCTGCTGCAGGCGGCCTGCCACCAGGCGGATGCCCAGGGCAAGCGCGCGCTCTACCTTCCGCTGGATACGCTGGGACACTTCCCGCCCGACATTCTCGAAGAGCCGGAACGGCTCGATCTGCTGGCCATCGATGACCTGCAACTGGTGGTGGGGCGCAAGCGCTGGGAAGAGGCGCTGTTCCACGGCTTCAACCGCTTGCGCGATGCCGGCAAGCGGCTGGTGATCGCTGCCGACCGCTCGCCGCGCCAACTCGAGGTCAAGCTGCCGGACCTGGCTTCCCGCCTGAGTTGGGGGATGGTGTTCCATGTCCAGCCGCTGGACGACGTCCAGCGGCTGGCCGCTCTCCAACTCCGGGCCCGGGTTCGCGGGATGGAACTGCCGGCGGAAGTGGGGCGGTATATCCTCCATCGCGGGCCGCGCCAGCTCGACCCGCTGTTCGAGATTCTCTCGCGGCTCGACCGCGCGTCGCTGTCTGCCAAGCGCAAGCTGACCATTCCTTTCGTCAAGCAGGCGCTGGAGTGGTGAGCCGGCCCGCGCGGCCGGCGTCCCGTAGCGCCCACCTCTGACACCAATACCGGGCCCCGGTAGCGGGTATTCGACTCAAGGATCCATCATGGCTCGTCGTCGTTTTGCGCTGGACCCACCCGGGATCGCCACCGCCATGCGCGCGGTCTGGCGTGAAGGCTACGGCATCGCCGACCTTCGCAAGGATGTGATGGCGGGAATCACTGTCGGCACGGTGGCCGTGCCATTGTCCATGGCGCTGGCGATCGCCACCGGCGTGGCTCCGCAGCACGGGCTCTACACGGCGATCGTCGCCGGTGCCGTCATTGCCCTGACCGGGGGCGCCCGTTTCAGCGTATCCGGACCCACCGCCGCTTTCGTCGCCATTCTGTTCCCGATCGTTCAGCAGCATGGCCTGGGCGGCCTGCTGATCGCCTCGATGATGGCGGGCATCATCCTGATGGTGCTGGGTGCGCTCCGCATGGGGCGGCTGATCGAATTCGTCCCCTATCCCGTGGTGCTGGGCTTCACGGCGGGCATCGCGGTGGTGATTGCGGTGTTGCAGATTCCCGACTTCCTGGGGCTCTCCGGTGCCGGGCTGGGTGAACATTTCCTCGAGAACGTGGGCAGAATTGCCCGCTCGATACCGAGTCTCGACCCGTTGGAGACAGGGATCGGCATCTTCACCCTGGCGGTCATGCTGCTGTGGCCACGCGCCAGGATCCCCGTTCCCGCGCCGTTGATCGGTCTCGTCGCCGGCGCGCTGGTGGCCTATTGCGCCAATCGTTGGGCGGGCGCCGACGTCGAGACCATCGCCTCACGCTTCAGCTGGTCAGCGAACGGCGCAAGCGGAAGCGGGATTCCGCCCATCGCGCCTTCGTTCGCGCTTCCCTGGCTGCTGCCGGGCGCCGATGGCGAACCCCTCGAACTGAGCTTCGACCTGATCCGCTCGCTGCTCGGACCGGCGCTCGCAATCGCCATGCTCGGCGCGATCGAGTCGCTGCTCTGCGCGGTGGTGGCGGATGGGCTGACCCGGAGCAAGCATGACCCCAATGCCGAGCTGATCGGGCAGGGGATGGGCAATATCGTGGCGCCGCTGTTCGGCGGAATCACGGCCACGGCCGCCATCGCGAGAACGGCCACCAACATCCGCAGCGGTGCGCGCTCCCCGATTGCCGCGCTGGTGCACGCCGGCGTGGTCCTGCTCGCGGTGATGGCACTGGCGGGGCTGCTCGGGCTGGTGCCGATGGCATCCCTGGCCGCGCTGCTGTTCGTCATCGCCTGGAACATGAGCGAGGCCCGACACGTCCTGCGGGTGCTGCGTTCGTCTCCCCCCGGCGACGTCGCCATCCTGATCACCTGTTTCGCGCTGACCGTCCTCTTCGACATGGTACTGGCGGTGGCGGTCGGCATCGGGCTGGCGGCGGCGCTGTTCATTCGCCGAATGGCGCTGCTGACGCATACCGATCGTGTCGATGTCGAGAACCATCCCGCGACCCTGGGGCTGCCGGCCGAGATCGCGGTCTATGACATCGATGGCCCGCTGTTCTTCGGGGTTGCCGAAAAGGCGCTGACCTCGTTGCATCGCGTCGATCCCAAGGTGCGCATCGTCATCATCGACATGGGGGGCGTTCCGAGCATGGATGGCACCGCCATCGTGGCATTTCAGGCTCTGGTCGAAGCGATGAGACGTCAGCAGGTCGCCATCATTCTGGTCGGCCTGCCTGCGCGCATCATCCTCAAGCTACGCCGCGCCGGCATCCGCAGAACCGGAACGTTGACGTACTGCCGGGATCTCCCGCGGGCCAGGAGCGTGGCGTTGCGCTGGCAACGACGGCTGACGGAGGCGAGTTCGGCCCCCGTTCAGAGCGTCACATCCCGGTAATGGGTCGGCGTCCTGGCCTGGCTCTCGCCATCAGCGGCCTTGCGCTCGCGGATCAACTGATGAAGCGTGCTCATCAGTTTCGCGGCACCGGGTGACATGCGTCGTTCGCGCAGGCTGATCAGGCCGAACGGCTGGACGCTGATGGCATCCGTCGACGGCAGGATTGCGAAACGGGGCTGAGTGCACAGCAGATCGGCGACCTCCCGGGTCGTGACGGTGACCGAATCCGACTTGTCGACCATGGCGAGCGCCATGTAGATATCCGGCGTATTGATGATTCGCTGGGGGGGAGCCACCTTGTGGTGCAGGAAGAGGTGCTCGACGCGCTGGCGCATCAGCGCCCCGGGGGGCTGGAGCACCCATGGATAGTCCAGCATCGACGCCAGATCGAAGGTCTCACGGGCGGTGAGCGGGTGATCCGCCCGGCACACGAAACACAGCGCTTCCTCCCCGATCTCCTCGAACACGAAGTCGCCGGCCGGCATTCCGCTGGGGATCCGGGCGATGGCGAAATCGAATTCGCCGTCGCGCAACCGCGGTACCAGGTTGCGGCTGACGTCGACATCGATATTGACCTCCAGGTGCGGGCTGTCGCGGTGGACGCGCTCCACCGCGCTGGCCAGCAGCGTCACGGCCGGCGCGAGAACCGTGCCGATGGAAACCGTCCCGGCGTTGCCGTCATTGAGCGCATTGATCTCTTCGCTGGCCTGGGCCAGCGAGGTCAACATGCCGCGGGCATGACGAATCAGGCTCTCCCCATACCAGTTGGGCGTCACCCCCCGTGAATGCCGGTCGAACAGCGAGACGCCGAGCAGGTGCTCGAGATCGCCCAGCAGCTTGGACGCCGCCGGTTGGCTCATGCCCAGCCGTTCGGCGGCACGATGCAGGTTGCGGCAGTCGTCGAGGGCGACGAACAGCTGGAGATGACGGAACTTGAGCCTGACGCGCAGGAACCAGTCCGGTGGCAGCAATTCGCTGGAGTGAGACTTCATGCCGCCATCCCGCGTATGGATTCGACGTTTTTATAAGGCATGTTGCGCTGTTCTCGCATAGTCAGATCGGGGCGCCCGGTCTAGGGTGTAAACGATCGTGTCGGCGGAAAGGAGCCGGCCGGAACGTCAGCAACGACAATCGGGACGTGAAGCTCAAATGGAAGACAGGAGTTCACTATGACTCGCCATCTCTCTGCTGTTCACCGATGTCTCGGCATCGGCCTGCTGGGCATGATGATCGGCCCGGCCTTTCTGCAAGCCCAGGCACAAACGGTGTCGACCACCTCGTCTTCGGCCATGCCGCCGGGGATCGAGCGCTCCTCGTTCGGCCAACTGCCGGATGGCCGCGAGGTCGACTGCTACCGCATCACCAACGACAACGGCATCGAGATGCGGGTCATCAACTACGGCGGCATCATCGTATCGCTGAAGACCCCCGACCGGGCCGGGCGGATGGATGACATCGTGCTGGGCTTCGATTCGATCGGTGATTATCTCTCCGACACCTATCGTCAGGCCAACCCCTACTTTGGTGCCTTGATCGGGCGCTACGGCAACCGCATCGCCAACGGTCGCTTCACGCTCGACGGGGAGACCTATCATCTGCCGACCAACGATGGACCGAATACGCTGCATGGCGGCGATGTCGGATTCAATCAGCGGCTGTGGCACGCCGAGCCTTTCTCTTCCGCCGAGGGGCGAGGCTTGGTGCTGACCTATACCAGCGCGGACGGCGAGCAGGGCTTTCCCGGACGGCTCTCGACGCGGGTCAGCTACACGTTGACCAACGACGACGAGCTGGCCATCGATTATCGCGCCAGGACGACACGCGCCACGCCGGTCAACCTGACCCAGCACAGCTATTTCAACCTGAAGGGCGAGGGCAGCCCCAGCATCCTGGACCACCAGCTGATGATCAACGCCAGCGCCTACACGCCGATCGATGAAACCCTGATCCCGACCGGCGAGATCGCCGACGTCAGCGGTACGCCCTTCGATTTTCGCGAGCCTACCGCCATCGGCGCACGTCTGGGTCAGAAGAATACCCAGTTGGCCTATGCCAAGGGTTACGATCACAACTTCGTGCTGAGCAAGAATCCCGGACAGGACGATCTGCCGACGCTGGCGGCCAGGGTCATCGAACCCCGCAGTGGCAGGGTGCTCGAAGTGGCCACCACCGAGCCTGGTCTCCAGTTCTACTCGGGCAATTTCCTCGACGGGAGCCTCACCGGCAAGAGTGGACGTCCCTACACCCACCGTTCCGGTCTGGCACTGGAGACGCAGCACTTTCCCGACTCCCCCAACCAGCCGAACTTTCCCTCGACGATCCTGAGACCCGACGAGACCTATCACTCCCAGACCATCTATCGCTTCTCGACGACTGCATCGGAAAACCGGCTCGCCACGGATTGAGTCCTGCCCGGAGAGTCGGCCGCGACTCTCCCATGGGTCCCGCCAGAGCCGCCGCCATGGCGGCTCTGTCGGACTAAAACGCCTGTTTTAACCAAAGTCGAAAAACGACTTTAGTCGGCCCGGCGGGTTCGTCCGCTGTGGTTCGCCCCGCCTGCCTGTTGTCCTCCCGGTTTGCTGATAGCAAATCATATATCGGTTTGCCGTTGGATCGTTATTAGCCGGTTATCGAACAACGGCTTAGTGTCACGACAGCCATGTCGTGGCAAACGTCATCCAACAACAAACCCGATGTCCCCCGAGGGGCTGGAGGCCGCCAATGATTCGCTTTCTAAAATCGTCACTCTTCGTACTCGGCGTGACCGGCCTGGGGGTCGCCTCCGCGCCGCTCCTGGCCCAGGACGAGGTCAAGATCGGGTTCATCGTCAAGAAGCCCGAACAGGCGTGGTTCATCAACGAGCAGGATGCGGCGACCAAGCTCGGCCAGGAGGAGGGCTTCGAGGTGGTGCGGCTGGCCGGCGAGGATGGCCAGCAGGTACTCAGTGCCATCGACAACCTGAACTCCCAGGGCGCGCAGGGGTTCGTGATCTGTCCGCCGGACGTGCGACTCGGGCCGGCGATCGTCAATCGCGCCAAGCAGTACGGCATGAAGGTAGTGACCGTCGACGACCAGTTCCTCGGCGCGGATGGCGAACCCATGGCTTCCGTCCCGCATCTGGGGATGTCGGGCTACAAGATCGGCCAGCAGGTCGGCGAGACGATCGCCAAGGAGATGAAGGCGCGGGGTTGGGATCCGCAAAGCGTGGCTGCCCTGCGCATCAGCAACAACGAGCTGCCCACTGCCAAGGAGCGCACCGACGGCGCCACCGACGCGCTGCTGGAAGCCGGCTTCGTCAAGGACAACATCTTCGACGCGCCGCAGCAGAACACCGATACCAGCAGTGCCTTCGCGGCGGCGTCTCCGGTGCTGTCGAAGAACGGCCGCTTCGAGCACTGGGTGATCTTTGCGCTCAACGAGGAGAGCGTGCTGGGTGGCGTCAGGGCGAGCGAGCAGTACGGCTTGTCTCCCGACCAGGTCATCGGCGTCGGCATCAACGGCTCCGGCGCGGCCTTCGCCGAGTTCTCCCGCGAGAAGCCGACCGGCTTCTACGGCACGATTGCCGTCAGCTCGACCATGCACGGTCGCCAGAGCGCCGAGAATCTCTATACCTGGATCACCGAAGACAAGGAGCCGCCGGCCAACACCGAGACCACGGGCACGCTGATGACGCGCGACAACTGGCAGCAGGTTCGCGAAGAGCTGGGCCTGTAGGCCCGTTCGCGAGACCGCGTTCCCATCGCTGAGGAGACTGGAATGGCGGAAGCTTATCTTCGCATCGACGGCATCACCGTCGAATTCCCCGGCGTCCGGGCGCTGGATGGTGTCAGCTTCGCCGCGCGGGGAGGGGAAGTCCACGCCTTGATGGGCGAGAACGGGGCCGGCAAGTCGACGCTGCTCAAGGTGTTGAGCGGCGTCAACCGGGTCACCAGCGGGCAGCTCTGGATCGATGGTGAGCCGATCGTTTTTGCCAACGCGCGGGAGGCGTTGCGCCGTGGTGTCTCGATCATCTACCAGGAGCTGACGCTGTCGCCCAATCTTTCGGTGGCGGAGAACCTGCTGCTGGGGCAACTGCCGGTCAAGCACGGCTTTCTCGACCGGCGTCGGCTGCGCGAACGGGCGATGACGATCCTGGAGGAGTTGGGCGAGGGGAATATTCACCCCTCGACCAAGGTGCGGGATCTCTCGATCGGCCAGCAGCAGATGATCGAGATCGGCAGGGCGCTGCTGCGCGATGCCCGCATCATCGCCTTCGACGAGCCGACCAGTTCGCTCTCGGTCCAGGAGATCCGGCATCTCAAGCGGATCGTCTCACGGCTGCGCGACGAGGGGCGCGTGGTGCTCTACGTGACCCACCGCATGGAAGAGGTGTTCGAGATGTGCGATGCGGTCACCGTGTTTCGCGATGGCCGCCATATCCGCACCCACGACACCCTCGAAGGTCTCGATCACGACACCCTGGTCAGCGAGATGGTGGGTCGCGAGATCGAGGATGTCTACGGCTACCGCCCGCGGGAACGCGGCGAGGTATTGATGCGCCTCGAGGGGATCGAGGGGCGAGGCGTGAGGGCGCCGGTCACTCTGGAGGTGCATCGCGGCGAGGTGCTGGGACTGTTCGGACTGGTCGGCGCGGGTCGCAGCGAGCTGATGCGGCTGGTTTGCGGGGTCGAGCGTGCCACGGCCGGCCAGGTCTCGTTCGACGGCACCAGCCGCCGGTTCGGCTCGGCCCGGCAGGCGATCCGCGCCGGCATCGCGATGTGCCCGGAGGACCGCAAGTCCCAGGGCATCTTTCCCGTGGCCAGCGTCTCCGACAATCTCAACATCAGCTGCCGGCGCTTCTTCAAGCGCTGGGGAGGCTTTCGCGACCCTGCGCGAGAGACCCGCAACACCCAGGACTACATCCGCCAGCTACGGATCAAGACGCCGGGCCCCAAGACCCCCATCGCCAATCTCTCCGGCGGCAACCAGCAGAAGGTGATCCTGGCGCGCTGGCTGGCGGAGGAGATCGACCTGTTCGTGATGGACGAGCCGACCCGCGGGATCGATGTCGGCGCGCGCCGGGACATCTACTCGCTGCTCTACGACCTTGCCGAGCGGGGCAAGGGCGTGCTGGTCATCTCCAGCGATCTGGCGGAGGTCAGCTCCATCTGCGATCGCATCGGGGTCATGCGGAACGGTGAACTCATCGACATCGTCCCGCGTGAAGAGGCGACGCCCGAGCGTCTGCTGGGCCTGGCGCTACCGGCCTGAGAGTGGCCACGGATTTCCACGAGAGTCTTGAATCGCAAGAGGATTCGACAACATGAACGACAAAGTTGCCGCCCAGTCGACGCTGCCCGTCGCAGGGCGCAGGGGACTTCCCAAACCGCTGCGAACGCTGCTGGACACGTCGGGGCTGATCGCCGTCTTCATCCTGCTGTTCATCGGCCTCTCGGTGCTGGTGCCGGACTTCCTGACCGGGCGCAACATCGTGGGCCTGCTGCTGTCGGTGACGCTGATCGGCACCATTGCCACCACCATGATGATGGTGCTGGCACTGGGGGAGGTGGACCTGTCCGTCGCCTCCATCGTCGCCTTTTCCGGCGTCGTGGCGGCGATGGTGACATCCACCAGCGGCAGTGTGGCGATCGGCGTGCTGGTGGGGATCGCGGCGGGCGCCGCCGTCGGTGCCTTCAACGGCTTCGTCGTCGCCCGCTTCGGCATCAACTCGCTGATCGCCACCCTTGCGGCGATGGAGTTCGTGCGCGGCCTGGCCTACATCACCTCCGGCGGCGATGCGGTAATGATCACCGTGCCGGGGTTCTTCGACCTGGGCAGTGCATCGTTTCTGGGGCTGACGCTGCCGGTGTGGACGATGATCGGCTGCTTCCTGGTCTTCGGTGTCGTTCTGAACATGACGGCATTCGGCCGCAACACACTGGCGACCGGGGGCAACTCGGAAGCGGCCAGCCTGGCGGGCGTCAACGTGCGGCGCCTGAAGATCATGGTATTTGCGCTCCAGGGGCTGGTGGCGGGTATCGCCGGCGTCCTGCTCACCTCGCGAATGGGGCTGGGCGATCCCAATACGTCGCAGGGTCTGGAACTGGCCGTCATCTCGGCCTGTGTACTGGGTGGCGTCTCGCTCTCCGGCGGCGTCGCCTCCATCACTGGCGTACTGGTCGGGGTGCTGATCATGGGCTGCGTGCAGAACGCCATGGGGCTGCTCAACGTCCCCACCTTCTATCAGTATCTGGTGCGCGGGGCGATTCTGCTGCTGGCGGTCATGTTCGACCGCTGGAAGCAGACGCGTCGCGCTGGTGGCTGACGGGGCGGTCGAGCGAAAACTGCAACTTTGGTCGGGTCGCCTGGACCGCCTTGCGTGATGAACCCGGGGCGCCACGCTCGAGACGTGCCTTTCGATAACCATATGCATATCGATATCGCAGAATTTTGGCATTTCCTGGTTATCGGATCTTAGCGCTAACGTAGCGGCACCCCACGGCGAGCGTGTCAGGCTGGAGCCGTGGCAGGAGTCAGGAGGACGCCATGCAAGACACGACACAAGCGGCGGCCGGTCTCCCCACCTTGGGTTTGCTGGGGATTGCCGTTGCCGCCATCACGATTCTGCTGATCTTGATCATCCGGGTGCGCCTGCATCCCTTCTTCGCCCTGGTCATCGTCAGTATCGGCACCGCGCTGGCGACCGGCATTTCGGTCGCCGACCTGCTGCCGACGCTGCTGGGAGGATTCGGCAAGACGCTCGGCAACGTGGCGTTGCTGATCGGGTTCGGGGCCGTACTGGGTCGTCTCGTCGCCGTGTCGGGCGGCGCGCGCGTTCTGGCCGACACGCTGATCCGTTTCTTCGGCAGCAGGCGGGCGCCCCTCGGGCTGTCGATCGCCTGTCTATTGTTCGGCTTTCCGATCTTTCTCGACGCGGCCTTCGTGGTAATGCTGCCGGTGATCTACTCGGTGGCCCGCGAACTGAAGGCGTCGCTGCTGCTCTATGGCCTTCCGGCCGCGGGGGCGTTTCTGGTCATGCACGCGTTGATGCCGCCGCATCCCGGCCCCGTTGCGGCTGCCGTGTTCCTGCACGCCGACATCGGCCAGGTGCTGTTCATCGCCCTGCTGGTGGGGCTGCCGACGTGGTACGTGATGGGCTACCGGCTGTCGCTGCTCCTGGCCAATCGCTCGCCGTTCCAGCCGGTGCCCAACCTGATGGGCGGGGAGAGCGAGGAGGTCCCGCCGGAGAAGCGCCCGGCCTTCGGCACCGTGCTGCTGGTACTGCTGCTGCCGCTGGCGCTGATCTTCCTCAACACCGGGCTGTCGACGCTGGGCCAGGGGGGCGTCATCGATGGCGACAACCCGTTGGTCGCCGCGCTGATGGTGATTGGCGAGACGCCGATCGCGCTGCTGATCAGCACCTGTATCGCGATGTGGCTGTTGGTCATTCGGTCCAGCGAGCGCGGCGCGATGGACTCGATCAACGAGATCGTCGAGCAGGCGTTGTCGCCGGTCTGCAGCATCATCCTGATCACCGGCGCCGGCGGCATGTTCGGCGGGGTGCTGACGGCGAGCGGTATCGGCGATGCGCTGGCGGATAGCCTGCAGGCGTTCGGCCTGCCGGTGATCCTCGCCGGCTACGTGATCGCCTCGGTGATTCGGATCGCCCAGGGTTCGGCAACGGTCGCGGGGACTACGGCAGCGGGAATCATGGCGCCGGTGGTACTGGGCGATCCGGGCCTGGCCGGGCTGCCCGCCGCCTGCATCACCGTGGCGATCGTCGCGGGCGCGATCGGCTATTCCCATGTCAACGACTCCGGGTTCTGGCTGGTCGGTCGCTTCCTCGGTGTCGACACCAAGACCATGCTCAAGACCTGGACGGTGATCTCCACCGGTATTTCGCTGATGTCGTTCGGGCTGGCATGGCTTGTGTTTTCCCTGCTGTGACGCTGCCCGACGACCGGTTGGCAACATCCTGGACGACTGCCGCGGCCGTCATCCACTGACTAGGGTTCGAGGAGAGAGAGATGAGCGATTCATCGGATAGACCCCACAACAAGCGCCGTCTGCGCTCGGCCCAGTGGTTCGGTACCGCCGACAAGAACGGTTTCATGTACCGCAGCTGGATGAAGAACCAGGGGATTCCGGACCACGAATTCCAGGGCAAGCCGATCATCGGCATCTGCAATACCTGGTCGGAGCTGACACCCTGCAACGCGCACTTCCGCAAGCTCGCCGAGCACGTCAAGAAGGGCGTGCTCGAAGCCGGCGGCTATCCGGTGGAGTTCCCGGTGTTCTCCAACGGCGAGTCCAACCTGCGCCCCACGGCGATGTTCACCCGCAACCTCGCCAGCATGGACGTCGAGGAGGCGATTCGCGGCAATCCCATCGATGGCGTGGTGCTGCTGGTGGGCTGCGACAAGACCACCCCGGCGCTGCTGATGGGCGCGGCGAGCTGCGACATTCCGACGATCGTGGTGACCGGCGGGCCGATGCTCAACGGCAAGCACGAGGGCAAGGACATCGGGTCGGGAACCGTGGTCTGGAGACTCTCCGAAGAGGTCAAGGCGGGCAAGATATCGATTCATGACTTCATGGCCGCCGAAGCCGGCATGTCGCGTTCGGCCGGTACCTGCAACACCATGGGCACGGCTTCGACCATGGCCTGCATGGCGGAGTCGCTGGGAGTCTCGCTGCCGCACAACGCTGCGATCCCGGCGGTGGATTCCCGGCGCTACGTGCTCGCCCATCTCTCCGGCAACCGCATCGTCGAGATGGTCGACGAGGACCTGAAACTGTCGAAGATACTGACCCGCGCTGCATTCGAGAACGCGATACGAACCAATGCCGCCATTGGCGGCTCGACCAATGCGGTGATCCACCTCAAGGCGATCGCCGGGCGTATCGGGGTCGACCTGCCACTGGACGACTGGACCCGAATCGGTCGTGGTACGCCGACCATCGTCGACCTGCAGCCCTCCGGGCGCTTCCTGATGGAGGAGTTCTATTACGCCGGCGGTCTGCCGGCCGTGCTGCGCCGGCTGGGCGAAGCCGACCGACTGCCCCACAAGGACGCGCTGACCGCCAACGGCAGGACGATCTGGGAAAACGTGCAGGACGCGCCGCACTACAACGACGAGGTGATTCGTCCGCTCGACAACCCGCTCCGCGACGATGGTGGCATCTGCATCCTGCGCGGCAACCTGGCGCCCAACGGCGCGGTGCTCAAGCCCTCCGCGGCCAGTCCCGAGCTGATGAAGCATCGCGGTCGCGCGGTGGTGTTCGAGAACTTCGACGACTACAAGGCGCGCATCAACGATCCCGAGCTCGAGGTCGAGGCCAACGACATTCTGGTCCTGAAGCACTGCGGCCCGCGGGGTTATCACGGCATGGCGGAAGTCGGCAACATGGGTCTGCCGCCCAAGATCCTCGAGCAGGGCATCACCGACATGGTGCGTATCTCGGACGCCCGCATGAGCGGTACCGCCTACGGCACTGTGGTCCTCCACGTGGCCCCGGAGGCGGCAGCGGGCGGACCGCTGGCGGCGGTCGAGAACGGCGACTGGATCAGCCTGGACTGCGACAACGGCAAGCTCGAGCTGGAGGTCGACGACGCCGAGATCGCGCGGCGCCTGGCTGCGGCCGACCCGACCGCGGCATCGAGCCAGATCGCCACCAGCGGCGGCTATCGCCAGCTCTATATCGAGCGGGTGCTGCAGGCCGACGAGGGCTGTGACTTCGACTTCCTGCGCGGCTGTCGCGGCGCCGAGGTGCCGCGGCATTCACACTGAATGCCGTGGGTAGGGAGAGTGACTGGATCTGGAGAACGCCGGAGTCGGAAGCCTTGACCTTTAGGGTTCAGCCTTTCGGCTCCGCCGGCCACGGGCGATCAGGCTGCCGCGAGATCCTGTAGCGCCTGGCCGGTCAGGCGATAACCGATCCACTCACTCTGCGGTTTGGCGCCGATCGATTCATAGAACTGGATGGCCGGTTCGTTCCAGTCCAGCACGTTCCATTCGAAGCGGCCGCAGTCACGCTCGACCGCGATCTGCGCCAGATGTTTGAGCAACGCCTTGCCGGCGCCGGTGCCGCGCGCCTCCGGGGTGACATAGAGGTCTTCCAGGAAGAGCCCGTTCTTCGCCAGCCAGGTGGAGTAGTTGTAGAAGTACACCGCGAATCCGATGGCCTGGCCGTCGCGCTCGCAGATCAGGGCGTGAGCCGTGGCCTGTGGGGCGAAGATCGAGCGTGCGATGCTCTCTTCGGTCGCCACGACTTCGTGCTCGGCCTGCTCGTAGATGGCGAGCTCGCGGACGAAGGCGAGAATCTGCGTCACATCCTCAGGGGTGGCGGGGCGAATATGAATGTTGGGCATGCATGGCTCCAGAGTGTGGCGGTGAGCGCTTTTCCGGGTGGATTCGCGGTCGAGGCTGTCGAGGTCACTCGCCCGTCAGGGTAGCGGTGATCCGGCGCGCGCCGCCGTGCTGGCGGTGCTCGCCGAGCCAGATGCCCTGCCAGGTGCCGGTGAGCAGGCGGCCGTTGTCCACGGCCAGGGTCAACTGGGTGCCGAACAGGCTGGCCAGCACGTGGGCGGGCATGTCATCGGGGCCCTCGAGGGTGTGGCGCAGGCCGTCGAGCCGCTCGGGGGCGATCCGGGCGGCGAACAGCGCCATGTCATGACGCACGTCGGGGTCGGCGTTCTCGTTCAGGGTCAGCGAGGCCGAGGTGTGCATCAGCTGCAGATGGAGCAGGCCGGTGCGGATCTCGACCAGCCGCGGCAGGGCCGCCAGGATCTCGTCGGTGACCAGATGAAAGCCGCGCGGGCGTGCGGTGAGCGTGAGTGAGTGACGGTGCCACATGGCTGGGACTCCTCGGTGAATGTGCTGAGAGCGGGCATGGCCGGACTGGACTGGTGTGCGGTGCCGATGCATCGCAGGGTTGCCTGGGACCAAAGTCCGCTGGTCACGCCATTCGGCCTTGTCCTACTCTGACACGTCCGGTCGTCCGGCTGCGAGCGTCGATGCCGCTCGCGGGTATCAAAATCTTTCGCCTTGCTTACACCGCGGCCAGCGGCAATGTCGTCTTCATTTGGTCAAACCAGGAGTGCGTCATGACTACCCCACGTCTTTACATGTTCCAGACCGGTACGCTCAAGTGCCGGGTGTGCAATATCAAGATGAATGCGGGGCTGGATGAGTACGAGATCCCCGTGCCCTGGTATCTGATTACGCACCCGGAGGGGAATGTGGTCATCGATGGTGGCTGTGCCGTCGAGTGCGCCAGCGATCCCGAAAAGCACTGGGGCGACATCACCGCGGTCTATTGGCCGGTGATGCGTGAAGAGGAGGGGTGTGTCCAGGCGCTGAAGGCCTTCGGCATCGAGCCCGAGGACGTTCGCTATGTCCTGCACAGCCATCTGCATCTGGATCACACCGGGGCGACCGGGCGCTTCCCCAACGCCACGCATATCGTGCGGCGATGCGAATACGAGTATGCGATGGCCCCGGACTGGTTCTCCGCCGGTGGCTATATCCGCGCCGATTTCGATCGCCCCGGTTTGAAGTGGCATCTGCTCGAGGATGGCGACGACGGTTACGACGTCTTCGGCGACGGCAGCATCCGCTTCGTCTTCACCCCGGGTCACGCCCCCGGCCACGCCAGCTTCCTGCTCCAGCTCCCCGAGACCGGCCCGGTGCTGCTGGCGGTGGATGCGGCCTACACCACCGATCACTGGGAGGAGAAGGCGCTGCCGGGCTTTCTCGCCTCGACCGTGGATACGGTGCGCTCCGTGCGCAAACTGCACGCCCTGGCCGAGAAGACCGGGGCGCTGGTGGTCACCGGGCACGACCCGGAAGCGTGGCCGACCTTCCGTCACGCGCCCGAGTACTACGCCTGAAACGCTGAGTATCGGGCCTGAAACGCTGAGTGCCGGGCCTGAAATACCGAGCACTGCGCCTGACACTCGAATGCCAATCGGATCCGATGCAATGAGGCGTGCCGGATCGATCCACTGTGAATAGGGAAGTCGCGATGAAAATGCATGCAGCCGTGATCCACGAGATGCAGAAGCCCCGCCCGTACCGGGAGTCGCAGCCGCTGTCGATCGAGGAGGTGGAGCTCGACCCGCCCGGGCGCGGCGAGGTGCTGGTACGAATGCGCGCCGCCGGGCTGTGCCACTCGGATCTCTCCACTATCAATGGCGATCGGCCGCGGCCAGTGCCGATGGTGCTGGGGCACGAGGCCGCCGGCGAGGTGGTCGAGGTCGGCGATGGCGTCGAGGATCTGGCGCCCGGCGATCACGTGGTGTTCTCGTTCGCGCCCAGCTGCGGTGCCTGCGCCTCGTGTCTCTCGGGGCGCGCGGCGCTGTGCGCGCCGGGGCAGGTGGCCAATGGCGCAGGGCACCTGCTGGGAGGCGGCATGCGCCTCCACAAGGGCGGGCAGAAGATCTATCACCATATCGGCGTCTCCGGCTTCGCCGAGTATGCGGTGGCCTCGCGGCGTTCGCTGACGCGGATCGACGCCGATCTGCCGTTCCATATCGCGGCGCTGTTCGGCTGCGCCGTGCTGACCGGGGTCGGCGCGGTGGTCCATACCGCCGGCCTGCGTCTGGGGCAGTCGGTGCTGGTGGTCGGGCTCGGCGGGGTCGGGCTGGCGGCGGTGATGGGGGCTGCCGGGGGTGGCGCTCGCCATGTGATCGCCGCCGACATCGCCCCCGACAAGCTGGAGACCGCCAAGGCGATGGGCGCCACCCATGTGGTCAACAGTGGCGATGCCGATGCCATCGAGCAGGTGCGCGAGATCAGCGGCGGCGGGGTGGATATCGCCGCCGAGTTCGCCGGTGTCTCCAAGGCGCTGGAGTTCGCCTACGAGTGCACCGCCCGCGGTGGCACCACGGTGACCTCGGGCCTACCGCATCCGGACGTGCGTTTCGCCATCAGCCCCACCCGAATGGTCGCCGAGGAGCGCACGCTCAAGGGCTCCTATCTGGGCGGGCACGTGCCGTCGCTGGACGTGCCGGAGTATATCGCGCTCTACCGCGCCGGCCGGCTGCCGGTAGAGAAGCTGCTGACCCACCGTCTGAAACTGGACGAGATCAACCTCGGTTTCGATCGTCTCGCCAGCGGGGAGGCGATTCGCCAGATCATCGACTTCGATTGACCCACGGCCAGACGCCCTCTGTTGGAACCTCTCACCGCCCGCGCCCACTCGGCGCGGGCGGTGTCGTCTCACGTGGGGGCTCGGGTCTCTGGCATCGGCCATGCGGGGGGCGGTGGTGGCAGCAACCCGCGCAGGGCCTGCTAGTCTTGAGTGAGTCCCTAGCAGCGCCGTCGCCGCGACGCGGTGGCGTTGCCACATTTCACCGGTGTTCATCCGCCATCGTCAGGAGGAAGTCATGACCCAACCGCGTATCGAACGTGACAGCATGGGCGAGCTCGAGGTGCCCGCCAGTGCGCGCTATGGCGCGCAGACCCAACGTGCCATCAACAATTTCCCGATCAGCGGCCAACCGCTGCCTCCGGCTTTCATCGCTGCGGTTGCCCATATCAAGCGCGCCGCGGCGGAGGTCAACCGGGAGTTGGGGTTGCTGGACGATGACCGAGCGAAGGCCATCGTGGCGGCGGCCAATGAGATCATCGACGGCAAGCACGTCGATCAGTTTCCGATCGATGTGTTCCAGACCGGCTCCGGCACCTCGACCAATATGAACGTCAACGAGGTGATCTCTCACCTGGCCAGCCGGGAAGGCCTCGAGGTCCGCCCCAACGATCACGTCAACATGGGCCAGTCGAGCAACGACGTGATCCCCACGGCCATTCATCTTGCCGCGGCGACCCAGGTTCGCGAGCGGCTGCTGCCGGCGCTCCACTACCTGCGGGCGATCATCGACGACAAGGCAAAGGAGGTCGACGACGTGGTCAAGACCGGACGCACCCACCTGATGGATGCGATGCCGGTTCGGCTGAGCCAGGAGCTGGGCGGCTGGTCGAGCCAGATCGGGCAGTCGGTGGAGCGCCTGCAGGACGGGCTCAAGCGGGTGACCCGCCTGGCTCTCGGTGGCACGGCCGTCGGTACCGGCGTCAATGCCCATCCCGATTTTGCCGAGAAAGTGGCAGCGCGGCTTGCCAGCGATACCCACCTCGAGTTTCGGCCCAACGACAGCTTCTTTGCCAGTCTGGCTTCCCAGGATACGGCGGTGGAACTCTCTGGCCATCTCAAGGCCTATGCCGTCGCGGTGATGAAGATTTCCAACGACCTGCGCTGGATGAATTCCGGGCCCCTGGGCGGGCTGGGCGAGATCGAGCTGGAGGCGCTGCAGCCGGGCAGTTCGATCATGCCGGGCAAGGTCAATCCGGTGATCCCGGAGTCGGCGGCCCAGGTTGCCGCTCAGGTCATCGGCAACGATGCAGCCATCACCGTGGCGGGCCAGAGCGGCAACTTCCAGCTCAACGTGATGCTGCCGCTGATCGCCCACAACCTGCTCGGTTCGATCAAGCTGCTGACCAACGTGAGCCGGCTGCTGGCGGACCGCGCCATCGCCACGTTCAATGTGCGTCGCGACAACATCGAGCGCCCGCTGTCGAAGAACCCGATTCTGGTCACCGCACTCAACTCGGTGATCGGTTATGACGCGGCAGCAGCTGTCGCCAAGAAGGCCTATCAGGCCGGGCGGCCGATCATCGACGTGGCCGAAGAGGAGACCGATCTCTCGCGCCAGGAACTGGAGCGCCTGCTCGATCCGGCCAAGCTGACCGAGGGAGGGATCCCCGAGTAGGGCACGCTCTCCCACCCGGTCGCCAGCTGGAGCCAGCTTCTGATCAACGGTTCCGGTCGGCGGCCGATACCACGACGCCACCCGATCGGGTGGCGTCGTGGTCAGGCGTGGACAGCTCCAGGCGAGCGGTTTCAGACCGGCTCCTCTCCATGCCGATCCTGCGCTTCCTCGATCGTCTCCTCCGCATCTTCCCGCTCGTCGCTATCGGCTTTCTCGGGCTCGTTCTCGGACGCCCGGGTCGGGTTATGGCGCAGCGTCACCAACATGGGGAAGTGATCGGATCCCACTTCCGGTAGCCGCTCCATGTGAACGAGGGTGAAGTGCTTGGTGACGAAGACGTGATCCAGCGGCCAGCGCAGGATCGGATACTTGGCATGAAAGGTGCTGTACTGGCCGCGGCCGCGGCGAAGATCGAGCATGCCGCTGACCTTGCAGAAAAGCTTCGTCGTCGGTGACCAGGCGACGTCGTTGAGGTCTCCGGCAACGACGGTGGGATCACTGCGCTCTGCAATGCCCTGGCCCACCAGCAGCAGTTCCGCGTCGCGCCACAGCGACTCCTCGCTCTCCGACGGGGCGGGTGGCCGCGGGTGCAGGGCGTGGAAACGAATACGACTGCCATCCCCCAGCCTCACCCAGGCATGAATCGAAGGGATATCGTCCTGGATCAGCCACTTGACCTCGACATCTTCCAGCGGCAGACGGGAGTAGAGATGCATCCCGTAGAGATTGTCGAGGGGGATACGCACCGCTTCCGGCATCGACTCGCCGATGGCCGCGTCCAGTTGATCCCCCCACCACTGATCGGACTCCAGCGTCAGCAGGATGTCGGGGTCATGCTCGTGGACCAGATCGATCAACTTCGATGCCTGACGATTGGGCGTCAGTACGTTGGAGACCAGCAGCGTGATCTCACGGCTGGCATCGCGCTGGCGTGATTTGACCACCGTACAGCGTGCCAACGGGGTCCATGGATAGATGCGCGCCCACTGGATGACCGCCGCAGTCACGCTGGCGGCGACGCCGGCCCAATGCCACCAGAGCTCGGGTTCGAACGCGAGTTGAACCAGTGCCAGCGCGGTGGCGATGATGGCAATCTGGAGAAGCGGGAAATCGAAACTGCGCACGCTCCAGTGGCGAATCCGCATGTAAGGCGCCAGAGTGATCAGCAGCACGAGGCAGCCGAGACAGCTAAACAGGAGTTGCAGCAAAGGAGGTTTCCTTGTGTCGGGGTAGGACGCCGTGCTGGGTCAAGCGTAGCAGAAACACGGTTGGTACCCCCGGCAGTATGGCTCCCCGGCGAGCTGGCGGCAGCTACTTCCCTATGAGACTTTGGATAGTGGGCCTGACTGACCGGCGACTGGATGCTGGTCGAGGTAGCGCGTCAGCGCCTGCTGCTCTTCGCTGGACAGGCGAAGCCCCAGCTTGCTGCGACGCCACAGGATGTCGTCGCTGGTGCGTGCCCACTCGTGCTCGATCAGATAGTCGACTTCGGCGCGGGTGAGGCCGCCGCCGAAATGCTGGCCGAGATCCTCCTGGCGCCGCATGCCATTGAGGAAACCGAGACACAGCGAGCCATAGCTGGAAGCGAATCGTTCGGCTCGCTCTCGACCGAGAAATGGGTATTCATCCACGAGTCGATCGGTCAATGTCTGGCGTGACTCGATGTCACCGCCGGGCAGCCGGGCATCGGCTGTCCACGGCTGGCCCATGGCGGGCAGCAATGGCTCGAGTTTACGCATGGCCGCCTCGGCGAGCTTGCGATAGGTGGTGATCTTGCCACCGAAGATCGACAGCATTGGCGCGCCGTGCCTGTCGAGGTCGAGGGTATAGTCCCGGGTCATTGCCGAGGGGTTCTCCGATTCGTCGTCGCACAGCGGGCGCACGCCGGCATAGGTCGCGACCACATCCTCGCGACCGAGCTGCCTGACGAAGTGCCCGTTGAGCACGTCGAGCAGGTAATCGATCTCCTCGTCATTGATGGTGACCTGGGCGGGGTCGCCCTGATAGCGGCGATCGGTGGTGCCGATCAGGCTGTAGTGCTGCTGGTAGGGCAGCACGAAGACGATACGGCCGTCGCGATTCTGCAGAATGTAGGCGCGGTCGTCATCGTTGAGGCGCGGCACTACCAGGTGGCTGCCCTGGATCATGCGGATGCCGTAGCGCGAGTCGCGCTTGGCATTGCCCTTGACGAAAGACTCCACCCAGGGGCCGGCGGCGTTGACCAGCACCTTGCTCCGCTGTTCCTGGCGCTGCCCGCTGCCCAGGTCTTCAAGAATCACCACCCACTCTCCCTGCTCCTCGCGAGCCTCGACGCAACGGGTCCGAACCCGGATGTCGGCGCCTTTTTCCCGTGCCTGGATCGC
This sequence comes from Salinicola lusitanus, assembly GCF_003206045.1. Lineage (GTDB taxonomy): Bacteria > Pseudomonadota > Gammaproteobacteria > Pseudomonadales > Halomonadaceae > Salinicola > Salinicola lusitanus. Next base: position 132,906 of record NZ_PZJM01000004.1, read on the forward strand.
GTTGAGCACCACCAGTCGGGCATCATCCACCCAGCAGTCGGAGTACTCGAATCCGCGCTTGATCGTCGGTACCAGCGGGCTTTCCGAACCGAATCGCAGGCGCCTGGCGTTGGGCAGGCTGTCGCGGTGGCTGAGGTGATCGTAGAGAAAGAGCCCTGCGCGAATCATCCAGCCGGGCCGCAGGTGCGGCTGATGCGGCAGGATGAAGCGCAATGGCCAGACGATGTGCGGCGCCTTGCGCAGCATCACTTCTCGTTCCTTCAGCGCTTCGCGCACCAGCCGAAACTCGCGGTGCTCGAGATAGCGCAACCCTCCGTGGATCAACTTGCTGCTGGCGGAGGAGGTGGCGCTGGCCAGATCCGCTTGTTCGCACAGCAACACGGACAGCCCCCGGCCGGCGGCGTCGTTGGCGATGCCGGTGCCATTGATGCCGCCACCGACGACGATGAGGTCATGGACGTGACGCTGTGTCGTTGAGGCCATACCGCTCTCCGGAAGGTGATGATTAGTCTATGTNNACATAGACTAATCATTTCCGAACATCAATGGCCGTGGTGGAGTTTCCTCGACCAAAAGGGGAGGCGAGGAGGCGGTCCGTGGTCGGGAGGGAGCGAAGCCGGCGCATGGCCGGCCGTTGCATGGGCTATCGGGCGTCAGCCCGCGTGGGCGGGCAGGGGCTCGATGTCCGCGGATATCGAAGGATCGGCGACGTAGAGCGCCACGTCGTGCTCCCGCATCAGCCGGCGCAGTCCATCGGGGGGCTGCCGGTCGGTGAAAAAGGCGTTGATCTGGCTGAGGTTGCCCTGGCGTACCACGGCATTGCGGTGAAATTTCGAATGATCCGCCGCCAGGAAGACCTGGCGGGAGTTGCGCAGGATGGCTTGTGCGACGCGAACTTCCTGATAGTCGAACTCCAGCAGCGAACCATCGCCATCGATGCCGCTGATACCGATGATGCCATAGTCGACCTTGAACTGATTGATGAAATCGATGGTGGCTTCACCGATGATTCCGCCGTCGCGCGAGCGAACCTGGCCGCCGGCGACGATGACGTTGAAGTCGGTCTTGTGCTGCAGAATGGCCGCCACGTTGAGGTTGTTGGTGATGACCTCCAGTCCGCTGTGCTGGCACAGCGCCTCGGCGATGAATTCATTGCTGGTGCCGATGTTGATGAACAGTGACGACGAGTCGGGAATATGGCTCGCCAGCATTTCGGCTATCCGGCGCTTGGCGTCCAGATTCAACGTCTTGCGGGTGTGATAGGCGGTGTTGACGGTACTCGATTCCAGGCCGGCGCCTCCATGGACGCGCTTGACGATGCCCTCTTCCGCCAGTTGATTGAGATCGCGGCGCACCGTCTGGGGCGTGACGTCGAAGTCCTTGGCGAGCTGCTCGATCGAGGCATAGCCTTGCCGCTTGACCAGCTCGACGATGGCTTCGTGACGTTCCTGCTGTGTCATGGTGGTTTCCTGCCGCGTTCCGTTGACGATTCTTTAACTGATTCGAGAGCCCAGTCTATCAAAGCTGGGTGCCTCGCCGTTGCCTCGGGAGGCGGTAACGGGCCGTTCATGACTACGACCATGGTCTAGGTGGCCGGGGCGGAACCTTCGGTTCGACGTCACCCTGCGACATTGCCGGTAGTCCGATGCTCCGCGACGATACTAGCCAGGTTCGGCGAATGGCATCGCCCGGATGGCGCCGGTTCTCTTCCAGCGGCCAAGAGGCCAGATATGCTGATCGGCACCGGCACCGGCACCGGCACCGGCACCGGCACCGGCATCGGCACCGGCATCGGCATGGAGGGCGAAGTGTCCCGTTTCGAACGTTGGCAATCAGCGACCTCGGCGGGGCCGTGATCGTGGCGAGTGGGAAGGGGGCGTCGGGGGCGGTGCCCTGAACGGCGATGAAATCGCCCCGTTATTGGATATGAGAGCGGATTTCACCTGACGGAAGACCCCGTGCCAGCGACAATCGCAGAGGAATTGTCTCGGCGCGACAGGCAGTTGGCGTGATTTTTTTAGGCGTAGAGGGTTGCATTCCGCGCCCGCCTGGGTAAAATTCGCATCCGTTGTCACGGCGAGCCCGCCGTCATCGATGCAGGACCGTAGCTCAGTTGGTTAGAGCGCCACGTTGACATCGTGGAGGTCAGCGGTTCAAATCCGCTCGGTCCTACCAGTCTGTTTCCAGCATCGTGCCAACGTCATCCAGGACCATAGCTCAGTTGGTTAGAGCGCCACGTTGACATCGTGGAGGTCAGCGGTTCAAATCCGCTTGGTCCTACCAGATTCGAAACCCGAGCCTCGGCTCGGGTTTTTTGTGGCCAGCCATCCCTGGCGGCCACCCTTCGGGCCGCCCGAGGCGTCCCAAACCGCTCCCGGCGGTTTGTTGTGGCCTGCCATCCCTGGCGGCCACCCTTCAGGCCGCCCGAGGCGTCCCAAACCGCTCCCGACGGTTTGTTGTGGCCAGCCATCCCTGGCGGCCACCCTTCGGGCCGCCCGAGTCGTCGCAGACCGCTCCCGGCGGTTTGTTGTTTCCGCGATATTGGGCGTGTTCCACCATCGGCATCCCCGTCTTCTCACCGCAAGCCATGTTGGTTTTCGAACAAACCCTGCCGAAAAAACGCCTTTTTTAGTCGCATTACCATCTCGAAACCTGTCCAGAGTGTTGGACATTAGTGGTTAAGACTAAGGTTCTAATATCAGAAATCATTTTAAAATCATGTGTTTGAGCATGCCTCTTTGACGGCGATACCGTCTGCTTTTTTCGTCGTATAGCTTTATGGAACGAGTGTTCTACGATGCTCGAAAGAGAAAAAAGGGAACGGTGCCACTCATGTCATTACAACTCGACAACGTGACACTGTCGGTGCGAGGCGAGACCTATATCAGCGATGCCAGCCTGACGTTGGAACCGGGGTCATTCAACGTGCTGCTGGGGCACACGCTGGCGGGCAAGACCACATTGATGCGGCTGATGGCCGGGCTGGACAGGCCCGACCACGGCAGGGTCTATCTCGACGGCCGTGACGTGACCCACTTGCCGGTTCGCCAGCGCAATGTCTCGATGGTCTATCAGCAGTTCATCAACTATCCGACGCTCACGGTGTTCGACAACATCGCCTCGCCACTCAAGCAGGCCAGGGTATCGCGGCAGGAGATTACCCGTCGGGTCGAGGAGACCGCGGCGATGCTGGGAATCCAGCAACTGCTGGGACGCTATCCGCAGGAACTCTCCGGCGGCCAGCAGCAGCGCACGGCGATGGCCAGGGCACTGGTCAAGGAAGCGGACCTGGTGCTGTTCGACGAGCCTCTGGTCAATCTCGACTACAAGCTGCGGGAGGCGCTGCGGGTGGAGATGCGCAAGCTGTTCGAATCCCGCAATACCATCGCGGTCTACGCCACCACCGAACCGGCCGAGGCGCTGGCGCTGGGAGGCACGACGACGCTGCTCCACCAGGGCCGGATCGTCCAGAGTGGCCCCGGCGACGAAGTCTATCGCCATCCCCGTAATCGTGAGGCGGCGACGCTGTTCGGCGAGCCTCCCATCAACCTGATGCCGATGACGATCCAGGCCGGTGAGTGCCGGATCGCCGATCAGCGCCAACCACTGCCCGAGGTCTGGAAGTCGCTATCCGAAGGTGATTACCAGATCGGCATCCGCCCCCATCACTGGTCGCTGGAGCCGCTCACGGAGCCGGCCTTGCGCTTGCCGACGATCTTGCGGGTGGCGGAGATCAGCGGCTCCGAAACCTTTCTGCACCTGTCGCACGAGCGAATCGATCTGGTTGCGCACCTGATCGGGATTCATGAATTCGGCGTGGATCAGGCGCTGGAGGTTCACGCCTCTTTTCGCCAGCTCTTCGTGTTCGAGCCGGGAGGCGACCTGGTGTTGTCACCTCCTTCACCGCGATCGACAGTGCCCGACGGGCGAGGAGACCGCTAGATGGCCGAGATCCGTCTGGAACAACTGGCCCACAGCTATCACGGCGCGCCCTCGAATCCGGCCGACTACGCACTCCGGCCGATGGACCACGTCTGGGAGCAGGGCGGCGCCTACGCGCTGCTGGGGCCCTCGGGGTGCGGCAAGAGTACGCTGCTCAACATCATATCCGGCCTGCTGGTGCCCTCGGAGGGGCGGGTGCTCTACGACGGCAAGTCGGTCAACGATCTCACCCCGCAGCAGCGCAATATCGCCCAGGTTTTTCAGTTTCCGGTGGTCTACGACACCATGACCGTTCACGACAATCTGGCGTTCCCGCTGCGTAACCAGGGACAGCCCCGGGAGCGCATCGATGCCCGGGTGAGAGAGGTGGCCGAGGCGCTGGAGATCGAGCCGCTATTGAATCGCAAGGCGCAGAATCTGACGGCGGACGAGAAGCAGAAGGTGTCGATGGGGCGCGGCCTGGTGCGCGACGACGTGGCGGCGATCCTGTTCGACGAGCCGTTGACGGTGATCGATCCGCAGCTCAAGTGGCGCCTGCGGCGCAAGCTCAAGGAGATCCATCAGCGCTTCAACGTGACGATGGTCTATGTCACCCATGACCAGTTGGAGGCGTCCACCTTCGCCGACAAGATCGCGGTGATGTACGAAGGCCAGATCGTGCAGTTCGGCACTCCGCGAGAGCTGTTCGAGAATCCGCAACACACCTTCGTCGGTTACTTCATCGGCAGCCCCGGCATGAACCTGCTCGATATCGCGCTGGGCACGTCGGGCGTGGAGTTCGAAGGCCGTGCGCTGGCGGTACCCGAGGCGGCCGTCGCCCGGCTTCGGCAGCGCCCGGAGGGGCGCCTGCAGTTGGGCATCCGGCCGGAGTTCGTGCAGCTCGTGGCGCCGGAGGACGCCGACCTGCACGGCTACGTCGACCTGATCCAGGATCAGGGCACCTTCAAGATCGTCGACGTGCGACTCGAGACGCCGTCGGCGCCGGTGATCAAGGTGCGGCTGGAGGAGGAGGCGGCCGTGCCGGATGGGCGTATCGGCCTCCATTTCCCCGAAGCCTGGCAGCGCTTCTATATCGATGATCATCTGGTGGAGGCGGCTGATGAAGACCTATAACAACAAGGCCTGGTGGCTGGTCCTGCCGGTATTCGTGCTGGTGGCCTTCAGCGCCATCATCCCGATGATGACGGTGGTCAACTACTCGGTGCAGGACATCTTCGACCCGAGCACGCGCTATTTCGTGGGCACCGAGTGGTATCGGGAGATCCTGGCGGATCCGAGATTGCACGACTCGCTGGTGCGACAGTTCATCTACTCCTTCTGCGTCCTGGCCATCGAGGTGCCGCTGGGCATCGTCGTGGCGCTATCGATGCCCCGGCGGGGGCTGGGCGTGCCGTTCAGTCTGATTCTGCTGTCACTGCCGTTGCTGGTGCCGTGGAATGTGGTGGGGACGATCTGGCAGATCATCGGACGGGAGGACATCGGGCTGTATGGCTGGATCCTCAACAGCCTGGGGCTCGACTACAACTACGCCTCCAACCCGCGGGACGCCTGGATCACCGTGCTGGTGATGGATGTCTGGCACTGGACGTCGCTGGTGGCGCTGCTGTGCTATTCCGGCCTGCGCTCGATCCCTGACGTCTACTACCAGGCGGCGAGGATCGACCGTGCCTCGCACTGGGCGGTGTTTCGATTCATTCAATTGCCCAAGCTCAAGAACGTGCTATTGATCGCGGTGATGCTGCGCTTCATGGACAGTTTCATGATCTATACCGAGCCGTTCGTGCTCACCGGTGGCGGGCCGGGCACCGCCACGACCTTCCTCAGCCAGACGCTGACCCAGATGGCACTGGGCCAGTTCGATCTGGGCCGGGCCGCGGCCTTCTCGCTGATCTACTTCCTGATCATTCTGCTGGTGACCTGGGTGTTCTACACCGCCATGACCCACAACGACGACAAGGGATGACGCCGCCATGAGATTGCGCAAGAGCCTGGTGATGCTGGTCTATCTGCTGTTCGTGCTGGTGCCGATCTACTGGCTGGTCAACATGTCGTTCAAGTCGAACCGGGAAATTCTCGGCGGGCTGTCGCTCTGGCCCACGGCGCCGACGCTGGACAACTACCGGGTCATCTTCACCGAGCCGACCTGGTACATGAGCTACCTGAACTCCCTCAGCTATGTCTCGATGAACATGCTGATTTCGCTGCTGGTGGCGTTGCCGGCGGCCTATGCGTTCTCGCGCTATCGCTTCCTGGGCGACAGGCACATGTTCTTCTGGCTGCTGACCAACCGGATGGCACCACCGGCGGTGTTCCTGCTGCCGTTCTTCCAGCTCTACTCGGCGGTGGGATTGTTCGACACGCCGATCGCGGTGGCGCTGGCCCACTGCCTGTTCAACGTGCCGCTGGCGGTCTGGATTCTCGAGGGCTTCATGTCGTCGGTGCCCAAGGAGATCGACGAGACCGCCTACATCGACGGTTACACCTTTCCCAAGTTCTTCATCCGGATCTTCCTGCCGATGATCCGGCCCGGCATCGGTGTCACGGCGTTCTTCTGCTTCATGTTCTCGTGGGTGGAACTGTTGCTGGCGCGGACGCTGACTTCGGTCGATGCCAAGCCGATCGTGGCGCAGATGACCCGCACGGTCTCGGCCTCGGGTATCGATTGGGGCGTGCTGGCGGCGGCCGGGGTGGTCGCGTTGTTGCCCGGTATCGCGGTGATCTACTTCGTGCGCAATCACGTGGCCAAGGGCTTCGCCCTGGGGCGCGTCTGATCCGTTAGTCCAGAGAGAGGGAGAGTCACCATGGGTTGGATGGCGTGGACACTACCGACGGCGCTGTTCTTCGCCGGAATCGCGGCGCTGCTGGTCGCGATGACGGTCTGGCAGACCGTGTCGCCCGGGCGGGATCGCAGGGGCTTCTTGCCGATCTCCACGTCCCGCGGCGATCGGCTGTTCATTGGTCTGCTGGCGGCGGCATATGGCCATTTGCTGGTTCTGGCATTGACCGATTGGCCGCTCTGGATCGCGACGGCGATCTGCGTGGCAGGCATGGCAATCATCATGAAATGGGGGTAACGCATCGACCAGGGATCATTGCTCTTCGGATAGCGCCAAGACAGCAAATGCAGCATAACAACGAGGGTTAACGCTATGTTCGATATCAAGCACGCCAGATCGCGACGCCGGACGCCACTGGGCATCGGCATCGGAGTCGGCCTTGCAGGGCTGATGGCCGTCTCGGGAACCGCGATCGCCGACCAGTATCAGGATGCCGCCAAACGCTGGCTGAGTGACGAGTTCAAGACCTCGACGCTCACGCCCGAGCAGCAGATGGCCGAGATGCAGTGGTACATCGACGCCGCCAAACCGTTCCGTGGCATGCAGATCAACGTCGTTTCGGAGACGCTCACCACCCACAAGTACGAATCCGAGGTCCTGGCCCGCGCCTTCAGCGAGATCACCGGCATCCAACTGAAGCACGACCTGATTCAGGAAGGGGACGTGATCGAGAAACTGCAGACCCAGATGCAGTCCGGCCGCAACATCTACGATGCATACGTCAACGATTCCGACCTGATCGGTACCCATTTCCGCTACGGCAAGGTGGTGCCGATTTCCGACATGATTGCCGGGGATGCCGCCGAGGTGACCTCGCCGACGCTGGATCTGGATGATTTCATCGGGCTCTCCTTCACCACCGGACCGGATGGCAAGGTCTATCAACTGCCCGACCAGCAGTTCGCCAATCTCTACTGGTTCCGCGCGGACTGGTTCGACGATCCCGACCTCAAGGCGCGATTCAAGGAAAAATACGGTTACGAACTGGGCGTGCCGGTGAACTGGTCGGCCTACGAGGATATCGCCGACTTCTTCACCAACGACGTCCACGACATCGACGGCCAGCGTGTCTATGGCCACATGGATTACGGCAAGAAGGATCCCTCGCTGGGCTGGCGCTTTACCGACGCCTGGTTCTCCATGGCCGGGGCCGGCGACAAGGGAATTCCCAACGGCCTGCCAGTGGACGAGTGGGGGATTCGGGTCGAGGATTGTCGGCCGGTGGGCTCGAATATCACCCGCGGCGGCGCCACCAATGGCCCGGCCGCAGTCTTCGCGACCCAGAAGTACATCGACTGGCTGCACGCCTATGCGCCACCGGAAGCCCAGGGCATGACGTTCTCGGAAGCGGGGCCGGTACCGGCGCAGGGCAATGTCGCCCAGCAGATCTTCTGGTACACGGCGTTTACCGCCGACATGACCCAGCCGGGTCTGCCGGTGGTCAACGAGGACGGCACGCCCAAGTGGCGGATGGCGCCGTCACCGGTGGGTCCGTACTGGGAGGATGGCATGAAGAAGGGCTACCAGGACGTGGGTTCCTGGACCTTCATGAATTCGACCCCTGAGAAGAATCGACTCGCCGCCTGGCTCTATGCCCAGTTCGTGACCTCGAAGACGGTCTCGCTGCAGAAGACGCTGGTGGGACTGACGCCGATCCGCGAGTCCGACATTCGCTCCCAGGCGATGACCGATGCCGCACCGAAACTGGGTGGCCTGGTCGAGTTCTACCGCAGCCCGGCGCGTCTGCAGTGGTCACCGACCGGCACCAACGTGCCGGACTATCCCAAGCTGGCCCAGCTGTGGTGGCAGTATATTTCCCAGGCGGTCAGTGGCGAGACCAGCGCGCAGCAAGCCCTGGATGGACTGGCGGATGCTCAGGACCGGATGATGGAGCGTCTCGAGCGGGCCAATGTCCAGCCAAAATGCGGGCCCAAGCTGAACGAGCCGCGCGATGCGCAGTACTGGCTGGATCAGCCCGGCGCGCCCAAGCCCAAGCTCGACAACGAAAAGCCGCAAGGCAAGACCGTACCCTACGACGAGATGGTGAAATCCTGGCAGAAGAGCTGAGGGTGGAGGCCGATATCTCGTAGTGATGATTGCTGTCGCCTGGGCGGCGACCTTCCCGCCGGTTCTCCGGCGGGATTTTTTTGTCGCTGCGAACTGTGGCAAGCCTATTCTGAGCCCGGCCTCACGACTTTTGGCCGGGCGATAGATAACATGGGGGGACAGCAGGAGTGGAACATGTCACTGAATTCGCTTTTCGAACACATCCATCAGTTACCTAGCGTACCCGCCGTGGTCGGCGAACTGATCGCCAGCCTTGATAACGACAGGATCAGCATTCATCGGGTGTCGGCCACCATCCACAAGGATCCCAGCCTGAGCCTCAAGCTGCTGCGCTCTGCCAACTCGGTGAGATACGGCGTGGGGCGCAATGTGGCGACGATCGACGACGCCTTGCTGTTGCTGGGTTTCGACCGTGTGCGCACGCTCGTCATCGCCTCTGGCATGGTCGGCATGCTCAAGGAAGTGCCCGGGCTCGATCGCAAGGCATTCTGGCGCGAGTCATTCATGGTCGCCAACCTCAGTCGCACGATCGTTCGTCATAGCCAGTTGGGCGATCTGGCACCGGAGACGGCATTTACCTGCGGCATCCTCCATCACGTGGGGTCCGCCTTGATGCATATCGCCCATCCGGATGTCATGCAGCGCATCGATGCGCTGGTTGCCCAGGGGGCCCCCCGCACCGAGCTGGAAGCCAATCGATTCGGTTACACGTTCAGTGAAGTGGGTGCCGAGCTGGGCCGCCGCTGGCGCTTCCCGGAGACCATCTGCAACGCGCTGACCTACCAGGACAAGCCGCTGGATGCCGTGCCTTTCTCGCCGTATGCCGCTGCCGTGCACCTGGCGATCGGACTCTACCAGAACATCGCCAGTGGGCGCCGGGAGGAGCACGCCCTGGGCGAGATGCCGCGAGAGGTTCGCCGGCCCTTGGCACTGGATCTGTTGGCGCTCTACGAGGATATCCTGCAGCTGGTGCGCTCGGACGACGAATTGGGCGTCTTTCTGGATTGAGACCGGCTCTCGTGCCAGCCACGAGGACGGCGAGCGATCTCAGGTAGCCGGGCTGTTCGCCAGGTCGCTGGCGGCGCCGAACACTCGACATAGGCGTTCGATGCCGGCCTGGTCCTCGCGGCTGAAGCGCGCGGGCAGTGGACTGTCGATATCCAGCACCCCCCAGAGGTGTTCGCCGACGACAATCGGCACCACCAGTTCGGAACGTGAGGCGGCGTCGCAGGCAATATGGTCCGGGACAGCGTGGACGTCGTCGACGCGCTGGGTCTGGCGCGAGCGTGCCGCGGCACCACAGACGCCTTTCGAGAACGGAATCGGGTTGCAGGCGGGCAGGCCCTGGAAGGGGCCGAGGATCAGCGTCTCGGGCTGACGCTGGAGATAGAAGCCGACCCAGTTCAGGTCGTCCAGCGCTTGCATCAGAAAGGCGCTGGTCTGGGCGGCATTGGTCAACCAGTCGCGGGTGTCCAGAAGCGCTGCCAGTTGACGTTCCAGGGAGGCGTAATCGGTCATCGTGGGTCTCCTGCGGGAAGGGGCGCGGCAAGGGTGGAGCGGAAACGAAAACCGGCGCCGAGGCGCTGGTTTTCGTGGTGGTCATGACCGGGTCTCGTCATGCGCGTGACAATGACGTGGTCATTTCCAGCCGGGAACGGCGCCACCCTGGAACAGTTCCTGGGCCTTGTCGGCGACGGCGTCGGATTGATAGGCCTTGACCAGATCCTGGATCGCCTCGCGATCCTGATCGCCACCGCGTACCACGATCAGGTTGACGTAGGGGGAGTCCGGTCCTTCCTTGATCAGCGCATCATCCAGCGTCAAACCGGCCGGCTGGGTGAAGGTGCTGTTGATGAAGGCCATGTCGACGTCCTGGAGTACCCGCGGCATCTGGGCGGCCTCGATCTCCTTGAACGAGTAGTCGTGCGGGTTTTCGGTGATGTCGATCGGCGTCGCTTCCAGATTCTCGGCATCGTCGAGCGTGATCAGTCCATGCTTGTCGAGCAGGATCAGCGACCGTCCTTCGTTGGTCGGATCGTTGGGTACGGCGATCGTCGCACCGTCGGGCAGGTCGTCGATGCTGTCGTACTTGGCGGAGTAGGCACCGATCGGGTAGACGAACGTCTTGCCGGCGATGGCGAAGTCGTAGCCGCGATCGTTGACCATCGACTGCATGTAGGGTTCGTGCTGGTAGGCGTTGGCATCGAGGCTGCCGTCGGCCAGCGCGGCGTTGGGCGTCACGTAGTCGGTGAACTCGACGATCTCGACGTCGAGGCCGTACTTCTCCTTGGCGACCTGTTTGGCCACTTGCATCACGTCGGTCTCGGGTCCGGCCATGGTACCGACCTTGATGGTGTCGGCGGCGGCGTGCGCAGCACCGGCGGCCAGTCCGAGACCGAGTGCGGCGACGCTCAGCGTACGTGTCAGTGAAATCGGCATTTGGCGAAATTCCCCCTGTTGAGTGAGACGTGGGCGCGGCTCCTGCGCCCGGTGATGCCGGAATATAACGGAATAAAGGCAATCACGGTAATTCATTCTGGTTATTAGAGTAGTGGGGCGCGACGATCACTTGTGATCGCTCTTGCGCACCAGATAATCCCCGAGGCTCTGAAACAGCTGGACCATGACCACCAGTACCACCACGGTGATCAGCATCACCGTCGGGTTGAAGCGGTTGTAGCCATAGCGAATGCCCAGGTCGCCCAGACCCCCGCCGCCCACGGCACCGGCCATGGCGGAGTAGCTGACCAGGGCCACGATGGTGATCGTCAGGCCGTTGATGATGCCGCCACGGGCCTCCGGCAACAGCACCTTCAGGATGATCTGCATCGGCGTGGCGCCCATCGACTGGGCCGCTTCGACCAGGCCGGGCGAAACCTCGTTCAGGGCACCCTCGACCAGGCGGGCGACGAACGGGATGGCGGCGATGGTCAGCGGCACGGCAGCGGCGTTGGTGCCGATGGAGCTGCCGACGATCATCCGGGTGAAGGGGATGATCGCCACCAGCAGGATGATGAACGGGACCGAGCGACCGACATTGGTGACCACCCCGAGCACCGTGTTGACCACCGGCTGCGCCAGGATCTGGCGCGGGCGCGTCACGTAGAGCAGCACGCCGAGCGGGACCCCGGCCAGTGCCGACAGAATGCCGGCGACGGCCACCATGTAAAGCGTCTCGAGCGTGGACTGCCAGACGAGATCAATCAGTGCGCTGGACATGGCCCAGTACCTCCACATGCAGATCAAAGGATTCCAGGGTCATCAGGGCCTCACGGGTCTGCACGTCGCTTCCCATCAGCTCGGCGATCATCAGACCCAGCGTGCGCCCCTGAATGGACTCGACCTTGGCCTGCAGAATGCTGACGTCGATGCCGTGTTCCCGCGCCAGCCGCGAGATCAGCGGGGTGGCGACGCTGTCGCCCGAGAACGTCAGCCGCACCACCGGGTGCGTGTTCGTTCCGGCTTCCGGCTCGAGACGCTCGATCAGGGCCTGCGGCGCTTCCAGCTTGAGAAAGTCGTTGAGGAACTCCCGTCCCAACTGGGTGGCGGGCGCGGTGAAGAAGTCGCCCACGTCGGCGTCCTCGACCAGACGTCCGTCGGAGATCAACCCCACGCGATGACAGATGGTCTTCACCACCTCCATCTCGTGGGTGATCAGCAGGATGGTCAGCCCAAGCTGCTGGTTGATCTCTTGCAGCAGCGAGAGGATCGATGCCGTCGTCTGCGGATCGAGCGCCGAGGTCGCCTCGTCGCACAGCAGCACCTTGGGCCGGCTGGCCAGGGCGCGGGCGATGGCCACGCGCTGTTTCTGGCCGCCGGAGAGCTGAGCGGGATACTGCTTTGCCTTGTCCGCCAGCCCTGTCATGTCCAGCAGCGGCAGCACGCGTTCGCGGATGGCCTGGCGCGACTGGCCCATCAGCTCCAGCGGCAGAGCCACATTGTCGTAGACGGTGCGATTGGTCAGCAGATTGAAATGCTGGAAGATCATGCCGCATTGGTGCCGTGCCTGGCGCAGCGCGGCGGCATCCATCGCCGTCAGCTCCTGCCCGTCGATGACGACGCGGCCGGCGGTCGGGCGCTCCAGCAGGTTGACGCAGCGGATCAGCGTCGACTTGCCGGCGCCCGAGAGGCCGATGACGCCGTGAATCGTGCCCTTGGGAACCTGCAGGTCGATCTCTTTCAGCGCCTGCACGGCCCCGGGTCCGCTGCCGTAGGTTTTGGAAACGTTGTCCAGTGTGATCATTGGGCGTGTCGAAAGCGTCTGTCGGGGTGTCGGGGCAGCGGGGCAGTTCGGCGCGACTGCAGTGCGCCATCGGCAACGGCCCCGCGTCGATGAGCGCGATAGTATACGGATCTCGCGGCGCCGGAGCGACCGCGGCCGTGGAGCGTACCTCATTGCGGCGGAGCCGATGGCAGCCGCCGTCATGCAAACCTGGCGACGGCCAGGGCGGGAGAGCGGACCGGCGTGACGCCCCGTGCAGTTAAAGGTTGCCATTCCGTCAGGGCATTGCTTGTATCGGTGGGGCGCGGCGCACTCGCGAGCGTCGCTCGCGCGAAGCTTCTATTGGCACCCCTTCATGCATGGCCACCGGGAGATGACAGATGATGCAGACATTGGACGATCAGGCACTGGATCAGTTGTTCAGGACAGCGCGCACGCACAGTGCGTGGCAGCCTCGCGACGTTACCGAGGAGACCCTGCGCAGGCTCTACGACATGGTCAGGATGGGGCCGACCTCGGCCAACTGCTGTCCGGCGCGGTTTGTCTTCGTACGCTCCACGGCGGGCAAGGACAAGCTGTTGCCGTGCGTTTCCGCCGGCAACGCCGACAAGACGGCGACGGCGCCCTGCACGGTCATCGTCGCCTACGACAAGCGCTTCTACGATCAGCTGCCGACGCTCTTCCCCCACACCGACGCCCGTAGCTGGTTCACCGGTAGCGAGGCGTTTGCCGAGCAGACGGCGCTGCGCAACAGTTCGCTGCAGGCCGGGTATCTGATCCTGGCGGCGCGGGCGATGGGGCTGGATACCGGGCCGATGTCGGGCTTCGATTCCGAGGCGGTGGACCAGGCGTTCTTCGCCGGCACCGACTGGACCGCCAACATGCTGGTCAACCTGGGCTACGGGGATGAGGCGGGTCTCAAGCCACGCTTGCCACGGCTGGCATTCGAGGAGGCGTGCCAACTGGCTTGAAGCCGCCCCCGGTCGGGCCGCGAGTCAGCCGTCGGCGTTCGTCCGGGGGAGTAGACCACCCAGCACGATGCGCGTGATGTTCTCCACCGTGGCCTCGAAGAAGGCCGGATCGGCGAGCGTTTTGCCGGAAATCGCCTCGATCTGGACGGCGAAGTCGGCATAGTGCTGGGTGGTTCCCCACAGCAGGTATATCAGGTGGTGTGGATCGACCGGCAGCAGGCTTCCCCGGGCGATCCAGCCCTCGATCACTCTCGATTTTTCCTCCACCAGCAGGCGCAGCTTGCTCTGCAGATCTTCCCGCAGCAGCGGCGCGCCCTGGATCATCTCCAGACAGAACAGCCGGGATGCCTGGACGTGATCCCGCGACAGTTCGACCTTGATTCGGATGTAGTCGCCGATGGCGGTCTCGGGAGACTGCTCGGCATCGATGGCGCGTATCGGCTCCAGCCAGGTGTCCAGGATCTGTTGAAGGACGGCGACGTAGAGCTTCTCCTTGGATGGAAAATAGTAGAGCAGGTTGGTCTTGGAGACGCCGGCCTGATCGGCAATGGCGTCCAGGCTCGCGCCGCGCAGGCCGAACTGCGAGAACAGCGCCAGGGCCGCATCCCGAATCCGTTGCTTGCGGGCTTCGCTGGCGGCGGCGCGATGGCCGGTCGGGGCTGCGGGGGTGATGGACGTCATGATCAACCTTCGTGAATCCCGCGACCGGCCATCGGGATTTCGCTGGCATGTCGCGGCTGCGTATGTGAGAGCGGTCGTAAGGGACCGGGATTTTATCACGCCCCAGGTCGCTAGCGTCATCTACCCGATGTTCCCGGTTCACGCGCGAAATGGCCTCCTCACACGCACTGAAACGGCGCGGGCGCCACGCGTCCCGCATCATGGTCGCGCATTCCGAGATCCTTTCCAGACCAATTGGTCCGGTGGCTTGTCGTCTGTGGCCGGCAAGCTCTTGAAAGCGGATGGATAAGCTCGGGTTGGCACGTCGGTTGTAAAGGATTGGTCAGGCGTCGGCAGCATCGCAGTGCCGCGATGGCCGACAACTCGCTCCGATACGACGACGAGGTGGCTCATGCAACTAGGCGTCTTCATTCCCATCGGCAACAACGGCTGGCTGATTTCCGAAAACGCGCCCCAGTACCTGCCGACCTTCGAGCTCAACAAGGCGGTGACGCAGAAGGCCGAGGGTTACGGCTTCGAGTTTGCGCTGTCGATGATCAAGCTGCGCGGTTTCGGCGGCAAGACCGAGTTCTGGGAGCATGCCCTGGAATCCTTCACCCTCATGGCGGGGCTCGCTGCGGTCACCTCGAAGATCGATCTCTACGCCACCGCGGCGACGCTGGTGATGCCTCCGGCCATCACCGCGCGGATGGCGGCGACCATCGACTCGATCGCGCCGGGGCGTTTCGGCATCAACCTGGTGACCGGCTGGCAGAAGCCGGAATACAGTCAGATGGGGCTATGGCCGGGCGATGACTATTTCGCCAAGCGCTACACCTATCTCGATGAGTACGCCACGGTACTGCGGGAGCTGCTGGAAACGGGGCACAGCGATCTCGACGGCGAGTTCTTCCAGATGGAGGACTGCCGGCTGAGCCCGCGTCCGGAGCAGGGGGTGAAGATGGTCTGCGCCGGGCAGTCGAGTGCCGGGATGGCGTTCACCGCCAAGCACGCCGACTACAGCTTCTGCTTCGGCAAGGGGCTGAATACCCCGACCGCGTTCGCGCCAACGGCCGAGCGTCTCGCGGCTGCCGGCAAAGAGACCGGTCGTCAGGTCGCCTGCTATGTGCTGTTCATGGTGATCGCCGACGAGACCGACGCCGCTGCCATGGCGCGCTGGGAGCACTACAAGGCCGGTGCCGATCGGGAGGCGCTGGACTGGATGGCCGACCAGGGCAGCCAGGACAAGAGCTCCGGCAAGGATACCAACGTGCGCCAGATGACCGATCCGACCTCGGCGGTCAATTTCAATATGGGCACGCTGGTCGGTTCCTACGAGAACGTGGCGCGCATGCTCGACGAGATCGACACGGTGGAGGGGGTCGGCGGCGTGATGTTGACGTTCGACGACTTCCTCCAGGGGCTCGATACATTTGGTGAGCGGGTGCAGCCGCTGATGAAGACGCGGGTGGGCGTGGCCGGTGCGTCGGCGCCGGTACCGGAGGCGCTGGCATGAGCGAACTCGAGTCTACCGTCGCTTCCCCGTCTGTCGTCCGGCGCGGCAGCGTGGCCGCCGCCGACGAGATCGTGCTGGCCGGCCGCCCCGAGGCGATCGCCATGCCCCGCGCCGAAACCGCGCTGATCGTCGTCGACATGCAGAACGCCTATGCCACGCCGGGCGGTTATCTCGATCTGGCCGGCTTCGACGTCTCGGCGACCGGGCCGGTGATCGAGCGTATCGCCAGCGCGATTCGCATCGCCCGGGCCGCGGGAATCACGGTGATCTTCTTCCAGAACGGCTGGGACGCGGCCTATGTCGAAGCGGGCGGGCCGGGCTCTCCCAACTGGCACAAGTCCAACGCGCTCAAGACCATGCGCCAGCGCCCGGAACTTCACGGCAAGCTGCTGGCCAAGGGGGGCTGGGATTATGCGCTGGTGGACGCACTGAAGCCCCAGGCCGGCGACATCGTGCTGCCCAAACCCCGCTACAGCGGCTTCTTCAACACGCCGCTGGACAGCATCCTGCGTTCGCGGGGCATTCACCATCTGCTGTTCACCGGCATCGCGACCAACGTCTGCGTCGAGTCGACGCTGCGGGATGGCTTCTTCCTCGAGTACTTCGGCACCGTGCTGGAGGACGCCACCTATCAGGCCGGCCCACCGGCGGCGCAGAGCGCCGCCATCTTCAACATCGAGACTTTCTTCGGGTGGGTTTCCTCCGTGGACGCCTTCGAAGCTGCTTGCGCCAACCATGCCTCGACGCAACCGATTGGCAAGACTCCCGCTCCCTCCCTTTCGACAACAGGATCGTAACCATGCCCAAGACCAGTGTGATTCCCGTCGGCTCCGGTGTACCGCTGGCGCCATTCGTGCCAGGCAGTCAGGCCGACAACATTCTGTACGTCTCCGGCACGCTGCCGTTCGACAAGGACAACAATGTAGTTCACGTCGGTGACGCCGGGGCCCAGACCCGTCACGTGCTGGAGCTGATCCGAAGCGTGGTCGAGACCGCCGGCGGCAGTATGGACGACATCACCTTCAACTCGATCTTCCTGCGCGACTGGGACGACTATGCGGCGATCAACGCGGTCTACGCGGAGTTCTTTCCCGGTGAAAAGCCGGCGCGCTACTGCATTCAGTGCGGTCTGGTGAAGCCGGACGCACTGATCGAGATCGCCTCGGTGGCCCATCTGCCCCGATGAAGCGAAGTCACTCTCCACTGCCGCGCTGACCATAGGCCTGACCATGCACCACGAAATTCTGGGACGCGATGATCCCGACGCGCCGACGATTCTGCTCTCCGCCGGACTGGGTGGCGCCGGCCGTTTCTGGGAGCCGCAGCTGGCCGCGCTCGAGGCCACCCACCGGGTGGTGATCTACGACCATCTGGGCACCGGCAACAGCGCCGCCGAGCTGCCGGCCGGCTACGCCATCGACGACATGGCGCGGGAGGCGCTGGCGCTGCTGGACGGTCTGGGTATCGAACGGGTCGATTTCATGGGGCACGCGCTGGGCGGCCTGGTGGGGCTCCAGATGGCCCTGCTGGCGCCCGCTCGTCTCCATCGGCTGATCGTGATCAATGGCTGGAGCCGAGTCGACGTGCAGAGCGAGCGCTGTTTCCGCGTGCGTATCGCGCTGCTCGAGAAGTGCGGCGTGCAACCTTATCTGCACGCGCAGCCGCTGTTTCTCTACCCGGCGGACTGGCTCTCGGCGAACCATGATCGACTGCTGGCGGAAGAGGCCCATGCGCTAAAGCATTTTCCGGGGGAGAACAACGTGCTGGCGCGTATCGGCGCGCTGTCGCGCTTCGATATCGACGCGCGACTGGGTGAAATCCAGGCGCCGACGCTGGTGATCGCCGCGCGGGACGATCTGCTGGTGCCGTACCTGCGCTCCGAACGTCTCGCTCGGGCGCTGCCTCATGCGCGTCTGGAGATGTTCGACTACGGCGGACACGGTCTGACGGTGACCGTCCCGGAAGCCTTCAATGCCGCCATGACGCGTTTTCTGGCGGCGTGACTCTGCCGCCACGGCGACAGGCGGCCCAGCGGAGATAGGCCCATGGCATTACGACAGCAACACGTATCGACCCACGCAACGGAAGCCGAGCGTCGCGATGTCGACTCGGAGAGTGCGCCGCCGGTCTCGGCGGCTGCGTTTCGCCAGGCGATGTCCCGCCTGCCCACCGCGGTCAACCTGGTCACCACGGACGGGCCGGGCGGTCGCGCCGGGTTCACGGCCTCGGCGGTGTGCAGCGTCACCGACGATCCACCGACACTGCTGGTCTGCATCAATCGTCGCGCCTCGGCCTACGCCGTCTTCGCCGACAATGCGCTGCTCTGCGTCAACGTGCTGGGTGCCGAGCATGAGGCGGTCTCCAGCGCCTTCGGCGGCAAGACACCGATGGCGGAGCGCTTTGCGCGGGCGGAGTGGACCACGCGAGCCACCGGCGCGCCGGTGCTGGTCGACGCGCTGGCTCACTTCGAGTGCCGGATCAGCCAGCGCGTGGCGGTCGGCACCCACGAGGTGCTGTTCTGCGAGATCGAGGCAATGGCGAGCTGCGCTGACCGTGAGTGCCTGCTCTACTTCGATCGCCAATATCATCGGCTGCCGACTCGGTAGCGCTACCGGGCCATCGCTCAGCGGCGTCGTCGAACACGGCGCTGCCGCCTCGACGGTCGCGACTCGGTCCCGGGCCGAGCGCAAGCGGTGAAAGCGGTGAAAGAGTCCAACGGAATCGGGAGAACAACAATGACGACATCCGTTTCTCGCATGGTCGAACGTGACGGCAAGGTCGAGCTCATGCTCGGCGACGACGTCCGCGACAGTGCCTGTTTCAATCATGATATCGCGCCGACGGCGGCGGGCGAGCGTACCTGGTCGAAGTGGAATATCGCGGCGCTCTGGGTCGGCCTCTCGATCTGCGTGCCGACCTATACGCTAGGCGGCGTGTTGACGGCTTACTTCGGCCTTGGCGTCGGCGAGGCGCTGGTCACCATTCTGCTCGCCAACGCGATCCTGTTGGTCCCGTTGACGCTCAATGCGTTTCCCGGCACGCGCTACGGCATTCCTTTTCCGGTACTCCTGCGCTCGTCATTCGGGATTCGCGGCTCCAACGTGCCGTGCCTGATTCGGGCCCTGGTGGGCTGCGGCTGGTTCGGCATCCAGACCCTGTTCGGCGGTCTGGCGATTCATCTGCTGCTGTCGACCGTCGTGCCACCGTGGCATGCGCTGGGCGGATGGGGCCAGGTCGTCGGCTTTTTCGTCTTCGGGGCGATGAATCTCTGGGTGGTGATCCGCGGGGCGGAGTCGATCAAGTGGCTGGAGACCCTGTCGGCGCCGCTGTTGCTGCTGGTCGCGGTGGGGTTGATGGTCTGGGCGCTGCCTCACGTCTCTCTCGGCGAGCTGATGGCGCAGCCGCCGTCACGGCCGGAGGGGGCGTCGGTCACGACCTATTTCCTGTCCGGCCTGACGGCGATGGTCGGGTTCTGGGCGACCCTGTCGCTGAACATCCCCGACTTCAGCCGTTTCGCCAGGAGCCAGAAGGATCAGATCGTCGGCCAGGTGATCGGGCTGCCGTTGACCATGTTCTTCTTCGCCGCGCTGGGCGTGGTGATGACCGCTGCCTCCACGACGCTGGTGGGGGAGACGGTTTCCGACCCGGTCACGCTGATCGGCCATATCGATAGTCCAGTGTGGGTTTCGATCGCGATGGTGCTGATCGTGATCGCCACGATCTCGACCAACACGGCGGGCAACATCGTCTCGCCGACCAACGATTTCCAGAACATCGCGCCCAAGCTGATCAATCGCACCGGCGGCGTGCTGCTGACGGGCCTGATCGGCACGCTGTTGATGGGTTACGACCTGCTGCAGAAGGCCGGGGTGATCACCTCGGAGGTGACGCTCGAAAGCCTCTACTCCAACTGGCTGCTGGGCTATTCGAGCCTGCTGGGGCCGATCGCCGGGATCATGGCGGTGGACTATTTTCTGATCAAGCGCCAGCGGTTGGACCTGATCAGTCTCTATCGTGATGGCGGTCGCTATCCCGCGATCAATATCGCCGGCTTCATCGCCTTCGGCATCCCCGTGACATTGACCCTGGTCTCGTTGACCACCGGCCTCTGGCAGTGGTTCTACGACTACGGCTGGTTTACCGGCTCGGCGCTGGGCGCGCTCGTCTATTACGTGGCGGGCAGGGCGTTGGACAGGACTCCCGACGTGGGATATGGGGCGCCGCCCGCGGATCGAGCCTCGCTGGGCTAGCGCGGCTGGGGGCTCCGGTCGAGAGGACCATGCGCCAAACCAGGCCACCCGTTCGGGTGGCCATCGACGCTGAACGTACCCTGTTGGTGATACTGCGCGACCACCGGCCCGTCTGCGGCCTGGAACCGATCGGTGCGATGCAGGTCGGGGTGACCCGGAGCCCGTTAGGGAGTGGTCAGTTTCATGGCTGGCCTGGACGGCGTGCTAGAATTCCCGATCTCTGTCGCCGAGGGTGAAGGCATCTGTCGCCGTCGGCGTGTCATCCGTTGAGGCCAGGAGGGGGCATGTTTACCGGGATCGTGCAGGATGTGGGAACCGTGGTGGCGATCGAGACGCGTGAGCAGCTGCACACGCACGTGGTGTCGATGTCGCCGGCGATGCGCGAGGGGCTGATGCTGGGTGCGTCGGTCTCCCACAACGGATGCTGTCTCAGCGTGACGGCGATCGAGGGCGACAATGTCAGTTTCGATCTGATGCGCGAGACGCTGCGCTTGACCAACCTGGGGGAGCTGGCTCCCGGGGATCGGGTCAATCTCGAGCGGGCGGCGCGTTTCGGCGACGAGATCGGGGGTCACTCCATGTCCGGTCACGTCATGGCGATGGCCCGGTTGGTGGAGATCGACGAGGCGCCGAACAATCGCCGGTTGTGGTTCGAGCTGTCGCCCGACCTGGCACGATTCGTGTTCGACAAGGGGTATATCGGGATCGACGGGATCAGCCTGACGGTCGGCGCGGTCGAGGCCGGGCGCTTCTGCGTCAATCTGATTCCGGAGACCCTGGCGAGGACCACGATCGGCGAGCGCTTGCCCGGGGACCGGGTCAATATCGAGATCGACCCCCAGACCCAGGCGATCGTGGAGACGGTGGAGCGAGTGCTGGCCAGCCGTCGTTGAATGGCCGGCCTGGCTGACGGCGACTCCCCCCGGCGCCGATGCCATCGCTGGCCCCGAGCAGGTCGCGCAGCGGCGTTGGCTTGGGTAACATGGGCGCCTTTGCGCCAGGATTTACCGTTCCGCGAGGGGCACCCTCGGGCGCGCCGTGTTCGGTCAATGGAGTTTCTTCGATGAGCAGCAGCATCTACGGCGACTATATCAAGTCGGTCATTCGCACCGTGCCCGACTGGCCACAGCCAGGCGTCAATTTTCGAGACATCACGCCACTGCTCCAGAACAGCGCGGCCTTCCGCAAGCTGATCGACAGTTTCGTGCACCGTTACCAGGAACTCGAGGTCGATGCGATCGCGGCGATCGACGCGCGAGGGTTCATCGTCGGTGCGCCGCTGGCCTACGAGCTGGGCTGCAGCTTCGTGCCGGTGCGCAAGAAGGGCAAGCTGCCATTCCGGACCATCAGCGAAACCTACACGCTGGAGTACGGCGAATCGACGGTCGAACTGCATGCCGATGCCTTTCGCGAGCAGGATCGTATCGTGCTGATCGATGACATCATCGCCACCGGCGGTACCATGCTGGCGGCCGCCTCGCTGATCCAGCGCAGCGGTGGCCATGTCGTCGAGACCGCGACCATTCTCGATCTGCCGGAGCTGGGTGGCTCTGCCAAGATTCGCGAAGCGGGCTACAGCGTCTTTGCGGTGTGCAGCTTCACCGAGGACGAATAGGCCGCTCGTCACCCAACGCGAGCCACGACGCCGTCATCGCCCGATGGCGGCCTGACCCATTGACTGGACCCGCCATGACCGCCAATCGTTACCAGCATCATTTCACCGTCTCCTGGGACCAGATCCACCGCGACGTCAGGGCGCTCTGCCATCGACTCGTCGAGCGCGACTTCGTGGGGATCGTCGCGATCACGCGCGGCGGTCTGATCCCGGCGGCGTTGATCGCCCGCGAGCTCAACATCCGCCTGATCGATACCGTCTGCATCAAGAGCTACGACGAGCAGTCGCAGGGGAAGCTGGATGTGATGAAGGGCGTCGAGCACGATGGCGACGGCTGGCTGCTGGTCGATGATCTGGTCGATACCGGCAAGACGGCGCGTGCCGTGCGCGACATGCTTCCGAAATCTCATTTCGTCACCGTCTACGCCAAGCCCGAGGGGCGACCGCTGGTCGATCAGTATCTGACCGAGGTGGCACAGGATTGCTGGATCCAGTTCCCTTGGGATCTGGGGCACGCCTACGTCGAGCCGCTGGTCGATCAGGTCCGTCCACCCAAAACCTGACCGCTGCGGAGAGTATCCATGGCCCAGTCGCCGTTACCCGATAGCTGGAACGCCCATCTTGGCGACGAATTTCGCGCCCCGTACATGCAGGCGCTGCGTGAGTTTCTCGCCCAGGAGAAGGCGGCCCACAAGGTCATCTATCCCCATTCATCCCACTGGTTTCGCGCCTTCGAGCTGACACCGCTGGAGCGGGTCAAGGTAGTGATCCTCGGTCAGGATCCGTACCACGGGCCCCGTCAGGCCCACGGGCTCTGTTTCTCGGTACGTCCCGGGGTGCCGACACCGCCGTCGTTGCAGAACATTTACAAGGAGCTGGCCACCGACGTTGGCACCACGCCGGTGAACCACGGGTTTCTCGAGAGCTGGGCGCAACAGGGTGTGATGCTGCTGAACAGTGTGCTGACGGTCGAGCAGGGCAATGCCGGCTCCCACCGCAATCGGGGCTGGGAGACGTTTACCGACCGGGCGATCCAGACCATCAACGAGCACTGCGATGGCGTGGTGTTTCTACTCTGGGGCAGCTACGCCCAGAAGAAGGCGAGCTTCGTCGATCGCGGCAAGCATCTCGTGCTTCACGCGCCGCACCCGTCGCCGCTCTCCGCCCATCGCGGCTTCTTCGGCACACGCCACTTCTCTCAGGCCAATGCCTTCCTCGCCGAGCGTGGCATCGCGCCCATCGACTGGCAGTTGCCCGCCAGCGTCGCCTGACCCCCGGCAGGTCGCGTACAATATCGCGGTTATCCCATTCTGACGAAGGCGCCGATCATGAGTGTGCACCCCATCTCCCACCCCCTGGTCAAACACAAGCTTGGACTGATGCGGGCGGCCGACATCAGCACCAAGAGCTTTCGCGAGCTGGCCTGCGAGGTGGCCAAGCTGCTGACCTACGAAGCGACCCAGAATCTGGAGATGGAGCCGGCGACGATCGAGGGCTGGAACGGTTCCCCGATCGAGGTCGAACAGATCAAGGGCAAGAAGGTCACCATCGTCCCCATCCTGCGCGCGGGGCTGGGAATGCTGGATGGCGTCACCGATCTGATCCCCAGCGCGCGCATCAGTGTCGTGGGTCTCTACCGCAACGAGGAGACACTGGAGCCGGTGCCCTATTTCGAGAAGTTCGTCAGTGCTCTGGACGAACGCCTGGCGATCGTGATCGATCCCATGCTGGCCACGGGCGGCTCGATGGTGGCCACACTGGACATGCTCAAGGAGCGGGGCTGCCAGCAGATCAAGGTCATCGTGCTGGTCGCGGCGCCGGAGGGCATCGAGCGGGTCGAGAAGGCGTATCCCGATATCGAGATCTATACGGCGTCCATCGATGAACGGCTCGACGAGAATGGCTACATCGTGCCGGGGCTGGGCGATGCCGGCGACAAGATCTTCGGTACCCGGTGATCGAACGCGCCGATGTCACGGGGGTGCTGCTGGCCGGTGGCCGCGGTCAGCGTATGGGTGGCGTGGACAAGGGGTGGGTAGACCTCGATGGCCGGCCGCTGGTCGCGCAGGCGGTGCAGCGGCTATCGCCTCAGGTCGATCGCATCGTCATCAGCGCCAATCGCCATCTCGATCGCTATCGCCGACTGGGTCACGCCGTCGTCACGGATACGCTCCCCGGCTATCCGGGGCCACTGGCCGGGGCGCTGGGCGCGCTGCGGGTGGTTTCCACGCCATGGATACTGCTGATCCCGGTGGATATGCCTTGGCTCCCCGTCGACACCCTGGCCAGGCTTGCCGACGGAATCGGCGAGGCGGATATCGCGGTCGCCCACGATGGCGGACGATTGCAGCCCCTGGTGGCACTGATACGCAGCTCCCTGGGCGCGGACCTGTCGGAGTGGCTGGCAGCCGGCGGCGGCCGGGTCGTCACCTGGTACGATCGGCACCGCTGGGTTCAGGTCGATTTCCCCGGTCTGGAAGCGCAGTTCGCCAACCTCAACACCCCCCACGAGGTGGCGCTGGCGGAGCGCGTCCAGGCCGGTCACGCCAGCTCGCCGGATAGCTGCCATGAATGAAACCGTCGACGCGCTCGCCTGCGACATTCCCCTGCTGGGCATTGCCGCCTGGAGCGGAACCGGCAAGACCACGCTGCTGGAGACCCTGTTGCCCCGGCTTCGAGCGCGGGGCTGGCCGGCAGCCGTGATCAAGCATGCCCATCACGACTTCGACATCGACAAACCCGGTAAGGACAGTCATCGCCTGCGCGCGGCGGGAGCGACCCCCATGGTGGTGGCCTCCGGTCGGCGTTTCGCGCTGATGATGGAAACGCCCGGGCAGCAGGAGCCGGACTTGCCGGCGCTGGTGGCGCAGGTCGCCGGCTTGAAGCCGAAGCTGATTCTGGTCGAAGGGTTCAAGACCTGGCCGATTCCGAAGCTGGAACTGTATCGCGGCGAATCCGGTCAAGCGTGGGCGGCTGAACAGGATCCCTGGATACAGGCCGTGGCTTACAAGCCGGGCCTGATCTCCTCCGAAACCCTCGCCCGCCTGCCGTCGAGGCTGCCCCGTCTGGATCTGGACGATCCGGAGGCGATTCTGGTTTGGATCATCGATTGGGCCGCTGCCTGGCAGCCCAGGGCACGACCCTGACCGACCGACGTCGTCACCGCGCTTATCGTTGCACCGCCGGTATCCGGTGTCGGCGTTGCGGCAGGCACCGTGGCGGCGATCACGCTACACTTGATATCCGATTCAATGATGGAAAAACGAGGCGAGTTCAGCATGACACTCACGCATCTCAATGCGCGTGGCGAAGCCCACATGGTCGATGTTGCCGACAAGCAGGAGACGCGGCGTGAGGCCCGAGCCCGAGGCGCGGTTCGCATGCAGGCTTCGACCCTGGCGCTGCTGGCCGACGGCGATCTGCCCAAGGGCGACGTGCTGGCCACGGCGAGAATCGCCGGCATTCAGGCGGCGAAGCGGACCCACGAGTTGATTCCGCTTTGCCACGCGTTGGCCCTGTCCAAAGTCAGCCTCGAGTTCACCCTGGACACTGAGGAAAACTGCGTGCATGTCGAGGCATTCTGCCGCCTCAATGGGCGCACCGGCGTGGAGATGGAGGCGCTGACGGCGGTTTCCGTGGCCTGCCTGACGCTCTATGACATGTGCAAGGCAGTCGACAGGGGGATGATCATCGATGGAGTCCGCCTCGAGCAGAAGCGCGGCGGCCGCTCGGGAGAGTGGTCGCGACAGGCTGCATCCGAAACGTCGCCGGCAGCGACCGGGGAGAAGGACGCCATCTCGCCAGCCAAAACATTGAAGGTGCAGTTCCTGGCAGAGCTCAGAGAGCGTTTCGAGACCGCCGAGTACACGTTGGCGTGGGAGCAGCTCCCCTCGGCCGATATCGCCGGCGTCAAGCTGGCGCTGATCGAGCGGGACGGCAAGTTCAAGGCCCTGCTGGGCCAGCGCGTTCTTTGCGCTCGCAACGAAGCCATGAGTCAGGACGGAACCGCCATCTCCCCGGGAGACGAGATCGCTTTCTTCCCGCCGGTCACCGGTGGCTGAGGCTGGAGAGTTCGCCATGAAGATTGCGATCAGCGTGCAGAAGGCGACATTCGACACCGAAGCGGAGCAGCGTCGGTTGACGGCGGGGCGTCTCGATATCGGTGCCGTCGTCAGTTTCACGGGTCGAGTCAGGGACACCAACGAGAGACCCGGCGTCACTGCCCTGACGCTGGAACACTTCCCTGGCATGACGGAAAATTCGCTCCATGAAATCGCACTCGAGGCCGGGGAGCGCTGGACGCTTCAGGCTGTCACCATCATTCATCGCGTCGGATGTCTCCAACCCGGGGACGCCATCGTGCTGGTCATGACGGCCAGTCCGCATCGTCGCGCCGCCTTCGAAGCGTGTGATTTCATCATGGATTATTTGAAAACTCGGGCCCCTTTCTGGAAAAAAGAGCACACCGACAGTGGCTCTTACTGGGTGTCCGAGCGGCAAAGCGATCACGAGGCCGCGGATCGCTGGGAGCTCTCATGACCGATTTGATCGACAAGTTTTCACGTCCCGTCCGTTATGTCCGAATCTCGGTAACGGATCGGTGCGATTTTCGATGCGTCTACTGCATGAGCGAAGAGATGACGTTCCTGCCCCGTGACCAAGTGCTGTCGCTGGAGGAGCTCTATCAGGTAGCGCGTGCCTTCACCGAACTCGGGGTGGAGAAGGTCCGGTTGACCGGGGGCGAACCGTTGGTGCGAAAAGGCATCGACGAGCTGGTAGCCCAGATCGGCAGCTTGCCGGGACTGAAGGATTTCGCCATGACGACCAACGGCGCCGGACTGCGCCGCCACGCCCAGGCACTTCATGGCGGGGGCATGACCCGCCTGAACGTCAGCCTGGATTCCCTCGATCCCGAAAGATTCAAGCGACTGACGCGAACCGGAGATCTGGAAAAGGTCATCGACGGGATTCACGCGGCTCAGGACGCCGGCTTCGACAAAATCAAGCTCAACGCGGTGGTGCTGCGTGGCCGTAACGACGACGAAGTCCTCGACTTGGTGGCGTTCGCCCGGGATGAAAAGCTGGATATCAGCTTTATCGAGGAGATGCCGTTAGGCGATGTGTCGGATCACTCGCGGGGAGAAACTTTCTATTCGAGCGATGAGGTTCAGGCGCGAATCGAATCCCGGTATTCCCTCATGCCATCACCCGAGACGACGCTGGGTCCTTCACGCTATTTCCGCATGGCCGACAGCGATTGTCGAGTCGGCTTCATATCGCCCCATAGCCACAACTTCTGCAGTACCTGTAACCGGGTTCGTGTCACCGTCGAAGGCCGATTGTTACTGTGTCTGGGAAACGAGCATTCCGTGGATCTACGCGAAACCCTGCGGCGCTATCCAGGTCAACTACAGCCGCTCAAGGAGCAGATTGTAGCGGCCATGGATTTGAAGCCGGAGCGGCATCATTTCTCCACGGATGGCGATGTACAGGTCGTTCGCTTCATGAATATGACGGGCGGTTAACACGCTTTCGCATCGGTCCTTGGGTCATTTGTGGGAATAAAGGCACGTAAATTATGCGTGCCTTTTTGATTTAATTTCTTGCCAACAAGGGGGGTGAGAATATACTTTCATCAAAACAACCGGTGTAATGCCGTATTGGAATCCAGCAAGGAGAGGACGATGTCCACCGAGTCATTGGAACGCATCGCTCGCAATAAGAATGTGGCTCGTGCCGCCGCGCGTCAGTTGAGCATGGAGCAACTGCACAAACTGTCGGAAGTCATCGGGGAAGTGATCGAGCAGAAGCAGCAGGAAGATCATGAGCGCCAGAAAGAGGAAGCCGACAAGCAGAAGAAGTTGGCCGAGATTCGAGAGGCGATGAACAACGCCGGACTGTCGATGGACGATCTGGTTGGCGAGCAGCCCCGCAAGCGTCGCGGTCGGCCGCCCAAGAACGCCAGCAAGAACTGAGACAAGGTCAAGGTCTCCGGACGGCTCTACCTGGATTCATTCCGCCCGGGTACTCCCTGAAAAGCGCGTCTGCCAAATGGCAGGACGCGCTTTTTCGTTTCTGGCTCCCTCGTCTTGTGCTTCGCGAAGCGTGTCGTGACTCGGGGAAATCGACGCATTTGCGACGCGTCTTTCTCCTCGACCGGCCGCCATTGCACTAGGGGGCCGTGCGCACTTCATACTCCGGCTGCGGATCGGCGGGCATCAGTTGTAGATGGATCTCCAGCGAGACAGGCAGGCGTTCGTGGAGCCACTCTCGCAATGGGCCGAAGAGTTGCTGGCGGAGCTGGAGCAGCGTCTCCGCCGTGATCGCGTCTATGCGCTCATCCAGCCAGTCGGCCAGCGCATCTTCATCCAGCGGAAGGGATATCTCGCTGTCCCATATCATCTGCCCGATGCGGGTCCATCCGGTGGCCGTCGGCAGGACATTCAACGCAATCGACAGTGACTTGTCATGGCGCCGGGCCGACACCGGATTGGTGCGCTCCCCGGGGCGCATTCTTGAGGCAATCAACCGAGGTCTGAGATGGTGGGTGCCGCTGGGGACCAGGGTCTCTGCATCCAGAGATAGCACGACACCATTCTTGGCCAGTTGAGGAACATGAATGTCCATGGTCGAAGCCAACTCGCGGTGCGCTTGTTGGTGGGAAGCCTCTCCATGGACCGGTAACAGCATTTTCGGTCTAAGCCACCGGTAGAGCTGGCGCAGCTCTTCACGAGCCGGATGCCCCGAGGCGTGAAGCGCGGGATCGGTGTGCTCGTCATGGACATTGACGCCAAGACGCTTGAAGCCGGCCTTGAGACGCGCGATGGGGCGCTCGTTACCGGGGATGGCGCGAGCCGAGAAGATGACATCGTCGTCGGCCAGCAGATCGAGAGCCGGGTGTCGTCCCTGGGACAGGCGAGACAGTGCGGAGCGAGGTTCGCCCTGGCTCCCGGTGGCGATGATGAGAACCTCCTCGGGATAAAGGTAACCCAGGTCATTCGCCGGGACCCGTGGTGGGAAATCGTCGAGATAGCCCAGTTGGGTGGCGATGGAAACCATGCGTTCCATCGAGCGTCCCAGCAGCGCCACGCGACGGTTGGTGCGCTCGGCAATCGCGCCCAGCGCCTTGATGCGAGCGATATTGCTGGCGAAACAGCTGACCACGACGCGTCCCCGGCACTCCCGGATGACCGACTCCAGCGCCTCGGCCGCTTCCGCTTCACTTCGGGAGTGCCCCTCGACGTCGGCATTGGTCGAGTCGGCCACGACGAGGTCCACCGGTGCCAGCGCCTGGAACTGGGCGGCGGAGAATGGCGCACCGATGAGCGGGCGTTCATCCAGTTTCCAGTCACCGGTATGCAGCACCTTGTGGCGCGGCGTGATGATGGAGAGGGCGCAGCTCTCCGGGATCGAGTGGGTCACTGGCAGGAAGGTCACGCCGAAAGGGCCGGCAGCCACCCGAGCGCCGGGCTGGATGGGCTTCAGTGCATCGACTCTCAGGCCCTGCTCCGAGAATTTGGCCCGCAACATCTCGATGGCCAGAGGCGTGGCGTAGACCGGGCAGTTCCAGCGAGGCCATATCCAGGCCAGGGCGCCGAGATGATCCTCATGACCATGGGTGATGAACACCGCGGAGGGGACCATCGCATTCGCCGCCAGATGGTCGACATCGGGAATCTGCAGGGGCTGATCGGGGAGGTCCTGGCGAATCGTCATGCCGCAATCCACGGCAATCCAGTGGCCGTCATAGCCATAGAGCGACAGATTCATGCCGATTTCACCGCATCCCCCCAGGGGATGGAATAGCAGCGGCGGATAAGTACGGGGGCGGATCTGTGCGCGCGGACGGAACATCGTCATCCTTGAAGGAGGAAATCTCGTTCCACTATAAGTCATGCGTCTCGACCCGCTCAAACGGGCACAGACGCTGGTCGACGCTGACGAGTAGGGTACAATGCGCCGTTCGTCGGGAAGCGGCGCCACCTGGCATCGGGGCTGGTGTTGCCGTCGGCGGCTCCTCGTGCGGGTCGCCAGGGCGGCGGGTCATCGATGTGTCGTTGCTGCAGAGGTGATGCCGCCGCGCCGGGTTCGGTTTTGCAACCGGGCCGAATGGTCGGTTTGAGCGCTTTTACACCCCGAGCTCTTTCCTAAAGCGCTTATGCGTTAACAGAGTGTCCTCAGAGTTATGTCGCACAACTATCGTCTCATCGTTTCCTGTCCCGACCGCGTCGGTATCGTCTCGCGGGTGTCGGGCTTCATCGCCTCCCAGGAAGGCTCGATCATCGAAGCCAACCAGCATTCCGACCTGGCTACCGGGCGCTTTTTCATGCGCTACGACATTCAGGCCAATGCGCTGAGCGCCCAGGAGTTTCGAATCGCCTTCGCGCCCATCGCCGAAGAGTTCGAGATGAGCTGGCGCCTCAGCGACTCCGACCGACGCCAGCGGCTGGTGATCATGGTTTCCAAGGAGTCGCACTGTCTGGCCGATCTGCTCTATCGCTGGTCGGCCGGAGAGCTCGAGTGCGACATCCCGTGCGTGATCTCCAACCATGATGATCTGCGCGCCATGGTCGCCTGGTACGGGATTCCGTTCCATCACGTTCCGGTGGAGCCCGGCGACAAGGCGTCGGCCTTTGCCCAGGCCGAGCGTCTGATAGCGGCGGCCGAAGCCGACAGCGTGGTACTGGCGCGATACATGCAGATTCTGCCACCCGATCTCTGCCAGCGGTACGCCGGGCGAGTCATCAATATCCACCACAGCTTCCTGCCGTCGTTCGCCGGGGCCAAGCCTTACCACCAAGCCTTCGAGCGTGGCGTCAAGCTGATCGGTGCCAGCTGCCACTACGTCACCGAGGAGCTCGACGCGGGGCCGATCATCGAACAGGACATCCAGCGCGTGTCGCATTGCCATACACCTCAGGACCTGGTGCGGCTGGGGCGCGATGTGGAAAAGGCCGTGCTCGCGCGTGGATTGCGCTGGCATCTACAGGATCGCGTGCTCATTCACGGCAACAAGACGGTGGTGTTCTCCTGATCCGCGCCACCTGATGTTCAAGGCGTCGCCGGTTGGTCGCCGTCGAACAGGCCCAGCTGGCGCTGCTCCTGCTCCGGCACCAGCCGCACGCCGACACCCAGCAGCCTGACCGGGCGCTCACCTCGTCGCCATGCGCTCTCCAGCAGCTCATGGAAGCGCGCGTCGATGATGCCGCGAGCCCCCGTTTCCTGCGTGGTGCTGGAGAAGTCGTCGAAGCGTACCTTGACGAACTGCTTGGCAATGGCGGGATCGCCATGGCGGGCGACGCGATCGTGGAGTTTCTCGATCAGGGGCTCGAGCGCCCCGTGACAGTCACTCAGGTGGGGCAGGTCGCGGTCATAGGTGGTCTCGACGCTGACGGATTTGCGTTCACGCGAGACATTGACCGGACGGTCGTCGATGCCGTGCGCCAATTCGTGCAGACGGCGTCCGAACTTGCCGAACTGATCCAGCAGCTTGTCCATCGACTGGGCCCGGAGATCGGCACAACTGGCGATCCCCAGGGTATCGAGCTTGGTTGCCGTCGCCGGCCCGACGCCATGGAGTTTCCTGACCGGCAAGTCGGTAATGAACGACTCCATCTCCGTCGGCGGGATCACAAACAGGCCGTCGGGTTTGTCCCAGTCGCTGGCGATCTTGGCAAGGAACTTGTTGGGGGCGACGCCGACCGAGATGACGATGCCCGTTCTCGCCAAGGCTTCGTCCTTGAGCCAGCGAGCCATCCAGGTGGCGCTGCCCCGGAATCGGGTGACTTCGGTCACGTCGAGGTAGGCTTCATCGAGAGAGAGTGGCTCGACCAACGGTGTCAGTTCGTGAAAGATCGCCTGGATCTGCTGCGATACTTCCCGATACTTGTTGAAGTCGGGCGGCAGCAGCTTCAACTCGGGACACAGACGCAGCGCTCGCGCCGTGGGCATGGCGGAGTGCACGCCGAATTGCCGCGCCGGGTAGTTGCAGGTAGCGATCACCCCCCGTCGCTCGGCACTTCCGCCGATCGCCAGCGGCGTATTCGCGAGCGACGGATCGTCGCGCATCTCCACGGCCGCGTAGAAGCAGTCGCAGTCGGCGTGCAGAATCTTGCGCATGGCGCCGGGCGATAGCCTCAGTGAAGGCCGGTGCCGTTGCCACCGCGAATGACGCCAACGCCGAGTCCCTCGATCTCCAGGTGCTGATGCTTCAGATCGATCATGATGGGCTCGAAGTCCGCATTCTCGGCGATGAGCGTGACCCGGCTACCCTGGCGCTGGAAGCGCTTGACGGTGACGTCGTCTTCCAGCCTTGCCACGACGATCTGGCCGTTGCGAATCTCCTGGGTGCGGTGAACGGCGAGCAGGTCGCCGTCGAAGATTCCGGCGTCCTTCATCGACAGTCCGCGAACCC
Organism: Salinicola lusitanus; assembly: GCF_003206045.1. Taxonomy (GTDB): domain Bacteria; phylum Pseudomonadota; class Gammaproteobacteria; order Pseudomonadales; family Halomonadaceae; genus Salinicola; species Salinicola lusitanus. The sequence continues at coordinate 165,400 of NZ_PZJM01000004.1, forward strand.
GGAGCAGGTAGTCGGCGCTGGGCGTAAAATAGTCGGCCGGGAGGGGGCAGTATCGGTCGATGTGTTCGGTGGCCAGAATCGGGCTGCCCGCAGCGACACTGCCGATCACCGGCAAGCCCTCGACAGCGGCTTCGGCGGGCTCGGCTTCCTGCCCACTGGTGGGCAGTCGGATCCCGCGGGAGGTGCCGGGTATCATGCGGATGACGCCCTTGCGGTCCAGCGCGCGCAGGTGCTCCTCGGCGGCGTTGGGGGAGCGGAACCCCAGCGCGCGGGCGATTTCGGCTCGTGTCGGCGGGTAGCCGAATTCGCCCATCGTCTTGACGATGAAATCATAGACGTTCTGCTGTCGTGCGGTGAGCGGTCGCGCCATCGGTCTCTCCCGGGCCTTGAGGGTCAATCAGGCGATTTGGGGCCTGCTTGGATCGCCAGGCGTTATCCAGCTGGACATGGATCGGATTGGGTGGCGTCCGATCCGCAGCCAGGCGTGTTCATGCATACAGGCTGGAATTGTATCCAGTTGTTGGCGATGAGGGAAGTCTTTCACGCCCGGACTGGGAGACCCGGAACTCCAGGTCCGACGAAATGCTCGATTGTGTGGCTTGTGTGGGAATGATTAGAATCATAATCGTTCTAAGTCGTTGTTCTCAGGCACGAGGTATGACATGGCCCGACCCGACACCGTTACTCGTATTCTCGATACGGCGGAGGTCCTTTTTGCCGAAAAGGGGTTCGCTGAAACCTCGCTGCGCAACATCACGACCCGGGCCAAGGTCAATCTGGCGGCGGTGAATTATCATTTTGGGTCGAAGAAAGCGTTGATCCAGGCCGTGTTTGCCCGCTATCTCGATCCCTTCTCGGAGCGGCTGAATCTGGCACTGGATGGGCTGGAGGCTCGCTACCGGAACGGGGGCGTGCCACTCGAGGTACTGCTGGAGCAGCTTGCCACCAGCGTTCTGGAGGTGCCCGCCGAACGCAACAGCCTCAAGGTCTTCATGAAGCTGCTGGGGTTGGCCTATACGCAGGCCCAGGGACATCTGCGGCGCTACATCCAGGAGCATTACGGGGAGACGTTCCATCGTTTCGTCCGCTGCCTGCGACTGGCGACGCCGGACCTGCCGGATGCCGAGCGATTCTGGCGGCTCCATTTCATGCTGGGCACCGTGATCTTCACCCTTTCCGGACTGGATGCGCTGAGGGATATCGCCGACAGCGAGTATCAGGAGCACATGTCGGTCAGGGAGCTGATCCGCCACCTTCGTCCGGTCGTGGTGGCCGGCATGCAGGCGCCGCTGCCTGCGTCCCTCGAGAAGGTCGGTTCGGCTGTCGAGTGAGAGGATGACTCCTGGCACCCTCGGCCTCTGTCATGGGAACCCACTGTCGTCTAGAATCGGGCGCTCAATGGTCTCAGGTGTTAGCTATGACTCAACCTCTCGGCCCGGTCATGCTGGATGTCGAAGGCACCCGGTTACGTGACGAAGAGCGCCAGTTGATCTCGCGAGCGGAGGTCGGTGGTGTCTTGCTGTTTGCCAGGAACACCCCGGACGTCGCCACGACCCAGGCGTTGATCGGCCAGATTCGCGAGTGTCGCCCCGATATCCTGGTTGCGATCGACCAGGAAGGTGGTCGGGTGCAGCGCTTGAAGGAGGGCGTGACGCAGATACCGCCCATGGCGGTACTGGGTCACCACTTCGCGGAGTCCCCCGAGTCGGCATTGACCCTGACCCAGGACGCCGGCTGGCTGCTGGGCATGGAGATGGCCGCCTGCGGGTTCGATCTGAGTTTCGCGCCTGTGCTCGATCTCGACGACGACCAGTCGCCCGCCATCGGGTCGCGAAGTTTCTCGCCGGATCCGGAGGTGGTCGCCGTGCTGGCGGGCGCCTTCATCGAGGGGCTTCACGAAGCGGGCATGGTCGCTGTCGGCAAGCACTTTCCCGGCCACGGGGGAGCGCGGCAGGACTCTCATTTCGGGGTTGCCGAGGATCCGCGCTCCCTGGCGGAGCTGCGCGAGCATGACCTGGTGCCTTTCGCCAGGCTCGCCAGCAAGCTGGATGGCATCATGCCGGCTCACGTCATCTACTCCGCGTTCGACGATCGGCCCGCCGGGTTCTCTCCCAGCTGGCTCGGGATGCTGCGCGAGGAGCTCGGTTTCAAGGGCGCCATCTTCTCGGATGATCTGACCATGGCGGCGGCGCACGCCGCCGGGTCACCCAGCGAGCGGGCCGAAGCGGCCTGGGGGGCCGGTTGCGACATGGCCGTCATCTGCAATGCTCCCGCAGCAGCACGCGAGATCGTCGCGGCCTGTGAGGGGCGCCAGGCCCAGCGTGTCGCCAAACTGCGTTACGCCCGTGCCCGCCCCACGCTGGCGTCGCTCGCCGCGATCTCCCGCTGGCGGCGCACCCACGTCCGTCTCGAATCGCTCAACGAGTCCGAATGACGGGTAGAGACCCTCTGTTTTCCCGCGACGGCCGGTGATGACCCTGGCCGTCGCTCTTTCCATGGTGAACCGTAGACGATGAATCAACCCCCCTCGATCGACGCCCTGAGCTCGATGCAGGAAGTGATGGACAACGCCGATTGCCTGATCGACCAGGCGCAGGTGGAACAGGCGCTGGACCGCATGGCGGCCGATATCACGAACCAGCTGGGCGACAAGCTGCCGGTCTTCTATTGCGTCATGAACGGCGGCCTGATCACCACCGGACATCTGCTGACGCGGCTCGGTTTTCCCCTGGAAGTCGACTATCTGCACGCCACCCGCTATCGCGGTGGTATCCGCGGCGGTGAGCTGTTCTGGCGAGTGTCGCCGGAGATTCCCATGGCCGGTCGCCATGTCGTGATCGTCGACGACATTCTCGACGAGGGCGCCACGCTGGCGGCCATTCTCGATTACTGCCGCCAGGCTGGCGCGGCAAGCATCTCGACGGCGGTGCTGGTCGACAAGCGACACGATCGCAAGTCGTCGCCGGATCTGAAGGCCGACTACTGCGGCCTGGAGGTCGTCGATCGCTACGTGTTCGGCTTCGGCATGGATTACAAGGGGTACTGGCGTAACGCGCCGGGTATCTTCGCGCCCAAGGGGTTGTGAGCCGACCGCTGATGCTCCGAGTCTCGTTTCAGCCCGCCTAGCGCGGGCTGAAACGTCTCTGCAGGCCGGTTTCGTTCATCATGCGCGTCGAGATCTCTTCGATCGAGAAGCGCGTGGTGTCGATGAACGGAATGTTGTGGCGGCGATAGAGCGCTTCCGCCTGGCCGATCTCCTGCATGCACTGGTCCATCGAGCAGTAACGGCTGTCTGGCCGACGCTCGGTGCGGATGGCCGACAGCCGGCGGGCATCGATGGTCAAGCCGAACAGCTTGTGGCGATGGTTGGCCAGTGACGGCGGGAGGTTGAGAATGCCGTTCTCGTCCAGGTCGTCCTCGGTCAGCGGATAGTTGGCGGCACGGATGCCGAACTGCAGTGCCAGATAGAGCGAGGTGGGCGTCTTGCCGCAGCGGGAGACGCCGATCAGGATGATGTCTGCCTCCTGATACTGATGCGTTCGCGCGCCGTCATCGTTGTCGAGGGCGAAATTGACCGCCTCGATACGATGCATGTAGACATCGTCGCGGCCGATCGCGTGGGTGCGGCCGACGGTATACGTCGAGTGGGTCTCCAGCTCTTCTTCCAGCGGGGCGAGGAAGGTGGAGAAGATGTCGACCTTGAAGGCCGGCGCCTCGGCGACGATGCTGCGGATCGCCTGGTCGACGATGGTGTCGATGACGATGGGACGGATCCCGTCGCGCTCGGCGGTGGACTCGATGATGCCGACCAGCGAACGGGCCTTGTCGAGGGTGTCGATGTAGGGCTTGGTGACCTGGATGAAATCCGTGTTCTCGAACTGTGAGAGCAGGCTGCGACCGAGGGTCTCCGCGGTGATGCCGGTGCCATCGGAGATGAAGAACGCGGTGCGGGGCATGGCATTGATCCGTTGATGTCGATCGCCCATTGTCGGCCGAAATCCGCGGCCGGGGCAACTCGTCGTCGGTGGAGAAGTCGCCTCGCCTCGCGGGACTACAGGAATGCGCGAAATGGGCGAATTCCTGTAGAAATACTCCAAACTCTACGCCCTTAAACTTCTGGCTAAGCCGAAAGTCGCCTGTTAGCTTCTGGCCCCATCGAGGCGCAGCGGAGCGCGCCGTTTCATGTGCCACGGTTCATCAGCGGTGGCCGGCCGGGACGATCAGGAGACGACTTTGGAACCATTCATTATCACTTTCGAGCAGTTGGGGATGTCCGATGTCGAGCGCGTCGGTGGCAAGAACGCCTCGCTGGGGGAGATGATCTCCAATCTGGCGGACGCCGGGGTCACCGTGCCCGGCGGTTTCGCCACCACCTCCCATGCCTATCGCGAGTTCCTGGCCCATGACGGCTTGAACGACCGCATCAATGCCGAGCTCTCCAAGCTGGACGTCGACGATACCGAGATGCTGGCCAAGGTGGGCGAGAGGATCCGCCAGTGGGTGATCGATACGCCCTTGCCCCCCGCCTTCGAGGATGCGCTGGGTGATGCCTATCAGACGTTGCAGGCCCGCCATCCCAACCTCAAGGTGGCGGTGCGTTCATCGGCTACCGCGGAGGACCTTCCCGATGCCTCCTTCGCCGGGCAGCAGGAGACCTTTCTCAACATCGACGGCTTCGACAACGTCAAGCGTGCCGTCCACGAGGTCTTCGCCTCGCTGTTCAACGATCGCGCCATCTCCTACCGCGTGCATCGCGGCTACCCGCATGAGAACGTGGCGCTCTCCGCAGGCGTCCAGAAGATGGTGCGCTCCGAGACGGCGGCGGCTGGGGTGATGTTCACGCTGGACACCGAGTCCGGCTATCGCGACGCGGTGTTCGTGACCGGCGCCTGGGGCCTGGGCGAGACCGTGGTGCAGGGGGCGGTCAATCCTGACGAGTTCTACGTTCACAAGCCGACGCTGGCTGCCGGCCGGCCCGCCGTGCTGCGACGGACGCTGGGCTCCAAGCGGATCAAGATGGTCTATACCGATGACGCCGCTGCCGGGCGTTCGGTCAAGACGGTCGATGTCGCGCATGCCGACCGTCAGCGCTTCTGTCTGAGCGACGACGATGTGATGGAGCTGGCACGCCAGGCCGTGACCATCGAGAAACATTACGGCCGTCCGATGGACATCGAATGGGCCCGCGACGGCGACGATGGCAAGCTCTACATCGTCCAGGCCCGGCCGGAGACGGTGGTGTCGAACCAGGAGGGCGGCACTCTGGAGCGTTTCACGCTCAAGAACAAGAGCCGCGTGCTGGTCGACGGTCGCGCCATCGGCCAGCGGATCGGCCAGGGCAAGGTCAAGCTGGTGGCATCGCCGGAGGAGATGCACAAGGTACAGTCCGGCGACGTGCTGGTGACCGACATGACCGATCCCGACTGGGAGCCGATCATGAAGCGTGCGTCCGCCATTGTCACCAATCGCGGGGGGCGTACCTGCCATGCGGCGATCATCGCCCGCGAACTGGGGATTCCCGCCGTGGTTGGCTGTGGCGACGCCACCGAGCTGCTCCAGGATGACGTCGAGGTGACGGTCTCCTGCGCCGAGGGCGACACCGGGCACGTCTACCAGGGCAAGCTAGAGTTCGACTGCCAGACCACCAGCGTCGACGCCATGCCGGAGATCCCGTTCAAGATCATGATGAACGTGGGCAACCCGGATCGCGCCTTCGCTTTTGCCGGGCTGCCCAACGAAGGCATCGGCCTGGCGCGCCTGGAGTTCATCATCAACCGCATGATCGGCGTGCATCCGCGGGCGCTAATGGATTACGACAAGCTCTCCAGCGACCTGCAGCAGACCATCGACCTGCGCACCGCCGGCTACGACGACCCGGTCAGCTTCTACGTCGATCGCCTGGTCGAGGGCATCTCCACCCTGGCGGCGGCGTTCTATCCCAAGCGCGTGATCGTGCGGCTGTCGGACTTCAAGTCCAACGAATACGAGAACCTGATCGGCGGCAAGCTCTACGAGCCGGGCGAAGAGAATCCGATGCTCGGCTTCCGCGGCGCCTCGCGCTACATCTCCGACGACTTCCGCGCCTGCTTCGAGCTGGAGTGCCGGGCGCTCAAGCGCGTTCGCGACGAGATGGGGCTCAACAACGTCGAGATCATGGTGCCGTTCGTGCGCACGCCGGCCGAGGGCAAGGCGGTGGTCGACCTGCTCGAGGCCAACGGCCTCAAACGCGGCGACAACGGGCTCAAGATCATCATGATGTGCGAGCTCCCCTCCAACGCGCTGCTGGCCGACGAGTTCCTGGAGCATTTCGATGGGTTCTCCATCGGTTCCAACGACCTGACCCAGTTGACGCTGGGTCTGGATCGCGACTCCGCGATCATCGCCCACCTGTTCGACGAGCGGGACCCGGCGGTCAAGAAGCTGCTGTCGATGGCGATCCAGGCCTGCAAGGCCCAAGGGAAGTACGTGGGCATCTGCGGCCAGGGACCTTCCGACCATCCGGAGCTTGCCAAGTGGCTGATGGAACAGGGGATCGATTCGGTCTCGCTGAATCCGGACGCCGTGCTCGAGACCTGGTTCATGCTGGCGGGTGAAACGCTGGGCTGATCGTCATTGAGCAGCCCAAGGGTCGGCGCGATACCCTCGCGCCGGCTTTTTTGGTTTTGACGTGATGACAAGACGTCGGCAACCGTGCTGTCGCCGGAGGGGTCACGAACGCAGCCAGTTGCGCAGCTTCACCAGCAGCAGTTCGCCGTCCGACATGGCCCGTCTTTCCTGCAGGATATTGGCGAGGGCATCGGGCCGATCGGTGATGATATTGTCGACCCCCATGTCGAGATAGCGCGACATGTCGCCGATACCATTGACGGTCCATACCGCCACCCCTCGGCCGGTATCGTGAATGGTCCTCAGCAGGCTCGGCGTGGCCTGGGTGTGGCGCAGACCGATGATGTCGGCGTCGGTGGTATGCAGCGCGCCGGGCAGGACGAACTGCAGAAACAGGGTGGTCCGCAGCTCTCCGTCCAGGCCCTTGACCACCTCGATGACATCGGGTGACAGCGAGGCAATCACGGCGTGGTCCGTCATCTGGCTGGCCTTCAACTGAGCGATGACCTTCTGGGCCAGCTCCTCGGCGGTGCCTGGCGCCGGCTTGAGCTCGACGTAGAGCCCGATGCGATCCCGCGCGTTGTCCAGGACCTGCTGGAACGTGGGAATGCGCTCGCCGACGAAGGCATCGCCGAAGTAGGAGCCGACATCGACCTGTTCGATCTCCGCCAGTGTCATGTCGCTGATGTTACGGTCGACCCCGGTCAATCGGCTCAGATTGTTGTCGTGGGAGACGACGACCTGCCCGTCGCCGCTCAGGCGCACGTCCAGTTCCATGTAGTCGGCACCGTCGGCGATGGCCTGGTTCATCGAGGCCATGGTGTTCTCGGGTGCCACCAGAGAACTGCCGCGATGGGCGGTGATAGTGACGTGGTCGTTGATCTCGAACCCATGCAGTATCCAGCCCGCCTGGCCCAGGGCAAAGACCAGCAGCAGGATCTCTGCCCCCCAGGCGATCACCCCGGAGCGCTGCGGCGTCGCGGCGGGGCGAAACACTGGCGCCCGCCCGATGGCACGGTGGTATAGCGTGATCACCACCAGGCTGTTGGCTGCGATGCCCAGGAAAGTGAGGGCGATCGTGGTGACGATATACAGCGCCAGATAGGTCAGCATCGCCGGAATCAGCACGCTGTTGCGCTCCGGCAGATACCCGAGCAACGTCCCGCCCAGGGTGTTGAAGGCCAGGGTGAAGACAACCGGGATGGCCGCCACCAGCAGCGCCATGCCGACGACGGCCAGGGCCATCCGCAGGCGACGCCCCTGGGTCAGTTCGCGGCTGCGTTTCAACGCGGCGATCGGCTTCAGCCCGTCGAGCATCATCGCCGGCAGTGCCAGGAACCAGCGGAAATAGAGGGCGGCGCTGAGTAGGACCAGCACCACAACGATCGGCGTCGCCACGGCGAGAAACTCCCACAGCTCGGGAGGCTTCAAGTGGATCAGAATATAGGGCTCGATATCGCCGAGCATGGCGCTGTAGAGGTGGGAGAGGCCGATGGCGAACGGGGCGGCCAGGAGAAGGTGGCTTCCGACCTGGAGCAGGGTGAGGGTCATCAAGGCCGGAAAACGGCGTAGCACGTGCCACAGCGAACCCATGGCCACCCGATAACGATTCCCGGCCTGGCTCGAGACGACGAGCATCATTCCCGCCTGCTGGAGGAAGATCACCAGGAAGCTGAGTCCGATCGCCACCAGCAGCCAGAGCAGCCCCCAGGGCGAGAAGGCGACATCCAGAATCTGTCCGTTGCTGAGCACGGGGCGGCCGATGCGACGGAGGAGTCCAGACAGCGTGTTGGCCGACAGCGGCACCCATACCGCCGAGGCGAGTAACGTGAAGAACAGGTGGAAGGCGATCAGCGAACGCAGGTGGGCGCGGATCTGCCGGGCGATGTCTTGTATCAGTGATCTGGGTGCTAGCATGGAGTGGTCGGCGGTGCCCCTTCCTGGGCCAAAGTGGTCTCAATGACGAATGGTCGCGACAAGGTGTGCCATTCAGTGTTGTCGTCAAACGGTCATCTTTGCAAGTTCGTCCGGCCATGAACGAAAAAGGCCGCTCGGAGGCGGCCTGGACACGGTATCGTCAACCGCGGGTCTAGAACTGCCAGCCCACGGAGGCGGTGTAGGTATCGACCTTGAAATTGCTGTCGAAATCGTAGCGCTCGTATTCGGTGCGCAGCAGAAGGTGCTGATAGCGGTACTGCACGCCGGCACCATAGACCGGGTCGATCCCGTCATTGTCATCGAGATCCGACGTGGCGCTGAGCTCGCCCCTGGCCTCCGTTTCCCAACGTGCCATACCCGCCTTGGCGAACAGCTCGAAGCCAGCGCCGACCGGCAGCTTGCCGACCAGACTCAAGCCGTAGGCCTTGCTCTTGAGATCGACGACATTGCCACCCCGGATCAGGTTGGGCTTGCCCAGATCGGCGTAGAAGGCCTCGGTGGCGAAGTAGGGGTTGTATTCGTAGCCGACGAATGCCTTGTAGACGCTGTCATCATCGTCGACGTGATAGCTTTCGCCGCTGGCCCCGGCAAACTTGCCGATCTCGCTGTCGCTGCTCGCCACCTCACCGTAGCCACCGCCGATGCCAAGATAGAGCCCGTCGGCGTTGGCCGCCTGCGCCGTCGGCGCCAACAGCAGCGGAGAAATCGTCATCGGAATGACGAGCCAGATCTTCTTCTTCATCGTGAATCTCCCTTGAATGCGTCCGGACAGGCATTCCGTGGCCTCATCGGCGAATTGCCATGCGGATGACGAATGGCTACCGGCGTGTACGGATCGTCGACGCTGGTGAACAGCGTTTCATGACTCGGTCAGACTTTATGATTAGCCCCGGTCAGACGCAAGCGATCTCTCATCGAGGTCAGGCATAAAAAAACGCCCCGCGTTGGCGGGGCGTTTCGGTGACCTCTTCATGAAGCGCGAGCATCGGAAGAGACGTGTCAGGCTTCCTGGGCGACCGGAATGACGCTCGAGGCCGCTTTCTGGAAATCCTCTATCTCATGGAAGTTCAGGTAGCGGTAGATCTCACCCGCCATGGCATTGAACTCACCCATGGTAGCCTTGTACTCCTCCACCGTGGGCAGGCGGCCTTCGACCGCGGCGATGGCCGCGAGCTCTGCCGATGCCAAATAGACATCGGCGCCGTCGCCCAGACGGTTGGGGAAGTTACGGGTTGAGGTGGATACCACGGTCGACTTCGGCGCGACGCGTGCCTGGTTGCCCATGCACAGCGAGCAGCCGGGCATCTCCATGCGAGCGCCAGCTTTGCCGTAGATGCCGTAGTAGCCCTCCTCGGTCAGTTGATGTTGGTCCATCTTGGTCGGCGGTGCAAGCCACAGGCGCGTTTTCAGGCTGCCGGCCGGCTGCTTCTCGAGCAATTTGCCGGCGGCGCGGAAGTGGCCGATGTTGGTCATGCACGAGCCGATGAAGACTTCATCGATCTTCTGGCCGGCAACCTCGGAGAGCAGACGCGCATCGTCGGGATCGTTGGGCGCACAGAGCACCGGCTGGTCGATCTCGGCCAGGTCGATCTCGATCAACGCAGCGTACTCGGCGTCGGCGTCGGCGCGCATCAGGCTGGGGTTGGCCAGCCACGCTTCCATGGCTTCGATACGGCGCTCCAGCGTGCGGCGGTCGCCATAGCCGGCGCTGATCATCCACTTCAGCAGGGTGACGTTGGAGTTCAGGTACTCGGTAACGCGCTCTTCGCCCAGCGTGATGGTGCAACCCGCAGCGCTGCGCTCCGCGGAGGCGTCGGAGAGCTCGAACGCCTGCTCGGCGGTGAGATCCTCGAGACCTTCGATCTCCAGAATGCGGCCGGAGAAGATGTTCTTCTTGCCGGACTTGGCCACGGTCAGATGACCCTGTTGAATCGCGTAGTAGGGGATCGCGTGGACCAGGTCGCGCAGGGTGATGCCCGGCTGACGCTCACCCTTGAACCGCACCAGCACCGATTCCGGCATGTCCAGCGGCATCACGCCGGTGGCCGCCGCGAAGGCCACCAGCCCGGAGCCTGCCGGGAACGAGATCCCCATCGGGAAACGGGTGTGCGAGTCACCACCGGTACCGACGGTGTCCGGCAGCAGCATGCGGTTGAGCCAGGAGTGGATGATGCCATCGCCCGGTCGCAGCGAGACGCCGCCACGGTTCATGATGAAGTCGGGCAGGGTGTGATGGGTCTCGACGTCGACCGGCTTGGGATAGGCGGCGGTGTGGCAGAAGGACTGCATCACCAGGTCGGCCTGGAAGCCGAGGCACGCCAGATCCTTGAGCTCGTCGCGAGTCATCGGGCCGGTGGTGTCCTGGGAGCCGACCGTGGTCATCTTCGGCTCGCAGTACATGCCCGGGCGGACGCCGTCCATGTCGCAGGCCTTGCCGACCATCTTCTGGGCCAGGGTGAAGCCCTTGCCGGTGTCGACCGGCTGTTCCGGCTTGCGGAAGATATCCGAGCCCGGCAGGCCGAGTTCGTTGCGCGCCTTCTCGGTCAAACCGCGGCCGATGATCAGGGGGATACGGCCACCGGCGCGCACTTCGTCGAGGATCACCTGGGTCTTGAGCTCGAAGGTGGAAACGACTTCGTCGCTGTCGTGACGGGTGACCTTGCCTTCATACGGATAGACGTCGATGACGTCGCCCATCTCGAGCTTGTCGACATCCATCTCGATCGGCAGGGCGCCGGCGTCTTCCATGGTGTTGAAGAAGATCGGTGCGATCTTGCCGCCGAAGCAGAACCCGCCGGCCCGCTTGTTGGGGACGTGGGGGATGTCGTCGCCGAAGAACCACAGCACCGAGTTGGTCGCCGACTTGCGCGAGGAGCCGGTGCCTACCACGTCGCCGACGTAGGCGACCGGGAAGCCCTTGGCCTTGACCGCCTCGATCTGCGCCAGCGGGCCCTTGCTGCCCGCGACTTCCGGCTCGATGCCGTCGCGCGGGTTCTTGAGCATGGCGTTGGCGTGGAGTGGGATGTCGGGGCGCGACCAGGCATCCGGCGCCGGCGACAGGTCGTCGGTGTTGGTCTCGCCGGGTACCTTGAACACGGCGATGCTGATCTTGTCGGCCAGCGCCGGCTTGGCCAGGAACCACTCGGCCTCGGCCCACGACTCGAGCACGCCCTGGGCCACGGCGTTGCCGCTCTTGGCCCGCTCGGCGACATCGTGGAAGGCGTCGAACATCAGTAGGGTGTGCTTGAGCTGCTCGCCCACTTCCTGGGCCAGCTCACTATCGTCCAGCAGCTCGACCAGGGTGGCGATGTTGTAGCCGCCCTGCATGGTCCCCAGCAGCTTGACCGCGTGGATCTTGTCGATCAGCGGCGAGGTCGCCTCGCCCTTAGCGATGGCGGTGAGGAAGCCGGCCTTGACGTAGGCGGCCTCGTCGACACCGGGCGGCACGCGATCGGTGATCAGTTCGAGGAGAAATGCCTCTTCACCGGCGGGCGGCTGCTTGAGCAGCTCGACCAGTTGGGCGGTCATTTCGGCGGTCAACGGTTTCGGTGGCACGCCTTCCTGGGCGCGCTCCTCGACATGTTGGCGGTAAGCTTCAAGCACGGTGGAGACCCTCATCTAGAGTTAGAGCCCGCATGAGCGAGACGGAATCCGGGCCAGGACGCGGCAGGTACGGAACGTCTCGTCGTTCGGCAAGCCAGGATCGTCTGGCGGCCATTGACATGGCTGTCACGAGATCGGCTGCGGTGGGCGCTGCGAAGTCTACGTGAAACTGTCGACAATGTTAAGGAGGCCACGTCGGCACCGGTCTTCCGCCACTTCCGGTCTTCCGCCACTTCCGGTCTGCCGTCAATGTCACCATGGTCGTGGAAATGGCTATCGAAGTCTCGTCGGGCAGGCGCTACCATGAGCCCACTGGATTCGAATCCACTCTGATTCAACGTATCGAGTGGCCGAAATCCTCGAGAGGTTCTCCGGGTCGGGAAATATGACATGTCTCGTCACGGCCCGATGTCTTCCATCCGCAAAACGGGGCTGGCAGTTGCCTGCCAAGCGCCCGAAGAACGTCAATGACTACTCAACGAATGACCGATGACATCGATGTCGACATCGACCGCTTGCTGCCGGTCGAGCTGCTCGAATTCCTACCTTGTGCCACGCCTCGGCGCTGGATCGAGGCCGCATTGGAAAACCCGGCGCTGTTGTTGATCGACCATGCGCAGTGTGAAAAGAAGGCCGCCTCTACCGCGATGAGCCTGATGTTCCGGTATGTCGATCGCCCCGAGCTTCTGACCAAGATGTCTCAGCTGGCGCGTGAGGAGCTTCTCCATTTCGAGCAGGTGGTCGGTTTGATGCAGGAGCGGGGAGTCGACTACTCCCACATTCAGGCGTCGCGCTACGCGGAGGGGCTGCGTGAACACGTAGCACGAGAAGAGCCGGATCGATTGATCGATATTCTGATCGTGGGCGCGTTCATCGAAGCGCGCTCGTGTGAGCGTTTCGCACGGCTGATTCCTCATCTCGATGAGCCGCTTGCCAAGTTCTATCGCTCCCTGGTGCGTTCGGAAGGGCGTCATTTCGAGGATTACCTCGGGCTCGCCGAACGCTATGGCGGCAAGGCCGCCGTGGCCGAACGCGTGACTCGCTTCGCCGCTCACGAAAAAGCGTTGATCGAAGGCGAAGACGCCATGTTCCGCTTTCACAGCGGCGTGCCGAGAGCGACCTCGCCGTGAGTCGTCGCAACCTCGGCGATCATGCTGGCCTAGGTCGACCAGGGGCGCGTGTCAACCGGCTTGGCGATGATCTGCGTGTGGTCGCTTCTTCTATCGGATAATGGACAACGATGAATTCAGGTCGAGCAACAACAACAATCGCGCTCTTCGGACATTTCGGGTATCGGCAGGGTGATCAGGCGCTGACGCACTTCAGCTACGACAAGGTGAAGGCGCTGCTGATCTACCTGCTGATGCAGGAGGCGCCGGCGAGCCGTGCCGCGCTGGCCGAAATGCTATGGCCGGACCAGGGCGTCAAGTCGGGGAGGACGAACCTTCGCCATGCCCTTCACTGCCTCCGGCACAGCCTCGGCGATCTCGCCGAGTCGTCCCTGACCGTCACTCGGCAGACCATCTCCTTCGATCTGCCGCCCAGTGTTCACTGGGATCTTCGCGAGGTGGACGGCCTGCTGCGAGAACCGCCTTCCATCGATGTCCTCGAGCGGCTGCTCGACTACTATCGCGGCGACCTGCTGTCCGAACTGCATCTGGGTCAGTGCGTCGCTTTCCAGCAGTGGCTGGTACGCACCCGGGGCGAGTGGCGACAGCGCTTGACCGAATACGCGGAACGAGTGCTGGAGGCGTGCTCGGCGCTGCCCGAGGGGCTGCTGCGAACCCTGATCCACCGAATCCCGGACTTTGGTCCTTTCCACGAGCGATTGGTGCGACAGCTTGCCGAGCACGGGCAGTTCGCCGCCGCCCGGGAACAGTTCAACGCCTTTCTGCAACACCTGGCGCTATCCGGCCAGCAGCCCGAGCCCGGCTTTCTGCAACTGGCGAGATTCTGGTCGGAGGGGCCGGAACCGGGACAGATACATCTCGATTGGTCGAACGGCGTCGGCGCCGACGCGCCCCAGGGGCGGCGGGAGGTGCCGGGGTACTCGGCGGAAGATATCGACTATCGCCAGGTCACGGTCATGGCGATTGCGCTCCGACCGGCGGACGCCGGAAACGACCTCGGTCGGGCGCTGGCTTGCCTGAAAGCTCAGGACCAGCTGTTCCGGTGGCTGGAGACCCAGTGTCGCCATCTTGGCGGTTTCTGGCAGGCCGCAGTAGGGAGTGGCGTGGGGCTCGCCTGCTTCGGCACCCACGGCCCAACCCATCAGCTGGCCGAACTGGTGGCGCTGTTCGAGCATTGTCGCCAAGGGCTCACCCACGAGCTCGATAATCTGTGGCAGGGCGAGGAGGCGCCGCCCCGGTTCACGCTGACGGCCGGCCTGGATAGCGGTCGCGTGATCTGGCTTCCGGAGCGGCACTCGATCGATCCGTTCGGCGACGTGACGCAGGTGGCGCTGGCCATGATGGTGGCGGCCAAGAGCAGCGAGCTGGTCATCTCGCTCAACGCCAGCCAGCACCTGCCGCCGGCTTTCGACCTGCAATCCCGCCTGACTCCCCGTCTGATCAGCAGCGATGGTCGGGTTCAGCGGCGGGGGCTGGTGCTGGGCGTGGAGTCTTCCTGTCGCGAGACCCTGCCGCCGAGCCTTACCGGACGCGAGACCGAACTCCGCCAGTTGCGCGATGCGCTGGCTCGGGTCTCCCTCGGGCTGCGGCAGAGCCTGCTGGTACTGGGCGACACGGGTATCGGCAAGTCCGCCTTGATGATCCACTTCCGGGAATATCTGCAACAAGAGGACGCGGCGGTTTTCTGGCGGCCCACGACTCGCTTGTCGAGTCAGACCTCCTACGGGCTGGTCCAGGCGCTGCTGGGGTGGTATCTCGAAGCGGAGCCGGATGACGCCGCGATCAGGGGACTGGTCGACCGGATTCCCGCGATGGAGCGAGTCGGCGTCGAGCGCCGGCAGCTGCTGGTCGACGTGCTCGGGCGGGCGTCGCTGGCCAGGGAGGACGCCGACGAGGCGGTGGAGCTGGTCACCCAACTGACCCAGGCACTGATTCTCGAGACCACTCGCTCTCGCCGTCCGCTGGTGATCATCGTCGACGATCTGCAGTGGCTGGACGAGCCGTCACTGAAAGTCCTGCAGAACCTCCAGGCCCGGCTGCCGATTCACACGGCCTTGTTACTGGTTGCCTCCCATCAGAACCGGGAGGTTCCCTCGGTCAGGTTGAACTGGGATCAGCAGGTGGTGCTGGGGCGCCTCGATGCGGAGCAGTCCGCTGACATGCTGGACTACCTGGCCCGCCGCCATCGCCTCAAGCTGAACCTGCGACTGCGCGAACAGTTGATCGAGCGGTGCGAGGGGGTTCCTCTCTACTTGCAGGAGATCTGCCGCCGGCTCGAGATCGACCGGCGCGAGGGCAGGCGCCTGGACGCCGACAGCCTGCCGAGCGGGTTGCTGGGGTTGCTCGCCAGCCGTATCGACCAACTGCAGGGGTATCGCCATGTCGCGCACATGGCGGCAACGCTTGGCCGACAGTTCGAAGCCGGCATGCTGCGCGCCGGTCTGGCGATCGGTGACGATCTCTTCAAGGCGGCACTGGAGCAGATGCGAAGGCTCGAGATCATCGAGCCCTGCGACATGCCGCCCTACGATTTCCAGTTCAGCCACCCGCTGCTGCAGGAAGCGGCCTATCTCTCGTGCCCGCAGGATGTGCGGATCGTGCTGCATCAGCAGGTCGTGAAACTGATCGAATCCAGTTACCCCGCGTGGATCAGCCGTCATCCCGGGGATTTCGCCGAGCATCTGCGCCGGAGCGGCGATCCGGCCCGGGCCGCACGCTACTTCGAAATGGCGGCAAGGAGTGCGCTCAAGGTCAGCGCCAACCGCACGGCGTTGAAAATGGCCGAGTCCGGTCTTGCCAGCCTGACAGTGGCTTCCGGCGGTGGTGCCGAGCGTGAAATCAGTCTGCTGACGGTGAAAGGGCAGGCTTGCTACGCGCTGGAAGGGCATGGCTCTCCGGCGGCGCAGGAGAGTTTTCTCCGGGCGCAGAGTCTGTGGCAAGGTTCGATACCGGATGACGATGAAGCCGACGATCAGGCGTTTCTGGTGACCTGGGGGCTCTGGGTGGGCGCCAGCCAGCGCCACGCCACGCAAGAGGCGGAGTCGCTGGCCCTGCAGTTGCGCGATCTGGCGCGACGCATCGACGATCCGCGCTACCAGCGTCTGGCGCTCTATGCCCGCGCCCATGGCGAATACTGGAGTGGCCGGATTTCGCTGGCCTACGAGCACCTCGATCAGGTCGATCCGCTGAGTTGGCCCATGGTGCTGGAGTGGTTGCCTTACTCCGATCATCCGCAGGTAGCCGCGGCCTGCTATCAGAGCTGGACCCTCTGCCTGCGGGGTGACTATCGACGCGCGGAGCAGCAGATGGAAGCCGCCATTCGCCTGGCGGAGTCCGTTCGTCATCCGGGGTCGTTGGCCATGGCGCTGATATTCGCCGCGTCCCTCTACCGGCAACTGGGACATATCCATCTGGCGACCGAACGTGGCCGTCGCGCCCACGAGATGACGCGTACCGCGGATCTCCAGCGCTGGCACTGGGAGGCGGAGTGCGTGCTCGGCTGGAGTCAGTCGCTGGCCGGAGAGGCGCGGGGCCTGCAGAGAATCGAGTCCAGCGTGGCCCGGTTGAGCGAGTTGACGGGCAGGGAGCCCTGGCAGCGGCCGTTCCTGTGGTACGGCGACGCCTGCCTGGCGCTCAACGATGTGGGGCGCGCCGCGGCGTATCTCGAGCCCTGTCTCGACCATGCGCTGACACGGCGCTCCCTGATGATGCCCCAAATCGGCTTGCAGATGGCCCGGGTCAAGCATCGCCGGGGCGACGACATGGCGAGCGTGGCGTCCCTCATCGAAGCGTCGAGAAGCTGGGCCGTCGAAGCCGGCAGCCCCCACATGGAGTTGAAAAGCCTCGAGATGTGGCTCTCCCTGGTCGATCCCGGCGACCGGGAAAAGCAGCGGGCGCTGCGTTATCGGCTGGGGGAGGTGGCGCTGTCCGATGCGCCGGTTCTGACCCGCTGGCGAACGCTGCTGGATAACGTCAGCGCCGCTTCGTCCCATCCGGCCGACTTCCAGCTCTAGGCTTGGTGCGGGGAGGTCGGTGAGTCACCGGTAAGGGGTAAGCCCCTCGGTGACTCGCCGGGCACGATCAGATCGGGAACGATTTCAATGTCAATCCGTCGTCGTCCACTCTCAGCTGCCAGCCCGTGCCAGGGCGCCAGTCGCCGATCACATAACGTTTCCCCGGCTCCCCACCGACGTTCAGTTCGTGCACGGCCGGTCGGTGAGTGTGACCATGGATCATGACGCTCACGTCATGGGCCTGCATCGTCTCGATGACGGCTTCGGGGGTGACATCCATGATGTCCTCGGCCTTGTTGGTGTTGGCTTCGCCGGACTGTTCCCGAAGTTTCCTGGCCAGCGCCTTGCGCTCATCCACCGGCATCGCCAGGATCTGTGCCTGCCAGGCGGGGTCGCGAGCCTGGCGTCGGAAAGCCATGTAAGCCTCGTCGCGAGTACACAGGCTATCGCCGTGCATCAGCAGGACCCGCTGTCCGCCCAGTTCCACCACCGTGGGGTCGTCGAGCAGGGCGCAGCCGCTATCGGCGGCAAACGCCTCGCCGATCAGAAAGTCCCGGTTGCCGTGCATGAAAGCCAGCCGGGTACCGGCTTCGGCGCATGCCTTCAACTCGGCGATGATCCGCTGCTCGAACTCGCCCCGGTAGTCGTCGCCGATCCAGGCCTCGAACAGGTCGCCCAGAATGGTCAGCGACGAGGCCTGTCGGACCGGCCCGCGCAGGTAGTCGATGAAACCCTTGGCGATGTCCGGCTGCGAGGGTTGAAGATGGAGATCGGCGATCAGCAGTTGCATGCGGGGAGTGGTTCCTGTCGGTGGTCGGCCCGTGAGGGGGAAGGTCAATCCGTGACTTCGGCACGTTCGATGATGACATCCTCGACGGGGACATCGCTGTGCATGCCACGCCGTCCGGTTGCTACCTGGCGGATCTGGTCGACTACCTCCATGCCGTCGACCACGCGCCCGAATACGCAGTAGCCCCAGCCCTGCACGCTCTTGTCGCGGTGGTTGAGGAAGTCGTTGTCGGAGACGTTGACGAAGAACTGGGCGCTGGCGGAGTGGGGGTCCTGGGTGCGCGCCATGGCGACGGTGCCTTTCTGGTTGGTGAGACCATTGTCGGCTTCGTTCTCGATCGTGGTGCGCGTCGGCTTCTGCTCGAAATCGGTGTCGAAGCCGCCGCCCTGGACCATGAACCCATCGATCACGCGGTGAAAAAGGGTGCCGTCGTAATGGCCGTCGCGAACGTACTGCTCGAAATTGGCAGCGGTTTTCGGGGCTTTCTCGAAGTCGAGTTCGAGCTTGATGGCGCCGTGATTGGTGTGCAAAACGATCATCGGAAATCCTGGCTGATTCTGGCTGTCGTGAGACGGCAGGCGGCTTGGCGCCGGCCGCGGGCGTCGCGCTATAATAGCGGCTTTGGGTCGCCGGGAGAAACCGCTGTCCGCGCGTGTTAACCTGCGGTCATCAGGGCCGCATCGTCGGCCGATCATCCGAATCATAGAGGTTGCCTGCATTCCATGAGCGTCGAAAGCAACACGAGCGCCGAAAGTCCCAACGATCGTTCCGAAGCCCAGTCCGGTGCCGAGACCCAGCAAGGGGCGCCGAATTTCCTGCGTAACCAGATTCGCGACGAGCTCGAGTCGGGGCAGGCGACGACGATCGTGACCCGCTTTCCGCCGGAGCCGAATGGGTTCCTGCACATCGGCCATGCCAAGTCGATCTGGGTCAACTTTGGCCTGGCGGAGCAGTTCGGTGGGCGCTGCCATCTTCGCTTCGACGATACCAACCCGGCCAAGGAAGAGCAGGCCTACATCGACGCGATCCAGGAAGACATCCGCTGGCTCGGCTACGAATGGAGCGGCTCGGTGCGCTTCGCCTCCGACTATTTCGACCAGCTCTATGCCTGGGCACAG
Organism: Salinicola lusitanus; assembly: GCF_003206045.1. Classification (GTDB taxonomy): domain Bacteria; phylum Pseudomonadota; class Gammaproteobacteria; order Pseudomonadales; family Halomonadaceae; genus Salinicola; species Salinicola lusitanus. Next base: position 184,598 of record NZ_PZJM01000004.1, read on the forward strand.
CATCTGGTCCGTGAGGGCAAGGCCTACGTCGACGACCTCTCCCCGGAGGAGATTCGCGAATACCGGGGAACGCTGACCGAGCCGGGCCGACCGAGCCCCTATCGGGAGCGCGGTGTCGAGGAAAATCTGGATCTGCTGGAGCGCATGCGGCTGGGCGAGTTCGCCGAGGGCAGCAAGGTGCTGCGGGCCAGGATCGACATGGCCGCGCCGAATATCAATCTGCGCGACCCGATCCTCTACCGCATCCGTCATGCAACACACCACCAGACCGGCGATGCCTGGAAGATCTACCCTTCCTACGATTTCGCCCATGGCCAGTCCGATGCCATCGAAGGCATCACTCACTCGCTGTGCACGCTGGAGTTCGAGGATCACCGCCCGCTCTACGAGTGGTTCCTGGCGCAGTTGCCGGTGCCGTCGCAGCCGCGCCAGACCGAGTTCGCGCGGATGAACGTCAATTACACGGTCACCTCCAAGCGCAAGCTCAAGCTGCTGGTCGACCGGGACGTGGTCGATGGCTGGGACGACCCGCGCATGCCGACGATCTCCGGACTTCGCCGTCGCGGTTACACGCCGGCGTCGCTGCGCAAGTTCTGCGACATGACCGGGGTCAGCCGAGCCGCCAACGTGGTCGATATCGCGATGCTCCATTTCGCCATCCGCTCGGATCTCGAGGACAACGCGCCGCGGGCGATGTGCGTGCTCGATCCGCTCAAGGTGGTGCTGACCAACCTTCCCGCGGACCACGGCGAGGTGTTCGAGGTGCCGGGGCACCCGGCGCGGGAGGACATGGGCACCCGCCAGCTGCCGCTGACCCGCGAGATCTGGATCGATCGCGAAGACTTCATGGAGGAGCCGCCGAAGAAGTTCTTCCGTCTGGCACCAGGGAAGGAGGTTCGCCTGCGCAATGGCTACGTCATTCGTTGCGACGAGGTGATCAAGAACGACGAGGGCGAGATCGTCGCGCTCCACTGCAGTGTCGACTTCGACACGCTGGGCAAGAATCCGGAAGGGCGCAAGGTCAAGGGCGTCATCCACTGGGTCAGCGCCGAGCATGGCGTACCGGTGGAGGTCAGGCTCTACGACAACCTGTTCCTCGACGAGGCGCCGGATCGGGACAAGGATGCCGATTTCCTCGATCACCTGAACCCGGAGTCGCTGGTCACGGTGCAGGGCATCGCCGAGCCCTCGCTGGCGAATGCCGAACCGGAAGCGCGCTACCAGTTCGAGCGGGTCGGTTACTTCTGCGCCGATCGTCACGCCTGTCGCGATGGCAAGCTGGTATTCAATCGCACCGTGGGGCTCAAGGACAGCTGGGCCAAGATTCAGAAGAAGCAGGGCTGAAGGAACGAGAACATGAGCGGGCTGGAGATCTACAACACGCTGACGCGCCGCAAGGCGAAACTCGATCCCATCGAGCCCGGCAAGGTGCGGATGTACGTCTGCGGGATGACGGTCTACGACTACTGCCACCTGGGTCATGCCCGGGTCATGGTGGCGTTCGACGTGATCACGCGCTGGCTGCGCCAGACCGGCCTGGACGTGACCTACGTTCGCAACATCACCGACATCGACGACAAGATTCTCCGGCGCGCGGAGGAGAACGGCGAGTCGATTTCGGCGCTGACCGAGCGCATGATCGCGGCCATGCACGAGGACGAGGCGCGGCTGGGAGTTCTGCGGCCGGATGCGGAGCCTCGCGCCACCGGACATATCCCGGAGATCGTGGCGATGATCGAGCGCCTGATCGAAGGCGGCTATGCCTACGCGGCCGCCAACGGCGACGTCTACTACCGTGTTCGCCGCTTTGCCGACTATGGCAAGCTCAACAACCGCAATCTCGACGACATGCGCGCGGGTGCCCGGGTCGACGTCGACGAACACAAGGAGGATCCGCTCGACTTCGTGCTCTGGAAGGCGGCCAAGCCGGGCGAGGCCAGCTGGTCTTCGCCCTGGGGCGAAGGTCGGCCAGGCTGGCATATCGAGTGCTCGGCGATGTCGACCTGCTGCCTGGGCGAGACCTTCGATATCCATGGCGGCGGGCCGGATCTGACCTTCCCGCATCACGAGAACGAGATCGCCCAGAGCGAGGCGGCCACCGGCAAGCCCTACGTCAATGTGTGGATGCATGCCGGCGCGGTACGGGTCAACCAGGAGAAGATGTCCAAGTCGCTGGGCAACTTCTTCACGATCCGCGAGGTGCTGGAAGTTCACGATCCGGAAGTGGTGCGCTACCTGCTGGTGGCGAGCCACTATCGCAGTCCGATCAACTATGCGCCGGAGTCCCTGAGCGATGCCCGCAAGTCGCTCGAGCGTTTCTACCATGCCCTGGACGGCGTCGAGCCGGCTCACGGCGACGTCAAGGGCATCTATGCCGAGCGCTTCTCGGCGGCGATGAGCGACGATTTCAATACGCCTGAAGCCCTGTCGGTACTGTTCGACCTGGCGCGGGAGATCAATCGGCTAAGAGATGCCGAGCCGGCTCACGCCAGCGCGCTCGGCCAGGAGCTCAAGCGGCTGGCGAATCTGCTGGGCTTGCTCGAGCGGTCGCCCGCCGAGTTCTTCAAGGCTGGTGCTGCCGAGCTGCCGCTGAGCGAGGCCGAGATCGAGTCCCGAATCGAGGCGCGGGCGACGGCCAAGAGCCAGCGGGATTTCGCCGAAGCCGATCGAATTCGCGACGAACTGGCCGCGCTGGGTATCGTGCTGAAGGACTCCCGCGAGGGAACGCGCTGGAGTTTCGAAGCGCCGCCGGCCTGAGCCGACGCTGTCCTGAAACGACGAACCCCGCCAATTGGCGGGGTTCGTCGTCATGGCGATCGGCTCGGTCTCAGACGCCGGCCAGGCGGGCGATGATCGCCTCGACCATTTCGGCGGAGTGAGTCGCGGCTTGTTCCAGGAAGGCGTCGAACGAGAGGCTGGACTCCTTGCCGGCGATATCCGATAGCGCCCTGATGACCACGAACGGACAGCCGAACAGGTGGCACGTCTGGGCAATGGCGGCGGCTTCCATCTCCACGGCCAGCATCTGGGGGAAGTGCTCGCGCACGGCATCGACGCGCGCCGGGTCGGCCATGAAGCTGTCGCCGGTGCAGATCAACCCCTCGTGGACGCGCAGGGCCCCGAGTGTCTCGATGCAGGCGCGGGCAGTGTCGATCAATCCCGGGTCGGCGCTGAAGCCGGCGGGCATCCCGGGGACCTGGCCCATCTCGTAGCCGAATGCCGTGACGTCGACGTCATGGTGGCGCACCTCGCTGGAGATGACCACGTCGCCGACTTCCATCGCCGCACCGAAGCCGCCCGCGGAGCCGGTATTGATGATGGCGTCCGGGCGGTAGTGGGTCATCAGTTGGGTTGCGCCTACCGTGGCGTTGACCTTGCCGATCCCGGACTGGAGCAGCACGATCCGAAGGCCGTGACGCTCGCCGCAATGGAAGATGCCGCCAGGGTGATGTTCGGTGCGGGGGTTGTCCAGGCGGGAGGCGAGCAGGGCGACTTCCTGCTCCATGGCGCCGATGATACCGAGAGTCTGCATGGGATGATCCATTGTCCTGATGGGAGCGGTCGATGATTCACTGTGCATCATGGAGTTCGGCGGCCTGCAGGGTGTTCTGCAGCAGCGTGGCGACGGTCATTGGGCCGACGCCGCCGGGTACCGGCGTGATCCAGCTGGCGCGTTCGGCGGCGGTATCGAAATCGACGTCGCCGATCAGCGTGCCATCCTGCTGGCGGTTGATGCCCACGTCGATGACGATCGCCCCCGGTTTGATCCAGTTGCCATCGATCAGGCCGGGCTTGCCGGTGGCGACCACCAGCAGGTCGGCTTGTCTGACCTTCTCCTCGAGTCCTTGGGTGAAGCGATGGCAGATCGTGGTGGTGCAGCCGGCGAGCAGTAGTTCGAGCGCCATGGGCCGACCGACGATGTTGGAGGCGCCGACGATGGTGGCGTCCAGTCCTCGCAGCGGGATTCGGTTATGCTCCAGCAGGGTGATGATGCCCTTGGGGGTGCAGGGGCGCAGCAACGGAAGTCGCTGTGCCAGGCGCCCGAGGTTGTAAGGGTGGAACCCGTCGACATCCTTGTCCGGACGAATGCGCTCGAGCAGGGGGTTGGCGTCGAGATGGGCTGGCAGTGGCAGTTGCAGCAGAATGCCATCGACGGTCGGGTCGGCGTTCAGCCGGTCGATCAGCGCTTCCAGCTCCTTTTGGGTCGTGGTGGTCTCGAGCCGATGGCTGAAGGAGAGGATGCCGGCGTTCTCGCAGGCCCGGTGCTTGTGGCTGACGTAGACCTCCGATGCCGGGTCGTGACCGATCAGAATGACGGCCAGCCCCGGGCGGCGCAGCCCTTGTTGGGTACGATGTTCCACGTCGGCTTTTACCTGACTGCGAATTGCGCCGGCAATGGCTTTGCCATCGATCAACTGAGCGGTCATCGACTTTCCTTTCTGAGTCCTGAAGGCCGGCGGGTCGCCGGAGGAGGTGGGCAATTTTCGCACGCCCAGCGATGCAGTCAACGCACGGTGACGGGGAAGTGGGATTCGGGTCCGACGGTGACTTCCTCGCTGCCTGACGAATCGGGCCTGAGTGCACGTAAAGGCTTGACCCCGCTGAAAGGATCCGTAGAATACGCAGCGCATCGAAGGGCTCGTAGAGTCATCGGCCACGAAAAACGCGGCATCGGGGTATAGCGCAGTCTGGTAGCGCGCCTGCTTTGGGAGCAGGATGTCGGGGGTTCAAATCCCTCTACCCCGACCAAAGCTGTCGTCTTCGCGTGTCGATGGAAATGCAGCCGGTATTGGAATGCGCCTATAGCTCAACCGGATAGAGCAACGGCCTTCTAAGCCGTAGGTTGCAGGTTCGAGTCCTGCTGGGCGCGCCACTCAACACGGCGTGACGCGTTCCCGGTCGATGCAGAGTCGGTATGGTGGGTGTAGCTCAGTGGTAGAGCCCCGGATTGTGGCTCCGGTGGTCGTGGGTTCGATCCCCATCATCCACCCCATTACCGACCAAGCTTCTAGAAATGGTGGGTGTAGCTCAGTGGTAGAGCCCCGGATTGTGGCTCCGGTGGTCGTGGGTTCGATCCCCATCATCCACCCCATTTCTTCCCTTCGTTAGTCTATTTCCTCTCATGGCTTTTCTCTCCGGCTGTCGGCTTCACTATGCGGCCAGGCGTCGTCGATCGATGGCTCGAGTGCATCGAGAATCCTCCTAAAGTCGATTTTTGCCGCATCAGGCTTGTATTTTGCCCCGATCGGTACCATTTACCGCGCTAGTCAGCTTGCCAGTAGGCATGGGGGTTCTTAAAATCGCCCCCTTGCTTTGAAATGACAGTTTTGAAGTCACAGTCTTTGAGTTGCATTCACAGAACGCCCCCGTCGGTAGAGGATCATCTATGCAAGTTTCCGTTGAGACGACATCCCAGATCGAACGTCGCATCACTGTTCAGGTTCCCGCAGCCGAGGTCGATGAAGCGGTTGCGACTCGCCTGCAAGACACCGCCAAGCGCGTTCGTCTGAATGGCTTTCGTCAAGGGAAGATCCCGATGGCGGTCGTGCGCCAGCGTTACGGCAAGGATGTCCGCAATGAAGTCGTCAGTGAGCTGATGCGTCAGCACTACGTGCGGGCAATCACCGAGCAGAGCCTGAACCCGGCCGGCTACCCCTCGATCGAGCCGAAGGTCGATCAGACGGGCAAGGATCTGGAGTTCGTCGCCACGCTCGAAGTCTATCCGGAAATCGAGCTCAGCGGCATCGATGGCACCCCCATCGAGCGCCCGCAGGCGGAGATCGCCGATGCCGATATCGACACGATGATCGAGACCCTGCGCGGACAGCGGGCCGAGTTCCAGCCGGTCGAACGCGCAGCGGAAGAGGGTGACAAGGTCAAGATCGACTTCCAGGGCTTCCTCGGCGATGAGCCGTTCGAGGGCGGTTCCGCCGAAGGGCACGAGCTCGAGCTGGGGTCCAATCGCTTCATTCCGGGCTTCGAGGAGCAGTTGGTCGGCGCCAAGGCCGGTGACGAGAAGAGCATTAACGTGACCTTCCCGGAGGACTACCAGGCCGAGCACCTGGCGGGTCAGGAGGCGACCTTCAAGGTCAAGGTTCATGAAGTCTCTGCCAGGGCGCTGCCGGAAGTCGATGCCGACTTCATCAAGGAGTTCGGCGTGGAAGACGGCGATGCCGACAAGTTCCGGGCCGAGGTCAAGGGCAACATGGAGCGCGAAGTCCGCCAGGCGGCCCGTAACCGGGTCAAGCAGCAGGCTCTCGATGCGCTGCAGAAAGCCAACGACGTCACGGTCCCGCAGTCGCTGATCCAGCAGGAGACCGACGGGCTCAAGCGTCAAGCCGCCCAGCAGTTCGGCCTCGGTGAAGACTTCGACGTCAGCCAGTTGCCGAACGAGCTGTTCGCCGAGCAGGCTCGCACCCGCGTCAAGATCGGCCTGCTGCTGGCGGAAGTCATCAAGCAGCACGAGCTCGATGCCAGCGATGACGAAATCCGCGCCCGTGCCGAGGAGCTGGCAACCCAGTACCAGCAGCCGGAGCAGGTCGTCGACCAGTACATGCAGAACGACGAGCTCAAGGGCCAGGTCAAGTCGGCCGTGCTGGAAGACAAGGCCGTTGACAAGCTTCTCGAGCAGGCTCAGGTTAACGACGTCAGCATGAGCTACGAGCAAGTGCTGCAGGCCGCCCAGCAGTCCGAGGAAGCGGCCGAAGAGGACGAAGCCGAGGAAAGCGATTCCAAAGCATGACGGGTGCTTGGTAAGCGAGACGACCCGGTTCCGGCCGGGTCGCTAGTCGATGGGCCTGACAATCACCAGATGTAAGGAAATCGCGATGCGTAACGAGTTCGACATCAGTAATGCCGGTGGCCTGGTCCCGATGGTGGTGGAGCAGAGTGCGCGCGGCGAGCGGTCATACGATATCTATTCTCGTCTGCTCAAAGAGCGTGTCATCTTCCTGGTTGGCCAGGTCGAGGACTACATGGCCAACCTGGTCGTGGCGCAACTGCTGTTCCTGGAGTCCGAGAATCCGGACAAGGACATCCACCTTTATATCAACTCGCCGGGCGGCTCGGTGACCGCAGGCATGTCCATCTACGACACCATGCAGTTCATCAAGCCCGACGTCTCCACGGTCTGTATCGGCCAGGCGGCGAGCATGGGTGCGCTGCTGCTTGCCGGCGGTGCGAAATCCAAGCGCTTCTGTCTGCCGCATTCGCGGATGATGATTCACCAGCCGCTTGGGGGATATCAGGGCCAGGCTGCGGATATCGAGATCCACACCCGGGAAATCCTGACCATTCGCCAGAAGCTGAACCGCATTCTGGCCGAGCACACCGGGCAGGATATCGACAAGATTGCTCAGGACACCGATCGGGACAACTTCATGGATGGCGAACAGGCCGTTGAATATGGCCTGATCGATGCCATGCTGGATAAGCGTCCGGTATCCTGATAGCGTTTGAGTCAAGGTTTCACACGGCGGCGCGCTGCGTCGCCGTCCTGACGAGGTACACGAATGGCCGACGGTAAAGGCAAAGACGACAACGGCAAGCTGCTCTACTGCTCGTTCTGCGGCAAGAACCAGAACGAGGTTCGCAAGCTAATCGCCGGGCCGTCCGTCTATATCTGTGACGAGTGTGTCGATCTCTGCAACGACATCATTCGCGAAGAGGTTCTGGAAGCCGACGCCGAGAGCGATGAAGACCGTCTTCCCGTACCTCGAGAGATCCGCAACACGCTCGACGACTATGTGATTGGCCAGGATCGCGCCAAGATGGTGCTGTCGGTGGCTGTCTACAACCATTACAAGCGCCTGCGCAGTACTGGTGGCAAGAGCGACAGCATCGAGCTGGGCAAGTCCAATATCCTGCTGATCGGCCCGACCGGTAGCGGCAAGACGCTGCTGGCGGAGACGTTGGCGCGCCTGCTCAACGTGCCGTTCACCATTGCGGACGCCACCACGCTGACGGAAGCCGGCTATGTCGGTGAGGATGTCGAGAACATCATCCAGAAGCTGTTGCAGAAGTGCGACTACGACGTCGAGAAGGCTCAGCGCGGTATCGTCTACATCGACGAGATCGACAAGATCTCCCGCAAGTCGGATAACCCGTCGATCACTCGCGACGTCTCCGGCGAAGGCGTCCAGCAGGCCTTGCTCAAGCTGATCGAGGGCACGACGGCCTCCGTGCCGCCGCAAGGGGGGCGCAAGCATCCCCAGCAGGAGTTTCTGCAGGTCGACACTGGCAATATCCTGTTCATCGTCGGCGGTGCCTTCGCCGGCCTGGACAAGGTGATCCGCGACCGCGCCGAGAAGGGCGGGATCGGCTTCAACGCCTCCGTCAAGAGCAAGGAAAGCAACAAGGGGGTTGGCGATATTCTCGCCGACGTCGAACCGGAAGATCTCGTCAAGTTCGGCTTGATCCCGGAGTTCGTCGGGCGCCTGCCGGTCATCGCGACGTTGACGGAGCTGACCGAGGACGCGCTGGTCCAGATCCTGATCGAGCCCAAGAACTCGTTGGTCAAGCAGTACGCCCACCTGTTCGAAATGGAAGGTGTCGAGCTGGACTTTCGAGAGGATGCGTTGCGAGCGGTGGCCCACAAGGCCATGGAGCGCAAGACGGGCGCGCGCGGTCTGCGCTCGATCCTCGAGTCGGTGCTGCTGGAGACCATGTACGACGTGCCGTCACTCGATGGCGTGACCAAGGTCGTGATCGACGGTTCCGTCATTTCCGGCGACAGCGAGCCGTTGCTGATCTACTCGAAGCAGGAAGAGAGCCGCGTCGCCAACAAGGACGGGTGATCGAACCCGCGCTGTTACCTGCCTAGACGAGGGGGCCTGACAGGCCCCCTCGCTTTTATGGCTATCGCCCGCGTCGATCACTCTTGCATCCGAGCGGTGGTGCCCCCACGTATCTTCCCTATTGCCGCTCTGGTGGCTCACCCATCCGAAAGTTTGTCGAGGAAATGCTGTAATGGCGCAGAGCTCTGACCAGACACTCAAGCTTCCGCTCTTGCCGCTGCGTGACGTGGTGGTCTATCCGCAGATGGTCATCCCATTGTTCGTGGGGCGTGAAAAGTCCATCCGCGCGCTGGAGACGGCGATGGAGCACGACAAGCGCGTTTTGCTCGTCGCGCAGCGCGAGGCCGCCCACGACGATCCCGGCGTCGAGGATCTGTTCGGGATCGGCACGGTCGCCGACATCATGCAGTTGCTGAAGCTGCCCGATGGTACCGTCAAGGTTCTCATCGAAGGCAGTTTTCGAGCCGATATCCAGGAGATCCTGGAGGATGAGGATGGCTTCATCAGCGCACAGGCGGTTGCGCGGGACAGTGAACCGCTGAGCGAACGCGAGCAGGAGTCGCTGGTTCGCGTACTGCTCAATCAGTTCGAGCAGTACGTCAAGCTGTCCAAGAAAGTGCCGAGCGAAGTCCTGTCCTCGCTGCAGGAGATCGAGGATCCCAGCCGACTGGTCGACACCATCTGCGCGCATCTGTCGTTGAAGATCGACGACAAGCAGGAACTGCTCGAAATGGATCGCGTGCGTGATCGGGTCGAACACCTGATGGCGCTGATCGAGTCGGAGATCGATCTGCTCCAGGTCGAGAAGCGCATCCGCTCGCGGGTCAAGGACCAGATGGAGAAATCCCAGCGCGAGTACTATCTCAACGAGCAGATGAAGGCCATCCAGAAAGAGATGGGCGAGCTCGAGAACGTTCCCAACGAAGCGGAGAAGTACGAACAGCGCATCCAGGAAGCCGGCATGCCGCAGGAGGCCGTCGACAAGGCTACGCAGGAACTCGGCAAGCTCAAGATGATGTCGCCGACGTCGGCGGAGGCGACCGTCGTGCGCTCCTATCTGGACTGGGTGCTGTCCGTGCCCTGGAAGAAACGCACACGCGTCAAGCACGACCTGGCTCACGCGGTCAAAGTCCTGGACGAAGATCACCACGGGCTGGAAGAGGTCAAAGAGCGAATTCTGGAATATCTCGCCGTGCAGAAGCGGGTCAAGAAGCTCAAGGGGCCGGTGCTCTGTCTGGTCGGGCCGCCTGGCGTAGGCAAGACCTCGCTGGGACAGTCCATCGCGCGCGCCACCAACCGGCGTTACGTCCGGCTGGCCCTTGGCGGCGTGCGTGACGAATCCGAGATTCGCGGCCACCGCCGGACCTACATCGGCTCGCTACCGGGCAAGCTGATACAGCGGATGAGCAAGGCTGGGGTGCGAAACCCGCTGTTTCTGCTCGACGAGGTCGACAAGATCGGCATGGATCACCGAGGAGATCCCTCCTCGGCACTGCTCGAAGTCCTCGATCCCGAGCAGAACGACAAGTTCAGCGATCACTATCTCGAACTCGACTACGACCTGTCGGACGTAATGTTCATCTGTACCGCCAATTCGATGAACATCCCCGGGCCGCTGCTCGACCGCATGGAAGTGATTCGGCTGCCGGGCTATACCGAGGACGAGAAGCTGGCCATCGCCAAGCGTTACCTGGTGCCGAAGCAGCTCAAGGCCAACGGCCTCAAGGAGGAAGAGCTGACGTTCAGTGATGAGTCTATCCTCGAGCTGGTGCGCTATTACTCCCGCGAGGCCGGGGTGCGCGAACTCGAGCGTCAGATAGCCAAGGTCAGCCGCAAGGTTCTGCGTGAGCGCCTCGAGGCCGGCAAGGGGCAGGGGGCTCAGGCGGGGCTGGTGCTGTCGGCGGACGATGTCGAGCGTTACGCTGGCGTGCGTCGATACAGCTATGGTCTGGCCGATCAGGAGCATCAGATCGGGCGGGTCACCGGCCTGGCGTGGACTTCGGTCGGTGGCGAGCTGCTGTACATCGAGTCCGTGGTCACGCCGGGCAAGGGTCGCGTCAACAAGACCGGTTCGCTGGGCGACGTCATGAAGGAGTCGGTCAGCGCGGCGCACACCGTGGTCCGAGCCAGGGCCAGCCAGTTCGGTATCGATCCGGAGCGTTTCGAGAAAGAGGACCTGCACATCCACGTCCCCGAGGGAGCGACGCCCAAGGATGGCCCCAGTGCCGGTATCGGCATGGTGACCGCCATGGTCTCCGCCTACACCGGGCGCCCGGTACGATGTGACGTTGCCATGACAGGCGAGGTCAACCTGCGTGGCGAGGTCATGCCGATCGGCGGATTAAAGGAGAAATTGCTGGCTGCCCGGCGCGGTGGTATAAAGATCGTACTCATACCGGAGGATAATCGTCGGGACCTGAAAGAGGTGCCCGAGAATATCAAGAATGCATTGGACATTCGCTCGGTGAAGTGGATTGATGACGTGTTGTCAACGGCATTGACGAACCATGTCGACGATGATGAAAAACTTGTCGAAGATGTAACTTCTTCGCAAACCAATGTCAGCACACATTGATCTTGTCGATAAGCAAATTTCGTGCGCCAAGCCCGATATGACGCGGTTTTCTAAGGATCTCGATTGACAGGGTAATCTTGGCATTGCTATAAAATGCCCACTTGTTGTGATCGTGACCGCGTCTCTGATTGCGCATCGATGTCCTGTTAATTTCGTATACAGTCAAGGGGTGAAGTGTGAATAAATCCGAGCTGATTGAAGCCATTGCTGCGTCTGCCGATATTCCCAAGGCCGCTGCTACTCGTGCACTCGACGCGATGATCGAGTCCGTATCAGACAGCCTGAAGAAAGGCGACTCCGTAGCACTGGTTGGGTTCGGGACTTTTGCGGTCAAGGAACGTGCTGCGCGTACTGGCCGTAACCCGCAGACTGGCAAGCCGATCAACATCAGCGCTGCCAAGGTGCCGAGCTTCAAGGCTGGCAAGGCACTGAAAGACGCGGTGAACTGAGTTTCGCTCTGTCGCGGGCTGGCGTCTCGCTAAACGCCAGAAGGCCAAGGCGGTTCGGCCGATGAAAGCCCGTCGCACATAAGCGCATCGCCTCAGCGGTGCGCTTTTTTATTGCCTGTTGCAATGAATAGGCTGCCGCAGGCGCCGTCGCCAATGATCCGTTCCCGGGTGCGCCTCGGTGGCATGGCGGTGTACGATACGGGCGCAACTTTGGGTCAACGACATGCGAGGACAGCATGCTGCAACGAATTCGTGAGGGTTCTCAGGGGTGGGTGGCGAAAGTCATCGTGGGAGCCATCATCGTCACTTTCGCGCTTTTCGGCGCGGAGTCTCTGGTCAGTTACTTTTCTGCCGGGAGCAACGATGCGGCGACTGTGAACGGTGAGTCCATCAGCCGTCAGGCCGTCGAAACGCAGGTTCAGCGAGGCATCCGTTCGGGCCAGGTTCCAGCCAGCCAGGAGCGCCAGTTCCGAAGCCAGGTGCTCGATCAGCTGATTCGGCAACGCACCCTGGATCAGTACGCCAGCGAGGGCGGGCTGCACATCTCCGACAGTCAACTGGATCAGCTGATCGTGTCGCTACCTGAGTTCCAGGATCAGAACGGTCGCTTCTCTGACGAGCTGTTTACCAACCGTCTGGCCCAGGCCGGCTACACGCCTTCGTCCTTCCGTCGCGAGCTCCGAGCCGATACTCTGCGGCGCCAGGTCCAGCAGGGACTTGCGGCTTCCACTTTCCTGCTGCCGTCCGAGAAGACGCGTCTGGCGTCGCTGCAGCATCAGCAGCGGACATTCCGCTATGCGCAGTTGTCAGCGGCGGACCTCGCGCAACCCGTGGCCCCCAGCGACGCCGATCTTCAGCAGTATTACGACCAGCATCAGCAGGACTATCGCCGCCCCGAGCAGGTCAAAGTCAACTATATCGTTCTGAATCAGGAGGATGTGGCCAAGGACATCGAGGTCAGCGACGACCAGTTGCGTCAGGCCTACGAGCAGGCGCGAGCCGAAGCTCCGCGCGAGGTATCTCACATCCTGGTGACGTTCGGTGACGATCGCACGGAAGCGCAGGCGCGGGAGCGGCTGGCCGAGGTCCAGTCCAAGCTGGCGCAGGGCGCAAATTTTGCCGATCTCGCGCGGGAGTATTCCGATGACTCTTCCTCGGCCAATAACGGCGGGGATCTCGGGGCGATTCAGAAAGGGTTCTTCGGCGAGAGTTTCGATGACGCCGCGTTCTCACTGGATCCGGGGCAGGTGTCGCAGATCGTCCAGACGCAGTACGGCCTGCACCTTATCAAGGTGACAGGGATCGATATCCCTTCATTCGAGGATGATCGCGAAGCCCTCGTTCAGCAGGTCAAGCTCGAACAGTCCCAGTCGCTCTTCAATGAGCGGGCGCAGAAGATGACCGATGATGTCTATCAGGCGGAAGATCTCTCCAGCGTCGCCGACGAGCTTGGACTGAAGGTGATGACCAGCGACTGGTTCTCTCGGGACGCGGGTGGCGAAGGGGTGCTCTCCAATCCGGATGTCGCCGCAGCGGCGTTCTCCCCGGATGTGCTGGAGGACGGCTACAACAGCGATGTGATCGAGACCGACAACCAGCAGCGGGTTGCGCTTCGTGTCGTCGATCACCGTGAAGCCAGCACGTTGCCGCTCGACGACGTTCGGGCCCAGGTGGAAAGCGCGGTCAAGGCGCAGCAGACTCGGCAGCGGTTGCAGGAGCTCGCGACCGCAACCCTGGCGTCGCTGCGCAGCGGCCAGGCGGCAGCGGATATCGATTGGCAGCAGGCCGATAGTGTCACCCGGGATGCCGACGGCTTGCCGGAAGCCGTGCTTCAGGAGGCCTTCCGTCTTCCCCATCCCGAGGATGGCAAGACGGTCTGGGGACACGCCGATAGCCAGGATGGCGTTGCCATCGTCGGGGTCGAGTCAGTGCAGCCGGGCGATGCGGACTCCGGTGACGCAGACTTTGCGACACGCTTGGCGCAACGTCTGCAGGCTCAAATCGTCATTCAGGGGCTGACCCAGACGCTGCAGGACGAGGCGGACATCGAGCGTAACTGATCCTCTCGCCGGCCAGGCGTGCCGCTTCGCCTGATTCTCGCCGAACCCTCTCTGGCCTGACGGTGCTTCACCGTCAGCCGGGAGGGTTTTATCGTCAGAGAGGGTGGTTGATGAGGAGCCGGTCGCTCCGAGCGGCTGCGGTGGTCACCAAGGGCGTGCGACTTAGCGAGTGGCATGCTCCCACTCCGTGAGAATGCGTAGCGCCTGTTCGCGGTTATCGCTGCACAGCTCGCGATCGTACTCGAAGCGCCGGCAGACGGCGGGGCGGCTTGCGTCCCCGAATAGCCGACATAGATTGTCGTCGTCGAGTTGCACGCAGCGAATGCCGGCGGGCTTACCCTCCGGCATGCCGGGAATGGGGGTGGTGATCGATGGTGCGATGCAGCAAGCACCGCAGCCGGCTCTGCAACTCATGCCTTGCTAGCCCGTCATACTGGTGCCGCGGCTCTCGGCGAGCGCACCCTTGTCGATTCCCTCGAATGCCTGCACCCGGATGTGAGCGCCGGTGGACGATGCAATCTGTTCGGCTAACCAGGCCGCGATGTTTTCGACGGTGGTGGGTGCGGGCAGTGTGTGGCAGCGCTCTTTCGGCAGGTGCAACTGAAACTTCCCCTGGTCCGATCGATAGCGGACTCGCATGATGTCATCACCGCGGCGGGGCTCGATGATATCGGCATCGTCGACGAGATAGCCGTTATCCAGGCGCTGTGCCCAATGCATCTCTAGTTCTGAGTCGCGTCGGCCATCCCGCCAGATTCGCAGATGCGAACGATGGCCGTGAGCGATGCGCTGGCAGTTGCCCTTATGGTGCTTGAGGCCGTGGCTGTAACGATAGATCGCGCCGTCGGCCAGCTCTTCGCGAAGACGAATTCGGATCGCTTCGACTCTAGGTGGCGGTCGTTTGCTGAGTTCGGTGCTGAGATGCGCGCCCAGGCGCTCCGAGGTGATCTCTCCCCACGGGAATAGGGTGAAGCCTTGGCGAGGCGCCCGGAGCTCCAGAGGGAAGGGGAGTTCGGCCGCCAGGTGGAGACCCTCGCTACACTCCTCGATCTTGACGCCGGCTGCCTGGGTCGGCACGAGTAACGTGTGATCCAGGCCCGCATCGAGGCGCGACTTGATCCACGGTTTGACCTCGCCGAAGTCGAACAGCATGCCGTCCTCCCCCAGCTCGCCGTCGAGTTCCACATCGACGTGCCAGCTGGCGCCGCTCAGTCCGCGTTGGGGGGACCAGATCGATGCGTCGATATTGGTCAGGTTGTTCACGAACAGGGTCATCAATCGATTCCTGCGATCTTGTGGGTCTGCAGCGATAGACGCCATTGCGGGTGCTGAAGGCAATACTCGACGGTTGCCGCCATCGGGTCGCCATCGCTGATGATGGCACCTGGCGTGAGATCCATCGGCTGCAGGAAAAAATGGGTGAAATCGAGTCCGGCGAAAGTCGCCGGATCGACGCCCACCTGGGGATAGACGAGCTTGAGCTCGTGGCCCCGGGTCAGGCTCAGCGTCGTATCGCTTTTCGGGCTGACGCAGATCCAGTCGATACCCGCGGGCGCCGACAGGGTGCCGTTGGTCTCGACGGCGACCTCGAATCCCTGCGCATGCATGGCATCGATCAGCGCCTCGTCCAGCTGCAGCAGAGGTTCGCCACCGGTGAAGACCACGTAGCGGGAGACGTTGGCCTGATCGGGTGCCTCCCAGAGTGCCGTCAGATGGGCAGCCAGAGCGGCGGCGTCGAGAAACTGGCCGCCATTCTGACCATCGGTTCCAACGAAGTCGGTATCGCAGAAGGTGCACCGACTTCTCGCGCGGTCACGCTCTCGGCCGGACCAGAGATTGCAGCCGGTGAAGCGACAGAAAACGCTGGCGCGACCGGCTTGGGCGCCTTCTCCCTGCAAGGTATAGAAGGCTTCTTTGACGCTGTACATGCAAACTTCCGTGCTAGGTTCATGCGGGCTGGCCGTCGGGCCGGTTTCGCCTGGGCTTGGCGGGTCGGTACGTGCTGCGACGACGGTAGACTGCTTGGATTTTGTACCGCAAGCCAGCGGGCGAGGGCAGAATAGAGCAAAACGGCGAAAACGCGGAGTTCACGCGGTGTGAATGGACCCTTTGTGCCGGCTTCGAGCGCCAGCGGTTCCCATGCCACTCCTATTGCCGGTCGGGCAGCACGTAGGGGATCGGATCCTCCATCCCGACACGGGCAAAGGCGTCGAGTCGCTCGCGGCAACTGCCGCACTCGCCACAGGCGATCTCTCCGCCCAGGTAACAGGTCCAGGTCCGAGCGTAGTCGAGTCCCATCTCGATCCCGTCGCTGAGAATGCTTGCCTTGTCGCTATGTAGATACGGCGCTTCGATTCTGACCGATTCGAAGTTGGCGATGGCGGCGACGTCGTTCATGCGGTCGACGAACGCCGGTCGGCAGTCAGGGTACAGGACATGATCACCACCATGTGCGCCATAGAAACAGACGGCGGCTTCGATATTGACCGCATATCCGATCGCCAGTGATAGCAGGATCATGTTGCGGTTGGGTACCACGGTATCGGCCAGGTTGTCCTCGGCGTAGTCCGCCTTGGGCAGCGCGCGACTGCTATCCGTCAGCGCCGAATTACCGATCAACTGATGGATGGCGCGGATGTCGACGACCCGATGAGACACTCCCAGGTCCTCGCATACGTGGCGGGCCACGTCGAGTTCACGGGCATGGCGCTGGCCGTAGTCGAACGACAGGGCATGGACCGTGTACCCGTCGCGGATGGCGCGGTGCAGGACGGTGTAGGAGTCCATCCCACCGGAGTATATGACCACGGCCGGCTCGGATGGGGAGTGAGAAGTCGAGGGTGTCATGCTGTCAACCTGTGGCAGGGCAATCGGTCTGGTATGGGAGTTGGCGCTATCCGAGGCTATGTCGCGAAGGCGCCTCGTTCGCCGACGAGGGGAGTCAGGAAACGCTGCTTGCGTTCCTCCGGTGACAACGCCTGGGCCAGCAGATGGGCGAGTTTACTGTGAGCGGCTTCCGGCGTCATGTCATCGCCGGACAAGATGCCGATCTCCGTCAGTGTCCGACCCGTGGCATAGACGTCGAGGTTCACCCCTCCGACCGGGCATTGGCTGATGGCGACCATGGTCTTGCCCGCCGAGGCGGCGCGTGCCAGGACGCCGAGCAGCTCGGCGTCTTCCGGTAGATTGCCACTCCCCCAGCACTCGATGACAACACCCTTGATCTGGTCGTCGTCCAGCCACCGAGCCACGTCCCTGGCGCGGATGCCCGGCCAGAGGGGCAGGCGCACGACGTCGGGAAGTGGCGCGGCGGCTAGCTCGAATTGCGGTGCTCCCCGGCTTTGCCAGCAGCGTGAAGGGTAGAGGACAGGGGCGTGATCCACCATCTCGCCGAGCAGCGGCCAGTTCGGCGTCTCGAATCCGAGGCTGGACTCAGTGTACCATTTCCGTGCACGGCATCCCCTCATCAGACGACCGCCGAAGCTGACACAGACTTCTCTCAACGTGCTCTCCGCGGCAAACCGCAGCGCCGCCTCGAGGTTGTCGAGGGCGTCGCTATCGGCGGTTTCCAGCGGTTTTTGCGCCCCCGTCACGATGACCGGCTTGGACAGGCCCTGGAGTCGAAAAGCCAGGCTGGTCGCGCACCAGGCGAGGGTGTCGGTTCCATGCAGCACCACGAACCCCGCGAACTCCCGGTAGCGCTCGGCGATCATGCTTGCCAGAGCCACCCAGTCGGCGGGCGTGGCGCTGCTGGAGTCGATCGGGCTGGCCGCTTCCCATAGCACATGGCGCGGCAGCCTTCGCTGCCTGTCGGGCGGCAACGTCGACAGCGCCGCCGCCATACGGGATTCGAAGTCGCCCGCGGCCACCAGGCCCCGGGCGCTTTCCCGCATGCCGATGGTTCCACCGGTGTAGATGACCAGGATCGGAAGGGCATGGTTGTCGGTCACGGAATTCATGAGGCGGCTAGAGGTCGTGGCCGAGGATGACGTGGCAGATCGCGGAAAAGGTGCGAGCTTCCGGCGGATGGTTGAAATCGACTCCCAGCGCCCGGCTGATATTGGATGCGGAGATGATGCCGCGAATTCTCGACGCGCCGCTGCCATCCGGTTCGGTGATCAGTACGTGCTGGTCACCCGATGTCTTCAGCGTCTCCACCAGATCGCCCACGCTGGCGTGGGAAATCCGGGAGTAGGAGAGCGAATGCAGTTCGCTGCGCGGCGTCTGGATCATCTCGGCAGTCACTTCATCTCGCCCGATCTGGTGCTTCTGCATCGCCAGCGTGATACGGCGGCCTCCGATCAACTCCCGGGCATTGATCACGCCGGTGAAGTTGCCGCTGGCGTTGATCAGCATCAGCAGTCGGACGCCGGCCTGCTTCATCGTTTCCAGCGCCTGGGAGATGGAGCTCCCGGTCGGCAGGGTATAGGGATGACTGACGCTGAAATCCGTGACCAGCATGGCGGCGGAGCTTTCCAGCGTCACCGACTGGGTCTGGGTCACAGGCTGGACGATACCGCTGACGCCATCCAGGTTTTCCAGCGGCAGTGCGGAAAAATGGACTTTTGAAGGGTGGAGAGGATTGGCCATGGAGAGTTCTCCCTAGGTCGATTGAGGCTCATTGTCGATCAAGCTCGGGTCGAGCCTGACGGAAACCGTTACAGGTACTGGTGCAGATCGCCGCGCACGCTATCGAGGAACGTGATGAAGCGCGTATCTCTCTCGTCGTCGTGACGGTCGGTGCGGCAACCCAGTTTCATGCTTTTCTGGACCAGGAGCTCATCGTAGATATCCAGCGTGATCTTTATCGGACTCTCCGCGGAGGGCGTGATATCCCCCTCTTCCAGCGTGAACGTCTCGAACAGCGTGGCCCGGATGCGGGTGGTCCCGCCTTCCGCCAATACACGACGCACGAACAGCCAGCCTTCGCAGGCGAGATTCTCGCCGCTGTCACGCCGGCGCTGGAACAGGGCTCGATAGCTGGCGCCTTCCTTGGCGGCGCGGTCCGCCATGCTGCGATAGGCTTCGGTGACCCGTGACGCCATGGCGCCGGTGTCCGCCAGCTTGCGCAGGGCGGCCTGGTGCTCGCGCCCCAGCTGTTCCTGGCGCTGAAAGCGCTGCCACAATCGATAATCGGCATGCAGGGAGTTCGCGTCCATGTCTTCTCCAGAGAGTGGCAAATTGTCGGTGGCCTATGATCGCCTATCCAGTGGTCGTCTGGCCACCCAGGTGTGCTGCCTTCCCGAACGGGAAGAAAAAGACGATCAGGCGACGCTAAAGTTCCCCCGCCCGCAGCCGATGAGCAAATTGACGCGTGAAAGTGCGCCTAATCGGCGTCTGCCGTTGCGATCGGCGTGTTACAAATGGCGTCAAGGCTTAGAGAGGTTACATGGCTACCATATCGTCACTGGGGATCGGTTCCGGGCTGGACCTGAGCGGGCTGCTCGATGACCTGAGAAAGGCGGAAAACGAGAAGCTTACGCCGATCGTCACCCAGCAGAAAAGCTACAAGACCAAACTGTCGGCTTTCGGAGCGCTCGAGAGTTCGCTCACGGCACTGCGCGACGCCGTCGGCAAGTTGAATGATCCGAAAACCTTCACCGCGGTCACCAGCTCGATGACCGGCGATGGCGTGACCGCCAATATTACCGGCGATGCCGTTTCGGGTCGTTACCAGGTCAAGGTCTCGCAACTGGCCCAGGCCCAATCCCTGGCGTCTGGCGGCTTGACCACCGACAAGACCGAAGCGCTCGGCAAGTCCGGTACGCTGGGAATCAGTGTCGGCGAAAACGATTCGGTCGACATCTCCATCGGTAGCGACGACTCGCTGGAAGATATCCGGGACGCGATCAACAAGGCCGATACCGGTGCCACTGCAGCGATCGTGTTCAACGGTTCCCAGTATCAGTTGACGCTCACGTCCTCGGAGACGGGTACCCAGTCAGCGATCCAGGTGACCGACGACGACGACCTCTTCGGGTTCAGCGAGACGGTCCCGGCGCAGGATGCCAAACTCGACGTCAACGGGATCTCGATCACTAGCCAATCCAATACCGTCGAAGGGGCCCTCGAAGGCGTCACTTTCAACCTGACATCGACGACGGAAAGCGCGCAGACGCTCAGCGTGTCCAAGGACACCGAGTCGATGACGAAGGCGGTGAACGACTTCGTCGATGCCTACAATAGCTTCCAGAACACCGCAGATACTCTCACCTCCTACGATTCGGACTCCGACACGGCCGGCGTGCTGCTGGGCAATTCGACCATGCGCAGCATCGAGTCGCGCCTTCGTGGCGTTGTCAGCTTCGGCGGGGGCGGGGGCGAATTCTCGATGCTGTCGGATCTCGGGATCGAACGTCAGTTGGATGGCACGCTAAAGGTCGATGACGACAAGCTCGCCGATGCCATGTCGAACAACAGCGAGGCGGTCAGCCAGTTCTTCGCTGGTGTCGATGGCGAGGGCGGCTTCGCCGCCAGCATCGACGACACCATGGGGACGATTCTGGATGACGATGGGTTGCTGAAGATCGCCACCGACGGCATCGACACCTCGCTCGAGCGCTTGAGCGATCGGTATACGCGGATGCAGACGTCCATCGATGCAACGGTCGCTCGTTATCGTTCCCAGTTTGCTGGCCTCGATTCGCTGGTGTCCCAGATGAATTCCACCAGTGATTACCTGACCCAGCAGTTCAACGCCCTGAACGCCCAGCTCAAACAGTAATAGGTCGCAACGATGATGAATTCCCGACAGGGTGCCGGCGCTTACGCCAGAGTTGGCGTCGAATCGGCGGTGATGTCCGCAGATCCCCATCAACTGATCGTCATGCTGTTCGATGGGGCGCAGGCAGCCATCAACAGTGCCCGGCTGCATATGCAGGACGGCAACCGCTCGGCCAAGGGGCTGGCCATCTCCAAGGCGATCGATATCGTCAACAACGGTTTGGCAGCCGCTCTGGATCACGAGCGTGGCGGCGAGATCGCCGCGAACCTCGCGCAACTGTACGATTATGTCGCTCGGCAACTGGTGCAGGCCAATTTGCGTGACGACGTGACCCAACTGGACCGCGCGGCATCGCTGCTCGACAATATTGGATCCGGCTGGCGCGAGCTTCGGCATTCGCCCGCCACACCGTCGTTGGCAGGAGTGTGATCGAATGAGATCAGCCGTGTCGGTCGTCGACCAGTACCGTCAGTTGCTCGAGACGTCGAATCGAATGCTTGGCCTGGCGCGGGAGCAGGACTGGGAGGCGCTGGTGCAGTGCGAGGCCGGTTACCTGGTGTCGCTGGAGCGCCTGCGCAGCGAGGACGGTGAATGGCCGTCGAGCGATGCGGAGCGCGAGGAGCAGATGGCGTTGCTCGCGCGCATCCTGGAGCAGGATGCCGAAACCCGGCGCGCGCTGGAAGCCAGGCGCGAAGAGTTGAGCCATCTCATTGGCAGTTCCCGGCGACAGCAGGCGCTGGGTGAGGTCTATCAGGCTGGACGGGGCAGCATCGCATCGCGACTGCGCTCGGTACCGCCAGATGAGCGGCCGTGAGCGGCATCACCCCCATACTCGACACCCTGCTGCATCAAGTCCTTGGCAAGCGTGTCGATACTCCGGTCATCAAGGACCAGCCCTTGCCGGTCTCGGCGGCCACCTCGTCCGATGCCATCCAGCCGGCGCGCAGCGACTCGAGGTTGCATCAGCAGACGGGTGCCAGAGAGAGCGTACCGCTCCCTGGCAACGCCGCCGGCAATGCGCCTGGCTCGCCCGCGGCGACCGGCAGAATCGATGCATCATCGACACAGCTGCACCTGAGTCACGCCGCGAATGAGATCGCAGATATCCTCGCGCGATTCCCCTCGACCCAGGCGCCATCGATCAGACCGCTCCTTTCGTTGCTGGTCCAACCCGGAGATAGTCCGCAGGCGCTGGCGGCGGCCCTGTCGCAGAGCGTCAGGGAAAGTGGCGTTTTCTACGAGTCTCACCTGCTGCGCTGGATGGCGGGCCAGTATCCTCGCGCCGCGCTGATGCGGGAGCCACAGGCTTGGCTGAGCCTGACATTCCGTCCTGCCTTCACTTCGTCATCGCCGTCCACACCGAGCCTCCACGACTGGAGCCTCGTGCCTCGAGGCGCAAGCCGGGGTGGCGCGCCCGGTATGCCGGGCGTCTTGAATGGTGGTGTCGCGGCATTGCCTGATGACGCGCCCGGCCAGGCGAGCGCCGCACGGCTGGCTGGTGCCACGCATGCGATGGCGATGTCCACGAAAGGCGACCCGGACGCGCCGGCCTCGGCGTCGATGACGCGGGCCCACCAGCTATCTCAGTCCCCTTCGGACATGCTTCAGTCGCTGGTTCGCCAGCAACTGGAGGTGATCGCCGCCCCCAGCCTCCGCTGGGAAGGGCAGCTTCTGCCGGGCGTTCCCATGGTGATGGTCTTGAGCGAGATTCCAACCAACACCGTGCGCGACGACGATCGGGAGGAGGCGCAGGGCCGCCGCGACCAAGAGGGCGAGGAGGGGGGCGCCAGCGCCTGGCGTGCCGAGGTTCAGGTTCGCTTACCCTCCCTGGGCGTTGTCGACCTCGTGTTTCGCACGCGTCACGACGCCTCTCTGCAGGTCGAGATCGCACCCGTCGAGGCGTCGGCCCGGGAAATCATGGAGGTCGAGCTTTCGCCCTTTCGGGAGCGATTGTCGTCGCTGGGCCTGGAGGTGGATCTGGCGCTGGGGAGTCGGGCATGAATGGTGATGGGGAGCATGACGCACGACGGCGAGCCGTGGCTTTGGCGTACAGCGGCGAGCGTACCGACGCACCGCGCGTCGTCGCCAAGGGGTACGGGAACCTCGCCGAGCGCGTCATCGAGCTCGCCAACCAGGAAGGGATCTTCGTGCATGACTCGCCGGAGTTGGTCGCGCTTCTGATGCAGGTGGATCTGGATGCCCGGATTCCTGAGTCTCTCTATCAGGTCATCGCGGAGCTCCTGGTCTGGATCGAGCAGATCGACCGGTCTCTGGGGTCGGAAACGTCGAATTAGCGTTTATTCGCGGTTACAAGATTCAACGATACGGCACTTCTTGTGTAACTGCGCGGTTCCAGAGACCGAATTCCAATTAGGATTTTCAACCATCCAACTGAAGATATTGAGATATAGATCAATCGCTTACTGGCTACGCTCATGGCGCCAGCCGAAGGTCAAGTTACCTATGGACATATTTTGTAACAATGCTTGCTTTTTTTCATCAAAAAGTAGCAAACTGGGTCCATCATAAAGAGCTGATGTACAGCGCTAACAATAGCAACCCGGAGCACCTGATCAACTGGTGCCAATAAAACCATACGCAGGGAATCTAGTGATGCACTCCAACAGTCTTCTCGACGACATTCAGGATCTCAATCTCTCCTACTTGCTGCTGGTTCAGCGTCTGCTCAACGAGGATCGAGAGTCCGCGATGTTTCGGCTCGACCTCAATGCCGACCTGGCCGACACCATCGGGCAGTTGTCGATCAAACAGCTGACGCAGCTGTCTCGCACCAACCAGCTGCTCTGTCATCTGCGCTTCACCGATGCCGACAAGCTGAACCTGCTGGTACACAATCCGCGGGCCCAGGGTCTCGAGCAGACCCACGCGGCGCTGTTGATGGCCGGCGCCGGCCGCGCTCCGTCCTCCGTGCAGCAGAGGAGCTGAGTCATGGCGGACAAGAGTCTTGTCGCGGAGATGTTCCAGGTTCAGCTGGCAATCGAGTTGATCGAACTGGGCGCACGTCTGCAGGTCCTCGAGACGGAGACCGACCTGAGTCGTGGGCGGCTGATCAAGCTCTACAAGGAGGTCAAGGGAATGTCGCCGCCGAAAGGCATGCTGCCGTTTTCGGCCGACTGGTTCGTGACCTGGCTCCCGAACATCCACTCCTCGCTCTTCTACAATATCTATCGTCGTCTCAACGGCGAGCTGGGATGCGAGCGGATGAGCGCCTTCGTCAAGGCATACCGGCTCTATCTGGAGCAAGTGTCACTGGACGGCGTGGAAGCGACGCTGGGGCTGACCCGTGCCTGGACGCTGGTCCGGTTCTTCGAAAGCGATCTCTTGCAGCTGTCCCGCTGCAAAGGCTGCCAAGGCCAGTTCGTCGCCCATGCCCATAGTCCCGCACACGATTACGTCTGTGGGATCTGCCAGCCGCCATCCCGGGCAGGAAAAACGCGCAAGACAAAGCGGGTCGCCAAGCCCTTGGACCAGACGTTCACCCCCGTCGAGATGCCGTTGGCGAAACGCCTGGCCATCTAGCGAAACGCGCTGCCGAAGCGGGCTTCATCGCCCGCTTTTTTTATGCCTGTCGTCATCTCGGGATTAGCCATTCGTCGTAAGCTTTCGGCGAATGACGTTTTTCTGATATTCCCACCCTCAAGCCCACCGGGTCCGCTGCCGATACAGTCATCAGGTTCGCCATGTACTGTATACGGGAGTCGCTCCGTGCTGATCTTAGTCGGCTACATCATCGTTTTAGGCAGCGTGTTCGGTGGCTACGTCGCGATCGGCGGTCATCTCGGCGCGCTGGTCCAACCCGCCGAGTTCGTCATGATCATTGGCGCGGCGCTCGGTGCCTTCGTCTGTGCCAACAACGGCAAGGCGATCAAGGCCACTCTGCGTTCATTCTCGAAACTCAAGCGCACCAAGCGCTACAACAAGATGATGTACATGGAGTTGATGGCGCTCCAGTACCGGCTCCTGACCAAGGCGCGTCGAGATGGCATGCTGGCGATCGAGCGCGATATCGACTCGCCGCAGGACAGCGCCATCTTTGCCGATTACCCGAAGATACTCTCCGACCCGATGATCATGGCGTTTCTGACCGATTACCTGCGCCTGATGGTCAGTGGCAACATGGATCCGTTCGAGATCGATGCGCTGATGGAGCACGAGATCGAGACGTTCCAGCATGAGGCGGAGATGCCGGCCCACTCGCTGTCGGCGGTCGGTGATGGCCTGCCGGCGTTCGGGATCGTCGCCGCCGTCATGGGGGTGGTGCATGCGCTGGGTTCCGCGGACCAGGGGGCCGGGGTGATGGGCCAGATGATCGCGCAGGCACTGGTCGGTACCTTTGCCGGGATCCTGCTGGCGTACGGCTTCGTCACCCCGGTGGCGCACCACATCAACCTTCAGGTAGGCGAAGCGACCAAGATGCTGCAATGCATCCGCGTCACGCTGATGGCGAGCCTCAACGGCCTGGCGCCGCAGTTGGCCGTCGAGTTCGGTCGCAAGGCGCTGTTCACCGCCCTGAGGCCTTCCTTCAGTGAGCTCGAGGAGCACGTACGTTCCAGCGGTCAGACCTTGCGCGGCACGGGGACGGATGGCTCATGAGCGGTAGCGGTGAGCGGCGCCCACTGATCATCAAGCGCAAGCGAGTTCAGGCGGCAGCCCACCATGGTGGCTCCTGGAAAATCGCCTATGCGGATTTCATGACGGCGCTGATGGCCCTGTTCCTGGTGCTCTGGATTCTCTCGACCGCCAGCCCC
Source organism: Salinicola lusitanus (assembly GCF_003206045.1). Classification (GTDB taxonomy): domain Bacteria; phylum Pseudomonadota; class Gammaproteobacteria; order Pseudomonadales; family Halomonadaceae; genus Salinicola; species Salinicola lusitanus. The sequence continues at coordinate 209,970 of NZ_PZJM01000004.1, forward strand.
AGCCAGCTGGAACACATTGCCGAGTATTTCCGCACGCCTCTCGCTGTGGCGTTGACGGGTGGCGACAAGACCACGGCCAGTACCAGCGCCATCCCCGGCGGCGGCGACAACCCCACCAAGACCGACGGTGAAGTGCGTCGGGCCAACGTTCGCGAACAGACGCGTTCGAGCGACGAGCAGCGCAATCTGCGCTACCTGCGCGACCGTCTGCAGAGCGTGATCCAGAGTGATCCCCAGCTCAAGGAACTGCGGTCACAGTTGCGCATGGACTTCTCGCCGGAGGGGTTGCGTGTCCAGATCGTGGATAGCGACAAGCGGCCCATGTTCGAACTCGGCAGCGACCGGCTGGAGCCCTACATGCAGAAGATTCTTCGTCGAATCGCGCCGGTTCTCAACGAGATGCCCAACCCGATCAGTATCAGCGGCCACACCGATGCTCTTCCCTATGCCGGGGGCGAAAAAGGGTATAGCAACTGGGAGCTGTCCGCCGATCGTGCCAACGCCTCCCGAAGAGAGCTGATCGCGGCCGGCCTCTCCCCCGACAAGCTGCTGAGGGTGGCTGGCATGGGGTCCCGGGTCTCCCTGCCGAATACGCAGCCCAGTGACGATGTCAATCGCCGTATCAGCATAGTGGTACTGGACAACCGCGCAGCCCGAGCCATCGAGCAGCAGGAGCGGGCACCCTTCCCGGAGGAGGCTCTGCCCCCAGCGATTGATGACGACGGCCCCATGGCGATGGCCGGGCAGGGTTCATCGAATTGATGCAAGGTCGTCGCGCCCTGTGGGCGGAGCCGTTGCGTGGCAACGCCTCCCGGGTTCGCGCATGGAACTGAAATGGCGGTGGCATCCGGGCAGTTCGTTGCTTCGCCCTCTTTGCTCATGGGCCATCCCGGCTTCGTGCTCTGCCGCCTGGGCTCTGGGCAAGGGTATCGTTGAAGTGGGCCTGATACGGATGTCGCTGCGCCTGCTCGAGCACTCGTTGGACCTCGCGAGACAGGCACCGAGGCAGCGCTGGCTCGGCCCGCCCGGGGCGGCGGTGGGGTTGCCGTCGTCGAGGCGGATGCGGGCGGGGCTCGAGTGCATGGTGGCACGCATCGCCAGGCCACGAATTGATTAAAGAGGTCGAGAGACGCTGCCGATAGTGAGGACATCGTAAGCAGCGATCAGGTACGAACTCAGGCCAGCTCGAGTGCGGGTGTGAGGGAGCATTCTGAAGCAGGCTTTTCAAGTCCATATATATCAATGGTATAGGCACGCCGCACATGGACATTTCCGATTTTTACGACACGTTCTTTGAAGAAGCCGAAGAGCTGCTGGCGGATATGGAACGCCTGCTGCTGGATCTCGATGTCGACGATCCGGATGTCGAAGACCTCAACGCGATCTTTCGCGCCGCGCACTCCATCAAGGGAGGGGCAGGTACCTTCGGTTTCACCGTTCTGCAGGAAACGACCCACCTGCTGGAGAACCTGCTGGACCATACGCGGCGAGGCGAACTCAAACTGCGGCGCGATATCGTCGACACGTTCCTGGAAACCAAAGATATGTTGCATGACCAACTGGATGCCTATCGCAATGGCGGCGAGCCCGATGCGGAAGCGTTCGAGCGCATCTCCCGCGTGCTGCAGCAGATGGCGCTTGATGAGTTGGGGCAGGGCGAGGCGGCGGTGAAGGGGGAGGCGAAACCGGATCCGGTACCGGCGCCGACACCGCCGCCAGAGACCAGCAAAGCGGCCGAGGCCGAGATCGATCGCGCTGACACGGGCGAGACCGCTGGACGACAGCTCTCGATCACCCTGAGCGGCGTCAGCGACAAGGACCGGGAACTGCTGGTGGAGGAGCTTCAGCACTTCGGGACGATCGCCTCCCAGTCCGGTGATGTCGCCCGCTATCGAGTCGTGCTCGATAGCACCGAATCCCAGGACGATATCGAAGCCGTGCTCTGTTTCATCATCGAGCCGGAGCAGTTGTCGATAGAAGTGGAAGCTCCGACAGCGGCGGCGGATCAGGCGGGGCCGCAGGCGCCGGCAGCCTCCGAGGCGATGCCCGACACTGAACCGGCCCCTGCGGTGACGCCCGACGAACTTCCCGAGCCGGACAAAGTCGAGCCGAAGGGTGGCGCGACGTCACCGCGCGCCCCCGGCAAGTCCGGCGGGAAAAGTGCCAAGGGCAGCGAGTCCAGTACCATTCGGGTACCGGTCGACAAGGTGGATCAGATCATCAACCTGGTCGGCGAGTTGATCATCACCCAATCGATGCTGGAGCAGACCGCCAGCGATCTGGATATCGTCTCTCACGGGCCGCTCGTCAACGGCATGAATCTCCTGCAGCGCAACGCCCGCGATCTCCAGGAGTCGGTCATGTCGATTCGCATGATGCCCATGGACTACGTGTTCAGCCGCTTCCCCCGCCTGGTGCGAGACCTGGCGGCCAAGCTGGGCAAGGACGTCGAACTGGTGACCGAGGGCAAGTCCACCGAACTCGACAAGAGCCTGATCGAACGCATCATCGATCCGCTGACCCACCTGGTGAGGAACAGCCTGGACCATGGCCTGGAGTCTCCGGAAAAGCGCGAAGCCGCCGGTAAGTCGCCGACCGGGCGTCTGACCCTGTCAGCCCAGCATCAGGGCGGCAACATCCTGATCGAGGTGATCGACGATGGCGCCGGACTCAATCGCGAGAGAATCCTGGCCAAGGCGAAATCCAGTGGTCTGGCCGTCACCGACTCCATGAGCGATGACGATGTGTGGCAACTGATTTTCGCGCCGGGTTTCTCTACCGCCGAACAGGTCAGCGATGTTTCCGGGCGGGGCGTGGGCATGGACGTCGTCAAGCGCAACATCCAGGAGATGGGCGGTCACGTCGAGATTCTGAGCAAGCCGGGCCAGGGGACCACGACCCGGATCGTGCTGCCGCTGACGCTCGCGATTCTGGATGGCATGTCGATCCGGTGCGGCAACGAAACCTTCCTGTTGCCGTTGAACGCGGTGCTGGAGTCTCTGCAGCCGCAATCCGAGGACCTCTACTCGATGGCCGGCGACGACCAACTGCTCAAGGTGCGCGACGAGTATCTTCCCATCATCGCCCTGCATCATGCGTTGGACGTGACCGGCGCCAAGACCGAGTTGACCGAGGCCATCGCGGTCATCGTCCAGGGCGAGGGACGTCGCTATGCCCTGCTGGTGGACGACCTTGTCGGCCAGCAGCAGGTCGTGGTCAAGAATCTCGAAACCAACTATCGCAGAGTGCCGGGAATCTCCGCCGCCACCATCCTCGGTGATGGCAGCGTGGCCTTGATTCTCGACATTGCCGATCTACATCGTCTCGATCGACGCAAGTCGCAGCAGCGTTACGAGGCGAAACATCAACACCTGCAAGAGGTATCGCTAGCATGAGCGCACAAGCGAACACGAACGCCCTCGCCAATGACGCAGCGAGCAGTGAATATCTGGTCTTCTCTTTGGGCGACGAGGAGTACGCCGTCGATATCCTCAAGGTGCAGGAGATCCGGGGTTACGAGAATGTCACCCGAATTGCCAACGTGCCCGACTTCATCAAGGGGGTCACCAATCTTCGTGGCGTCATCGTCCCGATCATCGACCTGCGCCTGAAGTTCCACCTCGACAAGGTCGAGTACGGCGGACAGACGGTGGTGATCGTGGTCAACGTCGATGATCGCATCGTCGGCGTCGTCGTCGACGGCGTCTCCGACGTGATGAGCCTGGCACCGGACCAGATCAAGCCGGCGCCGGAGTTCGGCGTGACGCTCTCCTCGGATTATCTGAGCGGAATCGGCAGTCTAGAGGATCGCATGCTGGTACTGGTCGACATCGAGAAGCTGCTGACCCACGAAGAGATGCAGTTGGTGGAACGAACGGCCGAAAGTGCCTGATTCCAATCCCTGGCTCAGGCGAAAACCGCAGCTTCGGCTGCGGTTTTTTTATGCGCCGTGAAGGTTCGGTGATGCGTGGGACTTTGGTCTGACGACGATAAAGGAAGCTTCCTGAAGGCCGATAAAGTAGCTGTCGCGCTGACTATCGGCTTCAGGAAGAGCGGGCGTGGCATCCATCAAGCAATTTTTCGAGCAACCCGGGTAAGAATGCCATGCTGAATTTTCGAGAGTGGACGATGCGTCGCAAGTTATGGGCGACATTGGGATTGATGTGGGTCGGCCTGATCCTGGTGGCGGGTTGGTCGCTTTACTCCATGCGAGAAAACCTGATGGAGCAGCGAATCCAGAGCCTGCAGTACTTCATCGGCAGCGCCAAGCAACTGGTCGACAGCTACGTCAGTCAAGCCGAGAGTGGAGAGCTGAGCGAAGCGGACGCCAAGCAGCAGGCGCGCAATGCGCTCTCGCATCTTGGTTTCGGCGCCGACGGCTATGTCTTCGTCTTCGACTCCAACCTCGATATCGTCGAGCATCCGAGGCGCGCGACGGGGGATAGCATGCGGGATTACCAGGATCCCAACGGCGTCTATCTCTATCGCGAGATGTTGGCCGCCGCGCAGAAGCCCGACGGTGGTCTCGTGCCTTACGCCTCCCGTCGCAGCGATGGCGACCAGATGTACGAGAAGCTCAGTTACGTGATGCGCGTACCGCAGTGGGACTGGCAGATCGCCACGGGAGTCTACGTCGACGATATCGATGCCGTGCTGGCCGATGGCGCCGCGGTCTACCTGGCGCTGATCGCCGCTATCGGTGGCTTGCTGTCGCTGATCGTGGCCTGGGTCATTCGCAATGTGCTCGGGCGTCTGGGTGGCGATCCGGGGCATGCGCGCAACAGCATCCAGAAAATCGCCGAAGGCGACTTCTCCCAGGCGTTGCAGCTCAAGTCCAAGGACACCGACAGTCTTCTCTTCGCGATAGAAAGCATGCGCCAGCGCCTGTCGAAGACCTTCTCCGATATCCGAGCCAGCGCCGAGTGGGTCAACGTCGGCGCCGGGCAGATTGCCAGCGGTAATCAGGATCTGGCGGTGCGAACGGATCAGCAGTCTGCCGCCATCGTCGAGACCGCGTCCAGCATGGAGCAGCTGACCCAGACCGTTCGCCACAACGCCGACAATGCCGATACCGCCACCCAGGCCGCGATGCAGACTCGCCAGCGGGCCCAGCAGGGGGGCGAGATGATGCGCGACATCGAGACCACCATGTCGAAGATCCAGGAGGGATCGCGGCAGATGGCCGAGATCGTCGACATGATCGACAACATCGCCTTCCAGACCAATATTCTCGCTCTGAACGCCTCCGTCGAGGCCGCACGTGCCGGCTCCGCCGGGCGAGGATTCGCCGTCGTGGCCGAGGAAGTGCGCAACCTGGCAAGCCGCAGCGCAGAGGCATCCAGAGAGATCCGGACATTGATCACCGGCTCCGGAGAGCAGGTCAATAGCGGTGCCACCCTGATCGAGCAGGCGGGCCGGGCGATGGAGGAGATCGTGTCTTCCGTGGCCAGCGTGAGCGGCCTGATGGAAGAGATCGCCAACGCGTCGCGGGAACAGCGCAGCGGCATCGAGCAGGTCAATCAGGCGATCACCGAACTCGACCAGGTCACCAGCCAGAACGCCGCGCTGGTACAGCAGACCGCCAATGCTTCCCAGTCGCTGGTGGGGCAGGCGCGAAAGCTCGAATCGACGCTGGAGCACTATCGCGTGGCACCCGCCGACAGCGACGACAACCCGGGGCTGACGCATTGGCGACCGGGCCGCGAGCGGGAACACCAGGACCTGGAACAGCTCGCCTGATCGGGTGTCGTCCAGAGAGAAGCCTCAAGAGCGTGGTCGATCGGCCGATAACAGTTCGCAATGATCACATTTGGTTCGCCGGGTGCCCTCCGGCGGATCCTGACTGGGCATAACAAAACCAGGGATGCTGCGATGCGAAACAATCAACCTGTGACTGATCGGGAATTCGTGATCGACGATTCCATGTACCTGATCTCGCGAACCGATCTCAAAGGCCGGATCACCTATGCCAATCCGGCGTTCGTGGAGGTCAGCGGTTTCAGTCGTGAAGAACTGATCGGTGCGCCCCATAACATCGTCCGCCATCCCGACATGCCCGCTGCGGCATTCGCGGACCTCTGGGAGACCCTTCAGAAGGGCGAAAACTGGTCGGGGGTGATCAAGAACCGCCGCAAGGATGGGTCTCATTACTGGGTCCAGTCCACGGTCACCCCCATTATCGAGGACGGCAAGATTGCCGGCTACACCTCCGTTCGCACCAAGGTGGCCGACCAGCGGCGCCGTCTCGCCGAGCAGCATTACCCGATGCTGCTGGCCGGTCGCAAGCGGGGCGTCCGACTCGACCGGGGAGAACTGAAACCGCGGGGAGTCATTCCCGTCCTCCGGCGTCTCAGCCTGCGCTCGCTGAAAGGGCGGCTGATCTCGATGATCGCACTGGCGCTGATCGCGCTGGCCGTCAGTGGCGGTGTGTCGGTCTATGCCCTGCATGAAAACGGCCAACGGCTGCAGGCGCTGACCAACAACGGACTCGAGGACCTGGCTCGACTGCAGAAGATCGACCAGTTGATGTCGAGAGGTCGAGATCTGGTCTCCAAGCCGGTCAGTAATCCGATGGCCGCCGACTTGGCGCCAATCAACGTGCAAGTCGATGCGCTCATCAGCGAATTGAACGATACCTGGGACGCCTATTATGAGAACCGGCCCATCAATCAGACGGCCGCGGCGGACACCTTTGCCGCCGATCTCGAGAATTATCGGGACGACGGGCTGAAGGGGGTCATGGCGGCGCTCAACAATGGCGACTTCTACCAATCCTACGTGGCCTACAACGATGTGCTGCAGGCCAACAGCGACAAGGCCAGCACCGATCTCAACGCGCTGGTCGAGGCGAAACGCCAGAGTGGTGCGGAGCTGGCGGTCGACGCCGCCAGCTCCCAGCGCATGACGATGATCATCCTGCTCTCGCTGCTGGCAGCAGGTGCCATCATGCTGCTGATCGTCGGCATAACCACGATCCGGGCGACGCTCAAACCGGTGCGCGAGGCGCTGGACTTCACGCTGCAGATCGCCTCGGGCAACCTGGGCGCGACGCTGCGGCAGCGCGGCAACGATGAAGTCGGGCGCCTGATCGGGGCGCTCAACAACATGCGCCAGAGCCTGGGAACGATCGCCGGCGACGTGAACTCGAACGTCGCCGTGGTGGTGCCGGCGACCCGGGATATCGCCAGTGGCAACGAGGATCTCTCCTCGCGTACCGAGCAGCAGGCGGCATCGCTGGCGGAGACGGCCTCCAGCATGGAGCAGATGACGGCGACGGTGAAACAGAACGCCGACAACGCTCGCCAGGCCAGCCAACTCGCCAATGGCGCCACCGATACCGTGCGCCGCAGCGGCCAGGTCATGGGCGAGGTCGTCGGGACCATGGGGCGAATCACCGAAAGCTCGCGCAAGGTTGCCGATATCGTCGGGGTCATCGACTCGATCGCGTTCCAGACCAATATTCTGGCGTTGAATGCCTCCGTCGAAGCGGCAAGGGCGGGGGAGCAGGGCAGAGGCTTCGCGGTCGTGGCCAACGAAGTGCGCAACCTGGCCAGCCGCAGTGCCAACGCGGCCAAGGAGATTCGCAACCTGATCGACAGCTCCAGCCAGGAAGTGGGACATGGCGCCGATCTGGTACGGCAGGCGGAGGGATCGATCGAGGAAGTCGTCAACGCGGTGACCCGCGTCAACGACATCATCAGCGAGATTTCCGCGGCTTCGGAAGAGCAGACCAGCGGCATCCAGCAGATCAGTCAGGCTGTCGCGCAGATGGACGAAGTGACCCAGCAGAACGCCGAGCGGGTGCAGACGACTGCCTCCTCCGCCGCTGAGCTGCGCGCCAGCGTCGAGCACCTCTCTCTCTCGATCGCGGTCTTCCGGCTGGCGGGTAGCGGCGAGGAGCGTGTGACGCAGCCCGGCGATCCCCGACTTGGCAAGCACCCTGAGCGGCCGTTGGCGAAACCCTCCCCGGTGACTGCCAAGTTGCCGGGTGCCGATCGGCATAACGTGAAGGATGACAACGAGGAGTGGGAGGCATTTTGAAAACCGAGGCGGTCATGTTCTCAGCACCCGGCAAGGGCGATGGTGGCGACGACGGTGCCGTGCGTTTCACGCGAGATCTCGACTTTACCCCACGTGACTTCGAGCGGGTCCGAGACTTGATCTATCGTCGTGCCGGTATCGTCATGGCGGAAAACAAGCGTGAAATGGTCTACAGCCGACTGGCAAAGCGCCTGCGCCTGCATGGCATGACTCGCTTCGGCGACTATCTCGACAGGCTCGAAGCCCGTTCGGATTCCGAGGAGTGGGAGGCCTTTACCAACGCGCTGACCACGAACCTGACGGCCTTTTTTCGCGAGGCGCATCATTTCCCGACGCTAGCCGAAGAGGTACGTCGTCGCGGCACCGGCATCAAGATCTGGTGTGCTGGCGCCTCGACCGGGGAGGAACCCTATTCGCTGGCGATGACGGTGAAGGAGACGCTGGGCGCGGCTGCCTCCCAGGTGAAAATCCTGGCGACCGACATCGATACCGAGGCGTTGAACACGGCGCGAGCCGGCGTGTATTCGCTTGAGACGGTGGAGAAACTCGGCGAGGCTCGCTGTCGCCAATTCTTCCAGCGTGGCAGCGGTGCCCGGGCCGGCAAGGCCAGGGTGCGTCCGGAGCTCGCCGCGATGATCGATTTTCGACCGCTCAACCTGGTCACCGGGTCCTGGTCGATCAACGGGCCCTTCGACATCATCTTCTGTCGTAACGTCATGATCTATTTCGACAAGGAGACTCAGGCCGAGATCCTGCGCCGCTTCGCCGCCCAGTTGAAGCCCGATGGATTGCTGTTCGCCGGTCACTCGGAGAACTTCTCCTTCCTGAGTCAGGCTTTCCGCTTGCGAGGGCAGACCGTCTACACGTTGGCATCGCCGTCACCGCGAACCGTGTCTGATGCGGCAAGGAGTGAACGGTGAAACCGATGATCAAAGTGCTATGTGTCGATGATTCGGCACTCATCCGGGACCTGATGACCAGAATCATCGATGATCAACCGGACATGACCGTGGTTGCCACGGCGCCCGACCCCCTTGTCGCACGCGATCTGATCAAACGGCACAACCCCGACGTGTTGACCCTGGATGTCGAGATGCCGCGCATGGACGGGTTGGATTTCCTGGAGCGATTGATGCGGCTGCGGCCCATGCCGGTGCTGATGGTCTCCTCCCTGACGAAACGCGGTTCCGAAATCACCCTCAAGGCACTGGAACTGGGCGCGGTCGACTTCGTGGCCAAGCCCGAAGTCGGCATCCGCGAGGGGATGATGGAATATGCAGGGATGATCGCCGACAAGATCCGGGCTGCCGCCCAGGCGCGTCCGCGGCAACAGGGGAGGATGGTGGAGTCCGGTGCGCCCCGGGAAGTCTTGAAGGCGCCGATGCTCTCGAGCGAGAAGATCATCATCATCGGCGCGTCGACCGGTGGCACCGAAGCGATTCGTCAGGTCATCGAGCCGCTCCCGGCCAATAGTCCGGCGGTGCTGATCACCCAGCACATGCCGGGTGGCTTTACCCGCTCCTTCGCGGAACGGCTCGATCGACTCTGCCGAGTGACGGTGAAGGAAGCCGAAGCCGGCGAGCGGGTCCTGCCGGGACATGTCTACATCGCTCCGGGAGACTGGCATATGCGCCTGACTCGCTCGGGGGCGAATTACGTGATCGCGCTCGACGACGGGCCGCCCGTCAATCGGCATCGCCCTTCGGTCGATGTGCTGTTCGACTCCGCGGCGACCTGCGCCGGTCGGAATGCGCTGGGCGTCATTCTCACCGGGATGGGGCGTGACGGGGCAGCGGGCCTGTTGAAGATGCGCGAGGCGGGTGCCCACACGGTGGCCCAGGACGAGGCGAGCTGCGTGGTCTTCGGCATGCCGAAGGAGGCCATTGCGCTGGGCGGCGCGACCGAGACCATCGGGCTGCAGGACATCGCGGGTCATCTGGTCCAGCAGATGCACATAGCGGGGCGCGCGCAGCGCGTTTAAAGCGAGCGGGTCCGCTGCCGATAACTCTCAGCAGGCCCGCCAAACGATTCGATGAGGACAGACGATGGCTGACAAGAACATGAGCATTCTGGTGGTGGACGATTTCCCGACCATGCGTCGGATCGTCCGCAGTCTGCTCAAGGAACTCGGATTCGAGAACGTGGACGAAGCCGAGGATGGTCAGGAAGCCCTGACCAAGCTCAGGGCCGGCGGCTTCGAGTTCGTGGTCTCCGACTGGAACATGCCCAATCTCGACGGCCTGGAGATGCTCAAGGAAATTCGCCAGGATCCGAAACTCTCCTCGTTGCCGGTGTTGATGGTGACGGCCGAGGCCAAGAAAGAGAACATCATCGCGGCTGCCCAGGCGGGTGCCAATGGTTATGTCGTGAAGCCATTCACCGCCGCGACGCTCGAAGAAAAACTCAATAAAATTTTCGAAAAGTTGGGCAAATAACGCCTCGGGAGGGGAGACCATGAGTAGTGCCAATCCTCAAGCCAGAGTTGCCGAAAGCGTAGCGCCCGACGACCTGATCCACAGAATTGGTCACCTGACCCGCATGCTGCGCGAGAACATGCGCGAGCTGGGTCTCGACAAGGAAGTGGAAAAAGCGGCCCAGGCCATTCCCGATGCCCGCGACCGGCTCAGCTATGTCGCGTCGATGACCGAGCAGGCCGCGGAGCGCGCACTCAACGCCATCGATCATGCTCAGCCCATCCAGAACACGCTGGAGAGCGAAGCGATCGCACTCGACAAGCGCTGGGATGCCTGGTTCGCCGAACCCAAGGCGCTCGACGAAGCCAAGATGCTGGTCAAGGACACGCGTTCCTACCTGCAGACCGTGCCGAAGCAGACCAGCGCCACCAATGCGCAGTTGCTCGAGATCATGATGGCGCAGGACTTCCAGGACCTCACCGGTCAGGTCATCAAGAGAATGATGGAGGTGATCCACGAGATCGAGCAGCAGTTGCTCCAGGTCCTGATCGACAACGCTCCCGAGGGATCCGAGCGCCGGGAACAGGCCACGCAGTCATCGTCGCAGTCAAGCTCTCTGCTGAACGGGCCGCAGATCAACCCCCAAGCCGCCGATGTGGTCAGCAGTCAGGACCAGGTGGACGACTTGCTCGACAGCCTGGGATTCTGACGGCAACCACGCGCGTTATCGGGCGTTTCATCCTTCCCGCATCCTCTCCCCCCGAAATAGCAGGGCGAACGCGCTGCTATTTCGCCCTTTGAACTGTCCTCCCTCCCAGCAGAATAGCGTCCATCCAATCATTCCCGGGCGGGACGCGCGCTTGGCCGAACAGAACGACAGCGATCAGGAAAAGACGGAACCAGCGACTCCCCGCCGCATCGAGAAAGCGCGCGAGGAGGGGCAGGTGGCGCGCTCTCGCGAGCTCGCCACCTTCCTGTTGCTGGTCAGTGGCGTGCTCGGACTCTGGATCATGGGCAACAACCTCTATGACGAGCTGAGCATCGTCATGGAGCAGGCCTTTCTTTTCGACCACGGGTTGGCGTTCGACACGGCCCGCATGCTGAGCCATGTCTGGTCGATGGGCGAACATACCCTGATCGCCTTGCTGCCGCTTTTCCTGCTGTTCACGGTGGCGGCGATTCTCGGCCCGACGATGTTGGGCGGCTGGCTGGTGTCGGCCAAATCCCTCAAGCCTCAATTGAGCAAGCTCAACCCGTTCAAGGGGCTGAAGAGGATGTTCTCGACCCAGGCGCTGGCAGAACTGGCCAAGGCAATCGCCAAGTCGGTCCTGGTCGGTGGCGTGGGAGTGACCTATTTATGGACACAGCGCGACACCTTGCTCGGCCTGATGGAGATGCCGATCCAGCAGGCGCTGGCGACGGCCATGAGGATGGCGGCAGTGGGGTGCGCGCTCATTGTGACCTCACTGCTGCTGGTCATCCTGATCGACGTTCCTTATCAGATGTGGAGCCACAGCAAGAAGTTGCGGATGAGCCGCGAGGACATCCGCCAGGAGCACAAGGAGACGGAGGGGGATCCCCACGTCAAGGGGCGTATCCGCTCGCAGCAGCAGGCCATGGCGAGACGGCGGATGATGAGCAAGGTGCCCACGGCTGACGTGATCGTGACCAACCCCACCCATTACGCGGTCGCACTGAGCTATCAGCAGGATGCGATGGCCGCCCCGGTCGTCATCGCCAAGGGCGCCGATCAGGTAGCCGCCAGGATCCGCGAACTCGGCGACGAGAATCGCATACCGCGCCTGGAAGCCCCGCCGCTGGCTCGCGCGCTCTATCATCATGTCGATCTCGACCAGGAAATCCCTGGCGATCTCTATACCGCGGTAGCCGAAGTCCTGGCCTGGGCGTTCCGCCTCAAGCAGGTCGAAAGCGATGGCGGAGAGGTGCCGACGGCCCCCCGTGACTTACCCGTGCCAGCAGCGCTCGATGACGCGGCACCGGATTCATCCAAGGAGAGTGAATGAACGCGCTCAGCCAGTGGTTCGGTCAGCGCAAGTGGCCGGCAGACACGCAGTACAAGGTGCTCGCGGGCCCGGTACTGATCATCATGATATTGAGCATGATGATCCTGCCGTTGCCGCCATTCGCGCTCGATCTGTTCTTCACCTTCAACATCGCGCTGTCGATCATGGTGCTGCTGGTCAGCATGTTCACCGAGAAGCCGCTGGATTTCGCGGCTTTCCCGGCAGTGCTGCTGTTCTCGACGCTGCTGCGGCTGTCATTGAACGTGGCCTCGACCCGAGTGGTCCTGATGGAAGGGCACCAGGGCGGCGATGCCGCCGGCAAGGTGATCGAGGCCTTCGGCGAGTTCCTGATCGGGGGCAATTTTGCCGTCGGTCTGGTGGTGTTCCTGATTCTCGTCGTCATCAACTTCATGGTCATCACCAAGGGCGCCGGGCGTATCGCCGAAGTCGGGGCTCGCTTCACGCTGGATTCCATGCCAGGCAAGCAGATGGCGATCGATGCCGATCTCAACGCCGGTCTCATCGGTGAGGAAGAGGCGCGCAGGCGCCGCACCGAGATCAACCAGGAGTCGGAGTTCTACGGTTCCATGGATGGTGCGAGCAAGTTCGTCCGCGGTGATGCCATGGCCGGGCTTCTGATCATGGTCATCAACCTGATCGGCGGACTGATGATCGGCGTCGCCCAGCACGGCCTGCCCTTCGGCGAAGCCGTGAAGACCTACACCCTGCTGACCGTTGGCGACGGACTGGTTGCCCAGATTCCGGCGCTGGTGATCTCGACCGCGGCGGGTGTGACGGTGTCACGGGTCAATACCGACCAGGATGTCGGCCAGCAGTTGCTGAGCCAGTTGTTCAACAATCCGCGAGTGATGTTTCTCGCCGCCGGCGTGATGGGGCTGCTCGGCATGATCCCCGGCATGCCTAACGTCGTGTTCCTGCTGTTTGCCGTCGTGCTGGCGGCACTGGGGTGGTGGATCCTGCGGCGTGAACAGGTCCAGGCGGTCCGCTCGGTGGAGGAGAGAGCGCCACCCGCGGTACAGGAGACGCCCGAGGCGAGCTGGGACGACGTGCAACTGGTCGACACCCTGGGGCTGGAGGTGGGGCATCGTCTGATCCCGCTGGTGGACCAGCGCCAGAAGGGAGAACTGCTCGGGCGAATCAAAAGCGTGCGCAAGAAGTTCGCCCAGGACGTCGGCTTTCTGCCGTCGGTGGTGCATATCCGCGACAATCTGGAACTAAACCCCAATGCGTACGTGATCACCCTGAAGGGGGTGGAAGTCGGGCGGGCGGAGGCGTTTCCGGGCAAGTGGCTAGCCATCGACCCGGGCCAGGTTTCCGGTGCCATCGAGGGCAGTCGTACCCAGGATCCGGCATTCGGGCTGACGGCTTACTGGATCGAGACGGCCCAGCGCGAGCGTGCCCAGATCTACGGCTATACCGTCGTCGATGCCAGTACGGTGATCGCGACGCATCTCAATCACCTGCTGCACGAAAACGCCGGCGATATGCTGGGCCGGGCCGAGGTCCAGCAACTGCTGGACAAGGTTGCCGAGCATCAGAAATCGCTGGTGGAAGACGTGGTACCCAAACTGCTGCCGCTGACGTCGCTCCAGCGCATTCTGCAGAACCTGCTGGCCGAGGATGTCCCGATTCGCGACATGCACACGATTCTCGACGTGCTGGCGGAGTACGCCCCGCAGCAGTCGGATGCCAACGAACTGACCGCCCTGGTGCGGGTCGCGCTGGGTCGAGCGATCACCCAGCAGTGGTTCCCGGGGCGCGAATCGATGCATGTCATGAGTCTCGAACCCCGGCTGGAGCAGGTTCTCACCCAGGCGCTCAACAACGGCGGTGCGCTCGAGCCGGGGCTGGCCGATACCCTGATGCAGCAGACGGCCGCCGCGGTCGAGCGCCAGCAGAGCCGGGACGAACCGACCGTGCTGGTGGTACAGCATGGATTGCGCGCGTTGCTGTCACGCTTCCTGCGCCGCCAGATCAAGTCGCTGGTGGTGCTCTCGCAAGCCGAAATTCCGGACGATCGCAATCTGCGGGTCACCACCACCATTGGTGCGCCGCCATGAATCTTCGCCGCACGCTAGCGTCGTGGCGCATCGTGCTGGGTACTGTCGTCGCATGGCCCATCGCGTTGGCCTGGGCTGCCCAGGGAACCTGGGTGGCCCCACTGCCGGGTCAGACCGTGGTGATGTCGGAGCGTCCGCTGGCAGGCGTCGAGATCCAGCCGCCGCCCTCCCTCGGGGAGGCGAGGATCGATCGCGTTCGCTGGACGTTCCGTACCGATGCGCCTGCCCCGGCGCTGAAGGCCTGGCTATGCCAGCAGACGTTCTGCCTGCCGCTGGCCGGACGTCAGGGGGAAACGCAGCACTTCTCGGGACGTTCCGCCGCCAGCCCGTTCCGGCTGCGGTTCCAGCTGCCGGTCAATGATCACGACGTCGACAGGGTGAGGGTCTCGGCCGGCCAATTGATCATCGATTATCGCGGGTGACGCCGACAAACAACCGAAATAGCCGCCGGATAACGGGCAGTTTGCCGTCTTGGCTAGGCGTGCGGGCGGCATAATGATGTCATTGGGTCATGCGTTTCGGTGACCGTGGGTTTTTGGACGAGGCCATTCGATGTATACCGCACAAGGCAAAATCGATCAGCACGCAGTGATTGAGCAGTACTTGCCGATGGTGAGACGCCACGCGCTCTCCCTTCAAGTGCGCCTGCCCGCCAGCGTGGAGCTCGACGATCTCATCCAGGCCGGAATGCTGGGCCTGCTGGATGCCATGGGCCGTTACGACAATGCGCACGGCGCCAGCTTCTCGACCTATGCCAATCAGCGAATTCGCGGCGCGATGATCGATGAACTTCGCAGTCGTGACTGGATGCCACGGAGCGTGCGGCGCAGTGCCCGAGCCCTGGACCAGGCGGTGAGAAGGCTGGAGCAGCAACTCGGCCGCGCCCCGGAAGAGCGGGAGATAGCTCGCGAGATGGGAATATCCCGCGACGAATACCATCAACTGCTGACGGATGCCAACAACGGCTTTCTGCTGGCGTACGACGAGAGCGATAGCGAGAACGGCGTAACGGCGGTTTCCGAGGGGGGGCCGCCATCGCCGCTGGAGGCGCTCCTCGACGCGGATAACCGGGCCAACGTCATGGCGGCGATCGATGCGCTGCCGGAACGCGAGAAACTGCTGCTGGGGCTCTATTATCAGGAGGAGCTCAACCTGAAAGAGATCGGTGCCGTGCTCGGCGTCAGTGAGTCCCGGGTCTGCCAACTGCACAGCCAGGCGGTTGCCCGGCTGAGAAGTCGGCTCAATCACTGATCGGATCCCGGTCGGCCGAGAAGCCGGGATAACTCTGCGCCGCCGGCGCTGACAGACTCATCGACCCGGGGACGGTCACCGTGACCGCTCCCGGGTCGACGCCACTCAATGTCCGAACGGGCCCCTCGAACTGGCGCCCGTCAATCCGCGGATGGCGCCGCGCGAACCGACGCCGCGACCTGCCGCGCCACCTCCTTCCACACCGCACCCAACGCGCGCACCAGCGCCGGATAGCCGTCATTCTCCAGTGGCCGGGTCACGTCGAAATGGCGTTGCATCACCAGCCGGTTACCGTCGTGGAGTTGCCACTCCCCGGAGGCCACGGCGCGACCGTCGTAGCGTCCCTGGAACTGATCGACGCTCAGCGATAGCCGCTGCGCCCCGGCGCCGCCCTGAGCCGAGCTGACGACCGTCACGCCCGGCAGCTCGGCAGACAGCGACTGGCGCAACTGGCGTGTCAACTGGTGGCCCAGCTCTTCGGCCCACAGATTCTGATTGGCGGCATTGAGCTCGATATCGCTGGTCTGCATCACGATGCCTTCCTGATCGAGATAGCTGGCCACCTCGACCGGGCTGACGCTGAGTTGCCGATTCCCGGAGATCGACGACGTTGGCGACGACGGCGGACTCTCGACCTCCGGCAGGGTATAGCGATTGGTTGGTGTCGATTGCGCGGCACAACCCGCCAGGGCCGCGGTCGCGATCATCAGCAGGGTCATGGCGCCGAACTGGCGCCAGCGGAACATGAGTGAGGCCATCATTGGGGAGCTCTCGGCACAGGGTCGGTTTGGACTTCGCGATCGAAGATCAGCGCATTGGGCTGCTCGCGAAGAGTCTTGGCCACCGGCTGCAGATCGCGCATCAATATTTCCAGCTGCTTGAGGGTGTCATTCAACTGACGGTACCCCGAGGAGCCGGCAGAGAAGCCGTTCAGCGTATTCTGCAATTCCTGGAGCGTGTCGTTGAGACTGCCCGGTAGCTGTTGCGTCGCGGGGTCGGAGACGATGGCATTGACCGATTCGGCGATCTGACGCACCTGCTCCAGCGTCTGCTGAGAGGTCTGCATTGTCTGATCCAGGCGGTCGAGAATCGGCTCGACTTGCAGATTGTTGAGCTTGTCCAGCAGGTTCGAGATCTTCTGTTCGATCTGCGCGAAACCACCGGAAACGGTCGGGAACACGGGCTTGCCGTCGAACGTCAGCGGCTTGTAGGGATCGGCGTCCTGGCTGAAGTTGAGATCGACGAACAGTGCACCGGTCAGCAGGTTGCCGGCCTTGAGCGTGGCGCGCAGCCCGAGGTCCTTGAACATCTTCTCGAAGCGCTGACGCACTTCTTGATCGTCGATATTCTTGTTGATGTCCTCGCCGCTCTCCAGTCGCTGAGGTTCGATCCGGATCAGCACCGGAATCGCGAACTGGTTGAGACCGTCCGGTTGCGGGGCGGTGAAGTGCCACGGAACCGCGACGACGGTACCGACGCGCACGCCGCGATACTCCACCGGCGCGCCGCGACTGAGCCCTCTAACGGTGTCATCGACCAGCAGGACATATTCGATGTACTGGTCATAGGTTCCCTCGCGCGCACTCTCCTCGCTGTTGTAGAGGGTGTAGGTCGCGTCCTGCTTGGCCGGACCGCCCCGGGTCACGTCCTCCGGCACGCCGAAGGTGACGCCGCCGCTGATCAACGTCTCGAACGAGTCCAGGTTGACGTTCACCCCCTCCGAATCCAACTGCACGTCGATGCCGGAAGAGCTCCAGAAACGCGTGGTATCGGTCACCAGACTGTCGTAGGGAGACTGGATGAAGATGCGGTGGCGCATCTCCCGTTTCTCGGGGTCGAAATCGGTACTCTCCACGCGACCGACGGTATAGCCCTGGTAGGTGACCGGATCGCCGGCGCTGAGCGAATTGCCGACCTGACTCACCAGGTTGATCCTGAGTCCAGGGGCATCCGGCGGTGCGACCGGCGGCTGTTCGAGGACATCGAAGCTGTCCTGAGCTTCATCGCTCTTGCCCGGCGCGAGCTGGATGTAAGCGCCGGACAGCACGGTATTGAGACCGCTGATGCCCTCGCGCCCGATGCGTGGCTTGACCACCCAGAAGCGCGTCTCGGCATTGAGCATTCGCGCCGCGTCGTTGGACATGCGCGCCGTGACCACGGTGTGTGACAAGTCGTCGGACAGGCGGACGGCCTCGACATGGCCGACTTCGACATTGCGCGTCTTGATCAGGGTCTTGCCGGCCTCTATGCCCTCGGCGTTGTCCATGTTCAGCGTGATCAACGGCCCTCGGCTGGAAATGTTGTCCCACACCATCCAGGCACCGATCAGCGCCGCCAGTAGAGGCACTATCCAGATCGGCGAGAGTCGCGATTGCGACACCCGTTTGGCGCGTTGCATCGAATCAGGCATCGTCGGCTTCCTTGACGGGCGAGTAGGGTGACTGGCGTTTGAGCGCGGCCGGCATGTGGGGCTGCATGTTGCGCGCGTCCCAGATCAGGCGTGGGTCGAAGCTGATCGCGGCCAGCATGGTAATGATGACCACCGCGGAAAAGGCGAGCGCCGCCGGGCCTGGCGTGATCGCCAGCAGCGATCCGGCATGGACCAGGGACACCAGAATGGCGACCACGAAGACGTCGATCATCGACCAGCGCCCGATCAGTTCGGTGATCCGGTACAGCTTCTGGCGCTTGTGCTTGAATTCGGATTCACCGCTGCGCCGGACTGTAATGCAGAGCCAGCCGAGTGCGAAGACCTTGCCGATCGGCACCACGACACTGGCGGTGAAAATGACCAGCGCGATGGGCCAGTCGCCGTGGCCGAGAAAGATCATGACGCCGCCAATGATGGTCGAGGGCGTTTCGTTGCCCAGCGACGTCGTGGTCATGATCGGGTAGAGATTGGCGGGGATATAGCAGAGTGTCGCCGCGATCAGCAGCGCCCAGGTCTTCTGCAGACTGTGAGGGCTCCGGAAGCGTAGCGGCTCGCCACAGCGCTGGCAGCGCCCGCGCCCGAAATGGCCGAGGCGATTGACCAGGCCGCAGGTCGGGCAACCGGTGAGCTTCTGTTCGGCGGCCGGCTGGCCCGGTCGGCACCCCTCGGGGGCGAGCGGCTCACCCACCAGCGAGAACCACATCCAGTCGGTGTCGATGGAGCGTGTGGTCAGCAGCAGCAGCAGGGCATAGACGCAGAACGCCCAGAACGACAGGCCCAGGTCGACGGATGCCATGCCGGCGATCTTGATCAGGCTGACGAGGGCGCCGATGACGAACACGTCCGCCATCATCCAGGGGCCTAGATGGGAGAGCGCGCGAGCGATGCGGTAGCTCCGCGGCAGCGGACGTCGTTGCAGGAGGCCGAGGTGCAGCCAGACGACGGCGAGGAGATAGACCGTGGGCAGCACCACGACCGTCAGCAGGACCAGCATGCCGACGAACGGCTCGTGGAATCTGACGAGACTGGCGGAGGTGTCGACGAGATGAATGGCATTGCTGACCCCGCGCGCTTCGAAACTGATGAACGGGAAGTAGAGCGCCGCCGCCAACGCCATCAAGGCGCTGATGGCAAATGCCAGGCTGCGCTCGGCGGGGCGAAAATGTCGGTGGCTGAGTGTGTGACCACAGCGTGGGCAACTGGCTCGCTCACCCGGATGCAGAGGCGGCAGGGCGACCAGTAGATCGCATTCGTGGCAGGCACGAAGACGACGACGCGTCCGTCGAGGCGTCAGGAAACTCGTCTTGTCGATGTCAGAGTCACTCTTGCCTGCTGCCAAAGCCGTACCCGATGCGAAAGCTGGATGAAAGGCGTACCACGCTGCTTGATGTCAGCATGTTACTGGAATACATACGTCCGTGCATGTTTGTTGGATGCACTCGAAGACGCTGGCGTCGTTGTCGAAAAGTCATGATAGTTCAGCCGCTTGGATACTATAGTAGGCTAAGGCCGTTTTGCCGAAGAAGCACAATCGCTTACCTGGGCGGCAGAGGCGTTCTCCGGAGCGCAGCCGGGCGCTCTGTCGTTGCCCCGCCACCGGCTGTCGGGGCCTTACGAACATAGGGGAGATCCTAACGTGTGGATGGCGCTGGCGGCCATTGTGGCCGGACTCGTGGTACTGGTGTGGAGTGCCGACCGATTCGTGGATGGCGCCGCGGCGACGGCTCGTCATCTGGGGCTCCCGCCACTATTGATCGGCATGGTGGTGATCGGTTTCGGCACCTCGGCTCCGGAGCTGATGGTATCGGCGCTGGCAGCCGTCCAGGGCAATCCCGGCCTGGCGCTGGGGAACGCCTACGGCTCGAACATTACCAATATCGCCCTGATCGTAGGGCTGGTGGCGGTGATCAGCCCGCTGACTGTGCACTCTCAGGTGATCCGCCAGGAGTTGCCAGTGCTTGGGGGGGTGACGCTGATTTCGCTCTGGTGCCTGCATGACGGCGTGATCTCCCGCGTCGATGCGGTCCTCCTGCTGGCACTGCTCTTCGGTTTCCTTGGCTACAGCATCTGGCGGGCCCGCAGTACCCACGGCGATGCGCTGGAGACCGATGTCGAGGCGCATGCGGCAGCAGACGCCATGTCGCTGAAGCGCGGCGTGGTCTGGACGCTGGTCGGCTTGCTGATGCTGATCGTCAGTTCGCGCTTTCTGGTCTGGGGCGCGGTCACGGTCGCCGAGGCGTTCGGGGTTAGCGATCTGGTCATCGGGCTGACGGTGGTCGCCATCGGCACCTCGCTGCCGGAGCTTGCGTCTTCCATCAGTGCGGTACGCAAGAACGAGCACGACCTGGTGATCGGCAACGTGGTGGGCTCCAACCTGTTCAACACCCTGGCGGTCGTCGGCCTGGCCGGCGTGATACACCCCATCGACGTCGATCCCGACGTGCTGGTCCGGGATTGGCCGGTCATGGCGGCACTGACGCTGGCGCTGCTGGTGTTCGGCATCGGCATCAAGGGGCAGGGCCGCATCAATCGGCTGGAAGGTGCGGTGTTGCTACTCAGTTTCGTGGCCTACACCACGTGGCTGGTCTACAGCGTGATCGGCACGCGCTAGACCATCGACTCGGGCCGCCCGACCCTCATGGCTGGGCGTGCCACGGCGCCAACCCGCTCAGCGCTTGCTGGAGCGGTACCAGATCGTCACAGCAGGCCGGGGCATGGGACTGGTGATCGATACGTATGCACTCGCGGTCGGGGAAGGTCGCCTCGAGATGATCGATCCAGGGGCGTTGCTCCTCGCGCCAGTTGGCGAGCCATTGGCTGTCGATCTCGGCAGGCAGGCACTTGTTGATGACCACGGCGCCGACGTGCAACCCGTGACTCTCGAGAAGTTGGCGGGTGCGTGTGGTTTCCAGTGCCGGCAGCCGTTCCGGGTTGGCGACCAGGATCACCGCCGAGTGCGCGGGACAGGTCAGGTGCTCGCGGGCGGCGGCGAGACGCCCGCGGCGGCGCATCAGCGTCTCCTGGATGGGATCGTCGACGACCTCGCCGTCGCCTAGCCACGCCTTGTAGTCGCTGCGTACCTTGCGGCGGCGCTGCATCAATCCCTCCACCCAGGCGCCCATGATCTCGGGCAGCGCCAGTAGACGTACCGTGTGCCCGCCGGGCGCGGTGTCGAAGATCAGTCGATCGTACGCGTCGCCGGTATCCAGCAACAGGCCCACCAGGGCATCGAACAGGGCGGCTTCCTCGGTGCCGGGAGCATGTCGTGCGAGGTCGAGCTGGCGAAACACGGTTTCGCTGCGTTCGCCGCTGACCAGGGGGCGCAGCGTGGCCTTGACCTGCTCCAGGTAGCGTTGCGTCTCGTGATCGGGATCGAGCTCGACGACGTCGAGACCGGCCCGCATGCGCGTTGGACTCGGCCCCGGCGAGCGCCCGAACAGATCCGCCAGATTGTGGGCCGGGTCTGTGGAGACCAGCAGGGTCCGCCAGCCGGCCGCCGCGCAGCTCAAGGCATAGGCGGTGGCGCAACTGGTCTTGCCGACGCCGCCCTTGCCGCCGAAGAAAAGGCTCTTGGCCATGCGGGGTTCCTTGTGCGACATGCGCCCGCCTAGCAGCAGCGGAAGCCCGCCAGGGGCGAGCGCGGCATGCCCTGGCGGGTGTGCCACTCGTGGAAGCGGTCGAGCATGTGCGGGTAGAGCTCCAGGGTCATGTCGCTGACGGGATTGGGGATTCCCATCATGTCGCAGAAGCACAGCAGCATGAAGAGATCCTCCTCATCCTGCAGCTCCCGGGCGATTTCGCGCCGGTGCGGCAGGCTCAGGACCGCGTCGTATCCCTGGATCGCGCGATGTAGCCGCGATCGCCACAGGGCAACCGTGGAGACCTCGTTGTCAGGGCGATTCATCGGAGCTCAGCGATGGCTGCCGTGTGCCAGTGTCGTCCTGGCGGAAGCTGCGCGAGGCCTCGAGCAGGATCCACAGCGTGAACACCATGATCAGGCTCCCGAAGATGAACAGCAGCCAGTTGCGGTCGGCATCGCCGAAACCCGACCAGGTGAAGATCACCTGCTGGCCCATGGCCCACAGCGTCATGACCAGCAGGAACAGCATGGGGGCGAGGGTAAAGATCACCGGGCGGCCCTGGCGCTTGAGCCATACCGAGACCAGCATCAGCGTGATGCCGGCCAGCAGCTGGTTGCTGGTGCCGAACAGCGGCCACAGCAGGTAGCCGCCGGAGCCGAAGCCGTTGGGACCTTCCGGCAGGATCACCAGCGCGCCGCTGGTGATGACGGCGATGCTGGTCGCGACGTGCTTGCGGGCGATGACCGGCATGCCGTACTCGTTGCCCAGCTCGGCAATGATGTAGCGCATCAGGCGCACGGCGGTATCCAGGGTGGTGGCGGCGAAGCTCACCACGATCACCGCGATCAGCGTCGACCCCACCTGTTCGGGAATGCCGAGATTGCCGGCGAGCTGGCCGGCACCCCTCACGAACGACCCCAGGCCGTTGGAGCCGGCCGCGGAAAAGCTCGAATAGGTGGCGGTGAAGTCGGCGCCCGAGGCGAACAGGGTGCCCACCGCGATGATCGCGATCATCGCCAGCATGCCTTCGCCCAGGGCGCCGCCATAGCCGATCATGCGGGCGTCGGTTTCCTTGTCCAACTGCTTGGAGGTGGTGCCCGAGGCGACCAGGCCGTGAAAGCCGGAGATCGCGCCGCAGGCGATGGTGATGAACAGCAGCGGATACCAGCTGATCTCCGCCTCGCCGTTGATGCTGGGCGCGGTCATCTCCGGCGCGCCGAACAGCAGCCCCAGGTACAGCAGCGCCAGGCCGACCACCAACTGATGCGAATTGATGTAGTCGCGCGGCTGCAGCAGTTTCCAGACGGGGAGCGTCGAGGCGATGTAGACGTACACCATCAACACCACGATCCAGACCAGGAAGGCCATCGAGGTGCCGTTGAAGCCGCCGACGACCGGTGCGTCGGCCCCGCCGAACCAGCTCACCAGGTCGAACTGCAGCAGCGGCACCTCGCTGGCCACCAGCACCGCGCCGTACATCACCGCCAGAGCGACCACCGACGGCAGCAGCATCGAGCCCGAATGGCGATAGACGCGATAGCCGATCCACACGGCAAGCGGAATCTGGATGAAGACCGACAGCACACTGGCCGGGAAGGTGATGAACAGCTTGGCGATGACCCAGGCGAAGACCGCGTTGACCATCAATACCAGAATCAAGATGATGAACAGGAACAGCAGTTTGGCACGCTGTCCGATCAGCCGGTTGGCCAGTGTCCCGATCGAATGGCCCTTGTGGCGATTGGAGAGCACCACCGCGCCGAAGTCGTGGACGCCGGCGGCGAAGACGGTGCCCAGCACCACCCACAGGATGGCCGGCAACCAGCCCCAGTAGATCGCGATGGCAGGCCCCACGATGGGCGCCGCCCCAGCCACCGAGGTGAAATGGTGGCCCCACAGAATCCACTTGTTGGTGGGAACGTAATCGACACCGTCGCGATAGGCATGCGCCGGCGTTTGAAAATCGGCGTCGAGTCGGTAGATGCGTTCGGCGATGAACTTCGAATAGAACCGATAGCCCATCACGAAACACACGGTACCGAACAGGGCGATCCAGATAGCGTTCATGGGCATCCCCTAGACCGTTCCGGCGGGCGTGGCGGAGCACGGCCACCTGCGTTGTCGTGGTATGCCTACACTACCGAAGAACAGGAGGGCGCTCCGTTAGACGAACGCAGCAGGCGCGCGAGGGGTTTCGAAGAGACCCGAGATCTCCCTCCGGTGGCTCAGCCCGGGGGCTGGCGATCGAACCGCAGCGCGGTTCTCAACGCGATCTGGCCGATCACGGCAGCCGTGGCCAGCACCACGGCCGCACCCAGGGCCGGGTTGTCGCCCAGGCCGGCCAGCGCCGTGCACAGAGCGCCGATGCCCATCTGGGCGAATCCGTAGAGCCCGGCCGCGGAGCCGACCACCCTGGGGTTGATGCCCACTGCCAGCGTCAACGCGGTCGGTCCGGTCATCCCCACCCCGAAGGTGAACAGCAGCACCGAGGCTTCGAGGGTGACCGCCGAAGCCCAGCCCGCCAGCACGATGACCAGCATCGAGATTCCGCCCGCCAGGCTCAGCAGGCTGGCAGACAGCATCAATCGCACCAGGCCGACGCGGTGAATGGTGCGATTGGTGATGAAGTTGCCCAGCGAGATGCTGAGGATCAGCAGCGACAGGTAGTACGCCACGTGACTCGCCGGCTTGCCCAGCTGTTCGACGAAGATGAACGGTGCCGAGGCGACGAAAGCGAACATCGCCGTGGTGACGCAACCTCCGCCGATCGCGTACCCGATGAAGGCGGGAGAGCGGAGCAGGGTGCGATATTCGTGGGCCAGGTTTGGCAGGTTGATGCGACCGGTGGCTTGTGCCGTTTCCGGCATCAGCCGCCAGACGAACAGCAGGTTGCCGACACCCATCAGGCAGAGTGCCAGCAGTACGGTTCGCCAACCCAGCGTCGATGTCAGCAGGCTGCCGATCAGCGGCGCCATGGCCGGGCCGATGGCGACCACCAGGTTGAGCACCGCCAGGCGCTGCACCGCCCGGTCCGGGGCCGCGGTGTCGCGGATCATGGCGCGCCCCAGCGCCAGCCCGGCGCAGCCGCCGAAGGCCTGGAAGAAGCGCGCCGCGATCAGCATCTCGACGCTCTGCGCCTGCCAGGCGACGACGCCCGCGATGCTGTAGATGGCCATGCCGAGCATCAACGCCGGTCGTCTTCCCAGCGCGTCGGAGAGCGGGCCATAGAAGAGCTGGCCGAGCGCCAGACCCAGTATGTAGAGGCTGATGGTCAACTGCATTCGGGCGTTGTCGGCGTGCAGCGCCTCTCCGGCGATCGGCAGCGCCGGCACGAAGATGTGCATGGCCAGCGTGCCGGCCAGGGTGATCATGACCAGCATCCACAGGGCCGGCACGGGACCGGCCTTTGTCGTCTGGGCCGGGGAGGCCGAGCGGGCGGTCGAGGAGGTCGGGTCGGTCACGAAGCGCCTCGTGATCAGGGATAAGAGTCAGGCAGGATCCAATAGCGGGATAGCCATTAGCCTGTATGTCATTCGAACCTTACGCGATCTGCCTTTGTATGACTATTTGACGTATGACTATTTGACCAAAGCCGTCTGCCGCGTGACGACGCGGGGCGGCCCCCGGTCGCCACGGCGTGTCAGCCAGGCATATTGTCGCAGGTGTGCTGGAATCCGCCGGGATGAAAGTCGGCTCTGCGGGTGGCGCGGAGGCTTGGAAACCCTCGTGGTTGGCGACTTTCGGCAGCATTGCCTAGGTTGTCTAGAGCGTCGCGCGCAACAGTGCGGCATGGGGCTGCGACAACCGGACACGGCGGCCCGGCCCAGGGTCGCGCCTATGATAGGGCGCATCGAACGGCTGCAATGGCCGGGCGAGGGACAAACAGCAAACAGTCAGATGAAACAGCTGCCGTCGGGGTATGAGGGAACCGCTGCCCTGGCGCTTGCGAGGAGTCAGCCATGGCGTTAGATCCTATCCTGCTATCACGATTGCAGTTCGCCTTCGTGGTCTCTTTTCATGCGATATTTCCCGTCTTCACGATAGGGCTCGCTTCCTATGTGGCGGTGTTGCAGGGTCTCTACGTCGCGACCGGTAACGCGGTCTGGGATCGTCTGGGCCTGTTCTGGACCAAGATATTCGCCGTCGTCTTCGGCATGGGCGTGGTTTCCGGCATCGTCATGGCCTTCCAGTTCGGTACCAACTGGAGCAATTTCTCCCAGTTCGCCTCGAACTTCATCGGGCCGATGCTGAGCTACGAAGTGATCACGGCGTTCTTCCTGGAGGCCGGGTTCCTCGGCGTGCTGCTGTTCGGCCGCCATCGTGTCTCGCCGTCGGTGCATTTCTTCGCTGCGCTGATGGTCGCCATCGGTACCTTCATCTCGGCCTTCTGGATTCTGGCCACCAACAGCTGGATGCAGACGCCGCAGGGTTACGAGATCCGCGAGGGTGCCGTGCACGTGACCTCCTGGCTGGAGGCCATGTTCACGCCCTCCTTCCCGTATCGATTCGCGCACATGGCGCTGGCGGCCTTCCTGACCGGAGGCTTCGTGGTCTGCGGGGTCAGTGCCTGGTTCCTGCTCAGACGGCGCGATGTCGAGGCACACAAGCGGGCGCTCTCCATGACCATGTGGCTGCTGCTGATTCTGGCGCCGTTACAGGCCTTCGTGGGTGACGAGCACGGTCTCAACACCCTCGAGCATCAGCCGATGAAGATTGCGGCGATGGAGGGGAACTGGGAGACCCAGTCCAATGTTCCATTGCTGCTGTTCGCGCTTCCGGACCGCGAGCTCCAGGCCAACCGCTTCGAGATCGGTATCCCCAACGGCGCCAGCCTGATTCTGCGTCACGATGTCGATGGCGTGGTGCCGGGGCTCAAGGAGATCCCCGTCGATCAGCAGCAGCCGGTCTGGATCGTCTTCTACAGCTTCCGGGTCATGGTCGCGCTGGGTCTGCTGATGATCGCGTTTGCCGTCACCGGGCTGGTGCTTCGCCGTGGCGGGAAGCTGTACACCTCGCGCTGGTTCCTGCATGGCCTGCAGGGCATGAGCCTGGCACCGTTCATCGCGGTGCTGGCGGGGTGGTTCGTGACCGAGATCGGGCGCTCGCCCTGGCTGGTCTACAACGTGCTCTCCTATGCGGATGCGGTCACGCCCTCGCTGACGGGTGGCATGGTGCTGGCGACGCTGATCGGCTATGTCGCGGTCTACGCGGTGATCTTCTGGGCCGGCATCTACTACTTGTTCAAGGTCGTTCGCCAGGGGCTGGACGATCTCGGTGCGGACGAGGAAGTCCATGACGCCGACCGCCCCATGCGTCCCTTGTCCGCCACCCACGTGCCATTCGACGGCACCACCGCGTCATCCAGGAGCTGAGCCATGGAAATGTACGATCTGTCGCTGATCTGGGCCTTCATCATCGCGTTCGGCGTGATCATGTACGTGCTGATGGACGGGTTCGACCTGGGCCTGGGCATTCTGTTTCCGTTCGCCCCCGACGAGGACGCCCGCGACGTGATGATGAACTCCGTCGCACCGGTGTGGGATGGCAACGAGACCTGGCTGGTGCTCGGCGGTGCCGGTCTCATCGCCGCTTTCCCGCTGGTCTACACCATCCTGCTCCCGGCGCTCTACCTGGGGGTATTCCTGATGCTGGCCGGATTGATCTTCCGTGGCGTGGCGTTCGAGTTTCGCTTCAAGTCCAAGCGGACGCGGGGCTGGTGGAACGCGGCCTTCGCCGGCGGCTCCTTCGTCGCGGCGTTCGCCCAGGGCTGCGTGGTGGGGGCCTACATCCAGGGCTTCGAAACCGCGAATCGCGTCTATACCGGCGGGGCGTTCGACTGGTTGACGCCGTTCTCGGTCCTCACCGGCATCGGGCTGGTGGTCGGTTACACCCTGCTGGGGGCGACCTGGCTGGTGCTGAAGTCCGAGGGGCATGTTCGCGAGTGGGCGCGAGGCTTGATTCCCGGGCTGCTGATCGGCGTGCTGGCGATATTCGTCATCGTCAGTCTGTGGACGCCCTGGATCGATCCGGGCGTGTTCGACCGCTGGTTCGATCATCTGCAGGTGATCTGGCTGCTGCCGTTCGCGGCGCTGCTCTGCGCGGCTGGAATCTACCTTGCCACTCGCCGTCGCCGTGAAGGGCTGGCGTTCCTGTTGACGCTGGGCCTGTTCATCTTCACCTACCTCGGACTGCTGGTCAGCCGCTGGCCCTACGTGATCCCACCGGATTACACGCTCTGGGACGCCGCCTCGGCGCCGGAATCCCAGTTCTTCATCCTGATCGGGGTGCTGTTCGTGGTGCCGATCGTGCTGACCTACACCGCGTGGTCCTACTGGGTCTTCCGCGGCAAGGTCCGCGTCGGTGAGGGCTACCATTGAGCGCCGCCAGGCGATCCGCTAACCCGTCACGCGAGTGGTTGAAGCAGCAGGCGGCCGATGTCCGGCCCTGGTATCGTGGGGCCGTCTGCTGTGGACTATTGGTGGGCGTTGCCACGCTGATCCAGATGGGGGCGCTGGCCTGGGTCGTCGATCGCGTGATCTCGGACGGCGCCTCGCTCGAGGCGGTCGTCGGTGGTATCTCGGTGATCGTCGCCGCCATTGCCGCCCGGGCACTGGCGCAGTGGGGGCAGGAAGTGTGCGGCCAGGCCTGCGGCCTGCGGGTGAAGCAGCGAGTGCGTGCGCTGTTGCTGGCGCGCCTGCAGCAGCTCGGCCCCGTGCGGCTGGCGTCCCGGCATAGCGCCGGTCTCGCCAGCCAGCTGGTGGATCAGGTCGAGTCGCTTGAGGGCTACTACGCCCGCTTCTTGCCGCAGATGGTGCTGGCGGCGCTGATCCCCTTGATCTACCTCGCCGTGGTGTTCTGGCTCAACTGGCTGGCGGCGATCTGGCTGTTGATCGCGGCGCCGCTGATTCCGCTGTTCATGGCGCTGATCGGGATGGGCGCGCAGCGTCTCAACGAAGCGCAGTTCCAGGCGGTCACCCGGCTTTCGGGGCATTTCCTCGACCGGGTGCGGGGCATCGCCACGCTGCAACTGTTCGGTCTGGCCGAGCGCAGCGTCGAGGAGGTGAGCGAGGTCGCCCACGACTATCGGCGGCGAAGCCTCAAGACGCTGAGGGTCGCCTTCCTGTCGTCGGCGGTGCTCGAATTCTTCGCGGCGGTCTCCGTCGCGGTGGTGGCGATCTACATCGGCTTCGGCCTGCTGGGCTATATCCAGTATGGCCCCGCCGATCAGCTCGATCTGTTCAGCGGGTTGTTCATCCTGCTGCTGGCCCCGGAGTTCTTCCAGCCGCTGCGCACCCTTTCCCAGCACTACCATGACCGGGCTTCCGCCCTTGGCGCGGCGGAAGGGCTGGTGGCGCTGCTGGAGCCGGAGGCCGACGAGAAGGGCGCGCCGGCGGGAATCGGCGGAGAAACCGAGGCGGACGAGACCCCGCGCCAGCTTCCCGGTGCGGTCGCGCTCGACGCTGTCGAGTTGCGCCATCGCGGGCGGGAGCGAATTCTCGGGCCGCTGTCGTTGAGGATCAATCCCGGCGAGGTCGTGGCGCTGATCGGCCCCTCCGGCAGTGGCAAGTCGAGCCTGCTGCAACTGATCGCGGGCTTCATCGCGCCCAGCGCGGGGAGGGTTCGGGTCACCCCGACGCCGGCAATCGCCTGGCTGGACCAGCGACCGCTGATCGTCCAGGGCACCCTCGCTGAGAATCTGCGCCTGGTGGCGCCGGATGCCAGCGATGACGCGCTGCGTAGCGCCCTGGAGGAGGCCGGATTGGGGGTCTGGCTGCGCGCCGCCGAGTCTGGCCTCGACACCCCGCTAGGCGAGCGGGGCGTCGGGCTCTCCGGCGGCGAAGGGCAGCGGCTGGCGCTGGCCAGGGTCTTTCTCTCGCCAGCGAAGCTGGTGCTGCTGGACGAACCGACGGCAGCCCTCGATCCGGAGACCGAACGCGAGGTCATCGCCGGCCTGACCCGGCTGGCCGCCAGCGGTCGCACCCTGATCGTCGCTACCCATCACCCTGCGATCATGGCCATGGCCGGTCGTGTCCTCGCCATCGAGGCGGGCAGGCTGTCCGCGGTCGAGCGTCCGGATCTCTCCCGGGAGGCGCACTCATGAAGTCACTGCTCTCGCTGCGGCCATGGCTCGGCGTCCTGGCCGAGCGTCGCGGCCGGCTCCTGATCGGCGCGCTGCTGATGCTCGCCACGCTGCTCAGCGCGCTCGGGCTACTGTCGCTGTCCGGCTGGTTCATCACCGCCACGGCGATCGCGGCGGTCAGCGCAACCGGCTACCTGGACGTCTTCACCCCCGGCAGCGGTATCCGGTTCTTCGCCGTCTCCCGCACTGCCAGCCGCTATCTGGAACGGGTCTACAACCACGACACCATATTGCGACTGCTGGCGGATCTTCGCGGGCGCGTATTCGCTGGCCTGGTCACGCTGGATGCGCGCACGCTGGCACGGGCCCGTGCTTCCCAGTGGCTCCATCGACTGACGGCGGATATCGACACCCTCGACAATCTCTATCTGCGCCTGCTGGCGCCGCCGCTGGTGGCACTGATCAGCGTGCTGGCATTCGCCGCTTTCGCCAGCGCCTTCCTGCCCGTCGCCGGAATCGTGCTGCTGGTCATTCTGTTGCCGCTGGGCGTGATCGCGACCGCCGGCTGCGGCTGGTGGGGTTGGCGGGCCAGTCATCGCCGGATCGATCGGCAGGAACGGCTGCGGACGCGCGCCATCGAGCAGGTCGAGGGGCTGGCCGAATTGACCAGCTACCGGGCGCTGGAGACACATCGCGCGCTCTGGCGCCGCGAGGAGCAGGCGCTGCTCGACGACCAGCGTCAACTCGGCCGGCGTACTGCCACCGGCAATCTCGTCGTCACGCTCGGCGTCCAACTGGCCACGCTGCTGGTGCTGCTGGTGGGGCTCGAGGCCTTTCGCGGCGGCCAAGTGAGCGGGCCGGTGATGGTGATGCTGGCGCTGGGCACGCTGGCGGTCAGCGAGGGGCTGGGTAATCTGCCGATGGCATTCACCCAGTTGGGGGCCACGGTACGGGCCGCCGAGCGGCTCAACGCCCAGGCCGAGCTGAAGACGCCGCTGGCCGGGGACCGGCTCACGTCCGGAGGCGCGGCGCCATCGCTGGTCTATCGGGGCGTCGAGGTCAGCCATGGCGCGCGAACCGTCTTCGACGACCTGAGTCTGGTCATCGGAGCCGGCCGGAAAGTCGGCATCATCGGCCCGTCGGGGATCGGCAAGTCGACACTGGCGCAGTTGGCGGTACGCGCATTCGATCCCCAGGCGGGGCGCATCGAATTCGCCTCCCAGGATATCTCCCGGCTGGCGCCCGACTCGTTGCGAGCGCGAATCGGCTATCTCACCCAGCGCAGCGAGCTGTTCCACGACACCCTGGCCGCCAACCTGCGCATGGGGAACCCGGATGCCAGCGATGCCGAACTCTGGGCCGTGCTCGCCAGTGTCGAGCTCGAGGCCTGGGCGCGATCGCTGCCGGACGGCCTGGAAACCTGGGTCGGCGAGCAGGGGCGCCAGCTTTCCGGGGGCCAGGCGCGTCGCGTCGCCTTGGCGCGGGTGATGTTGCGCAATTCGCCGCTGGTGATTCTGGATGAGCCCCTGAGCGGGCTGGATGCCGAGACGGCGGCCTCGATCAAGTCGACACTGGATGCGTGGCTGGCAGGACGCACGGCGCTGCTGCTGGGCCATGATCGCCAGGCGCTGCCAGCCTGCGACGAATGTTGGAGGCTGATGCCGGCCCGGACGGGGAGGATCGGCGAGCGCGAGTTGTCAAAAATGTAGACATTTATCCAATAGTGTCGATATTCGCCATGGCGTTACCCTGACCATATCTTGCCCGTCCGAGCTGTCGAAGCCGGGCGATTCCATCGATGTCAGGAGCGCCAATCATGTCCGGTTTCCAGTGGGATGACCCTTTTCTGTTCGACCAGCAGCTCGGCGACGAGGAGCGCCAGATTCAGCAGCTGGCCCGCGACTACTGCCAGGAGCGCCTGCAGCCTCGCGTGCTGGAGGCCTTCGAGCGCGACCATTTCGACCGCGAGATCCTGCGCGAGATGGGCGGGCTCGGCCTGCTGGGGGCCACGGTGGCCGAGGCCTATGGTGGCGCGGGCGCCAACCACGTCGCCTACGGCCTGATCGCGCGCGAGGTCGAGCGGGTCGATTCCGGCTATCGTTCCGCCATGAGCGTGCAGTCCTCGCTGGTGATGCACCCGATCGAGGCCTACGGCAGCGAGGCGCAGAAGCGGCGCTACCTGCCCGAACTCGCGAGCGGCGAGATGGTGGGCTGTTTCGGCCTGACCGAGCCCAATGCGGGCTCCGACCCCGGCAGCATGCAGACTCGGGCCAGGAAGGTCGATGGCGGCTATCGTCTCAGCGGCCAGAAGACCTGGATCACCAACAGCCCCATCGCCGACGTCGCCGTGGTGTGGGCCAAGTCCGATGCCCACGAAGGCAAGATCAAGGGGTTTCTGGTCGACCGGGGCGCCGATGGCTTCTCCACGCCCACCATCCAGGCCAAGGCGTCGTTGCGGGCGTCGGTCACCGGCGAGATCGTGCTCGATGACGTCTTCGTCGACGAGGAGGCGCTGCTGCCCGGCGCTGCCGGGTTGAGCGGGCCATTCGGATGTCTCAACAAGGCCCGCTACGGGATCGGTTGGGGCACCATGGGGGCGGCGGAATTCTGCTGGCACGCTGCCCGCCAGTACACCCTGGATCGGGAGCAGTTCGGCCGGCCACTGGCCGCCACGCAACTGGTCCAGGTCAAGCTGGCCGACATGCAGACGGAGATTGCGCTTGGCCTCCAGGCGTGTCTACGGGTCGGGCAGCTGCTGGACGCGGGCCAGGCGACCCCGGAAATGATCTCGCTGATCAAGCGCAATCACTGCGGCAAGGCGCTTAACATTGCCCGCGTATCGCGAGACATGCACGGCGGCAACGGTATATCGCTGGAGTTCGGCGTGATCCGCCACATGATCAACCTGGAGACGGTCAACACCTACGAGGGGACGCACGACGTCCATGCGCTGATCCTGGGGCGTGCCCAGACCGGCATCCAGGCGTTCGGTTGAAGGCGATGCGTGAGCTATCCAAACCGTTGGCCGGTCTCAAGGTGCTGGACCTCTCGAGGGTGCTTGCCGGCCCCTGGTGCACGCAGCAACTGGCGGATCTCGGCGCCGAGGTGATCAAGGTCGAGAGACCGGGGCGGGGCGACGATACCCGGGCCTGGGGCCCGCCGTGGCTCGACGGCATCGGCACGGGGTCGGAAACAAGAGAGTCGATGGAGTCGGGTACCGGCACCGGTCCGGGTGCCGAGACAGGAAAGATGGAGTCGGGTACCGGCACGGGTTCAGGTGCCGGAATGAAAGAGTCCGCCTACTTCCTGAGCGCCAACCGCGGCAAGCGCTCGGTCGCCATCGACCTGTCGACCGCGAAGGGGCAGGAGCTGGTTCGGCGCCTGGCAACGAAGGCCGATGTCGTGATCGAGAACTTCAAGGTCGGCGGGCTGGCTGCCTATGGGCTCGACTACGCCAGCCTCCAGCGACTCAAACCGGACCTGATCTACTGCTCGATCACCGGGTTCGGCCAGGACGGGCCCTACGCCGGCCGCGCCGGCTACGACTTCCTGATCCAGGGCATGGGCGGGCTGATGAGCCTGACCGGGGCGCCCGACGCACAGGGCGGCGAGCCGATGAAGGTCGGCGTCGCGATCACCGACATCTTCACCGGGCTCTACGCCGCCAACGCGATCCTGGCGGCGCTGCGCCGCCGGGATGCGACCGGCGAGGGCGGCTACATCGACATGGCGCTGCTGGATGTCCAGGTCGGCGTCCTCGCCAATCAGGCACTCAACTACCTCACCAGCGGCCAGACGCCGCAGCGCATGGGCAATGCGCACCCCAACATCGTACCGTACCAGGCGTTCGCCGCTGCCGATGGTCATCTCATCGTCACAGTGGGCAATGACAGCCAGTTTCGCCATCTCTGCGAGGCGCTGGGGGAGCCGGCGTGGGCGGTGGATCCGCGTTTCGCCACCAATGCCCAGCGAGTGGCCCATCGCGAGGCGCTGGTTACCCTGCTGGAGGCGAGGTTGATCGCCAGGCCGCGCGACGAGTGGCTGGCGCTGCTGGAGGCCCATGGCGTGCCCTGCGGACCCATCAACACGCTCGATCAGGTCTTCGACGATCCCCAGGTGCGCCACCGGGGCATGTCAGAGGAGAGCGCCATGGAAGATGGCCGCCGTGCCAGATTGGTGGGCAACCCGATCACGCTGGATGGCTGTCGGATGACGTCGCCCCGATCGCCGCCGCGCCTAGGGGAGCATACCGCGTGCGTCCTGCACGAATGGTTGGCGCTGGACGCCGAGGCGCTGGCGGATCTGCGTCGTGATGGAGCGATTGGCTGAACGCGCCGTATCTGGGCCCGGTGGTGCCAGACAAGCGGCGAGACATCCCACTAGACCCAGCCCCGTTCCTCCAGCCGCTCGCGGATGATCGGCACCGGCGTCATCAGGTGCTCGCGCATCATTCGGCTGGCGGCCGTGGCATCGCGTGACAGGATCGTGTCCACCAGTGTCCGATGCTCGCGGTGCTTGTCGGCCAGCGCCTGATCGGAGAAGACGGTTCGGCGTAGCCATAGATGGCGGTAGCGCTGGGCCTGATCGAACAGGGCCGCCCGCGACTGCAGCAGCGGCAGGCAGTCGCAGCCGGCGACCATGGCATCGTGAAGCGCCTGGTGTCGCCGGTCCCAGCGTTCGAGCATCTCCTCGCCATCATTGATACGGTCGACCTTGGCCAGGGTATGGGCCCGGGCCAGGATCGAGGCCTCCCAGTCATCGTCGCCGCGCTCGATGGCCAGGCGTATCAGCAGGCCCTCGAGTTCGGCGCGAGCGTCGTAGATCGCGGCCAGTTCGGCCACCGACATCGGCGCCACGCGATAGCCACGCTGGCTGATACCGGTGACCAGGCGTTCGCCGATCAGTCGGGTCAAGGCCTCCCGCAACGGGCCGACGCCGGTGTCGTAGCTCGCCTTCAGCCGGCTCATCAGCAGCTTTTCCTGCGGTGCATAGGCGCCGCGGATGATATCCGCTTTCAGGCGCCGGTAGACGTCGAGCGCGGTGGGGGATCGTTCGGCAGTTGCGGTCATCGCCAGGCCCTATCGGGGTCGATCGGTGTCGGTTGGTCAATTCTGTCGATGTTGAAGAAAAATATCGACACCTGTGCTGCGTCGACCGGTATCCGACGAGAGGCGCATTGTGGCCGTCGGCGATGCCGACCAGAATGAACTCGAAACCTTCGGCGCTACCCGGCATCCGTCCGGTGTCGCCATGCACCGGATCCCTCGTGCATCGGCATCCGTCAAGCGAGGTTCGCCATGCCGCTCACCACGCCGCACCAGATCGAACAGCATATCGCCAGGACCATGGCGTTCTATCACCCGCGCTGCATCGATCCCCAGGCGGGTTTCTACCACTACCTCACCGACGACGGGCATCGCTACAACCGCCACCATCGACATCTCGTCTCCAGCGCCGGTTACGTGATCATCTACGCCCGCTCCGCGATGCACACCGGCGCGCCCGAGGCTCTCAAATGGGCACGCCACGGTTTGAAGTTCATCGAGGAGAAACACTACCAGACCCGTACCCAGGGATTCGCCTGGACCCTGGACCACGGCAAGGCGGAAGAAGCCAACCATCACTGCTACGGGCTGGCCTGGGTCATGCTGGCCTACGCAACGGCGCTGAAGGCCGGGGTTGCCGAGGCGCGAATCGGGCTCGATCGAGTCCACGCCCTGATGGATCGCCGGTTCTTCGAGTCCCATTCGCGGCTCTACGCGGCTGAAGCGGACGCGAACTGGCACCTGACTGGCTATCGTGGCCAGAGCGTCAATCAGCGGAGCTGCGAAGCGCTGATCGCGGCGTTCGACGCCACTGGCGAGCCTGCCTTGCTCGACCGGGCGCTGGGTATCGCCCGAACGCTGTGGCAGCGGCTGGCGCCCATGGGCGATGGCTGGCTGTGGGAGAACTACGACCGCGACTGGCATATCGATTTCGACTATCACCGCGACCGTCCCGACGACCAGTTTCGACCCTGGGGGTTTCAGATCGGTCACCAGACAGCGTGGGCCAGACTGCTGCTGCGGCTCCATCATCATCGTCCGGCCGAGACCTGGCTGCTGCCGACGGCCCGCCAGCTGTTCATCGAGGCGGTCGAGAAGGGATGGGATGACAAGTATGGCGGGTTGATCGGCGGGGTGGATTTCAACCGTCGGCCTCTCCATCGCGACAAGCTCTACTGGGTGCAGGCGGTTGGCCTGGCCGCCGCCGCGATGCTCGGCGACCTGACCGGGGAGGCGCGCTACTGGCGCTGGTATGACAGGATCGCCAACTACTGCTGGCAGCACATGATCGATCACGAGCACGGCGGCTGGTATCGCATCCTGACCCAGGACAACCGGCGCTACTCCCGGGAGAAGAGCCCGGCCCCCAAGACCGACTGCCACAATCTTTCCGCCTGCTACGACATCCTGCCGATCATGCAGCGCCAGCACGGCGAGCGCGGAGTGGCGGCATCGCTATGACTTCCCGCCAACTGACGGCGTTTCGGCCGGGTCCGGATCGGGTTCTTCTGCCTGACCCTCGCTCGAGGCCTCCTTCGCCGCCAGCAGCGCCGCACGTTCGTCGTCGAGGCGATGGCGGATATCGGTCCAGGCCGCGAAGGTGCTGAGATAGGCCTCGCCGGTCAGGTGATCGAGGAAGTCGCTGTTGCCGAGCATGTCCATCACCGGCCCTTTCACCTCGGCCAGGTGGAGGGTGACCTGCGAATCCTTCAGGCGGGCGTTGATCGCCTCCAGGCTCTCCAGCGCCGAGGCGTCGATCAGGTTGACCGCCGAGCAGATCAGCACCAGGTGTCGCAGGTTTTCGCGGTCGGCGAGCAGCCCGTAGACGGTATCCTCCAGATAGCGGGCATTGGCGAAGTAGAGGCTCTCGTCCACCCGCAGCAGGGCGATCTCGTCATCGACTTCCGCTTCGTGACGCCGGATGTTGCGAAAGTGCTCGGTGCCCGGGAGACGCCCGACCTCCGCGGTATGGGGACGGCTGGTGCGGTAGAGGTAGAGCGCCAGCGAGACGCCGACGCCGGCCATGACGCCGGCCTCCACCCCTTCGACGAAGGTCAGCACGATGGTGATCAGCATCGCGGCGAAGTCGCTTCGGGAGTAGTGCCAGGTTCGCCTGAGGCCGGGGAGGTCGACCAGCGTCATCGCCGAGACGATGATGCTGGCAGCCAGGGTGGCGATCGGCAGATAGGCGATCAGCGAGGTCAGAAACAGGATCACCAGCCCGACGCCCAACGCGGCGAACGCCCCGGCAGCCGGGGTGCGGGCGCCGGCGTCGAAATTGATCACCGTGCGTGACAGGCTGCCGGTCACCGGCATGCCGGAAGTGAAGGCCGCCGCCAGGTTGGCGGTGCCGAGGCCGACCAGCTCCTGGTCCGGGGAGATGCGCTCACGTCGCCGTGCGGCCAGCATCTGTGCCAGCGACACCGACTCGATAAACCCGACCACGCTGATCAGGAACGCGGGCAGCAGCAGGTCGCGCAGCAGGCCCGGCTCGAACGAGGGCAGGCTGAGCGGCGGCAGATGCGCGGGGATGTCGCCGACCACGTTGACGCCTTGAGCGGGGAGCTGCAACGCCCATGAGGCGAGCGTGGTAATGGCGACGGCCATGACCGGGCCAAGGCGTACGATGAAGGTCGCCTTTCCGGCGCTCAACCCCATCTTCTGCAGCATCGGCCCTGCCCGTCGTATCAGCAGCAGAAAGACCAGCGCGGCGACGCCCAGTATCAGTGTTGGCCAGTGAACGCCATCGAGATGGGTCAGCAAATGTGCCAATTGGTCGATCAGCGTGAATCCCGAGCCGCCGATGCCGATCAGGCTGGCGAACTGGCTGGCGGCGATCAGCACGCCAGAGGCGGTGAGCAGGCCGGAAACCACCGGATGGCTGAGGAAATTGGCGAAGAACCCCAGTCGCAGCAGCCCCATGACGGCCAGAATCAGGCCCGACAGCATCGCAAGCGTCATTGCGGCCTGGCTGTAGGCCGGGGTGCCGCTTGCGAACAGGGGTGATAGGGCGGCGGCGGTCATCAGCGAGACGATCGCCATCGGGCCCACCGCCAGCGTGCGGCTGGTGCCGAAGATCGAATAGAGAATCAGCGGCAGCATGCTGGCGTAGAGGCCGGTGATCGCCGGCAGCCCTGCCAGGATGGCGTAGGCCAGGGCCTGTGGAATCACCATCAGCGTGACGATGATGGACGCTACCAGGTCCTCGCTCAGCAGGTGGCGGTTATAGTAGGGCGCCCAACTGATGATCGGGAAATAGCGTGCCAGACGGGCACGGAAGTGGATCTGTTCTCGCGTGTCGGTTCCCGTCAATCGGCGCCAAAGGCTCATCGTCTCGTCACGCTCCCGGTAATAAGCTTATCGTTTAAAAGGATAATCAGGGCGGTAAATGGTGCGCGCACTCCGGATCGTGTGCAAGTCGACGAGCGCTCCGCCGTATTCCCGCGGGCGGCGATGGGGCACAAGTGGTGGCCTGGCTGTGGATGTGTCTTCAGGCGTTCGGCGCCGGCATCTCCCGCGCCAGGAAATCCAGCGCTGCGGATTCGGCGCTGCCACGAAACAGAAAGGTCGTGATATGGCCGCGGCCATTCATCCAGAGCAGTTCCACGTGGTTGCCGTCCGCTTCCAGCGCCTGCATGAAGGTTTCGGCCTGTTCGGGGGGCACGAGGTCGTCCCAACTGCCATGAAACAGAAAGAAGGGCGGTGCGTCGGGATGGACATGGAAGACCGGTGACGCCTCGGCATAGGCCGTCGGACGCTCCGCCTCGGTTCCATTCATCAACTGGATCAGCAGGCGACCGCTGTCCCATAGCCGCAGGTCTGCCGGCGTACCGCCGGACACCACCGCCGCGAAGCCGGTATCGCTACCGCCGTAAGGGGCGTCCAGTCTGCTGCTCGTGCCAGCCACCAACGCCAGCAGGCTGACGAGATGCGCCCCGGAGGAGTAGCCGAGACCGGCGATGCGCTGCGTATCGACACGCCACTCGCCAGCGTGGTCATCGATCCAGTGACGGGCGACCTGCAGATCGTTCAACTGGGCCGGAAAACGATACTCCGGCGCGAACCGATAGCTCACGTTGACCACCACATAACCCCGGCGCGCAAATCGCTTGGCGATCGGAGTCATGTCATCTCGCGAGCGGCCTTCCCAGCCGCCGCCGTGGACCATCATGATGGCAGGGCGTAGCGCCTCGCCGGCGGTCTCCGGCAGGTAGATATCCGCCTGCAGCGGCTGGGGCCAATCCGATGGCGTATAGGTTCGATTCTTGACCACGCGATAATCGAGACCGTGTGGCTGTTGCCATGCTGGGGGAAGATCGCCCTTGGGAGCGTTGACGTAGGTAGTGCAGCCGGCAAAGAGAACGCAGGAGAGGACCGCTGGCAGCCAGCGCCCCAGCGGTTTCATGACTCGGATTGGCATTCACGCACATCCCTGATTCGTGTCTGGTGAGTTCAGCGTAAGAGGTCACTGACCATTGCGCGAATCGTGGCCGAAGGAGGCTCGATGGTGAATCAGACAGAGGCGTCGAACAGTCGTCCCTGATTTTCCGCGAACGCCTCGGCGATTCTTACCATCTCTTCCGCCGGGATCTGGCGGATGACGTCTCCCGTCGTCCGATCGATGACCTGCGTAATGACTCGACTATCGAATTCGCTCAACTCGAAACGCAGTCCGTACTGAGACATGACGCCGTTGAGCGAGTGAAGCCGATCGCTCAGATAACCGACTCCTGGGGTCGAGCCGTCCGCTGGCGAAGAGGAGGACGCCGTGACGGATGGCGGCGCAACCAACCCCGCTTGGCTCAGCAACGTTTCCAGTCTCTGACGGGGAGACCCGTCGACACCCAGGTTGAGAGAGAGCGAAGCCAGATCGATGGGGGTAGGCATGACCATCTTCCTCGAAGAGTCGACACGGAAAGTAGACATCCAGGTTTCGTCATCGCTATCTGGACTCGGAGACCGGACGGGGTGAAGCAGGGGCGGGAGACACGGGACGAGCAGGGGCCGCCCGTCTGCCGCCGATACCGAAATTGCCCTGGATCCATGCACCCTCGTGGCAGTGCAGGCTTGCCGTGGAGAGCTGGCCTTCCAGCCGCGCCCCCATTTCGATGACGACATGCTCCGATACTTCCTGCCTTCCCAGCGAGGTTCCCGCCAGACGGAGTTCGCGAGCCGCGAGCCACGGCGCT
Source organism: Salinicola lusitanus (assembly GCF_003206045.1). Classification (GTDB taxonomy): domain Bacteria; phylum Pseudomonadota; class Gammaproteobacteria; order Pseudomonadales; family Halomonadaceae; genus Salinicola; species Salinicola lusitanus. The sequence goes on from NZ_PZJM01000004.1 coordinate 250,106, forward strand.
ACCCGGGCATCCGTGCCGACCACGACTCGTTGACCATCGGCCACGACGTCTCCCTCTACCTCCCCTTCGATCCAAAGCGTCTCGCGCGTCTCGAGACGACCCCGCACCTTGACCGTTCGGCCGATCAGGCTGCCTTCAGGGAAGGTGGGCGTCTGCCCTGGTTGCGACTCGCTTGCGCATGGGGCGGAAGTCGCATGCTCGAGCAATGACCCGTTACCCGGAGGTGCGGTGTCAAGCGGTGTACCCGCGGGTAGTCGTTGTCGCCTCGTTACTCGGCGATACCCATCCAGCAGCAGCAGGGCGCAGCCGATGAGTCCACCGAGCAGAAGCCATTCTGCCGAGTCCATAGATTTCATTCCCCAAGCGGCTCCAACCCCTGTGTCGAATAGACCGTTCGGCGATGGTTGGGCGAGATATGTCGATAGCTATCGGCGCGGCGGGAAATATCTGAAGGTGAGAATTGCCGGTAGGCATCGAAGGGAGATAAAGATGCCTCGTCTTCTGCCGATCTATCATCACACCGGGTGGCCATGCTTGAGGCTGAATCCGCCATCCCCCGACAGCGACAGAGAACTGCGACATGTTTCAGAAATCGAACCACAATACCCGGCAGTCGGTGGCGCCATCCCGCAGCAGCGACAGCCCGGCGTCATCTGGCGGCAACCCCGCTCCCGCTCACGGCCTCTCTCGAATCGGGGGCAAGACGACCCTACAAGGCGACATCAGCGGCGACGAGGACCTTCTTATCGAGGGGCGGATCCTGGGCGACGTCCTGTTTCGGGAGCATGGCGTTACCGTCGGAGCGGAAGGCGTCGTGGAAGGCCGGATGGTGGCCAGGGAGCTGACGGTGAAAGGACGGGTGGATGGCACCCTGATCGCCGCCGAGAAGATCACCCTGAAAGCGGGGGCCGTGGTCAACGGCCAACTCCACTCTCCCGGTCTAGTACTGGAAGAGGGCGCGGCATTTCACGGCAACATCGACATGGAGCCGGAACAGGAAGAGCTCAGGAACGCCTTCGAGACCGGGGCGGCGCGTGTCGACTCCACGGTTCCGGCGTCGGCTCGCCTCGGCGCGGAGCCGTCTCCGGTTGCAGAAGCCGATACCTCCCCGGCGGACGACCGGAGCGCGCCCGTCTCGGGGAGTTGAGGCAAGAAACCCGTAGATGCGTCGAACCCGAGTGAGCTGAATGGCTCGTCAGTTTTGATATTCGACTAGAATTACAAATTATCATTTTGTTCAAGATTTAAACAGTTTTTGGGTGAGCTTAGACATTTCCTCAATATGCGGCCCCGGCCGGCTTTACGGAGCCGGCCTTGGTTCGTCGGAATTCAATGGAGTTGGTTCCGGCAAAATAATTTTATCGTTACTACGATGCTCCATATGCAACTTTGTTGTAATTTTCCAAAATCCATGCCAAGTGTTTTCTGGGTAGCGAGCTAGGTACGAGGTCAAATCGTGCCATCCTGCCCACGGTCTCCGTTGGCTCTGCCAATCTTTCGATCTCGTGGTAGTAGTGTCGATCTGTATAATCATCGAAAAGCACGATGGTGGGCTTCTCGATCATCAAGAAAGTCGTTATAAAGCACGCCCGCCGAAACCGGCCGTCGATCAGAACAACATCTGGGTGCACGAAGTCATCGTGATGCCACGCTTGAGTGGGATATCGATGGAAATTGCGCCATTTTGCATCATTTTTGGGTTTTGCCCAAAGGCCCGTCTCGCCGACATCGACATGCATGACGTTTGGGCGCGACAAGAGATCGGCTGATTCGATATAGCGATCCATGTTTTGGGCCCAAGCAGCATCGTTCTCTACTGACGTAATATGCTTATTGGGCATTTTAGCAGCGATGATCGTGGAGCCCCCACTCCCGTACTCGAGAATGACAGAGCTTTTCTGGTATAGCTCAGTAATGTAGTTTTCTACTTCTGGAGGTAAGGTGACCTTGGGTTCTATCAGGGTATCCCTGCTATCACTTTGCTGTTCTGAGGTGTTTTTATCAATTTTCGGATGAGTACGAGCATCTTCTGCGTATGATGCCCGAGTAACGGCGTCCCGACTGATGAGCCCTTGACTCTTGGCCTCCTGAAGAAGAGAAAAATGCTTTGAAATTTGGGAGTGCAAAGCGTTCAGCAATACCCATGAGTCGGCCTGCTTGCGGATCTTTTCTTTGGCATGGTCCTGACCACGAAGATATTCGTGAATCAACACCGGACCAGGGTCGTAAGCCTGTTTGCGGGCAGAATATCCCGCTTGAATCAGTCTATATGAGATATCCACGCCGCCATGGCCGAACAGTATGTAGTCTCCCCAGCCTCCTATTTCGAAGAATGGCTTTGCTGAAAATGAAGCATTACCCTCCAGCTCCGGAGGAGCCGGGAGTGGCTTGTCGCAAGGGTAGTAGTGGCTAGGTCCAGTCAACCCTGAAGGCTGATGATAAACGCCTCGCAGTGAGACGATATCCCATTTTTTATGGGCTCTGATATGGCTGTCAATGAAGCCCGGTTCAGGGATGCCATCATCATCGACAAACAGAAGAATAGGGGCTTCGCTGTACAGTGCGCCAATATTGCGCGCTAGATATGCACCTGCGTTTCCAGAGGTTTTTAACCAAGTGTCTACCCAAGGCTCTATGTCTTTGAACTCCTCGTCCGGGCAGCCGTTATTGACAAAAACGATCTGTAATTTATTTCCACCTTCCTCACGAAGTTTTGAAAGGTTTTTTACAATTTCTGGTTTGAATCGGTTTGCTATAATGATAGCCGATATATCGAACTCAGCCCGATGGTTTCGCACATTCTCTTGAGATAGCCAGTAGTCGTAGAGTGGCCCTTTGTGCTCCCATTTGACTCTTGCCAATCGATTTCTTAGAGATGCTGATTTTTCACTGTCATCTAAGTATTCCTTTCTCGACAGTAGTGCATGTGTGAGAATGAAGAATGCGGCATTATTGCTCTGTTGCCACTCAAGCAGATCTCTACAGCTTTCAAGTAAGCTATCGACCGAGCTTGCATCGAATCGATTCAGGTTGTCTGTCAGGCCGACTACGATAGCACCCTTTTCATGATCCAGAGGATCTTCTTCACTTACCAATGAAATAATGTCGTTGGGAGTGAGCGGTCCTCCTTTGTTGTTTTCTTTCAGCATTTTGAGACTGTTGGGGATATTTTCTTCTTTATTAAAAGATGGTAACAAGCCCTTGAAATCTTCAATGCCGTAAAGACCAGCGGCAAGAAACGCCAGCTTCTTTCTCTGCACCTCGCTTAAGGTAGATAGGCGAGAGTCATTTGGTATCAGCAATGCATCAGCGCTGATCAACTGGGACGCCCGGAAACCTGGGATTGATGATTTATCCTGTTCAGTGACAGCATATGAGGCTGAATGAAAGCGATAGAATTGAAACCCGTTCTCATCGGCCCACTGAATCAGATGGCCTAATTCTGTCTGTCTTTTATAAATAGGGTTGAATCTTACCCGAATCTGCAGGACGAGCGCCTCCGCCAACGCCTGAGAGCCATGTTCAAGGATTTCCAGGTTGTCGTGCCGATCATCCAGCGCCAACAAATCGATACTTTCCAGCCCTTCGATGCTGTCCAAGGAAACGCTGGCGATATCGAATGTCTCAAGATCGACGGTATCAGGGATTTTCAATGGCTCAAGGGTTGCGGGTTTCTCTCCCGTATCATTGAGTATCACCGGGGTTGGATGTCCATCGCCAAGAGTGACCTGCGGTAGATGCTCTAATTCGCCGTATTGAGAAAGCTCACTCGCATTATCGAGCTCACAGGCGGGATCGAAGACCAGCATTGCCACGTTGCCAGTGCCTAGCAAGTTCTTGATGTCGCCACGTCTGACGATATTGCAGCCGTTGTCCAGAATCGTGATTGGGCTCTCCAGATCCCAATCGAACTCCTTTAGAAGCGATGCAGGCAGTTTGACGGGCTTGGCCTCATCTTCGAACCAGGCTTGGCCACCTTTGTTGAAAGTCAGGGCTGCCGGTGCCTTGTCTTCACAGTGGCGTTGCCAGATGGCTCGTAAGGCTTTGTGCAGATTTCGGGCAAAGCGAGGGGCATCGCAGATGGGCGACTGTTCGAGATAGGTGCGTAGCGCTGCTCGAATCACTGCCAGACTCGGTAGGTCCGAAGCGAGGTCGAGAACACGTTTGCGGTAGTCTTCCCAGTTGTCCGTCACCAATTCCGGCATGCCGGCGTTGCACAGATGGGTCGCGCTATGGCGGCCGGCAAAAGTCGGGCCGGTGTGGGTGACCACGGGAACGCCCATCAGCAGGGCTTCGCATGTGGTCAGGCCGCCGGAGTACGGCCAGGTGTCCAGCGCGATATCGACACGGTTGTAGCTCTCCAGTAACTCCTTGTGTTGCGACGGGCCCTCCAGCAGGACTCTCGACCGCTCGACGCCGTGTTTTTCCAGCGTCGCGAGCACACGCTCGCACACCTCGTCGCTGCTGTACTGACCGCCTTTCAGGAACAGGCGGCTACCCGGCAGCTGTTGCAGGAGAATTGCCCACTCGGCCAGCAGAGTGTCGTTGACCTTGGCAGGATTGTTGAAGCAGCCGAAGGTGATGTAGCCATTGCTGAGCGAGGGTAGTGCGGTAATGGCGGGCTTGTAGCCCGGGGGTTGATAACAGATATAGTCGTCCGGCAGCCGGATGAGCTTTTCGGTATAGAGGTGGTCGACGCCCGCCGGGGTTTCATGACTGTCACTCAGGAAGTAGTCAAACGCATCAATGCCCATGCTACTGATCTGCATGCCGACCCATTTGACAATGATGGGAGCCGGTTTCGTGTCGACGGTCGGCAATCGGTTGAGACCGCCATGTCCGGCGAGCTCGATCAGAATGTCGATGTCGTCCTCGAAGATCTTTTCGGCGAGTTGGCGATGATTCAAGTGATAGACGGGATGCCACTCGCAGGCCTGCTTGATGCGTTTGGCAATCGGATCATTGTCTCCGGCGTCGGCATCGGAATAGGCATGGAGCTCGATGTCTTCAGGGAGCTGCTCGATGGCGCTACTGATCATCCAGCCGACCGGATGAGCACGCAGGTTTCCGGACAGCAGGCCCACCCGTAATCGTCGATTGGGGGACGTATCCTTCTCACCCTGATCAAAAGTCTGGGGCGGCTTGAAACGCGCGCTCCACTTTGTCGACTTTTCAAGGATGCTCTCTGCCGAAGCTTCCGGATCATAGTGCTTGGTCAGGATCTCGTTGGAGTAAGCACCCGAATAGTCGGGTCTCAAGCGCAGGGCTTCTCGATAATGCCACTCGGCCTTTCTGAAGTCGGCCATGTCCTTGTGGTAGTTACCGAGCGTGTTGTGCACTGTGGGGTCTTGAGGCCTCAACGTATAAAGACGATTCAGTGCCTCCAGCCCTTCCTTGAACTTGAAATGGAGCGAGAGGATCACACTGCGCATGGCCAGGACTTCTGCGGGGGAGTGGCCCAGCTCCTCGGCTTTTGACAGGAACTTTTCTGCCTCCGAATAGGAGCCCATCTGGTAGAGCATATGACCCATGTTGAAATGGGCCTGGGCATTGCCGGAATCGAGTTCGATACTGCGGGCCTGCAGTGCCTGGGCTCGCTGCTTCTCTCCCGCCATGAAACAGGCTCGTGCCAGTGCCGTCAGCGTTAAGGGATCATCGGGATCGAGCGCATAAGCTCTCTCCAGTGTCTCTTTGGCCTCATCGGGGGCAATCTGCAGCTGGCAGTTGCCCAGTGCTTTCCAGGCAAAAGCATCCTCGGGATAGTTCTGGACCAGTTTCTCGGCTTCCGTCATGGCGAGTTTGTGCTTGCCCTGCCGGTAGAGATCCATGAACTGTTTTTGACGGGAGGCGGGGGCTTGAAGACTCTGGCTCATAAGAATCCGTATTCCGGTGTGGTGCTGACGAGGATTGGATCAGCTTCCCACACTCGAAGAGATTCGAAGCGACGAAGTGATGTCACTCCAAGCCTTTTATCGTCGTGAACCGAAACGTAAAAAGGCCGGCATATTGCCGGCCTCGTTTACCGCCTCGGCGCGCTTACTGGAGCAGTGACAGAACGCTCTGCGGAGACTGGTTGGCCTGGGCCAGGACCGAGGTGCCGGCCTGCTGCAGGATGTTGGCGCGTGTCATGTTGGAGACTTCGACCGCATAGTCGGCGTCTTCGATGCGCGAACGTGCGGCAGACAGGTTGGTCGAGGTCGTGGTGATGTTGTCGATAGCGGTCTCGAAACGGTTCTGGACCGCACCGAGGTTGCTACGCTCGTTGTCAACGTTGTTGAGCTTGTTGTCCAGAATGGCCAGTGCACTGGTGGCGAGCACGTCGAAACCGTTGGTGCTGACAGCGCGAGCCTCGCCGTTGACGGAAGCTCCGGCTGCAGTTGCGGTGCTCGTGTACATGTTCCAGCCAGAGGTGCCAGTGCTGGAGGTGCCGGAAGCGCTGGCGCCGCCGATGGTGATGCTGATGGTCTCGCCGTCTTTGGAACCGACCTGGATGCTGAAGGAAGAATCGCTGGCGTTGGTCTTGAAGACGTTGGTTCCGTTGAAGGACGTTTGAGTCGTAACGCGGTTGATCTCTTCCAAGCGCTGGTTGACTTCCTTCTGGATGGAGTCGATGTCCTGGGCGCTGTTGGTACCGTTCTGAGCCTGTACGGTCAGTTCACGGATACGCTGCAGGTTGTCGTTGATCTGATCCAGCGAGCCTTCGGCAGTCTGGGCCAGAGAGATGCCGTCGTTGGCGTTACGGCTGGCTTGGGTCAGACCGGTGACGGTAGAGGTCATGCGGTTGGCGATGGCCTGGCCGGCAGCATCGTCCTTCGCGCTGTTGATGCGCAGGCCGGAAGAGAGACGCTCCATCGCGGTCTGAAGCTGGCCCTGAGACTTGTTCAGGTTGTTCTGACCGATCAGGGAGGTGATGTTGGTATTGATAACTGCCATTGTCGTATTCCTTTCTCACTTGAGAGGGCAATTTGGGCCTGATCCGCTGCGCGGTGGCAGGTGGTGCCGGATCCTGCTGCAACGGCCCCGTGGCCGTTGACCCAGTTATCGGCGCTACCCGATGTTGCTTTAGCCTCGTCTGAGAAATTTTTGATGTAGTGATTCGGTACTGGTGGGAGTGCCTCAATGCGAGGCCGCATGGTTGCGGGGATTCCGGCGGTGTAGGAGAGCTGACGGCAAGAACCCGGGCAACAAAAGACTTCTATTGATTACCTAATGTTACTCATTGTCCTTCATATGAGTCGCTACCTTCGGGCAGGCGAGGTGGCGTCTCGCTCCAGGCCGCAGGGTAAACGCCAATCCGACACGAGCGTGTGACATGGCTCTACGCATTTGCAGTAAGAGGAGCGAACTTGGTCAGCGGCTGTGCGGGGCCCCCGGCGCTACGCCATCTTTTTCTATCCATCGCGAGAGCGCATTGACCAGAATTTAGCGATCGATGTTCGAGACGCCCTCGAAACGGTCGAATCGGGCTCGAATGATGTTGCTTGGCGGGCTTGGCGGGCTTGGCGGGCTTGGCGGGCTTGGTGGGCTTGGCGGGCTTGGCGGGCTTGGCGGGCTTGGCGGGCTTGGCCAAGGCGAGGCGGGAGCCGTTCCTGGCGATGCTGGACGCGACCGTCCCAAGTCACTATCCGCACGCCACTATTGATTCGCTCGTTGCTTTGCTCGCCCGCTTTCTTGGTTCCTGGCCCGACCAAGTGCAGGCATGGTGATTTTTCGGGTGTCTTTCGCTAGACTGAGCAGGCCCGTGTCAATGGCAAAATGCTGAATCTTCTGTCGGCAAATAGTGACTCTTTCGTGCCTATCAGAAGGTGGTAGCGCTGACGATGCGTCGATTTCTCTTTTTATTGATAGGGTTTCCTGATAAATCACTATGCCACGCACCATGAATGAACGTGAGAAGATTCGTAAGTTCCGTGAACTTGATGATGCCTTTGCCGAAGCCCTGCGCGAGCTGGATGGCGGGCCCAGCCGATCCGAGCAGGTATCGGTGGATCAAAAAGATTCTGATTTCAAGGATCGCTTGCAACATCTGATGCAGGAATACGCCTTGAGCCAGCGCTGCGTGCACAAGATGTTGAGCACGCTGATGGAATATAAAAAAATATTCTAAAATCGAGTGGTTGAATAATGGTGTTGTAATTGCTACGTGTCTCTGAAATTTATCTGCCTTTGTATGGCGTGAGCGGTAGCTAAAAGTTCGGCCGAATACTTTTCCTTTAATTCAACCCCGCAGTGGAAAGGATTCCGCTCATGACATCCTCGATTAGCCTCGAAAGTCGGCTAAGTTTTGTTTTACTATTATCCTTGCCCCAGTTTTTTGTCGTGAAAGTCATGGGGATGTGGCTTCCTTTAGCTCTCGTGGCCGTCGTTCTACTATTTCCTGAGCTAATAATTCGATTCAGAGAGCTGGTCAGGGATAGAACGGTTCTACTCTTGATGGGCTTGATGGCGACGCAGTGCTTTGCTCTTACAGGGTCAGTCGATAAAGCAATGGGAGTGAAAGTCATTGTCTACGAGGCAGTCTTTATCGTCGTGTTTTTAGCGGCAAAGCATTGTGATTGGGAAAGGCTCAAAAAGCAGCCGGCCATGTGGATCTTTTTCATAGGATGTTTTCTATTGGCAGGATTCGTCATCATTTGTCGAATCTTTCCGGAATTGGAGGATACCTTCCTGCTATCCGGGTGGAGTGGTATTTTCATCAACCCCAATGTGCAGCAGGGATTGGCCGATGGCAGCATCCGTAACAATGTTTTCGACCCAGTGAAAGCTGGCGGCATATTCGTCAACGCCAACGTGGCAAGCTGCTACCTGGGTATGCTTTCACTCTGTACGTTGGCTTGTATCAGGCGCCCTCGGCTGGCTTGGGGCATCAGCCTTCCACTGCTCGTTGCCGTTTTTTCGACGGGATCGAAGACGGCGACGGTTATCTTGATCGGCCTGACCATCGTCTATCTGGTAGTCGCTCTCGTCCTGAGAAACATCCTGGCCGCCAAAATGGCTCTGGCGCTGGGAGTGATGGTGGCTTCAATGATGATATTGTTCTACAGCCCGATTCCACAACAGTTCGTCGGCAAGATTACGAGTCAGGAAACTAGCCTAGCTCCTATGTTACCCTCCGCGTCTCCGCCGTCTTCGGACGAACCGGGCCCGCGCGAGACATTGGATAATGCCGAGGATTCGATGAACAGCCGACTGCTGATATGGCAATACGGCTTGGAAGCGTTCGAAGAAAGACCTCTCATGGGGCAAGGGTACGGGGGGTGGCAGCAGGGGTTTTCCAGTTACGTCAAAAGACTGGGCGAGGAGGGGATCGAGTTGCGCGATGGCTTTCCCCCGCATAATACCTTTATCTATCTCTGGAGCCAAAGCGGGGCGCTCTCGGTTGTTTTTGCGGCTCTGTTGTTATTGTACTGGAGCGGTATTTCCCTTTCGGCGATCGGCAAAAATCGTGAAAAAGAACATGGCCTCAGGATGGCGATGGCGTTGACGGGGGCATGGGTCTGGCTGACCGTGCATGGCATGGGAGATAACACCGGGCTCCTTGGCGATGCTCATCAGGTGACGCTACTGGCTGTCATCATTGCCGGCATCGACAATCTATCAGAAAGGAAGCGCGCTAGTGCAGCTTAAGCGAGTGGGCATATTTCGGAATCAATTGTTTAAATTTTCCGAACCTTTCATAACTCAGCAGGCACAGGCGTTAACCCATTTCGAACCGGTTTATATCGGCAGGAAACTGCTGGGTAGAGCGCCTGAGGGCGCAAGGTATCTATCACTGGATTGCTCGCAGGGAACCGTCGCGCGGGGGCATCAAACGGTCAATGCACTGACTCGCTACCCGGGTGCATACGTTCGCCTGCTGAGGGAGGGGCCGGTCGACATCATTCATGCCCACTTCGGCGTGGATGCCGTCTACGCGCTACCATTGGCTAGAAGGCTTGGCGTGCCGCTGGTCACCACGTTTCATGGGTTTGACGCCACGACCAACCGCAAAGGACTCCTGACATCGGGTTCTCCCGCGTGGTATCACTATCTGCTGTTTCGAAGGCAGCTGGCTCGGGATGGCGACGTCTTTCTTTGCGTTTCGGACTACATCCGAGAGCGTGTGCTGGCGCTGGGTTTTCCCGAGGAGAGGACGTTTGTCCACTACACGGGAATTGACTCGGCCCTGATACCTCCCAGGTCGCCCGTCGGCGGGACCAAAAAGATAGTTCATGTCGCAAGACTGGTGGAGAAGAAGGGCACGCGTTACCTCATTCTGGCATTCAAGGAGCTGCTTCGGGAAATGCCGGATTGTGAACTGGAGATCATCGGCGAGGGTCCTTTGGAGAGAGAGCTTAAGGATCTCGTCGACTCCTTGACGCTGAACGGGAAGGTCAATTTCCTGGGTTCGCTTCCACACGAGACTGTTCTCACCAGATTGACCGGTGCCTCGGTCCTTGCCTTGCCCAGTGTCCAGGCGGCAACCGGAGACATGGAAGGTCTCGGAATGGTGCTGCTCGAGGCGGCAGCCATGGGAATCCCTCTGGTCGGCACCCATCACGGTGGTATACCGGAAGTGATCGTTCACGGGGAGACGGGGTTTCTCGTTGAGGAAAAATCCGTCACGAATCTCAAGAAATACCTTCTAGAGCTAGTCTCGGACGATGAAATCAATGTCCGCATGGGGCTGAATGCAAAGGTCATGATACAGGACAAGTTTGATATGCCTAAGCAAGCTGAGTCTCTGGAAGCCTTCTATCGTAAGGCTATCCATGACCGATAATGTTGTTATTTTCTCCCGTTCCTTGCCAATGCACGGTCTGGGAGGCATGGAGGTGGCTGCCTGGGACTTGGCCGTTGGCTTGACGCGGTTGGGTTATCGGGTTGTGATATTAACAACTTCAATTCCTGGTGAGCCTGAATTAATCGAGCGGGAGGGAGTTGTAATTGAGGCTTTGCCGGTAGCTAGCGGCCGGTATTCCCGTGAATGGTGGAAGTCTAGTCGTAGTCGCTTCAAGGATCGTTATATGACTTCGGCTAGCTGCGTTGTCAGCGTGAGTTCTGCGGCACTTGGAGTTTTGTCGTTGAGAAGCTGTATTCCTGAGGTTCCTTTCCTGTTTCAAGCTCACGGAACCTCCTGGGGAGAAATTGTGTCAAAGTGGAGGAGCTTGAAACCCAAGTCAATGGCAACGTCCATGAAGAATTTTTTTTGGTTGCCAAAAGATATTCTCGCGTATCGGCAATTTGATTATATCGTGGCGGTCGGTGCCAATGTGCAAAAAGATTTACAAAAACTATGCAGCTACAAGCTTTTAGATTCGGAAAAGGTTCGCCTTATTTCCAACGGTATTGATACCGAACTGTTTTCTCCGAGTTCGGAGAGCCGGCGTTATGTTAGACAGGCTTTAGGCGTCGATGATGAAAGTTTGATCATGTTTTCCGCGAATCGGCTGCATGCGCAGAAGGGTACGCATCACGGGCTAGAAGTTTTCTGTCGAGTCAAAAAACGTCGGCCGAATTCATTGTACATTATTGCCGGGGATGGGGTGGAAGCCGAAAATTTAAAAAAACAAGTGTTGAAGCTTGGGCTGGAGAAGAGCGTAATTTTTCTCGGTCGGATCGAACGGAAGGAATTGTCGAGATATCTATCGGCTGCTGACCAGTTTCTTTTTTTGACCGAGAGAACTGAAGGGCTTCCGCTCAATATATTGGAATCTTTGGCATGCGGTGTGCCTGTGTTTATCTCTTCTCATGTAACTCTTTTTGACAGTCCTTTTATCAAATTCGTCGATTTTAAGGATTACGAAGAAGTCTCTAATTTGTTGCTTCATGAAGCAGAAAAGCGTCGCCTGGCAGTGTTGCCGGAGGAGTATTCGCTTGGCAATAGCGTGAGAGCCTATGAAAGCTTGATTCGTGAGAGAGTTGCGGGCCAGATTTGAGCTCGTTAATAGAGTGCCGGTGCGTCAAGGTGCCTACCGCTACGTATGACCGAAGGGGTACATGAAGAAATCAATAGTCCAGTTAACCGGTGGTAACTTTCTTTCCAAGCTACTCGGTGGTTTACGTGAAATCCTGACGGCAGCCTGTTTCGGAACCGGCGCAACGGCCGGTGCTTACCGGGTGGCTCAGACCGGTACGCTGGTCCCTGTCAACTTCTTCACCAGTGACAGCCTGAATGCCGCGTTCATCCCGCTTTACAAGCGTTATCTTGTCGAGTCCCCCGACAAGGCGATCGTCCTGCTCTGGGAAATTCTCGGATTGTTCACGCTGTTGTCCGTCGCCATCGGCTACGGGCTGGCGGTACTGGCTCCCCTTTGGGTGGAGACGCTGGCGCCGGGACTCGGTTCCGTCGCCACGACCACTGCCGTCGAGTTGCTGCGTATCATGGCGTTGGGCGTGCCTTTCTATCTCTGGAGCATGATCTTCATCTTCCAGGCGATGGCCCATGATGACTTCGTGCCCATGGCGCTGCGACCCTCCATCCAGAATCTCGGCATGATCGCGGGGGTGCTGCTGGCCTATTTCACTGGCCACGTCAGCTGGTTGGCCTGGGGGTTCACCGCGAGTTACATGGGGCTCTTTGGCTGGAGCCTGTATCGGGCGATCGTCACCCGCAGTCTTCGATGGCCGGAGGCGTGGCAGCTGGGTGAGTTGCGCGAGGTCGCACGGGCGTTCTGGCTCACTCTGAGGCCGCTGTTGCTGCTGCCCGTCATGCTTCAGGGCAATATCGTGACGGAACGGGCGGTCGCCTCGATGATCAGCCTGACCGCCGTGGCGGCGATCGACTATTCGCGCTTCGTCACCGAGACGATCATCCTGCTTCTCGCCATGCCGATCGCCTACGTCGGTCTGTCGAGCTGGAGCGTGCTGAGTCGAGAGGCGCTGGACCGGCAGCTGCGGCGGGTCACGATGCTGCTGTTGCTGGTCGCGGTGCCCGGCAGCCTGTTCCTCTACGACAACGCGGGTTCGATCGTGGATGTCGTCTACGCCCGGGGAGCGTTCGATGCGGTTTCTTCCACTACCACGGCGGCCATTCTGCAAGGCGCCGCAATCGGGCTTTGGGCCCAGGTGGTGGGGTACGTGCTGATCAAGGCGCTCAACGCCAAAATGCGCAATCGCCAGGTCCTGTGGATCATGGCGGCTGCGCTGTTCGGCAACGTGATCACCAATCTGCTGCTCTACCGATGGCTGGGTGCCTGGACCCTGGGGTTGGGAAACGCCGTCTACGGCCTGCTGCTGTTCCTCGGTACGGTCTGGGCCTGTGGTCTCGCGAAATCGATTGGACGTTACTTGCCCATCCTGGCCGTCGCCTGTTGCGGATATCTTCTGTGTGGCCGGTGGGTACCAGCTCCCGACCATGAATTGTCGCGCCTTTTTTGCAACGCGCTGTTCGCGGCCATCTACTGGTCTATCGTCGTCTTAGTGATACCTGCCTTCCGTCAGTGCATCGTCGATCTGGCCAAGCAGCGTAACGTCAGGAGTTGAGTGGTCATGGAGAAGTTCGACATTGTGATGTTGTCGACAGCAGACTGGGACAATCCGTTCTGGACCAACAAGCAGCATGTCGCGCGTGAGCTGGCCAGGCGAGGGCATCGGGTGTTCTACATCAATTCGCTGGGATTGCGCCAACCCAGTTTCAATCGCTCCGACATGAAGCGTATCGCAGCCAGGTTGAAGTCTTTCTTCTCACGGCCCAGGCATGTCGAGGAGAATGTGATCGTCTGGTCGCCGATCGTCATACCGCTGCAGCGATTTTCTCTCGTGCGCCGCATCAATCGGTTCTCTCTGGGACTGATGATTCGTCTGCTGACGCGATGTCATGGATTCCGAAACCCCGTGCTCTGGACATACAATCCGCTGACGCTGCGGCTGCTCGATGTTTCCCGATACCGATTTCTCATCTATCACTGTGTCGACGAGATCAAGGCGCAGCCGGATATGCCGGTTCTCATCCTCGAAGAGTCCGAGAAGAGACTGGTGGAGGAATCCGACGTGGTGTTCGTCACCGCGCCAAAGCTCTTCGAGACCCGGCAGCGGTGGAACGATAAGACGTGGTTCTTCCCCAACGTGGCCGACTATCGTCACTTCTCCCGGGCGAGCGAGCCCTCGACGCCCGTTTCTCCCATCGTGGCGCGCCTCGACAGGCCGGTGATCGGTTTCGTCGGGGCGATCAGTGGGTATAAGGTGGATTTCCCGTTGCTTGAGCATCTGGCGCTCACCCGCCCGGACTACCAGATCGTCCTGGTGGGCAAGATCGGGGAGGGCGATCCCCATACCGACATCCGCCGTCTCGAAGCGCTTCCCAATGTCCACTTTCCGGGGCCGGCGGCCTACGCCGACCTGCCGGGCATCCTCAAGGGATTCGATGTGACGATCCTGCCCAGCCTGCTGAACGAATACACCGTCAATATGTTCCCGATGAAGTTCTTCGAGTACCTGGCTGCAGGAAAGCCGGTCGTCGCGACGAGGCTGGAAGCGTTGGCCGAGTTCCAGGAAATGGTCTTTACGGCGAGAGGGGAGGAGGATTTCGTGCATCAGGTCGATCGTGCCCTCAAGGAGAACAGCGCCGAGCGCATCGAGGCCCGTCAGCAATTGGCCCGCGAATATACCTACGAAGCCAGGACTTCCAGCATGCTGGATCTCGTCAGGCATGAGATGACTGAAAAAGAGGGTTCCCAATGAAAGTTGCACTGATATCGGACTGGCTCGTCTCGTACGCCGGTTCCGAGAAGGTCGAGGAAGCCATTCTGGGGCTGTTCCCTCAAGCCGATGTCTTTACCTGTGTCTTCAATCGCGAGGCGTTCAAGGGAACCGGGTTCGAAAAGGCCCGGGTGACGGAGTCTTTCATCGCCCGGTTGCCTGGGGCGCTGAAGCATTACCAGAAGTATCTGCCGCTGATGCCCCTGGCCGTCGAACAGTTCGATCTGTCCGCCTACGATGTCGTGATATCGAGCTCCCATGCGGTGGCCAAGGGGGTCCTCACCGGGCCGGATCAACTGCATATCTGCTACTGCCACACCCCCATTCGTTATGCGTGGGATTTTCAACACCAATATCTGAACGAGTCGGGCATGGGCCGCGGCCCGAAAGGGTGGCTCGCGCGCTATCTGCTGCACCGGTTTCGCATCTGGGACGTTCGCACGGCGCATGGCGTCGATCATTTCATCGCCAATTCTCGCTATATAGGTCGGCGGATCCGCAAGGTCTATGGCCGCGATGCCGATGTCATCTATCCGAATGTCGCCGTCAATGATTTTTCGCTGGTGCCCGAGAAGGAGTCTTTCTATCTGGCAGCGTCACGCCTGGTCCCCTACAAGCGCATCGACCTGGTGGTAGAGGCTTTTTCCCGGATGCCGGATCGCCAGCTCGTGGTGATCGGGGAGGGCGACCAGGAGGACAAGATTCGGCGAATGCTGACGCCCAATATCGCTTTTCTCGGTCATCAGCCCTTTTCGGAGCTCCGTGGCTACCTGCAGCGCGCCAAGGCTTTCGTGTTCGCCGCCGAAGAGGATTTCGGCATCATGCCGATCGAGGCCCAGGCCTGCGGCACGCCGGTGATTGCCTATGCTCGTGGTGGCGCGCTGGAAACCGTTCAGCATGGCAAGACGGGCTTCCACTTCGATCGCCAGACACCGGAATCAATCCGTGAAGCGGTCGAAAATTTCGAGACAAAAGGAGTATCATTCGGCGCCTCCGAAATCCGGCAGCATGCCGAGAGTTTTTCGCGTGAACGATTCGATCGGGAAATGGAGGCGTTCGTGCTGGAGCGATGGGACGCCTTGAAAGGGAAACGGGGATTCTAGGCTGAGTGGCCGAGTTTTGGCTGTCGGCCACCAGTGACGGCGACTGACGGATGAGCGCTGTTCTCATCGGAAGCGTGAGGATGGAGAGAGGATAATGTCGCCTGCAGAGGAGAGGTCGCGGCCCCGGGGTCACGACTGGTTGATGGCGCTGCTGTCTCGCGGGGCGGATTTCTGTGCCGTGCTGCTGGCCGGGTGGATCGCTTATGCCTGGCGATTCGATAGCGTGGTCGTCCATTACGAGCGTTACCAGTGGGCGCTCCTGGTGGGCGGTCTCATCCAGCTTTGGCTGTTCCCGCTGTTCGGGCTCTACCGTTCATGGCGGGGGCGTCGCTGGCTGGCCATGGTCGCCAAGCTCCTTGGGGGCTATCTGGCCTGGGGCGTGGCACTTGCCATGGTGATGTTCGCGTTCCAACTGTTCGACTACTCGCGCATCTGGCTGCTGGGGTGGATGCTGCTGGCCTTCGCGCTCTCCACGGGCGCCCGCGGGCTCGCCTATCCGTTGATCACCCGGCTGCGCAAGCATGGCCGCAACCAGCGCAAGGTGTTGTTGATCGGCGACGCTTCATCGTGTCGCAACGCTTTCTACGCCCTGCGCCGGGACCCCGGGCAGGGGTTCGATGTCGCTCGGGTTCTGGTCCTGGATTACGGCCTCCGCCGGCGACTCGGGAAATACCAGGGCGTTGTCGATAACTACGAGTTCGGACGACGCATCACGGTCGAGGAGGACGAAGTCTGGGTATGTCTGCCGCTGTCACGCGGGAATGATGCGCATCGCATCATCGACGCGCTGGATACGGTCACTGCCAATATCCGGCTGATGCCGAACCTGTCGGATCTGCGTCTGATCAATCACAGCACATCGGTCATCGCCGGGCAGCATCTCATCGACGTGTGCTGTTCGCCGATGACGGGCTGGCGGCGAATGAAGAAGCGCATACTGGACGTAGTGTTGTCCAGTCTGATCCTGGTAACGATTGCGCCCCTGCTCCTGATCCTGGCCTTGGGCGTGAGAGCCAGTTCCCAGGGTCCGATCTTCTATCGGCAGGAGCGTGTCAGTTGGAACGGGCGACCGTTCTGGATGCTGAAGTTCCGCTCCATGCATGTCGATACCGAGCAAGCCGGTGTGAATTGGGGCGGGGCGAGAAACAAGTCGACGACCCGCTTCGGCGCCTTCCTGCGGCGGACCAGTCTCGATGAGCTGCCGCAGTTCATCAACGTGCTTCGCGGGGACATGTCCATCGTCGGCCCGAGGCCGGAGCGCACCATCTTCGTCGAGCGCTTCAAGCACGAGATACCGGGCTACATGCAGAAGCACATGGTCAAGGCCGGCATTACCGGATGGGCCCAGATCAACGGCTGGCGTGGCGACACGGACCTCAACAAGCGGATCGAGTGTGATCTCTGGTATATCGAGAACTGGTCGCTGTGGCTCGACCTGAAAATCATTCTGCTGACGTTCTTTCGGGGGTTCACGAATCCCCACGCCTATTGAGGCCGAGTTATCCGCACGATACCCGTGAAGGGTCGTTTCGAGATGGGTGAGTTTGTGACGCCGCCGCTGCGGCGTTTTCTTTTTCGAGTGAAAAGTGTGAGGGGAAGGGATGGGTTGGTACTGCCCTAGGGGGCTCTGGTGGTTGGGCTTTTCATTGGTGCTGGTCTATGCCGCCCTGGGAATCGCTGCGCATTCGCTGAAGGATGTCATCGAGCCTTACATGGCGTTCCTGGGGCTGGCTTCGTTGCTGGTGTTCGGAGGCTGGCGGCGCAAAAGCGGGGCACTGGTCCTGCTGGTGGCGATCTGCCTGGTCCAGCTCGTCAGCTGGTGGCTCGCCATCGCCGATCATCCGCAATGGGCCAGACCCAACCCCGATACGGAAAGAATGGCAAAGCTGTTCATCTTCATCGCCATCGCCTGGTGGTTGAGAGGAAGCCTGTGCCATCTCTTCTGGGTATGGGGGCTCGCATTGGTAGCCTTTCTGCTGACGACGGTTGTTTATCCCGAGGGACGTGAATCATGGGTCCTCGGCTTGCAGGGGGAGCGTGTCGGGTTCGGTATCCAGAACAATCAGCATGCCTCGATGCTATTCGGTGTCGCGCTACTCGGGCTCTGTGTCTTTGCCCGACGGTTCTGCTGGTCCGGCGGGTTTCATAGGGGCCGCGCCTGCGTCTGGTTCGGCATGATGCTGATGGTGCTGGTGGGGATTCTGTTCGGCCAGACTCGGGCCGTCTGGTTGGCGCTGCTCCTCTCCTTGGTCGTGGTCTTGTTCGTGCTCGGGATTTACGCCAAGAAACGCTATCGGGTCCGGCTGCTGAATCGGCTGACCATGGGCATCGGCGCCGGGCTGCTCCTGGCGGGTGCGATCGTCATGATGCTATTCGGCCACGTGCTGGCCGACCGTGTGTTATCCGAACACCAGATCATCGCGCAGTTGCTGTCGGGGCGGCTGGATACGCTGCCCTACAGCAGCATCGGCATTCGCATCCACTCCTGGGTCGCGGCCACCCAGTGGATCGCCGAACGGCCCTGGATCGGCTGGGGCAGCAACGGGCGCGAGCTGGTGATCGAGCACACGCCCTGGTTGCCGGAGTACGTGAAAAGCCACTTTGGGCATCTGCACAATTTCCTGTTGGAGACGCTGGTCAATTACGGCTTCCTGGGGCTCGTCTGCATGATCGGATTGATAGCCTGGGTCGGAACCGTCACCTGGCGAGCCTGGGCGCGGGGCGACATGCCCAACGACGTGGCGCTGTTCGCGGTGGCGTTCTTCTGCTATTGGCTGATCGTCAATCAGTTCGAGTCCTACCTCTCGTTCTGGACCGGCATCTATGTCCACAATCTGATCGTGGGAGGGCTGGTCACGCTTTACTGGCGTTCACCCGCCGACCCGCGCCGCGCCGTCGAAAACCGATTACCATAGGCCACAATCGTATAGTGGCGAGTGCGACGCGTAGGCAGGAAAACGGTGTGTCGGCTCGCGCTTTTTTCATCCGATGGTTGAAGGGACAGCAATGCGAATCACGATTTTCGGTACCGGATATGTCGGCTTGGTCACCGGAGCCTGTCTGGCCGATGCGGGCCATGACGTCATGTGCATGGATATCGATGAACAGAAGGTCGCCCGGCTCAAGCAGGGCGAGATTCCGATCTACGAACCCGGGCTGGAAACGCTGGTCACCGAGAACGTCGGTCAGCAGCGGCTGCTGTTTACCACCGACGCCGCGGAAGCGGTGGCGTTCGGCACGCTGCAGTTCATCGCCGTGGGCACGCCGCCGGACGAGGATGGCAGTGCCGACCTGCAGTACGTGCTGGCGGTGGCCAAGACCATCGGCCAGCACATGGACGAGTACAAGGTCGTGGTCGACAAGTCCACGGTGCCGGTCGGTACTGCGGATCGGGTTCACGAGGCGATCAGTGGGACCCTGGGCGAGCGCGGCGTCGCGCTCGACTTCGATGTCTGCTCGAATCCGGAGTTTCTGAAGGAAGGGGCTGCCATCGAGGATTTCACTCACGGCGCACGTATTGTCGTGGGCACCGACTCGGAGCAAGTCAAAACGCTGATGCGCGAGTGCTACGCGCCCTATAACCGGCGCGTCGAGAAACTGATGTTCATGGACGTGCGCAGCGCGGAGCTGACCAAGTACGCCGCCAACGCGATGCTGGCGACCAAGATCAGTTTCATGAACGAGATCGCGAACCTCGCCGAGCGGTTGGGCGCGGATATCGAGCAGGTCCGCCGAGGGATCGGCAGCGATCCGCGAATCGGCTATCACTTCATCTACCCCGGTTGCGGTTATGGCGGCTCCTGCTTTCCGAAGGACGTGCAGGCGCTGGCGCGGACCGCCAGCCAGATCGGCTACGATCCGCAGCTGCTCAATGCCGTCGAGGCGGTCAACGACCGCCAGAAGTCGACCCTGTTCGACAAGCTCGGCCAGGCGTTCGATGGCCAACTGGATGGCAAGACGGTGGCGGTCTGGGGGCTGGCGTTCAAGCCCAATACCGATGACATGCGCGCAGCCCCGAGTCGCCACCTGATGGAAGCGCTCTGGGCCGCTGGCGCCAAGGTTCGGGCCTACGATCCGGAAGCCATGGAGGAGTGTCGACGCATTTACGGCGAGCGCGCCGATCTGACACTGGTTGGGGGGCGCGACGAAGCGCTGCAGGAAGCGGATGCGCTGGTGATCTGTACTGAATGGAAATCCTTCCGGACGGTGGATTTTGGTCATCTTCAGCGCACGCTGCGGACCCCGGTCATCGTGGATGGCCGCAACCTGTTTGAGCCCGAGCAGGTGCGGGCCGCCGGCCTGCTCTATTTTGCGGTGGGTCGCGGTGATTCGCTGCGTATCAGCGGCCGTCCGGCGCACTGAGCGTCTGACCATGCCCAACCCGACAAGCGAGCGCGAAGGAGAGGCCGGAATGCTCATACCCGTGGTATTGGCTGGCGGTGCCGGCACGCGTCTGTGGCCGATGTCCCGCGCGAGTCACCCCAAACAGTTTCTGCCCATTACCGGGCGTCGCAGCATGCTGGTAGAGACACTGGCGCGGTTCGATTCGCTGTCGCCGGCGGCGCCGATCGTCGTCTGCCAGGATGCGCATCGTTTTCTGGTGGCCGAGCAGTTGCGCGAGGCGGGTGTGACCGGCGATATCCTGCTCGAGCCGGCGCTGCGCAACACCGCACCGGCGATTGCCCTGGCGGCGTTACAGGCCATTGGCCGGGATGACAATGCGCTGATGCTGGTATTGCCGGCCGATCACGCGGTGGCCGACCCGCAGGCGCTGATCGCGGCGATCGCGCCTGCGCGGGCGGCGGCGGAGCAGGGCCGGCTGGTGACGTTTGGCGTGTCCCCGACGCGGGCGGAAACCGGCTACGGCTATATCGAGGCCGCTGACACCCCGAGCGCCGATAGCGCGGTGCCGATCCGGCGCTTCGTCGAGAAACCGGATGCAGAGACCGCGCACTCCTACCTCGCTAGCGGCCGCTATCTCTGGAACAGCGGCATGTTCCTGATGCGGGCGGATCGCTACCTGCAAGCCCTCGAGCGTCAGCGGCCGGCCATGCTCGCGGCCGTGAAGTCGGCCTGGGACGCGCGCCAGGTCGATCTCGATTTCCTCAGGGTGGGCGTGGACGCCTTCAGCGCCTGCGAGGCCGAGTCGATCGATTATGCCGTGATGGAGAACGCCCCGGATGCCAGCGTGGTGACACTGGATGCCGGTTGGTCGGATGTCGGCTCCTGGCAGTCGCTGTGGGAAATCTCCGCCAAGGACGAGGATGACAACGCGCTGCGTGGGGATGTGATCGTCGACGGCGTGAGCGGGAGCCTGATCCACAGCGAAAGCCGACTGGTGGCGGCGATCGGCGTCAGGGACCTGATGATCGTCGAGACGCCGGATGCGGTGATGGTGGCGCATCGCGACGCCTCGCAGGCGGTCAAGCGCGTTGCCGAGACGCTCAAGCGCCAGAATCGTACCGAGTGGGATCAGCATCGCCGGGTCCACCGTCCCTGGGGCAGCTACGACGGCGTCCATGCCGCCGAGCGATACCAGGTCAAGCAGATCAGCGTGCGGCCGGGTGGCCGGCTGTCGCTCCAGAAGCATTTCCATCGCGCCGAGCACTGGATCGTGGTGCGCGGTACGGCGCGGGTGACGCGGGGCGAGGAGACCTTCCTGCTGGAGGAGAACCAGTCGACCTACATCCCGCTGGGGGTGCTCCATCGTCTCGAGAACCCCGGCAAGATCGCGCTGGAGCTGATTGAAGTCCAGAGCGGCAGCTACCTCGGCGAGGACGACATCGAGCGCTTCGACGACGTCTACCGCCGGGAGTGATCACTGGGCGGGCCCGATCCTGCTGCCCCGGTTGTCGGCCCCCGCGACTCTCGTCGTCGCCGGGTCCGGCGGCGTACTGCCGCCATCGCGCTGGGGAACGTCCAGACGCAGGGTCGGCAGATACTCGGGGTAGTTTGCGCAGATGAAGTCGATCAGGCCTTCCCGGATCTCGCAGCGTAGATCGAAGGTATTGGGGCCGCCGCTGCTGCTGATCAGCACACGCAGCTGCTTGTTGCGCTCGGTCATCTCCAGCATCTGCACCTTGCAGACGCGCCCGGTCCAGAATGGCGAGGCCTCGGCAATTCGCTGACACTCGGCCCGCAGCGGCTCCATCGGCAGGTGGTAGTCGACGTAGAGAATGACGACACCGATCAGATCCTTGTCGCGGCGGGTCCAGTTCTCGAAGGGGTGGTCGACGAAATAGGTGATCGGCAACACGACCCGGCGCCAGTCCCAGGTCCTCACCACCGCGTAGGTGAGCGTCAACTCTTCTACCCAGCCCCACTCGCCCTCGACGATGACCGAGTCGTTCAGCTGGATCGGCTGGGTGAGGGCGATCTGGATGCCGGCGATCAGGTTGCCCAGTACCTTCTGCGCCGAGAAACCCAGCACCACACCCAGGATCCCGGCGGAGGCGAGGATACTGGCGCCAAGCTGGCGGACTTTCTCGAACACCATCAGCATCGAGGCGAGCGCCAGAATGACGATGATGAAATTGATCAGTTTTCGCAGCACGGTGATCTGCGTGTGCACCTTGCGCGCGACCGCATCCTCGTCATCGAACTTGTAGCGCTCGCTCAATGCCCGCTCGCTGATGTTGATCCCGTGAATCAGCACCCCGGCGATGCTGCCGATCAGTATCAGGCTGGTCAGGTCGTGCAGCGCCGCGTCGAGGCGGGCCGAGGTGATGAAAACCGGGAACAGCGAAAACAGCACGAAGATCGGGATCAGCGCGGCCAGGCAGCGCGCCATGAACGGCACCAGGAAACGTTCCAGTATCGAGGTCCGCGAATCCCCCCAGCGATCCATGGTGGCGACCAGCCGCCGGCATAGCCGAATCAACAGCCAGACGCCAAGCAAGGCGGCACAGAAGTGCGCCACCGTCATGATCAGCGCGTGGCCCTCGACGGCGTTCGGAACCAGGAAGTGGGCCGCGCCGAAGAGTCCGTAGACCCAGAGTACGCCCACCAGCGGCGGATGGACGGCCTTGACGGTGGTACCGAGCAGGGAGTGGCGGCTATCGCCGAGTCGTCGCAGCCGGAAGTGCACATACTTGAGCAGGGCATGGGCGGCGATGGTGACGACGACGATGATCGCCGCCGTGAGCCAGAATGGCAGCGCATCGAGCCACGCCGCCACCGTCGTATCGATGACTGATGCCTTCATGGAGGAGCCTGTTGTTGCTGTTGTCGACTTCCTCCAGCTTAGGCGCTCTGGCTACAACTTTCGTCGGGTGGGACAATTTTCTCCGGCAGGGCCGTCGTTGGCTCGGCGACACGGCGAGCGGCGCTCCCGCGGTGGCGCCCGCCAGCGCCGAATGTCCGGCAGGTTACCGGGAGAGCCCGATCTGGCGCGAGATATCGTCGATCTGGGCGATCTGATCGTTGACGAACGTCGTGAAGGCTTCGCCATGCATCTCGAACGGCATCAGCCCGTTCTGCGTCATGACGCTTTTCCACTCATCGCTGCTGTAAAGCGTGTCGATGGTATCGACCCACCAGTCGTAAGCGTCGTCGGAAACCTCTGCCGGCATGTAGAAACCACGCCAGTTGGGGGCGATGGTATCGATTCCCTGCTCACGCGCCGTTGGCCACTCCTGCAGCTTGCCGGGCAGGCGCTCCTCGGAGAGGATCGCCAGAGGCCGCAGGTCACCGGACTCGATGAAGCTGATCACTTCCGAGATGTCGCCGGTGAAGGCATCGACGTGGCCTCCCAGGGTCTGGGTTACCGCCTCGCCGCCGCCGTTGTAACCGAGGTAGGGGATGCGCGCCAGATCGTCGACGCCCGCGGCATCGGCCGCCATCAGCAGCTTGAGGTGATCCCAGCCGCCGGTCGCGGTGCCGCCGGTGAAGGTCAGCGCCCTGGGATTCTCCTTCAGCGCTTGCATGACGTCGGAGAGCGATTGGTACGGCGAATCGGCGGCGACGGCGATGACCCCGTAGTCCGCGCCCAGCGTCCCGATCCAGTTGACCATGCTGGCGTCCATCCCGGGAAACTGGCCGCGAGCCAGGCCGGTCGTGGTCACGGTGCTGGCGGCGACGATCAGGTTCTCCTGGCCGGCCCGTTTCTGGACCACGTGGGAGAAACCGACACCGCCACTGGCGCCTGGCATGTTGATGGTCTGGACGTTGCCATCGACCAGGTCGAGATCGCTGAGCACTCGCCCCACGGAGCGGCAGGTGAAGTCCCAGCCGCCACCGGGATTGGCGGGAGCGATGCAGTCCACCTTTCCGCTCTGCTCGAAAGCCTGGGAGGCACTGGCGACGCTCCAGAGCAGACCGCCCACGATGAGCGTCTTGAGTTGAGGCTTGATCATTGGCGCGTTCCTCTTCGTCTTGTTATCGATTGGCATGGGAGACCTGCCTGCTGTGCCTTGTAACCGGGAGGGGACGACAGCAGACGGTAGAGGACTGTAGCGAGGGGCGCCGACGGGAAAAATTGGTTTCTGGGCAAGCAAGGCTTCGTGCTTTTCGAAGGGTTTACACCTTCGTCGCAGCGACCGCGCCGGCTCGGGTCTCGCTGGCCTCGAGCTCTCGGGTCCCCGCGCCGACCAGATGGTCGACCATCTGGCGGGCGATCAGCGGCAGTGCGTCCAGGTCGCGGACGCCGATGACCAGCTCGCGCTCCGCCCACTCGTCGATCAGCGGGACCGTCGCCAGGGATAGGCTCTCCCGATAGGCGGCGACGGCCCGGGCGGGCAGGATGCCGATTCCCATGCCCCGGTCGATCATGCGGCAGATGCCCTCGAAGCTGCGCACCTGGATGCGCATCCGCAGTGGCCGGGACAGTCGCTGGGAATCCTGGTGCAGCAGGGCGTGGAGCGACGAGTCCTGCTCCAGCCCGATGAAGTCGTGATCCAGGGTCTCGGCGAACGCCAGCCGCTGCCGGTTCGCCAGTGGATGGTCCCGGGCGGTGACCAGCACCAGTCGGTCCCGGCGGTAGGGCTGGATCGAGAGGCCGTCGGCGGGGATGTGCGCGGAGAAGATGCCGATGTCGGTGAGGCCGTCGCGGACGGCCGTGATGATCTCGTGACTCAGGCGTTCCTGCATGTCGATGCGAATCTGCGGATAGCGCCAGGTGAAGTCGCTCAGGTCGTCGGGCAGGAACTCGATCACCGCGGAGGTGTTGGCGTGCAGCCGCACATGCCCGCGGATTCCCACGCTGTACTCGCTGAGATCGGCGTTGAGGTGGTCGAGGCTGTCCAGCATGTGGCGGGCATGGTGGAGCAGCGCATGGCCGGCGGGGGTCAGCTCGACGCCGCGCGGGCGCCGATAGAGCAGGGTGGTCGAGAGCTGGGTCTCGAGATCGCTGATGCGCTTGCTCACCGCCGCCAGGGCCAGGTGCTCCCGTTCGGCGGCGCGGGTCAGGCTTCGCAGGTCGGCGATGGCGACGAACAGCTTGAGTGTGATGAAGTCGAGCCGCTTCATGGTGAGGGTGCCCGTTTGGCGACGAAGTTGCGGCCACTCTAGCGTTCGCGATGGACGAAGCCTAGCTTGACGATCGCCTAATTGTGGCAGCCCGAGGGCTGGGTCACTCTGCCGCTATCGAAAAACGATCATGGCGGCAGCGGTTCGAGCGAGGCGGTGCCGATGTACGTGACGGAGGAGAGCGATATGGCGGCCAGCGACGACGCGCAGGCGCTAGCGGGACTCAAGGTGGTGGAGCTGGGTCAACTGATCGCGGGGCCCTTCGCCAGCAAGCTGCTCGGCGAATTCGGCGCGGACGTGATCAAGATCGAACCGCCGGGCACGGGTGATCCGTTGCGCAAGTGGCGCGTGCTGAAGGACGACACCTCGCTGTGGTGGCACGTGCAGACCCGCAACAAGCGATCGCTGGCGCTGGATCTGCGCTCGGCAGAGGGGCAGGAGATCGTGCGTCGGCTGGTCGACGAGGCGGACATCGTGATCGAGAACTTTCGCCCCGGCACGCTGGAGAAGTGGGGGCTGGGCTGGGAAACGCTGAGCGAACGCAACCCCGGCCTGATCATGGTGCGTATCTCCGGCTATGGGCAGACCGGCCCCTATCGCGATCGTCCAGGGTTCGGCGTCATCGGCGAGGCGATGGGCGGGCTGCGCTATCTCTCGGGGCATCCCGACCAGCCCTCGGTGCGGGTCGGCATCAGCATCGGCGATTCGCTGTCGGCGCTCTACGGCATCATCGGTGCCCTGCTGGCCTTGCAGGAGCGCCATCGCAGTGGCCGGGGGCAGTACATCGATGTGGCGCTCTACGAGTCGGTCTTCGCGATGATGGAGAGCCTGATTCCCGAGTACGACGGTGCCGAGGTGATCCGCGAACCCAGCGGCAGCGCCCTGCCGGGGATCACGCCCTCCAATGCCTACCCCTGCGCGTCGGGCGATGGCGATAGCGACGAGTACGTGCTGATCGCCGGTAACGGCGACAGCATCTTCAAGCGCCTAATGACGGCGATCGGTCGCCAGGACCTTGCCGATGACCCGCGCTTCGCCCACAACGATGGCCGCAGTCGACACGCCGAGCTGATCGATGGGGCCATCGCCGACTGGACCCGACGCCACCGTCGCGACTACGTGCTCGACGTGCTGGAGAGCGCTCACGTACCGGTGGGTTATCCGTACACCGCCAGGGATATCGTCAGCGATCCGCACTATCTGGCCCGGGAGATGATCGAGACCATTCGGCTGGGCGATGGCGAGTCGCTCAAGGTACCTGGCGTGTTACCCAAGCTGAGCCGGACGCCTGGCCGTATCCAGGGCGGCGGCCCGGCACTTGGCCAGCACACTCGGGACGTGCTCGACGAGCTCGGCATCGACCGCGAGACCCAGGCGAAGATGCGCGAACGAGGAGTGATCTGATGACGACGCCTACACAGTCCATCACCGTCAACGACGTGGCACCGCGTGACGGTCTCCAGATCGAATCGCGGTTCGTCCCCACGGAGGAGAAGATTCGGTTGATCGACGCGCTCTCCCGTACCGGGCTGGCGAAGATCGAGGCGACCTCGTTCACCTCGCCCAAGGCGATTCCCAATCTGCGCGATGCCGAGGAGGTGATGCGCGGTATCGAGCGGGTGCCGGGGGTCGACTACGTGGTCCTGGTTCCCAACGAGAAGGGGGCCGAGCGCGCGCTCGCCTGCGGGGTCGACGAAATCAATCTGGTGCTGTCCGCCAGCGACAGCCACGGCCGAGCCAACCTTCGCATGACCGCGGAACAGTCGCTGGAGCGCTTTGCCAAGATTCTGGAGATCACCAAGGGAAGCGACGTCTTCGTCAACGCCTCGATCTCGACGGCATTCGGCTGCCCGTTCGAGGGCGAGGTGCCGTTCAAGCGGGTGCTGTCGATCACCGAGAAGCTGCTGGCGCTGGGCGTCCAGGGGATCACCCTCTGCGACACCACCGGGATGGCCAATCCGCGCCAGGTCGCCGATCTGAGCCGCGAGACGTTGAGCCGTTGGCCGTGGCTGCCGGTGACGCTCCACGTCCACAACACCCGCGGGATGGGGCTGGCCAACGCCCTGGTCGCTTGGCAGAGCGGGATCACGCGCTTCGATGCCGCGCTGGGCGGCCTGGGCGGCTGTCCCTACGCGCCGGGGGCCACCGGCAATGTCTGCACCGAGGACCTGGTCCACATGTTCGAGCAGATGGGCGTGGAGACCGGCGTCGACCTCGACCGCCTGATCGCCGCCGCCGAATTGCTGCCGGCGATGATCGGCCACGACGTGCCGGGTCAGGTGGTCAAGGCCGGCACCTCGGATCGCCGCTACCCGCTGCCGGAGACGGCCAACGGCTGAGCGTCGTCAGGCCGCTGCCGCGTCGCGCTGGTGGGCCAGGCGGCCATTGGCCCAGGTCGCCGCTACCGTGCGGTCGTCGCCCAGCATCATCAGTGCGAACAGGCGTTCGGACAGGGTCGTGGTCTGGGATAGCCGGCGCGCCATCAGCGGGGTGGACTCGGGGTCGAGAACGGCGATATCCGCCTCGAACCCCGGCTGCAGGCTGCCGATCTTGTCATCGAGGTGCAGCGCCCGGGCGTTGCCCAGCGTGAGCCGGTAGAACCCCTGCCAACCGGTCAGCGGCTGGCCCAGCAGCGCCCCTACCTGATACGCCCCCTGCAGCGTGCCGAGGCCGGACAGCGAGGTGCCGCCGCCGACATCGCTGGCCAGCGAGGTAGCCAGCCCGGCGTCGCGGCAGGCCAGGCGGTCCATCAGCCCACTGCCGAGGAACAGGTTCGAGGTCGGGCAGAAGGCGATGTTGGCGCCACCCTGCGCCAGCCGTCGGCGCTGCTCCGCGTCGAGATGAATGCCATGGGCGAAGGTGCTGCGCGGGCCGACGAGTCCATGACGCTCGTAGACATCGAGATAGTCACGACTTTCCGGGAACAGCTCGGCGACCCAGGCGATCTCGCCGCGATTCTCCGACAGGTGGGTCTGCAGGTAGAGATCGGGGGCATTGCGCAGCACGCCACCCACGGCGTCGAGCTGCTCGCGGGTCGAGGTCGGGGCGAAGCGTGGGGTCAGGGTGTAGTCGAGACGGTCGCGCCCATGCCAGTCGGCGATCAGCCGCTCGCTGTCGCGAACGCCGCCGAGGGTGTCGTCGGTCAAGGCGTCCGGCGCATGGCGATCCATCAGCACCTTGCCGGCGATCATGCGCAGCTGGCGACGCTGGGCCGCCGCGAAGAAGCTGTCCACCGAGACCGGATGGGAGGAGCAGAACACCTGCGCGGTGGTGGTGCCGACCCGCAGCATCTCGTCGAGGAACCGTTCGGCCCCCGCCTGGGCGTGCCCGGCGTCGGCGAACCGGCATTCGGCGGGAAAGGTGTAGTCGTTGAGCCAATCGAGCAGCTCGCGGCCATAGGACGCCATGATGTCGAGCTGAACGTAGTGAACGTGGCTGTCGATGAAGCCGGGCATCATCAGCTTGTCGCGGTAGTCGACGATCTCGATCCCGGCCGGTAGCCGATCGGCGAGACCCTCGAAAGGTTCGACGGCGTGAATGTGGCCGTCGACGATCCAGATCGCGCCGTCCTCGAGATAGCGGGTGGTGCCGGTCAAGGGCACGGCATCCTCGCCGGGATCGTCGAGGCAGGTGAACAGCGGGCCGCGAAGCAGACGTTGATGATTTGTCATGGTCATTCTCTGGCGGAATCTCTTGAATGGGCGGTGTCGATCGGCTCGGCGCCTGCAAAGGCGGAACGAAGTCGCTCCGGCGCCGCGCCTCGTTGTGCCGGTGCGCCTTCCGGCGGGCGTTGGCCGGCCAGCAGTTCGGCGGCAACGCTGATCGCGATCTCGCGAGGGCGCTTACTGGCGGTGGAGACCAGGCCGATGGGACAGCGAATCCGCGCCAGGGTGGCGTCATCGAATCCGGCGGCGGCCAGGCGCGAGCGGAAGCTGGCCCACTTGCTGTTCGAGCCGATCATGCCGATGGAGCGCAACGCCCCATCGCCCGAGTTCGTTCGGGATAACAGGGCGGCGACAAGATCCCGGTCCTGGGCGTGGTCGTGGGTCATCACCAGCACGTGAGCATTCGGGGGGATGGCCGCCACGGCCCGTGCCACGCCTTCGGCATCCGCCGCCAGCGTCAGGGGCCGGATTCGGTCGGGGTAGCGGTCGTGAGAGGGCCGGGGCGGGAACGCCCCCGCGCGGCTGTCGTACCAGTCGATGCGCCAGGGCAGTGGCGCGAGCAGTTCGACCAGGGCCTGGCCGACGTGACCGGCGCCGAACAGCGTCAGGTGGCTTTCGGCGCCGGCGAAGACCTCGATCAGGACGTGCACGAACCCGCCACAGCACTGCCCGGAGCGGCCGCCCAGCGCAAACGCCTCGAGATGGGTGCCCGCCGCCACGGGGGTTGCCGCCAGATGCCGCCGGGCGGTCTCGATCACCTGCTGCTCGAAGTGGCCGCCACCCAGCGTATCGATGACCGCCGTCGAGGTGACCACCAGCTTGGCGCCGGGCTCCCGAGGGGTCGAGCCGGCAGCACCGACGACGCTGGCGAGCACGTGAGGGACGCCGCGCTCCTGCAGGCGATGCAGCGCGGCGTGCCAGCTTTCGTGGTGGTCCCCAGCTTCGCGAGCCTCGTCGTCGCTCATCGTGGGTCCCCGGCGTTCGCCTGCGCGGCGCGTAGCGCCTCGGCCGCCATCAGTACCCGCTCCGGCGTGGCAGGGGTATCCAGCGACGGACTGGCGCGGTAGCCGGTCAGGCTCGAGAGTGCATCGCGCAGCGCCGACCAGACCGAGATGCCGAGCATGAATGGCGGTTCGCCCACGGCCTTGGAGCGATAGATGCTGGCCTGGGAGTTGGGATGGCCCTCGAGCAGTTCGACATTGAAGATGGGTGGCAGGTCGCCGAAGGTCGGGATCTTGTAGGTGGCGGGGCCGTCGGTCAGCAGCCGGCCGTCGTCGTTCCACTTCAGCTCCTCGCTGGTCAGCCAGCCCATGCCCTGAATGAAACCGCCCTCGACCTGACCCAGATCGATGGCCGGATTGAGCGAGTCGCCGACATCGTGGAGGATATCGACGCGCTCGACCCGATACTCCCCGCTCAGGGTGTCGATGCGGACCTCGCTGACCGCGGCGCCGTAGGCGAAGTAGTAGAACGGTCGGCCCTGGCCGGTGTCGCGATCGTAGTGGATCAGGGGCGTGGCGTAGAACCCGGTCGCCGATAGCGAGATGCGACCGAGATAGGCCGCCTGGACCAGGTCCCCCCACGCCACCCGCTGATGCACGTCGCCGACGCCGGAGACCAGTTCGCCGTCGACGAGACGCAGCCCCTCGCGGTCCAGGCGATAGTGCTCGGCGGCGAAGTCGAGCAGACGCTGGCGGATCTGTGCGGCGGCGTCACGGGCGGCCATGCCGTTGAGATCGGCACCGCTGGAGGCTGCGGTGGGCGACGTGTTGGGGACCTTGTCGGTGCGGGTGGCGCTGATGCGTACCGAGTCGAAATCGAGCCCCAGTTCGCGGGCGACCACCTGGCAGATCTTGGTGTGCAGACCCTGGCCCATCTCGGTGCCGCCATGATTGATCATCACGCTGCCGTCGGTGTAGACGTGGAGCAGGGCGCCCGCCTGGTTGAGGTGCTTGGCGGTGAAGGAGATGCCGAACTTGACCGGTGTCAGCGCCATGCCGCGCTTGATCACGGCACTTTCGCGGTTGAACGCGGTGATCTCGTCGCGGCGCTGCCAGTAGTCGCTGCTGCGTTCCAGCCGCTCGATGATCTCCACCATCAGCGGATGCTGGTCGACCTGCTGGCCGTAGTGGGTGGTGTCGCGACCGCTGCGATAGAGATTGCGCTTGCGCACGGTCAACGGGTCCTGGCCGACATGGCGGGCGATGTCGTCCATCGCCAGTTCGGCGATCATCATTCCCTGGGGGCCACCGAAACCGCGAAACGCCGTGTTCGAGGCGGTATGAGTACGCGCCCGATGGCCGGTCACGCGCGCGGCCCCCAGCGAGTAAGCGTTATCGGCGTGGAACATGGCGCGGTCGACCACCGCTTCGGAGAGATCCGGCGAGTGACCACAGTCGCCGATCAGGGTGATGTCGCCGCCGAGGATGACGCCGTCATCGTCGAAACCCAGCCGGTAGCGATTGTGGAACGGATGGCGCTTGCCGGTAGCGCGGGTATCGTCGCCACGGGGCAGGCGCAGGCGAACGGCGCGGCCGGTTCGCCTCGCCAGCAATGCTGCGACGCATGCCCAGGGCGCGGCCTGGGTCTCCTTGCCGCCGAAACCGCCACCCATGCGGCGATTCTCCACCGTCACCGCATGGAACGGGATATCCAGCACCTCGGCGACCAGCTTCTGGGTCTCGCTGGGGTGCTGGTTGGAGGTATGGACGATGACGCCCTCATCCTCGCTGGGTACGACCAGGCAGGCCTGACCCTCGAGGTAGAAGTGTTCCTGGCCGCCGACGAACTGCGCGGCCTCGAGCACGTGGGGGGCGTGCTCGAGCGCCTGCTCCCAATCCCCGCTGACCTGCCGGTGGGTGGGGCGTACGAATTCGCCGGCCTCGGCGGCGGCGACCGGGTCGAAGCGGGGCGGCAGCGGCTCGATCTCCACTACTGCTGCCTTTACCGCGCGGCGCGCCTCGAGATAGCTGGTGGCGGCCACGGCGAACAGCGGCTGGCCGACATAGCTGACTTCCTCGTCGGCAAACATGGGGTCGCCCGGGAACACCGGCCCGATATCGCGATGCCCGGGAATGTGCTGCGTCGTGATCACGTCGACCACGCCGGGCATCGCCCGCACCGCATCGAGGTCGAGGCGGACCACCCGGCCATGGGCCACCTCGCTCAATCCCACCATGGCGTGCAGCGTATCGCCGGGTGCCGGCAGGTCGTCGATATAGCGGGCGCGTCCGGTGACATGCTTGATGGCGCTCTCGTGAGCCTGGGCGTGACGGGCAGTGTCCCGGGTCGGCCGTGGGCTGACGGTGTCGCGGGCAACCGGCTCGTCGCCTTCGAGCCGGCCGATCTCGGCGCCTTTCCCCCGGTCGGCCTCGGCCAGGGCTTCCGGCACGGCTTCGGAAGCGACGCGCGCCGATCGGTATCGTTTTTCAGTCAGCGTACGCATCGAGTGTCACCTCCTGGGTCGGTTCTTCCAGGTCCGCATGGGCGAGTGTCAGTCGCCAGCGCTCGAGCAGGTTGGCCGCGGCGGTGGCGCGGTAGTCGCGGGAGCCACGGGCGTCGCTCATTGGCGTGAGCGACTGGTGGAGTGCCCGCCTGGCGGCACCGAAGCTCTCCTCGTCGGGGGCCTTGCCCTCCAGCGCGGCCTCCACGGCGGTGACTCTCAGCGGGATCGCCGCCATCCCACCGTAGGCGACGCGCACGTCCCGCAGCGTGCCGTCCTGCAGTCGCCAACGGAAAGCGCCCAGCAGCGTCGAGATGTCGTCCTCACGCCGCTTGGAGAGCTTCCAGACGCGCTGTTCGTGGCCGTCGCCCGGCCTGGGGAGGAAGATGGCGGCGATACACTCGCCGGGAGCGAGAGCGGTCTGCTTGTAGTCGAGGAAGAACGACTCTAGCGGGATCTCCCGAATCCCGTGCGGCCCGGCGAGACGCAGGGTCGCGTCCAGCGTCAGCAGCACGGGCGGCGTATCGCCGATGGGGGAAGCGTTGGCGATATTGCCGCCGACGGTGGCCCGATTGCGGATCTGCTCCGAACCCAGCCGGGTCAGGAGATGCGCGAAAGCGGGGTAATGGGTTTTCAGCAGCGGCTCCCACTCGCGGTAGGTGACCGCCGCACCCACCCACCAGCCGTCCGCGACTTCCTCGATCCGGCGGAGCTCCTCGACCTGGCGCAGATCGATCACGGCGTCGAACCGCGCGAGCCGCTGGGTGATCTCGAGCCAGAGGTCGGTGGCGCCGGCGACCAGCCTGGCCTCGGGATGGCGCTGCATGGTGGCGATGAGCTCGGCGAGCGTGGTCGGCGTGAGATAGCCAGTCTGGTCCTCGCCGGCCACGGTCGGGGAGAGATCGCGAACCACCTGCTCGAAGGCGGGGTCCTCCGCCCAGGGGGGGCGAGTGTCGGTGCGTTCACCCATGCTACGGGCGGCGTCGCGTATCGGACGGTAGCCCGTGCAGCGGCACAGATTGCCGCCGAGTACCGCTTCCAGGCGGTGGTCGTCCAGTTCTTGCCGGGGGAGCGCTCGCTGCTGTTCGTGTAGCGCAAACAGCGACATCACGATGCCGGGGGTGCAGAACCCGCATTGACTGCCGTGGCATGCCACCATCGATGCCTGGGCCGGGTGCAGCGCATCGCCCCGAGCCAGACCCTCGACGGTCACCAGGTGGGCGCCCTGCAACTGATGAGCCGGGGTGATGCAGGCATTCAAGGTGTGATAGGCCATCGCCCCGTCGTCGTCGGGGCGGGCGATGGCGACAGTGCACGCGCCGCAATCTCCGGAGGCGCAACCCTCCTTGGTGCCGTGCTGCGCGAGAGGACCCCGCAACAGCTCGAGTATGCTGGTGTCGGGCGCGGCGGCCAGCCGCCGATGCTGGCCGTTGAGGAAGAATTCGATCATGGGGAGCCTGCCGTTGTCATTGTGCGGGCTGCCGTCTCCCGGCAACCTTGCAGGATAAATCCTGACCGATCGGTCAGCTTCGTATAGCCTCTTCGATTCCGGCCGTGATGGCAAGTGCTCTCTACCGGTGCCGAAACGGGTTCACCGGCAGACAACCCTCATGATTCAGCATAGCATCGGCATCGGAAGCCACTGATAGGCGCGCCAGGGGCGTGGCAGCCTGGCACCGTAGCGGGCGCTTTCAGTCTGATTGATGGGTAAAAGGAGTTCAGGTGGATAATCACGATCTTCCCGAAGCCACGGCCCGGGAACGTAACGAACAGCGGATTTTCGAGGCGGCGGAGAGCGTCTTCGCCCGACACGGCTATCGGGGCGCCAGCATCCAGGCAATCGCCGCGGCTGCCGGGATCCCCAAGTCCAACGTCCTCTACTATGTCGGCAGCAAGCGCCGCCTCTATATCACCCTGCTCGAGCGTACGATGTGGCGCTGGAATGCGATGCTGAGCGATATCAGCGTCGATGACGATCCGGCGGAGGTGCTGGAGGCGTTCATTCGCAGCAAGATGAGGCTGAGCCAGACCCATCCCAGAAGCTCGCGGCTTTTCGCCAACGAGATACTGCAGGGGGCACCATTTCTGAAGGAGTCGCTGTTCGGTGAGATGCGAAAGTGGGTGGAAGTCCGCGCCGAGGTCTTCCGCCACTGGGCGGAGCGCGGATTGATGGACCCGGTGGATCCCGTCTGGCTGATCTTTCTGATCTGGTCGGCGACCCAGCACTACGCCGACTTCGAGACCCAGATCGTGGGGATCACACATCGTGAAGCGCTCGACGAACGAGACTTTCAGTCGGCCGGCGATTTCCTCTGCCAGGTGATCATCAAGGGGTGTGGTGTCCGAAGGCGTGATGACGCGATTTAGGCCGATGAGGAACCGGGCTGGAAAGCGACACGTCGTCGAAGCGGGAGGGGCTGGGGGGAGATCGGCTGACCGTTTCGGCGTGCGACACGAGGACGGAAGCGAGTCCTTTCGCACTCAACTTCCTGTCGAGTCTCAACCTTGAGGGCCGGCAACGTCCTGTTGCTCTGCGGTCGATCCCTGGATGCTGTCCCTATCGCGTTCCGTGCATCTTCGCATCGTCCTTGAAGGGGCTTCCTTGCGGCAGCGGCATCCTGCCATGGGCAGTGTATATGAGACTCGATCGCCAAGGCGACGGGAAAATCGCTAAAAAGCGTTAAGCTACAAAGCGATACGCTTGGGCTGGGGGTTGCCGTGGCCTGCTCTCAAGTGATTGTTTCGCCGCTAGAATCGAGAGTCGAACGCGACGCTTCGAATCAGTGCGACCATCGGCTTGCCGACCACCAGTTGCATTTCGTCACAGGCCTGCCGGGTAAGTCGGGCGCGCAGCTGTTGGCGCCCAATCGTCAGGCGCACTTCATTGGCGCTGGGTTCCTGGGTCGAGGGTTCGATCGCATCGATCACCACCGCGAGCCCGTTGCGATAGCTGGTGCCCTCGGGCATGGCATGGGCGAGGGCAACGTCGCGCACGCCCACGCGCAGACGTACCGGCGTTCCCGGTGGGTGTTCGAGCGCCGGGATGCGAAGCGTCTGTCCGTCGTCGAGGACGACCCGGGTCAAGGCGTAGGCGGGGTCGTGGTCGACCACCCGAGCACCCAGTCGCGTGGCGGCATCGAATCCACCCAGTCGCTCGGTGAGGTCGAGTCGCATCATCAGTGCGTCCAGCTGGCCGTGTGCCGTCAGCCGTCCCTGCTCGATCAGGGCGAGATGATCGGCGATCGCGGCGATCTCCGCCGTGTCGTGGCTGACGTACAGCACCGGCAGGTCGATCTCCCGGGTCAGGCGGACGAGATAGTGCAGCAGTTCCCGCTTGCGCTCTCCATCGAGTCCGGTCAACGGTTCGTCCAGCAGCAGCAGGCGAGGTTGGGTCAGCAGCGCGCGGCCGATGGCGACCCGGCGCGCCTCTCCTCCCGAGAGGGTGCCGGGCAGGCGCTCGAGAAGATGGCCGATCCCCAGCAGTGCCACCAGGTCGTCGAATTGGGGACGCGCTGCCCTCGGCATGCCGTAGGTGAGGTTGCCGCGAACCCGGTAGTGGGGGAACAGCCGCGCTTCCTGAAAGACGACACCCAGATGGCGCTTGTGAGGCGGTACCTGGGTACGGCTGGCGACCTCGGTCAACAGCCGCTCGCCAAGCCGGACATGGCCGGCATCGGGACGATCGAGGCCGGCGACGAGTCGCAGCAGGCTGGTCTTGCCACTACCGGACTCGCCGAACAGCGCGGTCACGCCCCGGCCCGGCACCGTCAGTGCCACATCCAGGTCGAAGCTGCCCAGGCGCTTGCGCAGCCGACACTCCAGCGCACCGTCGGCGGCGGGAGGTGCGCCCGGGGTCGAGGGATGAATGTCTCCGCTCATCGGTCGCGCTCCTCCAGGCGCTTTCTGGCGCGCCGTGCCAGCCACTCGGAGGCCATCAGCGACAGCATGGCGATGACGATCGACAGCACGCAGAGCCTGGCGGCGGCGGCTTCCCTGCCGGGCGTCTGGATCAGGGTATAGAGCGCCAGCGGGAGGGTGCGGGTCTCGCCCGGGATGTTGGACGCGAAGGTGATGGTGGCGCCGAATTCCGACAGCGCGCGGGCGAATGCCAGGACCGTGCCGGTCAGCAGGCCCGGCACCGCCAGGGGCAGGGTGATCGTGAACATGACGCGCCAGCGGTTGGCGCCGAGGGTGCCCGCGGCCGCCTCCAGCTTGGGGTCGACGGCCTCCAGCGAGAGCCTGACGGCGCGGACCAGCAGCGGGAATGCCATCACGCCGCCAGCAATGGCCGCGCCTTGCCAGGTGAACGGCAGCGACAGGCCGAAGCCCTGATAGAGCCACTGCCCCAGCCAGCCATGGCGTCCCAGCGACAGCAGCAGCAGGTAGCCCACCACCACGGGAGGGAGCACCAGCGGCAGGTGGAGCAGGCCGTCGAGCAGGGACTTGCCGCGAAAGTCGTGACGGGCGAGCAGCCACGCCACGGCGACGCCGGGAACCAGAATCCACCCCACGGCACTGCCGGCGATCTTCAGGCTGAGAGTGATCGCCTGCCACTCGGCGTCGGAGAGCGCTATCGCCTCGAACATCCGCGCCTCAGTCGGATTCGACCGGCGTGAAGCCGAAGCGAGCGAAAATCGCCAGGGCGTCGTCGCCCGTCAGCCAGCGCCGGAACGCCTCGGTGGCCTCGTCCGGCGTCGGGTTGACCACGGCGAGCGGGTAG
Source organism: Salinicola lusitanus (assembly GCF_003206045.1). Classification (GTDB taxonomy): domain Bacteria; phylum Pseudomonadota; class Gammaproteobacteria; order Pseudomonadales; family Halomonadaceae; genus Salinicola; species Salinicola lusitanus. The sequence continues at coordinate 287,180 of NZ_PZJM01000004.1, forward strand.
GTGATCGGGTCGTGGCTGTCGTCGGGGAACACGCCGATCTGCTTGACCCGATCGCTCGCCTCGGCGTCGGTCTGGTAGACGATGCCGAGCGGTGCCTCGTTGCGCTCCACCAGCGCCATGGCGGCGCGGACGTTGTCGCCACTGGCCAGCCGCGACTGCAGCGCGTCCCATTCGCCGATCGACTGCAGCGCCTGCCTGGCGTAGATGCCGGCCGGTACGTGGCTGGTCTCGCCGACCGACAGGCGCTGATCGTCGCCCAGCCGGGAGACGATCGTGGTTCCGTCGCCCGGGGTGAAAGCGGCAACGTCGCTGGTCGTCGGCGCGATCAGTACCAGTCGGTTCCTGAGCAGGTCGGTACGTGCCTCGACCGAGAGATCCTGGGTTTCCAGCCAGTCCATCCACTGCTCGTTGGCGGAGAGATAGATGTCGGCGGGAGCGCCGCTGGCGATCTGGCGCGCCAGTGTCGATGAGGAGGCGTAGACCGGGACGATATCGACATCGTGGTCGGCTTCGTAGGCCTGGATCGCCGCATTCATCGCATCGGTCACCGAGGCGGCGGCATAGACCCGGACCGGGTCGGACGCGCCGTCGGCATGAGCGACGGCCGGCACGCAGAGCGCCAGCGCCAGCAGGACAGACGGAATTCGTCGGGCCGGGAGATTCACGGGCTTCTCGCTATGTATGAATGGAAATAACGGGAAGTCACTATAGCTGCCGGTAACGCGGTGGTCGAGAGGGAATCGGGCGGAGCCGTGGATCAGTCGGCGTCGGCCGCCGCTTCGGCATCGGGGGTGCCAGTCGACGCGAGACGGTTCAGCAGCGTCTTTCCATGGGGGCTGTCAACGAGATCGGCCATCAGCCGGCGATAGTCGTCGACCAGGGCGCGCCCCTCTACCGTCAGGGTGGCACCGCCACGCCGAGTACCGCCGGTGACGGTGTCGATCACCGGGGCGGCGAGATGTCGGTTCATGGTGTCGAGAAGTTGCCACGCCTTCTTGTAGCTCAGGCCCATCTCGCGACAGGCCGCGGCGATCGAGCCGTGCCGCTCGATCGCCTCCAGCAGCTCGATCTTGCCCGGTCCGACAACGATCTCCCGGTCGGCAACCAGGCGAAGCTGAAAGCGTGGCGAGGGGTGGTGGGTTCGGGTCATGGCGGCATCGTGGCGGTGGCGAGCCCCTGTTGTAACACAGGCGCTCGCCACGGGCCCAGGATCAGGCCGTCTGTGCCAGCTGCTGGCGGACCCCAACCCGCCAGCGCAGGTAGTCCACGGCGACGAACAGCAGCAGGCTGGCGCCCATCACCGGCAGGGCGTAGCCGAAGGCGGCCGCAACGAGGAGGGCGACCAGTCGCGAGCGCCCGTCCATGAGCCGGAAAATGGCGGTCAAGGTCTGCGGTTCCCGGGAAGCGGCGGCCCGCCGCCGCCACCACATCGCGTAGCCCCAGCAGATCAGGGTGGCGAGGCACGAGGCGAACGCGATCAGCGCCAACTGGTTGGGCAGTCCAAACAGCACGCCCATGTGCAGGTCGATGCCCCAGCGGGTGAGCTTGGCCGCCAGCGGGAAGGTGGTGAAATCGGTGCGGTCGAGTACCGCAAAGCTGTGCGGGTCCAGCGCCACCTGGTCGACCTCGGTGGGCCACTCGCGACCGATCTCGCGCACCTTCCAGGCACGATCCGGCGCCGATGGCGGTTGCAGCTCGATCTTGCCCGCCAGCAGGCCGGCGTGACGGGCTGCCGCCAGCGCTCGGTCGAAGTCGGCACCGGTCACCGGCGCCGCTCCCATATCCATCCCCCCCGCGCCGTGGTGGTGCTCGGCGTGGGGATCGGCGGCCGCGGTCTCCTGTCCCTGGAGCGCCGTGGAGACACTCGGCGTGCCCCAGCCCCAGGCGTGGCGCAGTTCGGCGATATTGCCGCCGGCCCACTTCGACCAGGTGAGACCGGTCGCCGAGAAGAATACCAGGCCGACCAGCGCTACCGCTCCAAGGGTGGCGTGACGCTGGCGCAGGCGCTGCGGTCCCGCCGCCTGCCGGCGGATCCGACGGCGGCGCCACCACAGGAAGCCGCCGCCCAGCGCGGCGATCCAGAGCCAGGAGGCGGCCAGTTCGCTGTAGAGGCGGCCGGGTTCGCCCAGCAGCAGGCTGCGGTGGAGCTGATCGATGGTGGTGCGCAGCGGGAGCACGCCACTGGTGCCGTAGACCGGCAGGTCGCCGCGTACCGCCAGCGTCACCGGGTCGATGAACAGCGCGCGGTGCTGGAACTCCGCCACGCTGGGGTCGTCGAACATCACTCGCGTGGTCTGGCCCGGCGCCGGCGCCGGGCGCACCGCGACGGGGGCCGCGCTGATCCCCGCGGCGCTCCGGGCGGCGGCGATCTGGCGTGCCAGCGGCTGTGCTTCGCCCTCGCTCTGGGTGGTCAAGGCGTCATGGTAGAGCCAGCTCTCCAACTGGGGCGTCAGCGCATAGGCAATCCCCGATAGTGCGGCGACGAGCAGGAAAGGCCCGACGAACAGGCCGACGTAGAAGTGAAGACGAGTGATCAGTGCAACCCACAAGGGGCGCTGGCGGCGATCGGCCGCCGATGAAACGGTGTCCATGGGGGAACTCCAGGCCTGGACTGGATGGCAGCGCCCGACGACGGTCGTCGGACGAGCGTGACATGACCCCGATGCGCATCGGGTCACGATGGGCACGCGGAGCGGGGAACAGGTTCAGGCCAGGGGCGGTGCACGAGAGGCGTAGCGGGGATAGACCGGCGTCGGCGACGGCGGGGCGATGACCTCCAGCGGATGTACGGCCGACGGTGGCGGCGTTACCGGCGGTGTGACACGCGGCGGCGCGATGCCGGGTGCGTGGAGAAACAGCTCGCAGTAACCGCAGGCGGCCAGGTGCCAGTGGTCGTCTGCGCTCATGCCCCGAGTGGACGATGGCATCCGATGATCGTCGACGGCCGCCGCGTGATGGGACGTGGCCATCGTCATGCCGCCGTGGGCCGGCATCTCCATCAGGCGCTGCATCTGGCTGATCAACGGGCCCGTGAACGCCATCAGCATGGCGAACAGCGCGAGCGCGGTCAGCGGGCGGTAGCAGCGATGCCAGAAATGCGTCATATCTCGTCCAGGACGCCGTCGTCAGAGGGGGACTCTACGCGCTGGCGGTCTGGCCGCCAATCTTGACCGCCCGGGTGTGTAATTATGCCGCACCCGGCGCGAGTCAGGGATGGACGAGCTGGACGTCGAGGCGATAACCGTGCTGGTAAATGCTCTGCAACTTGACGCCGTGGCGGCCGTCCAGTGCCAGCTTGCGCCGCAGTCGGCTGACATGGGTGTCTACCGTGCGGGTAGCGATGTCGCCTTTATGGCCCCATACGACTTCCAGCAGGTGGGCTCGTGAGAGCAGTTCGCCAGCGTGAGCGAACAACAGGCTGACCAAACGATATTCTCTTTCCGTCAGCGGGATCCATTCCCCGGCCAGCGACACCTGGCGCTGGCTGGCGTGGAGCTCGTAATCGCCGAGTCGATGGCGTTCACGGGGCTGGGGAGAATTGACGCGTCGCGCCAGCGCGTTGACCCTGGCGACCAGTTCCCGTGGGCGCAGCGGTTTGCCGAGGAAGTCATCCGCGCCCAGCGCCAGCGCCTTGACCACGGTCTCCTCCTCCTGGTTGGCCGTCACGAACAGGATCGGGCCCTGCCAGCCATCGTGCTGTCGAAGCTGCGCCAGCACGTCCATGCCGCTGGCATCCGGCAGATACCAGTCGAGGATCATCATGTCGAAATGATGCTGCTTCAGTCCTCGGCGGAATTCGCTGGCGCGGGAAAACATCCGTGGCCGGTGGCCCGCGCCGTCGAGGCAGATTTCAATGAAAGCCTGCTGATCCGGATCGTCCTCCAGCACGCCGATGTGCATGGATGTCGTCATGAAGTTCCTCGACCGTCGAATGGTGATTCGCCGCTTGGACCAGTCTGCCTCAGTGTCACAAAGGTTCACAGTCTGGATCGAGAAACTCGAAATATAATCGACGAAAGTTCCGGGGGATCGGCTTAAATGGGCGCACTGACACGGTCAATCGGCGGTTTGTTGATTTATGGCATAACGCTGTCGATGCCGGCCTGGGGGCTGGAGCAGCCGAGTGGTCCGATCCTGCTGACGGTCTCCGGCAATATCGGCAAGACCAATGTCGGCGATACCGCCCAATTCGATCGCGCGATGCTCGAGTCACTGACGGGGGGCCGCACGCAGACTCACACGCCGTGGCACGACGGCCTGATGACCTTCGAAGGCCCGTTGGGCCGTGCCGTGCTGCAGGCGGTCGACGCCCGAGGTGACGCGCTGCGAGTCGTGGCCCTCAACGATTATGCGGCGACGATACCCGTTGGTGACTGGCAGCGCTATGACGTGCTGCTGGCGCTGACGGCCAATGGGGAACCGCTGCGCGTCAGGGACTATGGGCCGATATTCGTGATCTATCCCTTCGACGACCACCCTGAGCTGAAAAACGAGGACATCGTCACCCGCTCCGTCTGGCAGGTGACGCGGATAGAGGTCCAATGAGGTCTCGAGTCCGATGCCGGGCGTAACGGCCAAATCCCTGCTCTCTCGGCGATTCAGGGTCGCGACCTTCGCGGCCGTGCTGTTCTTCTCGTGCACCCTCGTCACCGGCGGGATCATCGTCGCCCGGCAGCACACCGTTGCCGGCCGCCTGCTCGAAAATCTGGTCTGGGCCGCGTACCAGCTCGATCGCGAGGGTCGAGAACTCTCCACAAGATTGTCATCCCTGGCTTCCGAGGCAGAGTGGGAGGCGGTCCAGCTTCGTTTCGAGATCTTCTACAGCCGGCTGACACTCCTGCAACGCGGGGAACTCGGTCGATCGATCGAGGCGGTGAAGGATGCTCGATCGCATCTCGACAAGCTCGCTCGCGAGATCGTGGTGCTGGATCGAACGCTGGCGACCTTGTCGAGCCTGCCGTGGACCGAACGGATTTCCAGACTTCCCGCTCCCCGGCAGCGACTGGAGGTGATCACGTTGTCGACCCAACAGTTACTGGTCGATATCAATGCGAGGGTCTCCTCCGGTCGCCTGATCGAGCGTCGCCAGATGATGCAGCTGTACGGCCTGGCGTTGACGCTGGTCGTATTGGCGATGCTATCGGGTGCCATCCTGATCAGGGCCCTTTTTCGGGAGGCGATGAGTCGCCATCACAAACTGCAGCAGTTGGAAGTCCAGCGTCAGGCGCTGAATGAGGCCGTCGAGCGTGCCGAGCGCGCGAGTCGCAGCAAGTCGGAATTCATGGCGGTCATGAGTCATGAGATTCGCACGCCGCTCAACGGAGTGGTCGGGATGGCGGACTTGCTGTCCACGGAGGTCGTCTCGACGCGGGGACTTCAGTATCTGAAAGCGCTGAAGCAGAGCGCCTCCGGGCTTCAGGTCATCATCAACGACATACTCGACTACTCCAAGCTGGAGAGCGGGAGCCTGGAGCTAGATCGGCACGCTTTCGACTTCCAGGAATTTCTCGATCAGATCTACGAAGAGTACCGACTCTGCGGTACCCGCGTTGCCTTCATCCGGGAGCTTTCACCCCGACTGCCAAGATATGTCGTCGGCGATGTGACCCGGCTACGGCAGGTGTTGATGAATCTGCTCAACAACGCTTTCAAGTTCACCTCCGAAGGCCAGGTCGCCCTGAACGTCTTCAACGACGAGGCGTGCCGAATTCAGTTCGAGGTGTGCGACACGGGCTGCGGTATTCCCGACGATTATCGAGCCCGACTGTTCACTCCCTTCTCGCAGGTCGATGCCTCCATCGCCCGGCGACACGAGGGGACCGGACTGGGACTGGCGATCTGCAAGCGCCTGGTCGATGCCATGGGCGGCGAGATCGGTTTCGCTGGCCGCGAGGGCCATGGCACTCGCTTCTGGGCGAGCATACCGCTGCCGGAGGTTTCCTCCGTGGAGGCGGTGGCCACGTTGCCGATAATGACGGTGCCGGTTCAACGAAGCATTCTCGTCGTCGAGGACAACGCCATCAATCAGCAGGTCGCGCGCGGCATGCTGGAGGCACTGGGCCAGCGCGTCACGATTGTCGAGAACGGCAGTGAGGCGCTGGCCCTGCTGCGGGAACATCGCAAGGCGTTCGATCTGGTTTTGATGGACATGCAGATGCCGGTCCTCGATGGCGTCGAGACTACCCGGCGCTGGCGATCGCAGGAGCCCCGGCCGATCCTGCCGATCGTCGCCATGACCGCGAACGTGATGCCCGAGGATCGGCAGCGCTGCCTTGACAGTGGCATGCAGGGCGTGATCCTCAAGCCTTTCACGCGTCAGGAGCTGCGTCAGGTACTGTTCACGCACCTGGGGTCGACCTGCGGGAGCACCGGCAGCGATGGCGCCACGTTGCCATCCGGGCCGGCTGGAGGCATTGCCGAACCGCCAGCGCTCTTGGACGACGCGGTCTGTCGGGAGTTGCGGGCCTCGCTGTCGAGGGATGCGCTCGAATCGCTCTACCACCGTTTCTTCCTGCGTCTGGAAGACAGGATCGGCGCCTTGAGGTCGGCCATCCGGAATGGCGATGTCGTGATGATCCGTCGGGAAGCGCACTCGTTGAAAGGGGCCGCCGCCGCGCTGGGCTGTCTCGGCCTGGCGGAGCTGGCGGCCGGTTTCGAGGCGTTCACGACGGCAGAAGGTGTGAGTCATGTCGAGAAGCAAGTCGATCGGTTGAACGCCTGCGCCGAGCGCACCCGCCGAGCCATCGCGATCCCGTTGGCAACGGTGCCCCAGGAGGCCTCAGCCCGAGGCGGCGAGCACGCTTGACGAGCGATACCAGGTCTCGAACGCTGATCCCGGCATCGGGCGGCCCAGCCAATACCCCTGAGCGATGTCACAGCCGGCATGGCGCAGGAGTTGATACTGCGTCTGTGTCTCGACGCCCTCGGCCACGACCTTCATGTGCAACCGATGGCCGAGGTCGAGGATCGACAAGGTGATTGCTTCGGCGACAGGGTCCTGGTCGGCGCGGGAGACGAAGCTGCGATCGAGTTTCAGCTCGTCGAAGGCAAGGCGGTGAAGCTGCGTCATCGACGAGTAGCCGGTGCCGAAATCATCCAGCGACAATCGACAGCCACGCTCGCGTAACCCCCGCAGGATATGGGCGGCGTAACTCAGGCACTCGATGCCAGTGGATTCGGTGACTTCCAGCGTGAGGTGACGCAACGGCGCTCCCCGGGCTTCCGCCAGCAGATCGAACGACGCCAATACGTCGGCGGACTGGATCCAGGCCGAGGGTATGTTGACGGCCAGGTTCAGTGTCCAGCCATTGGCGTGCCACCGGGCAAGCTGGTCGAACGCCAGGGTGAGCACTCTCCAGGTCAACTCGACGATGAAGCCATGACGTTCGGCGAGCGGGATGAAAAGATCGGGCGCGATCGTCCCATGATCGCTGGTTTGCCAGCGCAACAGGGCCTCGGCGCCGGTCACGCGCTCCCGGCGCAGATCGAATTTCGGCTGGTAGACCAGGAAGAATTCGTTGCGTGACAGAGCGCGAACCAGATCCTCGATGGCGAATTGTCGTGGGCGTGACGCCAGGGGTTCGAGCAGTTGATCCAGGCCGGTCGGCAAGCGTCGCTTCGGCAGAAATCCCAGCATGCCGAGGCCTTTCTTGCGACCTGCCTGGATGACTCGATCGGCGATATCGTCCGCGCATGCGCTCAACAGCACGATCGAGGCGTCCAGTCGCAGATCCTGAAGATATTGCAGGACATCGAAACCGTCGAATTCGCCAAGTGCGAAGTCCAGCAAAATCAGGTCGACCGCCATTCTCTCGGGCCCGCGAGCCAGCTCGTCGAGGCCGCCCACGGCATCGACCTGATAATCCCGCTGGCTGAGCAGATGCGCGGCCAGGGTGCGGATTTCGTCGTCATCGTCGATGACCAGAGCGCGTCTCGGCATGCTTCTTCCTTGTTGATGGCAGGATCGGTGCGTTCCAGGACGGCGGCCAGGGCCGCCGTGCCCTCAGAACGATTCCCACTCCAGCGCCCGACTGGCCTTCGGTGCAGTGGTGATGGCGTGCCGATTCGGCGTCGCCGGCGTCGTGGGCGCGCTGGACTTGGCCGGTGGTGCGGTCTGGCTGAGCTTGAAACCCGACAGCAGTTCGTCCAGCCGCAGTACCTGGTCGCGCATCTCTGCCGCCGCCGCGCGCGACTGCTCGACCATCGAGGCGTTGTGCTGGGTCATGCTGTCGAGGTCGGAGACGGCCGTATTGACCTGGCCAATGCCGATACTCTGCTCTTTGGTGCCGGCACTGATCTCGTTGATCACATCGTTGACATGCTGAACGCTCTTGACGATGTCCTGCATCGCGCTTCCTGCCCGGTCCACCAGCTCCGCACCGCTGCGCGCGTGGGCGACGGAGGTGTCGATCAGCGTGCGGATCTCGTTGGAGGCCTCGCTGGAGCGACTTGCCAGAACTCTGACTTCCTGAGCGACGACGGCAAAGCCACGACCGTGCTCACCCGCGCGAGCGGCTTCCACCGACGCGTTGAGCGCGAGGATGTTGGTCTGGAAGGCGATGCTGTCGATCATCGCGATGATCTCGCTGATCCGGTTCGATGAATCCCGTATGTCGCCCATGGTAGCGATCACCGCTTGCATCGTGTTCTGACCGGCCCTGGCGTTGTCGACGGTGTCCTGGGTCAATCGAGAGGCTTGCTGAGCCGAATCCGCGGTGTTCTTGACCGTGGCGGAGATCTGCTCCATCGAGGCTGAAGTCTGCTGCAGGTTCGACGCCGACTGCTCGGTACGGGAAGCGAGATCGTCGCTGCTGTGGGCAATTTCGTCAGCCGCGACGCTGACCGAGGCGGTGCTGTTGCGAACGCCCTGCAACAGTTTGTCGATCCGGGCGATGAAATTGTCGAACTGGGTTGCCAGATCGCCGATCTCGTCTCGCCGGCGGCTGGCGATTCGGGCGGTCAAGTCACCGTCGCCCTCCGAGATTTCCCGGATGCGGGCGGTGATCTGGCGAAGCGCTCGGGACATCAGGAGCGGCCCGCCCAGGGCGAGAGAGACCGAGAGCACGAGGACGACGATACCGAACCCGATGATCGCGGTTTCCTGGGTGTCGGCGCGGGAGAGCGCGGCGGACTCCAGCTCGGGAATGAGTTCGAAAGCACGCTGCCCCGCAAGATCGTAGATCAGGCGCAGTTCCTCGAAGGCTGTCAGGGAGTCGCCTTCCAACTGATCGCGTGCCGCCGCGGTGTCGCCATTGGCGTGAAGATCGAAAGTCTTTCGTGAGGCGTCGAGCCAGTTCCGGTATTTGTCATCCACACCGGCGGTCGTCGCGACCACCTCCGGGTAGTCGGCCATCAGGGTCCGGAAATTCGTGATGCGATCCCAGGCCTGGCGGGCGTTTTCACTATGCGCGTCCAACGCCTGTCGGGCGCGCTCGGAGCCTGGTGTCGACCGCAGGAATTCGAGTTCGGCGACTCTGGACTGATAAAGATCGCGGTCGCCGTTCAGGACATCGCCAATCGCGGCATTGAACGTGCCGCCAAACTCCTGCATGCGAGATTTGAGAGATTCTATCAATCGGTAGTCGGCCAGATAGACAATCATCAAGGCGAGAGGGATCAGGAGAAACGCGAGCGTGTACTTGATGCGGATTTGTCGAAAATTGGTCAGCATGGACGTTGCCTCGGTTCGGGGTAGGTAACCGATAAATAAGGCGCTTCTCATGCTTAGTCGACTATGCAACCCGATATGTCACGTTTGTTGACATTGCCGGATTTTCTGAATAGCACTTTCGTCTTGCTGGCGTAAAGAACTATCCAATCCGGCCGATATTGCTGGATTTTACTCCCCTTTTTCGACCACATCTCCATGATGTATTGCGCGGAAAACTCTCCGGATACAGCGTCGGAAACGGTTGGGCAGGTATTGCCATTATGGCTTGGCGAGAGCGGATTCGTGGGTCAATAGCCACTGTTTTCTGGCGACACCTCCCGCATAGCCCGTCAATCTGCCGTTGCTGCCGATCACTCGGTGGCAGGGGACGACGAGAGAGATCGGATTGCGTCCGTTGGCGGCGCCGACCGCTCTGACCGCCGACGGGGCGCCGATCTCCACGGCGATGTCGCGATAACTGCGAGTCTGGCCATAGGGGATTGCCCGAAGCGCCTGCCAGACCCGGGCCTGGAAGTCGGTGCCACGAGGGGCCAGCGGCAGGTCGAATGTCGTCAGCTCCCCCTGGAAGTAGGCCTCCAGTTGCCGCGCGCATTGCGCGGTGACGGCATTGGGGTTGTCGACGTGATCCGGTGTCTTCGAGAAAGCGATCCAGGTCAGGCCCTGCGCGGTGGCGCGAATCTCGATGGGGCCCAGGGGGATCGAGGCCGACGGTTGATAGCGCTGGACGAATTCGTCGTGACGCGTCGGCAGACGGGCGTCGTACTGAGGGAAGTCGGTGTTCATAGGATCTGGTTCCAGAGCTGCATTGTGAGATAGCTGCGCCACGGGGACGCGGAGGCGACATCCACGGGCGTCTCCCGACGAGCGAGCGCGCGGCGCAGACCGACATCGCCGTCCAGCCAGACGTCGGGGTCGCCGTTCCCGCGCATGGCGACCACGTTGGCCGTCCATGGGCCGATGCCCTTGAGCGAGAGCCACTGCCGTGGGTCGTCGCCGATGTCCCCCCGGTCATGGGCGCTCGCCAGCCGCCGGACGGTTTCCCGGCGGCTGGCGGGCAGCTTCAGGAAAGCCAGATCGCTGGCGGCGATGGCGCTGGCGGTAGGGAAGCGCCGGCGTCCGCCGGTTTCGGTCTCCCCGAGGTGGTCGACCAGGCTCTGGATCAGGCGATTGGCGGCGGCGATCGAGATCTGCTGGCCGAGCACGGCACGGATGCCGGCTTCGAAGACGCTCCAGGACCCCGGCAGGCGCAGCCCCTCGGCCAGCGGTAGATCCGGTAGATGCCGCTGGAGGTGGGCTTCGATGGTGGCGGTGTCGGCATCCAGGTCCAGCATCCGCCGGATCTGACCCACGATGGCACTGAGGTCGCCGAGCTCGCTCAGGACCAGCGTGACCACGAACTGGTGGCGTTCTTGGTCGTGCCTGGCCTCGAAGTAGCCGGTGGTCTCCCCCTGTCTCAGGGTCCGCCCTAATGAATGTTCGTCGACCCACTCCAGGCCGTCGATGACGTGAAGCGCATAGAAATGGCGCAGACGCTCCCACTGGTAGGGCGGGCGATAGGCGAGCTTGACGGTCAGGGCGGCGCTGTTGCGCTTGCGCCGTCGGATATCGCTGGGGGCCAGCGCCATCTGTCGTCTGAAGGCGTCGTTGAAACGCCGGAGACTGGAGAAGCCGCTGGCGTGGGCGACATCGATCACCGGCAACGTCGTCTCGTGCAGCAGTTTCTTGGCGAACAGGCACTGGCGGTAGATCGCGTACGCCTTGGGCGATACCCCGAACCGACGCTGGAACAGCTGGCGCAGATAGCGCTCGCCGATGCCCAGCCTGTCGCAAAGCGCCGTGACATTGCCCTGTTGCAGCGCGCCGGCATCGATCAGACGAATGGCCCGCGCCAGCGTGGTCTGAGGCCCCTGCCAGGCGGGAGAGTCCGGTGCACTGTCCGGACGGCAGCGCAGGCAGGGGCGAAAACCGGCGCGGGCAGCGGCGACCGCCGACTCGAAGTAGCGAACGTGGCGCTCCTGCGGGAGGGTCGCCGGGCAGATCGGGCGGCAGAAGATCCCGGTGGTTTCCACCGCAATGAAGAAGCGACCGTCGAAGCGGGCGTCTCGGGCCAGGCGGGCACTGCGGCACTGCTGAGGGTCGAGCATGAGGGCGTGTCCTGATCATCGTCTCGGCCTCATTGTAGCGGGACGAGTCGGCGGGACCGGCCGGATCCGGCACTCAATGATTGCCACGGCGAGGATATCGGATCGTCGGATCGAGGCAAGAACGGCGCCCGTGAGGCGCCGTTCGAGAGCGAGGCTGGCAGGTCGCCCGCCGCTACTCCCAGAGCTTGTCGTAGTCATTCCAGTAGTGACCCATGTCGCGATCCTGGGTCAGGCCATAGAGCGTGTAGCGGCGGGCGAGACGGGCGCCGCCATCGCGGGTCAGCGGCTGCCAGGCGATGGTCGTGCTGCTGCGGCTCGATTCCGAGAAGAAGACATCTAGCGGGATCGAGACGTAGAGCCCCTTGTCGAAACTGCCTTCGCCGTAGTCGTCGCCGGCGTCCGTCAGCGTTGCCCAGGCACCGATCCGCACCCCGGAATCGAACTGGCGGGAAAGATCGAATGTTGCGCCGAGGTCCTTGGCCAGATAGCGACCCACGCTGACCTGAGCGAGAACATCCTCGATGCCGGTCTCGATATAGGCGGTGGCGTGACCGGTCCAGGTGTCGTAGTCGCGCATGTCGAAGCGCTGGTCGAAATCCCGCTGCTTGACCCAGTTGAGGTCGACGCCGAACGCCACCGGGCTGTTGAAGGGGCGATAGAGCACTTCGCCACCGGCGCCGGCATACATCATCTCGAGCAGACCGCCGTAGGCCATACCGTACCAGTCCTGGCCGAATCGCAGGGTGCGGGTGTACTGCAGGTTGTAGATACCGAGACTGGTTTCATCCAGATAGCTGTTGATGTTGGTGCGAACGCGAGGCAGCCTCGAATTGGCGACGTAGTCGAAGTCATCGAAATTGTCCGCCAGGTTCAGGGCGGCGCGGCCGCTGAACCAGCCGTTGGGGTCGGTGCGGTATTCGGCGTCGAGCTTGGCATAGATCTGATAGAGGTAGCCGTCGGGACCTCCCAGGTTCTGATTCAAGCCCGGCGACAGGCTCCAGGTGAACTGATCGAGATCGTTCTGATAGAGCAGCTCGCCGGCGGGAGGGGTGTCGCCGGGTTGCGTCAATGCCGAGGCGTACAGACCGTAGCGATACTGCTGGTCATAGGCCGTGGAACCGGCTGCGTCGAGATAGGCCTGGCGATCATGGACATCGTCGCGCAGTCCCATGCCGACAGTCTGCCAGCGGTAGCGGTACGTGCCGATATCTTCCGCGGTATGGTTGTTGAGGATGCGATTGGCGCGGCCTTCGCTCTCCAGCATCGAGCGATACTTTGTCGCCTCGGCCTCGACGATCAACTCGTCGTCGTCGCGGGTGATACGCCGCACGCGCATCCCGGCATTGGCCTGCAGTTCCGAACTGACGGCTTGCCAGTCCTGTGCGGTCCGCTCCGGTGCCGCCTGGATCGGTACCGGGCGCGGATCGTCGGTCTTGGGTTGGGCAAGGCCGGCGAGATTGCCTCGGAAGGTGATACCGAACATGGCGGTGTCGCCGCGCTCCCATCCGGCGCTCAACGAGACGTTGTCGTTGAGGCTCAGGCGGGCCCCGAGATTGAGCGGAGAGGATTGCGCCAGGGTGGTCTCGAACGGTTCGCTCCGGTAGTCGTTGCCATCGTATTCGAGCTGGAGGGTCAGCGGCTCCCAGCCGGTCTGGTATTCGATGCCGCCGAACAGCCCGACGTCGCCGCTGAAGATGTCGCCGAACTCGAAGTCGCCGGCTTCATCGGGGTTCTCCGTGGAGCGCTCGTCGAATCGATCCGATACCGCCCCCAGCGGATTGCCGATGCCGCCACCATTGGCCAGATAGCCCCAGCCCAGCCCGAGCGTGAAATCGAAGTCGTACCAGCGTTTGCTGGCGACCAGGTACTCGCTGCCGAAGAGGCCGGTACCGCCGAAGTCGCGGAAGCCCAGCGCCACGGCTGGCGTGTTGCGGTCCTCCTCGAGTAACCGCAACTTGAAGTCGATCCCTTTGTCCAGGTAGGCGCGCCCGGGATCGCTGGAGGCCGGGTAGTCCTGGTTGGTGATCGCCGTGTAGCGAAAGCCGGCCTCCAGCCAGTCCATCGGCTGAAAGCTGATGTTGTAGCGGAGGTAGGGCGACACATGGCTGTGATTGAGGGAGATGTCCCCCAAGGGTGCCATGCGTGCCGTCGGCGTCTGCATCAGCCCGACGCCGCCGAAATCGGTACGGGCCTGCCCCAGGTCTGCCTGCACGATGGGGGCGTGCGCCATCAGCATCGGGAGCGAGACTCCCATGACCGGGGTGAAAAGGCGCAGCTGCGTCCAACGGCGATCTGCGAATGTCGTCATGAGCATGGCTTATTGATAGAGATGGGCTGGATCGAGCGTGATGCATTCGTCGCCGGGCATGCGTGTGGCCAGAAACTGGGGTAGGGCCATATCGACCCACTGGGCGCCGACCGAGTCCAGGGGCAGGGGGACCACCACGCGGGTGCCGGGGACCAGCGGTGCTCGCTGGTGATTCCAGGCGGCGATGCCCAGTCGATGAATCTCGCCCTGGGGACTTACCAGTTGCAGTGTATCGGCACCGATATAGGCGTTCTCGTCGAGTCGGGCGAGCAACGTATCGGTGGTCATGCCCGGCTCCCACGCCAGCCTGGTGATGCCCTGGGGTGTCCAGGCCTCGATCCATTCGGGGGTCTGGCACCAGCCCAGCGCGTCGACATCCTCGAGTCGGGGCACCTGACGCAGATGCGCCATCAGCCAGGTCGGATCGACTCGCCCCGGTATCCGCCCCTTGTCCAGTTTGGCGAGCGCCTCGCGCCACGCCTCGAGGCCGTCACCGACCCTGGGTGCGCCCAGTAACCGGGCTTGCATGGCAAGGCCCTCGAGTTCGGCGTCCAGGCGGCGTTGGCGCTGACGCTCCTCGGCCGTGGCGTCATCTCGAGCCACGAAGGCGCGCGACCAGTTGACCGTGGTCTCCCGTTCCACGGTCAACCAGGCATCCAGCAGCGACGGGGAAGGCGACGGTGGCCGACGTCCCTCGATATCGATGGTGAAGGTCGAGGTCGGTTCGCTGTCGTCCTGGGCGCCGGCGTTACCGGCCAGACTGAGAGCGCACAGTGCGATGGCGATCCAGTAACGCGTGGTGCGCCATGGCTGGCGCCGATGATACGGGAAACGGGGGGTCACCATGTGTCGATCTCGTCCTTGCTGCGCTTCACGAAAATCCCTGTCTCGCTCTCGCCGAGGGGCGACGCTACCTGGGTCACCAAGGGCGGGCGACCTGCCAGTCGAATATCGGCGCGCCGGGCCATGGTTGGGTTTCGACCGCCCATAGTCGGCCATCTTCCGGCGCTCGCCAGAGTGTGCCGTGAGTGACGTTGCCATCCTCCCAGTTCACGGTTTCATGGCAGACCTGCAACGCTCGCGACATCAACGGCAGTTCGACCTGGGAAGGTGCCGCGTCACAGTCGAGCAGGGCGGTCGCCTGGCCGTGGTGCAGGTCGCCGTCCGCCGTCTGCCACTCCCGCGTGAGGCGATAGGCGATCGAGGAGGAACTTCCTCTCCAAGGACTTTCGTCGACGATCTCGCCTTCCTCGCCAGTGATGCTGGTGTCGATCAAGTTCTGCTCGAGACCGGCGCTGCTGTGCAGGTAGCCATCCTTCAGGGCGACGGTGGCCGAGTCGCGGAACTGCCAGTAGGTCATGTCTCTAACCTGACTCGCCAGGATCACCAGTCCGCCATGCCCCTCGACGTGAAAGTCGAGCGAGGCGTAGGAAGTGGCGGCGGCCTGGTCGGACACGTCGCCGCTGGCGGAACCCGGAACCAGGCCATCAAGGGCGCGCCCACTGCCCAGGGAGCAGCCGGAGAGGAGGAGGCTGGCCATGGCGAGACAAAAGAAGACCGCCCGAGGGCGGTCTTCCAGGCGGTAATGACGTGCTGCTGTCATTACCGGGTCCCGGTCGTACCGGTGGTGCCGGTCGTTCCGGTAGTGCCGTCACTGCCCCCTGCTGCGGCCAGCGCACCGACCGACGACGCCGCAGTGCTGGTGCCGACAGACGAGGCTGTCGATGCACTAGCGGCGGTGCCGGCTCCGGCGGCGCTGCCCGTTGCGACTTCCTGGGCGACGGCGAGTGAAGAGACAGCCATTAACGCGACTGCCATTATGGCCAGTTTCTTCATAAGTACCTCCTAACGTGTTGGTTAAACCAACGATGTGGTCCGAGGACCATCTGTATTCTTACCAATATCACGTATCTGAGCAATTATAACTTTCAACTTTCTGGCGTTGTAGTGTGTCAAAACAAAGACACCCGGCGCGCTGCACTGAATGGCATCAAGTATAGTTAGTCATCTCCATTATGGTGCAAGCGTCGCGAGATAAAGCAACAAAATTATCATGTGTTTTTATGAAACTTTGATTGTATTTAGTGTGATCGCCAAGTTTAATTTGTCTAAAAATGGAGACAGTTGGCTCGTTTGCGAGCTTGATGAAGTGCAGAAATTGGCCGATCGCCGGGAAAAAGCGCACGGCGCATCGCGCCTCTCTTGAGCCGAAAGCCGGTGCTGCAAGGTGGTTTCGTACTTTTCTTTCTATAAGTCATTGAAAAGCAAAGGTGGGTGTTTTCAGGATTCGGTATTGTTTCGATAGGTTTCCTGTGTCACTTGGCGTGTATTTCAAGACCTGAATGGTAATTTTCCGCTTTTACCGATACTTACGACTGTCGCGAATTCGTCACACCGGATCGTTATCAGTAGTGGCCGGATCCATGTGGATTCGTGGGATTCTTGGTTCTTGCACACTCTACGGCGCGGTTTTGTAACTCAAAGGTTAGGTATGTTGTTTGCTTTGAAAAGCTGGCACGTTATTGGCATTGGTTGATTTGCGAGGAGGCTGCGTCAAGGATTGCTCGACTTTCAATGTTGCGCATCGGTGATCGGCAGGCGTCGATGATGCGCGATTTTTTTCTATGGAAAACTCGACACGATAATCAGGGCTTCGGGGAATGCCGTTAAAATCCCGGGGCGGTAGCGTGTTTAAAAATTATTTTAAAAGCGGATGTCATTCACGGGTCATAGTAGTCAGGGCTTTATATGGACGAAATAAAGGGTGTTCGACAGGGATGATGAAAATTCGCGAAGGTTGCCGTCGCTCTATTTTCCGAGGGTGTTTGCCCGTGTTGGCGTTATCGCTGGTCGTTAGCGCCTCCGGCTGCGCCTTTGCGCCCGGGGGGCACATCGACTACGACACGGATTCCGCCCCTATCGATGATCTGGTCGATGTGGAGCCGATCACGCTGGGCCTGGTCCGGACACAGCAGGCGATGACGTCACTTCGGGGTGGGGGCGGCGACAAGGCCGACCTCCAGCGGGTGACGGCCGCTTCCCATGGTGACCCGGCGCTGGATGAGCGCTACGAGTATCACATCGGCATCGGTGACGTGCTGTCGATCATCGTCTACGACCACCCGGAGTTGACCATACCTGCCGGGAGCGAGCGGCCGACGGAGGACACGGGCAATACGGTCTACAGCGACGGCACGATCTTCTATCCCTATGTCGGACGTATCCAGGTGGCCGGCCGCACGGTAGAGGATGTCCGCTCCCAGCTTCAGCGCCGCCTGGCGACCTACGTCACCGAACCCCAGGTCGACGTCAAGGTCGTGGGCTTCAATTCTCAGAAGGTGTACGTCACCGGGCAGGTCGAGAATCCCGGGGTGATGCCCATCACCAACGTTCCGATGACGG
Source organism: Salinicola lusitanus (assembly GCF_003206045.1). GTDB lineage: Bacteria > Pseudomonadota > Gammaproteobacteria > Pseudomonadales > Halomonadaceae > Salinicola > Salinicola lusitanus. The sequence goes on from NZ_PZJM01000004.1 coordinate 304,704, forward strand.
TGCTGGATGCGATCAATCTCGGTGGTGGGCTCAATGGGGATGCCAACTGGCACGACGTGGTGCTGTCGAGAGGCAGCGTCGAAACGCATATCGACGTCTATTCGATGCTCCAGAATGGCGATATGCGCCAGAACCAGCTGCTTCGGGACGGGGATGTACTCCATGTATCCGATATCGGCAGCCAGAAGGTCTTCGTCATGGGCGAAGTGATGGACCCGGTGACGCTGCCGATGGGGAATTCGCGCCTCTCGCTGACCGATGCGCTGTCCCAGGCAGGCGGAATGGACGAGACCCAGGCCAACGCAAAGGGCATTTTCGTGATCCGTCAATCCACGCCGGACAGTGGCAAGCTGGCCACGGTCTATCAGCTCGACGCACGCAATGCGACGGCGCTGGTGCTCGGGGCGCAGTTCATGCTGCAGCCCACCGATATCGTCTATGTCACCGCCGCGCCGCTGAGTCGTTGGAATCGGGTCATCAATCAGCTGACGCCGACGATCAGCTCCGTCTATCAGGTGACGCGAGCCACGCGTGACTTCGACGAACTTCGCGACGGCAACTGACATGTTCGATCGAATACTGGTGTTGTGCACCGGCAATATCTGCCGCAGCCCGGTGGCCGAGGCGCTCCTGAGGCAGCGATTCCCCGGCAGGCGGATCGACTCCGCGGGGCTGGGGGCGCTGGTCGGCGAGGGCGCGGAGCCCACCGCCCGGGAGCTGGCGGAGCGGGAAGGGCTGGATCTGTCCGCCCATGTCGCGCGGCAGGTCGATGTCGGCATGTTGCAGTCCGCCGACCTGATCCTGGTGATGTCCGATGGTCAGCGTCGGGCGGTGACGGAGCTTTATCCTGCCGCCAGTGGCAAGACGATGCTGGTCACTCGCTGGACCGGGGAGGGCGAGGTCCCCGATCCCTATCGCAAGAGTCGGAGCGCTTTCGAACACGTTCATCGTTTGCTGACACAAGCTGCAGATGCCTGGGTAGGCAAGTTGCCGGATCGCTGAAAGGATGCAAAAACCCCACATGACCACAAGCAACACATCGACGACATCGACAGCGAGTAACCACGAAGAGATAGACATTCGTCGGCTGCTGGGGATCTTGCTGGATCACAAGAAATGGGTGATGGCGAGCGTTCTGGGCTTCGCGTTGATCGGCATCCTGTATGCCAGCCTGGCGACACCCATCTATCGAGCCGACGCCCTGGTGCAGATCGAGAGTGACTCGCCGGGCAACAATCCGCTCCAAGAGGTTTCGAGCTTGCTGGGCGAGAAGCCGCCGACGCTTTCGGAGATCGAGATCATCCGGTCGCGGATGGTGCTGGGCCAGGCGGTCGACCTGCTCAATCTCGACATCAACGTGGCGCCGGTTACCCTGCCGATCATCGGGGCCTTCCTGGAGCGTCAAGGCGTCGGGCGACCCGGGTTCGCCAACGGTTGGGGCTATGCGTTCAGCGGCGAGACCATCGCCGTCAGCGAGATGCCGATGGCCGATGCCTATCTCGGCAAGACGTTCACCCTGGAGGTCGAGGACAGTTACACCTACCGTCTGCGGGATGCCGACGGGGAATCGCTGGGGTCGGGCAAGGTCGGGCAGTTGAGTACCTTCCTGAACGGTGACGTGGCCATGCGGGTCACCTCGATCCAGGCGCCAGCCGGTGCCGAGTTCACCGTCCAGCACGTGCCTCGACTGGCAGCCATCAATGGCTTGCGGGGGCGCTTCGAGGTCGGGGAGGCGGGCAGCGAGACGGGGATTCTCAGTTGGAGCCTGACCGGTCCGGATCCGGATGCCGCCAAGAAGACACTCAATACGATCGCCGACATCTACTACTCGCAGAACGTTCAACGGCAATCGGAAGAGGCGCGCAAGAGCCTGGAGTTCCTGAACACTCAGGTGCCGCAGATCCGTAGCCAGTTGAACGAATCGGAGGAGAAGCTCAACGAGTATCGCGAGTCCAAGGATAGCGTCGACCTCTCGCTGGAGACGAAATCGGTCCTCGAGCGGATCGTGAATCTGGAGTCCCAGTTGAATGAACTGGAGATGAGCGAGGCGGAGATCTCGCAGCGCTTCACCAAGAGCCATCCGACCTATCAGGCGCTGCTGGAGAAGAAGGCGCAGCTCCAGCGCGAGCGGGACAATCTCGACAAGCAGGTCAAGGGGTTGCCGGAGACGCAGCAGGAGATATTGCGGCTGCAGCGGGACGTCGAGGTGACCAACGAGATCTACGTGCAACTGCTCAACAAGGTGCAGGAGACCAAGATCGCCGAGGCCAGCACGGTGGGTAACGTGCGGATTCTGGATGGCGCCGAAGTCCTGCCGGCCCCGGTGGCACCGAACAAGCCGCTGCTGGTCGCTGTCGCCATCATCGTCGGCCTGATCGTCGGGGTTGCCGCCGTCTTCCTCAGGGCGCTGTTCAACCGCGGTATCGAAACCCAGGAGCAGATCGAGGATCTGGGGCTGCCGGTCTACGCCACCATTCCGCTATCGGACGAGCAGGGCAAGCTGAATCGACGCGTGAAGCGCTCCGGCAAGGAGTACGCCCGCAGCTATCCCAGCGGTCTGCTGGCCGCCCGCAATCCTGCCGATGTCTCGGTCGAGGCGCTGCGCGGGCTGCGGACCAGTCTTCACTTCGCCATGCTCGAGGCGGGCAACAATCGGCTGATGATCACCGGGCCCAGCCCAGGCGTGGGCAAGAGCTTCGTCAGCGTCAACCTGGCGACGGTGTGTGCCCAGGCGGGGCAGCGCGTGCTCGTCGTCGACGCCGACATGCGCAAGGGGCAGATCCACAGCGCCTTCGGTGCCGCTTCCGAGAACGGGCTGAGCGACGTGCTGTCCGGCAAGCAGGGGCTCGAGGAGGTGATTCGACCGGTCGACAAGGTCGACAATCTCTATTACGTCGCCCGTGGCATGGCGCCGCCGAATCCTTCCGAACTGCTGATGACGTCGCGCTTCAGCGACTTCCTGGCCCAGGTCAGCGAACGCTTCGACCTGATCATCGTCGACTCCCCGCCGATTCTCGCGGTGACCGACGCGGCCATCATCGGCAAGCAGATGGGCACCACGCTGATGCTCGCCCGTTTCCAGACCAACCCGGTCAAGGAGCTGGAGTTGGCCATCAGCCGGCTGAGGACCGCGGGCGTCGAGCCGCGCGGAGCCATCTTCAATGCCGTGGAGCGCAAGGCCGCCACCGAGTACGGCTACGGCTACTACCACTACAGCTACAAATGATGGCTACCCGACCGTTCGAATCCAGGCGGATTGATCCGACTCCAGGACTATCCTCATGACGCTTTCTCTGCTGGGCGGCAGACACGCCCGGATCGTTTCGCGGTTGCGTGGCGAGCTGTTCGTCAACCTCTGTCGCACCTTCGCCGCCCGGGGCATCGCCGCGCTGGGGACGATCCTGCTGGGTGTCGTCCTGGGGCGCCTCTACGGGGCCCAGGGAGTCGGGGTCTTCGCGCTGGCCCAGAGCGTCATCTTCGGTGCAGGCATCATCGCCTGTTACGGCCTCAACGGGTCGCTGATGCGCTACATCAGCCAGGACAACGCCAGCCCTTACCTCATGCGCTACCTGCGCTGGGCACTGGTGCGGGCGGGCTGGCTGAGCCTGCTCCTGGGGGGCGGGATCGGCCTACTGCACCGCCAGATCGCCGAGGCCTTCGGTTCGCCCGAGCTCTCGTCGCTGCTGATCAGCATCGCGGTGGCGACGCCGGCCTTCACGCTCTCGTTCGTGCTGGCGGGGTTCCTGAAAGGCGTCCACATGCCGGCCAGGGCGAGCCTGCAGGAGAACGGCTCGATATCGCTGCTGGCCGCGCTCTGCATCCTGGCCACGGTTGTCGTCACCGACTCCCGCTCGCTGCCGCAGGCCGGTTGGGCATTCTGCCTGTCGGCCTGGCTGGTATGCCTGCAGGGGGCTCTCCAGATGGTGCTGTGGTTGCGCCGTCATCCCGCGGTGCGGCACGCCGACGGGGAGGATGCCGAGGCGCCGCCTGGCCGCGCTGAGTTCTTCGCCACCGCGCAGAGTTTCATCGTGCTCAACCTGTCGATGTTTCTCCAGCAGGTAGTGGCGATGCTGATTGCCGGGGCGCTGCTGAGTCACGCCGATCTGGGGCTGTTCAAGTCCGCCGAGCGGGTCGGCATGGTCATCAGCTTCATTCTGCTGGTCATCAATGCGGTCTTCCCGCCGCGCTTCGCGCAGCTGTTCCATCGTGGCGAGCACGAGGCGCTGGGACGACTGGCCCGCCAGAGCTCGATGGTCGCGGCGGGCATGGCAACGCCGCTGGCGATCGTCTGCTTGCTCTTCCCTGAGTGGGTGCTGGGCTGGTTCGGGCCGGAGTTCCGCGAGGCGGCGAGCCTGTTGCGTATCGTCGTGGTCGGCCATCTCGTCAATGTGTCGTTCGGCTCGGTGGGTTTCCTGCTGACGATGACGGGGCGGGAGAAGGTGATGCGCAATATCTCGCTGGTCTGCAGCGCTCTGGGGCTGCTGGCGTTCGTGGTGCTGATTCCGCTGTGGGGGGCCGTCGGTGCCGCAATCTCCCTCGCCATGGTGCTGGGGATGCAGAACCTGGTCGCGGCATGTTTCGTCTGGCGTCGGATGGGCATCGTCATGCTGCCGATCCGGCGCTGAACCACCGCGGATGCCGGGGGCGGACAGTCTCCGGCTCGGCACCCTACCTTGATCGAAATCGCAGGCCACGGATTGCCGTCGGCGGTTAATGGATAGCGAGAGACATGCTGGTAATCAACGCCAAACGGCTGTTCGTGGCGATGGCGATCGTTTTCGCCATCGCGCTACCGAAATCGGGGGTCGCCGTGGGCGGCATCCCCCTCAATACCATCTATCTGCTGATCTGCTTCTCGTTCCCGATCCTGTTCATCAAGGCGATCCTGGGGACGGGCCAACTGGGCCGCCAGGATCGCTACTCGATCTACATCTGGTTGCTGATGCCGTTCTGGGCGTTGTTCCTGACGGTGACGCTACTCAATGGCATTGCCAGCGTCGGGATCTACTTCGGCTACATCATGGCGCTGATCGTGGTGCCGATCTTCTTCTACGTATGGTCGAAACGGCTGTCGGCGGAGAATGTACGCTATCTGCTGGTCTGCCTGCGCAACTGCACTCGGTTCGCGGTCGCCTTCGGTCTCTTTCTTTTCGTTCTCAAGATCGGAACCGGGCAATATTTCTCCATCCCCGCACTGACCACGACCTTCGGTGCCGAGCGGACGCTCGAGGCCCGGATGAACGACCGCGGCGGAATCTACAAGCTGTTCTCGACCTACAACAACGGCAATATCTACGCGGTCTGCATGATCATGCTGCTGCCGGTCTACGCCGTCATCGAGAAGAACCGGTTGTGGCTCCTGGCGCTGATGCTGACGATCATGTTGACGCTGTCGCGCACCGCCTGGGCACTGTTGCTGATCTACTGCGCGTTCGAGTACCTGATCTTCAACAAGGCGATATCGGTCAAGAAACTGATCGTGATCTGTCTGGCAGTGTGCCTGGTGGTGCCGGGCATCATCGGATTGCTGGGCATGATGGGCAAGGACGTCACGTTCCTCTTCGACAGCAATCTGGGCGGCCGGGCGGCTTATCTGGAGTACTTCTTCGATGCCGGTCTGATCTCCAGTACGCCGATCTACTGGTCCTACGAGATCCCCTACGTCTCCATCGCGGAGTTCGTCGGCCTGATTGGATTGGTCCCCTTTCTGATGTTCTTCGCCAACATCGTGATGGCGCGGAGCCTCTTCGACGCGACCCGGCCGATCAGTCGCGCCGCTTCGATCGGATGCGTGATGTATTGGGTGGCGACGTTCTCCGATGCCGCGCTGGTGCTGGTTCCCACCTTCATCATCTATTGCCTGCTGGTGATGCTCTCTTTCAGCGAGTGAATTCATGAAAATCATGCATGTGTGCGAGACGGTGACCGGCGGCATCGCCACGTACCTCAACAACGTGGTGGCGGAGCAGGCGCGACGCCCGGAAGTCGAGGCCGTGTCGGTGTTGCTGCCGCTCACCCAGCTCGAGGAGATCAACCTGGGCGACATCGACGGGCTGCAGGGCAAGATCCATATCGTCGGGTTCGAGGGAGCGGGCCGGATCCAGCGACTGAAACATCTTGCGCTGCGTCTGCGCGGCGCGGTGTCCCAGGCGCGCCCCGATGTGGTGCATGTTCACAGTACCTTCGCCGGCTTTCTCTGCCGCACGTTGCCGGTCTCTTTCCACGGCGCCAAGTTGATCTATCAGCCGCATGGGGTCGCGTTCGATCCGCATCGCATCTCCGGCCTCAAGAAACATGGCATCCAGTGGGTGGAGCGAGTGTTGTATCGACGCACCGATGGTGTCGTCGCCATCTCGGAGTATGAGCGCGCACTGCTGGAAGCGGCCGGGATGGGGGACAAGACGCTGCTGATCAAGAACTGTGTGCGCGATACCCGGGAAGCGATCGGCGACGAGCGCAAGGAGGACTTCTATCTGTTCATCGGGCGCTTCGATCGTCAGAAAGGATTCGACCAGCTCCACGCATTCTGGGGCGAGGATCGCCCGCTGCTGAAGATCGTCGGCGGCAACGTCGTCGATTCCGATGCCACGTTCACCCCCCGCGACAACATGGAATTTCTCGGGTGGCAGGACAACACCGCCCTCGACGGGCTGATCGCGCGGGCCAAGGCGCTGATCGTCCCCAGCCGTTGGGAGGGATTCGGGCTGGTGGTCCTGGAAGCGTACCGCAACGCCACGCCGGTGATCTGCTCGAATCGCGGTGCGCTGCCCGAGCTGGTGAGTCATGGCGAGACCGGCTTCGTCTTCGACTTCGACGACTTCCCGGCCTCTCTCTGCGCGGCGATGACGGCCTTCGACCATTGCGACCGACAGGCGATGGGGCGGCGCTGTCGTGAGCGCTACGAGCGGGATTTCTCGCCGGCCAGCATGAATGCCGAACTCTTGAAACTCTACCAGCCTAGTGGGCAGTGCTATGTATAGTCAGGTTCTGATCAACATCTCCAATCCCGAGGATTACCGCTTCTTCAAGCGCGTCTTCGCCGCTCCCGGCGCCGGGGGTTGTCGTGTCGAGTTCGTGGCCAACAACCTGATCATGTATGTCTACCTGACGCTGAAGCGCGAGACGGTGTTCATGCCGCGTCGGGGCCGCGGCCGTACCTGCCGCGAGAACAACTTCAGCATCCTGACCGGCCGCCTGACCCACGCGCAGGCCGACAGGGTCTACTCCGGTTTCGCGGAGTTCATCGAACGCGAGCAACCCAAGCGCCAGTGGGATCTCTATATCCTGCCGAGCGGGCGCCTCGCGTCGCAGTCGGCACTGGCCGATCATGCCCGAGTCAACGGCATCGACGTGCTCTACACCGGCTACGGCAATATCGGCAACAAGACCTTCGCGGATCCGCAGGGTACCGACATGCAGTCCTATCTCTACGAGCATGTGGAGGTGCTCGACGAGTACCCGGTCGATCTCGACGCCTTTCGCCGGTGGAAGCGCGAGTACACCGCCGCACGCATGAAGCGGCACGTGATAGGGCAGGCGCGGAAGCTCGATTTCAAGACCGCGTTCCAGAAATTCGTCCAGGTGGTGGGGTGCCGCCTCGAGGCGATCCTGGGTTACGCCGGCGAGAACGCCTACGGCTTCGACGAGCTCAGCAAGCTCCGCAAGGCGGATGAGGTCGCCCTCGACGAAATGGATTGGGAAACGCCCTACCTGTTCTTCCCGATGCAGGTGAGTACCGATGCCCAGATCATCCTGAACTACCACAAGAATAGCGTGATCGACGGTCTCAAGGAGGCGATCGCGATGGCCAGGGAGAAGGGGCTGAGGCTGGTGGTCAAGCCACATCCGGCGGAGATCAACCAGGCCATCCCGTCGATTCTGGCCGGGCTGCGGGCGGAGCACGGTTTCCTCATCGTCAACGAGAACACCTTCCAGTTGCTGGACCGGGCGGTCGAGGTGGTGACGATCAACTCCACGGTGGGTCTCGAGGCCAAGCTGCTGGACAAGAAGGTGACGTTCCTGGGCAATACCTTCTACGCGCACTTCAGCGAGCGTCGTCTGGCGGCCTACATCGATCACTACCTGGTGAACGAGGACTACTTTCAGGAGACTCCCTTCAGCGAGGCGAATTTCGTTAAGCTAATGGACCGCGCAAGATTGCATTCAATGGATAGAAGTGAGGTGGCTTGATGAAATCCGTATCGGTCGGCGGACTGGCAGTGGCCAACGACGCGCCTTTCACGCTGTTTGGCGGCATCAACGTGCTGGAGGACCTCGACAGCACCTTGAGGGCCTGCGAAGCCTATGTCGAAGTGACCGGAAAACTGGGGATTCCCTACGTGTTCAAGGCCTCTTTCGACAAGGCCAACCGTTCCTCGATTCACTCCTTCCGCGGCGTCGGTCTCGACCAGGGGTTGAAAATCTTCGAGGCGGTCAAGCGCGAATTCGACGTGCCCGTGATCACCGACGTGCATGAGGTGGCGCAGGCCCAGCCCGTCGCCGAGGTCGCCGACGTGATCCAGCTGCCGGCATTTCTGGCCCGCCAGACGGACCTCGTCGTGGCCATGGCGAGGTCCGGCAAGCCGATCAACATCAAGAAACCGCAGTTCCTGAGCCCGGGGCAGGTCAAGAATATCGTCGACAAGTGCGCCGAAGCGGGCAACGAGCAGGTGATCCTGTGTGAACGCGGCAGCTGCTTCGGCTACGACAATCTGGTCGTCGACATGCTGGGCTTTCGCGAGATGATGAACGTCAGCGGCAACGCGCCGGTGATCTTCGACGTGACCCACAGCCTGCAGCGTCGGGATCCGACCAGCGAGGCCTCGGGCGGGCGTCGTCGTCAGGCTCTCGAACTCGCCCGCGCCGGGATGGCCGTGGGGCTGGGCGGGCTGTTCCTCGAGTCGCATCCCGACCCCGACAATGCGCGCTGCGATGGCCCCAGCGCGCTGCCGCTCGACAAGCTGGAACCGTTCCTGGCCCAGATCAAGGCGGTGGACGATCTGGTCAAGAGCCTGCCCCCCGTCGAGATCGACTGATGGAAAGACGAGATCGATCGATGACTCGCCCGGATCTTCGTGACCAGATCGAGCTCGTGCTGTTCGATGTCGATGGCGTGCTGACCGACGGTACGCTGTTGATCGGCCCGGAGGGTGAAGCGCTCAAGCCGTTCAACGTACGTGACGGCGTCGCGATCGGGCTGCTGCGGCAGCACGGCATCAAGAGCGGCGTGCTCTCGGCCAAATCGAGCCAGCCACTGTTGACGCGAGCTACCCAGTTGGGCATGGACGTGATCAAGATCGGCTTCAGTCGCAAGCTCGAAGCCATCCAGCAGATCGCCGAGGAGCAGGGCATCGCCGCCGAGCGTATCGCATTCGCCGGGGACGACATCATCGACATCCCGGTGATGCGGGAGGTCGCTGTGGCCTACGCCCCGGCCGATGCCCACCCCCTGGTTCTCGCGGCCGCCGACCATGTGATGACGACCCCGGGCGGTCGCGGTGTCGCCCGCGAGATCGCCGAGGACCTGCTCCTGGCGCGGGGCCTCGACCTGGCCGGTATGTATACACATATGCTGGGAGATGACGACGCGCTGCGTCGCCTGGTCCAGTAGCACTCCGACGGGAGCGCGCCCGCTTGCGCCTCCCGCCATGCCTCAAGGCACCGGACTCCCCCTCCGGTGCCCGAGTCACCGACCGCCCGGTCGGTGACCCTGACGAGGCCTGGGTCCTCGATCCCTGAAACCCTCAGGTGTCGGAGGCACGGCCCTCGACTCTCGATCCTATCGACATCTTCTTATCGCGAAGTCGCGCGTCCGCGCGCGCTCGAATCATGGGCCCAGATGCCGTCGGTGCGGCGTCATCGGTCCGCCGTCGGCAGTCGGCCGGTTCGGTCTGACAGCTACCCGTGTCAGGGAGGAGCAGTGAATGAATCTGGAATATCTGGAAACGGCACGACAGGTCTTCGTCAAGGAAGCCGAATCGCTTCTGGAGGTTTCCCGCAAGCTCGACAACGACCTGAGCGCCGCCATCGACGCCATCCTGCAGACCCCGGGGCGGGTGATCGTCTGCGGGATGGGAAAATCCGGGATCGTCGGTCGCAAGATAGCGGCGACGCTGGCGAGTACCGGCAGCCCGAGCTTCTTCATGCATCCAGGGGAGGCCTACCACGGCGACCTGGGCATGGTGACGCCCCACGACGTCTTCCTGGCGATCTCCAATTCCGGAGAGACGGAGGAGGTCGTCAAGCTGATCCCGTATCTCAAGGATAACGGCAACTATCTGGTCGGCATGACCGGTAACCGGGGCTCGACGCTGGCGCGCGCTTCCCACAGCCATCTCGATATCGGTGTCGTCGAGGAGGCTTGTCCGCTGCAGCTGGCGCCGACATCGTCGACCACCGCCACGCTGGCGATGGGGGACGCGCTGGCGGTGACGCTGATGAAGGCGCGGGACTTCCAGCCCGAGAACTTCGCCCGATTCCACCCGGGGGGCTCGCTCGGGCGCCGCCTGCTGAGCCGGGTCGAGCACGAGATGCACAGCGACAACCTGCCGGTGGTCAAGGCGGAGGCGGAGGTGCTCGATGTGATCCAGGCGATGTCGCGCGGACAGTTGGGGATGGCGGTGGTCCAGCACAACGACAGTTGGGGCGTCATCACCGATGGCGACATCCGCCGTGCCATCGAGAAATACGGCGAATACGTCTTCTCCAAGAAGGCCTATGACTTCATGACGCCGCAGGCGTCGCGAATTGCTCCAACGGCCCGCGTCGAGGACGCGCTGGTGATGATGGAGTCCAAGAAGATCAATGCCCTGCTGGTCTTCGACAGCGACCGACTGGTGGGGGTTTTCCAGAAATAGCGGGCGGGTTCGGGAGACTGTCCGCCGAAACCCGAGCGTGATTTCCCCGGACGCTTTCAAGGATGGATCTCGACGACGGAGTGTGGAATGACCTTCAAGGATGAGGTTCGGCAACCGTTTTCAACAACAGCTATGTCAAGGGTCATCAGGATGGTATCGGGAGAACGAATATGAAGAGTCTGAATCCTGTCAGGCGGTTGGCACCGTTGATCGACGTCATGGCGATTCTGCTGGCGGGGATTCTCGCCAACGGGATCCGGTTCCAGACGACGCAGCTGGAGAGCGTCAACAAGCTGGTCCTGATCGTGATGGCGCTGGCCGTGGTGCTGATCAACCTGTCGGGTGGCGGTTACAGCAAGTGGCGCTCCACCCGGCTGCGCAGCCGGATCTATCGGCTGCTATGGGTATGGGCCGCGGTATTCGCGGCGGTGAGCATCCTGATGTTCCTGCTCAAGCTGTCGGACGAGGTCTCCCGCCAGTGGCTGGTGTTCACCTTCATGCTGTCGTTCTGCCTGGTCGCCGCCTCCCGGGCGCTGCTGATGATGCTGACGATGTACCACAATGGCAGCATCCGCAATCGACGCAAGGTGTTCCTGGTCGGACCTGAGGAGAATCTGCTCGATGTGGCGCGTTCGTTGCGTCGGCATCAGGAGCAGGGGTATGCGATCGCCGGTGTCTGTCGCGGGCGTGTGCTGCGGGCGGAGAAGGCGCCACGCAACCTGGCTCGCCGGGTGGAGAAGTCGGGTGCCCATGAGGTGTGGATCTGTCTGTCGGTCTCCGAGGGCGAGCATGTCAAGGCGATCATGTACAACCTTCGCCACCTGCCGTTGGAGATTCGCTTCATCCCTCATTTTGCCGACATCCCGCTGCTCAACCATCGCGTCAGCCATATCGCCGGCACCCATGCCATCGATCTGAGTGTCAGCCCGATTGCCGGCAGTGCACTATGGGTCAAGCGGCTCGAGGATATCGTCATCGGCGGGCTGATCCTGCTGCTGATCGCGCCGGTCTGTGCGGCTTGCGCCATCGCCGTCAAGTTTTCCTCCCCCGGCCCGGTGCTGTTCAAGCAGCTGCGTACCGGCGCCAACGGTCAGGACGTTCAGGTCTACAAGTTTCGCTCGATGAAACTGCATCAGGAGGAGAACGGCCAGGTCGCCCAGGCGACGCGGCGGGATCCTCGAATCACGCGGGTCGGCGCGTTTCTGCGCCGTACCTCGCTGGATGAGTTGCCGCAGTTCATCAACGTGATTCAGGGACGCATGTCGATCGTCGGCCCGCGGCCCCACGCCCTGGCGCACAACGAGTACTACAAGGATCTGGTCGAGTCGTACATGCAGCGGCACATGGTGAAACCGGGAATTACCGGCTGGGCCCAGGTTCGCGGTTTCCGCGGTGAGACCGATACGCTGGACAAGATGCAGCACCGCGTCGAGCACGACCTCTGGTACATCAACAACTGGTCCCTGCTGCTGGACCTCAAGATCATCTTCCTGACGGTCTTCAAGGGCTTCACCGGCAACAACGCTTACTGATCCCCCTGTGTCCGGCCGCGGCCGGCGGCCGCAGATCTCTCACATCAAACGCGATCCCACCGCTGCCTTCATCCGCTATGACGTCGGCGGGGCAGGTGTGGCGCGCTTCAACCCAATGCCCAAGGAAAGCTCTCGTGGAACAGACGACGGCAGCACGCTATCGATGGATCGATCTCGTCAGAGGGACGGCGGTCGTCCTGGTGATCGTGCTTCACTCCCAGTACGGGATTTCGATTCGCTATGACGGACTCTGGTCCTGGCTCCCGCTGATGTCGGAATACCTGGCGCCGTTCAGGATGCCGGTGCTGATGTTCCTGTCGGGACTGATGGTGGCGCGGTCGCTCCAGAAAGGGCCGCGCCGGTTCTTTACCGGCAAGCTGAAGAACATCGCTCATCCCTACGTGGTGTGGACCCTGGTCGCCTTCGTGCTCTATTCGCTGCGCTGGGTGCTGATGAACGAACCCATGCCGGATGAGCTGTTTCCGCTGCTGATCCTGCCCTACAACTATCTCTGGTTCCTGTACTGCCTCTTCATCTACTACATCCTCGCTTTCTTCCTGTTCAAGTTGAGTGCCAAGGGCGCGGTCGCGGTGACGCTGGTCGGCTATCTGCTCTATTTCTATCTGGCCCAGCACCTGGCGCCGGACTGGCTGCTGGTGCCGGACGACGACGGCCGGATGGTGCCGACGCTACCGACCAAGATCGTCTTCTATGCGGTCTTCTTCATGCTCGGCGGCTGGCTGGGCGAAAACCTGAGCAGATTCGCCGAGGGTCTCGCGCGGCTGAATCCGATAGTGGTCTGGCTGCTGGTGGCGATCTGCCTGGCGGGCTACCTGCTGCCGCTCCATCCGTTCTCACCGGTCTATCTGCTGATCTCCCTGGCATCGCTGGTGCCGCTGGCGCGTCTCGCCATGCTCGGTTGGGTGCAGCGTTGCACAACCCTGCTGCAGTGGTGCGGGCGCCAGTCGATCGTACTTTTCGTGGCCCACATGCCGATCATCCTGGTGGTCGTCACGGTCCTGTCGAAAGCGATGCCCGACTCGAATGCCAACCTGGTGTTCGCGCTGCTCTTCGCCGTGACCTTTGTCTGCTGTTGTGTTCTGGCGCGGATGTCTCAGCGCTGGGCCGCGGTCAGGTTCCTGTTCGCCTACAACCTGAAGGGGCGCCAGGTCCGGGTCGGGAGCCGAGCCTGACGCCCCTCGGCCAGGGGGAGATCCAGAGGGCCGCCGTCGGCGGTGAGGGTTTGAAAAGTGCTTTCCGCCGGACATTCGCCGTCCCGCGGGAAAGTACTTAGGGAATGGAAAGGAGCCATTCGTTGGGCAAGGAACGTAAGTATCTCTACGAGATTCAGGGGTTGCGGGCCGTCGCGGCCCTGATGGTCGCTGTCTATCACATCTGGATTCAACGCGTCTCGGGCGGCGTCGACGTCTTCTTCGTGGTTGCCGCCTTCTTCGTCGTGGGATCGCTGATACGTCGGGTGCCGCTGTCGTTGGCCGACGTGCTGGATTACTACGGCAAGACGCTGCGCCGGCTGCTCCCGAGCGCGGCGCTGGTGGTGTGCACGACGATTCTGCTGTCGATGTGGTTGATGCCGGACTCGATGTGGCGCAATCAGATCAAGCATGCAATGGCATCGATGCTGTTTCTGGAGAACTGGTCGCTGGCGTTGACCGCCACCGACTATCTCCAGCAGGGGGCACCGCCGTCGCCGTTCCAGCAGCTCTGGGCACTGGCGGTTCAGGTGCAGTTCTATTTCGCGTTTCCGCTGCTGCTCTGGGCAGGGTTGAAGCTAGATGCACGCCGTGGGCGTCGGGACAACCACGCCTGCGTGCTGTTGCTGATGGCGGTCACCGTCCTGTCGCTCTGCTACAGCATCTACATTACCGAGAAGAATCAATCCTGGGCCTATTTCGACACCTTTGCCCGGGCCTGGGAATTCGCCCTCGGTGGGCTGCTTGCGCTCGGGGTGTCGCGGGTCTCGCTGTCACCGCCCGCTGCGAAGGTCCTGGGCTGGATCTCGCTGGTCGTGCTGACGACCTTCGCCCTGTTTCTCGACGTTTCGACCCTGTTCCCCGGCGTCGTCGCCCTGGTGCCTGTGCTTGCCGCGGTCGGAATCGTCATCGCGGCGCGGAATCGGTGCGACATGCGGGTGCTGAACAACCGGTTCGTCGTCTGGTTTGGCGACATGTCGTTTTCGTTCTATCTCTGGCACTGGCCGCTGCTCTCGTTCTATCGCTATGTCACCGGAGAGTTCGACGTTGGCCTCCTCCCGGGGCTGGCAATCATCGGCGGGGCCGGCGTGTTCGCCTTCCTGACGACATGGGGCCTCGAGACGCCGGTGCGGCGCTCGCCGCTGCTGTCTCGCCGCCGCATTAACACCTATGGCGCCTGCGTGCTGTTGATGGCGTTTCCGCTTGCCTCGTTGGCAATGTGGTATCAGGACTATCAAGGACGTAGCGCGGCAGCCAGATCGGAACTCGCGACCTTCCTGCGCGCGCCCGACGTTGCCGATCACGATCTCCAGCCGTCGACCCTGATCGCCAGCCTGGATCTGCCCGCTTCCTCGTTCGATGGTTGCCATCAGAACTATCTGCAGCCCGAGGTCCGGGAGTGTACCTATGGCGATCCGAAAGCGGACTATACGGTCGTGCTCGCGGGCGGCTCCCATGCCCAGCACTGGTTGGCAGCGCTGAAGGTCGCAGCGGAGCGTGAGGCGTTCCGGTTGATCTCGATGACCAAGGGGGCCTGTATGCTATCGACCGATCCGCATGCCCGCTATCAGGTCAACCCCTCCTGTCTGGCATGGAATCGCGAGGCACTCGAGCGCCTCGGCGAGTTGAAACCCGACCTGGTATTCACCACGGCGACTCGGGGGCAGGGGGCGGAGGAGCGCGTGCCAAAGGGATACCGACAAGCCTGGCAGCGGTTGGCCGACGACGACATCGACGTGCTCGCGATTCGCGACAACCCCTGGTACGGCTTCGACGTGCCCAAGTGCGTCGACCTCCAGGATAATCCGAGCGTGGCGTGTTCCATCTCCAGGCGCTCGGTATTGAAGGCGCAATCGCCCACCGGCGAGGTTCACCTGCCGAACGTCCAGTTCGCCGACCTGAGCGATCTCTTCTGCGACGACCAGCGCTGCTCGCCGCTGCGGGACAACGTATTGGTCTACCGCGACGACCATCACATTACCAACACGTTCTCCCATCTGGCGGCAGATCGCATCATCGCGGCGCTGCATCGGGCGGAGTCGACATTCGACGACTCTCCTCGAGGGCGCTGAAACACCTGAGCACCGGCGGGTTACCGCCGGCGCGTCATCCGGTGCTGGCGAGCCGCCCTCGTGCCCGAGCTCCACAGTGCACGCCCCTCATCGATCCCATCAGCCGCAGGAGAGTGTGTCATGCCGAGTCGACGTCAAGTGCTGGCCGCGGGACTGGGCGGCCTGGCGATCATCGTCATGCCGTCCCTGGCCGTGGGAGCCAGCCAGCGATCATCCAAGTCATCTTCGAGGTTACCGGACCCGGCAGGGTGGGTTCAGGAAACCCCGCCCCAGGGTGAGATCCGTCTGCGTCAGGCGGAGGGACTTATCGTGCTGGGCTAGCCCGACATCTCGTAAGGTGGCAAGTGGGCCGGGCTGAAGAGAAACGGTTCGCGAGCGTGGCGACGCTACCGAGGCCCGGCTCAGCGCGGGCGGGTCGCCTTGAGACCAACGCGTAGCCCGCGGTAGCGTGCGATGCCCTCGTTCTGGTCGGTCTCGACGTCGACGGGAGAAAAGCTCAGGTCCCGATTGTTCAGGGCTTCCCACTGGAGCGCCGCGCCACCGGATCGCTGGTTGATATTCAGTGCCACCAGCCGGCTCCCGGCTGTCACCAGGTTGCCGTGGAGGCGGAAGGCGTGGCCGGGCGAGCGGCCCGAGCGGCGGGCGTCGCCGATCAGGATCGAGGTGTCGACGCCAGGCACGTCGATTCGACACTCGATGATGTCGACGATGGTCACGCCCCCGTAGGCGCGCGCCTGAGCCAGCAGCGGTATCACTCCCGACGGCTGTTCGATCGTCGATTCGATGACCCCGCCTTGCCAGCGGGCGTAACTTGCCCCGTTGGGGCCGATGGCGACGAGGGTGTCGCCGTCCGACGCCGGTTTGGTGAATGTGAAGCGGTTATCCTGCAGGTACTGTTCCCGCGCGTTGCTGTGCGCGCGCAGATCCATCACGACGTTATGGTGATTGACGTTGCGGTAGGTGACGTCGACCCAGGAGTCGACCGCCACCAGGCCAAAGCCTTCCCCCTCGTAGACGAAAGATCCGGTATCCAGCACCACATCCTGTTCGAAATCCGGATCCTCGAATCCCGCCAGGCGCCTGAATAGCGTCTTCCCCAGCCCCGGCTTGAAACGCTTCGTCGCGTAGCGCTCGCGCAGCCGTGCCGCTTCGGCGGTCTGCCGCGCATGGAAGTTCTTGATCACGTTGCCGCGGGTCGCGTAGAAGATCGAGATGCCGAAATTGCCGGCATTGACCGAATGGATGCCATCGAACAGGCAGTAGGTGCAGCCTTCGAAATCGAACGCCGTATCACTCACATCTCGGGCGCTGCAGCCGAAGATCTTGACGTTGTGGGCGTTGTTGAAATAGATCGCGCCGTTGGAGCGAGTGCAATGGACGTCGCTGATGTAGCCGTCGCGCAGGCGCCGCATCCAGCGTAGTTCGCCTCCCTTGCCGGGCCTTGCCGATCCTCCCCAGCCGGAAATGTTGCAGTAGTCCATGCGCACATGGGCGATGCTGAAGTCGCTCACGAAGTTGAGCCGCACGGCCACGGCTGCCTTGCCGTCTCCAGGGGTATAGCTGTAACGATCGGCGCCCCCGGTGAGATGGCTGATGCGAATGCCCTGGTTGAGATCGTCCGGGGTGTCGGGATCGAAACCCGCGATGACGGCGTTGTCGGTGGTGGGATCGTCCTCGTGCGCCAGCGAATAGCGGCGGTTGAGCTCCAGTTCGTGGAAGAACTTGATGCCGCCGCAGCGGACGTGATGATTGTCGTGGTAGTCGACGCCGCGCACGCAGACCAGGGTGGCCGCGGCGCTGGCGAAGTCGCTGGCCTCGAAGGTCAGCCCCCGCAGCTCGATGTCGTGGCTGAAGCCGAGGTCGACATCGCCGGCGGGGCGCCCCTCGGCCCAGGCTGCCACCACATGGGGTTCGCGCAGCCAGAACAGGCCGTCGCGAAAAGAGGCGCCGACGTAGTCGCTGACGATGCGACTGTTGGCGAGCGCGCCATCGCCGATGATGCGCGTGCCGGAACAGAGCCGAATCCGCTGACTGCCGACGTAGAGACCGCGACCTGCGGGCAGGCTGGGCAGGTACTTGGTGCGGTAGGGCGTCTTGTCGAGGGTTTCCTGAAGCCAGGCCGATTCGTCCGTGCCGGCGCGACCATCGTCACCGAGGCCGTAATCGGCGCGGAATCCCACCTTGAGCAGATGGACGTCGTGACTGTAATGCTGATACGCCGCGCCATCATCCGCCCACAGCGTGAAATGGTGATGACCGGCGCGCTCGTCGCGCTCGGCATCGCCAGCCAGCCAGGCTCGTTGACCGGCGCGTGACGGGTCGTCCCGGGCCACGCAACGTTTCAGCTCGACATCGACCTCGTCGGCCAGGTCGTGGTGGAACCGGCGGCAGATGACTGCGCAACCGTCGGGTACGCGATGTGCGGGCCAGCGCCTGAGGGTGTCGACCGAGTCGACGACCAGCAGGCGCTGATCGAGCGCCTCGGTCAGGGACTGTTGGCCAGAGGCGGAGTGAACCTCTCCCTGATCGAAGAACTGCGTGTTCAGGCGCTGGTGGCTGTCGTCACTCCGAACCTCGATTCGATAGTGTCCGTTGGGCGCCGCGAACTGGATCTGGCCGTCGTCACCCGCGGAGAAAGGGTTGTCGAGCGGGTCGCCAGCGGCGTCGCGGAGCGTCGCCAGCGGATCGCCATCCTCGAGGGAATAGACGGTGACCCGGGCGTGGGGGATGACTCGGCCGTCGGTACCTTGGGCAAAGAAGGTCTTCAATTCCATATCGTCGTGCACCTGAGCCTAATCCGTTAGTCGCATTATCCGGGCTCGACGTGGACGACGCCTTAGCGAAGCGTTGTTCTTTTGTAAGAGGGATGAGGCATCGGGTAAGTCTCCGGAAAGGCGCTGGCCGACGAACCAGGAAAGGCCGGTTCGACGGGGTGGATCAGAGCCCGAGCAGATGGACCAGCGGAGGCAGCAGGAACGCGGTGGTCAATCCAGAGACCCCCATTGCCAGGCCGGAGAACGCGCCGGCAACCGCGCCCACCGAGGCAAAGCAGTAGGCCGTGCCGAAGCCGTGGGCCGCCAGCCCCATGGAATATCCCTGAATCGTGGGATCGGTAATGCGGGTCAGGCGAAAGATCCAGGGGCCGACGATGCAGCCGATGACGCCGGTGATGAGGACGAGCCCCGCGGTCAGTGACGGGATGCCTCCCAGTTTCTCGGCGATGCCCATGGCGATCGGTGAGGTGACCGATTTCGGTGCCAGCGAGAGTACCGTTTCGGTGTTGGCACCCAGGGCCATGGCGACCCCCACGGCGGAGATCACCGCCGTGGCCACGCCGGTGATCGTGCCGATGACGATGGGCCGGAGCATTCGGCGCACCCGCTCCCGATGGTCGTAGAGCGGAATGGCCAGGGCCACGGTGGCCGGCCCCAGCAGGAAATGCAGAAACTGGGCGCCCTGGAAGTAGGTGGCGTAGTCCGTGCCGGTGAACAGCAGAAAGCCGATCAGCAGCGCGATGGTGACGATGACGGGGTGCAGCAGTGGGGTGCCGCCAGCCCAGCGGTTGATATAGGTGGCGAGAATGAAGGCCAGCAGCGTGGCGAAGAGGTGCAGCAGGGGGGAGGCGGAGAGATAGACCCATATCTGCTCGAGCCCGAGAGTGTTCATGCCTCGTTCTCCTTGGCGGGTTGGCGCTGGCGGGCGGTGCGCTGGAGGATCTGGCTGGTCACGAGAATCGTCACCGAGGTCGAGGCGATCAGGGTGGCGATCAGAATCCAGATCTCCTGGCGAATCAGGCCGAAGTGCTGGATCAAGCCGACGCCGGCAGGCACGAACAGCAGCGTGAGGTACTTGAGCAGACCTTCGCCTATCACCCTCAGGCTGGCGGGGACGCTGCCGCGGATCAGCAGCCCGATCAACAGCACCAGCATGCCCAGGACCGGCCCGGGAACCGGCAGGGAGAGCGCCCGGCTGATGACTTCTCCCAGGAACTGGCAGCCGAGCAGAATGCACATACCGATGATCAACGACATGATGCCACCTTGTTAGACTTTGGTCTCGATATCGGCGAATTGTACCCATGGCTGGCCATGGAGACGAGGCCTACGCTCAGCGCCTCCATCCCGCCAGGCGCGTATCACAGCCACCGCGATGGCCTTGCTGCCGCGCCTGGCTTGTGTCGAGGAGGTTTTCGCAACCGATTGAAAAAAAAGCCTTAAGAAGCGCTTTTCATTTGCGGGGACGCAAGGTAGTATACGCAGCGTTTCACGGGGACTGCCGCTGGTGGCCCTGTCGAAATCGGAGCGTGGCGCAGCTTGGTAGCGCGCTGCAATGGGGTTGCAGAGGTCGCAGGTTCGAATCCTGTCGCTCCGACCAGATACGAGAAAAAGGCCGCCGGAGACTCTCCGACGGCCTTTTTTTGTTGCCTCGCTTTGCAGGGGGAGCCGGCACCGCAGTGGGGCCATGATGCCGGCTTCGGTGCACCTATAGCCAGACCAGCTCGATCAATCCCAGGCAGATCAGCGTGACCACCACGGTCCCGGCGACGTTCAGGAAGAAGCCGGCGCGGATCATCGATTGGATCGTCATTCGGCCCGTGGCGAACACGATGGCGTTGGGTGGGGTGGCCACCGGCATCATGAAGGCACAGCTGGCGGCGATGGCGGCGGGCACCGTAATCAGCAGGGGATCGACCCCCAGCGATATCGCCAGGGCGCCGAGCAGCGGCAGGAACGCAGCGGCCGTTGCCGTGTTCGACGTCAGTTCGGTAAGGAAAATGATCACCAGCGTGATCACCCCGATCAGAAGAAGAAGCGGCAAGTTGCCGAAGACGGTGAGTTGATTGGCAATCCAGTCAGCCAGGCCGGAGCTGCTGATCGAACTGGCCAGGGCGAGGCCCCCGCCGAACAGCAGCAGAATTCCCCATGGGAGATCCCGGGCGTCCTCCCACAGCAGTAGCGGACGATGCCGCTCACTGCCGCTCGGAATCAGGAACAACCCGACACCGGCCAGCAGTGCGACCGAAGTGTCCGAGAGCCATTCGACGCCCCAATCGTTGAGTAGCGGTCGCGTGACCCAGGCCAGCGCGGCCAGGAGAAAGACGACGCCGACGCGTTTTTCGGCCGGTTTCATCTCGCCGAGCTTGGCCAGTTCGTCGCCAATGACGTCGCCGTTGTCATCATCGAGCTTGAGTTTGAAGCCGCCCCGGGTCAGCCACCACCAGGCTACCGCCATCATCACCACGCTGACGGGAAGGCCGATCACCATCCATTGCGCGAACCCAAGCTCGATATCCTGCTCGCTGGACAGGTAGCCCGCGAGTATGGCATTTGGCGGGGTGCCGATGAGCGTCGCGATGCCGCCAATGCTGGCGGAATAGGCGATGGCCAGCAGCAGGGCCGTGGCGTATCGTTTCACGTCTTCCGATTCCGCGTCGGCGAACAGGGACACCACCGACATGCCGATGGGCAGCATCATGATGGCGGTCGCGGTATTGGAAACCCACATGCTGATGAACCCGGTGGCCAGCATGAAGCCGGCGATCTGCTGCCTGGGTTTCTGGCCGACGACGTCAAGAATGCGCAACGCAATGCGACGGTGGAGGTTCCATCGCTGCATGGCGATCCCCAGCAGGAAGCCGCCGAGAAACAGAAAGATGGTGGGGTTGGCGTAGCTGGCGGCCGTTCCCTTGAGATCGGCGATGCCGAGCGCGGGAGCCAGCGGGATGGGGAGTAGCGAAGTCGCTGGAATCGGGATCGCCTCGGTCGCCCACCAGGTCGCCAGCAGCAGCGCCAGGCCCACGCAGTGCCAGGCTGCGGGCTCCATACCGACGGGGGCTGGCAGCAGCTGTGTCGCGACGACCCAGAGCGGCCCGAGAACCAGGCCGACCCGGGCGGCCATCGAAGGCGCTTCGGATGCTTGATCGGATGCTTCCGTCATCGTGTGAATTCCTTGTCCATAGGCGGGGTGATCTCCATTCTACTTAAGACGTAGATGACTCCGAGCCTGCCGGGTCTTAGTCTTTGGTCTAACTCGGTGGCGGGATAGTTAATGGTGACTCGCTTTGCCAACGACGATCGACTGGCCCGATCGCCAATCGATCTCCTTGTTAGAAGAGCTGACTGATGAACGTATCGCTGCAATCCTTGATTGACCCTCTTGTCGCCCTGGTCAGGGAGGCCGGAGCCGCTATCGAAGCGGTCGGGCATGGTGCCCTCGATACGCAGCGAAAGGTGGACGACAGCCCGGTCACGGCCGCCGACCTGGCCGCTCACCAAGTGCTCGTCGAGGGGCTGCCGTCGATTGGCTCTCGCGACTGGCCCATCCTGTCCGAGGAGTCGGCCTCCATCCCATGGTCGGAGCGTCGCGGATGGTCCACCTACTGGCTGGTCGATCCATTGGACGGCACCAAGGAGTTCATTCGCGGCTCGGACCAGTACTCCGTCAATGTGGCCCTGATCGACAACAACCTTCCCGTGCTGGGGGTGATCGGAAAGCCGCGCACCGGCGAGATATGGGTCGGTGAGCCGGCTCGAGGAGCCTGGTACCAGGCGAGTGATGGCGGGGCCTGGGAGTCGCTGCAGGTCCGCTCACACAGCCCCTTGCGGCTCGTCGTCAGCCGTTTTCACCGAGGGGCGAGCACCCGGCGCCTGATCGAGTCACTGGGCAATGTCGAAGTCGAGGAACTGGGCAGTTCGCTCAAGTGCTGCCGGGTGGCGGAGGGTCTGGCCGATCTCTATCCTAGGTTCGGTCCAACCAGCGAGTGGGATACTGCCGCGGCGCAGGCCGTGCTGGAAGGCGCCGGCGGACATCTTGTCGATTGCCACTCCTGGAGAGCGCTACGCTACAATGCCGGGGATAGCCTGCTGAATCCGGCCTTCGTGGCCTGCGCCTCCTTGGATGGCGTGTGGCGGGACGTCTGGCCGGATTGACTGACAACCCTGGGGCGCCGTCACGAGAGCGTCGTGGCGCCGGTGTCTCGGAAACCTCGATGACCACATCACCAGAAGGCGGCTTTCTCTCTCATGTCCTTGTCACTTGCGGTAGGGCTTTCACTCCTGGCCATTCTCGTCATCGTTGCGCTGTCCGTTTATGCGTGGCGACTTTGGCGTGAGGTCGAGCGGCGCAAAGTGCGCCGGGAGGAGGAAGTCGCGCGCGCCAATCGGAATTGCATCGAGAGCCTGCAGGCGCTGTCGCAGGCCATGCTCGAACGCCAGGTGGACATGGTCGAGGGCGCGTTACGCTGTAAAGTGCTGCTCGAT
Organism: Salinicola lusitanus; assembly: GCF_003206045.1. Taxonomy (GTDB): domain Bacteria; phylum Pseudomonadota; class Gammaproteobacteria; order Pseudomonadales; family Halomonadaceae; genus Salinicola; species Salinicola lusitanus. Next base: position 327,634 of record NZ_PZJM01000004.1, read on the forward strand.
ATCATCGATCACCGCCTGACCGAGCGGGATGGCTGGAGAGTGTTCCGCGAAGTGCAGGCCGAAGCGGAGCATCTGCACACCCATCAGGCCCGGCGCGAACTGTCGCCGAAAGACCGCCATCGAGAGGACAAGGAGCGCGAAGCCATTGCGGCCAGGCATGAGCACAGTCTTCACCATGCGGCGGCGGCGCTGCAGGCTTTCTGCCTCGAGTGGTCGGGGCGCGACGCTTCCCGCGCCGCGAACTGAGATGCGGGGCTTCGGTCAGCGAGACTTGTTATTCGGTCACGACGCGAAAGTGTAATAGGCGCACGCTGCGTCCTTGATGCGAAAGGATAGGGATTAAAAAGCGAAGTTTTCGCTAATCCACTTTGCCAATCTTGGAAATGATGCTAAAAAAGAACAGTGTTTCCCGACACGGGTTTGCATCTCGGGCTGGAATCGATAATGCTGTTACGGAGCTGCAAAGAAAAGGGACAATGGGAACATTGACCACTGCTCAAGTCGACGCGAATGACGGTCGCCGAGAGATTTCTTTGTCGTTGGGGAAGGAACACCTTTCTCTTGACGAATTCGGCTTCTATACTCGAAGCCGCTGGGTAACGCCCGTTACGACTAGCGCTGTGTTAAGAAGGAGTCTTACATGAAAAAATCAACGACTGGCCTGCTACTGGGTTCCGCTCTGGTAGTCGGTCTCTCTGGTTGTGCCAGTTCCGGTATGGAATCCACCGGTAGCTCGTCAGACCAGGCTTGGTATCAGTCCCCGTTCGTCTGCGGCATCGCCGGCGGCCTGATCGGTGGTGGCATCGGTTACGCGACCAGCAGCGATTCCGACGAAGATACCGGTGCTGCAGTCGGTGGCGTTGCCGGTGCAACCGCCGGTGCGCTGCTTTGCGCCGACTATTCCTCGAACGTCATGGATAGCGATGGCGACGGCGTGCCCGACGATCGCGACCAGTGCCCGAATACGCCGGCTGGCGTAGCGGTCGACGCCGTGGGTTGTCCGCTCGACACCGACGGTGACGGCGTGCCGGACTACATGGACCAGTGCCCGGGAACTCCGGCCGGCGTTGAAGTCAACGCTCAGGGCTGCCCGCTGGATTCCGACGGTGACGGCGTGCCGGACTATCAGGACCAGTGCCCGAACACCCCGGCTGGCGCAGAAGTCAACTCGCTGGGTTGCGAGGAAGACCTCGTGCTGCGTGACGTCAACTTCGAATTCGATTCAGCCAAGTTGACCCCCAGCGCTGAAGCCATCCTGGATGGCATCTCCGAGAAGCTGATGGCCAACGACCAGCTGCGCATCCGCCTTGAAGGCTTCACCGACTCCGTCGGTCCTGCGGCCTACAACAAGGAGCTGTCACAGCGTCGTGCCGACTCCGTCAAGGCCTACCTGGTCAACAAGGGCTTCTCTGCCAGTAACATCACCACTATCGGTTACGGTGAAGAGCAGCCGATCGCCAGCAACGATACCGCTGAAGGTCGTGCTCAGAACCGTCGCGTCGAACTGGGCGAGTGGGAATAAGTCTCTTCCCGACACGCTTCTGACGTGATTTTGAGGGCGCCTTCGGGCGCCCTCAATGTTTGTAGCAACAAAATGGTTGGACCTGGGGCGCCTGGCCGTTCACGGATGGTCAAGCGGCTTCCCCGCTGCTAGTCTACTGCTCCTCGTAATTGCCGAAGGGCGATGCCAATCCACCTCCCTCGCGTATCGGTCGGCCTGCCCGTATGCAGGTCCTGTCGCATGGAGGGGGTGTTCTGTTGATCGATCGAGTTCATGTGGTCTTTGGTGTGGACCACCACTGAATGTAAGGATGTTTTGATGCCTATTGTGACACTGCCCGACGGCAGTCAAAGAACGTTTGAAGAACCCATTACCGTGATGCAGCTGGCCGAATCCATCGGCCCTGGGCTGGCCAAGGCCTGCATCGCGGGAAAGATAGACGGCGTTGAAGTCGATGCCGCCGACGTCATCGACCGTGACGCCGAGGTGGCGATTCTGACCGCCCGCGACGAAGAGGGGGTCGCGATCATTCGTCACTCGTGCGCCCACCTGCTGGGGCATGCGGTGAAGCAGTTGTATCCGGACGCCAAAATGGCCATCGGTCCGGTGATCGATGACGGTTTCTACTACGACATCGATTTTGCAACCTCGCTCTCTTCCGAGGACCTGGAGGCCATCGAGGCGCGGATGAAATCGCTCATCGAGCAGGAGTACGATGTCGTTCGAGAGTATGTCGATCGCTCTGAAGCCCTGTCGGTCTTCGTGTCCCGAGACGAGCCTTACAAGCAGGAGATCGTCGAGGGTATTCCTGAGAACGAGACCATTCGTCTCTATCATCACCAGGAATACATCGACATGTGTCGCGGCCCCCACGTGCCGAACACTCGCCACCTCAAGGCGTTCAAGCTGACCAAGCTGGCCGGTGCCTATTGGCGTGGCGATGCATCGAAGCGCATGTTGACGAGGATCTACGGCACGGCCTGGGGCGACAAGAAAGCGCTGAAGGCGTACCTGACTCGGCTGGAGGAGGCCGAGAAGCGCGATCACCGCAAGCTGGCACGGCGTTTCGACTTCTTCCACATGCAGGAAGAAGCGCCAGGCATGGTGTTCTGGCACCCTCGCGGTTGGACGCTTTGGCAAGTCGTCGAGCAGTACATGCGAGGCGTCTACAAGCGTAGCGGGTATCAGGAGATCAAGTGCCCCCAGGTGATGGACGTGTCGCTGTGGAAGAAGTCCGGGCACTGGGACAACTATGCCGACAACATGTTCTTCACCGAGTCGGAAAAGCGTGAGTATGCGCTCAAGCCGATGAACTGCCCTGGGCATGTCCAGGTGTTCAATTCGGGCTTGCGCAGCTATCGTGAGTTGCCGATTCGCTATGGCGAGTTCGGTGGCTGCCATCGCAACGAGCCTTCGGGCGCCTTACACGGTATCATGCGGGTCAGAGCATTCACTCAGGACGATGGGCATGTCTTCTGTACCGAGGGGCAGATCGAGCCCGAGGTGACTGCCTTTCATCGCCAGGCGCTCGAGGTCTATGGTGACTTCGGCTTCGAGGATATCGCCGTCAAGATCGCGCTGCGCCCCGACAAGCGCCTCGGCAGTGACGAGACGTGGGATCGTGCGGAGGATGCACTTCGCGCAGCGCTTAGCAACTGCGACGTCGAGTGGCAGGAGCTGCCTGGCGAGGGCGCTTTCTATGGCCCGAAGATCGAATACCACATGAAGGACTGCCTGGGGCGTGAGTGGCAGGTCGGAACCATGCAGGTCGACTTCATGATGCCGAGTCGCCTGGGAGCACAGTACGTCGCCGAAGATGGCTCGCGTCAGGTGCCGGTCATGCTGCATCGTGCCATCGTGGGCTCGATGGAGCGTTTTGTCGGTATCTTGATCGAACATTATGCCGGGGCCTTGCCCTTGTGGCTCTCTCCGGTCCAGGCTGTGGTGCTCAATATCACGGATGCTCAGCGTGATTATGCCGAAAAACTCGCCAAACGCTTGCGTGAAGCGGGTTTCCGGGTCGAGTCGGACTTGAGGAATGAGAAGATCGGCTTTAAAATCCGCGAGCATACGCTGCAGAAGATTCCTTATCTGCTGGTTGTCGGCGATAAGGAAGTCGAATCGGGTGCCGTTGCAGTGCGTACTCGGTCCGGTGAGGATCTTGGGTCGCTATCGGTGGAGGCGCTGCTGGCGCAGCTCCAGCGAGATGGCCAGCCGGACAGGCACTGAGCAGCAACGTTAATCGCCAAACGGAGATCTAACGATCAAGCGTAATAATCAGCGCGGGCGCCCTCAGGAAAAGCGCGCGCCCATCAACGACCGTATTCGTGCAGACGAAGTTCGCCTTATCGATGCCGAGGGCGAACAGGTGGGAGTCGTTCCCATGCAAGAGGCGCTGGAACGCGCCGAGGAAGCCGGAATGGATCTCGTTCAGATTTCCAATGCCGATCCCATCGTCTGTAAAATCATGGACTACGGCAAGTTCCTCTTCGAGCAGAAGAAGCAGAAGTCTGCTCAGAAGAAGAAGACCAAACAGATCCAGGTCAAGGAAGTCAAATTCCGGCCTGGCACGGACGAGGGTGACTATCAGGTGAAGTTGAAAAACCTGATACGTTTCCTCGAAGGTGGCGACAAGGGTAAGGTCACGTTGCGTTTTCGGGGTCGTGAAATGGCACACCAGGACATCGGTCGTCGACTGATGGAACGGATTGCCGCCGATCTCGAAGAGCTGGCCGCTGTCGAGTCCTTCCCCAAGATGGAAGGTCGGCAGATGATCATGATCCTTGCGCCCAAGAAGAAGTGATCCGCTGGCAAGTCGAACGGGGCGTGGCGAGTGCGAACTCGTCACGTCCGGCCTCGGGTTTTCTCAATAAAACGGAGTGGAGTTTTTCCCATGCCGAAAATCAAGAGCAACAGTGGCGCTGCCAAGCGCTTCAAGAAGACTGGTAACGGCTTCAAGCACAAGCAGTCTTTTCGTAGTCACATCCTGACCAAGAAGTCCACCAAGCGTAAGCGTCAGTTGCGTGGCATGAAGCAGGTACACGCTGCCGACAAGCAGCTCGTCACCCGCATGCTGCCCAACCTGTAACACTTGGTCGTCAGTCTTTAACGTCAGGAGAGTACTATGTCTCGCGTCAAGCGTGGTGTCGTCGCACGTCGTCGTCACAAGAAGATCATGAAGCAGGCCAAGGGCTATTACGGTGCGCGCTCGCGCGTTTTCCGCGTAGCCAAGCAGGCCGTTATCAAAGCCGGGCAGTATGCGTATCGCGACCGCCGCCAGCGCAAGCGTCAATTCCGCGCTCTGTGGATTACGCGTATCAATGCGGCGGCTCGCGTCAACGGCATGTCCTACAGTCGTTTCGTGGCGGGTCTGAAGAAGGCCGGCATCGAGATCGACCGCAAGGTGCTGGCTGATCTGGCAGTTCACGAAAAAGCGACCTTTACGGCGCTCGTCGAGAAAGCCAAAGCTGCATAAGCGGGTCATGCCTTGCCTTTGACGGGCAATGCGTTGTACGACCGATCCAGGGGAAGAGCAGCTGCTCTTCCCCTGTTTTTTTATACCGTTTTGCTGCGTGGCCCATGACAGGTGGCGCGGCATGCCGAACGACAAGCGGAGCTCGACGGATGGATCATCTCCCTGCCCTGGTAAACGAGGCGAGAGCGGCGATCGCCGCTGCCGAAGACGCCCAAGCCCTGGACCAGGTGCGCGTGCGTTTTCTGGGCAAGAAAGGCGAGATCACGGCTTTGCTGAAGGGGCTGGGTCGGCTTTCCGCCGAAGAGCGCCCGGCGGCCGGTGAGCGCATCAACGAAGCCAAGCAGGCCTTGCAGGCGGACCTCGATCAGCGCAAGCAGGTGATCGATGAGGCTGCGTTGGCGGCCCAGCTCGAGGCCGAGCGCATCGATGTCACGCTCCCGGGGCGGGGCGAGGTCAACGGCGGCCTGCACCCCGTGACCAGAACGCTGGAGCGCATCGAGTCGCTGTTTCAGCATATCGGTTTCGAGGTCGCCGTCGGTCCGGAGATCGAGGACGATTTCCATAACTTCGAAGCGCTCAACATCCCCGCCCACCATCCCGCCCGCGGCATGGCGGACACGTTCTATTTCGACGCGACACGTCTTCTTCGAACCCACACCTCGCCGGTTCAGGTTCGCACCATGCAGTCCCAGGAGCCGCCGATCCGCATCGTCTGTCCCGGTCGTGTCTATCGTAGCGACTCCGATCTGACGCACACGCCGATGTTTCACCAGGTGGAGGGGTTGCTGGTCGACGAAGGTGTCAGCTTCGCCGACCTCAAGGGTACGATTGCCGACTTCCTGCATGCGTTCTTCGAGCGTGATGACCTGGAAGTGCGGTTTCGACCCTCCTATTTCCCCTTTACCGAACCGTCTGCCGAGGTCGATATCCAGTGCGTGATGTGCCGGGGCGAGGGTTGTCGAGTCTGTTCCCAGAGTGGCTGGCTGGAGGTGATGGGTTGCGGCATGGTGCATCCGGCAGTATTCCGTCACTCGGGCATCGATCCGGAGCGCTATACAGGCTTCGCTTTCGGGATGGGAGCCGAGCGCTTGGCGATGCTGCGCTATGGCGTGAACGACCTCCGGTTGTTCTTCGATAACGACCTGCGTTTTCTGAGTCAGTTCAACTGAGTCCACCGCCCAGTCAAGGAGTGTCAAGATGAAGTTTTCCGAAGCATGGCTGCGCGAGTGGGTATCACCGGCGCTGGAGACGCAGGCCTTGGCCGATGCGATCACCATGGCGGGGCTCGAGGTCGATGCCGTCGAGCCTGTCGCCGCGACCTTCCATGGTGTGGTGGTGGCAACGGTGACCGACAAGTCGCCGCACCCCGACGCGGACAAGCTCAACGTCTGTCAGGTCGATGACGGCTCGGGTGAGCCGGTGCAGGTGGTGTGCGGCGCCCCCAACGTGGATATAGGGCAGCGGGTCCCGTTCGCGCGGGTAGGGGCGGTGCTGCCCGAGGATTTCAAGATCAAGAAAGCCAAGCTGCGGGGTGTGGAGTCCCGTGGCATGATCTGCTCGGCCTCCGAGCTCGGCTTGGAAGAGGGGCGTTCGGAGGGGATTTACGTGCTGCCGCCGGATGCGCCCACCGGGCAGGATTTTCGAACCTGGCTGGGCCTCGACGACCACACCATCGACGTCGACCTGACCCCCAACCGCGGTGACTGCCTCAGTCTGCGTGGAGTCGCACGCGAGGTGGGCAGCGTCACCGGTACCAAGGTCAGCGAGCCGACCGTCTCTACCGTCGTGGCCCGAAACAACGCCCAGTTCCCGGTCAGCGTGCACGATGGCGAAGGGTGTCCCCGCTATCTCGGGCGTGTCATTCGCGACGTCGATGTGACCGTGAAGACCCCGCTGTGGATGCGCGAACGCCTCCGTCGCAGTGGCATCCGCAGCATCGATCCGGCGGTCGATGTGACCAATTACGTCATGCTCGAGCTTGGCCAGCCCATGCACGCCTTTGACCTCGACTCGCTGGAGGGCGGCATCGAAGTCCGCCGTGCGGCTGTTGGCGAGCGCCTGACCTTGTTGGATGGACAGGAAGTGGCGCTGGACGACTCCACGCTGGTGATCGCCGATCGTAGCGGCCCGCTGGCGATCGCGGGGGTCATGGGCGGCGAGTCTACCGGTGTCACATCTCGGACACGCCACCTGTTTCTGGAGGCTGCCTTCTTTTCGCCCCTGGTCGTCGCCGGCAAGGCACGGGATTTCGGGCTGCATACCGACGCCTCGCACCGTTTCGAAAGGGGGGTGGACCCCGATATCACCCGCACCGCGATGGAGAGGGCGACCGAGTTACTGCTTTCGATCGTCGGCGGCGCGCCCGGGCCCATCACCGAAGTGAGGAATCCCGCAACCCTGCCGCACCGGGGTAGCGTCGAGCTTCGCCGTGATCGTCTGGCTTCCTGCCTGGGCGTACGTCTGGCAGACGAGGAGATTCAGCGCATCTTCCGCTCGCTCGGCATGACCAGTTCGGTGTCGGGGCAGACCTGGCATGTGCAGGTGCCGAGCTGGCGCTTCGACGTGTCGATCGAGGAGGACCTGATCGAGGAGTTGGCGCGCATCCATGGTTACAACCGGCTGCCCGCCACGCGACCCGAAGCCCGTCTGTGGCTGAAGGCCGACGACGAGGCGACCCAGCCGCTGAAGCGTCTCCGCCGTCACATGGTGTCCAGGGGCTATCAGGAAGCCGTGACATACAGCTTCGTATCGCCCGAGCTGCAGTCGCTGATCGTGCCCGAGGGCGTTTCTCCCGCGTTGGCGAATCCGATCTCCAGCGACATGTCGGTCATGCGTCACAGTCTGTTCCCGGGATTGATCAAGGCGCTCACCCACAACCTCAATCGTCAGCAGCATCGCGTCAGGCTGTTCGAGACCGGGCTGGTGTTTCAGGGGGCGCTGGACGACCTGACCCAGACATCGATGTTCGGGGGCTTGATCTGTGGGCCGCGCAGTGCGGAAGGGTGGTCCGCCAGTCGCGAGGGAGTCGACTTCTTCGATCTGAAAGGCGACCTCGAGAGCCTGATGGCCATGAGTGGATGCATGGAGGAGTGGACATTCGTCTCAGCGTCGCATCCCGCCCTGCATCCGGGACGCTCCGCCCGCCTCGAGCGTAACGGAGTGGCGGTCGGTTGGTTGGGTGCGCTGCATCCGGATATTCGCTCGCAGCTCGATATCAAGCCTGACGTTTATGTGTTCGAGGTCGAGCAGGAAGCCCTGACGCGCGGCGTCATACCAAAGTTCAAGCCGCTGTCGCGATATCCGGAAGTGCGCCGCGATCTGGCCTTCCTGGTGGATGAGAGCGTCGGCGTCACACCGCTGGTCGAGGCGATTCGGGCCCAGGCCGGCGAATGGTTGACTCGCTGGCAGCTGTTCGACGTCTATCAGGGTGCCGGTGTCGAGGCAGGCGCCAAGAGCGTTGCCCTGGGCTTGACCTGGCAGCATCCTTCGCGCACTCTCAATGACGAGGAAATCAATCAGTTAATCGCAGACGTGGTGCAGGCGGCGCAAGCTCGCTTCGGTGCCAGGCTGCGGAGTTGATCTGTAATCCTGCGCGAAGGGAGCGATCATGGGAGCGCTGACGAAAGCTGAGCTTGCGGAGCATCTTCACACCGAACTTGGCTTCTCCAAGCGAGAGGCCAAGTACATGGTAGAGACGTTCTTCGAGGAAATTCGCGGATGTCTGCGCGAGAATGAACAGGTCAAGCTCTCCGGGTTCGGCAATTTCGACCTGAGAGACAAGCGGGAGCGACCTGGGCGCAATCCCAAGACCGGCGAGGAGATCCCCATTTCCGCCCGGCGAGTCGTGACTTTCCGTCCCGGCCAGAAGCTCAAGGCCCGAGTCGAAAGCTTCGACGGTGAGTTGCAGGAAGAGTAAGCCGCCGGACTGGCCTCTTGCTCCCATGGATTTCGCGATCGCCTGCCAGCAGCACGCTGGCAGGCGATCGCGTTTTCATTTCCGGCGCGTGAGCCCCGCTGTCGGTGTGTGCTAAGCTCCCGCGCAAATCAACTGTCGACTGAGTGTTATGTCCAAGCTGAAGATCTTTGTCGGTACCGTCTACGGCGGTGCGCTCGATGTCGCCGAGCAGGTTTCTCCCTTGTTCGAACAGTCCGGTTATGACGTCACTATCGTCGAGCAGCCATCGCTGGAAGCGTTGACCGATGATATGCCCGACCTGGCACTGTTCTGTGTCTCCACCACGGGGAGCGGTGACTTTCCTGGCGATTTCGTGCCATTCGTCCGTGAGCTGAAGACCCGGTCGCCGAGTCTTGTGGCCCTGCGATATGGTCTGATCGCTCTGGGCGACAGCTCTTATGGCGACACGTTCTGCGGCGCCGGCCGGGCGCTCGACGAGATGCTCGCCGATCTCGGTGGGAAGCGATTGGGAGAACGTCTCGAGATCGATGCCATGGAGACGTTCATGGCGGATGATGCCGCGCTGCCCTGGGTGGAGGAGTGGCTGGCATCGCAGGGGTTGAACGGATGACTGTTCAGCAGGGACCGGCGGCGTCGCGGGCATTGACCGCCACGCGCTGGAGCACGCTGCTCGGACTGTGGGTGGTGATGCTGGTCTCGCTGCCACGCTACTGGCTACTGCATGACATGACCCGGCTATCGCTGCTGGCCATCCTGGCTGCGGTGGTCACCGTCGCGTTGATAGGGTTGTGGTGTCTGATGGCCGCCGCCGAGCGTCACCGTTGTCGCGGCGCCGTGGGGCACCTGGTCGCCTGTCTCGCGGTCGGTGGTCTGCTGATCTCCGCCTGGCACTGGATCGATGTGGCGGCCGTTCATTGGGCGGTGGTGGTCTCTCAGGGGGCGGCCCTGGGACTGCTGATACACGTCGTGCTGCGTCTCTGGCGACGACGGCGCTAGATCCGGTCGGGTCCTGCCTATTTTCCGTCCTGCAGGACTGAAACTCGCCAGCGTGTCCGACACGCCATCCGGCGATCGTCGTTGCCCCGAGAGCCGGAAAGGGGGCCGTCAAGGGCTTCTCTTTCCCACTCTTTCCTGTTCGATACCGTTTCCACTCGATTCAGAACCCCGGATCACGATCAGGCAGGCCTGATCGTGATCCGGGGCAGGCCGCTGGCAGTCGACGTTAGCCCAGGGTGTAGCAGGGCACGTATTCGCTGCCGGGCAGCTTCATGCGGCCCTGGGCGACGAACGATGTCAATAGCGCATCCAGGCGGGCCATCAGCTCGGGCTCGGCGTGCAGGCGGAAGGGGCCGCGCGCGGCGATGGCGCGTACGCCCGGTTCCTTGACGTTGCCGGCGACGATGCCCGAGAACGCCCGGCGCAGGTTGGCGGCGAGTTCGTGGTTCGGCTGATCGTGATGCAGGGCCAGCGCCGCCATGGCTTCGTGAGTCGGCTCGAAGGGCTGCTGGAAGCCGCGCTCGATATTGAGCCGCCAGTTGAAGTAGAAGGCGTCGTTCTGCTCGCGTCGAAATTCCGCCACCTTCTGGATGCCGTCGCGCATCAGGCGAGAGACGGTGATCGGGTCGTCCACAACGATGCGATAGTGACGACGGACCGACTCGCCGAGGGTATAGCACAGGAACTCGTCGATTTGCTGGAAATAGTCCCGGGCGCTCTCCGGGCCGGTGAAAATGACCGGGAAGGGAATGTCGCGGTTGTCGGGGTGCATCAGGATTCCGAGCAGATACAGAATCTCTTCCGCCGTCCCCACGCCACCGGGGAAGACCACGATGCCATGCCCGATACGCACGAACGCTTCCAGACGTTTCTCGATGTCCGGCATGATCACCAGTTCGTTGACGATCGGATTGGGAGACTCGGCGGCGATGATGCCGGGCTCGGAAATCCCCAGATACCGACTGCCATGGCGTCGCTGTTTAGCGTGGGCAAGATTGGCGCCCTTCATGGGCCCTTTCATGGCGCCGGGACCGCAGCCGGTGCAGATGTCCAACCCGCGCAGCCCCATGTGATACCCGACACCCTTGGTGTAGTCGTACTCTTCGCGGGTGATCGAATGCCCGCCCCAGCAGACCACCATGCTTGGCTCGTGCGCCGTGCGTAGGGTGCTGGCGTTACGCAGGATGTGGAAAACCGCGTTGGTGGCTCCCTCGTTGGTCTCCAGGTCGAACTTGGGGTTGTTCTGTATCTCGTTGTAGACGTAGACGATGTCACGCAGTACGGCGGACAACTGCTCGCGCACGCCGCGAATCATGCGACCGTCGACGAAAGCGCAGGCAGGGGCATTGGAGAGTTTGAGTCGGATGCCGCGATCCTGCTGCAGGACTTCGATGTCGAAGTCCTTGTAGGTCTCCATCACCGCCAGACCATCGTCGGTAGGGGTGTCGCAATTCAATATCGCCAGCGCGCAGCGGCGCACCAGGTCGTGAAGGCCACTGGTCGAGGTGTCCCGGAGTCGATTGACTTCGGACTGAGAGAGCACCTCGAGGCTGCCCTCGGGGGAGACGATGGTCGATAGCGTCTCAGGCATGGACGGCATCCTCGTGCAAATAGGTTCGGTGATTCAGTGCTCGGCCCGCGCAGCGGCGGTTTGCCAGAGTCCCGCGATCTGTTCGCGATCGGCGTCGCTCATGTTGTCCTGAGCGAAAGTGCTCTCCAGCCATTGCCAGTAGGTGGCGTCGAAGTCTTCCGCTTCGACATCGGCGGGATCGTATTCGGCCATTTCCTGCACCAGACCGATCTGGGGAATCATGTAGCCGAGCGCGAACAGCTCGCTGTCATCGGCGCGCTGCTCCATCGCGAGAAGCGTTTGCTGCACGGCCTTGGCGCGCTGCGCAAAGGGATCAGACATAGCGTTTTTCAATCCTGAGTGAAAGCCCGTCAATGCTAACATAGGCGCCGGTCCCTATCGCAGTTCGCAGTGGCGCGGGAGGGCAGATCAGACCGTTGTGGCGCCGCCCGGGTTCGGTAGGGTGTCGGGACCGGGGATCCTTGGAAAGGCCAGGACCTGGCCGGGCTTTTCTCGGACGTAACGGTGCGAGTTCGGGCATAAATTGTTATGATTGGAAAGTCCACAGGCGACAACGAGGCGTTATCGACTTTCGGCAGCAGCAGGCCATCGAATCGAAGCGCTTTAATTGCGTACAGCGTGAGTGATCCGCGTTTCCATGTTCAACGCCCAGTATTTCCGCACCTACATGATGCTCGTCGAGACAGGTAGCTTCACCCAGACCGCGGGCAAGCTGGACATGACGCAGCCGGGCGTCAGCCAGCACGTGCGCAAGCTCGAGGAGTATCTCGGCCGCTCGCTGCTCAATCGACATGGCCGTCGCTTCTCGTTGACCGACGCGGGACGTCGGGCCTACGACTATGCGGTGAAGCTCTTCGCCGAACACGAGCATTTTCGCCATTCACTGGATGATGATTCACCGGACAGCGGTGAATGTCGTATTGCCTCGCCCGGTAGTGTCGGCCTGATGTTCTACCCCTTCCTGCTGGGATATCAGCAGATGCATCCGGGGCTGACGGTCAACTACAGCTTCGCGTTCAACCACGAGATTGCTCAGGATGTGGTGGCCGGCCGTTACGACGTCGGTATCGTGACTGAAGTCAGCAAGCATCCCGACTTGAGTTACGAGGCTTGGCACCAGGAGCCACTGTGCCTGGTGGTACCGGCTGACTTCGCCGGCACCAGTCTCGGTGAACTGCTCGCGCTCGGGTTCGTCAATTACAACGACGGCAACACCAATGCGAGCCTGCTGTTGAAGAGCAACTTCGGCAGCGAGTTTCGCAGCATGAGCCACTTCCCGCGGCAGGGCTTCACCAATGAAGTGGGGCAGGTTCTGGATGCGGTGGCCAGGGGGCTGGGATTCACGGTCGTTTCGCGCCCGGTGCTGGAAACCTCGCCATGGCAGCGCCAGGTCAAGGAGGTCTCGCTGTCGAAACCGGTCTATGAGACCTTGCATCTGGTATCGCGAACCGACGTCGAACTGCCCAAGCGTTACCGCCAGTTGCTCGAGTCCTTTCGCCAGCAGCGACTCAACTCGCTATATGGTTATAGCGAACTGCCCGCCATGGAACCGAATTAGGGCTTCGTCTGAAATTGCCCGCGCTTGCCCGCGTGGTGTTAAAAATCGGCTCACTGAACCCTACCCGTCCCTGGCGTAACGACAACGGCCGTTGTCGTTGGGTCCTTGCTGTGCGCTTCAGAGAGCCTCCCGATAGGCCTCGATCGGCGGACAGCTGCAGATCAGGTTGCGATCGCCGAAGACGTTGTCGACCCGATTGACCGCCGGCCAATACTTGGCCTCGCGCACGGCGTCGGTCGGGAACGCCGCCGTCTCCCGCGAGTAGGGGCGATTCCACGCTTCCTCGGTCACGTCCGTCATGGTGTGCGGCGCCAGTACCAGAGGGTTGGTGTCCTTCGGCCACTCCCCGGATTCGACCCTGGCGATCTCTTCACGAATCGCGATCATGGCATCGCAGAAGCGGTCGATCTCGTAGCGAGACTCGGATTCGGTGGGTTCCACCATCAGCGTGCCCGCTACCGGGAACGACATCGTCGGGGCATGGAAACCATAGTCCATCAGACGCTTGGCGATATCCTCCTCGCTGATACCGGATGCCGCCTTGAGCGGGCGCACATCGAGAATGCACTCGTGGGCCACGGTGCCGTTGGCACCCTGATACAGCACCGGATAATGCGCCTCGAGCCGCCTGGCGATGTAATTGGCGTTGAGGATGGCCAGCTCGGTGGCTTCCCGTAGTCCGCGGGCGCCCATCATCTTGATGTAGGCCCAGGAGATCGGCAGGATCGAGGCGCTGCCGAAGGCGGCCGCCGAAACCGCGCCGGAATCCTTCTCGATGCCCTCCTGCGGGGTCACCACGTGATTGGGCAGGTGTGGCGCCAGGTGTGCCTTGACGCCGATGGGGCCCATACCCGGGCCGCCGCCGCCGTGCGGAATGCAGAAGGTCTTGTGCAGATTGAGATGGGAGACATCGCCGCCGTAGTCACCGGGGCGACAGAGCCCGACCTGGGCGTTCATGTTGGCGCCGTCGATGTAGACCTGGCCGCCATTGTCATGAACGATCCGACAAGCGTCACGAATGTTCTCTTCGAACACGCCGTGGGTCGATGGGTAGGTCAGCATGATGGCCGACAGATTGGCGCTGTGCTTCGCGGCCTTGGCTTCGAGGTCCGCCATGTCGATGTTGCCATCGCGGTCGCACTCGACGACGACCACCTTCATCTGGGCCATGGCCGCGGAGGCCGGGTTGGTGCCATGGGCGGAGCTGGGGATCAGACAGATATCGCGATGGCCTTCATCCACCGCGGCCTGATACCGCCGAATCGCGACCAGGCCGGCGTACTCGCCCTGAGCGCCCGAGTTCGGCTGCATCGAGATGCTGTCGTAACCGGTGATCTCGATCAGGAAATCGCTCAGCTCGGTGATCATCTGGCGGTAACCGGTGGTCTGCGCCGCGGGAGCGAAAGGATGGATGTTGGCAAACTCGGGCCAGGTGATCGGTATCATCTCGCTGGTGGCGTTCAACTTCATGGTGCAGGAACCCAGCGGGATCATCGCATGGGTCAGCGAGAGATCGCGATTTTCCAGGCGCTTGAGATAGCGCAGCATCTCGGTTTCGCTGCGAAAACGCTGGAAGTTGGGATGCTGCAGGAAGTCGCTCTGACGGCGGTAGGCGGCGGGGATTCCGCAGGCGTTGCCCTCGACGGCCTGATGATCGAGCTCGCTGACGGAAAGGCCGTGCTCCTCGCCGATCAGCACGTCGAACAGCTCCGCCAGGTCGGCCGCGGTGGTGGTTTCGTTGAGGCTGACCCCGACTTCGCCATCGGCGGGATAGCGCAGGTTGATCTCGCGCGTCAATGCGCGGCCCTGAATCCGGTGGCTGTCGACACCGGACAGCGTCAGCGTGTCGAACCAGCTGTCGTGCTTGAGCGCAATCCCATGCTGCTCCAGGCCCAGTGCGAGCAGGGTCGTGAGGCGATGAATGCGGTCGGCGATGGTCCGCAGTCCGTCGGCACCATGATAGGTCGCGTAGAACCCGGCGATGTTCGCCAGCAGCGCCTGCGCGGTGCAGATGTTGGAGGTCGCCTTCTCGCGGCGGATGTGCTGCTCGCGGGTCTGCATCGCCATGCGCAGCGCCGGGCGTCCACGGCTATCCTTGGAAACGCCGATCACCCGGCCGGGCAGGGAGCGCTTGAGCCCTTCGCTGGCGGCGAAGAAGGCGGCATGCGGGCCGCCGTAACCCATCGGCACGCCGAAACGCTGGGAGTTGCCCAGCACGATGTCCACGCCCATGGCGCCAGGCTCCTTCAGCCTGACCAGGCTCATCAGGTCGGCCGCGACGCAGGTCATGATCTGGCGCGAGCGGGCCTCGGCAACGAGGCTCTCGATATCGACGATGTCACCGTCGACACCGGGGTACTGCAGCAGCGCGCCGAAAACGTCTTCCTGGGCCAGCTGGCTCGCGGGTGCCACGACCAGCTCGAATCCGAGGTAGGCCGCCCGGGTGCGGAGCACGTCAAGGGTCTGGGGCAGTACGCTGTCGGCGACGAAGAAGCGCTGGCTCTTCTGCTTCTTGTTGGCGCGCCGGCAGAGCGCCATGGCTTCCGCCGCCGCCGTGGCCTCATCGAGCAGCGAGGCGTTGGCAATCGCCATTCCGGTCAGATCCATCACCATCTGCTGGAAGTTGAGGAGCCCCTCCAGACGTCCCTGGGCTATCTCGGGTTGGTACGGCGTATAGGCCGTGTACCAACCGGGATTCTCCAGCACGTTGCGCTGAATGACGGCAGGCAGGTGCGTCGGATAGTAGCCCTGACCGATGTAGCTCTTGAAGACCTTGTTCTGGCGGGCCAGACCCCGTAGATAGTCCAACGCCTCCGATTCGCCACGCGGGCCATCCAGATCCAGTTCCCGGCCAAGTCGGATTCCCTTGGGAATGGTGCGATCGATCAGCGTCTCCAGCGATGACATGTCGAGCGCTTTGAGCATCTCGGTGACGTCGAGAGAATTCGGGCCATTGTGACGCTGAATGAAGTCGGCGTGATTGGCCAGGTCAGTCAGAGGGCGAGTCTCGGTGGGCATGATCTATCCGGCGAGGTTGGCGGGAAAAGGGGCGGCCGTTCGACGACGATGGCAGCGAACGGCCGAGCGGGTAAAGACGAGGCGGCGATCAGTCGTCCTGATCTTCCTCGGCGGCGACCAGTTCGCGGTAGGCGTCCGCCGACATCAGCGACTCCAGATCGCCTTGATCGGTCAATTGCAGCTTGAGAATCCAGCCGTCACCATAGGGTGAATCGTTGACGGTTTCCGGCGCGTCCTCCAGCGACTCGTTGACCTCGACGATCTCTCCCGCCAGGGGGGAGTAAAGGTCGGAGGCGGCCTTCACCGACTCGATGACGCCAAACTCGTCGCCGGCGTCCAGCTCCCGCCCGGGATCCGGAAGCTCGACGAAGACCACGTCACCGAGGGCTTCCTGGGCATGATCGGTGATACCGACGGTCACGGTACCGTCGCCATTGTCCAGCACCCATTCGTGGCTATCGGTGTACAGCAGGTTGTTGGGGATGTCGCTCATGGGAGTTTCCTATACGAAACAGTTTTCGGTATGGGGAATTTTGGTGAGCATTATGCACGAATGCGGGATCGATTGGCATAGTCTCGAGCGTCTCCAGCGCACCTTTGCGCGGAGTGCGCTTCTAGGTTGAGCCCAGATCCACGAAACGTCCAGTGTCGGGAGACGATCTCCGCAGAGCCCCGGCATATACGCCACCGACCTCGGCCGCTCCGTCGCCGACCGCTGCCATAGGACATCGCCACGCCAGGGCCGGACACCCGGAATGGCGATGAGGAAAAAGTTTCTTATTGGAAACACCAGGCGCTTTTCGCTAAGGTGTATCTTCCCGTCACATGGGGTATGGCGGCGGCTGCTGGATGAATGCTTTGGAATAATTGTGAACGCGTAGTTGAATCCTCTATTGTTGCCACGCTTTGACTTATTAATGATCGATCGTGGCGGCGGTTGGCCGTTCTGGCCCGTTCGACAGCAACAACAACGTGAGAATGGAGGTCGACGTGGAGCAACTCAATGCGGTTTTCAGTGCCATCAATGGTGTCGTTTGGGGGCCATTGATGCTGATCTTGCTGTTTGGGGTCGGTATCTACCTGCAGCTAGGGCTCAAGTTGATGCCCATTCGCAAGCTTGGCCTCGGTTTCAGTCTGCTATGGCAGGGACGACGCAGTGAAGCCGATAGTCGCGACGAGGGCGAGATTTCACCCTTTAACGCGCTGATGACAGCGCTCTCCGCGACCATCGGGACCGGCAACATCGCCGGCGTCGCCACCGCCATTGCGCTCGGTGGGCCGGGCGCGGTGTTCTGGATGTGGCTGACGGCGCTGGTGGGGATGGCGACCAAGTTCGCCGAAGCCGTGCTGGCTGTCCGTTACCGCGAGACCGATTCGACCGGCAATCATGTCGGCGGCCCGATGTATTACATCCGCAACGGGCTCGGCAAGCGGTGGGCATGGCTGGGCGGGCTGTTCGCGTTCTTCGGTGCGGTGGCGGCCTTCGGCATTGGCAATACCGTTCAATCCAACTCCGTCGCGGATGCTTTGACGACCTCATTCGGGGTGCCGGCCTGGCTGACCGGT
The DNA here is from genome assembly GCF_003206045.1 of Salinicola lusitanus. Lineage (GTDB taxonomy): Bacteria > Pseudomonadota > Gammaproteobacteria > Pseudomonadales > Halomonadaceae > Salinicola > Salinicola lusitanus. The sequence goes on from NZ_PZJM01000004.1 coordinate 345,255, forward strand.
CTGATCATCATGGTGCTGGCCGGCGCGGTGATCCTGGGCGGGATCAAGCGCATCTCCCGCGTCGCCGGCAAGCTGGTGCCGTTGATGGCCGTTGCCTACTTCGCGGCCGGCGTGGTCGTGCTGGTGCTGAATGCCGACCAGATCGGTGGCGCTCTGGGCACGATCTTCTCCCACGCCTTCCAGCCGATTGCGGCCAGTGGTGGCTTCGCCGGCGCGGCAGTGGCAGCGGCGATCCGTTTTGGCGTCGCCCGCGGGATCTTCTCCAACGAAGCCGGCCTGGGTAGCGCGCCCATCGCACATGCCGCAGCGCAGACCCGCAATCCGGTCCGTCAGGGACTGATCGCCATGCTGGGGACATTCATCGATACGCTGGTAGTCTGCACCATGACCGCGCTGGTGATTCTGACCTCGACCCACTGGCTCGATGGCGAAAGCGGTGCGGGGTTGACCTCGCTCTCCTTCGACAGCGCCTTGCCCGGCTTCGGGCAGCACATCGTGGCGATAGCGCTGTCGATATTCGCCTTCACCACCATTCTCGGCTGGTCGTTCTACGGCGAGAAGTGCTTCCAGTATCTGTTCGGCGACCGCGCGATTCTGCTGTATCGCATACTGTTCGTGCTGGCAGTGCCGGTCGGGGCCATGGCGAAGCTGGACTTCATCTGGTTGGTGGCGGACACCTTCAACGCGATGATGGCCATTCCCAACCTGATCGCGTTGGCGCTGCTGTCGCCGGTGGTGTTCAAGCTGACCCGGGATCACTTCGCCGGCAAGACGGTTCTGCCGGGAGAGGAGCTGGAAGGTCGCGGCCCTAAAGCGTAACGTTTTTCTATCTGCCCTGATCTGGAGACATCCATGTCCGACATGAAACAGACCCCGCTGTTCGCGCTGCATCAAGAGCTCGGTGGCAAGATGGTGCCGTTCGCCGGATACAGCATGCCCGTGCAGTATCCGCTGGGCGTCAAGAAGGAGCATGAGCATACGCGCCGGGCCTGTGGGCTGTTCGACGTTTCCCACATGGGGCAGCTGATGGTGACCGGACCCGCGCCAGCGAAGGCGATGGAGACCCTGGTCACCGCCGATGTCGTCGGGCTGGCGGAAGGAGGGCAGCGCTACGCGCTGTTCACCAACAGCGAAGGTGGCATCCTGGACGACCTGATGATCGTCAACCAGGGCGACTCGCTGTACGTGGTGGTGAATGCCGCATGCAAGGACCAGGACCTCGCGCTGCTGCGCACCGGGCTCGGGGCGAATCACGATGTCGAGGTCCTCGACCGCGGGCTGCTGGCGCTGCAGGGCCCCGATGCCGCGACCGTCATGCAGCGGCTCTGTCCTGCGGCTTGCGATCTGGTCTTCATGGAGCATGACCGGTTCGAGGTCATGGGCAACGAGATCTGGATAAGCAGAAGCGGTTATACCGGCGAAGACGGTTTCGAGATCTCGGTACCGTCCGAGGCGACCGAAGCACTGGCACGCTGGTTCGTCGATCAGCCGGAGGTCGAGCCCATCGGTCTGGGAGCGCGAGACTCCTTGCGCCTCGAGGCTGGACTCTGCCTCTACGGACACGATATCGACACGACCACCACGCCTGTCGAAGCCAGCCTCTCCTGGGCGGTGGGCAAGCCTCGTCGCGTTGGCGGAGAGCGGGAGGCCGGCTTCCCGGGCGCGGACAGGGTTCTGCACCAGCTGCAGGCCAAGGATCATCGTCGGCGCCGTGTCGGCCTGCTTGGCGAAGGCCGAGCGCCGGTCCGAGAGGGGGCCAAGCTGTTCGACGCGGATGACCAGATGGTCGGGCAGGTCACCTCGGGTAGTTTTGGACCCAGTGTAGGCGCACCTGTCGCCATGGCCTACGTCGTGGTCGAGGCCGCCGAGAAAGGCGCCACGCTCTATGCCGACGTTCGCGGCAAGCGATTGCCGATGGTGATCACGCCGATGCCCTTCGTGCCCGCCAACTACCATCGCGGTTGATCCCCAACATCTCCAGATTTATACCGTTATCTTGCAAGCCTCCTCAATCAGGNNCGCCGTCGATCGCGCGTGGCGCCAGCGCGTGTTGCCAGCGGGATTGCGCGCCGGGGCCCATCAGCAGCAGGCTGCCGTGAGGTAGCCAGACGTTGAAGGCGCGACGGGCGTCGGCGCGCTTTTCCCGAAAGCGAAGCGGGCGTTCGCTGCCGAGCGAGACCGACGCGACGATGGGATCTGCTCCCAGCTCGGGCTCGTCGTCGCTGTGCCATCCCATTCTCTGGTCGCCGCTCTCGTAGCGGTTCAGCAGTACACTGTTGAAGTCTTGGCAGGGTAGATCTGCCACCTCGAGCGCGTGGATCACCCGGTTTCGCAGATCCGCCACCAGCGGGTGCCAGGACCAGGGCTGCAGGGCGCGACCGGAGTAGCGATAGCTAGCGCCGTCATCGCCCATCCAGCACTGGGAGCGAGGAATCACATGTCGTTTGCCGTAGAGCGACAGGGTCGGCGATGACCATGCGATCTCCCGCTCGAGCCGGTGCTGAATGGCGGAGGCCTCGGCGGCGGCGATGAAATCGGGGAGCAGCATCAACGGCGGAGAGGCGGCGACGCATTGCCAGCGGTCAGGGAGGGACATACAGAGGCTTCAGTTCCAGATCATCAGCGCCAGCAGGCCGCTGCACCAGGCGAGGCCCGCCCCGATCAGCGCCCCCACGATCACGTCACTGACGTAATGGAGTCCCAGTATCACGCGGGAAACAGCGATCAGGCCGGCAAGTGGCAGAACCACGGGCAGCAGCTGCGGGCTGCTGGCGGCGGTCAGGCTGGTGAACATGACCGCGTGCAAGGTATGGCCGCTGGGAAAGCTGTAGCGATCCACGGGCGGCATGGTGCAGCGGATCGTGGTGAAGGTGATATAGGGTCGCTCACGACACAGGCGAGTCTTCAGCAGCCGGTAGAGCAGGGCGGCGACGCTGGCCGTCAGGCCCCACTGCACCGCGAGCCACCAGCCCTGGCGGCCGTGAAGCAGCGGCTGCAACAGGGCCAGGAACACCCAGGCAGGCCAGTCTCCCAATCGGCTGACGCAGCGGAAGAGCCAGAGTGTCGGGGCATGGCGGGACAGCTCCGCCAGACGGTGACTGAGCCGGCTCTCGAGGCGATCCAGTCGCTCAAACGTGAGACGTTGAGTGCGTGGCGGCATGTTGGGTCCCCTGAACTTGAATCAACTGCGCAAGAAAGCGATCACCAATGTGGCCCCAGCTCAGGCTCGAGACGCGCTGGTGAGCCTGACGGCCCAATCGAGCGTAGATTGCAGGCTGTCGGCATAGCTCGCTGGCAGCCTGGATGAAGCCTTGGGCATCTTCGGGCGGCACCAGGCGACCATCGATGTTGTCGGTGATCAACTCTCCCGCTGCCGCATGATCGAAGGCCACCACGGCCAGCCCGGAGGCCATGGCCTCCGGAACGACGTTGCCGAATGTCTCCGACAGCGAGGGAAAGATGAACATGTCCGCACTGGCATAGTGCCGTGCCAGCGATTCACCTGTCTTGAAACCCGTGAATATGGCCTCTGGCAGGCGCCTGGCGATCGTCTTGCGTGCCGGCCCGTCTCCGACCAGGACCTGTACCAGCGCCGGATTGGCACGCTGCATCGCCGCCATCGTGTCGGCCAGCAGGTCGATATTCTTCTCGCTGGCGAGCCGTCCGACGTAGAGCGCCACCGGCTGGTGCGGACCGGCTCCCCATTCGCGTCTGAGCTCGACGTCCCGGCGCGAGGGGCGATAGCGTTGAGCATCGACGCCCCGGGCGAGTACCGAGACCCGCCGATATCCGCTGCTCTCGAGCATTTGCTGTTGTGCCGCGGTGGGGACCAGGGTCGCTTCGCAGCGATTGTGGAAATACCGTAGACCCCGGCGAGCGATGGGGATGCTCCAGCCGAGATGATAGTTGCTGGCATACTGGTCGAAGTTGGTATGAAAGCCGCTGACCACCGGGATCCGCAGGTTTCGAGCGGCATTCAGCGCCGACCAGCCGAGTGGACCTTCGGTCGCGATGTAGATGGCGTCCGGACGCTCCTGTCGCCAGAGCCGGATCAGCCGGCGGCGGCACGGCAAGCCGATGTGCACGTCGGCATAGATGGGAAGGGCGATTCCCCTGACGTGAATGTCTCGTTCAGCCAGGGCGTCACGCTCGCCATTCACCGGGCTGGGACGAACCAGCTGAAGCAGGACCCCCTTGGATGCCAGATGGCTGGCGAGCTGGCTCAGGGTATGAGCCACGCCGTTGACCTCCGGCGCCCAGGTTTCACTGACCAGGGCTACACGCATCTTCACCACTCCTTCCACGCCAGCGAGGCTCTCCAGCAGTCCAGCCCGATCGCCAACCGTGTTCGAACCGGTCTCCGATACTGGGGGCTGCCGATGACGTCAATGCGTCACGGTAATGACGAATTCATGACACCGTTGATTAGCGTAGCACGCGTGCGGGGTCCACGGGCTTGCCGCCATGGCGGAGATCGAAAAGCAGATGATAGCGGCTGCTGTCGCTCTCCTTTCCGATCTCGCACAGCGGGGTGCCGGCGGATACCGATTGCCCCTCCGATACCATCAACTTGTCGCAGAACGCATAGACACTCTGCATGTTGTCGGCGTGGTGGAGGATGACGACCTGGCCCAATTGACGCATGCCACTGGCGAATCTGACCTTGCCCGAGGTGGTTGCCCTGGCCGTGGCAGGCGAGGATGTCGTCAGCATCATGGGCTGCAGTGTACCGTGGGCATCTCGTCCGAACCGGCGCTCGATGGTGTAGTTCTCCAAGGGCCAGCGCCAGCCCCTTGCCGACGAAGGGAGCGGGCCGGGATCGGGCAGCGATCGGGATGCCGCCGGTGTTGGCGATGATGGGCGGCGGCCCGCCGAGCCGCCCGCCAGCGGTACCTGGATCAACTGGCCGACGGCCAGCTGCGAGGGATCGATGCCCGCGTTTGCGGCCTGGACACGCTGCGGATTGGCGCCGAAGTATCGCGCGATCGAGTAGAGGGAGTCGCCTCGTCTCACCTGGTAACGGTAAGGGCCGCCACCGGGCGCGCGCTCCTGTTGCGAAGGCAGCAGCAGGCGCTGGCCGACCGCAAGGCGGCGCGAATCCACGCCGGGGTTGAAGCGCTGGAGCCGGAGCAGCGGTATGCCCGCCTGGTCCGCGATCTTGCCCAGCGTGTCGCCACGCTGCACCGTCACCCAGCCACCGCCGTCGGCGATGCGGGCCTGGCCGCCACCCCCACTCGCGCAGCCCGCGAGCAGGAGCATCAATCCCAGGAGTAGGAGGAGAGCGCCGCGTCTTTTTCCTGCCACAGTGCATTCAACCATGTGTAGAAACGTTCCTTGTATTGGGCATCGTCGTAGCCCCCGTCCAGCATCCACTGCGGCCTGTCGAGACATCTCGCGACGATCGCGACGTCGGCCTCGCGCCCGCACAGGAAGTCCCAGAAGTTGGGGGTGCCCCGACGGTAGTGCAGGGTGACGTCGATGATACCGTCCAGGCGCGGCCCCAGCAGCCCGATCACCTGGGCGACGCCGCCGGCCTTGGGCCGCAGGAGATGGCGGTAGGGGCTCTTCTGAAGGCGCTGCTTCTCAGGCGTGCAGCGAGTCCCTTCGACGAAGTTGTAGATCGTCATCGGCATCTCGCGGGCATGATCGCACATGCGCCGGGTCGCCTGGCGGTCCCGCTCGGCGAGCTTGGGATTCCGAGCCAGCTTCTCGCGGGTGTAGCGACGCATGAACGGGAACTCCAGGGCCCACCAGGCCAATCCGACGATCGGCACCAGAATGAGCTCTCGCTTGAGAAAGAATTTTGGCATCGAGAGGCGACCCGTCAGCACGTAGAGCAGGGCGATGATATCGGTCCAGCTCTGGTGATTGGCCATGACCAGCCACCACCGGCGTGGAGAGAGCGAGTCGGGGAGGTCGGCGTGGATCGTGGGACGAATCCAGCGGCGAATCCAGACATTGTTGGTTTTCACCCAGGCGAGGGCGATCCAGTGGAGACCGCCGAGCACCCCAAGGCGCCAGCGCCGGGTGGGGGTCACCAGTTTCAGTATCGTCAGCGCCACCAGAGGCATACCCCAGAAGAGCGTATTGAGAACCAGCAGCAGGACGCTGACGCACCCTTTCAGGGTCGACATGCCATTCTCCATCAATGACTTGGCTCGATGTTACTGGAATGTCGCCAGGCTGCACAGCGCTTCGGCCGGGATCCCGACGCCGCGTGGTGGTCGACGCGAATTCTGGGGCGGAATCCCGGAAAGGTTGAGATCCATCATTGCCGAAAAACTAACCAATCTAAGACCGGTGTCGGTAGGGTCGGCGGCCATCGCCATCGGCCACCGGAAATGCACAGTGTTATCCACAGAAGATGTGAATAATTCGTGTCGGTCCCCGGAATGCAGGCTGGACGAGTGGTCTCGGCAAGAACCGCTTCGAGTTGATAGACTGCCGCCGCCATGGCCTTCTGATCTCGACATTCGGCGCTCTTCGACGCGATTCGATGTGCTGCGCCGGGTTTCCCCATCGACGCCTGACGGAGAACCTCGTTGCGTTCACTACCCGCGACCCTGCCGATCCTGTTCCTGTGTGAAATCAGTTTCCTGCTGGGGCACGGACTGATCATGACGCTGCTCGGCGTGCGCATGTCGCTGGAAGCGTTTCCTTCCCAGATGGCGGGTCTGCTCATGTCCTGCTTCTCGCTGGGCTTCGTCGCGGGCAGCTACTGGCTGGAGAAGCGCATACGTAGCGTCGGTCACATCCGCGTGTTCGCGGCCTGTGGGGCGTTGCTGGCAGCGACGGCGATACTCCATGGGCTCTGGGTCAATCCCTGGGCATGGCTGGTCTGGCGGCTGTTTGGCGGCGCGGCGACCGCGGGGCTGTTGATGGTGATGGAGTCCTGGGTCTCGGGAGAGTCCACCAACGAGAATCGTGGTCGGGTACTGGGTTGGTATCTGGTGATCTCGACGCTCTCCCTGGCGGGCGGCCAGTGGATGCTCAACATGGCGGATCCGGCCACCTTCGTGCTGTTTTCGGTAGCCGGCGTCCTGTTCGCACTATCGCTGGTGCCGCTTTCGATCCACCGTATCCAGGGGCCGTTGCGCAGCAGTCACGACGTGTCCGCCAAGATTTCGCTGCGAACCTTGATGACTCGGGCGCCGGTCGGGCTGGTAGGGGCGTTCGTGGCGGGGCTCATGGTCCAGGCCTTCTTCGCAATGACCCCTTACTATGGCCAGGAGATCGGCCTCACGACCGCTCAGACGGCGAAATTCATGTCGATCACCACGCTGGTGGCGCTTATCGCGCAGTGGACGCTGGGAAGGGTTTCTGATCGCTTCGACCGCCGCAAGGTCATCCTGTGCATGGCGCTGGTGATGACGATATCCGGCGTGCTGATCGTGTTCGCCGCGAGATCGAGTTACTGGCTGCTGGTTTTCGTCGCGAGCTTCCATACCGCGATGCTGCACACCCTTTACTCGCTGAGCCTGGCCCACACCCATGACTGGCTCGAACCGGAAGAGACCATCCAGGCCAATGCGAAGGTCCTGATGTGTTACGGCGTGGGCTCCATCGTCGGGCCCTTCAGTGCGTCGCTACTGATGCACAGCGTGGGGCCGGATGGCCTCTGGCTGTTCCTCGGCGCGGCCGCGCTGGGTCTGGCGCTGTTCATCGCCTATCGGTTGTGGCGCCGCGAGCCGGTCAAGGCACCGGAGGAGCAGGAGCCGTACACGCCGCTAGTGCCGATGGTGGAATCGACCCACTACATCAACGAGCTGGACCCGCGGCATGGCCCCTACCAGTACGAATTGAATCTGGAGGGGGAGCTGGAAGAGGTACAGGAAGAGTCCGGGCTGCAGCCGGCATGAGCTTGCCTGGCCGCCGCAGGCGCATGCTTGTCGCTGGCCGAAACGGCAGCAGCCGGCGAATGCCGGCTTCTGAAGTGGCTGTCAGTGTCTGTCGTGGCGTCGGGCGCCGTTTCCCGTCAGGCGTTTTCGGGCATCAGTGCCTTGTCCCGCACGTACTGGTCGAACTCGGTGAAGCCACCGATATGGGTCTGGTCGACGAAGATCTGCGGCACGGTCTCTACCGGCTTGCCGATGGTCTTCTCCATGTCGGCTTTGGTGATGCCTTCCGCATGGATATCGATGTAACGGAAATCGAAATCGTCTCGCGCCTCCTTCAGTTTTTCCGACAGCTCCTTGGCGCGAACACAGAAAGGGCAGCCGGGACGGCCGAAAATGACAGTCAGCATCGTGTGTCTCCTGTTGCTGGGAAAGGCAATTGGATGGGTGTAAAGCCTGAGAAAAGATGGGGGTTATTCTTTCGTATTAAACCCGCACGGCCCAATAGAGTCTCTCTACGTCCATCATTGCAAGCCACTATGGTTCGAGACGCCGCCCGGCGTCGGCATCCCGCAGCAGATCCCCCAGCGCTCGATGGATGCCGGGCGCTGTGACCAGCAGGTTTTCGCCGTAGAGTTCCGCCGGTAGATTGCGGGGGCATTCGTAGAGATGACTCGTCTTCGCGCCGGCTTCACGAGCGATCAGCAGCCCGGCGGCGAAATCCCAGGGCGAGACGCTTTCATAGTAGGCATCGAGCTGGCCGCAGCCCACATGACAGAGGTCCAGCGCCGCGGAGCCGTTGCGGCGCACGTCGCGGCAGGCGTGCAGGACATGGTTCAAGCGCTTGACCAGCGGGCCGCGTTTGTCGCGCGCGTAGGGAAAGCCCGTCCCGACCAGGCTTCTCTCGAGGGTTTCCGACTGGCTGCACGCCATCGGCTCACCATTGAGATGGGCACCCTGGTCACGCACGGCGGTGAAAGTCTCGCCGAGAAACGGGGCGTGAACCACGCCGAGTTGGACCTCGCCGTCGAACGCCAGGGCGATCGACACGGCGACATGGGCGTGGCCGTAGGCGAAATTGACAGTACCGTCGATGGGGTCCACGACCCACAGCGGGCCGTCCTGTTCGAGTTGGCTGCGGTCCGGGGTCAGCTCCTCGGTCAGCCTTGCCTCGCCTGGAAACAGGGTCTCCAGCTCGCTGGCGATCATGTGATCGACAGCGACGTCGATTTCGGTCACCAGCTCGTCACCACCCTTGTACTGGCGGGAGAAATTTTGCTTCCGGCGAGCCTGGACGATCATGTCGCCGGCCTGTCGGGCGATACGGATCACCGAGTCGAGGCGTTGGGGGTGGTCCACGTTGAACTCCTGTCGGGGAAATGGCGTGGTCCCGGCGATCGGCGGAATCGTCGGGACGAACGGGGAACTTGTCTGCATGACGGCGTCGACCGGCCCCATACGGCGAGCCCGATCGACGCAGCGCGATGCCGAGGTGGCGCCGGGCGGTGATCTAGTGCCGCACCGGGCGCTTCTGGAGTTTACGCTGCAGGGTTCGCCGATGCATGCCCAGGGCCCGGGCCGTTGCCGAGATATTGCCGTCGTGTTCATGCAGCACTTTCTGGATGTGCTCCCAGGTGACCCGGTTCACCGAGGGGGGATTGTCGGCGATTTCCACGTCGACATCGCCGCTCTCGCGCTCGAGCGACTGCAGGATCTCATCGGCGTCGGCTGGCTTGCACAGGTAATTGACGGCACCGAGTTTCATCGCTTCCACGGCGGTGGCGATGCTCGAGTAGCCCGTCAGCACCACGATGCGACACGCGGGCGCCACTTCCAGCAGAGCCGGTAGCAGCTTGAGGCCGGAGTCCGACTCCAGCTTCAGGTCGAGCGTCGCCAGGGCGGGCGGTGCTTCCCTCGCGGCCGCCAGGGCCTGGTCATGAGTATGGGCGACGACCACGTCGTAGCCCCGGCGCCGCATGGCGCGCTCCATGACGAAACAGAGTTGTTCGTCGTCGTCGACGATCAGCAGACGTTCCGGATCGCTCATCGGTGGTTCTCCTTGGCGAATGATTGACGATCGACAGCAGCGCTACAGGCTCTCGCCGACCTTGATGCGGGGGAGCTTGACCTCCGTCAGGGTGCCGCCTTCCTCGTGGTTGTAGAGACTCACGCCGCCACCGAACCGGTTGACGGTGGCGTGGGTGAGGAACAGCCCGATTCCCATGCCTTTGCTCTTGGTCGAGATGAAAGTGTCGCCCAACTGATCCGCGATCGACATCGGTACGCCCGGGCCGTGGTCGCGGATGTCGATGACCACTTCGTCGGCGTTCCAGTCGAGGCTGGTGACGACGGCATCGGGGCTGGCATCGGCGGCGTTGTTGAGCAGGTTGATCATCGCCTGCTCCAGCGTGGCGTCGACGGCGATGGTCGGCTGGCCGCGCTTGCCGAGCACTTCCAGGCGATGGTTGACATCGGGACGCAGCACCAGCCAGCGCTGGATCAGGTTCTGGAGCCAGGGGGTGGCGCGAAGCGTCTCGGGCTTCTCCAGGCGCCGCCGATCCGCATTGGCGACGAGGGTCTGCAGGCGCTGCTTGCAGGTGTCGACCTGATGACGCAGCAGGTCGATATCCTCCACCAGCGATGGCTGGTCGCTGGCCTCGTGGCGCATCTCCTTGAGCAGCACCGCCATCGTCGATAGCGGCGTGCCGAGCTCATGCGCCGTGCCGGCAGCCTGGGTTGCAACGGCCAGGATCTGCTCGTTGCGCAGCGCCGCCTCGCGAGTGCGCGACAGGGTCAGGTCACGTCGCCGCAAGGTGTGCGCCATCTTGAAAATGAAGAAGGTCAACAGGCTGCCGGAAAGAATGAAGTTCAGCCACATGCCCAGGGTATGCAGCTGGACGCCAAAGACGACCGTGCTGTTGGTCAACTGCGGGACCGGCTCGTAGAACAGCATCATGGTGGTGTAACTGGCGGTGGCCGCTATCGCGATGACCCAGGCGTGGAACCACGGCAGGGTGGCGGCGGCGATCCCCAGCGGTACCAGCAGGTAGGTGATGAAGGGGTTGCTCGAGCCGCCGGTGTAGTAGAACAGCAGGCTCAATCCGGCGATGTCGACCAGCCAGTGCAGCAGGTATTCGGTATCGGTGACCGCGCGGGGCCGGCCCAGTCGCCACCAGGTCGCCACGTTGAACAGGCCCATGGCAACGATGACGCTGATGACCGGAAGAACGTGCAACTGGAATCCCAGCACCTCGATGCCGAAGATGATCGCGGCGAGGAAACCGGTCCAGGTGATACCGCGGACGATCGTCAGGCGAACCAGGTTGCGGTTCGGCGTCGAGAGCGGAAGCGGTTGCAGCATGGTCTCTCCGGGATCGAGTCGGGTGACGGCGTCGAAGTTGCCAGCAGTGACGATGGGGCTGGCTCGGCAGCGCCGCCAGCGTCGTCGCCATGTTAACGCAATGCCGGGAAGCGGCGTGAGCCCGGACATGGCCGCCGGGGTGGCGAGGGCAGTGTCCATTTGTCGCAGGTCCGGCCGGTGGTATCCGGCGGGTCGGGCGGCTACAACTCTGCGGGATCAGCGCGTACAATCGCCGCCATCTTCGATTCCCCGCGACCTCCCGGCCACGCCGCGTGAGTGCCGCCCCAGTCAGTGAAGCCTTTCATGTCAGATGCTCAGCTCGCCCAGGAAGCGGCCCTACGCCGCACCTTCGCCATCATCAGTCACCCCGATGCGGGGAAGACGACGATCACCGAGAAAATGTTGCTATTCGGCAACGCCATTCAGTTGGCCGGCTCGGTCAAGAGCAAGCGGGCGGAGCGCCACGCCACCTCCGACTGGATGAAAATGGAGCAGGAGCGCGGCATCTCCGTCACCACCTCGGTGATGCAGTTCCCCTACAACGGGCGCATCGTCAACCTGCTCGACACCCCGGGGCACGAAGATTTTTCCGAGGATACCTATCGCACCCTGACCGCCGTGGACTCGGCGCTGATGGTCATCGATGCGGCCAAGGGTGTCGAAGACCGTACCATCAAGTTGATGGAGGTCTGTCGGCTGCGCACTACGCCAATCCTGACCTTCATCAACAAGATGGATCGCGAGACCCGGGATCCCATCGAAGTGATGGACGAGATCGAGACGGTTCTCGATATTGCCTGCGCGCCGATGACCTGGCCGATCGGCATGGGCCGTGCGTTCAAGGGGGTCTATCACCTCTACGACGACGTCATCCATCTCTACACCCAGGGCCAGGGCAACCGGATTCCGGAAGACAAGCGCATCGAAGGACTGGACAGTCCCGAAGTGGACCGGGTACTGGGCGAGAGCGCGGCGGAAGAGCTGCGGATGGAGGTCGAACTGGTGCGAGGCGCGTCCCATCCGTTCGATCTGGAAGCCTACCGTCGCGGCGAGCTGTCGCCGGTCTACTTCGGCACGGCGATGGGTAATTTCGGTGTCCGGGAAATGCTCAACGGATTCGTCGAGTTCGCACCGACGCCCCAGGTGCGGGAGACCGATACGCGGGAAGTGGTCGCCGAAGATGGCCGCTTCTCCGGCTTCGTGTTCAAGATTCAGGCCAACATGGATCCCAAGCACCGGGACCGGGTGGCGTTTCTGCGAATCTGTTCCGGCAAGTACGAACGCAACATGAAGATGCGTCACGTCCGGATCGGCAAGGAGGTCAAGATCGCCGATGCGCTGACCTTCATGGCCTCCGACCGTGCCCATGTCGAGGAGGCGTGGCCCGGCGACATCATCGGTCTGCACAATCACGGCACGATCCAGATCGGCGACACTTTCACCGCCGGCGAGGACATGCGCTTCCTCGGCATTCCGCACTTCGCGCCGGAGCTGTTCCGCCGGGTGCGGTTGCGCGACCCCCTGAAGATGAAGGCGCTGCAGAAGGGGCTTCAGCAGCTCTCGGAGGAGGGCGCGACCCAGGTCTTCCTGCCGCTGGACAACAACGACCTGATCGTCGGCGCGGTCGGTACGCTGCAGTTCGATGTCGTCGCCCATCGGCTCAAGGAGGAGTACAAGGTCGACTGCCTCTACGAACCCGTCAACGTCAACACGGCACGCTGGGTCTACTGTCCGGACGCGAAGAAGCTCGACGAGTTCAAGCGCAAGGGCAGCGCCAATCTGGCGCTGGATGGCGGCGACTACCTGACTTACCTGGCGCCGACCCGGGTCAATCTCCAGATGACCCAGGAGCGCTGGCCGGAGATCGAGTTCCGGGCCACCCGCGAGCACTGAGACGCGGCCGTTCTGGCACTGCCCGGGGGAGGCGATTTCATCTTGCCGCTCCCGGGCGGTTGGGCCATGCTGACTAGCGTCGCGGCCCGGCGGATGGCGGCCCCCCCCTAACAAGCGTCGTGCGATCGACCAAAAAAGGAGAATGTCGATGGCTTCCAAGTTCCTGAAGGAGTTCCGAGAGTTTGCCGTCAAGGGCAACGTCGTCGATATGGCGGTGGGTATCATCATTGGCGGTGCGTTCACGCTGATCGTGCAGAGCCTGGTCAAGAACGTGATGAACCCGATCCTCGGGCTGCTGATCGGTGGTGTCGACTTCTCCAACTTCTTCGTCGTGCTCAAGGAAGGCGCCACGGCGGGACCCTACGCCTCGCTCGCAGCCGCCCAGCAAGCTGGCGCCGTCACTCTGGACTACGGCCTGTTTCTCAACGCCGTGATCAGCTTCGTCATCGTGGCCTTTGTGGTGTTCCTGCTGGTGCGCAGCATCAACCGCATGAAGCGCGAGGAGGCCGTTGCGCCCAAGGCGCCGACGGACAAGGCCTGCCCCTACTGCTTCATGACGATCCCGGTCAAGGCGACCAAGTGCGGCCACTGCACTGCCGACCTGCCGGTGTCGGACCCCGAGCCGCAAGGGACAGCCGCGACCTGAGTCATGCTGTTCGACGCCCACTGTCACCTCGATTTCGACAGTTTCGACGCCGATCGCCAAGCCGTCTTCGAACGTGCCCATGCGGTTGGCGTTTCGCGTTTCATGGTGCCGGGAACGACGCGTGAGCGCTGGGGGGCGGTGTTGAGCCTGGGGGAGCGTGCCGACGTGGTAGTGGCGCTCGGGCTGCACCCCTATTTCATCGCCCAGCACGCCGCCGGTGATCTCGAGGCGCTGGAGAAGGCCGTGGCGCCCGGCGATCGACTCGTCGGCATTGGCGAGTGCGGGATCGACGCCAGATTCGAGGCGACGCTGGAGCGTCAATGGGAGCTGTTCGAAGCGCAACTGCAGCTGGCGAAGCGGTATCGGCTGCCGGTCATCATCCACTGCGTCCACGCCGATGATCAGGTGGCCAAGCGACTGAAGCAGCTCGATCTTCCGGCGCGCGGCCTGATTCACGCCTTCGGCGGCAGCCCGGAACAGGCCAAGCGTTTCGTGGATCTCGGCTACCGGCTCGGGCTTGGCGGTGCTGTCACCTACGATCGCGCCAAGCGCTTGCATCGGGCGGTAAGGGCGATACCCGACGACGGCTTCGTGCTCGAGACCGATAGCCCCGACATGCCGTTGGCCGGGCGTCAGGGGCAGCGCAACGAGCCCGCCCATCTCGACGAGACCCTGGCCCGTGTCGCGCTGTTGCGGGGCCAGGATGCCGACTGGGTCGCCGCCAGCGCCTGGGACAATACCCACCGGCTCTTCCGACTGGAGGCGGCGTCGCCCTGAGTGGAAGCCGTCGTCGTCAGGCGGTCGCGGTCCCGTCGACGACGGACTCGGGATCGAGACGTTCGAGAGGATAGGGCAGCTCGCGCAACACCAAGTGACGTTCGCCGACGAACAGTGGCGATTCCTCGTCCTGGCTGGTGTTGAGAACGGCCAGGACGGCGCAGGACCCGGAATCGTCGTCGTTGACTGCCTGGAATATCTCGCCCACGCGCTTGGCCTCGCCATTGCGAATCTCCTCGCCGATAACGGGCAGCGATCTGCCTTCCAGCGAGGCGATCCGCAGGCGTCTTTTGACCTGCCCCCGGAAATGCGCCCTTGCCACCACTTCCTGGCCGGTGTAGCAGCCCTTGCGAAAGCTGATGCCGCCCAAGGCTTCCCAGTTGATCATCTGCGGCAGAAAGGCGTCGCTGTGATCGGCGGTGAGCCAGGCGACGCCGGCATCGATATCCGCACGCCGCCACAGAATCGTATTCGCGGCGCTGGCGGACTGGCTCAACGACTCCCATCGTGTTGCGGCCTCGGCGGCTGGCAGGATCAGCATCGCGCGGGGCTGGCCGGCGGGCTGGCGCAAGGCGACGATGCCCTCCTGCTGAGTCATGTGCCAGTCGAGACGGGGCAGGCCGGCAACGGACGTCCACGACTCGGGGCGCCCGATCATGCCGATCAGGGCCAGATCCTGGCGATGGCTCAGCTTCACCTTGTAGAAAGGGGCGTATTTCCCGAGATGAGTCGCCAGGGAAGCGGCCAGCGAGGCGTGCAGCAGCAGCCAGTAGCGTTCGGCGGATACCTTGAGGACTTCGGCATTGGCGATCATGCGCCCCTTCGGCGTACAGAAGGCGGTCAGGGGCGCGAAGTCGCCATCCGCATGCTCGACGTTGGCGCTGGTCTGACCCTGCAGAAAGCGAGCCGCATCGGGGCCGTCGCATTCGAGGATACTCAGGTGGGTGAGCGGTACCAGGTGTGTGCCGTCACTGGCGGAGCCGTGATCGCTGTTCGGGAACACCCAGTCGTGCTCATTCGACTGGCGTCCGCCCTGGGCCGTGAGATATGCCAGCCAATCGTCCATCCGATGCCTCCTGTGAAAACGGTTGTCGGTACCGGCGTCGGCGGTACCGGAGTGTGGTGTCTGGCCTCAAGATGGCGGCGATATCCGGCCATTGCAACGCCAGGTCGCGCAAACGGCGTGCTAGTCTATGCTGTCTGCCTGAAATCGTCGTGGAAGACCGTTGTGGAGAGTCTCGCATGTCCCGTATCAATCTCACGCTGAGCGGCGTATCGACGCCGGAAGACCTCAATCGTGTCACGACCGCCCTGATGATGGTGGATGGTGTCGAAAGCGTCGATATCGGCCGGGAGTGGGCCGAGGTGGAAGGGCGTGTCAACCGCGACGCGCTGATCGCGGCGGTGGAGGCGCTGAAATCGGGATTTACCGCTCGATGATCGTGGCTCGCCCCCCGAGCGATGGCACTCTAAGTTGCACCTCGCCCTTGAATGACGGTCGTTTGGACCCTAATTAGTCACCATGAACAAACCTTTCAAGATTCAATCCAAGTATCGTCCGGCCGGTGATCAGCCGGCCGCCATCGAGGGGCTGGTCCGCGGCCTGGGTGCCGGTCTGTCTCATCAGACGCTGCTCGGCGTCACCGGCTCGGGCAAGACCTTCACCATGGCCAATGTCGTCGAGACGCTGCAGCGTCCGACCATCGTGCTGGCGCCGAACAAGACCCTGGCTGCCCAGCTCTACGGCGAGTTCAAGAGCTTCTTCCCGGATAATGCGGTCGAATATTTCGTCTCGTACTACGACTACTACCAGCCGGAGGCCTATGTCCCGTCTTCCGACACCTTCATCGAGAAGGACGCCTCGATCAACGACCATATCGAGCAGATGCGGCTGTCCGCGACCAAGGCACTGCTGGAGCGTCGCGATGCGCTGATCGTGGTCTCGGTCTCCGCGATCTATGGTCTGGGCGACCCCGAGCAGTACATGAAGATGCGGCTGCACTTCAATCGAGGCGAGCAGATCGACCAGCGCAGCTTCCTGCGGCGGCTGGCGGAACTGCAGTACACCCGCAACGATGCCGACTTCCGCCGCGGTACATACCGGGTCCGCGGCGACGTCATCGATGTCTTCCCCGCGGACGCCGAGGACGAAGGCGTGCGAGTCGAGTTGTTCGACGACGAGATCGATTCGATCCGACTGTTCGATCCGCTCACCGGCGAGGTGCGCGGGCAGGTGCCGAGGATGACCATCTACCCCAAGAGCCACTATGTCACACCGCGGGATACCATCCTTGGTGCGATCGAATCGATCAAGCAGGAGCTGGCGGATCGACTCGAGTACCTGCGCAAGCACGAGCGCCTGGTCGAGGCGCAGCGTCTGGAGCAGCGCACGCTCTACGATATCGAGATGATGCTCGAACTGGGCTACTGCAACGGTATCGAGAACTACTCCCGCTATCTCTCCGGACGCCCGCCCGGCCATGCGCCGCCGACATTCTTCGACTATCTGCCGGACGACGCGCTGCTGTTCATCGACGAATCCCACGTCAGCGTGCCGCAGGTCGGCGGCATGTACCGCGGTGACCGGTCGCGCAAGGAGACGCTGGTCGAGTACGGCTTCCGCCTGCCCTCGGCGCTGGACAACCGACCGATGACGTTCGAGGAGTGGGAGGGCATCGTGCCGCAGACGGTGTTCGTCTCGGCCACGCCCGGCCCCTACGAGGCGGAGCACGCGGGGCAGGTCGTCGAGCAGGTGGTGCGCCCGACCGGTCTGGTCGACCCGCAGATCGAGGTGCGTCCGGCCACGACCCAGGTCGATGACCTGCTCTCCGAGATCCGGCTGCGCGTCGACGTCGGCGAGCGGGTGCTGGTCACCACCCTGACCAAGCGCATGGCGGAAGACCTCACCGAGTATTTCGACGAACACGACATCCGCGTTCGCTATCTCCACTCGGACATCGACACGGTGGAGCGGGTCGAGATCATCCGCGACCTGCGCCTGGGTAAATTCGACGTCTTGATCGGCATCAACCTGCTGCGCGAGGGGCTGGATATTCCCGAAGTGTCGCTTGTCGCCATCCTCGATGCCGACAAGGAGGGCTTCCTGCGCGCCGAACGCTCGTTGATCCAGACCATCGGCCGGGCGGCACGCAACGCCCACGGCAAGGCGATTCTCTACGGGGACCGGGTCACCGACTCGATGCGGAGGGCGATGGATGAGACCGAACGCCGCCGCAACAAGCAGATTGAGCACAATGAGCGCCATGGCATCACCCCGATGACCGTGACCAAGTCGGTGGCCGACATCATGGAAGGGGCGCAGGCGCCCGGCAGCCGCAAGGGGGGCCGCAAGCGCACCGAGCAGTTGGTGGCGGAAGCCCCGGGCGAATACACCCGCGAGGCCCTGGGTCAGATGAGTGCGCCGCAGTTGACCAAGGAGATCAGCAAGCTCGAGGATCGCATGCACGAGGCGGCCCAGAATCTCGAATTCGAGCAGGCCGCGAAACTGCGAGATCAGTTGCAGACGCTCAAGTCCAGGTTGCTGGAGCTGGGATAGGCGAGGTCAGGAAGCGCGAGAATGCCGGAAGGACCGGAAATACGCCGTGTCGCGGATCGGCTGGGGAAGGTGCTGGTCGGCAGACCCCTGGTCCAGACCTGGTTCGCCTTTGCCGAGATCGCACCGATAGCCGGGCGCCTGGGCCGAAGCCGGGTAACGGCGGTCGACTGCTGGGGCAAGGCGCTGTTGATCACCTTCAGCGATGGGCACGTGCTCTATTCCCACAACCAGCTCTATGGCGTCTGGCGTATTCACCGTCGCGGCCACGCGCCGACCTCGGGGCGGAAGCTACGTGCCCGGCTGACGACCGCGACCCACGCCGCCAGTCTCTACAGTGCCTCGGACATCTCGCTCTGGACCATCGAGACCGTTCGGCAGCAGCCATTTCTGGCCCGCCTGGGACCGGATCTGCTGACTCACGACGTCTCGGTGGGGGATATCGAGGCGCGGTTGACGGAGTCCCGCTTCGCGGGTCGGGGGCTTGGCGGGCTGCTGCTGGATCAGGGGTTCTACGCCGGTATCGGCAACTATCTTCGCTCGGAGATCCTGTTCTACGCGGGGTTGTCGCCGAGAAAACGCCCCAGGGATCTGACGGCCGCACAGCGCCAGCGACTGGCGCGCGTCATCCTGGCCACGATCCAGCAGGCCTATCGACAAGCCGGGGTCACCAACCGTCCCGTGTGGCGCAAGCGCTTGCAGCGGGCCGGGGAACATCGCGACCAGTGGCGGTTCGCCGTGTTCGACCGCGAAGACCTGCCATGTCACGCCTGTGATTCGATCATCGTTCGCGAAGCCGTTGCCTCTCGGCGCCTCTATCGTTGCCCCGTTTGCCAGCCGGAGTGACGAAACTCCATTGACGGGGTCAGCAATACATTTTGGTTTATACCGTTATCTTTCATGGCTGGTAAAAGTTGCAAACTGCCAATCTTCGTTCGCTAGGGTATGATTGGCGCCCTCGAAGCTACCGACCCGCGGACGATCGAACCGTCGGGCAGTTACCGTGACCAGCAGGAGACCGATGATGACCGTGATCCGCCAGGAGGATCTCATTCAGAGCGTGGCCGATGCGCTGCAGTACATCTCCTATTATCACCCCAAGGATTTCATCGATGCCATGCACGCGGCCTACCAGCGGGAAGAGAACCCCGCGGCGCGCGATGCCATCGCTCAGATCCTGATCAACTCCAGGATGTGTGCCACCGGCCACCGGCCGATCTGTCAGGACACCGGCATTGTCACGGTCTTCGTTCACGTCGGCATGAACGTGCGCTGGGAAGCCGACATGAGTCTCGACGACATGGTCAACGAAGGGGTGCGCCGCGCCTATCTGCTGCCCGATAACGTGCTGCGCGCGTCGGTGCTGGCCGACCCCGATGGCAAGCGCAAGAATACCGGTGACAACACGCCTGCGGTGATTCATCACAAGCTGGTGCCGGGCGACACGGTCGAGATCCACGTCGCGGCCAAGGGTGGTGGCAGCGAGGCCAAATCCAAGTTCGCGATGCTCAATCCCTCCGACAACGTGGTCGACTGGGTGCTGGAGCAGCTACCCAAGATGGGCGCTGGCTGGTGTCCGCCGGGCATGCTCGGCATCGGCATCGGCGGCACCGCGGAGAAGGCGATGGAGCTGGCGAAGGAAGCGCTACTCGACCCGATCGACATTCAGGCACTGCAGGCGCGCGGTGCCGGCAACCGGGCCGAGGAGCTGCGCCTGGAGCTATTCGACAAGGTCAACCGCAGCGGCATCGGCGCCCAGGGGCTGGGCGGTCTGACCACGGTGCTCGATATCAAGGTCAAGGATTACCCGACTCACGCCGCCAACAAGCCGGTGGCGATCATCCCCAACTGCGCCGCGACCCGTCACGTGCACTTCACGCTGGATGGCAGCGGCGCGGCTGTGCTGCCGGCACCGAAACTCGACGATTGGCCCGAGATCACCTGGGAGGTGGGCAAGGGTGTGCGGCGGGTCAATCTCGACGAGATTACCCCGGAAGCCGTGCGCGAATGGCAGCCTGGCGATACCGTGCTGCTGTCGGGCAAGCTGCTGACCGGACGGGATGCCGCGCACAAGCGAATGATCGATATGCTGGCCAAGGGCGAATCGCTGCCGGTGGATTTGAAGAATCGCTTCATCTACTACGTCGGCCCGGTCGACCCGGTGGGTGACGAGGTGGTCGGACCGGCAGGACCCACCACGGCGACGCGGATGGACAAGTTCACACGGACGCTGCTCGAGCAGACCGGCCTGCTGGGCATGGTCGGCAAGGCCGAGCGCGGCCCGCTGGCGATCGAGGCGATTCGCGACAATCAGGCAGTCTATCTGATGGCTGTCGGCGGCGCCGCCTATCTGGTCGCTCAGGCGATCAAGAAGGCCGAGGTGATCGCGTTCGACGACCTGGGCATGGAAGCGATCTACGAGTTCGAGGTCGAGGACATGCCGGTCACGGTGGCCGTGGACCACCTGGGAACATCGGTTCACCAGACGGGGCCCGCCAAGTGGAAGGAAATCATCGCCGAGCGGGTCTGAGCGCCAGGTGACGGAACCCGTCGGCGAGCGAAGCCGGCTGCTATTGCGTCAACGGAACCCGTAAAGAAGAGAGCCCCTGTGGGGCTCTCTTCTTTTTTCGGTATGATGTTGGTTAGGCTGACGATTTCTGGCGGAGAGGATGACAATGCAGCGTTGCGGAAGATGTCGGACATGACCTTGCTGATCGGCTGGCTGTTGTTCGTTTCTCATGTGGCCGGGATCGCCACGGCAATCATGGCGCTGATGTCCAGCCGCACCTCGCAGGGTGCCGTTGCCTGGATCGTGACGCTGATCAGTTTTCCCTATATTGCCGTGCCGATTTTCTGGACGTTCGGCCGCCCGAGATTCTACGGCTATGTCTCGGCGCGTGGGGAGCGGGACACCGTGCTGCGCCAGGTTCTTCAGCGTTATCGGCCAAACATGGAGTCGTTCATTTCGCGTCCGGAAGCCGTCAGCGGACGTATTCGTGCGGTCGAGGAGCTGGCTCGCATGCCGATGACCCGAGGCAATCGCGCGGAGTTGCTGATCGACGGCGGTGCCACTTTCGACAGCCTTTTCGAGGGGATCGATCGTGCCGAGGACTATATCCTGGTCCAGTTCTTCATCGTGCGCGCCGACGAGATTGGCCTGGCCTTCAAGCGCAAGCTGATCTTCCAGGCAGAGCATGGCGTCAATGTCTATTTCCTCTACGACGAGATCGGTAGTCGAGGGCTGCCCGGCGGTTATCTCAGGGACCTGGAAGAGGCCGGAGTCAGGGTCTCTGCCTTCAACTCCTCGCGCGGCTGGCGCCATCGATTCCAGATCAACTTCCGCAATCACCGCAAGATCGTGGTCGTCGATGGCCGAGTGGGCTGGACCGGCGGGCTCAATGTCGCCGACGAGTACCTGGGCCGGGTCGAGCGATATGGGCCTTGGCGCGATACTCACTTGAAGCTTCAGGGCCCGAGCGTGCTGGCGCTGCAGGAAGCGTTCTGGGAGGACTGGTACTGGGCAACCGGCGACATTCTGGCGCTGGGTTGGAAGCCCAGGCAGATTCCCGATGCGTCCCAGCACGTGGCGATCGTGCCTTCCGGTCCGGCAGACGGGCGCGAGACGGCCAGTCTCCTGGTTCAGCACGCCATTCATGGCGCACGTCATCGGCTCTGGGTGACCAGTCCGTATTTCGTTCCTGATCACGGTGTCCAGGACGCGCTGACCCTGGCGGCGCTCAGGGGCGTCGACGTCCGGGTGCTGATTCCCGAACGTCCGGATCATCTGCTGGTCTTCCTCTCCGCCTTTGCTTTCCTGCCGGAGATGATCCGCAACGGGGTCAAGATATACCGTTATCAGCCTGGTTTTCTGCATCAGAAGGTTCTGTTGGTGGACGACCACACCTCGATGGTGGGCACGGTCAATCTGGACAATCGGTCTTTTCGGCTCAACTTCGAAGTCACCGCCTATGTCCCCGACAAGGTCTTCGCGGCCTCGGTTTTCGAGATGCTCGAACGGGACTTCGCCAGCAGCCGGCAGGTCAGCCAGCGCGAACTCGAGGAGCGGCCGCTGTGGCGCAAGCTGGTATCGCGAGCCACTTATCTGCTGTCGCCCGTGCAGTAGCGCTGCCACTGGCCTGGCGGCCGACGTCACCAACGCTTGAAGGGTTGCCGGGAGGCACCATTGAATCTAGAAACCAAATGGCTCGAGGATTTCGTGGCCCTGTCCAACACGAGGAGTTTCTCGGCGTCGGCGCGTCAACGGCATGTCACTCAACCTGCGTTCAGTCGGCGCATCCGTTCACTGGAACAGGCCGTCGGCGCCACCTTGGTGGACCGCTCGACGACACCGGTCAGTCTCACGCCGGAAGGGCAGCTCTTTCTGGTGACGGCGAGAAACATGGTCGAGCAGCTCAACGACAGCCTGGCGCACCTACGCGGTCTGGCCATGGACAACGAAGCCTTGGACATCGTTGCCGCCCACTCGCTGGCACTGGCCTTCTATCCGCCCTGGATCTCGCGCCTGCAGAAAGGTGTCGGGGAGCTGCCGACCCGATTGGTCGCCATGAACGTGGGCGATGCCATTCACGTCCTGCGGGAGGGCAACTGCGACCTGATGCTGGCCTACCACGATCCCTATGCCACCATGCAGCTGGACGCCGAAATATTCCCCTCGTTCTCCATCGGCCAGGTCAAGATGATCCCCGTCAGCGTTCCGGATACGGGCGGCGAGCCGAGGTTCTCGTTCGATGGCGACGGGCCGATTCCGTTCCTCTCCTACACCCAAGGCGCCTTTCTCGGCCGCAGCGTCCGCATGTTGCTCAAGAACGAGCCCGGGCGCATGCGTCTCAAGACCGTCTACGAGACGGCCATGGCGGAAGGGCTCAAGGGCATGGCGTTGCAGGGCGTCGGGCTGGCCTGGATTCCGGATTTCTGTATTCGTGACGAACTGGCGAACGGAAAGTTGGTGCGCGCCGCGGAGAGCGACTGGGATATCCCGCTGGAAATTCGCCTGTATCGATGCTCGCTGGTCCACAAGCCCGGTGTCGAGAAGCTGTGGCGCCGCATGATGAAGCTCCCCAGCGATTTCCTGCGGGCATGAGGCGAACCGGTAGCGGTTGCGTGTCGCCGACCAGCACGGGAAATCCGGAAATCTCGTCTAGACTGCTGGTGTATCGTCCACAGGCCTCGCACCGTCGAGGCGTTGACGTTCATCTTTGCCGCCCTCGGTGACAGCAGACAACAGGGAACTCAACTTGATACCCCTTTACTCCAAAGCCGTCTCTTTCTGCCAGTACTGGTTCGCCGTCGTTCGCGATTCCATCAAGTTGTGGCTCGACCGCAACGCCTTCAGCTACGCCGGCTCGCTGGCGTTCTACACGCTCTTTTCGCTGGCACCGACGGTCATCATCGCGGTAACCGTGGTGGGGCTGTGGCTGGGTGAGGATGCCGCCCGGGGCGAGATCGTGCACCGCCTGCAGGATACGCTCGGCCCCTCGGCGGCCAGCGCGATCGAGAGTGCCGTCGCGCAATCGAGCATTCAGGCCTCGGGCATCCTGCCGACGGTGGCGGGCTTCGTCACGCTGCTCATCGGTGCGACGACGGTGTTCGGTCAGATGCAGTTTTCACTCAATACCATCTGGGGTGTCGCGCCCAACCCGGACCGCAACAGTATCTTTCTATTTGCCAAGAAGCGTCTGCTGTCGATGGCCGTCGTGCTGGCGATCGGCTTCGTGCTGCTGGTGTCGCTGATATTGGGCATCATCGTGCAGGCGACGTTCAGCTACGCCGGGGATTGGGTTCCCGGCAGCGTGTTCCTGCTCGAGATCGCTCAGTACGCCTTGTCCATCGTGGTCATCACGCTGTTCTTTGCCGCCATCTTCAAGGTGCTGCCGGATGTCGTGCTCTCCTATCGCGACGTGCTGCTGGGCGCCCTGGTGACAGCGGTGCTGTTCATCATCGGGCGCAACGCGATCGCGGCCTATCTGGCGCACACGGCAACGGCTTCGACGTACGGGGCGGCGGGTTCGGTCGTGCTGGTCCTGCTCTGGGTGTACTACTCGTCGCTGATCCTGCTGTTCGGCGCGGCGTTCACCCGAACCCATGTCCTGGCCAAGGGCGGCAGCATCATTCCTCGCAATACGGCCGTGGCAGTGCGCCATGAAGTGATCAGAAAGGAGGAGGCATCTCATGACTCATCGGACGATCAAGGCCTGGGTGAGCGGGAGAGTCCAGGGCGTCAGCTATCGTGAACATGTACGTCGTCACGCGGAGCGCTGGGGCATCACCGGTCATGCGATCAATCTCGAGGATGGACGCGTCGAGGTAACCGCCCATGGCGAGGCCATCGCCATCGCCGAGCTGATCGATCAACTGTGGGAGGGCTCCCCGGCCGCTGACGTCACCGATGTCACGGTCGAAGAGGCGACGATCGCGGCACCTGCAAGCTTTACCACAGGCTGAGACTCCGGGAGCCAACGCCGGCCGAGAATCGACCAGCGATGGTCGAACAAAATCGGCGAAGGCGGTCCCGGTTGACGCGGCAATCGATCGCTAACGTGGTACGGGTGGGCACAGTCGTTTACCGGCCGGCGCGCAGGCCGTGCCCGGCGGTATCGGATCGCGGTGGAATCTCGCCCGCTCGCCTGGCCGGCGCTCGGGCGAGCCGGTTTCAGTGCGAGGGCGGAGTGACCAGCGTGTCGACGATCCAGTCGATGACGCCCGGGCCATCGGCGTTCATGCAGATCTCCGCCACGTTGCCCTGGGACCAGCGGGGATCGACGAACTCGCGTCGTTCGGGGGCCATCAGGGTCTGGCCTTCGGCCAGGCCGTCGGTGACCACGCTCAGGTAGCCGCGCTCGACGCGGAACAGGTCCGGGCGCATCAGCCACACCAGCGCACAGCTATCGTGGGGGCAGCAGCCATCGATGCCCAGCGCCTGCTGGTAGAAGGCGCGGTAGAAGTCATAGCTCTCGCCCAGTACCTTCCCCAGGCGCCCCTGGGCTTCGACGATCCGCGCCATGCTCTGCGGATCCAGCACGCAGCGGTGTGTCGCGTCCAACCCCACCAGCGTCAGCGGCCAGTCGGCCTGCAATACCCGGGCTGCGGCATGGGGGTCGTTGAAGATATTGGCTTCCGCGACGGGCGTCACGTTACCGCCTTCACGGATCGATCCGCCCATCACGACCACGCGCTTGACCTTGTCGACCAGCGTGGGGTCGAGCTGCAACGCGGCGGCCAGGTTGCCCAGCGGGCCGACGGCGACCAGCACGACTTCGCCCGGCCGGGCGTTGACCTGCTCGACGATGAATTGGGCGGCACTCTGCTTCAGCGCCTGGGTGGAGACCTGCGGCAACTCGATGTTGCCCAAGCCGTTGTCGCCGTGGATGTGCCCCGGCGGCGGGTTCTTGGGCTTGACCAGCGGCCCGGCGGCCCCCTGGGCAACGGGAATCGACTGACCGGCGAGCTCCGCGAGCAGCAGTGCATTATGGGTGGCCACCTCGATCGTGACATTGCCGAAGGTGGTGGTCAGGCCCAGTAGCTCGATATCCGGGTGGGCCAGCGCGATGGCGATGGCCTGGGCGTCGTCGACTCCGGGGTCGGTGTCGAAAATGATGGGCGTCGGCATGAGAATTCCTAGAGTCGGTTCAGTTGATGCGCCGCCACCGCCGGGATGGCGGCGCGGCGGCGATGAAGAGGTTCAGAGGGTCGAACGCTCGGCCGGGAGAGCGGGCAGGGTGGTCATGGCCTTCTCGACGGCATCCGCATCGGGAATGCTGGGTTCGGCACCAGCCTTCTGGACACAGAGCGCCGAGGCGGTCGTTGCCAGGCGCAGCGCCTGTTCGATATCGTCGCCGCGCTGCCGTGCCGCCATGAAGTAACCGATGAAGGTATCGCCGGCGGCCGTGGTGTCGATCGCCTCCACCTTGTGGGCGGCCAGCATGACGCGCTCACCGCGATGCTGATGACAGGCCCCCTGGCCGCCCAGGGTCAGGACGATCTCCACGTCCGGCAGACGCGTGGCCAGCGCCTCGAGCAGGGTGTCGGAATCGACGGACTCTTCCGCCCCGACCAGCGCCGCCGCTTCGCCGCGATTGAGGAACAGGAGCTGGCACAGATCTAGCGGCAAGCCGGCGATCTCCGCGGAGAGCGGGGCCGGGTTGAACGCGATCGAGAGGCCGTTGTCGGCCGCCAGGCGCAGCATCTTGCCGGCATCGTTGCACTCGTTCTGGAGCAGGATCCAACTGCCGGGGACGGCCGAGCCGACCAGCGCCTCGAGGCGACCGTCGTCGAAGCCGTGGTTGGCGCCAGGGTAGAGGATGATCGCGTTCTCGGCGTCGTCGTCGACCTGGATCAGTGCGTGGCCGCTGGCGCCATCGATCAGCTCGATATCCGCGGTATCGACGCCGGCGCGGGTCAACGGCTCCAGCGCCCACCGGTCGCCCTCGTGCAGGCGTCCCCAGTGAGCAACGCGCCCGCCGGCACGCGCCAGGGCCAGCGACTGGTTGGCACCTTTGCCACCCAGTACCTGATGCAGGCTGGTGCTGGAGAGCGTCTCGCCCGGGCGCACCAAGTGTGGAACCCGATAGACGTGGTCGATGTTGATCGAGCCGTAGTTGTAGATCCCCGGAATTTCGGTCGCCATCATCCGCGCTCCTCGGTCAGCCAGGCGCGCAGGTTGTCGGCGGTCAGGTCGACGACGCGTTGACGCGCTTCCGGCGTGATCCAGGCATTGTGCGGCGTCACGATCAGATTGAGCGGCTCGTGCAGGGCATCGAGCAGGGGGTGCCCCTCTCGTGGCGGTTCGACAGGCAGGCTGTCGACGGCCAGCCCGCCCAGGCGCCGATCGCGGAGGGCGGCCAGCGCCGCGTCCTCGTCGATGATCCCGCCGCGAGCACAGTTGATCAGCAGCGCATCTCTCTTCATCGTCGCCAGCGCCTCGCGGCCGATCAGGCCCCGGGTCGCTTCCGTCAACGGGCAGTGCAGGCTCAGCACGTCGGCATCACCCAGCAGCGAGGTCAGACTGGGGCGAGCATCATTTGCCTCGTTACCGGGGCGGGCGGCAAAACTGACACGCATGCCGAAGGCTTCCCCCAGCCTGGCCACCGCCGAGCCCAGCTCCCCGCGGCCGACGATCACCAGGTGTTTGCCGGCCAGTTGTAGGGTGCGGTGGTCGAGCAGGCAGAAGAAGTCGCTTCGTTGCCAGGCGCCATCACGCACGTCGGCCTGGTACAGCGGCAGTCGCGCGGCCAGCGCCAGCATCAGCATCAGGGTGTGCTGGGCGACGCTCGCGGTGCCGTAGGCCGAGACGTTACGTACGATGATGCCACGCCGTTCCGCTGCGGCCATGTCGACGTTGTTGGTGCCGGTGGCCAGCACGCAGATCAGCTTCAGATCGGGAAGGGCGTCGATCAGCTCGGCGTCGATGACGACCTTGTTGGTCAACGCGATGTTGGCGCCCTCGAGCCGGTCGAGCCTTTCGTCCATGGCAGTGAGCTGATGAATCACGAGATCGTCGACGAACGTGCGAATCGGTGCGAGGTCGACGTCGTCGCCGAGGGAAGCGGCATCCAGAAGTACGGCTTTCATGCGTCTTTTCCTTGTCTCTTTTCCGTGCCGGCTGTCATCGCCTGGCAGTCGCTGGCGTGCGGACGACGACATCGGCATTGTCAGCCGGTAATATTGCCTGCGACCGGCCGCTACGCGCTATACTATGCGGCTTTCGAGCTTGGCTTGGGAAGGTCCGCGTGGCCACCGGTCATGACGAACGACGAACGAAAAACCGACTAAAGGATGGCGCGACGCCCGTCGGGGGAAGCGCGCCTGGATATCGCCAGCGAGCCGCCCGATCACCGGCCGGCGACCCTGGCACTCATAGAGAGTGACGACATCATGCCCATCTATGAATACGAGTGTAAGGCTTGCGGTCATCGGCTGGAAAAGCTCCAGAAGATCGGTGCGGCACCGTTGACCGATTGCCCGGCCTGCGAGCGCGCCGAACTGTCTCGCCTGGTCTCCGCAGCCGGCTTTCGGCTGGCCGGTGGCGGCTGGTACGAGACCGATTTCAAATCGGGCAGCAAGAAGAACCTCGTTGGCGATAGTGCCAAACCGGCGACTTCCGGCGATAGCGGCGGCAAGTCGGACGGCGCTAGTAAGGCGAGCGGCGAGAGCAAAGCGTCGGCCTGAATACCGTCTTCACCCTTTTTAGCTTCACAATCTTAGGATCCAGCATGCGCAGTCATTATTGCGGCCAATTGAACGAGTCATTGATCGATCACGAAGTCACGCTTTGCGGGTGGGTGCATCGCCGCCGCGACCATGGCGGTGTCATTTTCCTCGACATGCGCGATCGAGACGGTGTCGCTCAAGTGGTAGTGGATCCCGATACCGCAGAAGCGTTCGCCAACGCCGATCGCTCACGCAGCGAATATGTGCTGCGTATCGTCGGCCGCATTCGACTCCGTCCGGAAGGCACCCAGAACCCCAACATGCCCACCGGGATGATCGAGGTACTGGCCAAGCAGGTCGAAGTGCTGAATACCGCCGCCACGCCGCCTTTCCAGCTCGACGAGCATGGCAAGGTCGGCGAGGAGGTACGACTGAAGTACCGCTACATCGACCTGCGCCGCCCGGAGATGATCGAGAAGCTACGCCTGCGCTCGCGGATCACCCATAGCGTGCGTGCCTATCTGGAGGAGCAGGGCTTTCTCGACATCGAGACGCCGATCCTGACCCGTGCCACCCCTGAAGGGGCGCGCGACTACCTGGTGCCCAGCCGAACCCACGAAGGCCACTTCTTCGCGCTGCCGCAGTCGCCGCAACTATTCAAGCAGTTGCTGATGGTGTCGGGCTTCGATCGCTACTATCAGATCGCCAAGTGTTTCCGCGACGAGGATCTGCGCGCCGATCGTCAGCCCGAGTTCACTCAGATCGATATCGAAGCGTCGTTCATCGAAGAGCGCGATATCATGGGCATCACCGAGACCATGGTGCGTCAGCTGTTCCAGGACGTGCTCGACGTGGCGCTGCCGGAGTTCCCGCGCATGCCTTACAGCGAGGCGATGCAGCGCTACGGTTCCGACAAGCCGGACCTGCGCATCCCGCTGGAGCTGGTCGACGTCGACGACCTGATGCAGTCGGTCGACTTCAAGGTCTTCTCCGGTCCGGCCAAGGCCGAGGACGGCCGCGTCGCCGCGCTCAAGGTGGGCGGTGGGGCCAAGCTCTCACGCAAGGAGATCGACGACTACACCAAGTTCGTGGGTATCTACGGCGCCAAGGGCCTCGCCTGGATCAAGGTCAACGAGCGCGCCAAGGGCCTCGACGGACTGCAGTCGCCGATCGTCAAGTTCATGGAAGGCGTGATCGAGGAGCTGCTCGACCGCGTGGGTGCCGAGGACGGTGATATCGTCTTCTTCGGCGCCGACAAGGCGCGGGTGGTCAACGAGGCGCTGGGCGCGCTGCGGGTCAAGCTCGGCGAGGATCTCGACCTCTACACCGCCGCCTGGGCACCGCTGTGGGTGGTCGACTTCCCCATGTTCGAAGCCGACGACAACGGCCGGCTGTCGGCGCTACATCATCCGTTCACCGCGCCTTCCTGCTCGCCGGAAGCGCTCAAGGCGTCACCGGCTACGGCGCTGTCGCGGGCCTATGACATGGTGCTCAACGGCACCGAGCTGGGTGGCGGCTCGATCCGTATCCACAACCAGGAGATGCAGCGCGTGGTCTTCGACGTGCTCGGCATCGGCAAGGAAGAGGCGGAAGAGAAGTTCGGCTTCCTGCTCGACGCGCTCAAGTTCGGTGCGCCGCCCCACGGCGGCCTGGCCTTCGGACTCGACCGTCTGGTGATGCTGATGACCGGTTCGCGTACCATCCGCGACGTCATCGCCTTCCCCAAGACCCAGAGCGCCGCGGACCTGATGACCGACGCCCCGGGCGAGGTGAGCAAGGAGCAGTTGCGCGACCTGCACATCCGTCTGCGTCCCAAGGCCAAGCCGGAGAGTGCCGGCGAATAACACCGCCTGGCGTTCAGCCTGACCCGAACCGGCGCCCCGCGAGGCGCCGGTTCTTTTATGTGCGGCGGCTAGGGGATAGTCTGCCGAAGACACCCTCGCGGCGCGTTCCAGGCGTATCGTACAGCCCCGCCGAGCAGAAAGGTCGAGCAAGCATGAAACGTATGACTGAGCCAACGATGATCATTCGCACGACACCGGAGCCGGGACGATGATCCTGCTGGGTATCGATCCGGGCTCGCGCATTACCGGCTATGGCGTGATCGACGTCGGTGCGGCGCGGCCCCGCTACGTCGCCAGCGGCTGTATTCGCATCTCCGGTGACGACCTGGCGCAGAAACTGGCCCAGGTCTATGCCGGAGTCGCTGAACTGATCGGGCTCCACCGACCCCAGGAGTTCGCCATCGAGCGCGTGTTCATGGCCAAGAACCCCGACTCCGCGCTCAAGCTGGGCCAAGCCCGCGGCACCGCAATCGTATGTGCCGCCAACCACGGTATCCCGGTGCACGAATACGCCGCACGCCAGATCAAGCAGGCGGTCACGGGCACCGGCGGCGCCGAGAAGGCCCAGGTCCAGCATATGGTGACGGCGCTACTCGCGCTGGACGCGTCCCCCCCGGAGGATGCCGCCGACGCGCTGGCCATCGCGCTCACCCACGCCTACGCGCGTCAGGGGCTGGTGGCGACCAGCGGCCGCCGGCGCAGTAGTGGTAGCGCCGGTCGCAATCGTTGGCGCGACTTCAGGCCGGAGTGAGAGACGGGGAGGCATCCAATGTGCCAGCCCGGTTTTCAGAAGCAGAGCGCAGATGAATTAGCCCCCTCCAGAGCACTGGACACCGAGCAGCCATCGGGAACTAGGAATGGCCGAAGCGCTCCAGCTGCATCTCGCGCAGACGGCTGAGCGTGCGGCGAAAGGCAAATTCGAGGTAGCCCTGGGTGTACAGCTCATCCAGTGCGACCTCGGCCTCGATGTACAACGGCACGCGGCGGTCGTAGCACTCATCGACCAGGGCAATGAAGCGTCGCACCGCCTCATCGTTGCGCGCCAATGCCGGCAACTTTCTGTCGCCGGCGTCGACCCGCTCGGCGCCATCCTCGGTGCCACGGGCGATGCGTCCTTCGCGCGATTCGCCGCCCAGGCGCGGTACTTCCCCAAGGAGAATGGCCGGAAAGCGTTCGCACAGCGCGATGAAGTCCGACGCGGCCAGCGGCCGTTCGCACAGTTCACTGAAGCGGCACCACAGCGCTGCCGAGCTGTGACCTAGATTGGCGATATGCCGATGGTTCAGTTCGACCGGCTCATGACTCACCTGCTGATTGTCGCTCAAGCGGGCGAACAGCTCGTCCAGCGCCTGTGGCTGCTGCACCCAATAGCGCTGCACCTCGGCGCCAGGGTGCAGGCGATGATCCTGCTCGCCGTCCACGGCCACCACCTGCATATGCGCCTCGAGCGCGGCAATGGCCGGCAGGAAACGCTCGCGGTTGAAACCGTCGGCATAAAGCTGATCCGGCGGCTGGTTGGAGGTGGCCACCAGCACCACGCGCTGCTCGACCACCAGGCTGAGCAGGCGGCCGAGCAACATGGCATCGCCGATATCGCTGACGAACAGTTCGTCGAAGCACAGCACGCGTACGTCACGCCCCAGTTCCTCGGCCAACAGACGCAGCGGGTCGGCATGGCCGGTCAACTGGAACTGACGACGATGCACCCACTGCATGAAGTGGTGGAAGTGCTGGCGCCGCGCCGGCACTCGCAAGCTGTTGTAGAAGCCGTCCATCAGCCAGGTCTTGCCGCGTCCCACTGGCCCCCAGAGATACACGCCGGGCGGGCATTCGCCGCGATGCACGGCCTCGAAGCAGCGCTGCAACGCCTCGACCGTGCGGCGCTGGGCGGCATCGACGACGAAGCCGGCAGCGAGGGAGCGTTCGTACGCGGCCATGGGGGAGTCGGGCTCCCCCCGCTGGGCGTTCATCGCAAAACCAGCCGGCCGTCGTCGAACTGCGTTGGCCAGTCGCGCCGGGTGAAGACCTGGCCCGCCTCACGCACCCGGCGCACCTCGTCCAGATCCAGCTCGGCGATCAGCCAGCGGCTGCGCGTGGGGCACAGCTCTGTACTTTCGGCAATCACGCCAGTGGCCGGCATGCCGTGGTCCGACGGTACGTAGAGCGCGGCGCGGCCGATATTCTCGTCCAGCGCCGGCGACCAGGGCGCCAGGCCGACCGTGGGTGACTGCAGCACGGCAATCTGGTTCTCCAGCGCGCGCGCCTGGGCGCCGATGCGCACACGGTAGAAGCCGGCCTCGGTATCGGTGCAACTGGGCGCCAGGATCAGATCGACGCCGGCCTCGGCCAGGGTCCGCGCCAGCAGCGGGAACTCGTTGTCATAGCAGATCAGGATGCCCAGCTTGCCCAGCGCCGTGTCGAACACCTGGAGCCCGCTGCCGGCGGCGATCTGCCACTGCTCCCGCTCGAAGCGGGTCATCATCAGCTTGTCCTGGCTGCCCAGGCAGCCGTCCGGGCCGAACAGCCAGGCGCGATTGCGGTAGAGGCCGTCGTCATCCCGCACGGCCACCGAACCGGGTTGTAGATGAATCTGCAGCCGCTTCGCCAGGCTTTCGCACAACTCCAGCCAGCGCGGCAGCAGCGCCTGGATGCCGGCGATGGAGCCATGCAGGTCGCTACGCTGGGCCTCTGGCAACTGGCCCGTGAGCACCATGCCGGCGTATTCCGGCAGCAGCAACAGCTCGGCGCCCTGAGTGGCGGCCTCTTCGCAAAGCCGGGTCAGGTGATCGGCGTAGGTATCCCAACCGGTCAGCAGGTCGATGTGATATTGGCAGGCGGCAACCTTGATCATGAGGTGAGTTCCTTGAGCCAGAACGACAGGGGCTTGGCCGACGCCTCGGCTTCGTCCAGATCGCGCCAATGATACTGGGTGTGCAGTTCGGGATGATGGCGATAGCCGCGGCGCGCCCAGAAGGCGTCCAGCGGCTGGTAGTCGGCGGGCCGGCGCGGGTGCTCTGCCGGGCGCTGCACGGCGCAGAAGGCGCACCAGTCGAAACGGCTCAGCTGGCGCGCATGGGCCTCGCGCTCGGCGAAGAAGCGCACGCCCAGGCCACGCCCACGCCAGCCCGGCAATACCACCGACTCGGCGCAGTAGAAGATGCGCCCAGGATCCCAGCCTGCGGTGAGGAAGGGGTGCTGGAACTCCACGGTTTCATCGGCCAGCGGCAGCGCCGTGGAGGCGCCCACCACCCGGCCCTCGTCACGCACCAGCACGCACAGGCTGTCCGCGCTGCGCACATAGGTGTCGAGGTATTCGGCCTCGTAGTCGAGGCTGCCGTCGTAGAGGTAGGGAAACTCGCGGAAGACCGTGATCCGCAAATACGCCAGGTCTTCGACGTGGGGTGCAATCTGCGGCCCCCGTAGCAGTTCGATATCCATCTGGAGTCGTTCGCCAGCAGCAGGGTGACGCCGGCAGCTATGCCGGCTGGAAGGCGCGAACTTATCATGCGAGCCAACCCATCACTAAGGAAGCGCTGAATAAATCGACGAGCGAGATGAAGCGCAAGGCGCATGGAACACAGAACACGAGACATAACATGGGGTTAGGCGAGTGTTCGAGTACCACGCAAAGCAGCGATTCGCTCGCGCAGGCATTTATGCAGTGGTTTCCTAACCACGCTACGCAAGGAACCTAGCCATGACCGCCACCGAACTGATTCAGGCCTACTATGCCGCCTTCAACGCCGGCGACATGCCCACCTTCATCGACCTGCTGGACGAGGATGTAGTCCACGACATCAACCAGGGCGAGCGCCAGGTCGGCAAGGCCAACTTCGCCGTCTTCATGGACAAGATGAACCGCTGCTACCGCGAGCGCTTGGCCGACATCGTGGTGATGCAGAATGCCGCTGGCGACCGCGCCGCCGCCGAGTTCGTGGTGCACGGTGAGTACCTGGCCGACGACGAAGGCCTGCCACCGGCCAACGGCCAGACCTACGTGCTGCCGGCCGGCGCCTTCTTCGAGATCAGCAACGGCAAGGTCGCGCGCATCAGCAACTACTACAACCTAAACGAGTGGGTGGCGCAGGTGGGCTGAATATCGTCTGGCAAGAGGCCCGCGCGGCAGCTAGCCAGCCGATTCGGCGATGCGTATAGTGGACGCCGTCACGGAAAGGACGTTGAATGGAATGATTGGACGCCTGCACGGCACCCTGCTGGAAAAGCTCCCTCCCTGGATCGTGATCGATGTCAACGGCGTCGGTTACGAACTCGAAACCTCGATGACGACACTGGTCGCGCTACCCGCCGTGGGCGAGGAGGTCCGCCTCTATACCCACCTGAGCGTGCGCGAGGATGCGCATCTGCTCTACGGTTTCGGGCGTGACGAGGAGCGCCAGCTGTTTCGGGCGCTGATCAAGGTCAATGGCGTTGGGCCGAAACTCGCTCTGGCGATCCTTTCCGGCATGGATCGCGACGCCTTCGTGGGCTGCGTCATGGAGGGCGACAGCAAGGCGTTGACCAAACTCCCGGGCGTGGGCAAGAAGACTGCCGACCGGTTGATCGTCGAGATGCGCGATCGCTTTCCCCATTGGCAGGAAGAGCAGGGGTCGCTGCTGGATGCGCCGCGCCAGCCCGTGGTCAAACCGCAGGACCCGCTCGCCGATGCCGAAGCGGCGCTGGTGTCGCTCGGCTACAAGCCGACCGAGGCGTCGCGCATGCTCTCCGGGCTCGATGAGGGCCTGCCCACCGAAGCTCTGATCAAGGCGGCGCTGGCGCGCCAGATGGCCGGGTAAGCCGATATGATCGAACCAGACCGTCTCATCGAAGCCTCGCCGCGACAGGGCGAGCAGCACGCCGATCATGCCATCCGGCCGCGCCGGCTGGGCGACTATATCGGCCAGCCGCGGGTGCGCGAGCAGATGGATATCTTCATCTCGGCGGCGCGCAATCGCGGTGACTCCCTCGATCATACCCTGGTCTTCGGCCCACCCGGGCTGGGCAAGACCACGCTCGCCAATATCATCGCCGCGGAGATGGAGGTCGATATCAAGTCGACCTCGGGGCCGGTGCTGGAGCGCGCCGGCGATCTCGCCGCCATGCTGACCAACCTGCAGCCGGGCGACGTACTGTTCATCGACGAGATCCACCGTCTGTCGGCCGCGGTCGAGGAGGTACTCTATCCGGCGATGGAGGATTTCCAGCTCGACATCATGATCGGCGACGGGCCCGCGGCGCGGTCGATCAAGCTCGATCTGCCGCCGTTCACGCTGGTCGGCGCCACTACCCGCGCGGGGCTGCTGACCTCGCCACTGCGCGATCGCTTCGGCATCGTTCAGCGCCTGGAGTTCTATGCCATCGACGAACTGACCGAAATCGTTGCCCGTTCGGCGCGGCTGCTCGGGGTGACTGCCGATGTTGCCGGCGCTCGGGAAATCGCGCGGCGGGCCAGGGGAACGCCACGCATCGCCAATCGCCTGCTGCGGCGGGTACGTGACTTCGCCGAGGTCAAGGGCGACGGTAGTGTCGATGCCACGCTCGCCGACCAGGCGCTCAACATGCTCAACGTCGACAGCCACGGCCTCGATCACATGGATCGCCGGCTGCTGCTGGCGATGATCGAGAAGTTCGACGGCGGGCCGGTAGGGGTCGATAGCCTCGCGGCGGCCATCAGCGAAGAGCGTGACACCATCGAGGATGTCATCGAGCCCTATCTGATCCAGCAGGGGTTCATGATGCGAACCGCCCGTGGCCGTGTCGTCACCCGCTCCGCCTATCACCATTTCGGCATCGTGCCCAGCGATCAGGCGCCCCGAAGCGCGCCCCCCAACCACGACGAGCCCGGCAATGAATGAATTCATCCTGCCGGTGAAGGTCTATATCGAGGACACCGACGCCGGCGGCATTGTGTACTACGTTAACTACTTGAAATTCATGGAGCGCGCACGGAGCGAGTGGTTGAACGCATTGGGTTTCGGTCAACGTGGACTGATCGAGCAGGGCGTACAACTGGTGGTACATTCGCTTCAGTGTCGCTACGCCCGCCCGGCGCGACTCGATGACCGGCTGGAGGTGACCGCCAGCATCGAGCGCCTGGCCGCCTGCTCGTTGCGATTCGCGCAGGCAGTTCGGTACGACGGGGATACATTATGCGAAGCGTCGGTCGATATTGCGTGTGTCGACGCGCAACGCCTGAAACCAAGACGTTGGCCCAGCAGTCTATATGCGGCGCTGACATCCGCCATTCCTAGCCAGTGATTCGAGGATTTTCGTGAACGACTCCATGTCCATCCCCCATCTGATCATGAACGCCAGTCTGGTGGTCCAGCTGGTCATGCTCCTGCTGTTGGCCGCCTCGGTCGCTTCCTGGGTCGTCATCTTTCAACGCAGTTTCGCGTTGAGCCGAGCCCGGAAGGCGCAGAAGGCCTTCGACGAGCGTTTCTGGTCAGGTGTCGATCTCAACGAACTCTATCGTGACGTACCGGATAACTACGAAGCCCAGGGCTCGGAGCACGTGTTCCGGGCGGGCTTCCGGGAGTTCAACCGGCTGATGCCCAAGACGCGCAGTAGTGAAGCGGTGCTGGACGGCGTACAACGCTCCCAGCGAGTCGCGCTGTCACGCGAGGAAGACAGCCTCAATGACAAGCTCACCCTGCTGGCCACGGTGGCGTCGGCCAGCCCCTACATCGGCCTGTTCGGCACTGTCTGGGGAATCATGGGGTCGTTCCAGAGCCTGTCGATGGCACAGCAGGCGACGCTCTCCACGGTCGCGCCATGGATCGCGGAAGCCCTGGTGGCGACAGCCATGGGCCTGTTCGCGGCGATCCCGGCGGTGATCTTCTACAACCGGCTGTCATCCATCGCCAGCCGTCTGCTCGGCGAGTACGAAGACTTCGCCGAAGAGTTCCATTCGATCCTGCACCGTAACCTGCAAGGTCGCGGTGGCAACCCGGCGGCCTGAGGCGGAGGTTCAACATGGGTGGACCCTATAGCCGCCATCATCGGCGCAAGCCGATGGGCGAAATCAACGTCGTCCCGTTCATCGACGTCATGCTGGTACTGCTGGTGATCTTCATGATTACCGCCCCGATGCTGACCCAGGGCGTGCAGGTCGATCTGCCGCAAGTCACGTCGGAGCCGATCGATACCGACGAGCAGGAGCCGATCATCGTCTCCGTGGACAGTCAGGGCGAATACTTCATATCGCTGGGCGAACAGGACAAGGCGGTCACGCTGCAGACCGTTGGCGACCAGGTTGTGGCGATTCTCGAGCGCAAGCCCAACACCCCGGTCATGGTACGTGGTGACAGGAACGCCTCTTACGGTCAGGTCGTGACATTGATGAGCACGCTACAGATGGCAGGTGTGGCGAACGTCGGATTGATTTCCGAGCCGCCGCAAGGCAACGACGGGTAAGGAGTCAGCATGGCGAAGCGAAACCGCCGTGTCGGTTACGGCCTGCCCGTCGTCCTGGCGATCGCCGTTCACGTGGTGGCACTGCTGTTGACGATGCTGCGCCTGCCGGATAGCGAGCCTACGCCCAGCTCATCCTCGGTGGTACAGGCCACATTGGTCAGCGACGTGACTGCCACGGATCAGGCACAGTACGCCCAGGAAGCGCGGGCACGTGCAGCGCAGCGGCAGGCGGAAGAGGCCGCCCAGCAGGCAGCGGAGCAACAGGCCCAGGAAGCCGCCCGGCAAGCGGCCGAGCAGCAAGCCCAGGAACAGGCCCAGCAGCAAGCCGCCCAACGCCAGGCCGCCGCGGAGCAGGCTCAGGCGGAGTCGGCGCGGCGCCAGCAGGCGGCGGAGCAGGCGGCTGCCGAACGTGCCGAGGCAGAAGAGCAGCAGAAGGCGGCCGAAGCCGCACGCCAGGCCGAGCGAGAGAAGCAACAGGCCGAAGCCGAGGCGGAAAAGCAGCGTCAGGTCGAACAAGCCAAGAAGCAGGCCGAAGCCGAGGCGGAGAAGAAGCGCCAGGCCGAAGAAGCCAAGAAGCAGGCCGAAGCCGAGGCGGAGAAGAAGCGTCAGGCCGAAGAAGCCAAGAAGAAAGCCGCAGCCGAGGCGGAGAAGAAGCGTCAGGCCGAAGAGGCCAAGAAGAAAGCCGCAGCCGAGGCGGAGAAGAAACGCCAGGCTGAAGAGGCCAAGAAGAAAGCCGCAGCCGAGGCGGCGGCAAAAGAGGCGGCAGCCAAGGCGCTGAGCGACTCCATTGCCAACGAAAAGGAACGTATCGCCAATGCCCAGCAGTCCGACCAGGCCTCGAACAGCTTCATCAACCTGGTCAAACGGGCCGTCGAGGACCGGTGGCACTTGCCGGCCAACGTGGACAATGGTTTGGTGGCACAAGTGAGAGTGAGGCTAGGGCCTTCGGGTGAATTGCTGGCAGCCAG
Organism: Salinicola lusitanus; assembly: GCF_003206045.1. Lineage (GTDB taxonomy): Bacteria > Pseudomonadota > Gammaproteobacteria > Pseudomonadales > Halomonadaceae > Salinicola > Salinicola lusitanus. The sequence goes on from NZ_PZJM01000004.1 coordinate 383,712, forward strand.
CATCACTCGCAGCAGCGGTAACCCCAGCTTCGATCGCTCGGCCACGCAGGCCGTGGAAGCCGCGGCCCCGTTCCGTGAGCTGCAGCAACTGGACGCCGGTCTGCAGCGGCGGTTCCGCGATTTCAATCTCAAATTCACCCCCGGGGATATACAGTGATGAAACGATGGATGTCTCAAGGATGGAAAGCCCTGGCCGCTGGCTGGCTGGTGTCGCTGGCGTGTCTCGCGACCACGGCCCAAGCGCAGAACCTGACCATCGAAATCACCCGCGGTAGCGATCAGGCAACGCCCATTGCCATCGTGCCGTTCGAATTCAGTGGACAAGGCGGGTTGCCACAGGATGTGGCGCAGATCGTCAGCGATGACCTGGAACATAGCGGCCAGTTCTCGCCGCTGAGCCGCAGTTCTCTCGTGTCACTGCCCAGCAGCAGCAAAGACGTGTTCTACGACGACTGGAAGCGGGTCGATGCCCGCTATCTCGTGGTCGGAAAGATCGAGCCCCAGGGCGATCAGTATCGTATCCAGTACGAGCTGATGGATATCCTGGGGGGCAAGCGCATGCTGGGAGAGACGCTGACTTCGTCAGACGGCAACCTGCGTGCCAGTGCTCATTACATCAGCGACCAGATCTTCGAGGCCATCACGGGCATCCGAGGGGCTTTCTCCACTCGCATTGCTTACGTCGCGGCCAGCGGTACCGGTGACAACGCGCGCTACGCCCTCTACGTGGCCGATGCCGATGGACACAACGGCCAGCAGATTCTGTCCTCAGACGATCCGATCCTGTCGCCGGCGTGGTCGCCGGATGGCCAGAAGATCGCCTACGTCTCGTTCGAATCCGGTAACTCGGCCATCTACGTGCAGAATGCCTCCACCGGCGAGCGGGTCCGCCTGACCTCTTTCCGCGGCATCAATGGGGCGCCGGCATGGTCGCCGGACGGACGCAAGATGGCGATGTCGCTTTCCAAGGATGGCCAGCCGGAGATCTATGTGATGGATCTGGCCTCGCGCCAGCTCACCCGTCTGACCAACAATCGTGCCATCGAGACCGAACCCGACTGGTCCCCGGACGGCCAGTCCCTGATTTTCACCTCTGACCGAAGCGGGGCGCCGCAGCTCTATCGCATGTCGGCCACAGGAGGACAGGCCGAGCGGGTAACCTTCACCGGCAACTACAATTCCGATGGACGCTTCTCACCGGATGGAAAAACATTGTTCATGGTGACCCGTGATGGCAGCGGCTATCACGTGGCGAAGCAGGAGCTCGACACGGGTCGGGTGACGGTTCTGACAGATTCACGTTGGGACGAATCGCCCAGTGTCGCGCCGAATGGCACCATGGTAATCTTCGCTACCCAGCAAGGGGCGCAAGGTGTGTTGGGGGCAGTTTCTTCGGATGGACGAGCGTCTTTCCGACTGCCTTCGGCGCAGGGTGACGTACGCGAACCCGCGTGGTCGCCGTTTTTGAACTAAACGACTACAGTCATTGTGTCATTCGACATCCGAGCAAGGAGATGACAATGCAAATTAAGACCTACGCCAAGACGTTAGCAGTCGCGCTGTCGCTAGCCGTAGTGGCTGGTTGTTCCAGCAGTGGCGGTACCCAGGAAGGGGACATGAATGGCACTTCCGGTGGCATGTCCGGACAGGGCATGACTTCCGGACAGGGCACCTCGGGCTCGCAGATGGGCGCCAACGATCAGCGTCCTAGCGTCGACACCATCTATTTCGCATTCGACAGCGAAGAAATTCGCCCTGAATTCGAATCGGTACTGCGCGGCCACGCCCAGTATCTGATGGCCAACCCGAACGTCAACGTGACCCTCCAGGGTTATGCTGACGAGCGCGGTACTCGCGAATACAACCTGGGCCTCGGCGAGCGTCGTGCGCAGGCGGTCGAGCAGTACCTGACCGTTCAGGGCGTATCCCCGTCACAGATCCAGATCGTCAGCTACGGTGAAGAGCGTCCGGCAGTTCAGGGCCATACCGAAGAAGCGTACGCCAAGAACCGTCGTGTCGTGTTCGCGTACTAAGCTGCGACGGAGAGAAGCATGAAACACGGTCTGAAAAGACTGTGCGGCGCGGGAGCCCTGGTGCTCCCGCTGTCCGTATGGGCTCAGCAACCTGTCGTCGATGATCTCACCGGTCAGTCGAACGGCTTCTACAGTCAGACGGAAGCCCGCCAAAGCGGCGGCGGCACTCTGACGATCCTCAATCAACTGCAGGACAACAAGCAGCAGATCCAGCAGCTTCGTGGCCAGGTCGAGGAGCTGCGTTACCAGCTGGATCAGCTCAAGCAACAGACCCAACAGCAGTATCTGGATCTCGATGACCGTATTTCCGGCGGCGGAATGGATTCAGGTAGCGCGGGAGATGCCAGCAGCGATCTGAGCGGATCCGATGTCGACAGCGGCACGGCAAGTGAGGTCTCCGGCGCCGCCGGCGCCTCCGCGTCAGCCAATGGTGGCGCTGCCAGTGAAGCCGACGCCAGTGCCAGCCGTTCGAACGCCGCCAGCACCACGGGCGGTGAAGGGCGAGAGGCCTATCAGGCGGCATTTCAGCAAGTGCAGTCGCGGCAGTTCGATGCAGCCATCGACGCCTTCCAGCGTTTCATTTCCGACTATCCGCAGTCCAGCCTGCTACCCAACGCACACTACTGGCTGGGTGAACTCTACTCGGCGCAGTCACAGCTCGATCAGGCCGCCGATGCGTTCGATACGGTCATCAGCGACTACCCACAGAGCAACAAGGTGCCGGATGCGCTTTACAAGCTGGGCCTGCTGAAGGCGCGTCAGGGCGATGCCGAAGGCAGTCGGCAACTGCTGCAGCGGGTACGCAGCGACTATCCCGACAGCAACGCCGCGCAGATGGCGGGCGATTTTCTCAATCAGATGGGCTGAGCGGATCGTTCAGCGATCCGCCGGCACCGCGACTCAGGATCTCTCCCTATGACCTGCCATATCGATTACCAGGCGCCCGCTGACCTGCTCGCCGGAAAGATCGTGCTGGTGTCTGGCGCCAGCGCCGGCATCGGCAGGTCCGCGGCCATGACTTACGCCCGCCACGGCGCCACGGTCATTCTGCTCGGTCGTAGCGTCAGCCGTCTCGAGGTGGTCTACGACGCCATCGAGGCGATGGGTGGCCCGCAGCCGGCGATCTTCCCGCTCAATCTGGAAAGCGCGACCGCCCAGGATCATCTGGCGGTGGCCACCAAGCTCGAGAAGGAGTTCGGGCGCCTGGACGGGTTGCTGCACAATGCGAGCATTCTGGGAGATCGGGTGTCGGTGGCGTCCTATGACCTGGAGCTCTGGGCCAAGGTGATGCAGGTCAACTTCACCGCGACACTGGGATTGACCCAGGCTCTGCTGCCGCTACTGGGTCAATCCGCCAGTTCGTCGGTGGTGTTCACCTCTTCCAGCGTCGGACGACTAGGGCGGGCGAAGTGGGGCGCCTATTCGACTTCGAAGTTCGCCACCGAGGGACTGATGGAGATTCTGGCCGATGAGCACCACGGGTCGACCATCCGTTTCAATTCGCTCAATCCCGGTGCCACGCGCACGGCCATGCGTCAGGCCGCCTATCCCGACGAGGATCCTCAGCGCCTTCGCACGCCGGAAGAGATCATGCCGACCTATCTGTGGCTGATGGGCCGGGATAGCGAAGGAATCAGTGGCGAGGCCTTCGACGCCCAGCCGCCGAAGCGCTGAGCCCGGGCCCGGCTAGCGAGACGTCAGTAACGCCAGCAGTTCGTCGGCCAGGGACTCCGAGGTATCGAACCAGCGCTCCGCCGGCCATTCGTCGAGTGGCTCCTCGGCCGGAATATAGCCGTAACGCACGGCAATCGCCGTCATTCCGGCCCGCTCCGCGGCTTCCATATCCCGCCGATGGTCCCCGACGTACCAGCACTCTCCCGGCTCCACGTTCAGTCGACGAGCGGCGAACCACAGCGGCGCCGGTTCGGGTTTCCTGACAGGCAGATCATCGGCACAGACCAGCACCCCGGGCCGCAAGGAGAGCGCTTCGATCAGCGGTTCCGCATAGGCCCTGGGCTTGTTGGTCACGATCCCCCAGCCCCGCGCCTCCGCCTCCCAGCGCGCGATGAGCCCTGACAAGCCCGGATAGACGCGACTGTTGTCGGCCACCACTTCCGCATAACGATCCAGCAGATATTGACGGGCGTCGGCATGTTGCGGGTGATCACTGGCGAGATCCAGCGCCAGGGTCACCAGGGCACTCCCGCCGTTGGAGACCTGGGCCCGGATGACGGGGTAGGGAAGTCGCTCCCTGCCATGGTGCTCCCTCAACCGGTTGGTGGCCTCGGCCAGGTCGGGAGCGGTGTCGACCAGGGTGCCATCGAGATCGAACAGCAGCGCTTTCGGGAGGGCATGCGGGCTCATTTGTCGTTGCCGCTACCGGTCCACTCGGGACGCACATGCACCATGTAGTTGACCGAGACATCGTTGGGTGTCAGCCGGTAGCGTCGGGACAGCGGGTTGTAGGTCAGCCCGGTCTGGTCTTGCAGTCGCAGGCCGGACTGTCGACACCAGCCGGAAAGCTCGGAGGGGCGGATCAGCTTGCGGTAGTCGTGGGTGCCCTTCGGCAGAAGGCCCAGCACGTATTCGGCACCGACAATCGCGAAGGCGTAGGATTTCGGGTTGCGATTGATCGTCGAGAAGAACAGATGGCCGCCGGGTTTGACCAGCTTGGCACAGGCCGCGATCACCGAAGCCGGATCCGGCACATGCTCGAGCATCTCGAGGCAGGTCACCACGTCGAACTCGCCACTATGCGCCGCCGCCATCGCCTCCACGCTGATGCAGCGATAGTCGACCTCCACGCCGCTCTCCTGCTGGTGCAGCCGTGCCACCGCCAGGGGAGCCTCTCCCAGATCGATCCCGGTGACTTCGGCGCCGCGCATCGCCATGGCTTCACTCAGGATCCCGCCCCCGCAGCCGACATCGATGACCCGCTTGCCGGCCAGGGAGACATGGGCGTCGATGAAGCCCAGACGCAGCGGATTGATATCGTGCAGCGGCTTGAAATCGCCTTCCCGATCCCACCAGCGGCTGGCAAGCGCATCGAACTTGGCGATTTCGGCATGGTCGACGTTGTGATGCACGGAGGTGTCGTCGTGAGGTGATGATGTCATGAACGGATTTCCTTTCCGGGAATGTCGGTACACCGTCAAGCGGGGACGGCCGGCCAAGCGCATGGCGGTGCATCGCTTTGCGATATTCTACTATGGACGGTAGCTTGTCTGGAGACCATGTCGGAGAAAAGCGAGTCGGTGGGGCAGCGCCTCGAGTTGTCGCTTTTCTGCGACTGTGCTTTCGGCTTCTCGCCCGCTAAGCTAGCAGAAGGATACGCTGTCGGCACACCGGCAATCGTTGATTTCATACCCAGGAAGGGAAGGACCTAAAAGATGATTCGCAAGGCCGTACTGCCCGTCGCCGGATTCGGCACCCGCTGCTTACCCGCTTCCAAGGCGATTCCCAAAGAGATGATCACCATCGTCGACAAACCGGTGATTCAGTACGTGGTCACCGAGGCGGTCAAGGCGGGCATCAAGGAGATCGTCCTGGTCACTCACTCCTCGAAGAGCGCCATCGAGAACCATTTCGACAAGCACTTCGAACTCGAGACCCAGCTCGAGGCCAAGGGCAAGAACGAACTGCTCGAGGAACTTCGCAACATCATCCCGGACGACGTCAATATCATCAGCGTGCGTCAGCCGGAGGCGCTGGGGCTGGGACACGCCATCCTGTGTGCCCGCCCGGTCATCGGCAATGACCCGTTCGCCGTACTGCTGCCCGATGTGGTCATCGACGACGACGGTATGGCCAGTAACGATCTCACCGGCATGATCAAGGCGTTCGACGAGACCGGCAAAGCCCAGATCATGGTCGAAACCGTGCCCAAGGAGCTGACGTACAAGTACGGCATCGTGGCGCTCGAGGGGGCCGAGCCCGCCGCCGGCAAGAGCGCACCGCTGACCGGTATGGTCGAGAAGCCGAAGGTCGAGGAGGCACCCTCCACGCTGGCCGTGATTGGCCGTTATCTCCTGCCGGGCGAGATCTTTCCGATTCTGGCCGAAACGCCACCGGGGGCGGGCAACGAGATTCAGTTGACCGATGCCATCGAGACCCTGCGCAAGAACAGCGGTGCGGCGGCCTATCGCATGCAGGGCCAGACCTATGACTGCGGCAGCCAACTCGGCTATCTCGAAGCGACCCTGGCCCTGGGGCGGAAACATCCCACCCTCGGTGAAGGGTTCCGTCAGTTGATCCAGCAATACGCGGCCGAGGACTAAGTCGATGCGCGTGGTCGTACATGGTAGCGAACTGGCCGCGGCAACCGCCGCCGCCGCATTGTGCTCGGTTGGGCATCAGGTTACCTGGATGCCACATGCCGAATTTCGCTGGGACAGCTTGGCGCGTGCCGACTGGCTGATCAGCGAGCCCGGATTGAAGGATCAGATTCTGGCAGGCGAGGAGTCCGGCCAGTTGGCGATCGTGGATGAAGTACCGGCCGACGCCGATGCCGATGTCCATTGGCTGGCACTCTCCCCGGATCAACGCGAGTCGGCGGAGAGCTACGTCCGGCAGGTGCCGGGGCGTCAGAGCACGCCTCTGATCATCGTCAACAACTCCACCTTCCCGGTAGGCCAGACGGAGAAACTCGAAGCGCTGCTGGGTCACGCCGGCCAGGTGGCCGTGGCGCTGCCCGACCGCATCGAGGAAGGGCGTGCCTGGGAAACGTTCACCCGACCCGCGCACTGGCTGCTGGGGAGCGAGGACGAGTGGGGAACCCAGCAGATACGCGAGCTGTTGCGGGCCTTCAATCGGCGCCACGAGGTGTTCCAGTTGATGCCCAGGCGTGCCGCCGAACTGACCAAGCTGGCCATCAACGGCATGCTGGCGACACGGATCAGCTTCATGAACGAACTGGCAGGTCTTGCCGATTCGCTCGCCGTCGACGTGGAGTATGTGCGCCAGGGGATGGGGGCCGATACCCGTATTGGCTTCGAGTATCTCTATCCCGGCTGTGGCTTCGGCGGTCCCAACTTTTCGCGGGACCTGATGCGTCTGGCCGACGTCCAGCACTCAACCGGGCGCGAATCCCATCTGCTGGAGCACGTCCTCGACATCAACGAGAGCAAGAAAGAGACACTGTTCCGCAAACTCTGGAACCACTTCAAGGGGGAACTGGAAGGCCGCACCGTAGCCATCTGGGGCGCCGCCTTCAAACCCGGAACGGCGCGGATCGATCATGCCCCGGTCCTGACGCTGCTGGAAGCGCTGTGGGCGCAGGGAGTCACGGTCAGGGTTCATGATCCGGCGGCACTGCATGCGCTGGGTGAACTCTATCCCGACCACCCGCAACTGATCTTGTGCGAGGGCGATTTCTATAGCGCTTGCGAGGGAGCCGATGCCCTGATGCTGGTGACGGAGTGGAAGTGTTACTGGAATCCGGATTGGCGCCGGCTGCTGCAGTCGCTGAAGACGCCGCTGATCTTGGACGGGCGCAACATCTACGATCCCGCTTACGTGGCTTCACGCGGACTGGTCTACCGCGGGATCGGCCGCCGCGCCTAGTCCCGCTCCCGGCGAGCGCCTGAATCCTGGCCCTTGGCCGGGGCTCAGGCGCTCGCCTCGATGTTGAGCTGCGCGTATTCCCAGTTCAAGTGGGGCCACAGCGCATCGAAATAGTCGCCTTGGCGTTGAGGGTAATCGATCCGGTAGGCGTCCTCGTTCAGGGCAATGGCCAGCAGCGGGGCCACGTCGGTGGGGCGCGCTCCTGTTGGCGAGTGCCGCAGTTCCAGCCTGCCATCGGCGTTGACCGCCAGCCATGACCACCCCTCCGAAACGTCCAGGATGCTGGCTCGCCACCGGTACTGCAGTGCCCCGATGCCGCCGAAGGTCTGGTCGATTCTCCGCGCCAGATCGTCGGGCACCGCAACGCTTCCGGCGCTGAGTCCATGCCAGAAGAACACCAGATTCCAGGCCTCCTGCGCGGATCGGCGAATCTCCGCCTCGTGGTATTCGGCAAGGCTCGCCAATGAGTGCTCGGGTAGCCCTGGCGCTCTGGCGTTGAGCGCATCGATATGGCGGCGATGGTAATGACTATAGAGCAGGTCGACCTGAGCCCGGGATACCTCGGGCTCCAGCGAATGGCGCTCGAATGGCAGGGCGGGCAGCTCGAATCGGTTAGCGAATTCAGGCATCTGGCTCATCGACGAGTAGAGGTGGAGAGGGCTACATTACGGCCCAGCGGAAGCGGCCATGCTACCGCGATCGCACCCGCCATCGTCAACGGCGCGCCTGCGGCCGCCAGTATCGTGCGAGCCGACTGCGGCCAAGTCTGGGCTTTGCAACGGCTTTCACGTAACGTGATCTCGTCAGCCGCCCGAGACCCGCTTTTCGTGGCATAGTGGCGTCCATGGCTGACGCCTCGAAACCGGCTTCCAGGCTCCGGGACCTGGATGTCGAGCGCTGTTTCTGTTTTACGTACTATCCGCACCACTATTGGCAAGGTATACGACGGCAATGCCATCACAATCGGACGAGCATCGCGCATCCCCATCCATCGTCCCAGATCGAGACGACATGACGACACGCCGCTCGGGAGCGGTGCATTATCAAGGTTCTTCTTCCGGGCGCGGCCGACCCAGGGTGTGGCCGTTGTGGTTCCTCATCCTGCTGCTCATTGCCGGCGCGGTTGCGGGGGGGTGGCTGCTCTGGCAGCGGCTGGAGGCACAGCACGCCCAGATCGACCGGCTCAACCAGCGTGTGGATGCGACCGGGTCGACCCTGGACGCTTCTGGGGAGAGTCTGCGGGCCGAGTTCGATCGCCTGCGTGACCAGTTGGAGGCCACGCGAGCGGCGGTGGGGAGCCTGGAGACGCGGGTGGCGGATTCCCGATCCAACGACCAGACGGCTCAGCAGATCGAGAAACTGCAGGACGCCGATCGAAACCTGCAGGGATTGATCGACGCGCTCCAATCCTCGCTCAACGCCCTCGAGAGCACCGGCAAGGACGAGCGTGGCGCGCTGGCTGCCAGGCTGGCCTCGCTCGAGAGTGGCCAGAATCAGCAGGGCGATCGCCTCGATTCGATGGCCGACTCGCTCGATCAACAGCAGCAGGAGAACCAGGCACTTTCGGAGCAGCTCACGGCCTCGCTCGAGGAGTTGCGTCAGTCCCAGCAGACGCTCTCTCGCCAGGTGGAAGGAAACGACTCGACCGATCTGGGTGCCGCTATCGCGGATCTGGAGTCCCGTGTCGAGACCCTGGCCCAGCAGGATGTACCATCGACCGATGCCCTGAATCAGCTTCGTGGCTCGGTGACGGAACTTCGCCAGGGCCAGACGGCTCTCAGTGCTGGTCTCGAATCGCTACGCTCACGGGTCGATGCGCTGCCAACGGGGGCGAGTGCCGCCCAGATTCGCGAGCTCAAGGAGCGGCTGGGATCCCTCGAGGCCAGCCGTTCGCAATTGACGAGCCGCGTGGCCTCGTTGATCACGGACGTTTCCAACCTACAGCGCGGCGGAGGCTGATCTCATGCGGCAAGTCAAGGTCCTACGGATGGGACTCTTTTGCCTGGCGTTGCCCGCCGCGGGGCATGCCTGGGCACTCGGTGTGACGGTCAAGGGATTGAGCGGACCTCCGGCGGAGAATGTGGTCAACATCCTGTCCGAACTCGAGCCCGACAGCCAGGCGACCCGGGAGCGCTTGGACGGGGTGGTGAGGAACCGTGCCCAGCAGGCGCTGCAGGCCTTTGGCTACTACAACGCCAAACTGGCCACCCATTACCCCGATGCGGACAACCGGCGGGTCGTGATCGATGTCGAGCCGGGCGAGCGCACCAAGATCACCCAGGTAGACGTCAAGCTGGAGGGCGACGCCAGGCAGGATGAAGCTTTCGAGGAGGTGATGCGCTCGAATCCGCTCAAGGTCGGCGACCCGCTGCTGCACTCTCGTTACGATGGTTTCAAGGGCAAGTTGTCGACCCTGGCGCTGGAGCGCGGCTACTTCAACTCTCGTTTCCGGCAACAACGAATCGAGGTTCGCCCCTGGGAAGAGAGCGCCCGCATTTTTCTCGATCTCGATAGTGGTCCACGCTATCGTTTCGGGCACGTGCACTTCCGAGGGAGCCAGATCGAACCGCATCGGCTGCAAAACATGGTTCCCTTCGAACCTGGCGACCCCTATCTCGCCGGTGATCTCGCCACGCTCAACCAGAATCTCGGCCAGACCGACTGGTTTGCCGGGGTAGCGGTGCGCCCGCGCGTGAACGAGGAGGCCGCATCCACGGTCCCCAGCCAGTGGTGGAGCGAGTCGACCGGGCGCGATACCACCGCCGACCCGTCCAGTGTGCTCGGCGGGCCGGGGCTGAGCATGGCCCGCGAGTTGACCGACAGCCAGCCCACGGTGGTTCCGGTCGATGTCGAACTGACACCGGCCGACCGCCATCAGTTCGAGGTCGGTGTCGGCTACGCCACCGACGTAGGCCCGCGAACTCAGTTCTCCTGGACCATGCCTTGGCTAAATCGCTATGGCCACAGCCTGACCAACTCGCTCTACCTCTCGGCCCCCGAACAGCGCTTTTCGGGGGAGTACAGGATCCCGCTGGAGAACCCGCTGAGAGACAGCTACCGGGTTCGTTACGGGCTAAAGAATATCGACAACGAGGATACCAAGAGCTTCGAGAGCTCGGTGCAGTTGGCCCGCCACTGGGAGTTTTCCAACGGCTGGATCCAGGATCTCTACTGGCAGACCACCTACGAGGATTTCACCCAGGCCGATCAGAACGACGCGGTGCTGCTGCTCTATCCCGGCATCAGCTGGTCGCGAACGCGCAAGCGCAACCCGATCTTCCCGAGCTGGGGCGACAAGCAGGAACTCACTCTGGAGTGGTCCGACCCTTCGTGGGGGTCGGACGCCCGCTTCGTGCGCACCACCTTCAACTCCCAGTGGGTGCGGATGCTCGGCGGCGAGAACCGCTTCGTCGGGCGTATCGGTGGTGGTGCCATGGCGACCAACACCTTCGACAAGATCCCCCCCTCGCTGCGCTTCTTCGCCGGTGGCGATCAGAGCATACGCGGCTATTCCTACGAGAGCCTGTCGCCGGAAAACGACGATGGCGAGCTGCTTGGCGGACAGCACATGCTGACCAGCAGCATCGAGTATCAACGCCACCTGACCGGCAATTTCTGGAGCGCGACCTTCGTCGATACCGGCAACGCCTTCGACGAGTGGTGGCCCGATGAGCTCAAGACCGGCGCCGGCGTCGGCGTGCGCTGGATTTCACCCGTTGGGCCGATCCGTTTCGATATCGCCCACCCGTTTGACGACGAGGAGGACTCTTGGCGTCTTCATTTCTCCATCGGACCGGAGTTCTGATTCGGCTACTGCTGTTCCTGATCCTGTGGCTGCTGGGTCTGGTTCTAACGCTGGTCGGGCTGGGATTGTCCCCCTGGGGTAGCCAATGGCTGTTCGAGCAGGCCCAGTCGAGAGGCTGGGTCGAGGCACAACGTTTCGAAGGCGCGCCGCTCGATGAGCTGACCGTCGACGGTCTGCGCCTGTCTGCCGGGACACTGGACCTGTCCGTCGATCATCTCCACCTGGCCTGGGCGGACGACTGCCTGCTCAAGGGGCGGATCTGCCTGGACGATCTGACGATCACGGGGGCGCGAATTCGACTGGGCGAGAGCGAATCGCAACCGTCCCCTGAGCCTGACGCGGCCGAAGGGAGTGGCATGCCGTCGATCTCCGTGCCGCTGCCCATCGAGATTCGCCAGGTGCGCCTGGACGATGTCGGCATTCAGCTCGCCGACGGTACCAACGTGCACTGGGATCATTTCCAGACCGCTGCCGAGATGGCCGGCAACCATCTGAAACTGCTCCCGACGACCCTGGAGCGGACTCGCATCGCACTTCCCCAGAGCCCGGGCCTGACGCTGGCGACGCCCGACCTGGGCAGCGGCGTCTTGAGCCCGGATGCCATCGATGCGTCGGTCGCCATCAACACGGTCGATGGCGACAACGGCAATGACGGCGGGGCCAAGGTCTCCACGCCGCTGACGGACGCCGCGGCGCTAGCCGCCGTTCCCGATGCCCCGGTCGCCGTCGCGCTGACACCATTGACCCTGGCGGCGGCTGCCAACGTTGCCGACGGTAGTGCCGAGCAGACCGATGCGCGGGTTCAGCGCATCGAGCAGAGCCTGCGGGAGATCCGGGATCGGCTGCCCGATATCCAGCTGCCGCTGGAGGTTGAGATACCGGACCTGACGATCAGCGACCTGCAACTCGAGGGACCGAGCCCGCAGCATCTCGACCGGTTGGCGCTGTCGGCCTCCGCGGTCGACCGCCGGGTCGAGATTCACCGGTTGATGGTGGATTCGCCCGATGGCCACGTCGAACTCACCGCCAGTGCCGAGCTGCAAGGGGACGTCCCGCTCTCCCTGTCACTGCAGGGTCGCATTACCCGAGCGCCGATCTATGGCCAGACACTATCGCTCGACGCCAACGGCACCCTGGCCGACCTGGACATCCGGCTACGCACGGCCGGCAACGCCGCGGCCGCGGTCGATGCGCGACTCCAGGCGTTCGCGCCAGGATTGCCGTTTTCGGTGAATGTCAACGCCGAGCGGCTGCGCTGGCCGCTGGCCGCGCGGCCCTTTGCGCCGCTCACCGATCTGGAAGGCGGCCTCGATGAGGTCGCGATCCTGAGTGCCCGCGAGCTTCGCGGCATCAAGCCGGTCGAGCAGACCCCAGCGCAGTACCAGCTTGACCACCTGACGCTGGCTGTCGAGGGTCGACTCGACGACTATCGTGCCAGCGTCGACCTTGCCGGTCAGGGCGAGGGCCTGCCCCCGGTGACACTAAGTGTCGCCGGCGAAGGGGACCTCGATCATTTCCGCTGGCAACCGATGCGGCTGGCAGCCGAGGGCGGCCAGCTCAACAGCCAGGGGACGGTACGCTGGACCCCGGCTCTCTCGGCCAGCGTGAACCTGGATTTCGAGCAGCTTCCGCTGGAGGCGTTCACCCAGGCCGTGACAGGGCAATTGAACGGCCAGGCCCGTGCGGCCTTCGCCATGCGCGACGACGGCGGCTGGCAGCTGTCGGTTCCGCAACTGGCGATCGATGGCCGGCTGCAACAGCGCGCACTCAAGCTGAATGCGCGTCTCGACGGCAACAGCGATAACCAGTGGGACATCCGCGCACTCGATTTTCGTCAGGGTGACAATCGCGTGACCGCCAGCGGCCGCGTCGACGACCATCTCGCTATCGATGGCCGGATCGATGCTCCGGCGTTGGGCACGATCTTGCCGGACCTGTCGGGCGCGCTGCGCGGCCAGTTCCAAGGGCGCGGCACGCTGACGAGGCCGCAGATCACGGTCGACCTGCAAGGCAGCAATGTTGGATACGCGGAAAACCGTCTCGAGCAGTTGGTGCTGAAGGCCAACTCCACCGGTACGCGGGACCCGCAGTTCGACGTCAACTTGAACGCCAGCGGCGTCCAGGCCGGCGGACAGCAGCTTCGGAGCGTCGATCTGGACCTCCAGGGGAGACTGTCGCGACATCAACTGGCGCTCGACGTCAGTGGCGGTGAGGGCCTACCGGTCTCGCAGGCCTCGGTGAGGTTGCAGGGCGGCCTGGACAGCGCGTTCCAGAACTATCGGGGGGCATTCTCCCGGCTCTCGGCATCGACCGACTACGGCGACATCGCCCTGCGCGACTCGCTGGACTTCAGCGCCAACCTGACCAACGCCAGTGCGACGATCTCGCCGTTCTGTCTCGATCGCCAGCAGGGCGGCGCGCTCTGCCTGACCGAGCGCATGAACGCGTCGGCCGCGCAGGGACGCGCTGCGCTGTCGATCGATGACGTCCCGATGGCGCTGCTCAACGATTTCATGCCGAGCGGGTGGCAAGTCGATGGCCAGACCAGCGGTAACATGGTTGCCAGTTGGTCACGCGGCGGTCAGGCCTGGGCCGCCACGGCCGATATCGATAGCCGCATCGATGTCAGCGGTGTCGACGCGAGGGGGGCTCCCTGGCAAGTGCCGGCGGCGACGATCTCTCTGTCGCTGGACGCCGACCAGCAGCGAGCCCAGACGCAACTCGACCTTCAGCTGGAAGATGCCGGAAAGGTGCAGCTGCAGGCACGGATCGACGACCCGGCGGGGCAAGGCAACCTGCAGGGGCGCCTGCAGATGAGCGACCTTCGCTTCAGTCCCTATCGGCCACTGATATCCGGGATCGACCAGTTGGAGGGCGCCATCAATGGCGACGTCTCGCTGGGTGGCACGGTGGCGATGCCGGCCTTGAATGGCAACGTCACGATCGACGGCGTCAGGGTCAAGGGCGGCGTGTCTCCGGTGGCGGTGACCGATGGACAACTGACGCTGGCGCTGCGGGGCCAGTCATCGACACTGCAAGGCTTCGTTCAGAGTGAGGATGGCCGGCTCGACCTGACCGGCGACGCCAATTGGCAGCAGCCCGACGAGTGGAGGGCCAATGTCGATATCGATGGTACCCAGTCTCCGCTCATGGTCGCGATGCCGGCCTATGGGCGTCTGCGGATAGCGCCGGACCTGCAGATCCGGGCGATGCCACAGCGCTTGCAGGTTCGGGGCGACGTGAGCGTACCGTGGGCACGTCTGGAAATCGGCCAGATTCCCTCGTCCGCCCAGGCACCCAGCAGCGACACCGTCGTGATTACCGAGGAGGAGGACCGGCAGCAGCAGGCCGCTGCCGCCGCCCGCCAGAACGACGAGGGTGCCGGCACTGCCCAGGCTCTGGCCGATGCGGGGATGCAGCTCGACGTTCGGGTCAATCTGCACCTGGGGCCCGACATGAAGCTGGAGGCCTATGGGCTGGAAGCCGGCCTGCGGGGCGAACTTCAGGTCCGCCAGGGCACCGGCCCGGTTCAGTTGTATGGCGATGTGAACCTGGTCGATGGTACCTACACCTCCTTCGGCCAGGATCTCATCATTCGGCAGGGCCAGGTGCTGTTCAGCGGGCCGGCGTCGCAGCCAAGCCTGCAGTTCGAAGCCATCCGCAACCCGGATACCACCGAAGACGATGTGATCGCGGGCTTGCGGGTGACGGGCTCCGCTTCCGCGCCGCGTCTGACGATCTTCTCCGAGCCGGCGATGACCGAGAGTCGGGCGCTCTCCTACATCCTGAGAGGCCGGGCACCCGAGGACTCGGGTAGTGGAGACGACGCCCTGACCTCGGCGCTGATCGGGCTCTCGCTTTCGCAGACCGGCAGCGCCGTGGGTCAGGTCGGCCAGGCGTTCGGCGTTCAGGACCTGAGCCTCGATGCCTCGGGATCGGGCGACGACAGCCAGGTCGTGGTCAGCGGCTACGTCTTCGACGACTTGAAGGTAAGCTATGGCGTCGGCATATTCTCTCCCATCGCCGAGCTGACCCTGCGTTACCGCCTGATCCAGAATCTGTATCTGCAGGCCGTTTCCGGGGCGGCGCAGGCCGTCGATCTGATCTACACCTTTAGCCTGGGTCGCGCCAACAGCCGCTGACCCGCTCAATCGACAAGTCCGGCGTGCGCCCTCAGCGCACGTCGGCCTCGATCATCCGGAGGCAAGCCATGTTTCAACGACGTTCCGATTCACTGCCGACCGCGGAGACGGCGCTGCCGGGCCGCGACACCCCCCTCGAGATCCGTGGAGAACATCTGCTCACTGGCGTCTCGATGCTGCCGCCTTTCCCGGCCGGCACCGAACAGATCGTGCTGGGACTCGGGTGCTTCTGGGGCGCCGAGCGGCTGTTCTGGGAGTTGGATGGCGTGACCGTCACGGCGGTGGGTTATGCCGGCGGGATCACGCCCAATCCGACCTACGAAGAGACCTGTACCGGGAAGACCGGGCATGCCGAGGTCGTGATGGTCGTCTACGACCCGGCACGGATCACCCTCGAGTCGCTGCTGGGCACGTTCTGGGAAGCCCATGATCCGACCCAGGGGATGCGTCAGGGCAACGATCTCGGCACCCAGTACCGTTCGGCGATCTACACCACCAACGAGTCGCAGCGAGCGACGGCGGAGCAGAGCCGAGACGAGTACCAGGCAGCGCTGCGGTCGCAGGGGCTCGGAACGATCACCACCGAGATCCGCCCGCTGGAGACGTTCTATTATGCCGAGGAGTATCATCAGCAGTATCTGGCCAAGAATCCCAACGGCTATTGTGGCTTGAAGGGAACTGGCGTCACCTGCCCGATCCCGGCTTGACCGGGAGCCGGGCGCCATCCTCCAACAGCCGCCCTCCGGCGCCGCTGTCCACCGGCTCTACGGATGGGGCAGGTGAGAAGGCGTCGCTCGCTCGAGTTGGCGTGGCGCCCACTGTCGCAGCTGTTGCTCGATGCGGCGCGTCAGCCAGGAGCGAAGGCGTCCACCGCGTCGCTCCACGTAACCGACATGCCCGCCATGACGGGCGATCTCGACCCGGACCGATGGCGAGGGTGGCGGCAGCCGCGAGAACAGATCCCCCGGCATGAATGGGTCGTCTGCCGCATGCAGGATCAATGTCGGCAGCTCGATCTCACCCAGCAGCGGGCCAGCCGATGCCCGACGATAGTAGTCGCTCGCGGAACGGAATCCATGCAGCGGGGCGGTAACGTCATTGTCGTAGGCCCAGAAACTGTTCAGCCGACGAATCTGGCCCGCGTTGATCTTGAGCGGCAGCGGCGTCGTCTGTAGCCGGGTCAGCACCTTGTGCTTGAGCTGGCGCAGCAGATAGCGTTGATAGACGCGGGAGATGCCGCGGTTGAGGGTGTCCGCGCTCGCCGCCAGATCCAGCGGCGCATTGATCGCGATGGCCCCCGCCAGCGGCAGGCTGTCGCCCCCCTGTTCGGCAACCAGTTTCAACAACATGTTGGCACCCAGCGAAACGCCGGCGGCCACCATCAGCGCCTGGGGATAGCGCTGTGCCAGTTGCCCCACGATCCAGTACGCATCGGCGGTATCACCTGAATGGTAGGCCCGCGGCAGTCGATTGGGCGTCTGTCCGCAGCCGCGAAAATGCATCAGCACGGCGCGCCATCCCATTGCCGCCGCCGCGTGGAGAAGCTCGCGGGCATAGGGGGAGTCGAAGGATCCCTCCAGGCCGTGAAACAGCAGGAATATCGGCGCATCGGCTCGCGACGGGGCCGGCCGGGCCCAGGCCAGCTCCACGAAATCGCCATCCGGCAGATCGACGATTTCGGTCTCTCGCGCCAGCTTCCGCCCGGGCAGGAGCCGGGGCAGCAGCGTCTGAACGTGGGCGTTGCGCAATCCCGCCGGCGCCCGGAAGTCGGCCGCTACGATCGTGCTTGCCATGGCGAGCTCAGCCCTCGACGACGGATGTGCCCTGGGTCAGGTTGTCGTGACCATCGGTAGTGATGATCACGTTGTCCTCGATACGGATGCCGCCATGATCTTGCAGGCGATCGATGGCCGCCCAGTCGACCGCGTCGCGCTGGGCGCCGTGCCGGAACGGCTCCAGCAGCATCGGGATCACGTAGAGTCCGGGCTCGATGGTCACGACCATGCCGGCATCGAGCGTTCGTGTCAGGCGCAGGGCTGGGTCCTCCGCCGGCGGTGGTAGCGGCGTTCCCCGGTCATCGCGCTGGCGCCCAGCCACGTCGTGAACCTGAATTCCCAGGCTGTGCCCCAGCCCATGGGGGCAGAACGCCCGGGTCAGGCCGCACGCTACCGCGGCCTCGGCGCTGAGCTTAACCAGCCGAGTCTCCACCAGCAGCTCGGCCAGATGGCGGTGCATTTCCCGATGCAGATCGACGAACGACAGGCCCGGGGCGAGGCGGGCAATGAGTCGCTGTTGATAGTCGATGACGCCCTCGAGGAGGCGCTCGAATAGCGGGTCGGCGTGGGCGGATGCCCAGGTACGGGTGATGTCCGCCGCGTAACCGGCATGGGCATGTCCTGCGTCGACCAGCAGCGACCGCGGCACCTCGGGCGCTTCCAGGTCGTAGTGCTGATAGTGAAGGGTACCGGCATGGTGATTGATGCCGATGATGTTCTGGTAGGGAACCTGGAATTCGCGCTGACGGGTCGCGGCGAGGTAGGCGAGCTGGATGTCGAGTTCGCCGGCGCCATCGGCGAAGGCGGCGCGGGCCGCCTCGTGGCCCGCCAGGGCCCACTGGTTGGCGACGAACAGGCAATGACGTTCGTGATCGTCCTTGCGCATGCGGAGTTCGTCCAGTGCCGCCAGCAGCCCCGGTGGGTTGAGTTCGGCGCCCAGAGGCATCGCCGAGGCATCCAGGTCGCCGATCACCGCCAGTCGCCGTGCGGAGATCTGGCGCGGCGGCGGCCAGCCGGTGTCACGCAACGGCTCCAGCGTCATCATCTGCGCCAGCACGCCCGTCGGCGCCGGCGTGGGGAGATGCCAGAAGTCCGCCGGGGCGTAGTAATACCAGCGGGGCATGCTGCCCGGCTGGATCAACAACCAGTCATGCTGGTGGTGGCTCGCACCGGTCCAGTGGACGAAGTGTCCATAGCTCCTGAAAGAGGTCTCCTGATCGTCGGCAAAATGAACGCCGGCATGGCCGCTGTAGATGAGCACGGCGTCGAACCCCTGAGTGGCCAGGATGCTGGCATAGGCAGCCTCCAGGCGTTCCAGATGGGCGCGTTGGCGTGTCTCGGCGCTAGCGGTTTGAGAGCTCATGGCGCGTGTCCTGTCGTTGACGTTGTC
Source organism: Salinicola lusitanus (assembly GCF_003206045.1). GTDB lineage: Bacteria > Pseudomonadota > Gammaproteobacteria > Pseudomonadales > Halomonadaceae > Salinicola > Salinicola lusitanus. Next base: position 402,419 of record NZ_PZJM01000004.1, read on the forward strand.
GTCGAGCCGGTGGCGAGCTGCTGCAGCAGCCCCGGCAGTGAGGGGTGACGGCTATCGTGACGAAAATAGAGGCGCAGCGACAGCGGCACGTCCCAGCGCTGATCGCCGGCCCGGGTCAGTTCGCCGGCTTCGAGCAGGTGGCGAACGGTGCGCCAGGGTAACCATCCGAGCCCATAGCCCTGCTGCACCAGTTCGCGAATGTTGGATGTCTGGATGTTTTCGTTGAGCGTGGCCAGGTGGACTTCCTGACGGGAACGTCCCCAATGGGCGTGTAGCGCCGCCGCGATCAGGCCACTGGGGTGATAGGCGATGTGCGGCACCGGCTCACGCTTGCTGCCCGGCAGCATGAAGCGCGGTTGACCATCGAGATTGGCCAGGCTGACGGGCACCAGGCGCTCTTCGCCGATCTCGAGATAGCGCACGCCCCCGAGGTCGAGTTCCAGCGCCGTGCGACTCTCCGGCCAGTAGCACAGTGCCAGATCCACCTCGCCGCGTTCGAGCGCCTGAAAATACTCCCCGACCAGCCAGCTCGTGGCTCGCAGGTAGGGCTCCACCTGGGCATGAAGGGCGTGGGCCTCCAGCCAGCCCGGGACGAAATGCGTGACCAGGCTCTGTGGCGCAGCGAGCTTGATGCGGCGGGCGTCTTCATGGCCGAGGTTCTTCAGTCGCTCCCGCGTCACTCGCACCCGCTCGGTGATCTGCTGGCACAGGATCAGGAACTCCTCGCCGGCCGGAGTCAGGCTGAGCGGCAGAGTCTGGCGGTTGATCAGCGTGGTCCCCATCGACTCCTCGAGCAGTTTGATGCGTCGCGAGAAGGTCGGCTGGGTGACGTTCTGCTGATCGGCAGCGCGGGAGAAATGACGCGTTTCGGCCAGGACGATGAAATCCTCTAGCCAACGTAGTTCCATGGCTTTCTCTATCGTGGATCCTGCTGTTGCGAGGCACCGGGCGGCGAGTTGGCGTAGCGTGGCGTCGACCCGGGACAGCCTACCCGATGGGCCCGGGGTCGCCTATTGGTGACTGCCATCAGATGCGTCCCTCCTCGACGGCATGGCAGGCGATCCGATGGCCCTCGGCGAGTGTCCGCGGCGATGGACGCTCGCGCTGACAGCGGCTGTTGGCGTGCGGACAGCGGGCGCGAAACACACAACCGCTCGGCGGCTCGATCGGCATCGAGGTCTCACCGTTCAGGCGCATCGTCTGAACCTGGCCATCCCGCAGCCTGGGGCTCGCCGCCAATAGCGCTCGGGAGTAGGGGTGACGAGGATTGGCGAACAGCGTGTCGGCGTCCGCCAGCTCGCAGATCGTGCCCAGGTACATCACCGCGACTCGGGTGGCAAAGTGTTCGACGACCGCCAGATCGTGGGTGATCAACAGATAGGTCAGGCGACGTTCCGCCTGGGCGTCCATGAGCAGGTTCAGGATCTGGGCCTGCACGGAGACGTCCAGGGCGGAGACGGGCTCGTCGGCAATGATGAACTCCGGGTTCACGCTAAGGGCCCGGGCGATGGCGATACGCTGTCGCTGGCCGCCGGAGAACTCGTGCGCAAAGCGCTCGCTCCAGCCGAGGTCGATCCCCACGTCGGCCATCAGCGCATCGGCGCCGTCGCGCACCCGGGCGCGCGACCAGTCGGTATGGTGAAGGCGAATGGGCTCCTCGAGCGTCTGGCGTACCGTCAGACGAGGATTGAGCGAGGCGAAGGGGTTCTGAAAGATCATCTGCAAGCGCCGACGGTAGGGTCGCCACTGATTCGCCGTCAGATGATCGACACGCTGGCCGTCGTAATGCACTTCGCCGCTGCAGGGGGAGAGCAGTCCCGCGATCAGACGCGCCAGGGTCGACTTGCCACATCCCGATTCGCCCACCACGCAGAGCGCATCGCCACGCTGAATCTCCAGATCGACACCGTTGACCGCATGAATTCGCTGACGCCGCCAGGCGCGGGAGCGCTTGTCGAACCGCCACGGCAACAGGCGTTCCGGATGCAGCGCGAAGCGCTTGCTGAGCCCTTCGACCCTGAGCAGCGGCGTCGGCGCATCGGCGGCACGACCCAGCGTCTGCAGCGAATCGGCCGGCGTCATATCGTCTCCTCCTCGATGGGCAGGGTAGCGATCAGTTCCCGCACCCAGTGGCAGGCGACCTGGCTCTCGCCGGAGACGACGGCCTCGGGGACCCGCTCGCTGCAATCCCGGCGAGGCTGGCCCTGGGGCGTGAGGCGGTAGCGACAGCGTGGATGGAAGGCGCATCCCGCCGGCACCTGGGAGAGACTCGGCATGTTGCCGGGGATCTGGGCCAGCGGCTGCCGTGGCAGTGCCATCTGGGGCAGGGCGTTGATCAAGCCCTGGGTGTAGGGGTGCTGGGCGTCGTTGATGATCGCCCGGGTCGGCCCCTGCTCGACGATGCGGCCCGCGTACATCACCAGCAGCCGCTGTGTCAGCCGGCCGATGACCCCCAGGTCATGGGAGATCACGATCAGACCGACGTTGTGCTTCTCGCACAGGTGCTTGAGCAGGGCGATGATCTCCGCCTGGATGGTGACATCGAGCGCGGTGGTGGGTTCGTCGGCAATGATGATGTCGGGGTCGAGCAGCAGGGCGATGGCGATGACGATCCGCTGGCAGAGGCCACCGGACAGCTGGTGCGGATACTGCGCCAGGCGCTGCTCGGGAGACGACACCTGGACCTGGCGCAGCTTTTGCAGGGCCACGCTCCTGGCGCGGCGGGAGGAGATCCGCCGATGCGCCTTCAGGCTCTCGATCATCTGCTGGCCGATGGTCAGCACCGGATTGAGCGTCGTCAGCGGATCCTGGAAGATCATCGCCACCCGGTTGCCCCGGATCCGGCGCAGCTGGCGATCGGACAGCCGGGTCAGTTCATGCCCCTCGAAGCGAACCCGGCCCCGGGCGATGCGGCCCGGGCGGGAGAGCAGCCTCAGCAGACTGAAGGCGAGCACCGACTTGCCGGCGCCGGATTCGCCCACGATCCCCAGCCGCTCGCCGCGATCCAGCGCGAAGCTCACGTCGCGTACCGCGCGAATCTCGCCGTGCCTCAACGGGAAACGCACATCGAGATGCTCCACTTCCAGCAGCGCCATGCCATTAACCCTTGTAGAGACGGGGATTCATCGTATCGCGCAACCAGTCCCCCAGCAGGTTGACGACCAGCACCAGCAGCACCAGAAACAGACCGGGCAGCAGCGTGATCCACCAGGAGCCTGACTGCAGGTAGTCGAACCCGGACTTGATCAGCGACCCCAATGAGGGCTTGGTCTCGGGCATGCCCAGGCCCAGGAACGACAGCGCCGCTTCGGCCATGATGGCGTTGGCGATCTGGACCGTGGAGAGCACCAGGATCGGCGACAGGGTATTGGGCAGAATGTGCCGCCACATGATGCGGTAGCTGGAGAAGCCTAGGACTCGGGCCGCCTCGACGTACTCCTTGCGCTTCTCCGCCAGCACGCTGGCCCTCACCGTGCGGGCATACTGCGGCCACTCGCTCAGGCCGATGATCGTGATCAGGATCGCGACGCCATAGTCGCCGTAGAATGCGCCGCCGAAGGCCGCCTTGACCACGGCACCGACCACGATGGCCATCATCAGGGTCGAGAACGATAGCTGGATATCGGCCAGCCGCATCAGCAAAGCGTCGACGACGCCTCCTCGATAACCGGCGAGCAGCCCCAGCACCGTCCCCAGCAGGGACTGGACGAGCACCGCCCCGAAGCCGATCGCCAGCGAGACGCGAGCGCCGTACAGCATGGTCGACAGCAGATCCCGCCCCTGGGCATCGGTACCCAGCGGGTGGCCAGGCTCGCTGCCGGCGATCCAGAACGGGGGCAGCTCGGAATCGAGCAGGTTGATCTGGGCCAGGTCGTAGGGATTGCTCGGGGCGATCCACGGGGTCAGCAGCAGTCCGATCATCAGCAACCCGAACAGCAGCAGACAGATCTGGGCACGCCGGTCTCGCTGCAGCCGGTAGAGGAAATAGGAGTCGCGAAAGCGGCGCCATGCGGTGGATGGGGAGCCATTCTCGAAACTCATGCCGCCCTCCCGCTCAGCGTTACCCGTGGATTCAGGCCCCGGTAGAGCAGGTCGACGAGGGTATTGGTCACCACGAATATCAGCCCGACCACCATCAGGTAGGCGACGATCAGCGGCATGTCGGCCCGTTCGATGGCATCGAGGAACATCAGACCGGCGCCGGGCCACTGGAACACGGTCTCCGTCAGCAGGGTATAGGCGACCAGCGTACCGATCTGGACCCCGCCGAGGGTTACCACGGGCAAGAGGGTGTTCTTGAGCGCGTGCAGGAAGTAGATCCGTGACGGTCGCAAGCCTCTGGCCCTGGCGTACTTCACGTAATCCGACTCCAGCACCTCCAGCATCTCGGCATGAATGAGACGGACGAACAGCGGCAGCATGACGAACGCCAGGGAGAGGGCGGGAAGCAGCAGATAGAGAAGGCCCTGCCACGAGGCGAAGTTGGTGTACCAGACACCCCAGACGTGGACGGGGTTGCCACGGCCGTAGGCAGGCATCCCGCCCTGGATGGAGAGCAACTGGTTGAGCCACTGCCCCCAGCCGGTGCCGGTGGGGAACAGCGTCACCTGGATGCCGATCGAGAAGAGCTGGATCAGCACCATGGCGCTCAGGAAGACCGGCACCGAGATACCGATCAGCGATAGCCCCATCAGCCCCCGTGACAGCCAGCTGCGAGGCCGGATCGCGCAGAAGATGCCCACCGGCACCGACAGTAGCAGGGTGATCATCGCACTGGCGGCAACCAGCTCCAGCGTGGCCGGGAGGTAGCGTGCGATGACATCGAGCGCAGGCTCATGGAAGAAATAGGAGTCGCCGAAGTTCAACTTCACGGCGTCGCCGGCGAAATCCAGGTACTGCATCCACAGCGGCCGATCCAGGCCGAGCGAGTGCCGCAGCGCCGTGGACTCGGCATCGGTCGCCGTCGGCCCCAGTAGCTGCCGAACGGGATCTCCCAACCCGTCCTGAATGGCGAATCCGATCACGCTGATGACGAACATCACCGCCACGGCCTGCAACAGCCGACGCATCAGGAAGAATATCATCGGGGCTGGACCACCACGTCACCCAGGTAAGGCATGTTCATCACGTTGAGCACCGGGGCGATCTCGACGCGATCGGCCGCCGCCCAGGCGAGATTCTGCCAGTACAGGGGGATAAACGGGGCGTCGTCATGAATCTCCTGCTCGGCCTGCTGCAGTAGCCGGGCTCGCGCCGCCGGCCGCATGGTGAGGTTTGCCCGCTTCACCAGCGCATCGATCCGTGGATTGCAGTATTCGCTGGCATTGTACTGGCCCGCGCCGGTCTCGGCGTCGGGACAGAAGGTCAGGTACTCGAAAAAGTTGGCGGAGTCGCCGGTATCCGAATACCACCCCATCATCATCATGTCGGCCGCGCGGTTGTCGTACTCGGCCCAGTACTGGTTCTTGGGCAGGGTCTCGAACTCGACGGTGACATTGATCTTGGCCAGCATCGCGGCGATCGCCAGCGCCACCTGGGCGGTCTGGGCATCGTTGACGTAGCGGTTGTTGGGCGCCATCAGGGTAACCGAGAATCCATCGCCATAACCGGCTTCGCGCATCAGCTCGCGAGCCCTGGCGAGATCGTGGCGCGGGATCAGCGTCGGAACATGGCCCTCGTATCCCTGGGGTGACATCTGGGCCGCGGGGGTCGCGAACCCCTTCAGCAGGCGCTCGGCAATGGCGGTCTGGTTGACCGCGTAGGCGAAAGCCAGGCGCACGCGCCGGTCGCGGAAGGCCGCTACCCGCTGCTCGTTGAGCTGCAGCATGGTGATGCGGGTGCCGGGCATGGTGACCAGCTTGACCCCTTCGGCGTGACGAAGCCGCTGGACCGCATTGAACGGGACCGGGGAGATGAAATCGACGTCGCCGGAGAGCAAGGCGGCGACGCGGGTGGCGTTCTCGGCGATGGGCGTCATCACCAGGCGCTCGACATTGCCGGGGGAGTCGGTGTCCCAGTAGTTCGGGAACCGCTCGAACTCGATCCTGGCGCCGGGCTGGCGTTTCACGACCTCGAAGGGACCGGTGCCCGAGAGGTGGCCCGAGGCGAATGAATTGCCGTTCTTGACGATATCGCTCTTGTCGAGACCTCCGCCCGAGGTGCCGGAATAGAACTGGCTGTCCATCGGGAAGATATAGGTCGCAAGGTTGAGCAATAGCGGGTAGGGCTGACGCGTTTCCAGGTCCACGGTGAATGCGTCCACGGCTTCTACCCGGCTTATCGGCGCGAAGATGGCCCGGAAGTCCGGGCTCCGCTGCAGCCGGCGCAGCGTCCAGACGACATCCCTGGCGGTGAACGCATTGCCGCTGTGGAAGGTGACGCCGTGGCGTAGATGGAAGCGCATCGTCGTATCGTCGAGCTGCTCCCAGCGGGTGGCGAGGCGAGGCTCGAAATCGAGCTCGCGATTCCAGCGAACCAGCGGGTCGAAGGCCAGGTGCGACAGCTGAAGCATGCCGATGGAGAGCTGTTCGTGGATGTCCAGCGAAACCGGGTCGGTATCGTAGGCGACCCTGAGCGTGATGGGGCTGTCGTCAGCCAGCGCGGCCCCCGTCGAGAGAGGCATCAGCAGCCCCCCGACCATCAGGCCGAGCAGGAACGTTGTGAGACGCATTGCGGGTTCCGCTATTGTTATTGAACGTCGTTACCGGATCGATCGGGCTGAAGCCGAGCCTGCCGATCACCACCTTACTGATGAATGGTCGGCCAGCCCAATCGAAATGTTGTTACGCGCCATTCACTCGATGAATAGCGGCAGTGAACGCCGCGCCGCGCCGGCCTGACGAGGTGCGGTCAGCCCTGTGCGGGAATGGTCGGCTGGATCCGGATGGTCCCGGTCTGATCGGCACGGGATACGGTGCAACCCAGGTCGTTGACGCGGCCATCCTTGAGCCCGTAGACCCAGCCATGCACCGACAACGGCTGCTCTCGCTCCCACGCCCGCTGGATGATCTTGGTGCGGCACAAGTTGGCGACCTGAAGCCGCACGTTGTGCTCGCACAGACGGTCGACCTGCTCGTCCAGCGAGAGCGGTTCCATCTCCGGCCCGAGCTGCTGGTAGAGTTCGCTGACGCTGTTGAGCCAGTAGTCGACGATACCATGCTCGCCACCGGTGATGGCTGCCTTGACGCCGCCACAGCCGTAATGTCCCACGACCATGATGTGCTTGACCTTGAGCACGTCGACGGCGAACTGGATGACCGACAGCGCATTCATGTCATTGTGATAGATCAGGTTGGCGACATTGCGGTGAACGAACACCTCGCCGGGTGGCAGATCCACGATCTGATTGGCGGGGACTCGGCTGTCGGAGCAACCGATCCAGAGATAGTCGGGATTCTGCTGTTGAGAGAGTCGAGCGAAAAAGTTTGGATCGCGCAGCTGAATCCCGTCGGCCCAGTGGCGGTTCTGCTCGAGAAGAGTCTGGATATCGTTCATGACGGTGACCTGATAGTGGGGGTGGACGAACCACTGGTTCGCGATCGAATCAGCGATTCTAGGCCATCCGTCGCCATTTTCGAAGTCACCCGGTCGACCACGCGAACGCCAGCCCCATGGCACCAAAGCATTTTCTATATCACACCGATAGCCTTGGGCTTTTCCGACGTCGACGCCGGGCTGGTATGATCGCCCCAACATTTTCTCCAGGAGTCTCACAGTGGCGAATTACGATTACGACCTTTTCGTGATAGGAGCCGGGTCGGGGGGCGTCCGCGCTGCGCGTACGGCGGCAGCGACCGGCGCCAGGGTTGCCGTTGCCGAGGACCGCTATCTCGGCGGCACCTGTGTCAACGTGGGTTGCGTACCGAAGAAGCTTTACTCCTACGCTGCGCATTTCCACGACGCCTTCGAGGATAGCCACGGTTTCGGCTGGACGATTCCCGCATCACCGCAGTTCGACTGGGCCACGCTGCGCGACAACAAGATCGAAGAAATCAAGCGTCTCAACGGCATCTACGGCCGCTTGCTGGACGGCGCCGGCGTCAAGCTCATCAACGGTCGCGCCAAGGTCGTCGACACCAACGCCGTCGAGGTCAACGGCGAGCGTATCACCGCCGAGAAGATACTGGTCGCGGTCGGCGGCTGGCCGTGGACACCGGAGTTCGAAGGAAGCGAACTCACCGTCAACTCCAACCAGGTGTTCGATCTCGACAGCTTCCCTCGACGCTTCCTGGTATTGGGCGGTGGCTATATCGCCGTCGAGTTCGCCAGTATCTTCAACGGGCTGGGGGCGGACACCCACCTGATCTATCGCGGCGAGCTGTTCCTGCGGGGATTCGACCAGGAGGTGCGCGAATTCACCCGTGACGAGATGGCGAAAAAAGGCGTCAACCTGCACTTCGAGACCAACATCGAACGCATTCGCCAGGTCGAGGGCGGACTCGAAGTGACATTGACCAACGGCGACCGGCTCGAGGTGGATGCGGTGCTGGCCGCCACGGGTCGCCGTCCGCATCTCGAAGGTCTGGGACTGGAAGCGCTCGGTGTCCAGCTCGACACCGACGGCACGCTCAAGGTCAACGAGCGTTTCGAGTCCTCCGTACCCTCGATCCTCGCGCTGGGAGACGTCACCGGAGGTCCCGAGTTGACGCCCGTCGCGCTGGCAGAAGCGATGCACCTGGTTCAACACCATTTCGGTGACAAGACGCCGCCGCCGCTCGACTACGAGAATATCGCGACAGCGGTGTTCTGCCATCCCAACATCGGTACCGTCGGTCTCTCGGAAGAGGAGGCTCGGGCCCGGTTCGATGCGATTCGCGTCTACAGCGCCGATTTTCGCCCGATGAAGCATACGCTCTCCGGCAGTGACGAGCGTTGCCTGATGAAGCTGGTGGTCGATGACGCCAGCGATCGCGTCGTCGGGGCCCATATGGTTGGCGACGAGGCAGGGGAGACCATTCAAGGTATCGCGATTGCCGTGCGCGCCCGCCTGACCAAGGCAGACTTCGATGTCACGGTGGGTATTCACCCGACCGCGGCGGAGGAGTTCGTCACCATGCGAAGCGTCACGCGACGCTGATCGCCTCGAATCGGCTGCCTTTCAATGACCGCCGCTGAGGCGGTCATTGTCGTTTCACGCCAGGACCGTCTGCCGGTCGCTCCCCCAATGGTGGCACCGGAACCCGCTTTTCCGCACCTCTTCTATCGCTCGCGCTCGTACCGTTCTCAGCGAAGGGCCGTCTTTCGGTCGCGCTTCCAGAGTTTCCCGCTTTGCCACACCTTTTTTTCGCTTCTCGTCTAGACTCAATAGCCAGAAGGCTAGAGCCACCCGTATAAATAATATTTATTGATTCAGCGCTGGAAAATAACCTGCCGTTTGAAGCATCTCCGGCACGCTGTTATCCTTGTTCCCACTTTCGCCATAATGATGATGACGATGACCAATCCCAACCCGGCGTTCACCCCATCGGCAGATCTGGCACGACCGACGGTTGCCGATGCCGTCGTGGGCAAGCCAGACATGCCCCTGTTCATTCGCAAACCCACGACGGAAGACGGGTGGGGAATCTATGAACTGGTGAAGGCTTGCCCGCCACTGGATGTCAATTCCGGATACGCCTATCTGCTGCTCGCGACCCAGTTCCGTGACAGCTGTGCCGTCGCCACGACGGAAGAGGGCGAAATCGTTGGGTTCGTTTCCGGCTACGTCAAGGCTGCCGCACCCGACATCTACTTCCTGTGGCAGGTCGCGGTGGGCGAGAAGGCACGCGGGACCGGCCTGGCGCGGCGCCTCGTCGAAGCCGTGCTGACCCGCCCGGAACTCGCCAGCCTGAATCATCTGGAGACCACGATCACCCCCGACAACCAGGCCTCGTGGGGATTGTTCAGGCGTCTTGCGGACCGCTGGCAGGCGCCGCTCATCAGCCGCGAATATTTTTCGACCGATCAACTGGGCGGCGAGCACGATCCGGAGAATCTCGTCCGAATCGGCCCGTTCGACCCGCAACGCATCTAGGGCGGATCGCGATCCACGCCTTATCACTTATCGCCAACCAGGGAGGTTGTATGCAGACCCAGATTCTCGAACGCATGGAATCCGAAGTCCGGACCTATTCTCGCTCCTTTCCCATCGTCTTCACCAAGGCGCAGGGCGCACGGTTGACCGCGGAAGATGGCCGCGAGTACATCGATTTTCTCGCCGGCGCCGGCACGCTGAACTACGGCCACAACCATCCGAAACTCCAGCAAGCGCTGGTCGAGTACATCACGTCGAATGGCATCGTCCACGGCCTCGACATGTGGACCGCAGCCAAACGCGACTATCTGGAAACCCTGGAAGAGGTGATCTTCAAGCCGCGCGGCCTGGACTACAAGGTCCACCTGCCTGGCCCCACGGGTACCAATGCGGTCGAGGCGGCCATCCGACTGGCTCGTGTCGCCAAGGGTCGTCACAACATCGTCACCTTCACCAACGGCTTCCATGGCGTCACCATGGGAGCGCTGGCAACCACGGGAAATCGCAAGTTCCGCGAAGCGACCGGCGGCATCCCGACTCAGGGCGCCAGCTTCATGCCGTTCGACGGCTATCTCGGTGAAGGCACCGACACGCTCGACTATTTCGAGAAACTGCTGGGCGACAAGTCGGGTGGGCTGGACGTGCCCGCTGGCGTGATCATCGAGACGGTCCAGGGCGAGGGCGGCATCAATCCGGCCGGCCTGGACTGGCTGAAACGCCTCGAGAGCATCTGCCGGGCCCACGATATCCTGCTGATCGTCGATGATATCCAGGCGGGATGCGGCCGTACCGGCAAGTTCTTCAGCTTCGAGCATGCCGGCATCGTGCCCGACATCATCACCAACTCGAAATCGCTGTCCGCCTACGGCCTGCCGTTCGCGCACGTGCTGATGCGCCCGGAACTGGACAAGTGGAAGCCAGGTCAATACAACGGCACCTTCCGTGGCTTCAACATGGCGTTCGTGACGGCTGCCGCGGCGCTGCGCCACTTCTGGAGCGACGACAAGTTCGAGCGTGACGTCCAGCGTAAAGGCCGCATCGTCGAGGAGCGGTTTGCCCGAATCGCCGCCTCATTGACCGAGATGGGCTACCCCGCGAGCGAGCGTGGTCGCGGTCTGATGCGCGGTATCGATGTGGGCGATGGCGACATCGCCGACAAGATCACGGCGAAAGCCTTCGAAAATGGTCTGGTCATCGAGACCGCTGGCCAGGACGGGCAGGTCATCAAGTGCCTCTGCCCGCTGGTCATCACCGACGAGGATCTGTTGGAAGGCCTGGACATCCTGGAGCGCAGTGCCAGAGAAGCTTTCGCCTGAGTCTCGATTATCGACGGTCTCGAGCGGCCTGTGGGCCGCTCTCCCATTTTTTCAGCAGCAGTCACTCACCAAGGAGTTGTTATCGATGATCGTACGTAATCTCGAGGAATGCCGGAAAACCGATCGTTTCGTCAAGGCGGAAAACGGTAACTGGGACAGCACTCGGCTGATGCTGGCCGACGACAATTGCGGTTTCTCGTTCAATATCACTCGTATTCATCCGGGTACGGAAACCCACATTCACTACAAGAATCACATCGAGGCGGTGTTCTGCTACGAAGGTGAGGGTGAGGTGGAAACCATTGCCGATGGCAAGATCCACAAGATCAAGGCCGGCGACATGTACCTGCTGGATCAGCACGACGAGCATTGGCTGCGTGGCAAGGAGAAGGGCATGACCGTGGCTTGCGTCTTCAGCCCGGCACTCACCGGCCGCGAAGTCCATCGCGAAGACGGTTCCTACGCGCCGGCCGACGACTGACATCGACAGCAGGTCGGTGCGCCTGCGCACCCGCAGAAGAAAAAAGACCGCCGAGGCGGTCTTTTTTTTGGCTCGAGACTGCCTCGTCAACGCAAGGCGAACGAAACCAGCGACTCGGTCATCGGCACGCGGCTGTCCACGGACATCATCACGCTAAGGGCCGTCACCACCAGGATCGAGATACCGAACACCTTGCGAGCCCAGGCTCCATCATTGGTGGCGCGATATCCCTTGAGGGTAATGCCGAACCAGTACGCCCCGACGGCGACGGCGACGATGGCGTATGCCCAGCCAGTGTAGCCGGATACCGAAAGCATCACCGACGCGACCACGAACAGTGCCGTATAGATCACGATATGTCGCTTGGCCACGGCGATGCCGCATTTCACCGGCAGAACCGGAATCGACGCCGACGCGTAGTCGTCGAAGCGGAAAATGGCGATCGCATAGGAGTGCGGCATCTGCCACATGCTGAAGATGATCAGCAGCAGCAGGGCGCCCAGATCGAACTGCCCCGTCACTGCGCAATAACCGATCACCGGCGGCGAGGCGCCGGAGAGACTTCCGATCAGGGTGCTATAGACCGAGTGTCGTTTGAGATAGAGGCTATACGCACCGACGTAGATGGCGAACCCGAAGGCAGCGAATCCGGTCGCCAAAGGGGTCGTCATCCATGCCAGCAAGCCGAATCCGGCGAAACCCAGCAAGCCTCCGAGCAGCAGGGCAATCGGTATCGATATCTCGCCGGTCACCATGGCGCGGGACTGCGTCCTGGCCATATGCCCGTCGATATCGCGATCGATCACGTTGTTGAAGACGCAACCCGAAGCGACCACGAGCGATGTGCCAAGCACTGCCGCCAGAAACAGCCACGGTTCGAAACGGCCACCGGCGGCCAGAAAGTAGCCGCCGATGACTGTGACGAGATTGCCGAAGATGATGCCGGGCTTGGTAAGCAGCAAATAGGGCTTCAAGGCCATTTGCAGGCTAGCCCAGCATCATGTTGACGTGGATGTTGTGCATGATCCAAAGCGAACCACCAACGATCAGCGTCAAGATGCCGATGGTGAACACGAAGGAAATCACGTTCCAGCCACCTTCGGCCTTGGTGTTCAGGTGCATGAAGAGAATCAGCTGCACCAGCACCTGGATCACGGCGGTGACCACCACCGTCACCATCATGACCGGAAGGCTGAAGCTGCCGGTCATGACGACACCGAACGCAATCAGCGTCAGCACGATCGAGAGAACCAGCCCAATGGTATAGGACTTGTAGCTGCCGTGACTGGCGCCGTCGTGCGAGGTATGAATGTCGCTCATATCACATGGCTCCCATCAGGTAGACGAACGAGAAGACACAGATCCAGACGATGTCCAGAAAGTGCCAGAACAGGCTGAGGCACAGCATGCGTGGCTTGGTCACGCTGTCCAGACCCTGCCTGGAGATCTGGAAGAACATGATCGCGATCCAGATCAGACCGAACGTCACGTGCAGGCCGTGGGTGCCGACCAGCGTGAAGAAGGCCGACAGGAAGGCGCTGCGATCCGGACCGTGGCCCTGGGCGATGAGGTGATGGAACTCGTACACCTCCATCGCGACGAAGCCGAAGCCGAGCAGGAAAGTGACGGCGAGCCACTTGAGTACGGCACCGCGATCGCCGGCGTTCTGAGCCAGGACTGCCAGACCGAAGGTGAAACTACTGATCAACAGCAGGAAGGTTTCGACCAGCACGAAGGGCAGTTCGAAGATTTCCTGGGACGTGGGGCCGCCGGCGGTGGCCGTGGCCAGCACGCCGAAGGTCGCGAACAGGGTGCCGAAGATCACCAGGTCGCTCATCAGGTAGATCCAGAACCCGAAGACCTTCATTGCACCGGCGTCGTGGTGCTCATGCCCGTCGTGGGCATGAGCGTCGTGCTGCTTGAGTGTGTCGGTTGCCATGATTAAGCCTGCATCTCCAACCGTTTGTGGTATTCACGCTCGGTCTTTTCGACCTCGGCAGCGCTGACGTGGTAGTCGGTATCCTTGTTGAAGATACGGAACATGAACGTCACGAACATGCCGATCGCGCCCAGGCCGACCAGCCACCAGATGTGCCAGATCAGCGCGAAGCCGAAGAATAGGCTGAACAGTGACAGGATCGGACCTTCCGCGGTGTTCTTGGGCATGTGAACGTCCTCGAACTTGGTCGCGAGCTCCCGTTTGAAGCCACCCGGCTGCTGCTTCATCTCCCAGTAGCTGTCGATGGAATCGACCTTGGGCAGATAGGCGAAGTTGTAGTTCGGGGGCGGGGAGGAGGTCGACCACTCCAGCGTGCGACCATCCCACGGGTCACCGGTCAGATCGCGATTTTTCTCACGGTCGCGGATACTGACGATCAGCTGGATCACGATGCAGGCGATACCCATGGCGATGACCACGGCGCCGAACCAGGCAACGATCATCAGCGGCTGCCACTCGGTCTGCTCGTAGGACTGCATGCGACGCATGGCACCGAAGAAGCTCAGCGCGTAGAGCGGCATGAAGGCCAGGTAGAAGCCGACCAGCCAGCACCAGAAGGAGCGCTTGCCCCATTTCTCGCTCAGCGTGAAGCCGAACGCTTTCGGGAACCAGTAGGTGAAGCCGGCCATCATGCCGAAGACCACGCCGCCGATGATGACGTTATGGAAGTGGGCGATGACGAACAGGCTGTTGTGCAGCACGAAGTTCGCACCCGGTACCGCCAGCATGACGCCGGTCATGCCACCCAGGGTAAAGGTGATGATGAAGCCGATCGTCCACAGCACCGGTGTGGTGAACTGGATACGACCACGATACATCGTGAACAGCCAGTTGAAGATCTTCACCCCGGTCGGGATGGCGATGATCATCGTCATGATGCCGAAGAAGGCATTGACGTTGGCGCCAGCGCCCATGGTGAAGAAGTGGTGCAGCCAGACGATGAAAGAGAGCACGGTGATCGCGGCGGTCGCCCAGACCATGGTCTTGTAGCCGAACAGGCGCTTCTTGGTGAAGGTCGCGATGACCTCGGAGAAGACGCCGAAAGCCGGCAGGATCAGGATATAGACTTCCGGATGTCCCCAGGCCCAGATGAGGTTGACGTACATCATCTGGCTACCGCCCATGTCATTGGTAAAGAAGTGCATGCCCAGATAGCGATCCAGGGTCAGCATGGCGATGGTGGCGGTCAGGATAGGGAACGACAGGATGATCAGGACGTTGGTGCAAAGCGCCGTCCAGGTAAAGATCGGCATGCGAAACAGCGTCATGCCCTGGGTGCGCATCTTGAGAATGGTGACGAAGAAGTTGATACCCGTCAGCGTCGTCCCGATCCCCGATAGCTGTAACGCCCATATCCAGTAATCGACGCCGACGTCCGGACTGTATTGCAGCTCCGATAGTGGGGCATACGCCAGCCACCCGGTCTTGGCGAATTCGCCGACGACCAGCGACACGTTGACCAGGATCATGCCCGCCGCGAACAGCCAGAAGCTCAGGTTGTTCATGAACGGGAAGGCGACGTCGCGGGCACCGATCTGCAGCGGCACGACCAGGTTCATCAGGCCGATGACCATGGGCATGGCGACGAAGAAGATCATGATCACACCGTGAGCGGTGAAGATCTGATCATAGTGGTGGGGCGGCAGGAACCCTTCGGCACCGCCGGCCGCGAGGGCTTGCTGGGATCGCATCATGATGGCGTCGGCGAAGCCGCGGATCAGCATCACCAGCGCGACCAGGAAGTACATCACACCGATCTTCTTGTGATCGATGGACGTGACCCACTCGGTCCAGAGATAGCCCCACTTGCGATAGTAGGTAATCAGACCGACGACCAGGGCACCAACGATACCAATGACCGCTGCGGTGACCATGATGATCGGCTCATGGTATGGAATCGAATCTAAACTGAGTTTTCCGAACATGACGTTACTCCGCTGCCTGCGCACTCATGGGCATTGAAGACTCCCGTGCTTCGTTGTGCTCGCCATGGCTATCGGGACCGCCGTGACCAGCTTTATAACTTTTGATCAGATCGCCGTAAAAGTCGGGCGAGACCTGCGAGAAGTACTCCACCGGGTTGGCAATGGAGGGTTTGGCAACCTGCTCGTAGTCTTCCGGAAACATCATGGTGTCAGGAGACTGCTTGACCTTGTCGACCCACGCCTGAAAATCCGCATCCGACGTCACGTGGGCGTCGAAGAGCATCTCCGAGAAACCTTCGCCGCTGTAGTGTGTCGAACGACCACGGAAGGTGCCCACTTCGTTGCCTTCCAGATAGACGTCGTTGTCCATGCCGGCCATGGCGTAGATCTGGCTTCCGAGGTTCGGAATCATGAAAGAGTTCATGACCGTACCCGAGGTGACCCGGAAGTGGATCGGAGTGCCCACCGGAATGGCCAGCTCGTTGATCGTGGCGATACCTTCATCGGGATAGATGAACAGCCATTTCCAGTCGAGCGAGATCGCATCGACGGTCATGGTTTCATCTTCGCTGGCGATGGGCTTGTGTGGGTCGAAGGAGTGCGACGTCTGCCATGTCAGGATGGCGAGGAAGAAGATGATGACGCACGGAATTGCCCAGACAAATACCTCGATGATATTCGAGTGTTCCCAGTTCGGCGTGTATTTGGCCGCGAGATTGGTCCCGCGATACTTCCACGCAAACAGGATGGTCATCACGATGACCGGGATTACCACGATCAACATCAAGCCAAAGGCCGTGATGATCAACGACTTCAGACCCTGGCCGATCTGGCCGGATGGATCCATGAGTGCTGATCCACAACCACTCAACAGCAGTGGCGTGGTTAGCCACGTCATCACGCTCAAATACTTGAGGGAGTTCCTTTTTCTCATCTCACGACCCCAGTGGAGGAAAGCTTTTCGGCGCTGCAACAATCGGTTAGCGGCATGCATCATACGCCGCTAGCCAGGGCTGACAACTCTGACACGACGCGCAATGGCGCACTGAGCATCCGACGTCGCCAACGAAGTAGGGATTTCGCGGTCGGCATTGTACCGAAAATTTGGCTTCTGATCAGAGGAAGGCGGGAAACTCTCCGCCTGTGTGGCGATTTGTCGCAGAGCGTCGCGGTCCGTTTTTGACCATCTCGATCAGCGTAGCCCAACTCGATGGCGATCTCAGAGTTTTCGTCGTGCAAGTGCGCGTCATGGCACATTATCCTTATTCGCATAATATATATTATGTTAAATACCCTATCTCGACATGGCGGCGACGACTGCCAAGGCCCTGCCAGCCGGCCTCCCCGGTGGCTCCCCGCCACGCGAGCGCGTAGAATGTGCTGCTGTCGATGATAACGGGAAATTCGATGCTCGATTCGGATGTGCTGCTGAGACAGGCAGATCAACAGTGTCAGGAACGCGGCGTCCGTTTTACGCCGATTCGCCGCCGCGTACTGGAGATGATATCCAGCACGCCGGGAGGCCTGAAAGCCTACGATCTGCTCGACCGACTATCGGACGAGCACGCTTCCGCGCGCCCACCGACCGTCTATCGGGCGCTGGACTTCCTGATCGAGCAAGGCCTGGTTCATCGAATCGAATCGCTCAATGCCTATATCGCCTGCCCGTGTCCCGAACACGTGCATCGCTTCCAGCTGTTGATCTGCCGGCACTGCGGCCGTGTCGAAGAGCTTCATCAGGAAGTCGTCGGCGAGATGCTGTCGCGGACCGCAAGGGAGCGAGGATTCACGATCCAGCGCCAGACCATCGAGCTGCTCGGTGCTTGCGATGCCTGCCTCGAGAGCGATTCAGCCTCGTCTGACTGACTTTCAACCTACGGTGACACCCATGTCCGGCCTTTTTCACGATCTCGAGCGCTCCTCATCTGGCGCTCGCGTCGCTATCGGCGAGCTACTCACGGCAGCCAGGTGGAACGCCGACGGACTGATGCCCGCCATCGCGCAGCAGCACGATAGCGGCGAGGTCCTGATGATGGCGTGGATGAATCGTGCGGCGCTGGAGGAGACACTGGCTACCGGACGCGTCTGTTACTGGTCCCGCTCCCGGCAGGCGTTCTGGCGCAAGGGCGAGACATCGGGCCAGCAACAGCATCTTGTCGAGGCCCGCCTCGACTGCGATGGCGACACCTTACTGCTGAAGGTGGATCAGTCGGGCCCCGCCTGTCATACCGGTCGACGTCACTGCTTCTATCTGCGCCTGACCCCGGAGTTCGGTGAAGTCGACAGCAATCCCCTGATCTCACCGGAAACGCTCTACGGCCAGAAACGCTGAGGCCCATCGTGATCGCCAAGATAGCCACCTGGCTTGTTATCGGGCTGATTCAACTCTACCGCTATGGCATCAGCCCGCTGATCGGACCACGCTGCCGATTCTGGCCGACCTGCTCGAACTACGCGCTGGAGGCCATCAACCTGCATGGACCCTGGCGCGGGATGTGGCTGGCCATTCGCCGCCTGCTCAAATGCCACCCTTTTCATCCCGGTGGCGTCGACCCGGTGCCCGACCCCCATCACCGGAAATGCCCATGTCACCAGGCTGACCACCAGGAGTAGAAATGGGAGCCGGGCCGCCCGATCAGTGAACCGAGCGGCTGCCCCGAGTCTCGCGGGCAATGGCGTAGATGCTTTCGATCATGGCATGCAGACCATTGCTGCGTGTCGGCGACAGGTGCTTGTCCAGTCCCAGCTCTGCCAGAAATCTGGGTTCCTCGTTCAGAATTTCGTCGGGTTCGCGATTGTCGTAGATCCGCATCAGGATCGCGATCAGCCCGCTGACGATGGCGGCATCCGACGTCGCGCGGAATCGCAACCGCCCCGCTTCTTCCGTGGCGCGCAGCCAGACGTTGGACTGACAGCCTTCGATCTTGTAATTCGCCACCTTGTCTTCTTCCGGATACTCCGGCAACTGGCGTCCCATATCGATGATGTACTGATAGCGATCCATCCAGTTGTCGAAGATCGAGAACTCATCCAGCAGCTCGGCCTGGGCCTGCTCAATACTCATTAGCGTCTCCTAGTCTCTGGTTCGCATTATAGGGGTTGCACAATTCGATCCCCAGCGTCTGATTCCTTTCATTACATACAGATTTTTACGTATACACCTTACGTAAATCGCCTATGCTGGATAACAGGAGCCACCAGAAGCTCCGGAATCATTGGCAACGCAAGGGAACCAGACATGGCACGTAATGGCATCCGCTACGATGACGTCTGTCGCGCGATCGATACACTCCAGCAGCGTGGAGAAGCGATCAGCGTCCAGAAGGTCCGGGAATTTCTCGGTACCGGCAGCTACACCACCATCAGCGACCATCTGCGCGAATGGAGACTGCGCCAGAGCGGAGACTCGGTACAGGCCATTCCGCGCAACCTCGAGCGCCCCGAGGGCCTCGATGCCTGGGTCGCCGATATCTGGGACAAGGCGCAGCAGGCCGCCTACGAGAAATTGGCCGTCTACCGCCAGGAAGCCGACGAGCAGATCCGCGAGGCCGACGACGCCAGCCATCAGGCAAGGCGTCAGTGCGAGGATGCCGAACAGCGACTGCAGGCGCTCAACGAGCACATGCTCCGCGTCCAGGAGCGTCTCGAGAACAAGACCACCGAAGCCGCGCATCTCCAGGCGGAACTGCAGTCGCTGCAATCTGCCCAGAGTCAGCAACAGAAGCGTATCGTCCAGCTCGAGCAGACCTGCCAGCGCCATCAGTCCAGTCTGGAGCAAGCGGAACAGCAGCATCGTGACGCCATGGCCAAGCAGCACCAGGCCAACCAGACCAAGCTCGCCCAGGAAGAGAAACGCCACGAGTCCGCCGAATCGCGGTTGATGGGACTGCTGGAGGATGCTCGTCAGGAGCGCTTGAAGCAGGAAAAGCAGTATGAGCAGCGCCTGGCGTCGCTGGATCAACGCTGCGAACGCCTGCAGCAAGATCTTTCCGAGCAGCGCCGTCAGTACGGCCAGCTCCAGGAGTCCCTGCGCGCCGACAAGGTCCACATGGAGCAGGCCGAAAGCGAGAAACGCGTCAGCGACGACCGAGTCAAGTCCATGCAGCAGGAGCGCCAGCGCCTGGAAAGCGAACTCAAGAATCTCCGTGCCGCCAACCGTGAACTGCACGACAGGCTGTCTCGCGCCGCCCTGCCCCCCACTGCCAGTTGATGTCGCCCGCCGGTCAGTGCTCGGCCGGCAACAGCCCCACCTCTTCGTAGTAACGCCGCGCTCCGGGATGCAGGGGCGCGGTCATTCCCTCGCTGACCATTCTGGCCGGTGCCAACCGTGCCAGTGACGGATGCGACCGACGGAGCGTCTCCAGATGCTCGAACACCGCCTTGACCAGTCGATAGACATCGTCGTCATCGGCGTCCGAACGTGTCATCAAAGTCGCCCTGACGCCAAAGGTCGTCGTGTCATCGGGTGTGTTGGCATAGGTGCCGCCCGGGATGACGGTGACACTGTAATAAGGCGCGGCTTCGATCAGATGGGCGACATCGGGTCCGGAGACGTCGACCAGATGAGCACCGCAACGTCGGGTCGCCTCGTCAATGGCCTGCGAGGGATGGCCGACGACGTAGAAAAACGCGTCCAGCTTGCCACTGCACATGACTCGGGTCATGTCCTCGGGTTTCAGTTCACTGGCCAGGGCGAAGGCCCCTTCCGTCTTGCCTTTGATCGCCAGCAAGGCGTTCAGCGTGGCACGGTGGCCGGATCCGGGGTTACCCACGTTGACACGCTTTCCCAGCAGGTCGTCGAACTCGTGGATGTCGGCTGACTCGGCAACGACCGTGAACGCCTCGGCATGCAACGAGAACAGGGTTCTCAAATCGGGGCTCGGGCCGTTGTCGTAGAACTGGGCGATACCCTCGAAGGCCGCGTACTGAATGTCCGACTGGACGATACCGAAATCCAGATCGCCATTACGAACGCTATTGGTGTTGTAGAACGACCCACCGGTCGGCAGGGCCTGGCAGGTAGCGCCGGTCGCTTGCTGATAGAGCTGGCAGATGACGCGCCCGGTCGGGAGATAGACACCGGATATGCCCCCCGTGCCGATCACGATGGACGAGTTCGCCCATGTCGGGACCGACCAGAGCAGCGAAGCCAAGGCCAGACAACCGAACTGAAACCGCTTCGTGGGCATGGGCGCCTCCGCTCTCGTCACCGCCAAACCTGGCCAGCACGGACAGGCTGCTGTCATCCAGGTTATCGGCTACAGCGATAGAAGCTGAAACCCGGTCGTGACCGACGGCTTGCCGGGCGCTCGCCGGAACGCGAAGAGCGCTCTTCGCGGGAGACCGTGGGTCGCAAGCGTGCCGCCTTGCGAGCTCCGGTCGGCCTCAGTAGTAGGCGTTGGTGGTATCGGTGTGGTCGGTGACGTCGCGAATGCCGGCCAGCTCCGGAATTCGCTCCATCAGCGTCTTCTCGACGCCATCCTTGAGGGTGAGATCGACCGCCGCGCAGCCCTGGCAGCCGCCGCCGAACTGCAGCACCGCGACCTGCTCTTCGGTGAGCTGGATCAGGCGGATCTCGCCACCATGGGACGCCAGACCAGGATTGATCTCGCTATAGAGGATGTAGTTGACGCGATCCTCGAGCGGGCTGTCGGCGTTGACCTTGGGCATCTTGGCATTGGGCGCCTTGATGGTTAGCTGGCCGCCCATGCGGTCCGCGTTGAAATCGACCACGGCCTCTTCCAGGAACGGCACGCTGTTCTTGTCGAGATAGACGCTGAACTTCTCCAGCTCCACCCGCTCGTCGCTGGGCTCCTCCTCGCCAGGGCGACAGTAGGCGAGACAAGTCTCCGCATAGGGGGTGCCGGGCTGGGTAATAAAGACGCGCACGGCGATATCGTCGACGTTCTGTTTGGCCAGCAACTCGGCCAGGTACTCCTGGCCGCTTTCGGTGATCTGAATCGGTTGGCTCATGAGACTGAGGACTCTGCTTGAGATGTACCGTTATGGTAGGAAAAAGCGCGCGCCAAGACAATCCCGAGTGATTTAGTCAGGCTTGTCGCCCAAGTCCCGCCATCCGTGCCTTTCTGATACCATGCGGCCCCTCGGTGTCTCGCGAGGGACGCGACCTGTTTACCTGCTGTTGGAGAGTCACCGCCATGACTGCCATTACCGCCTCTGCCTCGTTCGCCACGCTGAAGAAGACGCTGGACGAGCGTATCGTGATCCTCGACGGCGGTATGGGCACCATGCTTCAGGAGTACCGTCTCGACGAGGCCGACTTCCGTGGCGAGCGCTTTGCCGACTGGCCCAGCGAGCTCAAGGGCAACAACGATCTGCTGACGCTGACGCGAGCGGACATCGTCGAATCGATCCACCGCGCCTACCTGGAGGCCGGCGCCGACATCGTCGAGACCAACACCTTCAACAGTACCCGGCTGTCCCAGTCCGATTACGGCATGGAGTCGCTGACCGTCGAGCTCAATCGCGAAGCGGCCAGACTGGCGCGCGAGGTCTGCGATGCCGTCGCCGCGGAGACCGGCGTTCCACGCTATGTCGCTGGCGTGCTGGGTCCGACGTCGCGCACCGCCTCGCTGTCACCGGACGTCAACGATCCGGCCAGGCGCAACGTCACCTTCGACCAGCTGCGTGACAACTATATCGAGGCCGCCACCGCGCTGATCGATGGCGGTGCCGATATCATCCTGATCGAGACGATCTTCGACACGCTCAATGCCAAGGCCGCCATCTACGCCCTGGAGGCCCTGTTCGAATCCCGCGGCGAGCGTCTGCCGGTGATGATCTCCGGCACCATCACCGACGCTTCCGGCCGCACCCTCTCCGGCCAGACGACGGAAGCGTTCTGGAACGCGGTACGTCACGCCCGGCCGCTCTCCGTCGGCTTGAACTGCGCGCTCGGCGCCCAGGAGCTTCGGCCCTATCTCGAGGAGCTTTCGAACAAGGCCGACACCTTCGTCTCCGCCCATCCCAACGCGGGGCTGCCCAACGAATTCGGCGAGTACGACCAGAGCGCCGAGGAGATGGCCGCGATCGTGCGCGAGTTCGCCGAGAGCGGCATGCTC
This sequence comes from Salinicola lusitanus, assembly GCF_003206045.1. Classification (GTDB taxonomy): domain Bacteria; phylum Pseudomonadota; class Gammaproteobacteria; order Pseudomonadales; family Halomonadaceae; genus Salinicola; species Salinicola lusitanus. The sequence goes on from NZ_PZJM01000004.1 coordinate 425,234, forward strand.
AACGTCATCGGCGGCTGCTGCGGCACCACGCCCGAGCATATCGCCGCGGTCAAGCGCGTCGTCGACGGCGTTGCGCCCCGCGCCGTTCCCGAGCGCCCCGCCGCCTGCCGGCTCTCCGGCCTCGAACCCTTCAACATCGAAGCCGACTCGCTGTTCGTCAACGTCGGCGAGCGCACCAACGTCACCGGTTCGGCGCGCTTCAAGCGGCTGATACAGGAGGAGGACTACACCACCGCCCTGGAAGTGGCGCTGGAGCAGGTCGAGAACGGCGCCCAGGTGATCGACATCAACATGGACGAGGGCATGCTGGAGTCCGAGGAGGCGATGGTGCGCTTCCTCAACCTGATCGCCGGCGAACCCGATATCGCCCGGGTGCCGATCATGGTCGACTCCTCCAAGTGGGGGATCATCGAAGCCGGTCTCAAGTGCATTCAGGGCAAGGCGATCGTCAATTCGATTTCGCTGAAGGAAGGCGAAGCGTCGTTCCGCCATCAGGCCAACGAGTGTCGGCGCCACGGCGCCGCCATCGTGGTCATGGCGTTCGACGAGCAGGGCCAGGCCGATACCTTCGCCCGCAAGACCGAAATCTGCCAGCGCGCCTACCGTCTGCTGGTGGACGACATCGGCTTCCCCGCCGAGGACATCATCTTCGATCCCAATATCTTCGCCATCGCCACCGGGATCGAGGAGCACAACAACTACGCCGTCGATTTCATCGAGGCCACCCAGTGGATCCACCAGAACCTGCCTCATGCGATGATCTCGGGCGGCGTCTCTAACGTCTCGTTCTCGTTTCGCGGCAACAATCCGGTGCGCGAGGCGATTCACTCGGTGTTTCTCTATCACGCGATCAAGGCCGGCATGTCGATGGGCATCGTCAACGCCGGCCAGCTGGCGGTCTACGACGACCTGCCGAGCGAACTGCGCGAGGCGGTCGAGGACGTGGTGCTCAATCGCCGCGACGACGGCACCGAACGGCTGCTGGAGATCGCCGAGCGCTACCGTCAAGACGGAGGTGGGGACGGCAGCGGCGCGGCGAAGAAAGAAGATCTCGAATGGCGAGGGTGGGAAGTCAACAAGCGGATCGAACACGCCCTGGTCAAGGGCATCACCGCCTACATCGAAGCCGACACCGAGGAGGCCCGGGCAGCCGCCGCGCGCCCCATCGAGGTGATCGAGGGCCCGCTGATGGACGGCATGAATGTGGTCGGCGATCTGTTCGGCGCCGGCAAGATGTTTCTGCCCCAGGTGGTCAAGTCCGCGCGGGTGATGAAGCAGGCCGTCGCCTATCTGATCCCCTACATCGAGGCGGAGAAATCCGGCGATGTGCAGTCCAAGGGCAAGATCGTGATGGCCACGGTCAAGGGCGATGTCCACGACATCGGCAAGAACATCGTCGGCGTGGTGCTCCAGTGCAACAACTACGAGGTGATCGATCTCGGCGTGATGGTGCCGACGGAGAAGATCCTCAAGACCGCACGAGACGAGAACGCCGATATCATCGGTCTCTCCGGCCTGATCACGCCATCGCTGGACGAGATGGTCCACGTCGCCAAGGAGATGCAGCGCCAGGGCTTCCAGCTCCCGCTGCTGATCGGTGGCGCCACCACCTCGAAGGCGCACACGGCGGTCAAGATCGCGCCTCAGTACGCCGAGCCAGTGATCTACGTCAGCGATGCCTCCCGCGCCGTCGGCGTCGCCAGCCGGCTGCTCTCGCCGACCCAGAAACCCACCTACTTCGCCGAGATCCGGCAGGAGTACGACCAGGTCCGTGAGCGCAACGCCAAGCGTCGCCCCAAGGCTTCCGATCTGCCCTACAGCTCGGCTCGAGAGCGGCGCTTCAAGGTGGACTGGAACCATTTCGAACCGGTCAAACCGATCCAGCCGGGGATCACCGTGTTCGACGACTACGATCTCGACGAGCTCGTCGAATTCATCGACTGGACGCCCTTCTTCATGACCTGGCAGCTCTCGGGCAAGTATCCGCGGATACTTGAGGACGAGGTGGTCGGCGAAGCGGCGCGCAATCTGTTTCGCGATGCCCAGGCCATGCTGCGCAAGCTGATCGACGAAAAGCATCTGTGCGCCCGCGGCGTGATCGGGCTGTGGCCGGCCAACAGCGTCGACGACGACGTCATCGAGGTCTACGCTGACGACAGTCGCGAAACGGTGATCGAGCGGCTCCATCATATTCGTCAGCAGAGCACCAAGGGCCGCGACGGCATCTGCCACAGCCTGGCCGACTTCATTGCGCCGCGTTATCGAGAGAACGGAGCGTCCAGCGGCAAGCTCGACTGGATCGGCGGTTTCGCCGTCACCACCGGCCATGGCGCGGATGAGCTGGCCAAGCGCTACGAGGCGGCCGGCGACGACTACAACGCCATCCTGGTTCAGGCGCTGGCCGACCGCCTCGCCGAGGCCTTCGCCGAGCGCCTCCACGAGCGCGTACGCAAGGAGTTCTGGGGTTACGTGCCGGAGGAGACGCTGGACAACGACGCCCTGATCGCCGAAAAATATCAGGGGATCCGCCCGGCTCCCGGCTACCCGGCCTGCCCCGATCACACCGAGAAGGCCACTCTGTTCCGGCTGCTTGAGGCCACCGCACGCACCGGCATCTCGCTGACCGACAGCTTTGCCATGTGGCCGGCGGCGGCGGTCTCCGGCTGGTATTTCGCCCACCCTTCAGCGAAATATTTCTCCACCGGCAAGATCGGCCGGGACCAGGTCGAGGCGCTGGCCCGGCGCAAGGCGATGCCGCTGGCGGAACTGGAGCGCTGGTTGTCGCCCGTGCTCTCCTACGACCCGGAGTCGCCGGCGGCCACTGACGGCGAGCGCGACGCCGGCTCCGCGCTGGCCTCATGACGGCGCGGTCGTAATAACGATAAGGCAAGAAATTATGAGTATTTATTCTTTTGTAGAATAAAGCGCACGCGGTAAGGTGCTCTCATTGGCAATCCATGACTAGCAGGATCAGGCCCGATGTATCGCTACGACTCTTATGACCAGACGCTCGTCGACGAGCGCGTTGCGCAGTTTCGCGACCAGATGGATCGCTATCTCGCCGGCAAGCTCGGTGAAGAGGAGTTTCGTCCGGTCAGACTCCAGAATGGCCTCTATATCCAGCGCCATGCGCCGATGCTGCGCATCGCCATCCCCTACGGCATGCTGAGCAGTGACCAGCTGCGCGCGCTGGCAACCATCACCCGGCGCTACGACCGCGGCTACGGCCACTTCACCACCCGCCAGAACCTCCAGCTCAACTGGCCGGCGCAGGAGGACGTGCCCGACATCCTGGCCGACCTGGCCAAGGTCCAGATGCACGCCATCCAGACCAGCGGCAACTGCATTCGCAACACCACCAGCGATCAGTTCGCAGGCATCGCCAAGGATGAAGTGGTCGACCCGCGCCCCTGGTGCGAGCTGATTCGCCAGTGGTCCACCCTGCATCCGGAGTTCGCCTACCTGCCGCGCAAGTTCAAGATCGCTGTCACCGGTGCCACCGAGGATCGCGCCGCGATCCACGTCCATGACATCGGCCTGCGGCTGTTCTTGAACGACGCCGGCGAACTGCGCTTCCGCGTTCTCGCGGGCGGCGGCATGGGGCGTACGCCGATGATCGGCGAGGTGGTGCGCGCGGATCTGCCCTGGCAGCATCTGCTGACCTATCTCGAAGCCATCGTCCGGGTCTACAACCAGTTCGGTCGCCGCGACAACAAGTTCAAGGCCCGGATCAAGATCCTGGTCAAGGCGCTGGGCGTCGAGGAGTTCGCCCGTCGCGTCGAGGCCGAGTGGGCCCATCTCAAGGATGGCCCGCAGACCTTGAACGAAGGGGCGGTGGACGAAGCCAAGACGCACTTCCCGGAGCCGGCGCGTCGCCCGGTCGCCGAATCCGCGATCGTCGCCTACGAGACACTTCGTCAGGAAAATCGCGCCTTTGCCCGGTTCGTGACCAACAATGTCATGGATCACAAGGTGCCTGGCTACAAGGCGGTCACGCTGTCGTTGAAACGTCGCGAGGCGGCCCCGGGCGATATCACCGCCGATCAGATGGACGCGGTGGCGGATCTCGCGGAGACCTTCGGCTTCGGCGAGCTACGCGTTACCCACGAGCAGAACCTGGTGCTGTCGGACGTGCCCGTCGACGAGATCGAGGCGCTGTGGCGGCAGCTCGATGCGCTGGGCATGGCCAACCCCACGGTGGGCACCTTGAACGACATCATCTGCTGCCCGGGCGGTGATTTCTGCTCGCTGGCCAACGCGGTCTCGATCCCGATCGCCCAGGCGATTCAGGAGCGCTTCGAGGACCTCGATTTCCTGTATGACCTGGGTCCGATCGATCTCAATATTTCCGGCTGCATGAACGCCTGCGGGCATCACCATGTCGGCAATATTGGCATCCTCGGCGTCGACAAGAAAGGCGAGGAGTACTATCAGATCTCGCTGGGCGGCAACGCCGACGACGACGTGTCGTTGGGCAAGATCCTAGGCCCCTCCTTCTATCGCGAGGATGTCCCGGACGTCATCGACAAGGTTCTGCAGGTCTACGTCGAAAAGCGCCTCGACGATGAGCGCTTCCTCGACACCTATCGTCGTGTCGGTCACCAGGCTTTCAAGGAGCGGGTCTATGCAGCCTGAACAGGAGTTTCAAGAAGCGCCGGAAGCCGTGGCCGCCACGAGCACGCTGATCAAGCTCGGCAAACCGGTCACCGATACCTGGGGGCTCTCCCGCGACGAGGAGAGCCTGCCCGTGAGCCGTCCTGCCATCGTGCCGCTCGCCTTGTGGCAACGGCACTCGGATCGGGATGATCTGGCGCCCTGGCTACCCAGCGACACCGAGTTGACTCCGGAACTGGCGGCGACACTGGAGAAGGCCGCGTTGGTGGCGATCGACTTCCCTGCCTTCACCGATGGCCGCGGCTACACGCTGGCGCGATTGCTGCGGGAACGTTTCGGTTATGCCGGCGAAGTGCGGGCGATCGGCGATGTCCTGATCGATCAGCTCTACTACATGACGCGCTGCGGCTTCGACGCCCTGGCACTACGCGAGGATCAGGAGCTCGAGTCGGCCCTCAAGGCGCTCGCCGCCTTCACCGTCAGCTACCAGCCCGCCGTGGACCTGAACGAACCGCTGTTCGCCCGCCGCCTGCGGGAGCGCTGATATCGGTTCGGAGCCGGTTTTCCAAGCATTGACCCCAGCCCTGGCTGGGGTCAATGCGTTGGGCCAACGATCTCCAAGGTTTATGTATCCGGCACCAAACGGTCACTTAGCCGCGCCGCTTCTGCTGCCGCTCCCGATTGTGCGATCTGGCGCGCTCCGACTTGCGCAACATCACGAAAGTCGCCCCGATTCCCCCTTGCTGGGCCGGCGCCGAACTGAAGGCCTGGACCTGCTCGAACTGCCGAAGCCAGTGGTCGAGATAGGAGCGCACGACGTTGGGGTGGCCGTCGTCCTCGCGCGAGCGGCCGTGGACGACGAGCACACTGCGCAGGTCGTGTTCATAGGCGTCGCGGAGAAAGCCGAACAGGGCGCGGCGACATTCGATGACCGGCATGCGCATGATGTGCAGCCGCGCCTCGGCGGGATAGCCGCCATGGCGCAACCGTTCGAGCACGCCGACCTGAATGCCGTCGCGACGAAATTCGATCGGATCGTGGGCACCGACCAGGTCGACGAATTGGTCGGACAGGAAGTCCCGTTCGTCGTCGCGGGCCTGCTGGGCACTCTCGCGACGGGCGAGCTGGGCATCGGAGGGTGATCTCTGGGGCCGGGTGACCGCGGCCTTGTCCCGGCCCTTGCCGATCGGCCGTACATCGGGACCCAAGGCTTCGCGGAATGCCTGGAAGTCGTTGGCGGCGTGACTCATGATGGCGCTCCTCCGTCGCTGACATCGTTGACGCTTCGACTTCGAATGCTAGCACGGGGTTCAGGAGACGCCTCAATGGCCTCTGCGGAACCGTGTCTGCATGCGACGTCCGCGCCTGAGGTAAGCTGACAGGCATGTTCCTCGAAATCCATTACGCAGAGCAAGGTTGTCAATGATGCGACGATTCGCCAAGTGGCTGTCGATTCTGCTGGTCGCCGCGGCGATCCTCGCCGGCGGCGGCTTCTGGTACATCTTCATGAGCCCTTATGGTTATCATCCCGCCGAGCCCGCCATCATCGATGAGCGAATTGCCGAGCAGGACGTGTTCGTCTACGGGACACTGCGTCACGACGGCTTGCGCTGGATCATCATGGGGACTCCGGTCGCGACGCGGGAAGGGACGCTGAAGGGCTATCGGAAACAGGATCTCGACATTCACCCGCAGCCGGATGGTGAGGTGCACGGCGAGGTGCTGACCGTCGGCCCTGCCGCACTCAGGGCGCTGGATCGCTACGAGCGACTGGGCGTTCGCTACACGCGGGAGAGCGTCAAGCTGGAAGACGGCACGACGGCCTGGGTCTACAAGCGGCTGCCGGAATAGAGTCGGCGGCGCTTGTCGTCGGCGGCGACGATTGAGGCCTCCGCTGATCAGCCGCTACAATATCGCTTCCGCCCCGTTGCGCCGTCCCGCGTCGATCGACGGCCAGCAAGACCCCGCGCCGCACTGTCATAGAAGGTTCCGCCGCACCGATGTCAACGCTCACGCTCTACCACAATCCGCGCTGCTCCAAGTCACGGGAGGCCCTGGCGCTGCTGGCGTCTCGAGGCATCGAGTTCATCGAACGCCGCTATCTCGATGATCCGCTGTCTCGCGAGCAGCTGGAAGGCCTCGCCAGGCGACTGGGCGACGACGCCGATCAGATGCTGCGCCGCGACGAGCAGGAATGGCGGGCGCGCGGCATCGATGACCCGACCCCGGAGCAGATCATCGACGCCATCGTCGAGCATCCCCGCCTGATGCAGAGACCGATCGCCGACGACGGCGAGTACGCGGTCATTGGGCGCCCGCCGCAGGCCGTCCTGCAACTGATCTGAGCCTTGTACGAAAACCGCCTGCGCGAGGCCATACGGTGTTGAACCCGCTCAACGTACTCTTTTACACCCCGTGAACTGGTACGCCAGTCCGGCCCGGTTGCGCTGACTTTTGCCTTGTCTGGTCATCGCTCGCCCACTTTTTCGTCCAACCCCTGACGAGCGCGCTTGATGCAAGCCGTCCCCTCGAGGAGAAGTCATGACCGATCATACGGCCTCCAGCGGCCCGACCCTGCCCTATGTCCTGGTGCTCTACTACTCGCGCCAGGGGGCAACGAAAACACTGGCTGAACAGCTGGCCAGCGGCGTCGAGAGCGTCTCCGGCGTCGAGGCGCGACTGCGTACCGTGCCGGCGGTCTCGCCGGTATCCGAGGCAACCGCCCCCGAGATCCCCGACCAAGGGGCGATCTATGTCGAGGAAGCGGACCTGCGCCACTGTTCGGGCCTGGCGCTGGGCAGCCCGACCCGGTTCGGCAACATGGCCGCGCCGCTCAAGTATTTCCTCGATACCACCAGCGGGCTCTGGATGAACGGCGCGCTCGTCGACCGGCCGGCTACCGCGTTCACCTCCACGGCCAGCCTGCACGGCGGCCAGGAGAGCACCCTGCTGACCATGCTGATTCCGTTGCTGCATCACGGCATGGTCTATGCGGGCGTGCCCTACAGCGAGACGACGCTGCTGAGCACCCAGAGCGGTGGAACGCCCTATGGCACCAGCCATCTGGCCGGCCCCAACGCCGACCGCGAAGTCGACGCCGACGAGCGCAGACTGGCGGTCGCCCAGGGGCGCCGCCTGGCCGAGCTCGCCCTGGCACTCGCCGCGATGCGGAGCGGGCGGCCATGAACGAACGTCCTTCGCCACGGCAGAACACGGAAGCGCTCGACACTGCCCGGCGCGGCGTGTGGATCGCCTATTCGGCGCTGCTGGCGCTGCTGGTGGTGAGCGGTATCTGGCATTACCTCCAGCAGCACGCGCAGGTCGCTGCGCTACTGGTGAGGATCCTGCCGCTGGTGCTGTTCCTGCCGACACTACTGATGCGACGCCGGCGCGGCCACATCTGGCTGACGGCGCTGGGCGTGCTCTACGTCGTCCAGGGCATCATGATCGTGACCAAGGGTGGCGGTTCGGTGCTGGTCGGCGCCGAGATCCTGGCAGCCGGTGCTCTGGCCTTCACGGCCTATCGCTACGTTCGCCTGCGCGGTCGACTCGACTCACCGGCGGCATGAGACCTTCCAGCGTCCTGATTCTGGCCATGCTGGCTCTCAGTGTGGCCTGCAACCTGTTTGGCTGGCCGATCTGGCCCGCCGCGATACTGGCCTGGCTGGCGACGTTGCGGCTGTTCCGCACCCTGCCCCGCACCTCCCGCCGCCAGGCAGGAACGCTGTTCGCGGCCGGTTCGTTGCTGTGGGCGGCAGCGCTGGTGCGCGGCACGCCCTATTCGCCGTTGAACGCGCTGACCATCAACCAGTCGTTGCTGATGATGTTTGCCGGCGTCAGCTTCCTGACCATGGCCACGCCGCAGGCCAGAGCGGACCATCAGCAGTCGGGCAGTATGCTCGGGACCATGCTGGGGGCGCATCTGTTCGGCGCCGCCATCAATCTCTCCGTGGTCTTCCTGTTCGGCGAGCGAATGCAGCACGAGGGGAGACTCACCCGCTCCCAGGCACTCATCGTCGGCCGGGGATTCACCGCCGCCGCGGCCTGGTCGCCATTCTTCGTCGCGATGGGTGTGGCCCTGACCTACGCGCCGGGCCTCGACTATCTCGGCCTGCTGCCCTGGGGTCTGCTGGCGGCGGCTGCGCTGCTGGCGCTCAACTGGCTCGACATCCGACGGCTGAACGCGCCCTTCGTCGGTTACCCCATCGAAAAGAGCGCGCTGCTGATGCCCTGCACACTGGCGATCGTGGTGATCGGGCTGCACCTGCTCTATCCCGGTCTCTCGATTCCGCTGATCATCGCCATCGTCGCGCCCCTATTCTCCTTTCTGCTGATGCCTCGAGACAACCGGCGCGAGCGCATGCACCACCAGTTCACCCAGGGCCTGCAGCGCCTGGCTCCCCAGTTCGCCCTGTTTCTGGGGGCCGGCGTCATCTCGACGGGGCTGGCGGCGCTACTGGCCAGCCTGCCGGACGGGCTCGACCTGCCCATCGATCACTTCGGTCACTGGCAGGCGTGGTTCGCCCTTGGCATCATCGTGGTCGTCTCCTTCACCGGCATTCACCCCCTGATCGGTATCGCCACGCTGGCACCATTGATCGCGCCGCTCCACCCCGACCCGACCCTGCTCGGCATGCTGTTTCTCATGAGCTGGGCGCTGGGGACCGGCAGCAGCCCGCTCTCCGGCAGCAACCTGGCGATCTGCGTTCGCTATCAGATTGCCGTGCGCGACATGCTGCGCTGGAATCTCCCCTATGCCATTCTCGGCTGGGGCTGCTGCGGCCTGGTGCTGGCGCTTCACGCGGGTGCGGTCTAACCCGGTTCCGTGCCGGGCGCCGGCGAACGTTCAGCGCGCCCCGGCGAGAGCTGGACGCCCATAGGCTAATGACTGAGAGAGGGTTGGCCACCGCACCGGCTTGGCGCGCTACAATGATGGCCATTCATCGCATTCGCATGGAGAACAACTGATGAGCGATCTCGCCGGTATGCGACGGGACTACGAAGGTGACGCCCTGGCGCCCGAGAACACGCCCGACTCGCCACTTCCGCTGTTCGAGGGCTGGCTGGAAAAGGCGATCGAGACCGAGGGACTGGATGCCAACGCCATGACGCTGGCGACGGTCGACAGCGCGGGCCACCCCCACGCCCGCATCGTCCTGCTGAAAGGGTTCGATCAGAGTGGCTTCCGCTTCTATACCAACTACCAGAGCCAGAAAGGCAATGAGCTCGCCCACGTTCCCAACGCCGCCGTGGTGTTCTGGTGGCCGGCGCTGCAGCGCCAGATTCGCGTCGAGGGGAGCGTCTCGAAGGTGGACTCCCGACAGTCCGACGACTACTTTGCCAGCCGACCACGCCAGAGCCAGCTAGCGGCATGGGTCTCCCAGCAGAGCGTCGAGATTCCCAATCGTGACTGGATGAAAGAGCGACTGTCGCGCTTCGAGCAGGTCTATTCGGATCAGGATGTCGAACGGCCGCCGCACTGGGGCGGCTATCTTCTGGCGCCGCTGGCGGTGGAGTTCTGGCAGGGACAACGCAGCCGATTGCACGATCGCGTCCGCTACACCCGCCGCGACGAACACGCCCAGGAGTGGCATCGCACCCGGCTGGCGCCTTGAACAGTCACATCGGCTATTCGCCAGCGGGGTTTTCTCCCATCCAATGCAAAGCGCCCGGTCATTTGACCGGGCGCTTCGCCATGAACCCCAATGAATGTCGTTACTGGGCCGTGCCGTCGGTCCATTCGGCGACGACATCAGGATTCTCCTCGACCCACTTCTTGGCGTTCTCGTACGGATCCGAACCCTCTTCCTGGTTCATGAGCATGACCTCACCCATCTGGTCCGGCGTCCAGTGGAAGTTGTCCAGGATAGCGTACGCCTGCGGCATCTTCTCTTTCAGACCCTTGTGAACGACGGTGTCGATGTGCTCGGCATCACCGTAGGCTTTCTTCGGATCGTCGAGATACTTGAGATCCCAGCGTGCGAACATCCAGTGCGGCGTCCAGCCGGTGACCACGATGTCCGCCTTGTCATCGATGGCACTCGCCAGTGCCGACGTCATGGCAGGACCGCTGCTCGACTGCAGCTGCATGTTGTCGAGGCCGTACTCGTCGATGGCATCTTCGGTCTGTGCCATCAGGCCGGCGCCGGGGTCGATACCCACGATCTTGTCGTCGAACAGGTCGGCGTTAGCGTTGAGATCGGCGATCGAGGAGACCTTCTCGTAGGTATAGACGGGGACGACCAGCCCCAGCTTGGTACCGTTGAGATTGGGCCCGAGGTCCTCGACCTGATCCTTCACCTTGGCCATGTAGTCGCCATGTGTGGTCGGCAGCCAGGCGGCGACCATGGCATCGGCATCACCGGTACCCACCGCCTGCCACATCACCGCGGCGCCCAGCGATTCCATCTCGACGTCGTAGCCCTGCTGCTCGAGCACGGCGCGCACCACGTTGGTGGAGGCGACTTCCGAGGCCCACTCGACATAGGCCAGCTTGACGGTGCCCTTGCTGTCCTGTGCCTGGGCCACGCCGGCGGTCATGCTGAGGCCGGCGGCCATCATCAAGGCACCATAGCGAACGGCTTGCGACATTGCGTTGCGTGTCATCGACTTTCCCCTTCTTGTGGTTTACGTACCGCGAGTCCGGCTGTCGGCGAGAAATTCGACGACAGCGGGCTCCACCCTGCTTCACTTTGTTTTCTTGCTGCCGCTGAGTGACTGTGTCAGGCGGTCGAGCAGCATCGCCATGATGACCACCGCAATGCCGGCCTCGAAGCCCTCGCCGGGACGCAGGCGTTGAATGGCCCGCCAGACCTCGCTGCCCAGGCCGTTGGCACCGATCATCGCCGCGATGACGACCATCGACAGGGCCAGCATGATGGTCTGGTTGATCCCGCCCATCAGGGTCGGCAGCGACAGTGGCAGCTGGACCTTGATCAGCTTCTGACTGCGGGTCGAGCCGTAGGCATCCGCCGCCTCGATCAGATCCTTCGGCACCTGCCGGATGCCCAGCGTGGTGAAGCGGATGGCCGGCGGCATCGAGAAGATCACGGTGGCGAAAATGCCGGAGACCGAGCCGATGCCGAAAAACGGGATTGCCGGGATCAGGTAGACGAACGCCGGCATCGTCTGCATGAAGTCGAGTACCGGCATGATCACCCGATAGAACCGGTCGGATACCGCAGCCAGAATGCCCAGTGGCAACGCGATCACGATCGCTACCAGTGTCGCGATGACCACCAGCGTCAGGGTCTGGATCATCGGATTCCACAGGCCCAGATTCCAGATCAGCGCCAGGCCGGCCAGGCCGCCGATGGCCAGACGCCGGCCGCTGAGCTTCCAGCACAGCAGCACGACCAGCGCAATCAGCGCCCATTCAGGCAACCACATCAACCCGTCGTTGAGCAAATTGATGCCGCTTTGCGTCCCTCGCGAGATCGCTCGGGTGACGCCGGAAAACTCGGTGGTCAGGAAATCGAGCCCGCTCTCGATCCAGTTGCCCAGCGGGATTCTCGGAATATCGAAATCCATTATTGTTCTCCCGTCTGAGCCAGTTGTTCGAGTACGGCACCCTTGACGATCACGCCCAGCAGGCGCTGCTGGTCATCGATGACTGCCACCGGATAACTCTTGCCCTGAAACATGGGATAGAGCGTCGCCAGCGGCTCATCGGGTCCGATGTGGGGAAAGTCCGTGATCAGCAGCTCTTGTATCGAATCCTTGCCGGCCCTCGCCGCCTCATCGACATCATCGACCTCGACGATGCCCAGCAGCTTGCGTTCGCGGTCGACGACGTAGATGGAGTCCAGCGCATTCTCGCTCATCTTGCGCAGTGCGGTTCGCGGGCCGTCGTCGTGATGGGCGGTGGCGCGCACCGGACGCATCACCCGGCGGGAGGTGACGACCCGGGAGCGGTCCACCCCCTCGGTGAAACGGGCGACGTAGTCATCCGCGGGCTGCGTCAATACCTCTTCAGGGGTGCCGATCTGCACGATCTCGCCGTCACGGAGCAGAATGATGCGGTCGCCGATGTGGAGGGCTTCATCGAGATCGTGGGTGATGAAGATCGTGGTCTTTTTCATCCGGTGCTGCAGTTCGATCAACTCCTGCTGCATGTCCCGTCGGATCAGCGGATCGAGGGCGGAGAACGCCTCGTCCATCAGCAGTACGCTGGCGTCGTTGGCCAGCGCGCGAGCCAGCCCGACCCGCTGCTGCATGCCCCCGGAAAGCTGATTGGGATAGGCATGCTCCCACCCCTCCAGCCCGACCTGCTTGAGCGCGTTCTTGGCTTTCTCGGCTCGCTCGGCCTTGTCGACGCCGCGAATCTCGAGACCGTACTCGGCATTCATCTGCACGGTCCGGTGCGGAAACAGCGCGAAGTTCTGGAACACCATCGAGAAGTGTCGGCGCCGGCACTGCAACAACGCCTTGTCACTGAGCTGGGGGATGTTCTCGCCGCCGATGATGATGTCGCCTTCGGTGGGCTCGATCAGGCGGTTGAGGCAGCGGATCAGCGTCGACTTGCCCGAGCCGGAGAGCCCCATGATGACGAGAAGCTCGCCCTCCCGGACATCGAAATTGATGTTGGAGAGACCGAGCGTCTGCCCGGTCTTTTCGAGGATCTGGGCACGATTGAGACCCTCGTCGCGTAGTTTGAGTGCTTTCTTGGCGTCGTCGCCGAACACCTTGCTCAAGTTCCGCACTTGAATCTTGGTTTGCTGTGTGTCGGTCATGTCAGGCCTAGGTTGGCAAAGCAGAAAATGTCCTTCACGCCGTTGTCAGGATGCGTGTCGAACGGTATCTGTTGGTGTTGTTAGGTTTCGTATCATACGGTTTTATCAATATCCCTTCAAACGACAATATCTTATAATTGAATGAGCGTTCAAACGGCTCCAGCCCCCCTCCTTCGTTGGTCAATCCATCGCCGCATCGAGACGATGACGTTGCCAGTCGCTCTGCGGCTCATTCAGTTTCAGCGTGGCTTCAACGGTGCCCTCCTCGACGTTGGTGCGCAGTTCGAACCCGAGCGAGGTCAGCAGCCGGCGCATCGGCAGGTTGTCGCTGAGGATCGTGCCCTCCATGACCAGCGTCCCCACCTGCCGACTGTAGTCGATCATCTTCCGCATCAATCGGCGCCCCAGGCCGCTGCCGTGGAGGTCGTCCCGAACGATGATCGAGAATTCGGTGCGGATGTTGTCGGAGTCGTTCCATACCCTCACTACCCCAAGCATCTCTTCCGAAGGTGAAGCAGTGCCAGCTGCCCCGCTCTGCTGCCCGCCAGCCTGCTCGACGCGCCGGACCGCAATGAACGCCATCTGGCGGTCATAGTTGATCTGGCTCAGCTGTGACAGCTCCCGGGGTGACAGTACGGCCTTGTGGTGGAAGTAGCGGTAACGGATGCTCTGCTCGGATAGGAAGGTATGGAAATGGGTGATCAGCGGGGCATCCTCGCCGCGGATCGGCCGGATCTCGATCTCCATGCCGTTCAATGTCACGGTTTCCCGCAACTGCTCCGGGTAAGGCATGATCGCCTGGGTCGACGCCGGCCCCAGGTCGAGCGCGAAGTCGACCGCCATCATCCCCTCGTGATTGAGCAGCAGCGGGTTGATCTCTAGCCCCTTGAGGCGCGGCAGATCCGAAGCCATCTGGGACAGCTTGACCAGCAGCCGGGCGACCCAGCCGACGGCGCTGTCCGGGTCCTCGCTGTGCTCCCGGATCAGGCGGCCCGCCCGGGTACGGTCCATCAGCTCCTCCGCCAGGCGCATGTTGAGCGGTGGCAGCGCCGTCTGGCGGTCGGCCATGACGTCGACCTTGTAGCCGCCCATGCCGAACACGATGACCGGGCCGAACTCCGCATCCCGCGTGATGCCAGCACAGAGCTGCAGCGACCCCTTGCCGCGCTGCATGGTCTGGAGGCAGTAGCTGTAGATGGGGCTGTTGGGCAGCGCCTCGCCAACACGCGCCTCCAGTCGTACGACGGCGTCCACGACGCTGCCCGGCTGCTCCAGATCCTGGACCAGCGAGGTGGCCTGCCGCCGCGACTCGCCCCAGTAACGAAACGGCTCGCAGTTGTCGCGGTGGACGATCTTGACGGCCCAAGGGCCCTGCAGTCGCTCGGTGGCCCGCTCCGCCTGCTCGAGATCGAACACGTACTCGCTGGGCGCACATTCGATGCCGTAGGCGGCCAGTACCTCACCGGTCTCCTGGTGCGTCAGCCGGTCTCGCCGGCGGTTCAGGGCGTCGTCGATAAGCGCATGGCAACGCTGCCGGCTTCCAGTACTGGAGTCGAACGGCAGCGAGGGAGGCGTCTCCTGCAGTAGATGCTGGACCTGGCGATAGCGCACCAGGTGGAGGAAGGCCCTGACGGCCTTTTCCGGCGACACGTAGCTGGGAATGCCGGCACGATTGCAGGCCGCACGGGCCTCTAGCGCCTCCTTCAGACCCATCCAGCTCACCAGCAGGCGGTGGCGGAAGCGCTGGCGCGCCTCGATCAGCATGTTGGCCGTGGCCAGCGATGGCGCCAGCCGCGTCGGCGCGTGAAGCACCAGAACCGCGTCGACATTGGGATCGCGGGCCACGATCTCCAGTGCACTCAGATAGTCTTCCGGGGTCGCCCTGCCGCCCAGGTCAACCGGGTTGCGCCCCGGTCTGCTGACATCCAGCCGGCGCTCCTTCAAGGCGTCGGCGGCCGTCTCACCGAGCTCTGCCAGCCGGCCCCCGCCATCGATCAACCTGTCGATCGCCAGCAGCGCCGGGCCCACGCCGTTCGAAACGATCGCCAGACGGTCGCCTTTCGGCGGCTTGAGCCGCGACAGCGTCTCCAGGGCATCGAACAGTTCGTCGGAATCACCGACCCGCACCACCCCGGCCCGGGCCAGCGCGGCATCGACGATGGCGTCTCGGCGATCGACCCCCGCAGTCGGCGACACCGGCCTGAGCGTCGCCTCGGCGGTACACCCGCTCTTGATCGCCAGCACCAGCCGGTTGCGCGACGATTCCCGCAGCGCCGTCATGAAGTGCCGTGCATTGCCGAAGGCTTCCAGGTGCAGCAGTAGCGCCCGGCAGCGACCGGACTGGTTCAGATAGTCGATGAGGTCGGGCAACTGCACGTCGAGGCTGTCGCCCAGCGTGACAAGATGGGAAAAACCCACCTCGCGACCGGCGGCCCAGTCGATCATCGCGTTCCCCAGCATCCCCGACTGGCCGAGGTAGGCGACGCTGCCATCGCCTATCGGCTGGCTGGCGTAGGTGGCATTGAGCTTCATGGAAGGCACGGCGACGCCCAGGCACTCCGGTCCGAGCACGCGCATGCCGGAGCGCAATGTCGCCCGTTCCAGTCGCGCGCGCAACGCCTTGCCGTCGCGGGAATCGTCTTCCAGCGACGCGCCACCCGAGACGATCAGCGCGGCCCTGACCTGCCGGCGTCCCAGCCGCTCCAGCACCGCCGGGACCCCGCTCAGCGGAGAGCAGACGATGGCGAGATCGGGGATCTCGGGAAGATCGGCGATGCGCCGGAAGCAGGTCACGCCATGAACCTCCTGGTATCCCCGGGGATTGATCGCCCATACCGGCCCCGCAAAGCCGGCCTGCAGCAGATTCTGCAGGACGATTCCCCCCATCGATTCCGGTTTGGGGGAGGCGCCGATCACCACCAGTGATCTCGGCGCGAAAAAACGGCGCAGGAATTGCGTGGCCACCGTGAACCTCACGACGTCGACAAGGATGCGTTCAACCCTACACGGTCACGTCATCGAGGTTCAGACCCTAGACCAAAGTCGAAGCGAGACAATGTGACTTGTTGCGCCGGCCTCGCCCAGAATGGAGCTACCTCGAACCGGCCGGCGAGTCTCAATGATCACCTCCTATCTCACCCACCCCGATATCGCGCTGCACGACATGGGCTCCCATCACCCGGAGTCTCCCATGCGGCTCGAGGCCATCCGCGCCAGGCTCATGCTCAGCGGGGTTCTGCAGCAGACGATGCAGTCGGAACCCGGCCCGGTATCGACGCTCCAGCTCGAGAGGGTGCACGCCCCAGATTACCTCAGCGCGCTCGATGTCCAGCAACCGCAAAGCGGCCTCCAGCAACTCGATAGCGACACCCGCATGGGGCCTTACTCGCTGGCTGCGGCATCGCTCGCGGCGGGCGCGGCGGTCCGCGGTGTCGATCTGGTCTGCGGCAACCGCGCCGACAACGTGTTCTGTGCCGTTCGGCCACCTGGCCATCACGCCGAGCGCGCGCTGGCGATGGGGTTCTGCTTCTACAACAACGTCGCCGTGGCGGCCGCCCATGCCAGGGCCGCCCATGGCATCGAGCGAATCGCCATCCTCGATTTCGATGTCCATCAGGGCAACGGTACGCTGGATATCTTTCACGACGATCCCGCGATACTGGTCTGCAGCAGTTACCAGGAAGCGTTCTACCCGTGGCGCTATCTGACCGGAGCGTGGCCCAACATCGTCAATACTCCCTTGCCTGCCGGTACCGGCAGCCTGGGGTTCAGGACCGCCGTCGAGCGGAACTGGCTGCCGGCGCTGGAGCGTCACCGGCCTCAACTGGTGCTTCTCTCCAGCGGCTTCGATGCTCACCGTGACGACCCGCTGGGCCAGTTGGCCCTCGGTCACGAGGATTTTCACTGGGTGACCACGCTCGCCATGGATGTCGCTCGCCGTCACGCCGGCGGCAAGCTGGTCTCGGTGCTGGAGGGTGGTTATCACCTCAAGACCTTGCCACTGAGCGTCGAGGCGCACCTGATCGCGCTGCTGGGTCACGCCTATTCGGTCTGAGGTAGCGGAGAGGTCGTTCTCGGCGCAGAGCCGCCGCCTCACGCTGTGATATTCTTGCACTCCGACACGAGACAACGACTCGACACTCCACGCTCCCGACAGAGAGTTTCATGGCCGCCAGTAACGATCAGGATGCCGCACTGCGAATCGCCGCCGGTCGCAAAGCCTTCGTCGAGCCCCTGCGTCTGGGCGAACGGCTCAAGGAGATACGGCTCTCGAACCAGTGGACATTGGGCGACGTCAGCACGCGTACCGGCCTGGCCCGATCGACGCTATCCAAGATCGAGAACGATCAGATCTCGCCGACGTTCACCGCGGTCCAGAAGCTGATTACCGGCTTGGGCATCGATCTCCCCCAACTACTCAAGCCGACCAAACCCAGGCGCCAGTCCAGCGGCCGACGCGATCTCACCCCGCGTGGCGACGGCAAGCGCCACCCCACTCCCACTTATGAGCACGAGCTGCTCTCATGCCAGTTGGCGCAGAAGCGCATGATCCCGTTCAAGACCATCGTGCGAGCGCGTCACTTCGAGGAGTTCCAGGAGTGGGTCCGCCACGACGGCGAAGAGTTTCTGATGATTCTCGAAGGGGAGATTCTGATCTATTCGGAACTCTACGAACCCTTGGCGATGGCAGCCGGCGATTCGCTCTATTTCGACAGCGACATGGGCCACGCCCTGGTCTCCACCAGTCCGAACGATGCCGTGGTGCTCTCGGTCTGCACGCCCGGCGATAACGACTGACCGAGACGGCACGAACGTCCGACCCTGACTGCCACTCATCCTCCACGACAGGAGCTCCTGCTATGCACCACCTCGATGA
This sequence comes from Salinicola lusitanus, assembly GCF_003206045.1. Lineage (GTDB taxonomy): Bacteria > Pseudomonadota > Gammaproteobacteria > Pseudomonadales > Halomonadaceae > Salinicola > Salinicola lusitanus. Next base: position 443,456 of record NZ_PZJM01000004.1, read on the forward strand.
GCAGACCCGCACCGAACTGGAAGCGGCCGCCTTTCGTCGGCTGCTTCGCCATCTGGACGCGAACAAGGACGTCCAGAACATCGACCTGATGATCCTGGCGGATTTCTGCCGCAACTGTCTCTCCAAGTGGCTGGTCAGCGCGGCCGAGACGCGGGGCGCCGAGCTGGATTATGAAACGGCGCGCGAGTACGTCTATGGCATGCCCTACGCCGAATGGAAGGCGCATCATCAGGCACCGGCGACCGACGAGCAGCTCGCCGCGCTGGAAGCACGTCAGGCACGCAAGGCCGGCGCCGACGGCAGTCGGGAGGAAGCATGAGCGACTCGGCCATGATTCCGCTGTCGATCGCGGTACTGACGATATCGGACACCCGGGACGAAGCCAGCGATCGCTCCGGGCAGACCCTCGTCGGCCGCCTCGAAGCGGCAGGCCATCGCCTTGCCGAGAAACGCATCGTACCTGACGACGTCTATCGGATTCGGGCCGTGGTCGCGGGCTGGATCGCCGATGATGGCGTGCAGGTCGTGCTGACGACCGGCGGCACCGGCTTCACCGGCCGGGACTCCACGCCCGAGGCCGTCGCCCCGCTGCTCGACAAGCGCATCGAAGGCTTCGGTGAGCTGTTCCGGCAGCTCTCGTTCGAGGAGATCGGCAGCTCGACCGTACAGAGCCGCTGCCTGGGCGGGCTATCCAACGCGACCGTGATCTTCTGCCTGCCGGGGTCGACCGGTGCCTGCCGCACCGGCTGGGATCGGATTCTCCAGGAGCAGTTGGATAGCCGTCACCGACCCTGCAACTTCGCCAATCTGGTGATCCCGGGAAGAGGCACGCAGGATCATGGCTGACAGAAATCAGGGTGAACTCCAGAGCGTCGAACGTGCCCTAGAAGCGCTGCTCGAGGGCGTCTCGCGGCTCGAGGGCGAGCGCATCGCCTGCCCGGACGCCGACGGCCGGGTGCTGGTGGACGATGTGCGGGCCGCCATCGATGTACCGCCGGCAGATAACAGTGCCATGGATGGATTCGCGCTGGCCAGCGCGGACAGTGGCAGGCAACTGCCGATCTCCCAACGCATTCCCGCCGGCCAGCCAGCGCAGCCGCTGACGCCCGGCACCTGCGCGCGGATCTTCACCGGCAGCGAGATACCGACCGGGGCCGACTGCGTGGCGATCCAGGAAAATGTCGAAGTGGTCGGGGATACCGCGATCGTTCCGGTGACCCAGGCTGGACAAAACGTGAGACGTCGTGGGCTGGACGTGACCATGGGGCAGCCGCTGCTCGGCGCCGGCACGCGCCTGGGCGCGGCCGCGCTGGGGCTGCTCGCTGGCCAGGGTTGCACGACGGTCGATGTGGTCAGGCGGCCGAGAGTGGCACTGCTGCTCACCGGCGACGAGATCGTCGAGCCCGGCCAGCCCCTGTCACGCGGACAGATCTACAATAGCAACGGCCCGATGCTGGCCACGCTGATCCGACGCTTCGGTGGCGAGCTGGTCAGCCAGGTCCGGGTTGCCGACGATTCCGGCACCACCCTGGCACGCCTGGAGGAAGCCGCGGCCGTTGCCGATGTCATCGTGACCACGGGCGGTGTCAGCGTCGGCGAGGAAGATCACGTCAAGCCGGCGCTGGAACGTCTCGGAACGCTCTCGCTGTGGCGACTGGCGATGCGACCGGGCAAGCCACTGGCGCTGGGGACGATCGGCTCCACGCGCCTTGTAGGGCTGCCCGGCAACCCGGTATCGAGCTATGTCGGCGCCTGGCTCTACCTGCGGCCACTGCTGGGCAGACTCCAGGGCTGCTCCGACCAGGAGTCGCTTCCGGTGATCAGCGCCGAGGCCCAGTTCGAGACCCGTACCCAGGGTCGACGTCACTACATGCGCGCCAATCTCGAGTTTCACGGTGAGCGCATCCTTGCCACGCCCTACCCCGAACAGAGCTCGGCGGTCCTGACCTCCTGCGCCGAGACGAATGCCTTTGCCGTCATCCCGGCCGACAGCCATATTCGTCCCGGTGATCGGGTCGACTGTCTGTGGCTGCAGGGCTAGGGCCGGGTTAATCGCGGAAGCGCTGCTGCATGTCGGGCCAGAGCGCGACGAAAGCGGCCTCGAGACTGGCGTACTCGTCGCGCAACCAGGGCGTCAACGCGGCGAGTTGATTGGGACCGCGCAGCCGCTGGCCGATGCCGGCGATGGCACGGCAAGTGAAGTCGAAGTCGGCGTAGCGCTGCAGCCAGTTGCCATCGATCATCGCCGGCACCAGGCCCTCGAGCCGCGAGGGCGCCGGCCGTGCTCCGAGCACCCGATAGCAGCGCTCGACCAGCCTGGCGTCCGGGTGACGGCTGGCCAGGAAGTGGTCCCAGACCAGGTCCAGCGCAATTCCGGCAAAACGCCGCTGGGCCTGCGGCGCCATTCGCAGCAGGTGCAGTACCTCCGCATGACGATCGATGGCGGCATCCACCTGGCGATGGTGACGGATGCCCGCGGCCACGGCCGGCGGCCATGACGCCAGATGCGCGCCCTTGATCCCGTCGGCAACCAGGTTGCCATAGAGGAAGTCGTCGCTGCCTTGACGTGAGAGCCAGGCGTGGGCAAGAAAGTTCATGGCGGGAATCGTTGGTGATCCTAGAGGCAGTTGGTCGGCTTGGGCAGCCCGGCCAGGCGGGCACCGACCTTGGCCGGGCTGTCGGGGAACAGCCGCATCAGATAGATCGAGTTGCCCTTCTCTTCACCCAGGGCCTGTTTCACCGCCTTGACCAGCGGGCGCATGGCTGGCGCCGCCTCGAAGCGCTGGTAGAAATCACGCAGCACTCCGATGATCTCCCAATGGGCGGGCGTCAGCTCGCGTCCCTCGTCCGCGGCCAACGCTTCGGCGACGCGTTCCGACCAGTCGTCGAGCGAGACCAGGTAGCCCTCGGGATCGAGAGCGACGGGATGCCCCTCCACCATCAAGGTTCTTGCCGTCCTGGTCGCCATCAGAACCAGCTCACGCAGCGTTCGTGGGTCTCCGTCAGCGCCAGGAAGCCGTTCATGTCGACGATTTCGACGGAAGGATCGACCCGCTCGGCCAGCCCTCGGGCAACCAGATCCTCCTGGAGCACGGATACCCGCCCGCCAAAGGGTTCGAGCGCAGCGCCGGCCGAAGGCTGCGCCGCGTAGCAGGCATCCTCGATCAGCAGCAGGTGGTCGTCCGCGCCGAAAGCTTCGCTCAAATCCTGGTAGGTGGCGGTCGATCGAGGGGAGCGGTTGAGCAGATGCAGCATCATGAGCGTCGTTCCGAGCCTAGAAAATCAGGGTATGGGGGTGGCACTGAAGGAGTTCCACCATGGCGCTGGCTTCCAAGGGTACCACCGGCAACATCAGGTCGTCCGTCGAGAGACCGCGCTCGCGCAGCCCCCTGGCGCTGACCCACAGCGTATCGATGTCGTACATCTCCAGCATGGCGAGCTGCGGATGGGTGCCCTTCTGGCCCAGGGCGCCGGCCTGTTGCCCCTTCAACAGCGCGTAGATGCCATCTCCCTGGAACAGCAGACCGACGCGCTGGCCGAACGCCGCCGCAACCAGCGCCACATCCAGACCTTCGCGCAGCCATTGGGTGCCGTGGGGTGGGTGGCGCAGCACCACCAGCAGATCCTGCGGCACGGGGCGGGAGCCAGAAACGTCGATCATGGCGCGAAGGTGATCATTCGATCACTGGTCAGCATGGCATCGACCAGTTGGCCGACCCCCGTCAACTCGAAGGGCGCTTCGAGGCTATGCGACATCGCACCATGGCGGCTGGCTTCGCCGACGTCCAGCAGCCCGCGGCGCAATCCGGCTGCCACGCAGACCAGCAGTTCCGTGCCATGCTCGCGGTGAAGCCGTTTCCAGCCATCGGCCAGGTGGACCTCGTCCTGCGGTGGCGCCATCAGGGCCGAAGCGTTATGGACGCCATCGTGATAGAAAAAGACCGTTTTCATTCGGTGACCGTTCGCCACGACGGTATCGGCGAAGCGTAACGCCGACAACGCCGCCTGATGACTGTAAGGCGCGGCATGTAGCAGTAATGCGTAATTGAGCATGACGACCGATGATTCCGTGCAAGCTGCCGGGAGAAGTCTGGCATGCTCATGGTATCAAACGGCGAGGCCCCACCGTAGTGGGGCCTCGTTTGCGTCGATACCACGCCAAGGAGATCAGTCGCGAGACATGACACCCAGGATCGACAGCAGACTGATGAATAGATTGTAGATCGAGACGTAGAGCGTGACGGTTGCCAGGATATAGTTGGTCTCCCCGGCGCGATTCACGATCTCGCTGGTCTGGTACAGAATCGCCGCCGACGAGAACAGCACGAAACCGGCGGAGACTGCCAGCGCCAGGCCCGGGATGTTGAAGATCAGCGCAGCGACCATGGCCAGTACCAGCACGATGGCGCCCGCCATCATGAAGTTACCCAGGAAGCTGAAGTCCTTGCGCGTGATCAGCGCCACGGCCGACAGCCCCAGGAAGGTGGCCGCGGTCATGCCCAGCGCCGTCATCACCAGCTGCGCGCCGTTGGGAATCGACAGGTAGAGGTCGATGATCGGCCCCAGCGTGAAACCCATGAAACCGGTGAAGGCGAAGATCGCCGCGATGCCGGCACCGGAGTTGGCGGTCTTGTGGACCAGGAACATCAGGCCATAGGCACCGATGAAGAACACGAAGATGTTGAGCTGCGTGACGCCCATCGCCATGGCGACGCCGGCGGTCACGGCGGAGAATAGCAGTGTCATGGCCAGCAACATGTAGGTGTTGCGCAACACCTTGTTGGTGCTGACCGCACTCGATCGGCGATCGGTGATGTCGTGCGACGTTCGATAATCCATTTGTCGTCCCCTCAGTTCTGTTGAAACTCACCCGTAGACCAGAATGCCCTTGCAAAGTTCCCCTGACAAGCGTTATACGCTCACCGCAAAGCGAAATAACTCCTTGAAAGCTAAAGAACCTATTGACGCGCCCCAATAAGCTGGTAGTATTCCCCGCCGTAAGCCGGAGGGATGGCAGAGCGGTTGAATGCACCGGTCTTGAAAACCGGCGTAGGTTAATAGCCTACCCAGGGTTCGAATCCCTGTCCCTCCGCCACCTTACATTCGAAAGCCCCGACAGCCTCATCGCTGCGGGGCTTTTTCGTTTCTGACCGTGTCAAATCGCCCTCTTCTTCCTCCCAATCAGAGACTCGATAGCATGCACCGGTCTTTCGGTGTGACTGGATTGTGATTGGAGTTTGGCGACTGCGTCCCTGGCTCGATGCGGCGCAAGGTGAGCGTACTTCTCGGTCATCGTAATCGTTGAGTGCCCCAGTACGTCCTTCACATCTGCCAACGGCACGCCCTCCGATACCATCCATGATGCCGCGGTGTGTCGTAGATCATGAATCCGGAAATCTCTGATCGGCACCGCCCGGCATGCGGCCTGGAAGATGTTTCGGGGATTCATGTACCGGCTGCCATCTCGCTTACTGAATACCCATGGCGTACCCGGGCAGTGCCTGGCGATCCACGAAGCTCTCCGCTTCAGGCACCTCACGGCGACGTCGTTAAGCGGCACGGTTCGTCGTTTCGCCGACTTGTTGTCCTCTGATTCCAGTGTGATCAGATTGTGATTGAAGTCGACCCGGCGCCACTCCAGCTTGAGCAGCTCGTTCTTCCGGCATCCGGTGTTCAGTGAGAGTTCGATGAAGTCGCGCAAGCGATCTCCCTCCCTCATCTCTACCGCCTTCTGCATCAACCTTGCCGCCTCGGCGCGCGTGATCCAGCGAACGCGCCCTTCTGGCTCCCGAAGCATCCGCCCCCGTACTGGATTGGGCAGCTTCCATTCCAGATGGACAATCGCGTGATTGATCATAGCGGCGAGAATCGACAGCTCGCGGTTGATCGTCGAGTCAGTCACACCGTGGCCGCGCCGCCAGTCGATGAAGCCGCGAACGTCCTTGCCGCAGAGACCATTCATTGAGAAGCCCCCGAAATGGTCATAGAGCTTCCCGACTCGCAGCTTGATGTCCGGAAGCGACCGCTTGTTGGCCGAGGCCAGCAGAAACTCTGCCGCGACCTCCTCAAACGGATGCTCCGGTTCTTCTCCCCATGCAGATTGTCTAAAGAGCTGCGCACGCCACTGCCCTTCCAGGGCGTCGGCCTCGCGCTTATCTACCGTCCGAGTAGAACGTCTAATCGGTTTCCCCCCTGCTGGAGGGGTGATGCTGACCCACCAGTAAGGCGATCCCGGTCGTTTGTATGGCATGTCATCCTTCTCCCTTCTGACACGCCGGGCGCACCGGTATGTTGTGATTCCGGTGCATCGGCGTCAATCTGCTCCCGTAGCTGTCCCAGATGAACCATCCGGCGCGATCCCAGCCATACCCAGGGAATTGATCCGTCATCCATTCGCCGGCTCACTGTGCTTCGATCACAGCCGAGCAGCTTTGCCGCCTGGGTAGCGCTTGCGAGCCATTGCTCCATTTAATCCTCCAGGCACAAAAAAACCGGCAAGCGCCGGCAGGTTGAATATTCAAAGGTGGGTCGTGTTTACTCTCTACTGATCCAAGCTTGTAAGGCCCGCTTCCCATGCGAATCCCGTATCTCTTGCTACTCCCAATCGCGCTTGGCGCATGCTCCGCACAACAGGAAGAGCCCAAGGCAGGAATGCCAAACCCTGCGTCGGCCTACTGTGAAAAACAGGGCGGATCGCTTGAGATTCAGCAGACGGCAGACGGCGCAATCGGCATGTGCACGCTGCCGGATGGCACCCAGGTCGAGGAGTGGGATCTGTACCGACGAGCCCATGCGGGATAAGCCTCACTCCTTCCGCGGTCGCCCGCGCGGCCCAATCGGCTTCTCGGTAGCGATGCGTATCGCGTCGTCGCGGCTATGGCCGGCTTTTTGGAGTAGGTGAACACGGCTCTTGAGCGTGCCCAGCGCCATGCCGTGTCGGTGAGCAATAGCCCGCAGGCTGTTCGGGTTTTGCTCATGGTGCTTCCGGCCGACTGGCCGGTCGTATTTACCGATCTTCATTGCTCCCTCCCCAGCTCTGCCTCCGCCTGGCGCCACGCCTCTTGCACTGCGTGGAAAGCGTCGGCACTTCCGCCGCGATCCGGGTGGGTCTCGCGCAGCTTTCGGCGATACGCTGCCTGCACTTTTGTCAGGTGCTGGCTGTCGGTGTCGAGAACCGTGCGCCAGTGCGGTCGCCCCATCGCCTCCGGGCTTGCCAACTGCGCGAACCCGGTAAACGCCGCGCGCATCAGGCCAGCGTCGTGTCGCTCGATGGTGCGCAGCGACTCGATCACGTCTGCGATGGCCGCCAGGTTGTCGGCGATCCTGGTATAGACGTCGCAAGGGATGCACTGCTGCTGGCCGTCCAGTTCAAAATAGACCGCGGCGCCCGGGTCTTTCGGCTCACGCTGGCCAGAGCGCGGCAATCCGTCATTCCGAAGCGCCAAGTCTGAGCTGATAATGATAGTGTCCGGCGGCACCCGGTAGGGATGGCCTGCCCGGGTGTATCGATCCAGGGCAGAAAGCACGCGGGTTCGGCCCTCGGCCAGTGTCAGCTCCTTGAGGCCCCAGCCGTTCGAATTACGCTTTCCAAAGCGGCCGGGCTTGCGGTCGCTCGGTAGCGTTCGAGGCTTGCCCGGCGGCCAGCAGAGCGGCGAGGCGGTGATGGTCATGAATTGCCTCCCAAGCTATTCAGGATTCGGTCGACTTCTCCAACGGCTATCTGGGCCGCGGCATAGTCAGCAGCGATTGCCTTGTGCATTCCTCCTTCTATCGACCGATTCGCCTTCTGATACAGCCCGGCGTGGCGCATGCAGCCATCGAACAGTTCACCTCTCGATTTACGGAACAGGGCCGCCGAGCTGTCTTCCAACACGCAAACGCCGGCGATGGCCGGCGCGAATTGGTTGGTGTAGGTGGTCGTGGTGGTCATGCGGTCACCTCGCTCGGCTCGGCTACGCGGAACTCGACGACCCAGGCCCAGGGGTTGGCAGCCCAACTGCCGGTGCCGTTGATGGATTCCCAAAGCTCCTTGAATGCGTGGCGAGGGTCTGAGTATCTGACTTGAGCGTCAGGGGCGGAGCGGTATGCCATGTCGTCGAGATAGAATTCAGACACTCGCCAGTCATAGCGCTCTGCGAATAGACCCTCGCGACAAGCATCAACTTTGCTGATCTCCTGCAGCCGTTCGACGCGGACGGTGCTGACATCGAGCAAGATGCGCGATGCATGTCGAGGCATGAACAGTGAGGGGCGTTTGTGCCAAGCTGGCGATACTCCGAACCGAGTGCCGATCGGTACGGGCTGCTTGAACTGGTAGCTCTTGCCGCATTCCAGCGTCATATCGATGAAGTGCCAAGCGTCACGCCCTTTCTTCGCGTCGAATTGGGTTTCCCAGCGCCCCCATGCCCAGTGTGATTCTTTGACGTAGAGCCGGTCGCCGGGCTGGCCGTAGGGGCACGCCATCGCAGCGTTCGGGTCTTCGATGTGCCATTGTTTTCCCGCGCGTTGCACGCGGCCGGCGGCGTTTATCTTCACCGCCCGCCGCGTCTGCGTCTTCCTCCCCTCGAGCAAGGCTCGGACCATATCGCCGCTGAATAGAATCGGTCGTTCTTTCATGGCGTCATCTCCGTCGATGCGTGCGGCTCGGCCTCGCCACCCAGCCACTCGATCAGCATGGCGACCATCTTCGACATTGCGTCACTCCACAGCGCGAAGTCCGTTTCGAGCCGGATGGCGGGATCGTCGCCGTCATCCGCCTGGCTGGCTTCATCCAGCAGCGCGTCGTCGAACTGCAGTCCTTTGATGCTCAGATCGTCGTGAAGCTGGAACCGGGCCAGCCCCTCGATGCCGATGCCCATCTTTGCCGCCAGGCGACCGTTCTCGAGCAGCGACTGCATTTCCTCGCTGTCGAGATCGACCGACTTGGCTCGCAGTACGCCGTCGTCCTCCGCGGCGCGCAGCTCCACCTGATCGCCCAGTAGCAGACTGACCGGCCGGCTGCCCGGATCACTCAGCCATTGCGTCATGCCGCGCGAGGGCGGCGTCTTGGTTGCCAACGGCGTCACTTTCAGCGAGCCCAGCGACTGACGCAGCAGATCCAGGGCTTCTTCTGCCGCTTGCCGGCTGCCGGCATTGATACCGATGATGCGGTTTGCGGTGTTCCACCAGACGTCGATACGCTTGGTGCGGGTGAAGGCCTGGGGTAGCAGCTCTTCCAGCACCTGCTCTTTGAGCAACTGGCGCTCGCGGCGGGACAAGGGCTGGCCCTCGGCGGCTTCACGGGCTTCCGCTCGCTCGGCGACCTCCTCATTGATCACCGCCGCGGGCAGTAGGCGCTCCTGCTTGAGCATCGTGATAAGGATGTGCCGCTGGATCTCATGGGAAAGCGCTTCGCTCCGTTTGCCGGCCGGCGGTGCCCAGCCGACTCGGCGGGCTTCTCGTGGCGACACAGAGCGGAACCGGAATTCGGCGAGTGTCTCATCGAAAGCGACGGTGTCGGGGGTATCCTGGCCGCTGACGAGGTAGAGGTAAAAAGCTTTGGGGAACATGGCAAAACTCCGATCGTTGAAGATGTCGCCATCTCATTGGCGGTTTATGTTGCGGGTCCGTAATATGCGGATATGGAACTAGGAGGACTGTGATGAAGGGCATGGGAAAAAAATTGGTAATAGCTGTCTTTGCCTTAACGGCGTCGAGCTCATCGGTTTTTGCAGCCGGGATGGAATGCAATCGAGCGAATATGGATAAGCAAATAAACGAAAGCTCCGACCTGATAGTCGCCTACATGGAAAATTCTCCAGACGAATATGAAGTCAGGCAGGACATAAAGGCGCTAATGCGGGCCTACGAAGATAGAGATGGCTATGTGGACACGACCGACGAGTTCACTAAATTGCTTGACGATCCCGAGCGGCAGCCCACCCAACTGGCATGTGATCAAGTTGAAGATGTCTACGAGATTTACCAGCAATACATCAAGGCAGAAGGCCAAACTCGTGATATCGAAAAGCTCTTCGAGGGTGATAGTTAAAGACGGCGGTTAAGCGCTTGCAAACATGTTGCGCTGTCGCTGCGCTCTCACAACACGCGGCGAGAGCCAGAGGCATTCGGTTCGACTAACGTTGCCACGCTGGCCAGAAGCTGACACCTCTTTTTGAACCAGCGACCAGCCGGTGAGTATGTCGCGGTAGATCTCGCTGTCGTAGCCGGACAGCATCACGAAACCGCCGAGCATCTGAAGGGTGGCGAGCAGCTCCTTGTGGGCGGTCTCACCCATCTCGTGTCGGTAGACCATCCGATGGCCCTTCTGGCGGGTCGACGTAATGCAGCGCACGGTGCCGGTCATGGTGTCGCATCACGTTTAGCGCCGGACGGTTCTCGATCACTACCCCTACAGTCTGTCGATGTAGTTGGCGATGACTCGGGGAAAGTCGATCCAAGTGCCAGCGATTCAACCCTTGGGCCCATCCTCGCCGGTGTAGGTTCGAAATCCGTTTGAACCTGCAGCCGCCGATGCCGACCCGAACCCGGCGGAGGCTCTGAATAGCGTGCGGCGGGGCGTTCCGCTGGCTCCGCAGTGGGCTGATAGGCCAGCTCGAACTTGGCCCAGGCATAGGGTGTCAGCCGGCAGGCCTTAGCGAGCTGCTGCGCGTGCCAGGAATCTCGCAGCACGCTGAAAACGTTCCCCACGTCCTCGTCGATGTCATTATAAACCTCGTGCTTTGACGCCGGCATTTGCAGCAGCACCCCGGCGACCCGCCGTAGACCTCGAACTCGGGTGCCGGCGGGAACTGCGACATGATCCAGCGCACCATCATCCACTTGCCGCCGTGTTAGCGCATGACTGATGCGTCCATGACATCCGTCCTATTTAATACTAACGATAGGGATACGGCTCAGTTGAGGATGCTGATTCCTAACCTCACCTGAAGTTTGCTTGACTATGAGGGCCAAAAAGACCCATCACTGCTTTATAGTGTTGCTTGGTACAATACCTTCTCGCGAGGTATGATGATAATCTGGCTTTTCTGGTCAGGTTTGTTTTTTAGGAAGCGAGCGGATGAGATTATTAGGTTTTGATTGGACGATTTCAGACATGATTCAGGCCGTTTCAGCGGTTTTGTCTCTTATAACGCTGCTGGCTATTTTTATATCTCTCCGCATAGCCAATGATCAGGCAAAACAGTCTGTTATGCCTCTGCTGTTGCCAGTCAAGCAAAGCTTTACATTGTTTTACTCCAAGAAGTTTCACCCATACATTGGGGTAATGCCATTTGTCGATCGTGAGCCAGATTTCGAAGAAGGGCAAATGCTCCATTTGAGTATGGGGCTTAGTAACTTGGGGGTCGGGGCAGCAACGTCGATTAAGATAGAGTGGGAAAGTCCTGGGTTTCAACTAAAAGAAGCGGCGCAACACTTAAGTAGCGGAGCCGGTTATACAATTGAAGCTGGAAGTACTTTTTTAAGCTTGGAAGGCTTGGGTGGTAATAGATCAGTTTTCCTGTCTCGAACAGGGAGAGAGTACGTGGATGAGTTGACTCCGCAGAATCACTCTGCTTCGCAAGAGCAAAGACATATCAATGTACCTGCCGAGATATTGTTGGTGGCGTTGAGTGATTTTCAGAAAATGCTTGGTGATGAAATTCGAGTTCACAACATACAACCCAGGCGTTATCGCCTCAATATAAGCTGCAAGGATTTGTCAAGCAGGTCTGTTAAAAAACGCTATTTTGTTACGCCAAAGTTTTCTACAGCAAGTCTTAGCTCCGAGAAGAGCATCTTTTGCGGAAGTCTAGAAGTAGAGCCAGCGACAGCTCTATCTCATATTCGTCATTTCATTTCAAAAATTAAGCTGCGCCTTCGTCTCGCTATGCGAACGTAGTTGACACCCGCTTATACGGGCGGTATTTCGTCGTTGCGGGCATGTTACATTTCGCCGGACTGACCCAGTTCCACACTACACCTTTTGTTTGCCCCGTTCACTACGCCACGATCCCCCACGGGCCTAGTGTTGGTGTGTCAGATGCTGCGGGTGTTACACGCCACCGCCCGCTGGGCGTCGATGAATCAGGCGGCGGCGAGCTTGCGGCGGCGCTGCACGCGCTCACCGACGGCGACTCGCATGCGCGTGCCGTTGCGGCGGGCGCGCTCGCGGATGTTGTGGGGCATGGCCGCGATGCGGCGGTAGATCACCGACTTGTGGACGGGGTGTCCAAGCGCGGTGAGCTTTTCGGCTATCTGGCGTGGCGTCATCAACTCGCACTCGAGCATGTCGACGATCTTGCGATCCAGCTTTGACCAGTCTGGCGATCGCCAATGTCGGCGGCACGACGAGACGCCAATTCGCTGTGCGGCGCCTCGGACGCTCTTCACGCTTCTTCCCAGCTCGGCGGCGATGCTGGCGTACTGCCGGTTGTCACGCATGATCGCGACCTCAACCAGGTCGTACTCCGCCCGCGTCCACGGGCGGTAGTTCTCGCGGGGCTTGGCCATGTCACTCTCCCGAGTCGAAAGCGACATGGCGGACAGTGCCGTCGAAGATCGCCTGAACCGCAGTTTCGGCCGACTGCCAATCGAGCCCGGCATCGATGAGATCTGCGCGAGCGGCTTCCCAGTTCGACTGGCTGCCACTCGCCGCCGTGGCAGCCCATTCCTCTTCGTCAGCCCAGGATGTTTCGGCCCCTGTCCGTTCGTCCTGACCGATGGCGGGTTCTTGAGGCCAGGGTGCAGTTGGAGTCGGCTCGGGCGTAGAGTCAGGCTCCTTGCGCGAGGCCTGTGCTTCCCGCTCGGCCTTGAAGCGGCGCAGCTCTTCCAGCTCGGCGCGTTCTGCCTCTTGGCGTGCTTCCGCCTCGCGCAGCCGGCGACGTTCGGCGTCGACGGCAGCCTGCTCGGCGGCGAGCTGCTCGCGCTGCACCGCGGCATCATGCATGGCGCTGATCGCGTCGATGACCCGGGCTCGCTCGTCTTCCGCCTCCTGAGTCACGTCGAAATAGTCGCCGGTGTCGATACCCTGCGCCTGGTCGTAAAGCTCTGCCAGGGCGGAAGAGTCCAGCCCTTGGGCGGTGTCGAGATAGCTGGTGATCTCTCGCGCGATTCGAGCGCGTAGCCGAGCAATGCGCTCTTCCTTCTTGCGCTGCTCGGCTTCGTCGACAGTCTGCTTCGCGTCGCGGTGCGGCTGCTCGAGCTTCTCGATCTCAGCGATGAGCGATTTACCGTAGCTATTCACACGCTCGATGAATTCGCGGTGCGGCTTCGTGATCGCCAGCCGCGCCTTGTCGGTACCAGTGCGGTAGCCGGTCAGCTCCTTGATCGAGGCCTTGCCGGCTTTGTAGCCCTCGGCGGTCGTGTAATCCGGCACGTTGCCATGCTTGGCACGCAGCTCGGCAAGTGCCTTGTCCACGCGCGTCAGCTCGATCAACTCGTTGCCATAGGGCTCCTGCTGTTCCATTTTTTCGGCGGTATCAGCCATGGTTGCTCTCCTGTGGTTGCTGTTCTGTCTGCGCCTGCCTTTCTGCCTGCTTGGCGCTTGTCACGCGCTCGATGCCCTGTTGCATAGCGTCCTGAAGCTGCTTGCGGGCAACGCTGGTGGTCGCATCGTCCAGCCGCGCAATACTGGCCCGGTCGGATAACTGGTTGAGCGCCTTGTCGCCGGCGAGCTGGATGCTGCGGGGGTGCGGCAACTGGTGCTGGAGCATCTTTCGCTGACTCTCGAGCCAGCCCTTGAACTCCTGGCGGAGACGATCAAGCTCGGCGTCGAGGTTGTCGGACTTCGCCAGTCGCTCTTCGGTGCGCCTAGCGGCGACGTAACCCTGGTCGTCGTAGAGGCCGCTGAAGATGTCGGCAGAAAAGCCGAGCAGCGATAGGCACTTCTTCATGGCGTCTGACGTGGATTTCTTCGGCGCTTCGCCGTCAGTCATCCACGTGCCCTTGTTGGTGCGGTAGACGGCGCGGGTGTGGCCATACTGCTCGACCTCGCCGCGCTCGCCGCTGAGCTTGTACCAGAGCTTCATGCGGATCGTGTGCGTCAGCTCATGGCCGATTACCGCGCCCTGCGTGTCGGTGACGGGGGCGCCCTGGTCGAACCTCTCTTCGTCGATGCTGTAGCCCCAGCCGATCCCCATTGGCCCGAATTCCTTCGTGGCCATCTGGATCATGTGGATGGTGTCGATCGACGTGATCTTCTGCCCGCCGACAGTCGCTTCTTTAGTCGCCGACTCGGGCGTCGTCTTCACGCGCTCCCACAGCGCCATGTGGTCGGCGCCTCGCTCGTTGGTATGCGTCACGCTGCTTCCTCCCCGCCGCGTTCAATGACACGCCTGGCATGCTCCCGGCACATCTCAACAATCTCGTCGTACGCCAGCCGCTTGAGTCGGCCGACGAGGCGCTCTTGCTCTTCCCGCTCGAAGTCGTTGCCAACCTCGAGCAGACCGAGGTCGACAACGGCGTAGATCAGCTCCTCAGCGTCTCGCATCCGGCTAGCCGCCTCGCCGCGGTTGCAGTTCATGAATCCGTCGCCGCTGCGCAGCATGTCGATCAGGTCATCTGTCTGCCGGCCTAACGCAAGGTCATACCGCGCTCGGTCGTCCACGCGGCGCTCGTAGTCCGTCAGGTCTCGTTCGACTGTGCTCATGACACCCTCCAAATTTCGAGTAGTGGCTGTTCACCAAAACGTTTGCGCTGCAGGCGGCGCTTGAATCGCGTGAGCCGAGACTCTGGGGCGCGATCTGATAGGCCCAGCCGACGCCGGGCAATGTCTGCGGTTCTGGTCATAGCTGGACCTCTGGAATAAAAAAGCCCGACGGATGCCGGGCAAGGGAGCCGCTGGATCGCGGCACGCAGGGGATTGACGCGGTGACAGACCAACGTTTTATTGGCACCACAGTAATGAGATGGGAAGTTAGAAAACGCCCGGAGAGGCGTTACAACATCACTACGCAGGGGAACAAACATGAAGAAACTATTGCTCGCCATGCTCACCAGCATGGTCATGGCGGTGACGGCTTATGCCGCCGCCCCCGCCGTCGAGACTCAGGAAGCGCGGACATTCACCCAAGAGGTTGCGTTCGAGGGGGAGTGCCCGGCGGTGACCCCTAAGTTTTCAGCGCTGACCGCAGAAGACGGCCAATTGCTGGCCCAGGGATGCTGCAAGGTCTGCCGCAAGGGTAAAGCCTGCGGCAATAGCTGCATCAGCCGGAACTATACGTGCCATCAGCCCGAGGGCTGCGCATGTGACGGATGACCCATCACCCGAGACGGCTCTCTAGGCGATAGCCGTTTCGGGTGCCGCTGTATTCCGGCCCAGCGGCAGGCACTTAGCCGCACTACGCAGCGGACTCTTCTTGCTCATTGCCGAGACTGGAGATGTAGGACATCTTGTCCTCGTAGGTGCCTCCATGAAGAACGACTCGGCCTTCTGGATCGCGTATTATTCGGATGTTCCCGTTTACTGAACGCCTGGGCTTTCTCTCAATCGAATAGCCGAGACGATCCCAATGCCAGTTGGGACTACCTGGTTTTGCTTCCACCGCGTTCTCCTCGCTGCAGCTGTCATTCGTGAAGGGTGGCCGGTACTGAACTCTTCCGGCATAGCTGGCTGTGACCTCCCCAGCTCACGGTATCCACGGCGTGCACACCGCTTCGTTTCCTCCGCTGCGCATCAGCCTGCGCATTCACCCTTCCGAATGCCCACTCATCGAATGGGCAAGCTACCGGTATTTCGACAGCCCCGGTCGGCGTACTCCCCTCGGCCCTCGCGCTCTCCACGCTACGTGCTGTTGGGGCTACCTGGTTTTTAAAGAGCGGGGCCGTCCGGGCCGGTGCTGCTGGTCGCTGTCCGTTGCGTCCATATCTAGGTACATCTCCGTACCTCTTGGAACCTATTAAAGTACCTTTTAGGTACATCGTCAACCGTAAAGAAGAACTTTTTTGGTACATTTTAAACCGAAGATGACTAAGTCCCTGAATGGGCTATCGATTCACCTCGAAAAAACCCACCCAGGGCGGATCGGTAGGAGGGATCAGGGGGCTTGACAAAGAAAAACCCACCGGGTGGCGGGCTTAGTGATGATTGGCTCTGGCTATGCGTTGCCTGTGGCCTGAAGGATGGGAGCCAAATACTGCTGAACCATCCACCACGCGGCACCCACCACAGTACCAATGACTCCGAGAAGACCAAGCGTGATGACAGTCAGTCCTATGAAAGCGGACTTCCAAGTGACGAACGTGTCGAGCTTCGCATCTATCACGTCGAAGCGACTCTCGATGCGAGCCAGCGTTACTTTGATTTCGCTTACATCGCTCTCAAGGTTACCAACACGTCGCTCGATGTCACTCATGGGCGGTTCGCCTCCGGTGCTGGAGCCGCTGCCTGCCGATGAAGATCCATTACCAGCTGTGCCACGGCCCGAAAACTGCAATACATTACTCATTGTTGGCCTCTTTGCGAAGCTTTTCAACCCAACGTATCACCATGTCACCCTGGAACATCCATATATATGAACACCTTGGGCAGCTCGCAGAGAAGAACGCCTTGGACGTTCCGCGCAGATCCGCAGGCGCTAGCGTTGGCATGCTGGAAAGGTGAGCCGCGCCATCTGCTGAGTCAGCCGCCATAACAGGAGGGTCGTCGTAACCGCATATTGGGCAGCGGACATTGAGAACGTGGCTGAGAAAAAATTTACCCAGCTCGCCGCCCGTCACATCGACCTGTGACGAATCCTGTAGTTCGCGTTTGTTAGATTCGACCATGCTTGATCAATTTCTCCCCTACACCGCCCCGCCGCGCCACACGACGTGGCCGACGATCATCCCGCCTTTGGCGTCCGCATCCACATGGTGGCGACCACCACGCCGATGATCTGGCAGTTGCCGTTGATCTTGACCCACTGCTCCGGCCAGCTCGGGTTGCGGGCCTTGAGCATCTTGCCGCCGCCCGGCTCCTCGACGTACTGCTTGAACGTCGCCTCGTTCGACTCGGTCAGCACTGCCACAACGTCATCGCCATCGAAAGGAACCACCTCGGGGTCGACGTAGATTATCAGGTTGGGCTCGTAGCGCGGGGCCATCGACTGCCCTTTAACGCGCAGCGCGAAAGTCCGGTCGGAGCACCCCGGCGGCCGCGGCACCATCTCGTCACTGACAGCCTCGACGTTACAGACTTCAGTCCACGCCCCCGCCTGTACCCAAGAGATGACCGGCACATACCCATCCATGCGCGGCGCGGGCGCAACATTCGACTCAAACTGCGCAGGGTGATGAGCAACGTTCGAGTCGCCGCGGCCGGAATGATCGGTGTCTAGCCAGCCTTTCGGCTTATCGAAGCATTCCTCAATGTGCCTGGCCAGCCGGTCCCCGATGTTCTTGGTCGGGTTTCTGCCCATGAACCGCGATGCCTGGGTCGGCTCACGGTCGATGCGCGAGGCAAAACTACCAGTTCCGCCAACTTGATCAGCTAACGTTCTGGCGTTCTCAAGGCGAATTTCTGAGATCTCTTTCATGAGCTCTATTTGAGCCCACTTGTACTTATTAGGTACAGAACCTTGACGGTACATTTGGAGTGGATGACAATGTACCTCGGAGGTACCTAACGATGCCTGAATCAATGAACGACTCCCTTAAGCAGTACTGGCAATCCATGTCGCCCGAAAAGCGCGACGTAGTGGCGGCCAAGGCCGAAACCACTACTGCCTACCTGCGGCAAGTCTTGGCCTGTGGACGCACACCTGGCGCAGCCATGGCCAAGAGCATCGAGGTTGCTACGGATGGCGAGGTTTCCCGGCGAATGCTGCGCCCGGATCTGTATGCCGACCTGCAGCCCGCCGCCTAACCACGAATCCAGATTACCCAAAGGTCTACACCATGCCCATGTCTGACCTGAGACACCCCAGCCGTGACGCCTTGTTGCGTGATGCCCTGGGCCAACTTCGCGAACAGCGCGGCGTAAGCGTCGAGAAGTTTGCTCGCACGCTGAACGCCATAGCCCATGCCACCTGCCCGGCGAAGACGGCTGACCTGCCATGTCTCGACTCGTTCACGACCATCGACGAGCAGTACGACCACGCGGTCATGAGCTGGAACAAGCGCGTTCAGCGCTGGGCTACCGGCGCCGTCGAGTTCCCTGCGTGGCTTGAGGAGCCATGGGCGACAGCGCTTGAAGAATTGGGTGACGAGGAGACCCGAATCGCCCTTGCCCGCCGCCACGGATTCATGGGCGTCCGCCGCCCAGCCGTTGGCGATGCCCCTGCCTGCGCATTCGCTGCGCTGGGATCGGTAGGCCGAGAGACCGGCGATGTCATGGGCATTGTGAGCGAGATGCTGCAGGACGGCGTGCTTGACGAGCGAGATCGTAAGTACGGCGAGCAGGCGTTGACGGATATCGACGATGCCGTGGCGGCACTGATGAGCATGCGCGCTCTGATCGAGCAGAACGTGATGCGGAAGAAGCCCGACCTGAAAGCGGTCAGTCAATAACGAAAAAGCCCCGGGAGGCGACCAACCAACCCCGGGGCTTTCTTACAACCAGTGGGGATATTATGGCTAGCGAATATGGATTTGTCTACGTGCTCTACAGCCCCTCGATGCCCGGGGTTTACAAGGTAGGCATGACAACGCGCTCTCCGAACCAGAGAGCGCAAGAACTTTCTCGCGCGACTGGCGTGCCTGAAGACTACGAGGTCGTGTTTTATGCAGAGTTCGCCCGCCCCTCTGAGCATGAGTCGCGAGTTCATTGCTCTCTTGGGCAGTATCGAGTCAATCAAGTGCGCGAATTCTTCCGATGCCCATTGAACCTGATCATGCGGGCTATCGAAGGAGACGGTGAGTTCTTGTCGAGCTACGACAGCGATCTAGCAATTGAAGCACGAAACCCTGGAAGCATCTTCCCGCATAGCCCGCTTTCCTTCGAATCCTGTTTGCACTCAGAAGGCCCTGGGAGGTGGATCCAGTGAGCAATCTGGCCCGAATTTCAGACCACGATCGCTTTGAGGCTCGGCCAATACCCGAACTTGAGAGCAAGGGGGCGCAGTTGGAAGACGGATATGTCCGTACTGCCAACGCTATCGTCGAGGCGCTTTGCAAGGCACCCCTGACGAGCAGAGAGGCCCGCATCGTTCGAGCAGTAGAACGAGCCACCTTTGGATGGGATCGCCCTTCTGCGCGCCTCTCTCAAAGCGTACTGGCGAAGATGACCGGCCTGACACCCAAGCGTTGCAGCGAATCAGTGAACGCTCTGCTGGCGAAGAAAGTCCTTCGCCGTGAAGGTGGATCTCAGGTGCCGATTGGTATTAATACCCGTGTCTCGGAGTGGAACTTTGAAGCCCAAAAAGGCCGGGTGTCCCCAAAACGGAATCAAGAGCCAACTTGGGGACGCCGACCCCAAAATGGGGACGAAAAACGTCCCCAAGTTGGGGACACAAATACAGACAGTACAGACAACTTAGAATCTAAAGATTCTAAGAAATCGTCGAAAAAGTCATCCCCGAAAAAATGGGGCGAAGAGGTCGACCACGAACTGGCCGAGCTGATGTTCGCCCGCACTACCGAAGACCTGACCAACCCCAAGCGTCCGAACATGAACGTCTGGGCCAACGATATTCGCCTGCTGCGCACGAAAGACCAGCGCACCGTCGAGCAGATTCGCTACCTGATCAATTGGGTCGCTGACGATAGCTTCTGGAGCTCGAACGTCATGTGCCCGGCCAAGCTGCGCGAAAAATGGGACGCGCTCGAGAAGAAGGTTCGCGCCTACAAGGAGGCTCGCAATGCAAACCGCCAAGGATTTGACCAGCAGCGCAACGAGCGGGATCGCATCGCGCAGCGACTCGCAGACCCGAACGACTCAGGGTGGATCGACGGCCTCTTCGATGAAGAAGAGCCAGTTGGAGGCGCTGGTGAACCGGATCTTCACCCGGCTCGAGGCGATCTTCCCCAGGACATGGCGGACGGCGTTCAGCACGGAAAACATGCTGACTTTGGCGAAGCGCGAGGTTGCTACATCGATGGCGAAGTGGTCGGTACTTCCGACCAATCAGGCCGCGGACATGGCGGTCGAGCGCATCAAGGCCCAGGGCGGCGAGTGGCCCCCGAGCGTGGCGAGCCTCGTCAAGAGCCTGCAGCCGAGACCGGAGGATTTTGGAATGCCTGAGTCCGACGTCGCGTTCATCGAAGCGATCCAGCATGCCCAGCAGCCGGGGCAGCATGAATGGTCACATCCGGCCGTCCGCGTTGCTGGTGCCGCTGCTGGCTGGTTCGACTTGGCCAACGCCACGGGAGAGCGCGCCATCAACGTCATCCGGTCTCGCTTCAGCAAGGAATACCTGGCGATCGTCAACCGCGTGATGGCCGGCGGTGAGGTTGAGCCGCGCACGCTGATTGCACATGACGGGCAACTGACACCGGCGGAGCTGGCCGAGCGCAATGGGCGAGAGCAGATGGCTGCCGAAGCGGCAAAGGAGTTCGGCCGCAGCATGACCGCCGAACAAGGCGTCTCCGCGCTGCGCAACCTACTGGGGAGGAAGAGCGCATGACCATCCTGACATTCCCACAGCACAACCGCGTCGACCTGATGCAGCTAACCCTGGGTGTGCTCGGCAACGGCCCGTCCAGCGCGGAAGACATCAGCGAGATCCTCGCGAAGAAGGGTTACCACGGTTTCAGTGCCGAGGGCGTCGAACAGGCCGTCGATGGTCTGCGCCGGAACGGCTACCCGATCGAGAGCGATGGCCAAGTCTACTGGCTGGGTGACGGAGGTGCGGCGGCATGAGCAAGCAGCACGTCTACACCATCGCAACTATCCGCGATCTGCACGGCGCCATGGCGATGATCACGAACATGGCCGGGCGTGGGCTTGAGGGCGGCACGATTGAGATCGCCATCCGTCGCCCCGGCAAGTCGCGAATCCAAGAGGCCAAGTACCACGCCATGATCGCCGACATTCATCGCCAGTGCTTCCGGGGCTATTCGGTCGATGGCGTCAAAGCCGTGCTGGTCAATCAGTTCGCGCTAGAGCTTGAGGAGCAAGGCACCCCGCTGGCGAACCCTGGGCAAAAGGTGTGGGACTGGAAGAGCCAGGAGGCCGTCTACGTTCGCCCCACCACGACCAAGTTCCGCAAGGCCGAGGCGGCAGCATTCATGGAGTTCCTTTACGCCACCGGTGCGGAGCTCGGGGTGGCCTGGAGCGAGCCAGCGCTCAAGGCCTACAGCGAATTCAAGGAGGCGGCGTAGATGCGCAGATCCGAATTGAAACGGAAAACGCCGCTCGCCACCCGTAAGCCGATGCACCGACAGTCGCCGCGCCGCCGCGAGGCCAGCCCAAAGCCGTGTAAGCCAGACACGCGGTTCCGGTCGCCAGCATACCTGCGCTGGGTGCGATCTATGCCCTGCTGCGTCTGCCTGTGCGACGCCACCGACGCCCACCACGTGATAGGCCTCGGCTGGGGGCTTTCCGGAATGGGCATGAAGGCGCCAGACAGCTATTGCATTCCATGCTGCAGGGAGTGCCACGGCGACATCCATCGCGACCCCGAGCTGCAGCGCCACCAGCCGGATTGGCTGCTGCAGATCATCGACTATGGCCTGCGCGAGTTCCCGCTGGGCGATATTCACACCGCGCTGATCGAAGCGAGGACGTTCGTTTTGAGCAAACGCGAGGGTTCGCAATGATCTTAGGAATAGACCCAGGCCAGAAAGGCGGCGTGGCCAGCATCTCGCCAAGCGGCGATGCGTTCGGGCAGCCGATGCCGCTGGCTGGCAAGGAGATCGACGGCCATGCCGTGGCCACGCTCCTGCGTGCCCAATGGCCATCGCTGGTGATTATCGAGAAGGTCCACTCGATGCCGGCCCAGGGCGTGGCGAGCACCTTCAAATTCGGCATGGGATATGGGCTGGTGATTGGCATCTGTGACGCGCTGGGTCTGCCCTACCGCCTCGTAACGCCGCAGGCGTGGAAGAAGGCGGTCCTGTCCGGTACCGCCAAGGACAAAAGCGCGGCAATCAATTTCGTCCGCCGGGCCTATCCGGGCCTCGAACTATCGCCTGGGCGCCTGCGCGCCCCGCACGACGGCATTGCCGATGCCGTATGCCTGGCGGAGTACGGGCGACGACTGCTTGCCCAGGGTGCGACATGACCTACGGCGTCCGCCCGCCTGGCATGCCGGCCGCGGAGTGGACGCTGGAATGCCAAGCCCGAATGGTCGTGCGCGAGATGCGCGCTGAGCGGGACCGAACAAGACGTGAAGCCGTCTTCAACCGATGGCAAAAGCTGCCCGGCGTGACGCGCGAGCGGGTGCAAAGGATCTGGAAAGACAGGAGCGAGCAATGACGAAGATGATCGACAGCAATCCGCGCGTGGCTTGGGCCCAGGCACTCGAAACCGGCGTCAGGACGCAGGCGATGGTCAGTATGCTCGAGGCGCAGACAGGCGCGCACACGCGCAAGAGCGGCCGGCGCCACACGTATTCTGACATCGCATTGAATGACCGAGGCGAAAATGTCGTGCTGAATTACACCCGGGACCAGGTGTCAGCGGCCGAGACAACCAGCCGCCGCGGTGGCGCAGGTGCTGCCTACGGCGAAGATTCCTTCCCGGTATGGCAGGCGATCCGCGCACTCGAGGAACGCAGTCCGGCGCTGGCTGCAGTCGGGCATTGGCTGTCGCTCAACGATACGGGTGCGGCTAACCAGCATCTCGACGACGTTGCCGACACCGTGCTGGTGCGCTTTCAGATCGCGATCGGCATGGAAGCATGGGCGGGGTATCGCCGCGCGCGTCGCGAGCGCATCGAGGCACTGATCAAGGCCAGAATGATGCAGGACCGCGACAACGTAGACGGCACCAGACCGCCGCTACAGCCACGGGCCATCTGTCAGTCCATCTACGGGCTGTGGGGTGTTCGCATCGTCTCAGACAACTGGCACCGCGACGGCTGGGAGCAGACATGGGAATTGCTCGGCGACGTGATTTCACGGCTCGAATCGGAAGCGATGGACCCCATCATGACAGCAACGCGCGATGCCAATCGAGCAATGCGCAATTTTCTTGCGTCGGCCGCTTGACGAAATGAAGGGCAAAATGTAGCCTTCTCGCTAAGCTGTTCGAGCTACGCGCTTAGCAGCTCCCAAACTTCAAAGGTCGCCCTCGGGCGGCCTTTTTGCGTTCGGCCCGTCAGAACACATTTCGGCTATCCCATTTCGCCTACCGCTGACCGGGCCAACCTATTCGAGCGTCCTGATCCCATCGTTCGATCCTTGCCGCCTCCCCTTCGGCGGCCTTTTATTCTGGAGCACCGCATGCCTCGCATCACCGCAGACAGAGCCGGTGGCGTGAACGTGTGCGCCATGCTCGACACCCTGGCCTTTTCGGAGATCGGCCCCGAGATGCTCGCCGATAGCGACGACGGCTACGACGTCCTGGTCGGCTCCCTCCCAGGCGACGTCAACCGCTTCACCGACTACCACCAGCATCCACTGCCGCCCTCACACGCCATCGAATATCGCCCTGGTATTTGGTCCACGGCAGCCGGCCGCTATCAGATCCTCTCGCGATATTGGCCGCACTACCGCGATCAGTTGGGCCTGCAGGACTTTGGCCCGATCAGCCAGGACCTATATGCGATCCAGCAGTTGCGCGAGCAGCGCGCCCTGCCGCTGATTCAGGCCGGCCGATTCATCGACGCCGTAGCGGCTATCCGCAACATCTGGGCCTCGCTCCCCGGCGCCGGCTACGGCCAGCACGAGCACGAGATCGACGCCCTCGCACGTGCCTACGAAGTCGCGGGCGGCAGATTCTCAGGCAAGAGCCGGGATTGGTACAACGAGGTGGAGAAGCGCCTATGACCACCGAGCTCACACTCGCCACGCTTCAGATCGCCCTGTCCGCTATAGCCGCCGTGCTGTACGGCAGGCAGTTCAAGCGACATGGGCCGGTACCGCTCAGCCGTGAAAGGCTGAAGGAGTGGCTGCGCAGCATCACCTGGTTGTCGATCGCCGCCGTTTCTTGCGGCATGGCCGCCTGGCGAGTCGCCGCGCTGAATCTCGACATACCGCTGGAGTACAGGGCGGCCGGCGGAACGGTCGCCCAGATGCTTTACCAGATCATCGTTCTGATCGCTTACGGCGTACTCAAGGACCCGCGCGACACCGAAAAATAGGGGTCGCCCATGTCCGATCTACTCGCCCAGTTGTGGGCGCTGACGACGATGCCGTTTTCCGATCCGCGCATCGCTGCCGCGGTGCCGGCGTTCATCATCTCGTGGCTCATCGGCAACCGTAACACCGCCCTGGTCTGCGCGATCATCGCTTTCTGCACGATCAAGCTTGTCATCTGGGCGTCTGGCATTCCGCTCGACGGCCAATACCAGATCCCTGTCGAGGGCGCGGCCGGCATCGGTGCCGGCATGGCGTTGATGGGCGTCCACGGTATGCAGGCTCGCGTCCGGCAGGTCGACGTCCCAACGGTCATCAAGGCCATCATCAAAGCGATCAAGGGGAAGCCATGAAGCGCTTGTTTCGAAGCTACCCCGTGCCTATCTGGGTGGTCGCCGTGCTGGTCGCGATCGCTGGGGCGGGATGGGCCGGATGGTCGAGCGAATTAAACAACGCCGATCGGATGGCGAAGATCGCAACGGGATCCATGGCGGCCGTGGCCATCTCGATGCAGGGGCGCCAGTACGAAGCGGCAAAGGCTGGACAGCTCGAGGCGAAGGTCGATGAAGCCAACGGCCGTCTCGGCCCCATGCAGCGAAAGATCAACGACCTGCAGGAGGACTATGACCGCCTGCGGACGAACTGGACGAGTGAGTTGGGGGTAGAGCCATGAACTGGGAAGCGATCGGGAATGCCGTCGCCGGAGCTGCACCCACCCTTGGCTCTATGCTCGCCGGCAAGGGTGGCGAGATCGCCGGCAAGTTCGTCGCCGCTGCCCTGGGCGTCAGCTCAACGCCGGAAGCGGTAAATCAGGCGCTGCAGAGCGATCCCGAATCGCTGGCCAAGGTCCGAGCGGCCGAGTTGAGCCTGGAGCAGGCCCGCGTCGAAGCCGAGACCCGTCGGCAGGAGACGGTCAACGAGACGATGCGCGACGAGCTGCAGGCAGACGGATGGTTCAAGAGCGGCTGGCGCCCCGCTGTCGGATGGGTAATGGCACTGTCGTTCGGCGGCCTAGCCTTCTCTCTCTGCGCCGCGATCCTGCGAGATCCCAGCCAGTTGCCCTCGCTCATGGATGCCGTCATCACCCTGGTGGTGGCGATGGGTACGGTAGTGGGCGTGAACATCAACGCCCGCTCGAACGACAAGCACGTTGCTATCACTGGTCAACGTAAGACATCGCTGATGCGCGAGATCGTCACTAAGGCCAATCCGTGACAGATGGAGCGAAGCTAGGAGATAAATTTTACGGGAGCAGGCCCCTTAGCCAGCTCGGCATAGCCCTAGCTTGCTGCCAAATATCTACACATCGAAGACGGAGCGCCTGCCAGATATTCATTCGCTTTGTCTGAGTCAGCCTTCTCGCTGCTCGCGCCTTCTCAATGTATCGGAAGCAGTAGCTCACATATGCGATGACCAGAACACTGGAAATCAGCACTGCTAAAGCAGAACCGAGTTTGTCCAGTAGGCTCAAGGAGTCAAGGTCACCATATATCCACCGTACTCCAGGGCCTATCAGTAGGAACCAACTCAACGTAGCCAGTACGTAGATGATAATAAGTAATGCCTCCGTCCCCTCGAGTTTCCAGCGTGGCCGTTTATGCCGTATGAAACCGGGATCTTCTCCTACCTTGACCTCCTTGTGGGCCAACACCAACTGTTCGATCGCCTCAGGGTCAGGGTGATCACGCAGCGCAGCCCATACCAAACGCCCTTCTACGGTTTGGCCGGAATAGAGATAGAAGAGGTGCCTCAACTGCTTGTTAGGCGCTTCGTCTAGCGCAGCCCGATCCTGGTGGAGCTGCCAGAAATCGAAGATCCTCAATCTAAGGTTCGTTTTGTTGGTGCTCTGAGTCAGCCGGTGGCTCCGGAGGTGCGTGAAAAACGTCACCGCTGCACCTGTAAGTGGCAGAGTTGAGACAAGTCCTTTGACAATGTCTTCGCCCATGTAGCCCCCTTTTTTGAAATTGAAATCGCTCCCTCTCACACGAGAGCCTCTGGAAAGGAAACGAATATGAAGACTGCCCGCGAGGCTGTCGAGCTGACAGCCCGGCAGTCCTGTTTCGTCGATGAGTACCTCGTTGACATGAATGCCACCCAGGCCGCTATCCGCGCAGGGTTCGCCAAATCGACGGCAGACAAGAAAGCGCCGCTCTGGGTAGGGAAAAGTAGGGATTCCTGCCCGGAGGGCATGAGGCACGTGTGGGACGCTGTGAATGCCGCGCTCAAGGAACGCTCGGCGCGCACCAGGATCACCGCCGACATGGTGCTGGACCGCTGGTGGAGTATCGCCACTGCCGATCCTGGCTCCCTGACCCAGCTTCGCCGCGGCTGCTGCCGCTACTGCCATGGCGATGACCATCTCTTCCAGTGGAAGGACGAGGCAGAGTTCAGCCGAGCGATGGACAACGCCGACGAGGGAAAGGAGCCCAGCGACGAGGGTGGCTACGGCTTTCGCCCGTTCCACACGCCCCACCCTTCCTGCCCGGAGTGCGGCGGCGAGGGCCTGCCTCGCGTCTATGCCGAGGACACCCGCAACCTAGGGCCTGAGGCGAAGATGCTGTTCGCCGGCGTGAAGCAGACCAAGGAAGGCCTCGAGGTCAAGATGCAGGACCAGGCCAAGGCACTGGAGAACGTCGCGCGGCATCTCGGCATGTTCACCGATCGCGTCGATCACGTTTCGAGCGACGGCAGCATGACCCCGAAACCCACGATAATCGAGCTGGTGGCGCCTCATGACGACAGCGAGGATCCAGCTACCACCTAAGCTCATCCCGGTATTCAGCGGAACGGCTCGCTACCGAGGCGCCTACGGCGGCCGAGGCTCGGCCAAGACTCGCTCGTTTGCGCTGATGACAGCCGTCAGAGCCTACATGTTCGCCGAGGCTGGTCAGTCGGGCGTCGTGTTGTGCGGCCGCGAGTACATGAACTCGCTCGAAGACTCGAGCATGGAGGAGGTCAAGCAAGCGATCCGCTCGGTGGACTGGCTGGACGCTTACTTCGACATCGGCGAGAAGTACATCCGCACCCGCAATCGGCGGGTCTGGTACACCTTCGCCGGCATGCGCCACAACCTAGACAGCATCAAGTCCAAGGCACGCATCCTGATCGCCTGGGTGGATGAAGCCGAGACGGTCAGCGAGATCGCCTGGCAGAAGCTGCTGCCCACGGTGCGCGAGCAGAATTCCGAGGTGTGGGTCACATGGAACCCGGAACTCGACGGCAGCCCCACCGATACTCGGTTTCGGAAGAACGCGCCGGCCAACGCCAAGATCGTCGAGCTGAACTACACGGATAACCCGTGGTTCCCGGCTGTTCTCGATGAAGAGCGCCTCAACGACCGCGAAGCGCTCGACGACCAAACCTACGCGTGGATCTGGGACGGCGCCTACCGCGAGAACAGCGAGGCGCAGATCCTGTCCGGCAAGTACCGCGTCGCGGAGTTCGAGCCTGGGCGCGGTTGGGATGGCCCCTACTTCGGTATCGACTGGGGCTTCTCCCAAGACCCGACCGCTGGCATCAAGTGCTGGGTCTATGACCGACGGCTCTGGATCGAATACGAGGCCGGCAAGGTGGCGCTCGAGAACGACGACATCGCCAAGTTCATGATCGCTCGGCTGCCTGGCGTTGAGCGGCACAAGGTCCGCGCCGACTCAGCCCGCCCCGAAACGATCAGCCACGTGAAGTCGAACGGCAACGGCCAGCGCGACAACCTGCCCAGTATCGAGGGCGTGACGAAGTGGCCCGGCAGTGTCGAGGATGGCATCGCGCACCTGCGCAGCTACGCCGAGATCATCATTCACCCGCGCTGCCCCGCAACGCTCAAGGAAGCGCGGCTCTACAGCTACAAGGTGGATCGCCTGAGCCGCGACGTGCTGACCGACATCGTCGATAAGCACAACCACTACATCGACGCTACACGGTACGCCCTGGCGCCGCTGATCAAGCACAAGTCGGGTGGGCTCGTACTCTCCCGGCACCAACGACGATAGAGGTCCCCTATGGGCTTTGTGCCATACCAAAATATGCGCCGGGGCCCCCTATTCGGCGGCGCCTTGCCGACGATGAGCAACGACGCCAAGCGCGCTACGGCGTGGGCAGACTACGGCTACCCCGAGGTCCTGGAGTTCGACAACTTCTACTCGATATTCAAGCGCAACGGCATCGCCCGGGCGGGCGTCATGCGCCACGTCGAGAAGACATGGGAGACGAATCCCTGGATCGTCGAGGGCATGGAGGGCGACAAGCCGCACAAGGAGACAAAGCGCGAGCGTGAAATCGCCCGCGTACTCAAGCAGCTATCGTTCTGGAACCGGATGCAGGCGGCCGACTGGCGCGGCCGCGTCGGCCGCTACTCGGCGCTGTATCTCGTGTTCGATGACGGCGTTCAACCGAGCAAGCCAGTCACGCGACCGGTCATGCTGCTCAAGATGCAGCCGTTGTTTGAAGCGCAACTCGAGCCGCTGGAATTCGAACAGGACCCGGCGTCGCCGGAGTACGGCAACCCGATCAGCTACCAGTTCAATCCCCAGGCGGTTCATGCCGGCTGCGACGAACGCCAGAGCCTCACCATCCACGCCGACCGCGTGCACATCATCGCCGAGGGCGCGGACGACGACACGATCTACGGCATCCCGGCGAACGAAGCCGGCTTCAATGACCTGCTGACCATCGAAAAGATCGTCGGCGCCGGCGGCGAGGGTTTTTGGAAAACGGCGCGAGGGGCTCTTTCCTTGCACTCCACAGGGAGCGAGGGAGTCGATGTCCAGAGTCTGGCGCAGATGTATGGCGTAGATGTTGATCATGTGGCCGACAAGCTAAATGAGACTGCAGCCGACTATGCGGCCGGGCTGGACAAGATGCTGATGACCGGCAACCTAGAGGCAAAGGTTATGGCCTACCAGCTTCCACAACCTGAGCAGTTCGTCGCCGTGGCCATGCAGTCCTACGCCGCCGGCGTCTCGTGCCCAATGCCGGTGCTGCTGGGCCAGCAGATCAGCCAGCGCTCCAGCGACGAGAACAGCCGCGAATGGGCGCAGACGAACATGACTCGGCGCCGCCGGTTCGCGATCCCCGCTGTCGAGAAGCTCGTCTCGAAACTCATGCGGTTCGGCGCCCTGCCGTCGTTCGAGTTCTACATCGGATGGGACGACCTGACCGACGCGACGTTCGAAGAGAAGCTCGGCAACGCGAAGACGATGAGCGAGGTCAACAAGGCGGCCCTGGGCACAGGCGAGCCGCCGGCGTTCACTGTCGAAGAGATCCGCGACGTGGCCGGATACGAAGGATCGCCGGACACCGACGACCTGGACGACGACGATGTGCCGGAGGGAAACGACGATGGCGAGGCAGCCGGCGCTACCGCGCAATCAAGCGAGCCCGACTCAGACGGGGCGGCAGCGGCGTAGAGCGTTCAAGCAGATCCAGACGGCGCTCGCCGGAATCCAGCGCGGCGTGCTGCAGCGGTTCGAGCAGATCGGCTATCGCGAGGTGGCGGCCAATGCCCAGGGCGACGACCGTACCTACGAGTACCTGCTCGACCAGTTCGTGCTCGATGACGTGAACGCCTACATCGCCGAGCTGATCAACGAGTGGATCATACGAGCTATCAACGGCGAGCCGATCGTCGTTGGCCAGGCCGAGTTGGCCTACCAGCAGAGCACCGCGGCTTCCGTGGTCAGCCTGGCAGCCCAGACAGAGGCATTCCGGCGGACGGTCGAAGAGACGCTCATCTCGGCGCCCTACCGCACGCGAATCGCCCTGCTGCGCGCCCGCATCTTCGAGGAGATGCGAGGCTTCAGTGATCAGCTACGCACTGAGCTTGCCCGAACTCTGGCCGACGGCATGGCCCGGGGCCAGTCGCCTCGGGTGATCGCTAGGACGATCAAGGCTCGCATCGGCGTGCGGGCTCTGGATGACGGCAGCACCACCGGCGCGCGGGCCAGAGCTGAGCGCATCGCCCGCACCGAGATCAACGTCGCCCACCGTCGGGCTATCTGGGAGGAAGACGCCCAGACCAACGCAGAAGGCATCCGCACGCGCCTGCTCTGGGTATCGGCGCTATCGGCCACCACCCGCCCTACTCACGCCAGCCGACACGGTCACACCTACACGCGGGCAGAGGTCCAGGAGTTCTACGCCCGGGACGGCAACGCCATCAACTGCAAGTGCACCCAGGTGGCGATCCTGGTCGACGAGAAAGGCAAGCCGCTATCCGACGCGCTGCCCGGCAAGCTACAGTTGCAGGGTCGCCAATTCTTCAAGGCCGCCGCGTGACCGAGCAGACCCACATGATCGTCCTGGTGCAGAGCCAGTTCGAGTACCGTCGCATCGCCGAGTATCGGCTGATGGCGGATGAGTGTGGGCGGCTGCAGAATCGTCCGGTGCCAGAGCTTGAGCCCGGCGAAGTGTTGTCGGTTGTGCCCGGGCAGGCGATGTATCGGATCGTGAAACACAACTCTTGATCCGGTGGCCGCGACAGCAGATATTTTCTGATGTACACAATAAATAAGGGGCTGAAATGCGACTAAGAGTGAAGGACCTGATTGCAGAGCTGAAGAAGTCTGATCCCGACGACATGATCATGATTAAGAGTGAGGACGGCTCGGGGTTCGACTTTGTGACCGGGGTAAATCAATTCAAAGCGGTAGCATTGGAAAACGGCATGAGCGAAGGGGGTAGAATCTTACCCGAATCCGATTACTCAGAAAGCACTCATGGCGGTATTGAGGCCCGTTTGGTCGGCCTTACTTTCACCCGATAAAGCCGCTAAGTTCTCAAGCAAGCCCAGCCCCGAGCTGGGCTTTTTCGTTCCTGGCCCTGCCCTAACCGGCGGGGCTTTCTCGTTTCTGGAGGACGCATGAGCACGACCAAACATGCCCACATCGTGACGCGTGTGAATGCGTCTCAGATCAAGAAAGAAACCATCAACGGCGAGGACCACTACCGGATCCCGTCGGCCACCCTGCCCGATGACTGCGTGATGAATGGCGGCCTCTACAGCGCCGCCGAGATCGAGGCCAGCTACAAGGGCCTCGAGGGTACGCCGGCGCCGCTCGGTCACCCCAAGGTCGGCAATCAGTTTGTGCCCGCCCGCTCACCTCACGCCATCAACAAGCACTGGATCGGTGCCTGGAACGAGAACGTCCGGCGCGAAGGCGGCCGCGTGCTGCTCGACAAGGTGGTGAACATCCGCGTCGCCAACCAAACCGCCGAGGGTCGGGAGCTGATCCAGGCCATCGAGAAGCAGCAGCCCATCCACACCAGCACCGGCCTCGAGCTTGAGATCAAGGTGGCGAACGGTGAGAGCAAGGGCAAGCGCTACACCTGGTCGGCTCACAACATGCAGTTCGATCACGACGCGATCCTGATCGGCGAGCCCGGGGCGGCAACGCCGGCGGAAGGGGTTGGCATGTTCGTCAACGCCGCCGGAGACGAGGCCGAGGTGCTGCAGGCAAACGTCGAGTTCAGCGACGACGCCGAATACGAGATCACCGCCGCAGCCGAGCACATCATCCGCATCGCTGATCGCGCCGAGCAGCGCGAGCAGAACAAGGGCCGCGTCGAGCGCTTCGTCGAGGCCATCAAGAGCGCCATCGGGGGCGCGCAATCGCAAAGCTCCCAGACCACCACCACCGCAAATGCGAATGCCCCGGAGGGCGATATGTCACTGACGAAAGAACAGCTCGAGGCAGCACTGGCGCCGATCACCCAGGCCCTGAACACCCAGGGCGAGCAGATCAAGACGCTGGCCACCAACCAGCAGGCCGACAGCGAAGCCCTCAAGGCCCTGAAGGCAAACGCCGATGCGGCTGCCAAGGCCGAGAGTGCCAAGCTCGACGAGAAGCTGAAGGCCAACGGCTGGACCGACGAAGAGCTGTCCGGCATGACTGCCAACGCGAAGCAGAAGGTCGTGAACAGCCTGCAGCCGCGCAACGGCTTCCACCTCAACAGCGCTTTCGCCGGCAGTGAAGGCGAAGACACCAACACCCTGCCGGAGTAATCCATGAGCAACTACACCCAATACGGCAAGAACGTCATCTTCTGCGCGCCGGCGCAGATGCTTGACCAGCCGCTGCGCAAGGAGTCGCCGGTTGCTGCCGAGACCCTGCCCGGCACCGTCGTTCACCTGGACGCCAACGGCAAGTTCGCAGCCGGCCCCGGAAACGTCAGCTATGTGCTGGATCGCGATCACCTCGGCCAGGCGCCGGTGGACGTGGCCTATACGGCGGACGATCTGGCGACCGCGTTCTACTGTGGTCCCGGCCTGATCCTGAACGTGCTGGCCGATGGCAGCCAGGACATCGTCGAGGATGCGCCGCTCTTCGCGACCTCCGGCGGCACGCTGACGGCCACCGACCCGGAGGACGGCTCGACCTCAATCGGTAACGCCGCCGAAACCATCACCACCGGTACCAGCTCCGAGCTGGTCGCGGTCAAGTTCATCTAAGGGGTCACGATGACTACCTACGTTTTCGACAAGAAGAGCGTGGCAGCAAATCGGAGCCTGCGGGGGCAGTACGAATACCTCCAGGCCCACCGCGCGCTGCACGCGAACACCGAGCGCGGCTTCGCCGGCATCCCGATGCCCGGGATGGTCGGCAACGCCGCGGCACCCGTGCCCTACCCGGTCTATGCCGAGATGGATGCGCAGACCAAGGCGATCATGCTGGATCCGAACGTCGAGGTACTGCTCAACGACCTGATGCCGCTGGCACGGCCGCTGAACATCGGCAAGATGATCCACCAGTACCGCCAGGCCGGTTCCGGCGGCGCGGCCACTTCCAGCATGTCCGGACTCGAGCCGATTCCGAACGATCAGACCTCGTACAAGTACGATGGCGCGATCGTTCCGGTTCACCAGTCCGGCTACTACCGCGAATGGCGGGAGCTGGCTGGCCAGCAGTCCGAGGGCTGGAACGATCTGCTCGACGACCAGGCCGGTTCTACCCGAACCGTGCGCGAGCGCATGGCTGGCTCATGCCTGGACGGCGTGGTAGATGCCAACGGCAATCCGCTCGAGTTCAAGGGCGTGAAGTCCTACGGCATTCGCAACAGCGCCAACACGGCCAAGGCCACGATCGGTATCGATCTGACCAGCACCGCCACCGCGCCGGACGCTGTGCGCAACGAGTTCATTCGCCTGCGCGACATCGTCCGCCGCGACAATCGCGTCGTCGCCGACCTGACGGTCTACGCCTCGCCGGAGATCTCCGCGACGATGGATCGCTACTACGTGCTCGAAGGCAACATCACGGCCACGCGTACGCTTCGCCAGGAGCTCGAAAGCCTCGCCGGTATCGGAGCGATCAAAGAGCTGTCCGGGCTCGAGGGCAACGAGCTGATCATGGGCGCCCTGTCTCAGGAGTACATCGCGCCTCTGCTGGGCCAGGGTGTGTCGAACCTCGCTCTGCCGCGCCAGACGCCGTTCGCTCGCCACCAGTTCATCGTGTGGTCTGCGATGGGCCTGG
The DNA here is from genome assembly GCF_003206045.1 of Salinicola lusitanus. Lineage (GTDB taxonomy): Bacteria > Pseudomonadota > Gammaproteobacteria > Pseudomonadales > Halomonadaceae > Salinicola > Salinicola lusitanus. Next base: position 477,061 of record NZ_PZJM01000004.1, read on the forward strand.
AGATCCGCGCGGACGTCAACGGCCGCACAGCCTGGCTCTACGCCGCGTCCGAGTGATCCACGGGGAGCTTCGGCTCCCCTTCTTCTTTCTGATGACAGGAACCCGCTATGAAACTGCGAGTGACGAGACCGAACCTGTATGACACCCAGGGGCGCCGCAAGAGCGTTGGCGACATCATCACTGTCGAGGGCAAGACCATTCCGCGCGTCTACGCCGGTAAGGTCGAAGTGGTCAATGAGACCGGTCTCACTACCGACAAGGATGCCGGCAGCGATCTGACAGCCCTGCAGACCGAGAACGCCGAACTCCGTGAGGAGAACACCGATCTGAAGGCGCGCAACGAGGCGCTGGAGACCGAGAACGCCGAACTCAAGGCCAGCGTGACCGCCACGGTCGATAGTCGCCCCGACGACGCCGAGCCTGGCGCCCAGGCCGAGGCGAAGAAGCAGCCAGCCCAGGACACCAGCGCCGAGGCTGACGCGAAGCGCAGGGCCTGGCTGACCGACGAGATCGAGAAGCTGACCGGCGAGCGCCCGGGCCCGAACAGCAAGCTCGACACGCTGGAAGCGAAGTTCGAGAAAGCCAAGCTCTCCGAGAAGGACTGACCCATGGCCGCCACGATCACCACCGATGACGTCAGGGGTTACGGCATCACTGGCGCCGACGCGATGCTCCGCGACTTCATTGCGGTGGTCGATGGCGCCGATGTCTGCCTCGACAAGAACCGGGTGCCCGAGACAACCCAGCGGATCCTCAAGATCAACGCTGTCGGGCACCTTGCCACCCTTGCCGCCGGCGGACAGATTCGAAGCCAGTCGGCACCTTCTGGCGCGTCGCGTTCATTCGCCACGCCCAGTGGCGCGGGCATCGACTCCACCAACTGGGGCTCTGCGTTGCGCTCGCTAGACACGGCTGGATGCGTTACCCGTCTATTGCAGTCCGACAAGGCGCGGCCATTCATTGCCGTGGCCGGACCTGGGCGGCGCCGGGGGTGCGCATGAGCGCAACGGCGCGCTGGACCTACACGAATCGGGCCACCCTCTGGCTACAGACCGGCGAGCGCGATCCGTACACGCGCGAACCGATCTACGACGGCCCGCATGTCATCGCCTGCACGTTCGAGAACATGGGCGAAACGCAGACTGACGACAACGGCCAGCAGTTCGTGCCGCGCGACACCGTGTGGCATGAGAACCCCATGAAGATCAAAGCCGGCGACCGGATTGTGATTGGCGCCGCGATCGAGGATGAGGCGCCGCCGGCCACCGCCAAAACGATCAAAAAGGTCGGCGGCTGGGACATGTCTTTCTTCGGCGAGGATCCGGACTTCGTGCTCTTCACCTGATCCATACCTTCAACAAGCTGCACCCGACGCCCCGGCACATGCTGGGGCGTTTTCGTATGCGCCTCGCACGGCGCGAATCCAGAGTCCTCAGCAGGATGGGTCCGGTGAGCGCGGTTAGCTCTGGGGCCGCTGTCTCTGTGCGACGGGCTCATCCTACTGAGGTATCCGCAATGAGCAACATCATCCCCTTTCCCTACCAAGGTCAGGCGGTCTGCTTCACCCATGACGGCTGGATCAACGCAACCGACATCGCTAAGCGATTCGGCAAGAGGCCGGTGGACTGGCTGCGCCTTCCTGACACTGCCGACTATCTCGAAGCGCTGGCCGAGGCCATCGGGGAAAGCAAAGTGGGAAAATCTCACTTTGGCCTGGTGCGCACCAGCCGCGGCGGCCGAGCGCCTGGCACGTGGTTGCACCCGAGACTGGCTGTCCAGTTCGCTCGCTGGCTAGACGCACGATTCGCTGTCTGGTGCGACATGCAGATCGAGGCGCTGATCCATGGAGAGCCCGATGCCTGGCGTCACCTGCAGGTCGCCCAGGAGCGACTCGAAGAGCAGAACGAGAGAGGCAGCACCGCCGGCCGGGAGCTCGCCCGCCACCGGTGGAAAAAGCCGCCGCTCGAAGCTGAGGTGCAGCACTGGCGCGATCAGCTCCAAATGGTCCTATCGATCGACGCAGCGTGAGGTGATCTATGCCGATCCGAGGCGGCCGGGACGTCCGGCGCAACTTCTCTCGCACCGTCGGCCGCATCGCCGGCCCGCTGACCGAGCGGGTCGTCACCGAGATCCTGATCATCGGCGAAGGCTATGCGGTCAACCTGACGCCGGTCGATACGTCCAACCTGATCAACAGCCGCTATCGCCAGGTCATCAGCACGACCACCGGCACAAAGGGAATGGTCGCCTACACCGCCGCCTACGCCGCGGCGGTTCACGACGGCGGATCGAAGAACTGGCAGAAGGCCGCTGCAGAGGATGAGTTCCTGAAAAAGGGATTCGAGCGTGACGGCCGCGCCGATATCGAGGCCCACATCAAGCGGAGCTATCGCCGATGAACGCACTGCGCGTGCTCCACGAACATCTCGCCGCGGGCGAGCAACTGACCGGCCTGGCGCCGGTTTTTTTTCGCCTGTACCCGGAGAACACCGAGGCCGGCGCCGCCGACTCGATCCTGTTCCGTCCGGACGGCGGCGCTGCTCCTGACGAGCTGATGCAGCAGCCTGGCGTCACGATGGCGCTCTGCACCGACCGCCCCGATACCGGTTACGAGCGGGCCGTGGCCATCCGCGACTACCTGCTGGCCAACCACACCGCCGCCGGCGTGTGCAATTTCCAGATCCTGGCCGACGTTGTCGGCCCCTCCACGCTCGAATCCGGGCGATCACTCTACGAACTCAACGTCCGCGTTTGGACCTGAAGGAGCCGACACCATGGCACTGCAACCGATTCAGAAATACATGGGCCGCGAAGCGCTGGTCGAGATCGCACTGACCGACCCCGAAGCCAGCACCAATCCGGGCGAGTGGCTCACGCTGGGCGCGATGCGTGGCAAGGAATGGGGTGCCGAGTGGCAGACCACTGACGCCACGACCGACGACAGCCCGAATATGACCCAGGAGAACCTGGTCACCTACAAGCAATCCGACATCAGCTTCGACGGCTTGGCCACCAAGGACACCACGAAGAACGTCGACGCGCTCGAGGACTTCGTGAACGACCCTGCCGGCAACGGTAGCGCCACCGGCTACCCGACCATCTGGCTGCGCATCAGCGTGCCGCGCGGCGATAGCCAGCTGCGTACCTACACCGGCACCGCTCTGCTGACCAGCTTCCGCAATAACGCGCCGCACGACGACGTGGCTAGCTGGACGATGGAAGGCAACAGCTTTGCCTACACCATCGCCACCGAGAGCGCGGGCGCGTAATGGCCAACGTCCACTCGGGCGAGATCGGCATTACCTGGGGCGAGCGGAGCTATCTGTTCCGCCCTTCCCTCGCCGCCATCGGCTCGCTCGGCGACCCTGCCGCCCTGGGCCGACTTCTGGCACGCGTGCAGCGCGAGGGCATGGACGGCTATGTCTGCGCCATGGCCGTCCTGTCGGCATGCTACGTGGGGCAACCCGCCGATCTCGACCGCCTCATCGGCTACTACCGTGAGCACCGGGGCCGGCTGCGCTACGTCTTGGGCAGCATGCCACCGGCAGAGATCCACATTCTGGGCGTGCGGCTGGCCGTCAGCGGCATCGTCGGCGAGCCGCGGCGCAGGGCGAAGGCCAACGGGAAGGCCTCGGCTGAGTTCTCGCCGGCGGAGTTCGTCGGCGCCGCCCAGGCGCATCTCGGCGTCTCGGCTCCCGAGGCCTGGGCCATGACCATGATCGAGTTCCAGCGCGCGATGGATGCCAAGTACCCGCCCAAGGAAGACGAGCACGAGCCGTTGACTGCAGATGAAGCCGAGGCGCTCTATTCGAAGGTGACCAGCATCCGATCACGGGTAAAAGCGGCCACCTCCAGGCCTTCCCAGGCAACCCTTGCGCCAATCTAGCTCCACAAGCAGTCCTTGATGAAAGGCCACCTTACGATTAACATTCGTATCGCTCATAAATGAGCGATAGGCCAGCTAGGCCGAAGGAGGTCAATCATGTTTAGCGAAGAAAAATCAGCCCAGGTAGCGGCATACCTGCTGCAGAAGCGCGGCGGGCAAATGTCGTATTTGAAACTCATCAAGCTGATGTACCTTGCTGATCGTGAATCGATGGCCGAATTCGGTTACCCGATCAGCGATGATTCGTGGTTCTCCATGAAACATGGACCGGTTCTTTCAAATGTCCTCGACCTCATTCAGGGCGCTAGTCGCACGGGCGAGTGGGAGCGCTGGGTAACTGGGGCGCCCTCTTTTGAGGTTGCTCTGGCCAACCATGATGTCACTCGAGATGACTACGACGAGCTCAGTGAGGCCGACATCGACGTTCTCGACCGTGTTTGGGAAGAGCATGGAGCGAAGACTCGTTGGCAGCTTGTGGAATATACGCACGACTCGTGCGAAGAGTGGCATGACCCGTTCGGCTCGGCGCGCCCCATCAGTCCGCAGGACATGCTTAAAGCTCTTGGCTGGACCCCAGAGTCTGCCGAGGCGCAGACGCGAGAAATCTTTCGCCAGCGTCACATCCATTCAGTAATGGCTGAGATGCGATGACCAATTACAGGCCCCTGAGAAGAGGAACGTTAGTCTTTTTATCGGGGCCTGTGCCGCACCTTCATATTGTCATCAACGATCCTGTTGTTAATCCGATTACTAAGCTCCCATCCGTTGTGCTGGTCAACATATCTTCGATTCGTGATGGCGTTCGTTACGACGAAGCATGTGTTCTGACTCCCGATAACTGCGCGCACTCATTCGTGAATCGACCTAGTTATGTGCTCTATGCCAGGTCATACGTCAAAGCCGTTGATGACATCATTCAAAGGGTAGAGATCGGCGAATTTGAGACTCGTGATCCTCTTCCTGAGGATGCTTTCGAAATGGTTGTGCAAGGTTTTAGGGTATCTCGCAGCGTGCCTCCAAAAGTGCAGCGTTTTCTAAAGCACTGTTTCTGAAAGATCGATCTGTTCGATGGTCTATCGTCCACCACCAGACCTACCAACGCGCAGCTATAGCCGATACCCTGCTGTGACAGCCGCCTCAGAGCGGCGTCTACTATGTGAGGGATCAGTATGAAGAAGTGGATAGCAGTCGGCGTGATCTCCCTGTTGGGTACGACAGCTGCACAGGCAGCACCTACCCCATACCAGTTTGGCTTTGCTCTTCAGGCGGCCGCTCAGTGTGACAGCTTGCAACTGAGAATAGATACCGAGGGAAAGGTGAACGCCGCCCGGGAAACCCCCATTCGCAAAAGTGATGGCTTTCGTGAAGGGCTATTCTACGTAGCCGATCATGACTCGGCATCCACGTGCAGGGAGGCCTGGGAGAAATATGGCTGCAGCGGCAGCGAGGTTCCCGGTCTGATCCAAGAAAGCCCTTTCGACGCGTCTAACCCGAAGCTGTGCGAATATCGAGGTTGAGCTGCAAGCCACGCAACGTGTTAGGGAGTGGCGATGTTCTGGAATCTGTTTAAGCGATGGTCTTCGAGATCAGTTGCAAATGGTGAACCTGCCTCCGAAGGTTACACCATCACGTTTGAAGAGATACGACGCGCCCAGGGCATGAATCCTGAGGTGAACGGCATCTCGAACTACCACTACGCTCAGACTCACAAGCATGACCTCGAGACGATGCTGGCATGCTGCCAATCAGAAGAAAACGTGTATTGGGCTCAGTCAGGATCCAAGCTTTCTCCAGCGCCCTTCTACTTTGAGCGAGCAGCCATTCTTTGCAAAAAGGCGAAGGACTACTCTGGGGAGGTGGCAATCTGCGAGCGGTGGATTGCCATGGAGGAAGACTTCATGAACTACGCCAGAACGGCGCCGCACCCAACGATCGATATATCTGCTGGCCCCAGGGCATCGAAGATCAGGCACCGGCTCACAAAGGCTATCCAAAACAGAGATAGAGGAAATGGCTAGTGGAGATATAGGCATGACGGAATCACAGCGCTGGATCGACCGTGAAGCCGTGCGCGCGCTGGCCGAGAGAAACTCTGCCGAGCTTGCAGCGGGAGCCGAGAGAGGCGATGACCTTGAGGTTATCTCCCGGCGCCATCAGGACGAGATTTACTCGACTCACCTGACCGGCATGTCGGTAAGCGAGCAGACCGATTTCCTCACCATTTACGCCGATGAGCTCAACGCCATTACCACTCGGACTAATGCCGAGACAGAGAGGGTCTTGAGCGAGCAGGCAAAGACGGAAAGAGCCGGCCAGGCTCTGGGCAAGGTTATCGCCTTCTTCGTCATCGCCGGCTTTGTGTGGTTGATGCTGCAAAAACTCTGACGCCCCACCCTTAACCACTCAGAACCCCGCCTCGGCGGGGTTTTTTTATTGCCTGGAGAAAATGAATGGACGGATCGGTCGGCACCATCTGGTATGAAGTGGATGGGCGCACCGAGGGGCTGCTGCGCGCCCAGCGCGACGTTGACAGCTCCTCCAAGCGAATCGAGCGCTCCCTGGGACGGGGCGATAAGGCCAGCCGCCGCTTGGGTGCCAGCTTCGATGCCACCGCTACCTCCGGCTTTCGCCTTAAAGGCATCGTCAGCGCTATCACGGCCGCTCTCTCGGTGCGCCAGATCATCAGCTATGCCGACGCCTGGACGCGCACGCAGAACCAACTGCGCCAGGTGACCAGTGGCACGCGCGAGCTGACTGCCGTCAACCGCGAACTGCTGGCCGTGGCCAATCGCTCGGCGATCAACATCGAGGATACCGCCGAGCTCTACACCAAGGTGGCGCGGGCCACTCGCGGGCTCGGCTATGAGCAGGAAAACCTGACTCGCTTCGTCGATCTGACGTCTAAGAGCTTGCGCGCCAATGGTGCCAGCGCCCAGGGCGCCTCAGCGCTGATCCTGCAACTCTCGCAATCGTTCAACGCCGGCATCCTGCAGGGGCAGGAGTTCAACACGATCATGGATCAGGCGCCGCTGTTGCTGGATGCGCTGCGCGTCTCGACCGGCAAGAGCACCATCGAACTGAAGAAGCTGGGCGCCGAGGGCAAGCTCTCGACCAACCAACTGATCAAAGCGGTTCTCTCCTACTCGAAGACCATCGACAAAGAGGCGGGCCAGGCCACCAACTCGTTCTCCGACAGCCTGACCATCGCACGCAACAACATGATCAGCTTCATGGGCTCGTCGGAGAGCGCCCAGGGCGTGATCGGCAATCTGGGGCAGAGTGTTGTCACCCTCTCCAATCACGTTGATGGGCTGGCGGCATCGGCGGTAGCGATCGCTGGCGTGATCGCCGGGCGCTACGCTAATGCCCTGGGTGCCGGGGCCATTGCCCATCTAGCACTCGCCGGCGCCGCGGTGCGTCAGGCTGCTGCTGACCGTGATTCAGCGCAGGCCTCGCTCCAGGCGACTCGAGCACATCATCAAAAGGCTATTGCTGCCAGTAACGCCGCTCGCTCAACCATTGCGGAGATCGAAGCAGATCGCGCTTACTACGCCGCCGCGCTAGCCAGTGCTAAGACCACCGGGCAGAAAGTGGCTATCAGGCGGCAATTGGTCGAGGTCAATAACGCATTGACCGCTGCGGAAGGACGGCTCGCGGCAGCCAATAGCACGACGGCAGCATCCGGGGCGGCCGTCGCATCTCAGCAGGCCAAAACCAACGCCGTCATGAAATCTACCGGTGTCGTCGCCAAGGGAGCGGCGGTGGCGGTTGGTGGTCTGCGAACCGCCCTTGCACTGCTGGGCGGCCCGGTGGGCATTCTGATCGCCGTTGGCTCGGCCCTGGTGCTGTTCCGCGACGATATTGAGAAGCTGCACGCCCCCACTCAGCGCGCCAAGACTGCTGTCGAGGGTCTCACCGAAGCTTTCGACAAGAACAGCCGCGCTGCTCTGCAGAACGGCCTGAGCCAGATGCAGACCAAGATGATCGGCCTGCAGCAGGCGGCTCGCGACGCTCGTGACGAGATCGATAGCATCAACGACCGGTACAACGTGCCGGGGCCTCTACGCAATTCGAGCTCTGCCGATGATGCTGCTGGGAAGGCAAGGAAGTCCCAGTTTCAGAAGCTGCGGGGCATCAACGAAGAAACCGAGATCACTCAGCGTGCCATCGATCAGCTCCAGGAGAGCCTGAAGGCCCTGGGGGAGGATGACGACTCGGGCGGTGGCGGGGTTGGCACGGGCGGTGACGGCGGCGCAGCCGACAAGAGCTTCCAGCGGATCAAGCAGCAACTCGAAAGTGAGCGCGAGACTATCGAGCGCGAGTACGCCGAGCGCAACAAGATCATCCAGGAGCACACCTCAAAGGGCAGCGCGCAGCAGCAAAGCCTGCTGAAGCGCAGCGGTGACCTGCGCGCCCGGGAGATGCAGTCGCTGAACGACCGTCTCGCCGGCATCAACGCCACCGGCATCCAGCAGATCAACCAGCAGTACGACGAACAGCATCGCGAGATCCTGGACATCACCGAAGCCGGCAGCGACGAGCAGATGCAGGCGCTGATCAAGAACCAGTCTGCGCGCCAGAAGGCCCTGAAGGAGTACCACGACCAGGAGTTGGGAGATCTGCGCAGCGCCACCTCGCGGGTCGAGGCCGAGTACGCCAAGCGGCGCCAGAAAGTCATCGACAACACGCGCATGGGTGGCCAGGAGCAGCGCGACATGCTGCTGAAGGTCGAGCAGCAGAAACAGGTCGACATGCTGAATGCCCAGGCTCAGGAGTTGGCCTCGGTCCAGAACCACCAGCAGGCGATGAAAGACGCCGAGCTGGCGTATCAGACCGCCCGCATCCAGCAGCTCACCGGATTCACCCAGCAGGTCTCGGCGAAGCTGGCCGAGTTCCAGCAGAACGCAGCCCAGCCGATGAAGTTCCTGGGCGACTCGCTAGCCGAGTCGTTCGTCAACCTGGATGACACTGTCAGCTCGACCTTCGTCAACGCCATGAGCCGCGGCGAGGGGTTGAACGACATCCTTGCCGAGATCGGGCGAACAGTAGTGGCCAGCCTGCTGCAGTCGTTTATCAAATTGGGCGTGCAGATGGCCATCAATGCAGCGATGGGTAGCGCCTACCAGTCCGCGGCGGCAGCTACGGCCGCTGCCACCGGGGCGACCATCGCCGCCTCCTACGCGCCGGCGGCGGCGATGGTCTCTCTGGCCACCATGGGCAGCAACGCCATACCGGCTGCGGCCGCCCTCTCGTCGACGACCGCCCTCGCCTCCGGCCTTGCTGTCGCCGGCGGCCGGCAGTATGGCGGCGGCGTGAACGCAGGAAGCATGTACCGGGTCACCGAAGACGGTAAGCCGGAGATGTACAGCGACGGCACACGCTCCTATCTGCTGCCCGGGCGCAACGGCACCGTGACGTCCAACCGCGACATGCAGTCAGGTGGCGGCGGCGTTCCGGGCGTCACCGTGCAGCTCTACGGCCAGGGTGCAGAAAACGCCCGCGTCAGTCAGTCGGAAGGGCCGAACCGCGAGCAGATCATCCAGATCATGCTCGAGGACGCCTACGAGAACGGGCCCGTTCGCCGGGCCTACGGAGTCTAAGCATGGCAACAATCGACTGGCCCGCCGAGTTGGCCCCGCAGTCCAGCGAGTTCGGCGTGGCCTACAACGACATGGCGTTCACCAGCATCTTCTCGAACGCTCAGCAGATCGTCAGCTTCCCGGGCGATTACTGGCAGCTTTCGATGACACTGCCGCCGCTGGGCCGCGACAAGGAGCGGCTTCTGGCCGCTACGTTGGGTCGGCTGCGCGGGCGTACCGGGTGGTTCCGCTTCCGCGACCGCCGCTACCGGCACACGCTCGGCGATGTCGGCAATCCGATCGTGGACGGAGCCAATCAGACGGGCATTAGGCTTCAGACGCGCCTCTGGAAGGCGTCCAGCCTGGTGCTGCGCGCCGGCGACTACATCACCGTCGCCGACCAGATGTTCCAGATGCCAGAGGACGTGGAGAGCGATGCCAACGGCAACGCCCTGCTACCGCTCAACATGTGGATCCGGGAAGCGCCGGCCAGCGCCGCGCCGATTGAATATGCCTCGCCGTACTGTGTCATGCGGCTGGCGAGCAGCGGCAACCCAATCCGCCGCCAGGTCGGCCAAGCCGGCATCACCCTGCAAGCCCGCGAGGCATTCTGATGGACGCGTTCCCCTACTCCGAATCCATGATCGAGATGATGGCCAGGCCGCAGGTGCGCCTCCTCTACGCCGCCGAGCTCGAGTTCAAGGACGGCCCGGCGCGGGCGCACACCGGCACCGGGCTGCTGGTCATCAACGGCCAGACGTATACCGGCATCGGGACGCTGGGCAAAGTCGGAGAGGTGGCAGACCAGGGCGGCTCGTCAACTGCAGGCAGTGTGACCCTCACCCTCTCCGGCTGGGACAACGATGTCGCCAAGGACACGCTCCAGGACCGATGCAGGGACCGTCCCGGGCGTCTCTACTTGGTTGCCCTAGGCGAAGACGGCGAGCTGGTCGCCGACGTGCTGTTCGACGGCCTGATGGACGCCGCCGACCTGTCCTACGGCGGCAACGCCGACGAGAACGCCATCAGCGTGAAGCTGACCGACCAGATGGTGCTCTGGCAACGCAAAGGCACCGAGGTCTGGTCCGACAACAGCCATCGCGCGCGGCACGGCGGCGACCGGCTGCTTTATGCCGTCGCCCAGCTCGCCAACTGGGCCATCTACTGGGGCGCCAAGAAGGATTCGCCCGGTTTCAGCTATCCGAGGTAGCGATGCGATACAACGACTGGCCCACGCGGCTACAGCAGACCATCAAGGGCGCCTCCGGGCGCCCTTTTTCGTGGGGCGAGCTGGACTGCTGCCTGTTCGTCTCTGACTGCTGCATCGCCGTGTGCGGCGTGGATCCTTCCGGCCCGTACCGCGGCAAGTACCGCTCGCGCCGAGGCGCCTTCGCCGCCGTAAAGCGTGGCCACGGCAGCATCGAGGCCGCGCTGGATAGCCACTTCGACCGCATCGAGCCCGCGCTCGCCGGACGCGGCGACGTCTGCCTGTTCGAGTCGCCCGACGGCCTGTGCGTCGGCGTGCTTTTCGCCGGCGAGATCTGGGCCATGACGCCCGACGGCGTCTCCATCACCCGCGCCCGCCCCACCGCTTACTGGAGAGTCGACGATGTCAAAAGCGGTTGATGCCGTCTCGAAGGTGTTCTCGGCCGTCTTCAAGCCGATTAGTAAGATCCTGGCCCCGGGCATCGACAAGCCCAAGGCGGCGAGCGACACCGGCAACACGAAACAGACGATCCGCAGCGGCAAAGAGCCCGCACACTTCATCTACGGGCGTACCGCCACCGGCGGGCTGCTGTTCTGGGCTCAGGAGGAGCCGGGCGACGGCGCCAAGCGCGAGAAGCTGCACCTCGCCTACCTGCTCGCCGAGGGTGAAATCGATTCCCTCGAGCAGATTTACGTCAACCAGCAGCCGGTGAGCGAGTATGGCGATCTCGCCGACTGGGAGCTCCACGTCAATCGCTCGACGCCAGATCCATTCATGCTGGCCAACTGCCCGGACTGGAAGGAGAGTCAGGTGGGCCGAGGTGTGTCTTGGGTCCGTGGCACCCTCACGTTCGACAAAGACAAGTTCGCCACCGGAATTCCCGATCTGCTGTTCGTCGTGCGCGGCAACCGCAACATCTACGACCCGCGCACCGGCCAGACCGGCTACAGCGACAACGCCGTGCTGTGCACCCTCGACTATGTCCGCAACCGTCTGGGCGTCGCTGATCAGTTCATCGTGTGGGATGCCTGGTCAGCAGCGGCCAACATCGCCGACGAGAGCGTCGCCGATCCGGACGGCGTCTTTCGCAAGCGCTACGCCATCGGCGGCGTCTACAAAGCCGATCAGCGCAAGGACGAGACCCTCGCAAGCCTGGAAGAGAACTTCGGCGGCACCACCCGGCGTGTCGGCGGTTACTGGGGCGTCGAGGTCGGCGCCTACTACGGGCCGGCCGTGGCCACTATCACTCAGGGCATGGTTGTCGGCAGCATTACCGGTCGCCCGGAGGTCAGTCGGCGCGACGCGATCAACAGCGTCGCCGGTAAATGGAACTCCCCCACCGATCTATGGGAAGAAACCAGCTACCCCACCGTGACCGTGGATGAGTGGGTGGCCGAGGACGGCGGCGAGAACACTGACACCCTCGATACGCCCTTTTCGCCCAGCACCCACCAGAGCCAGCGCCTGGCCAACATCAAGCTGCGCCGGCAGCGCGCCGGCGGTCAGCTCGAGATCCCGCTCAACTATGCCGGCTACCAGTTTCGCCCCGGACGAGTGATCAACGTGGATCTCCCGACGATCAACGTTAGCGGCGAATTCAAGGTGCTGGAGTGGAGATTCTCCGCGAAGGAAGGCGTGCGTGTCGTCGTGCGACAGGAATTGCCCGAGTTCTACGACGATGCCGTGGGCGAGCCCTTCGACTATCTGTCGATCATCCAGACGCCGACCGGCGGCATCGGCTCTCCGACGAACCTGCGCTATACCGTCGAGACTATCGGCGAAGTCGTCCAGGGCCGGATGACCTGGGACCCGGTCAATGCCGCGATCGACTACAACGTCGTGGTCCTGCTTGGCACCGAAGTGATCCAGGCCGCCAAGACGCCCAGCGGCGCCACGACCTGCACCCTGTCCGGACTTGGCGCCGGCGACTACACGGCAAACGTCACTGCGCGCGGCCTGCAGTCAACGTCCGGCCCGGCGACGATCGCATTCAGCGTGCTCAATCCTCCGCAGCCCGCTCGGGTTATCACCCAGGTCGACCGCACAAACGTGCTGCTGGTGCCGGTGCTCGCCGACGGCGACAGCCTGGGCGGCGGCACTTGGGAATATCGTTGGGGCGTCACGGAGGTATTCGGCGACGCCGAATACCTCGGCCGTGGCGATACGATCACCCACACCGGGCGCTCGCCTGGCCAGGAGCTTTACTACTGGGTCCGGGGCATCAACGCCTATGGTGCCAGTGATTGGTTCGCCGTCTCAGTGACGACCAGCGAGAACTTCGATGACGTCATCTCGGCGGTCAACGATGACATCTACCGCCCCGGCGGTCTGGCCGACCAGTTCCAGAACGGCCTGGACGAGAACTACGAGGCGATCCAGGACGCACAGGCGGCGTTCGATGAGGCGCTGAATCAGGCCGACTCGAGGATCGATCAGGCCAACACCGATATCGCGACATTGCGCGAGCAGGTCGACGGCCTGGACCCGGAAGAGCAAGGGGTTCGGATTGCGAAGCTGGAGCGCAAAACTGAGGAGCTCGATAAGCTGCAGGCGGTTCGATACCTCGCCCTCCAAGCGCGGAACGCCGGCGCTGCGGCGCTGATCGATGTTGTTCAGACGACGCAGGTCACCGACAAGCAGGCGCTCACGCAACTGATCACCCAGCAGACCAGCAGGATCAACGATGCGGTCGCCGAGCTGCTGGAGATCAACACCACGTTGGCCACGCTGGATGAATCGACAACCGAGAGGATCGAGCAGGCGCAGTCCAGCATCGCCGCAAACGTCGCGGCGCTGGAGGAGATCAGCACGACGATTGCCAACCAGGAATCGGCTGCCGTATTCAGAAAGCTGGCGCTTCAGGCGCAGGCGCTCGGCAACACGGCGCAGCAGGATGTCGACCGCATCGTGTCAGCCGATGGTCGTAGCGCGCTGTCCCAGCGCCTCGAGACGCTCTCTGCGGACTATCAGGGCAACAAGTCGTCGGTGAGCAGCACGCTGACGGCGTTGTCGCAGAAAGATGCCGCGCTGGCGCAGAGCCTTGAAAAATACCGTGTTGAGTCAGGGAATCAGATCGGCGAGGTCAGCCAGCAGCTCTCCGCTGCGATCGATCCCAAAACCGGCGTAGTGACGAGAGCTGTGACTACGGTCAACGCCAACGGTCGGTTGGGAATGCTGGGCATTCAGGTCGACGGAAAGCTGGCAGAGATCATTGGCATTGCCGATCAGTTCGCGATTCTCAACCCGGTATCGGGCGAGCTGGTCACTGCCTTTGTCGTGACCGATGGCCGCGTGATCATACCGGAAGCGCTGATCGACTCACTGGTCGTGACCAAGCTGCGTTCAACGAACGGCAACCTGGTGTTCGATGGCGACAAGCTGAAAGCCGACTACATCGACGCCAATAGCCTCAAGGTCAAGTGGGCTAACGTTCAGGATATCATTATCAAGTGGGCTGATATTCAGGACGTCAAGATCAAGAGTACCGATATTGAAGATGCTTCAATAGGAACGCTGAAGCTGGCTGATCAGGCTGTCACGATTAATGCCTCAGCATTTTCCGGTTCCACAGTTGAACTAGATACTGGATGGAAAACAGTCGCCCAGGTAGAAATGGACCCCCAGGGGCAGCCTATCGATATAGTTCTATCATTTAGCTACGAAGTTAACGCCCAGCTGCAGCAGGGGGTTGACTATTCAAGGTACTCAATTTACGGCCGGATCGTTGCAGGGGGCTTTACTTACGATTTTGAATCCTCTTATGGATACCTCGTTGACGAGAGGCAGTACGAAGAAGGGACCTTTAGGCGACGCTCTATGGTGACGGTGCCGAGGCGATCAGCAGGTTGGTCTGGCAACAGGACAGTAAGCATGCAATTGAAGGGTGATTCCAGTGGAAGCACAATACCCTCAGGAATACTGTCGACGTGGCAGCATTACATAAAGCTCTCAGTGACGAAGCGATAGAACCGATAACTATTTCAGGCCGCCAATCTAGGCGGCTTTTTTTATGCCTGGAGAAAATCGATGGCGTCAAATCAAGATCAGTACAATGAGAAGAACGCGCAGCTCATTGCGGCGTTCGAAGATCTGCTGAAGCAGAAGTTCGCAGCGCTCAATCTCAACGGGGCCGGCGTAGGCGCAGCGGCCGGCGCGGACTCGCTTGATGAGATTGCGGTGGGTGACGCGGCAGCAGTTCGTGATGCGATCGGTTTCGTAGGGGCTGCTCTTGTCGAGCTTCAGAAGTTCGGCGCTGGCAACACGGGAGCACAGCCCACTTGGTATGCTGGCGCGAATCTAGACCAAGCGGATATGGATGCCGATCCGACTAACCTGCCGTCGGGCTGCTACCGAGCAACATCCAACACCGCCAATCGGCCGGGCGGATCGGGAACCATCTATATCAGCGGATACAACGGTGGGGTCGCGAACGTCCTGTACCTCGAGAACGATGATGACGACCCTCGGGCATGGACGCGCAGCTACATTAATGCTCAGTGGTCCCCCTGGAAACTCATCGCGCCGCCGAAGGTTTACAGCAATTCCAATGGGTGGGTATTGCGCTTTCCCAATAAAATCCAGATTTGCCTCTCGAGGGAACTGAAGCTCACTTTCAGCAATACGGGGCGTCTTACGGCAACCTGGAGTTTTCCTGCGGCATTCACGGGTTTCACGTTGGTCGTGCCTATTGCTAATTGGGGGACACAGGGCAACGTGTATAACACCTCCTCTCCCAAAGGCGATTTTCTATTAAACGGAGGCACTAGCGGGATCGTTGGTGTCTGGGCAACAGGGAGCTATTCGTTTTCAAGCAATAGCGTCTATGAAATCTTCTATGCCATAGCGATTGGAACCTACTCATGAATATTACGCTAACGCCGTGCGTCGCTGACTTTGAAGTTATCTATACTTTTGATGGTGAAAAAGTAACTGCCAAGATTGGAGAGCAGTCTGACACAGTCGATTTTTCGGAAATGGGAGAAGGGCACTGCCACTCATATCAGATCGACACCTCACTACCGCACAACGTTTTTCACGGTGCCGTTCGAGACGGCTCCGAGGGTCTCACTGTGAAACTGCTATCACCATACCCTGACCGGATTCATCGCGAAGACGACGAGAGCGACTCGGATTACCAGGCGAGAAAAGCCGAGTGGGAAAGCAAGCAAGTTGAACGAACGGAGACCGTGTAATGGGGACGATCACATCATGGGACGCGGCGCCGACCCACGCCGAAAAGCTCGAGGAAGGTAAGGCGGCTGCTTTGGTTGCCCTCAATTCCGGCTATGACGCTGCAGCAAAGCCCTTACTGCGCGAGTACCCCGCGATAGAGCGCCTGAGCTGGTCTCAGCAGCAGGCGGAGGCTACGGCATATCAGACTTGGCTCGACAACGGTAGCGATGGCGAGCCGCCCGCGACGCCAGCACTCTCGGCGATTCTGAAGGGTCGCAATGGAGCCGATGGCACCGAGACCCTGGGGGATCTCGTCGCCGCCGTGCTGCGCAACGCTGAGGCATTCATCCAGTGGCAGGAATACACCGGCCTGCGGCAGCGGGGCGAATGGATGATCCAAGGCGCAGCGACCGTCGAGGAAGCCAAAGCGGTGACGTGGGAGGGGCTGACATCAGGCTGAATGCATCCGCGTCTCGCCGGTGACTAGGTCCATCCTCCGCGGGCCCACTCAGCTTCTATCGCAGCTGGGCGCCAAAATAGATCACGGATCTGCGCCCGGCCTGGGTCGATCAGCAAGTGGGAATGCGTGCCGATCGACAGCATAGCGCCCACCTCTCAAGCGCCGTTCGATAGTTCATTGTGCTGAAATCCGGTCTATTCTTCTGAGATGTGCGGACGATTCGCTTTCTACTCGCTCGACCTCTCAGCGCTCTCCGAGGCAGTCCATCAGCACGACCTGCTGTTCGTTGACGCCGAGCCTCGCTACAACGTGCCGCCAGGCACGCTGATCAGCGTTGCGCGCCGTGTTGCGGCCGAGGCGCCAGTAACGATCGAACAGCTTTGGTGGGGGTACCAGCCCTACTGGGCGGATGCCAAAGCCCCGCAGCCGATCAATGCCAAAGCCGAAACCATTGCCACCAGCCATTACTTCGCGCCGGCCTTCAAGCGTCACCGCTGCCTGATCCCGGCCGATGGCTGGTATGAGTGGCTCAACGTGGACGGGCGCAAGCAGCCGCACTACCTGACGCGGGTGGATAAACAGACGCTATACCTTGCCGGGGTCTGGACCGAGCGGGGTGACGACAAGCCGCCCGGGGTGGCGATCATTACCGAGCCAGCACGCAGTTCCGCGAAAGAGGTGCACGACCGGATGCCGCTGGCGCTGGATAACGATTCGCTCGAGCCCTGGCTCGATCCGCATTTCACGGAGCGCGAAGCGATCCGTGGTGTCACTCGGCATATCGACGCCAGCCTGATCCGGCACTGGCCGGTCAGTACCGCCGTCAATAAGCCTGGCAACGATGCTACAGCGGCGCTGATCAATCCGCTGTAAGCGATCGCGGACACAACGCAGCGGCAATGTCTCACTCAAGCGAGGCGGCGGGGCGCCGATAATCTCTGTGCCAGAAGCGACTCTTTCCGCACCTGGCGATGTTAGGTGGAATGATGCCTCGGCCTCCCGTGGGGCCGGGTTTTTCTATGGCGGGAATCGAGTTCGTGAGCCACATTGAATTCGGCGCCAGGGACCGGCGCCGAGTCCCCGATCCGGTGAATCGGGACGCTGGGCAAGGATGCCTTGGATCATCGGCGTGGATTGGCCCGGCTGGAGACAGCCGGCTTTCTTGTACGCACGGTTACAAATCCCCTTCGAAACTTAATCTGTATCAGTATCGCTAATGATTCTTTGGGCGTAGCCTGTGCTCGTCCACGGATGGATGCTCGCTAGGAACCCGGAAATGGATTTCCCTGTGCCAAGGACGTACGGATGCGAGGGCCGTGATAGCAGCACCTATCGGCAGTGCTGACCGGGGGCCCTCGCGCTTGCGCTTCGGCCCTCTTTTTTCCTACAGTTTGGCCACCGGCAGTTCATCCCACCGCGTTGTGTAGCGCTGTGTCAGCAGCTCCGCTTTCAACTTCCAGTCCGCTTTTCCCCTGGTTCCGCCTAGCCGCACGGTACCGCGCCCCATGCGCCGGTTCAGCTCGTCCATCACCGCCGACGCCTTTGCCAATCGCTCACGCTCGGCGTCGCTCTCTGGAGAGTCGAAGATATCGTGCTGCTGGGTAGCCTGGTCGACGAGATCCAGCATCATCACGCCGGCTTTCATGTACCGATATCCGCCGCGGTAGATGCGCTTCAGCGCCGCCTGGGCGGTACCGACGATCACGCGGGTGTCGTTACTCGGGTGGGGAAGCTGCACGACCAGGGCGGGGTGATACTGCGCCAAGTCTTCCCTGTGCTTGTTCGTCTTCAGGTGCACCTGGATTGCCCGGGCCACGCTGCCTTGCTTACGCAGCTTCTCGGCGCCACGGGCAGCGTGCGCGCGGATCGCCTGGGCGACTTCATGGCGGTCGCTCGTCAGCCGCCCAAACGACCGGCTGGTCATGATGTTCTTCTTCGGCTCGCCGTAGTCATCGGTATCGATGCAGTCGATGCCCCGGAGCTCGTAGACCAGTCGTTCTTGGACGACAGAGAACCGGGCGCGGATCCGCTTTGGGTCTGCCTCTCGCAGCTGCCAGGCGGTGACGATGTCCATCTGACTCAGGCGCTGGCCCAGCCGGCCAGAGACGCCCCAGAGATCCGTGACCGGCATGTCCTCCAGGATCTGGCGCGTGATATCGCTGTCTGGCTCTAGCAGGCACACGCCCTCATATACTGGGATCTTCTTCGCCAGCTTGTTGGCGACCTTGGCCAACGTCCGAGATGTCGACAGCCCGACGCTGACCGGGATGCCCGTGTTCCGCCTGACGACGTAGCGAAGCCGCTGGCAGTGATCCTCGAGGTGATCCATTGGGAAACCATCGAACCCGAGAAACGACTCATCGATGGAGTAGATCTCGACGTCCGGTGTGAACTCGCGGAGCGTCGCCGTCACGCGCCGGCTCATGTCGCCATAGAGCGTGTAATTCGACGAGACCAGAATAAGCTCGCGCCGCGCCGCCGGCGGAATCTTGAACGTCGGTGCGCCCATCTCGACAAGCTCCTTCGCCTCGTTGCTCCTCGCGATCACACAGCCGTCGTTGTTCGACAGCACTGCGACCGGCCGGCCTTCCCAGTCCGGGCGGAATACTCGCTCACAGCTCGCGTAGAAGTTGTTGCAGTCGACCAGCCCGATCACGCTTTGCCACTCCGATGCGAGTGGACGTTGTGCGTAACGACGCCCCACACATGGCACTCGGCGTTCGCCAGCGGGATGGGTTTGTAGTTCTCGTTGCCGGCCAGTAGGTAGGGGCGCTGGCCGATTTTGCCGAGCCGCTTACACGTGATCTCGCCGTCGACGGCGATCACGACGATGTCACCGTCGACCGGCTCGAGCGAGCGGTCGACAACGAGAATGTCGCCGCTGAATATCCCGTGGCGCTCCATCGAGTCTCCCGCGGCGCGAACGTAGAACGTCGCGCTAGGCCGCTGCACGATGTGCGCGATCAGGTCGAGTTCGGCCTCGATATAGTCGTCGGCGGGCGAAGGGAAACCGGCGCGGGCCTCGCCAGCGGCGAGTGGGATCATCACCGGCTGCGCGCCCTGATCGAGCTGGCCCAGATACTGGACGGGGATAGTCATGACAGCGTGCTCCTAAGAATACTGTATGCACGTACAGTACCTGCCAATTTGTGCGATGGGCAAGATGGAAGATCAGAGGCAGCGGCCGGAATCGTGACAATTCGAGACGGGGCAGGAAGTTAGGGCACCATGAAAAATTCACATGAATGCAAGACATCGGAATGAATGGCCGGTAGATTGCCCCGGCGAAGCCATTCAGTTGCTGGAACCCGCATGACTCGATCGACGAAAATCATCTGCTTCATCGCCGCTCTCGCCCTGCCCTCTACCGCACCGGCCGATATTACTATCGGTAGTTGGAACCTCAAGCATCTAGGCTGGAAGAACGGAAAGCGGCTCGACGCCGTGGCAGACGTCGCCAAAGGCGCAGATCTATGGGCATTGCAGGAAGTGATGGGGGCGGACGCGGTTACGGAGCTCGAGCATGAGCTCGAAAAGCAGACCGGCGAAGAATGGTCTTCGATGTCATCGCATGAGGTGGGACGCAGCTCCTACCGTGAGAGCTATGCGTTTCTGTGGCGGGATAGTGCTGTTGAGTACACCCAGGGCGCTGTTGTCTATCTCGACCCCGGCGATCTGTTCGCCCGCGAGCCGTATCTTGCCGAGTTCCGCGATCTCGACAACGGCGACTCGGTTGCAATGGCCACCGTGCATATCGTCTATGGAGACAGTCGCTCAGACCGTACGCCAGAGGTTCGCGAGCTGGGCAGTATTTGGGATTGGATGAGCGAGGTCTATCCTGGCAGCTCTCGAATCATCGCCGGCGACTACAACCTGGCGCCTAGCGATCGGGCATGGCAGCCGCTGCGAGATGCTGGCGCCCTCCCCGCGATTATCTCCGGTGCGACAACGCTCAGTGAGACCGACGGCCAGTATGCCAACCTCTATGACAATTTCTGGTACGCGCCAGATGAGCTCGATGTGACACATGCCGGCATCGTGCGATACCCGGAAGCACTTGGCATCGATCACAAGACGGCACGCAGTATAGTTTCGGACCACGCCCCGATTTACGTGACAACCGGCAATGCCCGGCAAGGGTTCGATGCCGCAACTGAGTTGGACGGAGTCGAAAGCACGGCACCCAAATCCAGTAGCCACTGCATCGACCTGAACAGCGCATCGGTCAGCGACCTAGACGCCCTACCCAACATCGGTCCGGCGCGGGCGAGCGATATCATTGGCGGAAGGCCTTGGGACAGCGTTGCGGATCTACGTCGGGTCAGCGGGATCGGACCGGCGACTATTCAGGGTATCCAGCAGAGCGGCATGGTGTGCGGCTCTTAATGGAGATGCATAGCAATGCCATTCCGATCGATATCAACCCTGGAATTCTTTCTCGCATTTGTTGCACCTGTAATTCTTAAAGGCTTTGTCGACCTGCTCGCCCACCTTATTGCCCACATAGGCGCCAGTACCGGCGCCGACCAATCCGCCAACGATGCCTCCAGCGATGCCACCAATGAAAGTACCCACCAGAGGAACAAAAGAACCAATGGCCGCACCGGCTGCAGCACCGGATGTGGCGCCTGTATAACCGGTCACAGCTCCCGCCCCGGCACCGATTGTGGTGCCTGCTTTTTCAACAGTGTTCTTCAGATAGACATGATCAGCGGTGTCGCAAGTGGGACACTTCGGTTTTTCTGATGGCATCACAATGAGCTCAAGTTGAATGGTTACTCAATGATCGGCATCAATCTGACTAGCTTTAGCCCGCAGGCTCAAGAACACCACGTGCCAAGCCTTGGCTGGCTTGGCGCGTGATACTCGTGTGATTCGATTGTGACATCGTCTTGAACCGGCTTGCGCGTCAATCACACTATGCCCCGCTGTTCGTTTCCAATCACAGTGCGCCCGGCGTGATTAGCAAATGAAAACAGACACTTATAGCGACTTATTGTATGGCTGTCCGGTCTTGAAAACCGGCGTAGGTTAATAGCCTACCCAGGGTTCGAATCCCTGTCCCTCCGCCACCTTACATTCGAAAGCCCCGACAGCCTCATCGCTGCGGGGCTTTTTCGTTTCTGACCCCGTCAAACCGCTCCAGACCCGTCATCTTGGAAAGGCCGGATCACGTGCGCGCTCCCCGCTTGAACCTCATACCGTATAACGGCGCAGGATCAGCCCGCCCTCTCCGAGCCGAGGCAGAGGCATCGGCGCCTATTCACCTCGATCGTAAGCCGCTACTCTCGTGACTCACAGGGTCGCATCGGCAGGGAGGGAGTGGATGAAACCCGTGTTGGCTGCACTTGCGCTCGCCGCCCTGGCCGGATGTTCGAGCCCGGACCGGGACGCATCGATCGCCTCGACGGACGCCTGTGACAAGGTGGCACGCTACGAGACGCCGGCGCAGCGATTTGACGAGACAGTACAGCAGCTGGCGCATGCTACCGGCTGTTTCGTGAAGACCGACTTGACCAGGACGGCTGGCATTCGGGTCAATGGCATTCGCGGGACGATGCCCATCCGCGAGGCGCTTGAAACGGCTATTCGAGGTACCAACCTGGGAATCGCCGACAGCGAACCGAACACTATCCATGTCGTGATAATGCCCTAGTTTCTGGGAGCGCCCCCTCGCCCGCCCCCATCTCGGGAACGCGTGGAGACCGCGAGCCAGCTGGATCAGCGAAGGAGACAGATCATCTGATGAGGAATATCGCCTTGGACCAAACTGTGAAATTCGCCTTTGCGGGACTACTGGTCATGGCCGCCATGCCACTGCATGCGATGGCCGCACCGCTGGAGTGTTCGTCGGATAGCTTGATGAAGCATGTCAGCGCGCAGACCCGGGAGATCGACGCCTATATATCGAACAGCGATAACCCGCAGCAGACGCAACAGGCGCTGACGAGCATGGCCAGAGGGTTGCGCGAGAGCGGCCAGGTCTCCAACCACGACGATGAGATGAAGCAGCTGGCGAGTGGCGTGGAATTCCAGCCCTCCCAGTCATTCTGCGACGACATGCAGACCACCATGGCTGCGATTCGGTCGTACATGGAGAGTCATCCGCAATAGACCTGGAGGCGCTCACGGGATTCTTCTTGCGGCCCGATAGCGGTTGTGTTGACGCCCTCTGTCGCGGATACTGTATGCATGAACAGTTATTGCGGAGCGATCGATGATCATCCCCTTCCCGACGCCCGAGAGACGGCTCGTCCGGCGTATCGAGCAGTTGATTTCGCGAGCGCAAGCCAACCACTTCCACCAGGTCACGATTAGCCGTGGCACACACGAACCCATCCACGAATGGGAGCGTCTCGTCGAACAGTTCGACGATAGTGATCAGGTTCGGGTCATTCATATCACCCATCACGACATTCTGCTGAGCTGGCGCCTCCCCACGACCGGACTGGCTTCATGAACCAAGGCGGACAGTCTTGATCGAGGCGCTCGGCGAAATTTTCATCAGGGGGGCGGATGAGTTCGTAAACAGTGCTACTCTGCATCTAGCTTTCAGTGATGTCGACAATGCACCGAGCGTTAATCTCCTTCGTCGTCCCCCTCGTCTTGGCTGGCTGTGTGTCGGCGACGCCACGACTGACGGCGACGAACTTTCTGCGAGACAGCAACACCTGCGAACGTCAGACGCATCAGATCGCCGGTGAGCCGGAGTATCAGTTGTGCATGGCGCGTCTGGGATGGCCGGACCCACAGACGCAGGCGTCACTGGAGCAGGCCGATGATGGCCGCGACAATCAGAATGCGGGCTTCATTGATGAAGCGATCAATGGCCTTCAGTTCGGTCTGCAGTGGGACCTGGACCCGGACTGACCTTTTTCGCGACGAACAAGCCCCATCCACTTGCCGTACCACGTCGGCACCACAGCCAACCCGATAGCCGATGCATCTTCAGGAGGATTCGATCATGGCAGAGCCATTCGTCGAGATAAGAAAGACGCACAAGCCCGGCAAGCCCGAGCAGGTATGCTACGAGGTCTATGATGGCGATACGGGAGGCAGCCTGGGCCATTTCGCGGAAGCCGCGGAGGCGAAAAAGCGAGCCGACAGCATGAACAGTATGACCTCCCGCGAAACCGGCAAACGGCTGGACAATCCCACCGATGATGCCGACGTCGAGTGACGCCGGCCGTCGGTCTCAGTGGTAGAGGCGCAACCCCACCCGCGTCACACGATTACCCTCCATCTCACTGACTACCCAGTGAAAACCGTGCCAGTCGACGTCATCCCCGACGACGGGATGACCGCCGACACGCAGCGCCACGAACTCTCCCAGCGTCATCTCCTGCTCCCCCGGGCTCAGGGTCAAACCGTAGGCGCTGGCGACTTCCTGCATGAGCGCTTCGCCGTCCAGGGTAAAGGTACCGAAGAAGGCACGCTCGCGCTTGAGCTTCGCCTCCCCATTGAACAGGCGGTTGAGAGACGGCAGGTCACCGGTGCGCCCGATCAGGCAGATGACGTCTCCCAACCGCAAACGAGTGCTGCCCTTGGGATGCAACATGGCATGCTGGCGGAAGATCGCCGAGATCAGGGTCCCCGAGGGCAGACGCAGCAGGCGGATCGGCACGTCATCCAGCGATTCGTTCTCGACCTTGTAGACGAACATCTCGTAGTCGTTCTCCGGGAGCACGCCCAACTGACCCCGACGATCGGGCGTCGTGGTCTCCGGTAGTACCACACGCATCCAGCGAGCGACCCGAGCCAGGGTGGAGCCTTGCAGCAACAGGGAGATCAAGACCACGAAGAACGCCACGTTGAAATAGAGCGTCGCATTCTCGACACCGCTTATCATGGGGAAGATGGCCAGCACGATGGGGACCGCACCCCGCAACCCGACCCAGGAGATGAAGCAGACCTCTCGCCAGCGAAAGCTGAAGAACGGAACCAGCGAGACGACGACGGCGACCGGACGCGCCAGCACGATCAGGGCGATGCCCAGGATCGCGCTGGGCACTGCGTAATCGATCATTTCCGATGGCGTGACCAGCATACCGAGCACCAGAAACAGCCCTATCTGGCTCAACCACGCCAGTCCATCGTGCACGGGAAGAATATGGTTGAGGTGGCGTCCCGGCTGGTTGCCGATCATCAGGCCGGTGAGGTAGATGGCCAGGAAGCCGCTGCCGCCCGCGGCACTGGTCGCCCCGAAGATGAAGAACCCCAGCGCCAGTGCCAGCAGCGAGTAGAGCCCGGGAGCCAGATCCAGCCAGCGCAGCAGTTTGGCGGAAATCCAGCCGCCTCCCAGGCCGACGGCAAGCCCCAGCCCGAACTGTAGGGCGAACCGCATCAATGTCTCCCCGATGCCCCCCACCGCGCCCGTCAGCAGCTCGGCGAGCGTGATGGTCAGAAAGATCGCCATCGGGTCGTTGGTACCGGATTCGATCTCGAGCGTCGCGCCCACTCGCTCGTTGAGGTTGACGCCCTGCCCCTTGAGCATCGAGAACACCGCCGCGGCGTCGGTGGAGCCGACGATCGCACCGACCAGAAGGCCCTCCGTGAGCGACAGGTCGAGCAGCCACATGGCCAGCAGTCCCATGATGCCACTGGTCAGAAACACACCGACGGTCGCCAGCGACAACGCCGGCTTCAGGCCCACGCGGAAGGTTCGCAACCGCGTCCGAAGCCCGCCATCGAGCAAGATCATCGCCAACGCCAGGTGGCCGATCAGGAAAGCCTGGGAGTAGTCGTCGAACTTGAGCCCCAGCACGCCCTCTTCGCCGGCGAGCATGCCAAGGCCCAAGAACAGCACGAGCAGAGGCACGCCAATCCGCGATGACACGCGACTGGCCAGAATACTCAGGGCTATCAGTGCCCCGCAGACAAGAAACAGGCTATTGATCGAATCCAAGCATCAACCATCGGTTATCAATTGGAGATACCTTAGTATGCCATGCACGGATGCGGTTGCGTGGCGAAAAAGGACTGCAAATTTAATCTTTTAGCCAGCATGGATGATGGAGGGTTCGGGTCGTTGCCCGCTCGCCATGGAGTGCCAGCAGCAGTGCCAGGGAACGCATGCCGGGACGATAGCCAGAAAGATCCGGTATGGCGTGATCACGCCGGTAGGCCGCCACGAACGCATTGCGCTGGGCGCGACTCTCCAGCACCAGCTCGAGCAGGCAGAGATCCCACTCCAGTGGCGCCCAGACCAGCGCCTCCCAGTCGCTCCAGCGCCACTCCTGCACGCCGGCGAGAAACTGGTCGCTGCGCAGATCCGGCAGCGACCAGACGGCTTTCGACGGCAAGGGCCACGACGGCAGTTCGGCCAGCCAGCCGCGATTGGGGTGCGTCTCCACGAATTGCCGGGCCCGCCGGGGCCAGCTCGTCAGCGGGAAGACGTCGCCCGCGGGATGCCCGAAGCCGGGCAGCGCTTGCCGATGCAGTCGTGCCAGTTGCGCCCCGAGCCGTGCGGCCAACGCCTCATTCATCGGCGGCGGCGTGGCGGAGCACCAGGGCAGACTCCAGAGCGGCGCGTTGCCCAGCCGACCGATGAAGGTCATCGGCAATGGCGACAGCGGCAGGCGGGACGGCAGCGTCGATGGGAGCCGGGCCAATGCCTCGGGCGTTCTCCAGCGATCGAAACCGAAGAGTTGCTGGATCCCCCACCAGAAGCCATCGCTCGCCGGCGCTCTCCTGGCCAGCTTGAGCAACTGCGGTGACGCCTCTTCGCTCCGCCAGAGCCAGTTGGCGCTATCCTGCCAGCGCAACGGCAGGGGCATCAGCGACCTTCCGGTCAACTGAGAGACTCGGCGAGTCAGCTCGGAATCCGCCTGGAGCGGGGCATCATCGGTCCGCAATGAACGTCATCCTCTTGTCGGTGAGCCCCGCGCCGGTGGGCAGGCGGGGCTGGTCGGCGTACAATCCACTGCACTGGATAGGGGTGCCCGGTCAACGGGCTGAGAGTGCCATGCACAACCCTGGAACCTGAACCGGCTAATACCGGCGGAGGAAATGCCAGCAGTTCTCGCATGACTCCGCCCGCGCCCACAGGGAGCTGTCATGCCACCGCCCGGACTCATCGTCCGCGATGCCTCGCTGACTTTCGGCGACCGCCCGCTGTTTCAAGCCCTCCAGGCACGATTCGACGCTGGCAGTTGGACCTGCCTGCTGGGCCGCAGCGGCAGCGGCAAGAGTTCGCTGCTGCGAATGATCGCCAGCCTGAGACTGCCAGACAACCACCATCTCGTTCTCGATACCAGCGATGGTGCCCCGCTGAGGGGTCGGCTAGCCTGGATGGCTCAGCAGGATCTTCTCGTTCCCTGGCACCGGGTGATCGGCAACGTCATGCTCAGCGCCCACTGGCGCGGCCGCCCCACCGCTCGGGATCGGCAGCGCGCCGAGCGACTGCTGGCCCAGGTCGGATTGGTCGACAAGGCCAGCCATTGGCCTGATGAACTCTCCGGCGGCCAGCGCCAGCGAGTCGCCCTCGCCCGAACCCTGTTCGAGGATGCCAGCGTGGTGCTGATGGACGAGCCGTTCTCCGCCGTCGATGCCATCACCCGACTGGAACTCCATGACCTTGCCAGCAGACTTCTGGACGGGCGCACCGTGATCATGGTGACGCACGACCCGCTCGAAGCGCTCCGCCTGGCCGACCGAATCCTGATCCTGCAGGGAGAGCCCGCGCGACTGGTATCGATGCCGGTGCCGGAAGGCCCCCGCCCCCGCCCGCTCGACAACAGCGAACTGCCGCAGCGCCAGGCCCAACTGGTGGCCGAACTGCGGGAGGAGGCGCATGCCTGATCGAGCGCTCTGGAGACGGTTGGGACGTCCGCTGCTGGCACTCGCCACGCTCGCGGCAATCTGGCAACTGGTACTGACCCTGACCGGGGTACCACGCTACATCCTGCCCTCGCCGGCGGCTGTCGCCAATGCGCTGTTCGAACACCGCGGGCTGCTGGCTCATCATGCCGCCATCACCGCCATCGAGATCGTGGCAGGGCTGATCGGCGGCATCCTGCTGGGTCTGACAACGGCACTGGCACTGGCCCGGTTCCGTGCCCTTCGTCGAACGCTGCTACCGCTGCTGTTGATCAGTCAGGCCATTCCGCTGTTCGCGCTGGCCCCTATTCTGATGCTGTGGCTGGGTTACGGCCTGGGCCCGAAGATACTGATGGCGATGGTGATCATCTATTTCCCGGTCGCCTCCACCGGCTACGACGGCCTGCGTCAGACGCCCCAGGGCTGGCTCGACCTGGCCCGCACCTTCGGCCTGAGCCGGCGGCAACAGCTGCTGAAGGTCCAGTTGCCGGCCGCCCTGCCGGCACTCGCTTCTGGCCTGCGCATGGCGGCAAGCGCGGCGCCGATCGGCGCGGTGATCGGCGAGTGGGTAGGCGCCAGCCAGGGGCTGGGCTACCTGATGCTCAACGCCAACGCGCGGCTGCAGATCGACCTGATGTTCGCGGCGCTGGTGGTACTCGTCACCTTCGCCGTACTGCTCTATTTCGGCGTCGATGCGGCCTTGAGGGTGGCGATGCCCTGGCAGCGGGATCGCACGACCCCCGACCAGTGAGACGTGAACGCCGCCGACCGCCACGCGCCGAAACGGCTGAAGAAACAGCAATGGATAAAAAGGAACAGGCAATGACAAAGACGTTTTCCCATCTATGGCGCCGCAGTCTGGCGACGGGCCTGGCCCTGATCGCCCTGGCCTCCGCCCTGCCCGCACTGGCGCAGGAGACCGGCGACGATCTTGCACCACCACAGATGATCCCGCTGAGCGTGATGCTCGACTGGTACGTCAATCCCGTCCATGCGCCGATCATCATCGCCCAGCAGCGCGGGTTATTCGAGAAACGTGGCCTGGATGTGGACATTCAGGCCCCGGCCGACCCCAGCGTTCCACCCAAGCTGGTCGCCGCCGGGCGGATCGATCTCGCCGTCAGCTATCAGCCCCAGCTCCATCTCCAGGTCGACCAAGGGCTCCCCGTCGTCCGTGTCGGCACCTTGATCGCGACGCCGCTGAACGCGTTGCTGGTGCGTGCGGACAGCGGCGTCGACGACATCTCCCAGCTCAAGGGGAAAAAGATCGGATACTCGGTCGGTGGCGTCGAGGAGGTGCTGCTCGCGGCCATGCTGGAGCACAACGGCCTGAGCCTGGATGACGTCGAGATGGTCAACGTCAATTTTTCGCTGACGCCGGCGCTGATCAGCGAAAAGGTCGATGCCGTGACCGGGGCATTCCGCAACTTCGAACCGGCCCAGATGAAACAGGAGGGTGTCGAGAGCAAGGCGTTCTATATCGAGGAGCAGGGTGTCCCCGACTACGACGAACTGATCTTCGTGGCCAACCGTGAAACCCTCGACCAGCACCGCGATGCGGACCGGCGGTTCATGGAAGCCATTGGCGAGGCGACATCCTGGATCATCAATCATCCGGATCAGGCCTGGCAGAGCTTCATCGGCTACGATCCGGCGCTGGACACCCCCTTGAATGCCGCTGCCTGGAAGGCGACCCTGCCCCGTTTCGCGCTGCGCCCTGCCGCGCTGGACGCCAAGCGCTATCGCGATTTCGAGGCGTTTCTGCTGGAGCGGGCCCAGATCAAGGCGCAGAGCCCAGTTTCTCGCCTGGCGGTGGATCTCAACGCGCCGTAGCGAAAAATCGGCTAGATTGTTGATATGACTTCAAGATCATCAGCTTACGAGCCGCTACTCTACGATCCGCGGCAGGATCCGAGCCGCACCCTGCCCAGCACGACCCTTCAGGACCTGGGCGCGTTACCCGCGCGCCCGGGCGTCTACGTCTTCTTCGGCAGCAATGAGCTGCCGCTCTACGTCGGCAAGAGCGTCGACATCCGCAGCCGCGTCCGTAGCCATGTCCAGCAGCCGGTATCCAGAAGACACGCCCAGATGGTAGCGCAGGCTCAGCGTGTCGCCTGGCTACGCACCAGCGGCGACCTCGGGGCCCAACTCCTGGAAGCGGACCTGATCAAGCGCTGGATACCGCTCTACAACCGGCAACTTCGCAAGCGGACACGCATGGTGAGCTGGAACTGGCCCCAGGGCGAAGCGCAGCCGACGCTGACCGACGGCCAGTGGGTGGTCACGGCTCGCTCCCGGTTCCATGGCCTGTTTCGTAATCGTCGCGACGCCCAGATGACGTTGCGGGATATTGCCAACCAGGAGTCGCTCTGCCTCCAGGTGCTGGGGCTGGAGAAAGGAGCGGGTCGCTGTTTTGGCTATCAGATCGGCCGCTGTCTGGGCGCATGCTGCGGCGCGGAACCTCGGGAGGCCCACACCCGGAGAGCACGCGACGCGATGGAACGGCTGCGTATCGAGAACTGGCCGTGGCCCGGTCGCGTCGCCTTCCGGGAGAGCGGGCCCGATGGCGACGTCGGGCTGCATGTCGTCGATCACTGGCACTATCAGGGCAGCGTCCAGCGGCTCGAAAACCTGCAGGCCCTCCCCGACGCCCGCGGCTTCGACATCGACACCTACCGCATTCTCAACCGCTTCCTCTCGGCGCCCGACGGCAGGATCGAGCCGATCCCGATCGATGGCGAGATCGACTTGGCATGATGCCGACGCGGCCGAGAAGCCACGCCGTCACGAGTTGGCGATGAACCGATTGACGGCGTCCCGAAACGCGTCGGGCTGTTCGGCGTGAAGCCAGTGCCCCGCGCCTTCCAGTGTCTGCCACTCGATGTTGGGCATCACCGCCTCGACCGTATCGCGATGACGATCCTGCACGTAGGGTGAGGCACCACCGCGAATCAACAGCGCCGGGCCCTCGAAAGGCCGGTCGCCGTCTGGTGGCGCGATGATGTCCTCGTACCCGGCACCGATTTCGTCGAGGCCGACGCGCCAGTGCATGACCCCATCGTCGCCGCGAAGCAGATTGGTCGCCAGGAACTGACAGGTGGCGGCATCGTCGATCTCTTCCTGCATCAGCGCCATGGCATCGCGCCGCGAGGTCGGCCTGCCCGCCTCGACCCGTCGCATCGCGGCGAAGACGTCATCGTGGCCGTGATCGTAGGCGACAGGCGCAATATCGGCGACGATCAAATGCGCCACCCGTGCCGGGTTCGACCGGGCCAGCGTCATGGCGACCTTACCGCCCATCGAGTGGCCCAGCAGGTCGAACTGTTCGATGCCGAGATCGTCCAGCAGCGCGATGACGTCGGCCGCCATCGCCGCATACCGCATTCCCTCGACGTGGGGCGAGCGTCCATGATTGCGCAGGTCAACCGCAACCACGCGACGATCGTCCTGCCACTGCTTGATATGGGAGCGCCAGTTGTCCGCGCTACCGAACAGGCCATGCAGCACGACCAGCGGTAACGCCGAGCTCTCTCCGTCCGGTGCGCCGGTATCGATACAGTGAAGTTGCAACGTCATCCCTCCCGAGATCCGATTCGGCAGCCGGAACGGCCACCGCTTCCCTCCCTAGAATAACAAAGACAGCCGGTTATCCCCGCCCGCGCGACATGCCCGGCAGATTGACCTGATCGCCCCGCGTCAGCAGGCGACGGCCAAGATAGGCCAGCAGTGCGCCGTAGAGTGGCAGGAAGAAGATCAGGCTGATCGATAGTTTCACCGCATAATCGAACCAGGCGATTTCCACCCAGTGCTGACGCATGAAGGGGTCCGGGCCCTGCCAGAAGGCGATGGCGAAGAAGGCGAAGGTGTCCGCCAGGTTGCCGGCGATCGTGGACAAGGTCGGCGCGACCCACCAGGCGCGAAGCCTGCGCAGCCGATCGAAAACATGGATATCGAGCAGCTGACCCAGGACGTAGGCCATGAAGCTCGCCAGCGCGATGCGTCCGACGAAGAGATTCCATGCCATCAGTGCTTCGAATCCCTGGAAGCGCCCCTGCTGGAACAGCACGGATACCGCGTAGGAGATCAGCAGCGCAGGCACCATGACCCCGGCGACGATTCTTCTTGCCGCTGGCTTGCCGAACAGCCGCACCGTCAGATCGGTTGCCAGGAAGATGAACGGAAAGCTGAAAGCGCCCCAGGTGGTATGCAAGCCCCACAGGGTGAAAGGGAGTTGAACCAGATAGTTGCTGGCTGTGATCACCAGCACGTGGAAGCTCACCAGGCAGAGCAAGGCGAATCGAAGTTGACGGTTGTCGAGTGCAAGCATGAGAAACCTTTTTCGTCTGCCGTGGCGCTGCGGAAGGCGATCTACCGGCGCCAGGCCGAGGGGTTAGGGAACCCTCTGGGTGATAAAGGAGCGATTCAGACGATCAGAAGCGGGCGCGAATTATAGGGATCCCGGCGCACGAGCACCAGCCCTGCCATCAAGAGACACATCAAAAACCATTGTAACTTTAAGTTACATTAGGCTAATATCAGAAACCCTGAACATGAGGTTCAGCGGCGGCGATCCGCCCAGCGTGCTTGGGAATTTTGACTATGACGACAATGGCTGCCCCACTGGGAGACCACCAGATTGGCCCAGCGACCGCCACGCTAAAGGCCGTCGCCAACGAGAGCCGGCTACGCATACTCTGTCTTCTGATGCAGGGAGAGCGCTCCGTTACACAGATCAATCAGGAGATGACGCTCAGCCAGTCGGCGCTCTCCCAGCATCTTGCCGTGCTACGCCAGGAACGCCTGGTGACGACGCGCCGCAGCTCTCAGGTGATCTACTACTCGCTGCGCGGCAATGTGGCCGAGCGTTTGATTCGGACACTCGGTGAACTGGATATCGCGTAGCTGGCGATAGCTAGCGACGTTCCCAGCGCAGGTCATCGACCCGCTGCAGCACGCGATCGATGCAATTTTCCATACTGCCTTCCACCCCCTTGCCCAGCCTTCCCAGCAGGCCGGGGCGAGATGCCAGCGACACTTTCAGTATTCGCGCTCGATCTGCCTGCCGCCCCAGTAGATAGGCATCGCTGGTGCCCACCGCATCGACCAGTCCCGCTTCCAGGGCTTCACTCCCATACCAGATCTCCCCGGTCGCGACTCGCTCGATATCCAGCGCGGGGCGACGGGCGGCCACGTAACGCTTGAACAGGTCGTGGGTGGACTCGAGGTCCTCGATGAACTTGGTCCGGCCTTCCTCGCTGTTTTCGCCCAGCACGGTCAGGGTCCGCTTGTAGCGCCCCGCCGTCAGGAGCTCGACATCCACGTCGTGCCGTTTCAGCAGCCGGTGAACGTTGGGTATCTGCGCCACGACGCCGATCGAACCGATCACGGCAAAAGGTGCCGCGATGAGATGGTTGGCGCAGCAGGCCATCATGTAACCGCCGCTGGCGGCAACCTTGTCGACGCACACCGTCAGCCGTGCGCCCGCATCACGCAGGCGATCCAGCTGCGCCGCGGCCAACCCGTAGCTGTGCACCAGCCCGCCGCCGGACTGCAGGCGCAACACGATCTCGTCTCCATCGCGAAGCTCCTCCAGCAGCAGGGATACCAGCTCGGCCAGCGCCGGTGTGCCCGAGGCCTTGAGGTCGCCATCGAAATCGAGGACCCACACACGCTCCGGGTCCTGCGAGGTCCCCTGCTTGTCTGCCTGCTTGGCAGCTTTACGCAGCCGCTTGGCCAGCTGTCGGCGACGCGCTTTGGGCTCGGCGGCCAGGCGCAATTGTCGAGATCGGCGCTGAAACCGCTCATCGAGCTCCGTGACCGTCAACTTGGCTTCATTGTCGCCCCGACCTCGACGCCGCCCCTGAGCCATCAGCGCCAGAATGATCCCGATGGCGACGACCAGCGTTACCGTCTTCGCCAGAAAGAGGCCGTATTCGGCCAGCCATTCGATCACGTCACACTCCTTGGTTCGGAAACTTCTTCGGTTTGAGCAACTCGCCACAGGCGATTAAGCTGCTCCGGCGCTTGCGTGCCGATACCGGCAATGATCTGCTTAGCGCTTCTGCCACGGGAGATGTCATCATGAACGACGATCCATTGATCGCCAAACTCAGGGCCCGATTCGACGCCGAGGCGGCCGAGGGCGTTTCGGCCATCTATCAGTTCGATCTCGACGATGTCGACGATTACCACATGACCATCGAAGACGGTTCGCTCGACATCCAGCCCGGCCGCCATCCGACTCCCGGCGTCACCATCACCAGCGACACGGCAACGCTGATGGCACTGGTCAGGAAGGAGCTCAACTCGATGCAGGCGTTGCTCACGGGCAAGGTCAAGGTCAAGGGCGACATCGGACTCGCGAGCCGCCTGCCCAAGCTCTTCGCCAAATCCAGTCGCTGAGCCGCGGGTCAACGCACCGCAACCGCGCCCCGGTGGGTCTCGATCAATTGACGGGAAATCGAGTACGCCGGCGGCAGTTGCGGCAACGTCGTCGGGCTGAACCAGGCCGCATCCACGATCTCCTGGCCATCGATACGAATATCCCGGCTGGCCGCTTCGGCGAAGAAGCCCATCATCAAAGAGTGTGGGAATGGCCAGGACTGGCTCTTGAAAAAGCTGACCCGGCCGACGTTCACGCCCACCTCCTCCATGACCTCGCGGCGAACGGCGGCCTCCACGGCTTCTCCGGGTTCGATGAAACCCGCCAGGGTCGAATACCGCTGGGGCGGAAAGCGAGGGCTTCGCGCCAACAGCATATCCGTGCCATGGGTCACCAGCGTGATGATGCAGGGCGATATCCGCGGATAACCGCGCAAGCCGCAGTGGTCGCACTGCATCGCGAACTCATGGGTCAGGCGTCGGGTGGCATTGCCGCACCGTCCGCAGAAACGATGGTCGCGTTCCCAGCGAGTGACCTGCAGTGCGGTCGCCAACAACTCGCTCTGCGCGACGCTCACCTGGGCCAGCCAGTCACGGAAGCCCGGCCAGTCGTCGCCGTCCGCCTCGACCACGACAGCGACCGGCTCGCCCTCCCAGTATCCCAGCCGCAGCGCCTGGTCCGGCCACCGCCGGCAATAACCGAGCATGCTGCCCGATTCGGCCGGCGCCACCCCAGTGGCGTTCATTCGCAGCAACCAGCCGCCGACGACGTCCATCGGGGGTATTTCCCGCCTTAGCATCAGTGCTGGGTCTCCGCTGCCGTCAGCGCATCCCAGCGGCACTCGCCGGCCGCCTGACGAATCTGCTCGAGACGCTGATGGTGAGCCTGCCACTCGGCTTCGCTGGGTCGGGTGACCGCCAGGGTCAAGCCGTCGCGGTCGATACGCCGCAGC
The DNA here is from genome assembly GCF_003206045.1 of Salinicola lusitanus. Taxonomy (GTDB): domain Bacteria; phylum Pseudomonadota; class Gammaproteobacteria; order Pseudomonadales; family Halomonadaceae; genus Salinicola; species Salinicola lusitanus. Next base: position 511,517 of record NZ_PZJM01000004.1, read on the forward strand.
CCGCTGGCGCCGCCCGCCTCGCGATCGCCCCCCTCGTCGTTGCCTGCCAGCGACAGTGCGGTCTGCCCCCCGGTCATGGCGAGATAGACGTCGGCGAGGATCTCGGAGTCCAGCAGTGCGCCGTGAAGCACGCGTTGACCGTTGTCGATGTCGTAACGCTTGCATAGCGCATCGAGGCTGTTGCGCTGTCCCGGGTGCATCTCGCGCGCCATCTTCAACGTATCCAGCACGCTGCAGTGCTCCGCCACCGGCCCCAGAACGGGTTCGCCGCGCGCTGCCTTCAGCAGTCTGAATTCATGATCGAAGAACCCGACATCGAAGGGCGCGTTGTGGATGACCAACTGCGCACCCCGCATGAACTCCCAGAGTTCGTCGGCGATCTGCGCGAACACCGGCTCGTTGGCGACCCGCTCGTTGGTGATGCCGTGAATCCCGATGGCTTCCGCCTCGATGTCCCGCTCGGGATTGACGTACTGGTGATAGGTCCGCCCCGTGAACCGGCGGTTGATCAGTTCGATACCACCGATCTCGATGATGCGATGGCCTTCACGCGGATCGATACCGGTGGTTTCCGTATCCATGACGATCTGGCGCATGGTTGTCCTCGCTGTAGTCTGGCGGTATTCCTGTCATTGCGGACGGTAAATCGCTATCTGGCCGCGCCGCGCCCGGCGACCACTTCATCGATCGCCTCGTTGACCAGCCGGTCGGCCGCTTCATTGCCCCGATGTCCGCTGTGGCCCTTGACCCAGTGCCACTCGATACGGTGACGGCGGGTCTCGGCAAGCAGCTCCCGCCAGAGCTCCGCGTTCTTCACCGGCTGTTTCGCCGCGGTCACCCAGCCTCGCTTCTGCCAGCCGTGGATCCATTCGGTGATGCCCTTGCGGACATATTGGGAATCGGTCCAGAGGGAGACCTGGCACGGCCGGTCCAGCGCCCGCAGCGCCTGAATGGCGGCCATCAGCTCCATGCGGTTATTGGTGGTCTCGGCCTCGCCGCCCTTTATCGGCTTCTCGTGTCGGCCGGAGACCAGCAAGGCCCCCCAGCCACCGGGGCCCGGGTTGCCGCGGCACCCACCGTCGGTGTAGATCGTCACGGCAGGCATCGTAGGGGATTCAGAGGTCGGGGCGGACAAGACGTACTCTCTCAGTGTCAGGCGATCTTGGTTATCTATCGGTGTCGAGGTGGGCGGGGCTGTACCCGCTCAGGCGATCGTGCGGAAAGATCCGTTGCGCAAGGCGCCACGCGGTTCGGGTCGCTCTTGCTTCGCTGCGGTTTCCAGACCCTCTTGGTCTTTGCCCGGCGGCAGTGGCGAGGGCGCCCGGCGCCGGGCACTGACTGGGGTCGAATTCGACGCCTCGCGATCGCGCGACCGACTGGGTCCGGTCTCCTTCGCCAGCCCGAGCCACGCGCCCGACCGGCGACCCTGGAGCACCGGCTCACGCAGCTTGATGGGCTGAACGGGTATGTTGCGCCGACGTGCCACCAGCAGGTAGGCAGCCGCCAACGGCACATTGTAGCGACGACCGAGCGTTTCCAGCCGATCGCTTCCCATCGCCCGACCGGGCAGTCGAAAGCCGCAGTAGTCTACCCGCTCGATCTCGAAGTCGACAAACGCCAGCCAGTCCCGCAGCCGTCCCGGTGTCCGCCACTGACGCTGCCACGGCGCCGGACGTTTACCACGGCGGGCCGCGGCGGGCCCGAACGGATGCCAGCCGAACACCAGCAAGCGGCCGTCGGCGCGGGTGACGCGAGCCGCTTCCTGCAGCACGTGATGTGGCCGGTCCACCGCCTCCAGCAGATGATGCAACAGCGTCAGGTCGACGCTGTCGTCGGCCAATGGCAGGCTGTCGGGCAGGCATATCAAGCTGTTCCGGGTGCGGACGAGATCAGGAGAAGGTGCCCAATCCAGAGCGTGTCGAATGGGGCACATATCGCTCATCAAGGGCGCCATCCCCAACTGCAGACTCACGATGCCCCGGTGCTGTTCACAGTGCGGACCAAGGCAGGCGCGCTCGGCTCGCCAAAGCGAGAGACCTGATGCCGATTCCCAGAACCGGCGGCCCTCCCGAACGGCGGACTGCAAGCTCTGAACGGGCGACGAGATTGACACGGCCGACTTTACTCCCCAAGGTTAGCGCTTTTTGACGATGGTTCGAAGCGGCTCTCCACGTCACGTTCGCGCCCAGACGATGATCGTCTCGGTGAACCTGCGGCCGACGTGGGGGTCACAACGACGTTCGAACCCCGACATCCGAATCTCGAGACCAACCTGCCGGAGAAGCATGCCACATGTTGACCGTGATGCCGATTCCCGCGTTCCAGGACAACTATATATGGGTGCTGCGTCAAGATACCCAGGATCGTGTCGCCGTTGTCGATCCCGGTGATGCCGATCCCGTCATCGCCTGGCTGGAGCAGGAGAACCTGACCCTCGACACCATCCTCGTCACCCATCATCACAAGGATCACACAGGCGGACTGCGAGCGCTGATCGAGCGCTATGCACCGCAGGTCTACGGTCCCGCCAACGACGCCATCCCCGGTATTCACCACCGCGTCGGCGAGGGCGATGAATGTCGTGTCCTGGGTCGACGCTTCGAGGTCTATGCCGTTCCCGGCCATACCCTGGATCATATCGCCTTCCACGCCCCCGGCACACCAGGATTGCTGTTCGCCGGTGACACCCTCTTCTCCGGCGGCTGTGGGCGACTGTTCGAGGGCACCCCTCTGCAAATGCAGGAATCGCTCGCCAAGCTCGACGCCCTGCCCGAGGACACCCTGGTGTTCGCCGCCCACGAGTACACGCTGGCCAACCTTGCCTTTGCCGCCGCTGCCGAGCCCGACAATGCGGTCCGGGACCGCTATCGGCGCGAGTGCGAGAAGGCCCGCGATCTGGATCGTCCGACCTTGCCGACCACCATGGGCCGAGAGCGCCAGATCAATCCTTTCCTGCGCATCGGCAACCCAGGCCTTCGCGAAACGCTCAGCCAGCAGGGGCCGGTCGATGACGACGCTGCCGCGTTTGCCACGCTGCGAGCCTGGAAGGACCGCTTCTGATCGTCACCGTCGAAGACGGAGGTATCCACCGTCGGCCGCGTCGATCGGCCGCCGGTGTCATCAAGGATTCTGAACGCATGAATTTTCGAACCCGACGCTGTCGGATTGTCGTCGGCATCACGGGAGGGCTGCTGCTGTCGACGCTACCCTTCACGGCGGTAGCCAAGGAAGTTTCGGCTATCGCCAGCAGTGCCTCCCGGCACTCGTTCTGGTCCGCTCTCGCCCTGCAGAGTCGTCGCGCACCCGATGCCTGGGCCCGTCTACGCAACGGCTTTCGGCTGTCTCACGAAAAGACCAATCCTCGGGTCGCCGCGTGGCTCGACTGGTATCGCGCTCATCCGCGGCACGTCGAGAGTGTCGCGTCGCAGGCCAAGCCCTGGCTGCGCTGGGTGACGCAGCAGTTGGAATCCCATCGGCTGCCCAGCGAGATCGCGCTACTGCCGTTCATCGAAAGCGGCTACGACCCGACGGCCACCAACCCCGGTGGTGCCGCCGGATTGTGGCAGTTCATGCCGGCGACCGGCGATGCGATGGGCCTGGCGCGCACCGCCTGGTACGACGGGCGCCACGACGTCGTCGCCGCCACCGACGCGGCGATGAACTACATCCAGCAGCAGGCCGATCGCTGGTACGACGGCGATATCCTGCTGGCGCTGGCCGCCTACAATGCCGGCGCGGGCACGGTCAACGCCGCCAGAGAGGCGGCCGCCAACCGCGGAGACCCGATCGACTACTGGCATCTGCGACTGCCCGCCGAGACCATGAATTACATTCCGCGTCTGCTGGCACTTTCCGAAGTCATTGCCGAACCCGAGCAGTACGGCGTAGTCCTGCCGACGATCCCGGACAAGGCCCAGTTCGCCCAGGTCGATACCCATGGGCCTTTGACACTCTCGATGGCAGCCGATCTCGCGGGGGTGGACCCGCAGACCTTGCGAGCGCTGAACCCGGGGTTCAAACGGGCGTCGACACGACCACGCGACGATGCCAGTATCCTGGTGCCGGCGGCGGCCAAGCAGCGGTTCCTGGCCAATCTCGCCACGCTACCTGACTCGGAGCGCACGGTGCTGAACCGCTATGTGGTTCGCCGCGGCGATACGCTCTCAGCCATTGCCAAGCACTTCGGGGTCAGTGTCGGCGAGATCCAGCGGGAAAACGGCCTCGACGGCAGCACCATTCGCATCGGCCAGGCATTGACCGTCCCGTCCATGGCGCTGGCTCAGAATAGCGGCGCCCGACGCTAGCCCCCGGCGCGAACGCTGTGGCCGTTATCAATGCAACGTGCTGAACGCCAGGTACCCGTGCAGACCGCCGCACCGACAGGAGGATGTCGACAATGGCTGGATTTCGATGGCTGCTGATGGCCATCACGCTGGCCGCGCCGCTGGCGGTAGCCGCCGACGGCCAGCTTGACGCCCCCGAGCAAGTGCATCGCGATGTACCGACCGTGCACGCCATCGCGCTCTACGATGATCCGGCACTGCCCGCTGGCTTCCAGCATCTGCCCTACGCCAACCCCGAGGCGCCCAGAGGCGGCACCTTGCGCCGCGCGGCCAACGGCAGTTTCGACTCGACCAATCCCTTCATCATCCAGGGCACGCCAGCGGCTGGGCTCAATCAGATCTACGACACGCTGATGGAGTCCAGCGCCGACGAGCCATTCACCATGTATGGACTGCTGGCGGGAGGGATACGGCTCGACCCGGATCGCCACTGGATGGAGATCGATCTACGACCCGAAGCGCATTTCCACGACGGCCATCCTGTCACCGCCGAGGACGTGGTGTTCAGCTTCCAACTGCTGCGCGACAAGGGCTCGCCCTTCTATCGCGCCTACTACGCCAGCGTGGAGTCGGTCTCGGCGGTGAGCGAACGGACGGTGCGATTCGAGTTCTCGAACAATCAGTCGCGAGAGCTGCCGCTGATCCTGGGTCAACTGCCGGTATTGCCAGAGCACTACTGGCAGGATCGCGATTTTACGCGGCCCACGCTCGACAAGCTCCTGGGCTCCGGTCCCTACGAGATTGCCACAGTCGACCCCGGCCGTCGCATCGTCTACCGCCGGGTCGACGACTACTGGGGCCGCGACCTGCCGCTGAACCGGGGCCGCTACAATATCGACCGCCTCGTCTACGACTATTTTCGTGATCAGTCGGTCGCCCTGGAAGCCTTCATGGCCGGGGCACTGGACATGCGTATCGAAAGCAGCGCCAAGAACTGGGCGACGGCCTATGACACGCCGGCGGTCGAGGATGGCGCGATCCAGCGCGTGATCGTGCCGGATGGGCAGCCCGCCGGCATGCAGGGCTACGTGATCAACACCCGACGAGCACAGCTCAGCGACCCGCGGGTCCGCCGCGCACTGGGCCTGGCGTTCGATTTCGACTGGGTCAATCAACATCTGTTCTACGGCGCCTATCAACGCACCGAGAGCTACTTCCAGAACTCGGAGATGGCAGCCAGAGGGCTGCCCGGAGACGAGGAATTGGCGTTGCTCGCTCCCTATCGCGACCAACTGCCCGCCGCGGTGTTCGATCAGCCACTGCCCATAGCGCAACCGGAAGCGCTCCGTCCGCGCCTGCGGGAAGCGTTGGGGCTGTTGCGTCAAGCCGGCTATGACGTGCGCGACGGCACCCTGGTGAACCTCGAGACCGGTCGACCTTTCACCCTGGAGTTCCTGCTCTACGATAGCCAGTGGGAACGTATCACCCAGCCCTTCGTCCGCAACCTGGAACGGCTCGGTATCCGCAGCAAGATCCGGGTGGTCGACGTCAATCAATACCTCGACCGCCTGAGACGCTTCCAGTTCGACATGATCGTCGGCAGCTTTCCGCAGTCGGCCAATCCGGGTAATGAGCAGCGGGATTTCTGGAGCAGCGAATACGCCGATGTTCCCCAGAGCCGAAACCTGGCCGGCGTGCGAGACCCGGTCGTCGACGCCCTGGTCGATGACCTGATTCGTGCGGACAGTCGCGAAAAACTGGATACTGCCTCGCGAGCGCTGGATCGCGTGCTGCGATGGGGGTTCTACGTCGTGCCGCAATGGAACTTCGACGGTACTCGCGTCGCGATATGGAACAAATTCGCGTATCCCCGACCTTTCCCGCGCTATACGCCGGATTTCTCGGTCTGGTGGGTCGACCCCGAACGGGCCGGCGCCATCGCCGCCCGTCAGCGCGGACAGGAGTGATTGCCGATCATGGCCAGCTATGTCGTTCGCCGCCTGCTGTTGATGATCCCGACGCTATTGGGAATCCTGCTGCTCAACTTCATCATCGTCCAGGCGGCGCCGGGCGGCCCCATCGATCAGATGATGGCGCGCTTCGAGGGCTTGAGCAGCACCGCGAGCACCGGCCTCGAGGGCGGTGGCGGGGACAGCGTCGGCGGCAACGACTCCCGGCGCCTCCAGGGCGTCAACGACCAGTTGCGCCAGACGCTGACCGAGGAGTTCGGGTTCGACAAACCCGCCTGGGAGCGCTTCGCCCTCATGCTGCGGGACTACGCCACTTTCGATCTCGGTGACAGCCTGTTTCGGGGCCAGTCGGTCACCACCCTGATTCTGGATCGACTGCCGGTATCGATCTCGCTGGGTCTCTGGACCACCCTGCTCGTCTACCTGATCTCGATCCCGATGGGCATTCGCAAGGCGCTACGCCATGGTAGCGCCTTCGATATCTGGTCCTCGGGGGTGGTGATCGTCGGCTACGCCATTCCCGGCTTCCTGTTCGCCATCCTGTTGATCGTGGTATTCGCTGGGGGCAGCTACCTCAACTGGTTCCCCCTGCGCGGGCTGACCTCGGTCGATTTCGACGAGCTGTCCCTGCTGGGCAAGATCCAGGACTACTTCTGGCACATCACGTTGCCCGTGGCTGCCTCGGCGATCGGCAGCTTCGCCACGCTGACGATGCTGACCAAGAACAGCTTTCTGGACGAGATCCACAAGCAGTACGTGCTGACCGCGCGCGCCAAGGGCGCCTCCGACCGGCGCGTGCTCTACGGCCATGTCTTTCGCAATGCCATGCTGATCATCATCGCCGGCATGCCGGCGGCACTGATCGGCATCTTCTTCACCGGCTCGCTGCTGATCGAGGTGATCTTCTCGCTCAACGGCCTGGGGCTGCTCGGTTTCGAGGCCGTCATGCAGCGTGATTACCCGCTGATCTTCGGCACGCTCTATCTCTATACCCTGATCGGCCTGCTGCTGAAGCTGGTCTCCGACCTGACCTATGTCTGGGTCGACCCACGAATCGACTTTGCGACCCGGGAGTCGTGATGACACCGAATCGACGTCAACGGCTCTCGCCGATCACCCGGCGCCGGCTCCAGGTCTTCCGGCGCCACGGGCGCGCATACTGGTCGCTGTGGCTATTCGGGTTACTGTTCGCGTTCAGTCTCGCCGCGGAACTGATCTCCAATGACAAGCCGATCGTGATGCAGTATCAGGGCGAGTGGTACGTCCCCATGCTGGTGGATTACCCGGAAACCGAATTTGGCGGGTTTCTCCCCACCACGGCCGATTACCGGGACCCTTTCGTGCGCGAGCAGATCGAGCGCCACGGCTGGATGCTCTGGCCCCCGGTCCCCTTCTCCTACCAGACCCTCGATCGCGATATTCAAGGCCCGGTCCCCTCCCCGCCGGGGTCACGCCACTGGCTGGGAACCGACGATCAGGGTCGCGACGTGTTCGCGCGGGTGCTCTACGGCTTCCGCCTGTCGGTGACATTCGCCCTGGCCCTGACCGCGGGTTCGATTCTGCTCGGCGTCTTCATCGGCGGCGCGCAGGGGTACTACGGCGGCAAGATCGACCTGTTCGGCCAGCGCCTGATCGAGATCTGGTCGGGACTGCCCGTGCTGTTCCTGCTGATCATCCTGGCCAGCCTGGTCGAACCCAACATCTGGTGGCTGCTGGGTATCATGCTGCTGTTCTCCTGGCTGGGCCTGGTGGACATCGTGCGTGCCGAATTCCTGCGTGCCAGGAACCTCGAGTACGTCAAGGCGGCCCGAGCCATGGGCCTGCCCTCCCGGTTGATCATGCGGCGCCATGTGCTGCCCAACGCCATGGTCGCCACCCTCACCTTCATCCCGTTCCTGTTCACCGGCGCCATCACCACCCTGACCGCACTGGACTTTCTCGGTTTCGGTTTGCCGCCGGGCTCGCCATCACTGGGCGAGCTGGTGGCCCAGGGCAAGAACAATCTGCAGGCGCCGTGGCTCGGCATCACCGCCTTTCTCTCTCTCAGTGTGATGCTGTCGCTGCTGGTGTTCATCGGCGAAGGCCTTCGCGACGCCTTCGACCCGCGCCATATCATGACGTCGACGACCGCAGCACGACCTCCGCTAGCGGCAACGACCCAGGCACAGGACAGCCAGCCATGAGTCAAACGCCCCTGTTCGAACTGCGTCGGTTTTCGGTCCACTTCGGCGAGACGCAAGCGGTGTCCGAGCTTGACCTGCAGGTGGAACAAGGCGAGACGGTGGCCATCGTGGGCGAGTCCGGCTCCGGCAAGTCGGTCAGCGCCCTCGGCGCTCTGGGGCTGCTTCCGCCTGGCAGTCGGGTGACGGGGACGCGCACCTTCGCCGGCCGCGACCTGGGCCGGTTGAGTCGGCGGGAATGGAACGAGCTTCGCGGCGGCGGCATCGGTTTCATTTTTCAGGAGCCGATGACCTCGCTCAATCCACTGCACACCATCGGCAAGCAGCTGCGGGAAACGCTGCGCCTGCATCAGGGTTTGCGTGGCAACGCCGCGACGCGGCGTGCCAGGGAGCTGCTGGCGCAGGTCGAGCTCCCCAGAGTCGACGAGCTCATGGCTGCCTGGCCTCACCAGCTCTCCGGGGGCCAGCGTCAACGGGTCATGATCGCCATGGCGATCGCCAACGAACCACAGCTGCTGATCGCCGACGAACCCACCACGGCGCTGGACGTCACGGTGCAGCGGCAGGTCCTGGCGTTGCTGGACGAGCTCCGCCAGCGCCTCGGCATGGGCCTGCTGTTGATCAGCCACGATCTCAATCTGGTCCGGCGCCACGCCGACCGGGTGGTCGTCATGCAGCAGGGCAAGCAGGTAGAGACCGGCCCGGCTCGAACCCTCTTCGAGACACCGCAGGCCGCCTATACGCGCCAGTTGATCGACGCCGTGCCGTCCGGCCGCCCCAGGCCGTTGCCACCGCAGAGTGAGCTGCTGCTGAGCGCCCGAGATTTCAGCGTGACATTCAAGCGGCCCAAGCCGTTGCTGCGCCCCAGCCCGCCGGCTTTCGTCGCCGTCGAGCCGCTGTCACTGGAACTCCGCCGCGGTGAGACTCTCGGCGTGGTCGGCGAGTCCGGATCGGGCAAGTCGACCCTGGCCTCGGCACTCATTCGACTGCTGCCCTCCCACGGTGAGATCCACTTCGCCGACCAGCGTCTGGACCAGTTGGGTGGAGAAGCGCTTCGACGCCAGCGGCGAGCGCTCCAGATCGTGTTCCAGGATCCCTACGGCTCGCTCTCGCCCCGCCTGTCGGTTGCCGACATCATCAGCGAAGGACTACGCTTTCATCACCCCGAGCTGACGCCGCCGGAGGTGACTGAACGTGTCGCCGAAGCCCTTCACGACGTCGATCTGCCGGCGGATTGCGGTCACCGTTATCCCCACGAGTTCTCCGGCGGTCAACGCCAGCGTATCGCCATTGCCCGCGCGCTGATCCTGAAACCCAGACTGCTGATCCTCGATGAGCCGACCTCGGCGCTGGATCGCACGGTACAGAAGCAGTTGATCGAGCTGTTGCGTGACGTTCAGGCGAAACATGACCTCAGCTACCTGTTCATCAGCCATGATCTCGCCGTGGTACGCGCGATGGCACACCGGATTCTGGTGCTCAAGGATGGCAAGGTCATGGAACAGGGCGACTGCGAAACGCTGCTGCACTCGCCCCGAACCGCCTACACGCAAGCCCTCATCGCGGCTTCATCGCTAACCTGATGACGCTTGGCTCGTTTGTTTTGGCTGAAAGATAAGATAACGGTATAAAGTTGTCTGCCGCTGACGCGATCATTCGAAGGCTGCGACTTCTTCCGGACGCAGATGGCGACACTCCCCCGGCGCCAGCTCCGGATCGAGGGCCAAAGGGCCGATGGATTCACGATGCAAGGTCACCACCGTGTAGCCGACTGCCGTCAACATCCGGCGAATCTGGTGGTAGCGCCCCTCGGTCACGCCGACGATCACCTCGGACTCGCCAACGGCTTCGAAAGTCGCCGGTTTCGTCGGTTTCTCGTCGCCGTTCAGCATGATTCCCTCCGCGAACTGCTTCGCTACGCGCGCCGCGTCGGCGGCGGACAGGGTTTCTCCCAGTGTTGCTCTGTAACGCTTCTCGCAAGCGTGATTGGGCGAGGTCACGCGATGTGTCCACTTGCCGTCGTCGCTGATCAGCAGCAGTCCCGAGGTATCGACATCCAGCCGCCCTACCGGATGCAGTCGCTCGATCTGCTCGATCTCGATCAAGCTCATCACCGAGGGGTAGTGAGCCGGGCGCAGCGAGCACTCCACTCCGACCGGCTTGTGCATCATCAGATAGCGCCAGCCGATCCGCGCCAGCGCTGACCCCTGCCAGCGAATGTCCTGGGTATCCGAGACCTGGCGCGAGGCATCGCGCACGGTCTCGCCATCGACGCTGACTTCCGACTGGCGCAGGGCACGCTTGGCCTGGCTGCGCGTCAGCTCGGTGGCTTCACTGAGAAATCGGTCCAACCGCATGGGTTCTAGACACTCCTGGGTAGGCGGCGGGCTTACAACCAGCCGCGATATTTGAAGTAGAGATAGGGCGAGATCCCCGACAGCGCCATCAGGCCGATCGCCATCGGATAGCCGAAGCTCCAACTGAGCTCCGGCATCACCTCGAAGTTCATCCCGTAGATACTGGCGATCATGGTCGGCGGCAGAAACACCACCGAGGCGATCGAGAAGATCTTGATGATCTGGTTCTGCTCGATATTGATGAACCCCTGAGTGGTATCCATCAGGAAGTTGACCTTGTCGGATAGGAAAGTGCTGTGCGACATCAGCACATCAACGTCCTGCAGCGCCTCCTTGGCCTGCTCCTGCAGCTCGGCGTGATAGCGCAGGTGGCGAATGAGAAAGTAGAGCGAGCGCTGGGTGTCCATCAGACACAGGCGGATCTTGCCCACGCTGTCCTCGACCTTGGCCAGCCGGTCGATCGCCTCTTCCAGATCCGCATCCTCGATCTCCAGCACCATATGGCTGACCTGCTCGAGGTCGCGGTGCATGTCCTCGATGCTGTCGGCGAGGTTCTCGACCTTCTGCTCGAACAGCGTGACGATCAGCGACTGCGGCGAATGGGCCTCGGTCTGACCGCGCCGTGCGCGCAGCCGGAACAGGCGAAAATCGGCCAGGTCGTCCTCGCGGAGCGACAGCAGCCGCTGCGACTGGAGGATGAAGACCACGGTATTGGTCTGGTGCTTGCCCTCGTTGCGGGATAGAAACAGCGAGTGCACGTGCAGGCCGTCGGTATCGGTGAAGAAGCGCGCCGAGGATTCGATCTCCTCGATATCGGTATTGGCCGGCAGCTCCTCGGCGAGGAACGGCTTCAGCGCCTCGCGATCCTCGTCACCGAGATCATAGGCATCGATCCAGTTGGCCTCCAGCAGGCGTTCGGCGATGGCGCCGTCGCTGAGCTCCTGAAAATCGGCCTGGTCGAGGCGAAAGGTTCGGATCATTGCTCATCCTTACTCATTGCAGGTGATCGTCGAGGTCGATCAACGCGAAGGCATCTGCGTCTCTCCAGGCGGGGAAGGTATCGCGAAACGATGACAGCGCCGCTGCAGACAAGCTCACCGTCTCGACGAACGGCGTGTCGGCCGGGTGATCGATCATCAGCTCGCCCTTGAAGTCCACGACCATCGAGTCACCGGCGTACGCCAGCCCGTTGCCATCACGCCCCACACGGTTGACGCCAATGACGTAACCGAGATTCTCGATCGCCCTGGCCTGCAGCAGCGTCCGCCAGGGCCGTCTGCGCGGCGCAGGCCAGTTGGCGACACACAATAGCGCATCGTACTCGAACGGCTCGTGCTCGCTTGGTCGTTGGCGCAGCCAGACCGGGAACCGCAGGTCGTAACAGACCGACAGCAGCAGCCGAAATCCCTTCAGCTCGACGACCTTGCGGGTCTGCCCCATCGCGTAGTGCAACGGCTCATCACCCATTCGGAACAGATGGCGTTTGTCGTAGTGCTCGACACCGCCGTCCGGCGTCACCCAGTAGAGCCGGTTGTATCGGGCGCCACCATCGGCGATCGCCAGACTGCCGGCGATCACGCAATCACGCTCGCGCGCCTGGCGCCGCATCCAGTCCAGCGTGGGGCTCGCCTCGGCCGGCTCCGCCATCCCTTCGGCATTCATGGTAAAACCGGTGGCAAACATCTCCGGCAGCACGATCAGATCCGTCCGGCTTCCGTCCAGCGTGCCCATGCGGTGATCCATCAGCCGCCGATTGGCCTCCGGGTCTTCCCATTCGAGCTCGCTCTGGACGAGGCTGACTCGTAGCTCGTTCATGGCTTTTCCTCCTGCCGCATGTCGGGATCGATCAATTCGTCAACGCGAATGGCTGTCATGATAGATTACCCGGCCTCCAAACCCGAGAGCGACGAGCAGCGACATGTCGGCATCCCCCTCAGACAAGACCCTGTCAGGCAGCGTAGAACCGTCGATCGATACGCCACGCAACGAGACCCGCCGCGGTGTCGGTTACGGCATTACCGCCTACGCCCTCTGGGGATGCTTCCCGCTCTTCTTTTCGCTGTTCGACGGGGTACCGGCCTTCGAAGTGCTGATCCAGAGAATTCTCTGGTCCTGCATCTTCCTGATCGCCGTGGTCACGCTGATGGGGCGCTGGCCCGCCATCCGCAGCAGCTTTCCGGGGCGCCGGGAGGCGATCCGCGGACTGGGATGGATTCTGGGATGCGCGCTGCTCATCGCGCTGAACTGGGGGCTCTACATCTATGCGGTGGAAACGCATCGTGTGCTGCAGGCGAGTCTGGGTTATTTCATGACCCCACTGGTCAACGTTGCCCTGGGCATGCTGGTCCTGCGCGAACGGCTCGGCCGCTGGCAGAAGGTGGCAATGGGACTGGCGCTGGCGGCAGTGATGCTGCAGCTTCTCCTGCTGGGGACCCTGCCCTGGATCAGTCTGGTGCTGGCCATGACGTTCGGCAGCTACGGTCTGCTGCGCAAGCGCGTGCCGCTGGATGCGCTCTCCGGCCTGCTGGTGGAGACCAGCCTGCTGCTGCCGCTGAGCCTGGCGTCCCTCGCCTGGCTGACATGGCACGGGCAGTCTCACTTCGGTGTCAGCTACGATATCACCGCGCTGATGATCGTCAGCGGCGTGGTGACTACCCTGCCGCTGCTCGCCTTCGCCGGTGCCACCAAGCGCCTGACCCTATCCACCATCGGCTTCCTGATGTATCTCAACCCCACGCTGCAGTTTCTGCTGGCACTGTGGGTCTTCGGCGAGCCTCTCGTCTGGCCTCAGCTGCTGACCTTTGCATTGATCTGGGTCGGCCTCGGGCTCTACTCGATGGAGGCGTGGCGCGGCCACCGCAGGACCCTCGCCCGTGGCCGCGATGGCGTAGCGAAATGAGTGCATCGGATCGACTTCCGCGCATGGGCAACGTGGCTGGAACGCCCGCCCGAGCTGACAGCGCCCGGGCGCAAATGGGAGATCGTGGGGAAGCGTCGCCGGGTGTTACACCTGCAGCCCCATGATCTCCTTGTAGGCGGTTACCAAACGGTTACGCACTTGAACCCCCATGTCGAAGGAGACACTCGCCTTCTGCATGTCGATCATCACGTCGTTCAGCGCCACATTCGGGTCGCCGGCCTGGAACGACATGGCCTGCTGATTGGCGGTCTGCTGCATCTGATTGATTCGTCCAAGCGATGCCTGCAACTCACCGGCGAAACTGCCGCCTGTCTCGTTCAGCGATGGCTGCGATGCCGCGGCCTGACCGCTTGCCTGGGTCGATAGCGCCTGCATCTGCTGAAGCGCTGCTTGAATGGCTGGAGCACTCATGAGGGGTTCCTGTATGACGATGCTCACGGCCATGATGCCGGGAGCCGTCGTGGTAATCGACGCTGGCAGCCTATCAACAGCGTGACCACGACCATCGCGGTAAATGCGTGTGAAAACACCGGCTTTTCCCACCTTCAGCGTTAACAGACCGACACATAATGGCTGCCATCAAACTAACGCCCCGGCCAGAGCCGCATCGGAGCAGCACCCCGAGCGTGTCGAGGTACGGATGAGCAGACGCGTTGCAGGGAGCAGACTACTGCCATGTTGTCGAGTTGCACCACGTGCCATGATCGGAGCACGACATGAGCACGGCCACGTCGCCCAACGACACTTCAAACCCAGGTAGTTCGTCCGCACGCCAATCGACCCGACAGACCGCGTCGGAGACGACCGCCGGCGGACGCGACTGGTTGAGCAAGCTGCAGGGGAACCCGCGCATACCGCTTATCGTGGCCGGCGCCGCTGCCGTCGCCATCGTGATCGCGCTGCTGCTCTGGGCTCGCGCGCCGGAGTACCGCGTCCTCTATTCCACCCTGACCGATGCCGACGGCGGTCGCATCATCAATCAGCTCGATGCCATGGGCGTCCCCTATCGGTTCAGCGAAGGCGGTCAGGCACTGCTGGTGCCCGCCGACCAGGTCAGGCCCATTCGTCTCAAGCTGGCGGAGCAGGGTCTGCCGGAAGCCAGCGGCGTCGGCTTCGAGCTGATGGACGACCAGGCCTTCGGCATCAGCCAGTTCGCCGAGCAGGTCAACTATCAGCGGGCGCTGGAGGGAGAGCTGGCCCGCACCATCGGTACGCTGGGTAGCGTCGCCCGGGCTCGCGTCCATCTCGCCATGGCAAAGCCATCGGTATTCGTCCGCGAGAGCCAGCCCGCCACCGCCTCCGTCGTTCTCGATCTCCAGCCGGGCCGCGTCCTGGGTGAGGGCCAGGTCAACGCCATCGTTCACATGGTTTCCAGCAGCGTACCCCAGCTGGCCGTGGACGACGTCACCGTGATCGATCAGAACGGCGACCTGCTGAGTCGCCCTGCCAGCAACGCCAGTCAGCTCGACGGCAGCCAGCTCGACTACGTCAGCAACCTCGAGAACCAGTATGCCGACCGCATCGAGGCGATCCTCGCCCCTATCGTCGGCGCGCGCAATGTCCGGGCACAGGTCACGGCCCAGGTCGACTTTTCCCAGCGGGAGCAGACCGCGGAACGCTACGGTCCCAATCAGGCACCGAACGAAGCAGCGGTTCGCAGCCAGCAGAGCAGCGCTTCGTTCCAGAGCAATGGCGATCTCGCCATGGGCGTCCCCGGCGCCTTGAGCAACCAGCCGCCGGGTACCGCGGCCTCGCCGATCAACGCGCCGGCGACCCAGGCGCCGGCCCAGGACCAGAATGCCGCCAACGACAATGGCAACGGCAACCAGGCCGACGGTCAGGCGACGGACACTCAGGGCACGGACACCCAGACCGCGAGCAATACCGATACCGGCCAGGTGCATCGTGACAGCACGATCAACTACGAAGTGGACCGTACCGTCGAGCACGTCAAGCAGCACAGTGGCGATATCGACCGCCTCTCGGTCGCCGTCGTGGTCAACTATCGCGACGGCGTCGATGATGCCGGCAACCCGACCCGCGTCGCTCTGAGCGACACGGAGATGGACCAGATCCGTGGCCTCGTGCGTCAGGCGATGGGCTTCTCGGAGGCACGCGGCGACGACCTCGCGGTCGTCAACAGCCCCTTCCAGGCCAATGCACCGGAGTTCGAGACGCCGCCGTGGTGGCAGACGCCGGAGATCTGGAGCCTCGCCAAGAGCGTGCTGAAGTATCTCGTCGTGGCACTGGTCGCCCTGTTCCTGTGGTTCAAGCTGGTCAAGCCGCTGGTGCGTCGCCAGACCCGCGAACCGGTTCCGGCCCAAGCGACTTCGCCGATGTCCGCCACCGATGCGGCGGCCGCGGCGGCAAGCTACCAGAGTGTCGGCGCTGGCGCCGGCGTCGACAACGCTAGCCGCGCCGGTGGTGCATCGCGTGGACGAGATCGCAATCGTCGCGGCGCCTCGAGTTACGAGCAGGATCTCAAGGACGTCCGTGAAATCGCCCAGGAAGACCCGCGCCTGGTCGCCATGGTCGTCAGAAGCTGGATGGACAAATCATGACGACGGCAATGACCGGCGCCCGACGTGGCGCCATCCTACTGCTCTCCTTGGACGAGGACAGCGCTGCCGAGGTATTCAAGTACCTCTCGAGCCGCGAGGTGCAGGACATCAGCCAGGAGATGGCCAAGTTGGGGCAGGTCTCCCACGAGGAGATGGCGCTCGTTCTACGGGAATTCCACGCCGAGACCGAGCAGTTCACCGCCATCAACCTGCACTCCAACGACCATATCCGTGCGGTGCTGACCAAGGCCCTGGGCAGCGAGCGCGCCAGCAGTCTGATCGAGGACATTCTCGAGACCAGCAACACGGCATCGGGCATCGACTCCCTGAACCTGATGGAAGCGTCGATGGTCGCGGAGATGATTCGCGACGAGCACCCGCAGATCATCGCCACCATCCTGGTGCACCTGGAGCGCGGCCAGGCCGCCGATATCCTCGAGCTGTTCGACGAGAAACAGCGCGATGACGTCATGCTGCGCATCGCCACGTTCAGCGGCGTGCAGCCGGCGGCTCTGCAGGAGCTCACCGAAGTGCTCAGCTCGATGCTGGACGGTACCAACCTCAAGCGCAGCAAGATGGGCGGCGTGAGAACCGCGGCCGAAATTCTCAACCTGATGAATTCCGCCCAGGAAGAGCAGGTCATCAACGTGGTTCGCGCCCACAGCGAAGATCTGGCGCAACGGATCATCGACGAGATGTTCCTGTTCGAGAACCTGCTGGATATCGACGACCGTGGCATCCAGCTGGTGCTACGCGAGATCGAGACCAACTCGCTGGTCATCGCGCTGCGAGGCGCGGAGGAAGCGTTGATCGACAAGTTCACCCGCAACATGTCCCAGCGTGCGGCACAGCTGATGCGCGAAGACATGGAGAATCGTGGGCCGGTGCGCCTGTCCCAGGTGGAGAACGAACAGAAAGCGATCCTCGGCGTCGTGCGGCGACTGGCGGACTCCGGCGAAATCGCCCTGAGCGGTGGCGACGATGGCTACGTCTGATCACGACGACCGTTCCACGTCCGGCAATCGTGGCGAATGGCACCGGTGGCAGATGGAGGAGCTGGGCTACCCGTCCGCTTCCGAGCCGTCCACCACGCATGCCGACGCCCGCCGACGCCGCCAGCGTCAGGATGCCGAGGCCAAGGCGCGCCAGAGCATCGCCGAAAAAGCCCGACTCGAGGGGCTCGAGCAGGGCTACCGCGAGGGACACGAGCAAGGCTATCAGGCTGGCTACAGCGAGGGCGTCAAGGAGGGTAACGCCGCTGCCGAGCTGGAGTTCAACAAGCGGCTGGACATGACCCTGGCACCGCTCGCCGGGCTGGCCGACAACTTTCGGCTGGCGCTGGCATCGCTCGACGCCGAGATCGCGGATCAACTGGTCGAACTGGCGCTGATCGCCGGTCGCCAGCTGGCCGGCGAATCGCTGGCTGCCAAGCCCGAACACATCCTCAGCGTGGTGCGGGAACTGCTCGATGCCGACACCACGCTGAACGGCAAGCCTCGGCTCTGGCTGAACCCGCAGGATCTCGAACTGGTGAAGTCGACGATGAACGATACGCTCGAGGCGAGCGGCTGGGAATGCCACGCCGATCCGACGCTGGAGCGTGGCGGCTGTCGTGCCACCAGCGCCGGCGGCGGCCTGGATGCGAGCCTGAGCACGCAGTGGAAGGCCATTCTCGATCAGCGCCGACGCTCGCGGACCGGTTCGGCCCCCGTGGAGTCAACGCCGCTGGCGAAAGGAAATGCCGATGACGGAGAAGCGCCCGGTGAGTGACATCGGCCAGTCGGCAAAGGCACCGGAGGTCGCCTCGCACCATCAACGCTGGCGCCTGGCGCTGGACAAGGTCACCCAGCGGGTCGAATCGCTCTCCCACTACCGTCACGAGGGGCGGGTCACCCGCGCCACCGGCCTGGTGCTGGAGGCCGTCGGCATCCGTCTTCCCCTGGGCAGCGCCTGCCTGATAGAACTCTCTGCCGGCACGGGCAACGGTGATGGCGAACGGTTCGCCGAGGCCGAAGTCGTCGGCTTCTCCGGCGACAAGCTGTTTCTTATGCCGCTGGCCGACACCAGCGGCTTGCTCCCCGGCGCCCGCGTACTGGCACTCAGCGGCAATCGCCTCGACGTTGCCAGCGCGAGACGCTTTCCGCTGGGCGACGGGCTGCTCGGGCGCGTCGTCGACGGCAATGGGCGCCCTCTCGACGACCACGGCCCCCTCGAACAGCTACCACACGCCCCGCTCGAGACGCCCCCCATCAATCCCCTGGCCCGAGCCCCCATCGATACCACCATCGACGTCGGGATTCGTGCCATCAACGGCCTGCTGACCGTGGGTCGCGGCCAGCGCATGGGCCTGTTCGCGGGCTCCGGGGTGGGCAAGAGTGTGCTGCTGGGCATGATGGCCCGCTACACCGACGCCGACGTCATCGTCGTCGGCCTGATCGGCGAGCGTGGGCGCGAAGTCCAGGATTTCATCGAGAACATCCTCGGCGAGGAGGGTCTGGCCCGTGCCGTGGTGGTGGCGGCCCCCGCCGACACCTCGCCGCTACAACGCATGCAGGGCGCCGCCTACGCCACGCGCCTGGCGGAGGATTTCCGCGACCAGGGCCGCAACGTGCTACTGATCATGGACTCGCTGACCCGATACGCCATGGCCGCTCGGGAGATCGCCCTGGCGATCGGCGAACCCCCGGCCACCAAGGGCTATCCCCCGTCGGTATTCGCCAAGTTGCCAGCGCTGGTCGAACGAGCCGGCAACGGCAAGCGCGGCGGCGGCTCGATCACCGCGTTCTATACCGTCTTGACGGAAGGCGACGACCAGCAGGATCCGATCGCCGATTCCGCCCGCGCCATCCTCGACGGCCATATCGTCCTGTCACGGCAGTTGGCGGAGAGCGGCCACTATCCCGCGATCGATATCGAGGCCTCGATCAGCCGCGCCATGCCCGCGGTGGTCGACACCAGGCGTCTCCGCCAGGCCCAGGGATTCAAGCAGATGATCTCCCGCTACCAGCGCAATCGCGACCTGATCAACGTCGGCGCCTACGTCAGCGGCCAGGATCCTCAACTCGACCGCGCCGTCGCCCTCTATCCGAGGCTGGAGACGTTCCTGCAGCAGCGAATGAACGAGACGGCGGGGATCGACCATACCCGTACCGAACTCGACCGGCTCATCCCGATCGACGACTGAGCCGTCACCCCGGCGCATCGCCCCCTATCCCCTGATCTCGAACGGGAATAGTGGCTTTTTTTGACGCTTATCGAACCTTTGGGGTGGCACCGGCGCCGTCACAATGGGCGTCGTTGAATTCTCCCGTCGCCATGATGACGGACGGATGGATAGGAGGTAACGCTTTGGCCAACATGCAAGCCATGGAGATGCTTCGAGACCTGGCACAACGCAGCAGTGACAAGGCCGTGGAGAGTCTCGGTCAGTTACAGCGTCAGCAGCAGGAAGCCCAGACCCAGTTGGGTCAACTCCAGCGCTATCGGGAAGAGTACCAGCGCAAGCTGCACGACAGCCTGACGCAGGGCGTCTCCTCCAGCCAGTGGCGCGACTACCAGCAGTTCATCGGCTCTCTCGACAAGGCGATCGAACAGCAGCAGCGACGGCTCGGCGAGCACCAGACCCGGGTCGACAGCGGCAGGCAGCATTGGCAAGGCGAGCGCCGCAAGCTCAACGCCTACGAGACGCTGCACGCCCGGGGAGAGCGCGATGCCGCCTATCACCAGGCTCGCCAGGAGCAGCGTCACAGCGACGAGATGGCCGCGCAGCTGCTACGTCGCCAGCAAGACGCCCGACACTCGCAGCAAAGCTGAAGTAGAGATTCGGCGCACCGAATCGAGGCCTGATCCGAAGCGTCACCCGACCACGAAACCGACGGCCCCCGCCCATGGAACTTTCTGCAATCACCGCCGTGACCTTGCCCCCGGATCGTAGCGCGAGTGCCAAAGGCAAGGCCTCCAGCGAGAGCGCCCCTTTCGCCGACTCCCTGCAGCGGGCGACGGCCGAAAAAACAGCGCGACCGGCCGCACAGAACAGTACGACCGCCGCCAAGGCGCCGAATTCGGACGCCAATGGCCAGACCAGCAGTGAGCCAGCGAACGCCGTGGCGGCGCAACCGCCTGCCACCGATAGCGCCGAGGCCGGCACCGGGTCGTCGGTCGCGCCTGCCGTTCCCGCGCCGCAGGCGCTCGACGAGGAAGACATCTCCAGCCTTCGGGCCATCCTGGCCAGCCTCTCGTCCGCCGCCGACGATCCGTCGGGCAGCCGAGCGGTCGACGGGGAGTCGAGCTCGATTGATGCGGACTCTCTCGCCGCCATGGTGGCCGGTTTGCCGCTCGCCATGGCGTCGCAACCACCGAATGCCGCCAGCGGCACTGGCGCAAGCACTGGCTCAGCCTTGCCGAACGCCGGGCAACGGGAACTGGCGCAGCAGCTTTTCAAGGCCACCGTGACCGCACCGCCGGCCGATGGTGACGAGGCCGCCACACTCGATGCACCGACCGCCGACGTCGGTCGGGCCGGAACCTCGGATCGCGCCAAGACGACCGTCAGCCAGCCGGGTTTCGGTGGACTGCTGTCAGCCATCGATAGTCGACGCAGCGATGGCACCGCACCCGGGGCCAACTCCGGCATGACCGCCATGAACGGTCAAACGCCCGCCCTCCCCGGCGCTTCGGACAGCGCAGCCGTGACCGCGGCGAGCCAGATCCGCGATGCCGCATCGATCAGCCTGCCCGAGAGAAATGCGTCGGACGTCGGTTCCGTTCCGACGCCCCGCTCCGATATCGGCTCGTTGGCGACCGCCACCACGTCGTCGCCGACCGGTGCGGCGAGCCCTGCATCGGCGGGCTCCTCGACGCCCGGTTTCATCAATGCACCGGTACAGTCTCCCCAGTGGCCGGCCTCCTTCGGCCAGCAGGTAGTGCAGATGCACCAGCGCGGCGACCAGCAGATGTCGCTTCGCCTCCATCCCCAGGAACTGGGACCGCTGAGCGTCTCGCTGACGGTTCAGGATCAGCAGGCACAACTCCAGATCCTGTCGGCGCACGCCCCGGTTCGCGCCGCCGTCGAGGCGGCGATCCCCCAACTGCGTCAGGCGTTGGCCGATAGCGGTATCGCGCTGGGCGAAGCGATGGTGAGCGATCAGGGCCACTTCCAGCAGGGGCACTCCTCCGGCGATGACCGTCCGCGCCACGGTGGCGGAGCTGCCGGCTCCCTGTTGACGGCGACGGGCATCGAGCCGGTCGATGACGTCACGGCGCGGAGCATCGCGCTGACCGGCAATGGCAACATCAACCTTTACGCCTGACCGGCGCTGCCGATAACACGGATGACGGCTGGCTCGTGCCAGCCGTGACACCAGGTCGTGCGGCGAGCCGGCGACCGCAGCGTCCCTTCTCGGTAGTAGCGTGACACGAAAGGGGAAGTTGACCGACCGGAAGGCGTCTTTTCCGGCGATCGCCAGGCCGCCCGCCACCGCATAATCCGCTGCAACTTCCAGAGATCACCCGTAATGGCAGAAGCAATGGCCGCACCCCGTAAAAGTCGATCCCTACTCGTGGTAGGGCTCTTGATCGTCCTGCTGGCGATCGCGAGTTCGATCGCCGTGTACTTCTTCCTCGATGCCCGTGGTGGTAGCGAGGCGACCGATGTCGTCGAGGAACAGCCGACCGAGCCCCCCGTGCCGATATTCGTGACCATCCAGCCGTTCACGGTCAACCTGCAGAGCGACTACGGCGACCGGCTGCTCTACGTGGGTCTGTCGCTGCGCGTCAACGACGATCAGACCCGTGAGTTTCTGACCCAGCACATGCCGGAAGTTCGCAGCCGTCTGCTGATGCTGCTGTCCGGCAAGAGCGCGGAAGAGCTGATCAAGCCCGAGGGCAAGGTCAAGTTGAAGCAGCAGATTCTCGGTCTGTTCGACGACCCGATCACCACGCCACAGCCCACGTTAGCCATCAGTGACGTGCTGTTCTCCGACTTCATCGTGCAGTAAGCGGACGCCAGGCCAACCATGTCCCAAGACGACCTGTTATCGCAGGAAGAGATCGATGCCCTCCTCAACGGCGTCAGCGGCGATGACGACAAGCCCGCCGACGAGCCGAAAGGCGAGCGTCGCACCCGCCCCTTCGATCCGGCAAACCAGCATCGGGTCGTTCGCGAGCGCCTGCAGGCGCTGGACATCATCAACGAACGTTTCGCGCGTCTGTTTCGGGTCGCGCTGTTCAACCTGATCCGGCGCAGTGCCGACATCACCGTCTCCGGCGTGCGCTACCAGAGCTACAGCGAATTCGCGCGCAACCTGCCGGTGCCGACCAATCTCAACCTGATCAGCCTCAAGCCGCTGAAGGGAACGGCGCTGCTGGTGTTCCCGCCGGGACTGGTCTTCATGGTGGTGGACAATCTGTTCGGCGGCGACGGGCGATTCCTGACCAAGTCGGACGGCCGCGAATTCACTGCCACCGAGCAGCGGATCATCCAGCGCCTGATGTCGTTGGCGCTGGAGGGCTACAGCGACGCCTGGAAATCGATCTACCCCCTGGAGATCGACTACATGCGCTCGGAGATGCAGGTACGTTTCGCCAACATCACCAATTCGCCGAACGAGATCGTCGTCAACAGCACGTTCCATCTCGAAGTCGGCAATCTGGCCAGCGACTTCAACATCTGCATACCGTTTTCCATGATCGAACCGATCCGGGACATTCTCTCCAGCCCGATCGGGACGCTCGACAGCGACGATACCCAGTGGGAATCGCGCATGGCCGGCGAGATCAAGCAGACCCAGGTCGAGCTGATCGCCGACTTCGTCAAGATCCCCTCGACCATTGGCGACGTACTGTCGCTGGAGGTCGGGGACGTTCTTCCCATCGACATTCCCAAGGCCATCGACGTGCGCGTCGACGGTGTGCCGGTCATGACCTGCGAGTACGGTAACCGACAAGGCCAGCGCGCACTGCGGGTGAAACATCTCATCGACCATGGTACGTACTCCGCCATGAAGGACTTCGACAATGAGTGACGATCAAAAACCGGGATCCCAGAAGGGAGCCTCCGATACGGCCGGCGACAGCCAGCAGGAAGCCGAGGATCTGTGGGCCGCGGCGATGGCGGAACAGGGCGTGGAACCCGAGACCGAAGAGACGGAAGCGCAGGCCGAAGACACAGAGCCTGCCCAGGCACCCGATGTCGACGCCAAGGCGAAAGCGACGCCCGCGGCGGCGAGCTCGGTGGATGCCGGGATCTTCCAGTCCTTCGACCAGGGCGGAAGCGATACCCGCCAGCCCCGCGACCTGGGCGTGGTGATGGATATCCCGGTCAAGCTTTCGGTGGAGCTGGGCAGAACCCGTATCACCATCAAGCAGCTGCTGGAGCTTGCCCAGGGCTCGGTCGTGGAGCTGGACGGTCTCGCCGGCGAACCCATGGACATCCTGATCAACGGCTACCTCATCGCCCAGGGCGAAGTGGTGGTCGTGGATGACAAGTACGGGATTCGAATCACCGAGATCATCACGCCCTCCGAGCGCGTCCAGAAATTGAACCGATGAACGAAGCTACCCTACAGCAGGCTACCCAGGCCGGCGGCAGTGACAGCATCGGTCTGCTGATGCTGGGCAAGACCGCGGTCTCCCTGCTGGTGGTCGTCGCGATCATCCTGGCCTGCGCCTGGCTGCTCAAGCGCCTCGGCCCCAATCGGCGGGCAGGTACGCAACATCTCCGCGTGGTGGCCAGTACGCCGGTGGGGCAGCGCGAGCGCGTGGTGATCGTCGCCGTCGAGGATCGTTGGCTGGTACTGGGTGTCGGTGGCGGACAGGTGACCAGGCTGGACACCCTCGAGCCACCGACGGCGCCCGAGGTCGAGCCGCCGGGATCAGCACCTGGCGGCTCCTTCGCCAGCCGCTTCGCCCAGGCGCTGAAGCAGAACGCCCGGGGCGCGGTCCGTGGCCGGCACAACGGACGGGACGGCAGCTAGTGGCGATGACGCTCCGACTCAACCCACGCCATGTCGCCGCCGGTCTGGTGGCGGTGCTGGCATTGACCGCCAGCCAGTGGGCGATGGCGCAGGCCCTGCCCGGGATCATCAGTGAGCCGATGCCCGACGGCGGCCAGCGCTGGTCGCTGAGCCTGCAGACCCTGCTGTTCCTGTCGTCGCTCGCCTTCCTGCCGGCGATGCTGCTGATGATGACCTGCTTCACCCGAATCATCATCGTCCTCGGGCTTCTGCGCACGGCCATGAGCACGCCGTCGGCGCCACCGACCCAGGTTCTGCTGGGACTGGCGCTGTTTCTCACCTTCTTCGTCATGTCGCCGGTGCTCGACCGGGTCTACGACGAGGCCTGGCAACCCTTCTCGGCCGAGCAGATTTCACTGGAGGAGGCACTCGATCGGGGTAGCCAGCCTTTCCGGGAATTCATGTTCGCACAGACCCGCGAGGCCGATCTGGCGATGTTCGCCCGCATCGCCGACATCGGCGCAATGCAGGGCCCGGAGGACGTCCCGATGCGGATCCTGGTGCCGGCGTACGTCACCAGCGAACTGAAGACGGCATTCCAGATCGGCTTCACGATCTTCATTCCGTTCCTGATCATCGATCTCGTCGTGGCCAGCGTGCTGATGGCGCTGGGGATGATGATGGTGCCGCCGGCCACGATCTCGCTGCCGTTCAAGTTGATGCTGTTCGTGCTGGTCGACGGCTGGCAGCTCCTGATCGGTTCGTTGACCCAGAGCTTCTATTTTTCCTGAGTTCCTGACATGAATCGCGTCGTGATGGCATGTCGCGGGACCACACGGAGGTGAGCAATGTCTCCCGAGATGGTAATGAGCCTCGCCTATCAGGGCATGAAGGTGACCCTGATGATGGCCGCGCCACTGCTGCTGACTGCGCTGCTGATCGGCCTGCTGGTGAGCTTGTTTCAGGCCGCGACGCAGATCAACGAGATGACCCTCTCCTTCATCCCCAAGATCCTCGGCGTCTTCGCCATGCTGATCGTCTCCGGCGCCTGGATCATCCAGCTGCTGGTCAACTTCACCCGGGAACTGCTGCAGAACATTCCCCAGATGGTCAGTTGAGACGCTGTCGCCGGCGATGATCGACATCACCTCCGACCAGTGGCTGGGCTGGCTGCAGCTGTTCTTCTGGCCCACCGTTCGCATCCTCGCGTTCTTCATGGCCTCTCCGCTTTGGAGCCTGCCCAGCGTACCCACACCGGTCAAGGCCCTGTTCGGCGCCGCCATCGCCGTCGCTATCGCGCCGTCGCTGCCAGCGATGCCGGCGATCCCGCTGTTCTCGCTGGAAAGCTTCGGCATCCTGCTGCAGCAGATCCTGATTGGCATTGCCATGGGGCTGGTGCTGCGGATCATGATCGCCGTGGTGCAGACCGCCGGCGAATTCATCAGCATGCAGATGGGGCTGGGATTCGCGACGTTCTATCAGCCGGATGCCGGCACCAACACCATGGTGCTGTCGCGAATGCTGGAACTGCTGACGCTGTTGATGTTTCTGGCGATGAACGGACACCTGATCACCATCGAGATCCTGGCCTGGACCTTCGAGGTGCTGCCCATCGGCGCGACTTCGATCGATGCCAGCTTTGCCGAGACCCTGGCCCGCTGGGGAGGCACCATCTTCTCCTCGGGCCTGCTGATGGCCATCCCCATCGTCACTGCCCTGCTGCTGATCAACCTGTCGCTGGGCATCCTCAACCGGGCTTCCCCCCAGCTGTCGATCTTTTCCGTGGGTTTCCCGATGACGCTGACCGCCGGCCTGGTAATGATCACCGCCCTCATGCCGGATCTTGGCGGGTTCTGGCATGACCTCTTCACCCAGCAGCTGCGTTTCATGCAAGGCATGATCGAGCAGATGAGCGGCACGCCCTGAGACGACGGGGCCGGCCCGAGGGCCGGCTCCCCCCAACGGGCACGATGCCACCGTCGGAGGGCCCCAACGACAAGGGCGCACCCACTGGATGCGCCCTTCTTCCTGCTATCGCCCTGCCGCGCCCGCCTTCGACCGCTATCCCGGCCGGCCGCCGGAGCGCCATTACGTTCACATCATCTCGAACAACGACGTCCCCTGGAGATCGACGAAGGCTTTCTGCGCCGCCTGCAGCCCCACCTGGCGCAGCACGTAATCGGAGATCGCGGTGGTGTAGTCGAGATCGATCAAATCGCTCTGGGTCTGGGTGTAGGCGATCTTGCGATCGCTGCCCACGGTATCGAGCGTGTCCAGCTCGTTGAGGCGAGCGCCGACGGAAGCCCGCACGGTCAGCACATTATCCAGCGCGTTGTCCATCTCCCGGCTGGAAGTCGACAGCGTATTGGCAAAGGCGGCCTTGTCGACATCCGAATCGAGCGGTTTCTCCAGCGCCGAGAGCATGTTCTCCAGCGTGGTGAATACGTCCGGATTCATGTTCTTGGCGGTGCCGACGTCCAGCCCATCGCCATCGGCCGGCGTGCCCTCCAGGGTGAGACGCACCCCGCCGAATTCCAGGGTAGCGCTGGTGCCGTCGTAGTTGCCGGTGGTGTCGCCATCCGGTCCGCTGATCGTGTAGTCGAAAGTGCCATCGCCATTGGCACTGAACGAGATCGCGTAATCGTCACCGTATCCCGGCGCGGTGGTATCGGCGACCTGCGGACCGGTGAACGTCAGCGTGCCGGCGTTGTCCGCGTCGGCCCGGGCGATATAGCCGGCCCCTCCCGCCACGGTCTGGAACACGTCACGGCCGGTATTGCCCACTTCCATCAGACGCGAGGAGTCCACCTTCTGCTGGCGAACCTGATCGGCGCCGGCGTACTGGACCGCGCCGGTAGCATCCTTGACGAAAGGCTCGGCGCCGTCCTGATAGCCACCGAACAGATAGCTGCCATTACCATCGGTCGAGTTGGCCTGGCCGAGAAGCGCTTCGTAGACACCGCGCATTTCGGTCGCCATCGACTGGCGATCCGCATCGCTCAAGGTGCCGTTGCCGGCCTGGACCATGAGCTCCTTGGCACGGGTCAGCGAGTCGGAGACACTGTTGAGAACGCTCTCCTCCTGGCTCAACGAGTTGCGTGCGGTGATCCGGCTGTCGCTCTGCTGGGCGTTGGACGCCAGCGACTGCGACACGCCCACCGCGCGCGAGGCGGCCTGGGGATCGTCGGAGGGACGCACCACGCGCTTGCCGGAGGCGATCTGTTCGCCCACCTGCATGAAGGCGCTCTGCTGGCGGTTCATCGAGCTGACACTGCGCTCGAACATCATCACGGTGCTGACACGCACGGCTCTCTCCTCGAAGGCGCCTCCACACGGCGCACTCAATGGCTATTCAATAACGACGCGAAATCGACTCTTGGCGATCCCTGGCTCAGGCTCGCAGGCCCAGGATCGTGTCCAGAATGCTCGAGCCCGCCTCGATGATCTTGGCATTCGCCGAGTAGTACTGCTGGTACTTCAGCAGGTTGGCGTACTCTTCATCCAGGTTCACGCCCGAGTCGGCCTGCTGATAGGCGAAGAGCTGGTCGCTCAACCCCGTCTGCGTGGTGAGGTTGGCCTGGGTGATCGCAGCCCGATTACCGACATCGCTGACCAGCGAGGCGTAGCCTCCGCTGAATGTCTTGCTGCCGCCGACCAGCCTCTGATTCTGCAGGTCAAGCAGAGCCAGGGCGTTGCGGTTATCGCCGCTACCGCCACTGTCGGCATCCGCGGCGGCGATCTTGTCGGTATCGGTAACCGCGACTTCGAATACACCCGCGGCGTTGCGCGTCGGCTGGAGCATGAAGACATCGCCTTCGGCGGGCGTGCCACTCGGCGTCAGGGTCACGCCACCGACGGATAGCGTGCCATCCCCGGCCGGCGATACCGAACGGGTCTCGCCGCTGCCGAGGTTCTCGACCGAATAGCTGCCGTCCGCCTGATAGGTGAGCCGGTAGTCGTCCGCCGTCAACTCGCTGACATCACCGTACTCGGCGGCCAGCGAACCGCTCCCGTTGTTGACCGCGCTGCTGACGACGGTCGGACTGCCGATGGCGAAGAACGCCTCGCCGGCATCGCCGTTCAGATCCACCCCGGCTTCATGCTGGGCGTTGAAGCTGCGGGCCAGCGTCACCGCCAACTGGCCGAGCTGGTTCTGCGTGCTATCGAGGGTCTCGCTGCGGAAACTGAGCAGCCCGCCCAGCTCGCCTCCCTTGACCACGGACTCCTTGAGCGCGGAGCGCGTCCCGCCGCCATCTTCATAACCGAGCGTGATGGACGAGGGATCTTCATTGCCCTTCATCGCCACCAGGTCGAACGACTTGTTGCCCGCGACCAGCGGCATGCCGTTGGAGAGCGATACCTGATAGGTGGAGCCGTCCTGTACCTGGACATTGACGTCGACCAGATCGCCGAGATCGCTGACCAGCTTGTCGCGTTGATCGAGCAGGGCGTTGGGCTCTTCACCGCTGCGAGCCCGCGCCAGCGTCACCTGCTTGTTGAGATCGGCGATCTGGTCGCTGAGATTGTTGACCTGGGTGACCACGTCGCCGATCTGACCGTTGATGCCCTCGCGCATGTCGCTGAGATAGCCGTCATAGGCACGGAACTGCGCCGTCATGCTGCGAGACGTACCCAGCACACCTTCCCGCGCCGCTGCGTCCGCTGGCGAACCGGTCAGATCCTCCACGCTGGAGAAGAAACCCTGCATCAGCGTCGTCAGGCCCGAGTCGCTGTCCGCCAGCAGATCGTTGATCTGATTGACCTGACTCTGGTAGGTCTCCAGCGCCGACTGCCGGCTGTTGACCTGATTGAGCTGCGAGCTGATATAGCTGTTGTACTGGCGCTGGATACCGTCGACGCTGACGCCGGATCCGGCGCCGCCGCCACTGGCATTCTGGCCCAGTAGCGTCAGCTGTCGACTGTAGCCATCGGTATAGACGTTGCTGATGTTGTTGCTGGTGGTGGACAGCGCGTTCTGTGCCGCGCTCAACCCACTGAGACCAATCGAAAACAGGCTCATATCGCTATCCCGTGAAACGCCATCCAGAGTCCGGCGCGGATCCATGCAAAGTTATGATTTCTATCGGCTGTATCCGCCACTTCTTGAATCCCGGCCGGGGTGATTTCGCAATGTTTTGTTACTGCCCACCGCCATGCGGCCAGGCCCTAGAAAATCGCGGAAGGTAGCGTATCCGGACCGAAGGGGTTGTCGTCGTCGCTGGTGGCGGCCGCCAGCAGCCCGCGGTCAGGAATGGCGTCCAAGCCGCCCAACTGCGCCATGATCGCCTGGAGCTTGGCGGCATATCGCGGATCCGTGGCGTAGCCGCCCTGCTGCAACGCCCGGGCAGCCTCATCGGGCGACGAAGCCGCTACCACCCCTTGGTAGCGGGGATTGTCCCCGATCAACCTGGCGTAGTCGGCGAACGCCTCCGTATAGGAGTCGTAGACGCGGAACCGGTCGGCCATCTTGATCGGCCGGCCATTCACGTATTCGGTGGTGGTGATTTCCGTGGTGGTGCCCTGCCAGGACTGGCCAGCCTTGATGCCGAACAGGTTGTGACTGTTCCCCCCTCCTGCCGTGGGGATCTCGCGCTGCCCCCAACCGGTCTCGAGCGCGGCCTGGGCAAGGATCAGTTCGGCGGGCACCCCAGAGGAGTGCTCGGCACGTTGGGCCGGCCCAGCCAACTGCTCGAGGAAAGCGCGAACGTGGGCCGGTCGGTCGCCGAAATCGGCGCCCGACAGCCCTGTCGTCCCTGCGCCGGCCGACTCGCCGGCGGTCGCACCGCTGGCGGACGGCCCGGGCATCGCCAGACCATGTCGGGAGACGTCCGGCGCGAATCCGGGGGTGCGCAGGCCACCATGCAGCAGCCGCGGCGTGCCGCGGGGGATCCCGGCAATCAAGGTCGAGGCGTCCTCCCGCTCGCTGGCGGCCGGCAGCGCCGCTGTCCCGGGTAGGCCGCTGCCCTCGAGTTGCTGCACGAGCTGATCGGCCAGTCCCAGTCCCTTTCCCGCCAACTGCTGGGCCCACTGCTGATCCTGCATCGAGCGCATCATGTCCATCTGATGGCTCTGCAGCAGCCCGGACTTGGGACTGGCATCGCGCATGCTCTTGAGCATCATCTGCAGAAAGACGGCCTCGAACTGGCGCGACGCTTCCTTGAGGCTGTCCTGCGGCGAGTTCGCAGCGCTGTACTTGAGCCGCTGGACGCTCTGGACGTCGAGCGCGAACTGGCCGGAGAGATCGTTACCCAGTGCCATCAGATGATATCCAGTTCAGCGTTGAGCGAGCCTGCGGACTTCAGCGCCTGCAGGATCGACATCAGATCCTGTGGCGAGGCCCCCAGGGCATTCAGTGCGTTGACGACATCCATCAGGTCGGCGCTGGTCTGGACCACCTGCAGTGCACCGCCCTCCTGCTGCACGCTGATATCGGCATTCGGCACCACCACCGTATCGCCGCCGGCCAGCGCGTTGGGCTGACTGACCTGGGGGTTGGAGTCGATGACGATCGACAGGTTGCCGTGGGCGACCGCCGCGCGGTTCAACGTGACGGTATCCGACAGCACCACGGAGCCGGTGCGGGCATTGACGATCACCTTGGCCGGGCCGCGTTCGGTGGTGACGTCGACCCCCTGTACCCGGGCCAGGAAGGTGACCCGATCGTTGCTGTTGGCCGGCAGCTTGAGCTGCACCGTCCGCCCATCGAGCGCGGCCGCCACCGGCGCGCCGAACTCCTGATTGATGGCCGCCACCATCCGGCGAGCGTTCTCGAAATCGGATTGCTTGAGGAACAGGTCCAGGGTGCCGCTGGCGTCGCCCAGCCGCACCGGCACCTCCTGCTCGACCAGCCCGCCCCCGGGAATTCGGCCCGCCGCCAGGTGGTTGACCGACACACTGCTGCCGGCCGCCTGGGCGCCGGCGCCCCCCACATAGACGTTGCCCTGGGCCAGGGCGTAGACACGACCGTCCGCGCCCTTGAGCGGCGTCATCAACAGCGTGCCGCCCCGCAGGCTGTCGGCGTTGCCGACGGAAGAGACGGTGACGTCGATCTCTTGCCCCTGGCGCGAGAACGGTGGCAACTTCGCGGTCACCATGACCGCGGCCACATTGCGCAGCTGCATATTGGTGCCGGCCGGGATCGTCACCCCCAGCTGCGACAACAGGTTGGTGATGCTCTGGCCGGTGAACGGCGCCTGGGTGGTCTGGTCTCCCGTGCCGTCGAGGCCGACCACCAGTCCATAGCCGACCAGCGGGTTGTCACGCACGCCCGAGAAGTTGGCGAGATCCTGGATGCGTTGGGCCTGCGCACCGAGGCTGAACAGCAGCATCGTCACCAACGCCAATGTTTGTACCAGCGACGGGCGGCACGACCGGATCGAACGGAACAGGCGGATCATAGGCATCAGAAAGGCGAGACGTTGAGGAAGAAGCGCTGCAGCCAACCCATGTTCTGCGCTTCGTTGATGTAGCCGTCACCGATGTACTCGATGCGGGCATCGGCGACCTGGGTCGACTGCACGGTATTGGCGCCGGTAATCGCCCGGGGATTGACCACGCCGGAGAACCGGATGTATTCGGTGCCCTGGTTTATCGCGATCTGTTTCTCCCCCCGTACCTTGAGGTTGCCGTTGGCCAGCAGGTCGTAGACGGTCACGGTGATCGTCCCGGTGAAGGTGTTGTTGGCGTTCGCCCCCCCGGAACCGTTGAACACGTTCTCGCCCGCCAGATCCGTACCGTATCTCTCGAGGAAGTCGATCGGGTTGGGAACCACCCCCGGTGTAAAGGTGGTGGAGCCGTTGCGAGTGGCGTTTGCGGCGGAGTTCTTGCTGGCGCTGACCTGCTCGTCGAGCACGATGGTGATGATGTCGCCGACCTGGCGCGGACGCCGATCCTCGAACAGCGGCTGAAAACCGAAGCGCGCCTGATAGATGGAGCCGTTGGCCTGGGCCGGCGGCGTCGAGGGGATTTCCACCGGTGCGGAATTCTCGACCACGGAGTGCCTGGGAATCTGCGCACAGCCCGTCACGACCATCGTCAGCCCAAGGCCGATCAGCATCATCACTCTGCGCCACGTCGTGGCTAGTTCTGCGGTCAGCAACACGCGACTTCCCCGATTTATAGCTGCGTCAGACGCTGGAGCATCTGATCGGACGTTTCGACGGCCTTGCTGTTGATCTCGTAGGCACGCTGCGTCTCGATCATGCTGACCATCTCCTCGACCACATTGACGTTGGAGGTCTCGACATAGCCCTGGTAGAGCTTGCCGGCACCATCCAGCCCCGGGTTGAGATCGGTACGCGGACCCGAGGCATCGGTCTCCAGGTACAGGTTCTGGCCGATGCTCTGAAGTCCTGTCGGATTGATGAAGGTTGAGAGCATGATCTGCCCCACCGCATTGCTCTGGGACGTCCCCGGCTGGGTGACGGATACGGCACCGTCCTGACTGACGGTGATCGAGAGCGCGTTCTGTGGGATCACGATCGGCGGATCGACGGGATAGCCACTGGCGGTGACCAGTTGGCCGTTCTCGTTGACCTGAAAACTGCCGTCGCGAGTGTAGCCGGTGGTGCCGTCCGGCATCTGTACGGCAAAGAACCCCTTGCCGTTGATCGCCAGATCGCGGGAGTTCTCGGTATTCTGCAAGCCGCCCTGCGTATGCAGTCGTTCGGTCGCCACGGGGCGAACACCGGTACCCACCTGCATGCCGGAAGGCAAGTTGTCGACGACCGACGACTGAGCGCCGGGCTGACGCACGTTCTGGTAGAGCAGATCCTCGAACACCGCGCGGGATCGCTTGAAGCCGTTGGTCGAGACGTTGGCCAGGTTGTTGGAGATCACATCCAGTTTGACCTGTTGCGACTCCAGACCGGTCTTGGCCGTCCATAGAGATTTGATCATGACAGGAACCTCACTATCGGTGCGCTCGCGCTGTGGCTGGCACCGCTGGTCGAAATTGGCATCAGCTGGTCAGTGAAAGCAGACTGTTGGCGCGCTGCTCGTTCTCATCCGCGCTTTCGATCACTTTCATATGCATGTCGTAGCGCCGGGCGCTGTCGATCATCGAGATCATCGCGTCGGTCGGAGTGACGTTGCTGCCCTCGAGCGCGCCGGGAACCAGTCGCCGGGTGTCATCGGCCGGCAACGGGGCCGCGACGTCCTCGCCTTCCGCCGGCACTCTGCGGAACAGGCCATCCTCCCCGCGCACCAGATTGTCGTTGCCCGGAACCACCATCTTCAGACGCGCCAGCGGCGCCACGGCGTCGGGATTCTGGCCCGGCTCCAGCACGCTGATCGAACCGTCCGCGGCGATCGTCACGTCGCCCCCGAGCGGTACCACGATCGCCTGGCCGTTGTCGGAGAGAACCGGGTTGCCGAGCGACGTCAGCAGGCCGGTGGCGTCGACCTGGAGATCACCGCGCCGCGTGTAGGCCTCCCCGCCGTCCGGCGACTGCAACGCCAGCCAGGTGTCGTCGCCCTGCAGCGCGACGTCGAGGCTGCGCCCGGTGGTACTGATGGTGCCCGGCGTGAAATCGGCGCCGGGCGTGGTCATCATCGAAGCGATGCGCGTCGGCAGGCGCGCGTCGCCCTCCACCGGCACCGCGCGAAAAGCCATCAGCTCGCCACGAAACCCGGGAGTACTGACGTTGGCCAGGTTGTTGTTGACCACCGACTGCTGAGCCATGGTCTGGCTTGCGCCACCCCCGGCGGTATAGAGAATCCGGTCCATGCTGAAACCCTTTGGAAGCGAGGTGGCTGCCGGTCAAGACTTGACCGGCAGCGTGCCGTTGTCAGCGCAGCTGGGCGATCTGATCCATGACTTCGGACTGCGTACGGATCGAGTTGGTATTGGCCTGATAGTTGCGTTGCGCAATGATCAGGTTGACCAGTTCCTGGGTCAGGTCGACGTTGGAAGCTTCCAGCGTCTCGGCCTCGATCGATCCCAGCGTGCCCGTCCCGGCGATGCCCAGCAGCTCGTTGCCGGAAGTGGCGGTCGCCGCGAACAGGTTGCCGCCGGAGGGCGACAGCCCCTCGGGGTTGCGGAAGGTGGCCAGCGCGATCTGTCCGAGATCGATGGTTTTCTCGTTCGAGTAGCTGCCGACGACGGAGCCGTCATCGGCGAAGCTGACGCCCACCAGGGCGCCGGAGGCATAACCGTCCTGCGCCAGGCTCTTGACCGTGGAGTCGTTGGAGAACTGGGTGCTGCCCGCCATGTTGAAGGTCGCACTGATCGGATCGACGCCGTCGCCCAGCTCGTTGTCGGTGAACGCCAGGTTCGGCCAGTTAACCGGATTGGCGGTGGCGTCTTCACCGTCGATGGTGGCCAGCTTGCCGGCGCTATCGAAGGTCGCGGTGAGCGTCTGATCGGTGAGCACGCCGTCCAGCGCCGTGCGGGCGCTCCAGGCATTGTCGTCGGTCTTCTGGAAGTACAGCGTGGCGTTGTGCTGCGCGCCCTGCGAGTCGTAGACCGTGAAGCTGGTGGAGTAGTTGTAGGCGACGTTCGTCTGCTGGGTAGTGTCCCCCGCCGTCTTGGCCGCAAGACTGTCGTAGAGCACGGCGGTCGAGGAGTCGTCGGCCACGGTGGAGGCATCCAGGTTGAGCTGAATGTTGATCCCCGTGCCGGTGGCACCGGTAGCACTGGCCGGCATGTCC
The DNA here is from genome assembly GCF_003206045.1 of Salinicola lusitanus. Classification (GTDB taxonomy): domain Bacteria; phylum Pseudomonadota; class Gammaproteobacteria; order Pseudomonadales; family Halomonadaceae; genus Salinicola; species Salinicola lusitanus. Next base: position 546,390 of record NZ_PZJM01000004.1, read on the forward strand.
GCCGCCGGCACGTTGAGCACCTGCGGCTGGCCGCCGACGACAACGCCGGAGTTGACGTTGGTGGCATCCGCCAGGCCGTAGCCCATCAGCCGGGCGCCCTGGGCGTTTTCCAGAAATCCGTCGGCGGTCAGCGTCAACTGGCCGTTGCGCGAGTAGCCGACCTCGCCCTCCTGCTGGAAGCGCAGGAAGCCGTCGCCGCTGATGGCGATGTCCAGGTTGCGTCCGGTGGACTCGAGGCTGCCGGTGCTGAAGTCCTGGAGCACGCCGGAGACCCGGGTACCCAGGCCCACGGCGCTATTGGCGAATACGTCCGAGAACTGGACCGATCCGCTCTTGAACCCCTTGGTCTGGGAGTTTGAAATATTGTTGCCGATCACATCCAACTGCTGGGAAGCGGCGTTGACGCCACTCAATGCCTGCGAAAAGCCCATGACTGATCCCCTACGTTTATCGGTTGCGTCCGCTAGAACGGTTGATGTCGTTACTGAATCTCGCTCAGAGAATCTGACGTACTTCCGAGAGCGCCACGGGATCCTGAGCGTATCCCAAGTCGAGCTGGGCGCCGTTCGCCCCCTGAATCACCCCGTTGACCAGGGCGTAGTTCAGCGCAGCCGGCGCGTAGGTTTCATCCCCTACGGTGCCGGTCAGGGAAGCCGTGTAGGTGCTGTTGACGGCAGCGTTGGAGCCATCGGCCAACTTGCCATCCCAGGTAAAGCTGTGGACGCCCGCGGACAAGGGCCCGGTGGAGAAGCTGTCGATGATCTCGCCGCTGGCACCGCGAATATCGATCTGCAGATCCTCGACGGCACTATCCAGCTCCACGCCGATAGGCGTGGTGACCACACCGTTGGCATCCTCGGAAGTTCCCACCAGGATCCTGTTGCCCGGCACCATCACGCCCTGACCGATCAAGGCCGTGGCCTGTAACGCCTGGCCCGCGTCGATCTGGTCGGTAATCGCGGACAGACTGTCGTTGAGCTTCTCGATACCGCTGACGGTGTTGATCTGAGCCAGTTGCGCCGTCATGTCCGAGTTTTCCATCGGACTGGTCGGGTCCTGGTTCTTCAACTGTGTCACCAGCAGCGTCATGAAACGCTCGTTGAGCTCGCTGCCGGAGTCGACTCCCGTGGTAGAGCTCTTGGCGGCCGCACCATTGATGTTGGCCAGGGTACTGTTGCCGATCACCGGACTGGACATGACCTCTCCTCGCTATGGACCGACACCGATCAGCCTTCGCCGATGGTGAGTGTTTTCGTCATCAGCGTCTTGGCGGTGTTCATGACCTCGACGTTGGCTTGGTAGGAGCGTGAGGCGGCGATCATGTCCACCATCTCGTTGACCGGGTCGACATTGGGCATCGTCACGTAGCCCTCGTCGTTCGCCAACGGGTGCCCCGGTCGATACTCCATGCGCATCGGCGTGGTGTTGTCCTCGATCACGCCGTTGACGCGAACACCGCCTGCACTGCCGCCCTGCTGGCTCATCGCCTGGAACATCACCTGCCTGGCGTGATAAGGCTGCCCGTCAGGACCGGCGACACTGTCCGCGTTGGCCAGATTGCTGGCCGTCACGTTCATCCGCTGTGAATTGGCGGACAGCGCCGAGCCGGAAATTTCGAATACGCTGAACATCGACATCGTGTTACTCCGATTGCATGGCTTTCTTCAGCCCTTGGATCTTGCGGCTGACGAAAGTGACATCCGCCTGATAGCGCAGCGAATTGTCGGCAAAGGCCGAGCGCTCCCGATCCATGTCGACCGTGTTGCCATCGAGACTGGGCTGATCCGGCACCCGATAGAGCAGATCCCGGACGCCCGCCCCGCCTCCGGCCTGCCCGGGAATGTGCCGGGCCGAGGTCCGCGCCAGTGACAGCCCACCGGAAGCCTCGCTGCGGCCCTGCTCCATCACCCGGTTCAACTCGGCGCGAAAATCGAAATCCCGGGCCTTGAAGTTGGGCGTATCGGCATTGGCGATGTTATTGGCCAGAACCTGCTGGCGCTCCGCACGCAGATTGATGGCCTCCTGCTGGAAGCGCACCGCGTTATCCAACTTGTCGAACATGCCGTGCACCTCGAATGGCGTTCGCTGGAAAATTGACAGAGTGGAGAATAGCGGCGGGATGTTCGTGGCAAATGTGTAAACAGACCCGTAATTGCGCGCCATTTTTATCAATGCCTGGCGGCGGGCCCGTTTAAAATCGCTTCCACTATGGGGAATTCCGTCGATCGACGCGGTACACCGCGAGCCTGCCAGCCACCGAGGTCCATGACATGCGAGCAGATCCGCCCGACACGTTTCAGCGCGCCATGTCGAAGTGCCGCCCCGGTCTGCGCCGGATCGCCTGGACCGGAGCCATGACGCTGATGGCGCTGCTGTTCGCGCTGTCGCTGTTACCGATACCTTCGATATCGCAGGCGGATACCGAGGTTCCGCCGGACGATGCGATCAGCGCGAGCGTCACGCGCTTTCTCCAGCAGCAGACCGCTTCACTCGGGGATCAGGTCGAGATAGCGGTTCAGGATCGTGCAGCCGATCTCGGGGATTGTCCGACACCCCAACCTTTCCTGCCTCGACCTGGGGTTCCCCAAGGCCGGGTGACCGTGGGCGTGCACTGTGGCAGCGACAGCAGCCGCACCCGCTATGTGCAGGCAACGGTTTCCGCGGTCGTCCGTCACCTGGTGGCCAGCCAGCCAATCGAGCCGGGGCAAAGGATCGATGCGAGGGCGCTGGACTGGCAGCAGACGGACATTTCCCGGCTCCGCCGTGGCTATCTGGACGACCCCGCCCAGGTGGACGGCATGGTCGCCACCCGGCGTATACCGCCGGGCACCACCCTGACCGAGAGCATGGTGCGCAAGCCCTGGATGGTAAAACGTGGCGACACGGTGGTACTCACCGCCGTCGGCCAGGGCTTTCGTGTCAGTCGCAACGTCGAGGCGCTGGACAACGGTGGGCTGGGGAGTACGATTCGGCTCAAGACGGAGAACAACCAGATTCTCCAAGGGAGAGTGACAGGGCAGGATCGACTGCGGGTGGACTTCTAGCCTACCCGGATAAATTTCTTAACAAAACTCTTCCTTAATTGCTTTCAGCTTCCGCGGGCGCTGCCGATAACGTAGGAAACCCCGTCATCGTGCATCCAGCCATGAGGTAACGACTTTGAAAATCGACCAGACACAGCCGCTGACTCGCCCCACGCAGAACGAAGCCGCCGAGCAGCGCAAGAGTGTTGAATCGCTGGGAAACGCCAAGACGGCGGCCGGTTCGACCACGACGTTGAGCCAGATACCGACCGCTGACGATAGCGGCGACATCGACACTGCTCGCGTCAACGACATTCGCCAGGCCATCTCCGAGGGCCGGCTCGAACTCGATACCGGCAAGATCGCCGACGGCCTGATCCAGAGCGTCCGCGACATGCTGGGTGAGCGTTAATCATCTGACTGACTTCAGGTCCGGATTCAGGAATCTTTCATGACGCCAGCCGAATTGCTCCGCGAACAACAGGCCCTGCTGCAAGCGTTCGCCGAAACCCTGGATGCCGAGGCCACTTGCCTGGGCTCGGGTAACGCCGATGGAGAGCGTCTCAGCACGCTGGCGGCATCGAAGCAAAAGCAACTGAGCGAGCTTGATCGACTCGAAGGTCTACGCAGGGAGCAGCAACGGTCGCAGGGATTTGGCGTCGGCAGCCAAGGCGCGGCCCAGTTCGCCAATGCCACCGGCATGGACGAGACCTGGCAGCGTATTCGCCGGTTGGCGGAACAGGTTCGCCAAACCAACCGTCTCAACGGCCACATTATCTCCCAGCGGCTGGAGCATAACCAACAGGCCATCGATTTCCTGAATCGTGCCATTGGTGGCAGCGTCTACGGGCCAAGCGGCCAATCCCGACATGGCGGCTTCGGCGGGATCAGTTCCAAGGCCTGAAAAGCAGAACCCTCCGCCAAAACGATGGCAGAGGGCTCTTTAGACCAAGCGAAGTAACAGTAGTAAATGCTCAGTCTTCCGTTCTGACGACCCAAGATTCGACGGTATCGCCGCCGTGCTCGTCTTTCCAGGCCTTCAAGGTCTTGTGATTGCCGCCACGCGTCTCGACGACTTCACCAGTCTTGGGGTTCTTGTAGATTTTCAGCTTGCGCTTGCGGCGTCCTCCAGTGGAGCTCGCCGGCGCTGCCGAAGCCTGGGAGCCCTCGGCCGGACTCAACAGTTCCATGACGTCCCGCGTCGTCTTGCCGTATTCCGCCATCAGTGCCTCGAGCTTCTCCTTGAACTCGAGTTCGGATTTCAGGCGCTGATCACCCTCCATGCGCTTCAGCTCTTCTTCAAGCTGCTTCAGGAGCTGTTCTTTCTTGACATAATCGCTGAGTAGAGACATTCGTCGTTCCGTTGCGGATTGGTTTAAGCGAAGACATTATTGCCGATATTTACAGAGTTGCAAGGCTTGTCGGGATGATTTTTTTAAAGCATACCAATTACCGCTATTTATTAACTCACCCTTCCTTTCACTTCTTATCCGCGAACTGACTCCAAGCGATGACCGCCCGACACTTGCCACAAGGAAAACCCCACCGCCGAACTGAGCGCAATGTTCATCTCGGCAAAAAAAGCAGCGCCAGGGATATTCCGATGCCGATTTGATTGTTAAGACTTTATTCGAACAGGCGGCCTTTAAGATTACCAGCCTGCAAAACCTGGATCAGCGCACGCTAAATCAATGACATCTAATTACTTATGGTTCCGACGATAGCGCTACAGTTCGCCTACGGAACGTCGATATTGAACTGGAGGCCACGCGTATCCCCGCCTCGGCACGAGGGGGCACACGTTCCACTCATCCGACGACGGACTGCGGTCTTCGGCAACCAGGACATCGGTTCAAGACATGCCGAAAATGAAAAACTATTTATCGGCCCGGACACTGGGGGTCCTCGCCGGGATCTGGATAGGCAGCTCGCTGGCCACACTGACGGCGGCCTGGCTCGTGACGACCGCGGGCGGTACCTTGGTGACGGTCATACTGGCCGGTCTGCCTGTCGGGTTCGCGGGGCTGGCGGCCACGCTGTGGCTGATAAACCGCCAACTACTGGTGCCAGTCAGGCGCATGACCGATCACGTCCGCCTCGAACATGACTTCAGTACCACGCCTCGTGAAATGCCCTTCGATCTCTCCAGCCGTGCCGATGCCGTCGGTCTGCTGGCACGGCAACTCCAGCGATTGATCGAAGAGTCCAGAAGCCACCACGCCGCGCTACTGGAGCAGACCCTCAACGATCCGCTGACGGGACTCGGCAATCGCCGGATGCTGGAAAAGCGCCTGGATATCCTGGTCCCGCTGAGTCGCCGGCTGAGCTGTACGGTATCGGCGATGATGATCGACGTGGATCATTTCAAGGCCTTCAACGACAACTATGGCCATCCGGCAGGCGACAGCTGTCTCGTGGATATCGCCGGGGTGTTGAGGGATACTTTTCGGCGAGAGACCGATGTCGTGGTGCGTCTCGGCGGTGAAGAGTTCCTGGTACTGCTGATCAATACTGGCCATGAGGAAGCCCGGGCCCTGGCAGACGCGATGCGAGGCATGATCCAGGCGCTGGGGCTGCCGCATGAGTACTCTCCCGTTGCCCCCGTCGTCACCGTCAGCGTTGGCGTGGTAACGAGCCCCAACGGCCTGTTGATCGATATCGACGAAATGATCAACCACGCGGATCAGGCACTCTACGACTGCAAGGAACACGGGCGGAATCGGGTGGCGGTGAGACTGATCGGTGCCGACAACACGCCGGCAGCGCATACCACTGCCGTTGATTCGGCCACCCGGACATCATAGGGATAACAAAATTTACAAGCATGCACTGGATGAATATCCAGTAGTCGTTTACCTTCATCTTATCGATATCTTCAGCGTCCTGCCTTAATAGCTTTTTTTATGCATAATCGCAAAAATAGCTTTTTTAATCTATAATCCAGCTGTTTCACCTGGATATCGATAAGGAGTCTCATGACATTGATCGGCGTGCTCAGTGGAGACATCGTTGCCTCCCGCGATATTGCCGACAAACGCAAGTTGCGCGGCACGATCGATACCGGCATCCAGCGTCTCGGCCAGACGCTGGGTGCCGTGGGCACGCGGTTCCGTGGCGACGCCTTCCAGCTGGCCGTTCCGGGGATCGAAGACACTATCGTCGCGGCTGTCCTCATGCGTGCCAGCCTGCTCGAGCACTCTCCCTCTCGACGCCAGAGCTGGGACGCACGAATCGCCATCGGGATCGGCGAGGGTGAAGTGCCCGCGCCGGAAGACTTCATCAATGCGGATGGGGAGGCCTTCGTGCGCTCCGGTCAAGGTCTGGACGCGTTGGGCCAAGGCCATCAACGCCTGGGCCTGTTCCTCCCGTCTCCCCAACCGGATCTGAATCTGCTGATTCAGTTCGCCGATGACATCATCAGCCACTGGAGCCACAACGCCGCGGAAGTGGTTCGCCTGAGCCTTACCTCCGATCACTCCCAAAGTGAACTGGCCAAACGCTTGGAACGCTCGCAACCGACCATCAATCGCCGCCTGAGCGCGGCGCGCTGGTCGCTGATTCACGCCTTTCTCGAGTTCACCCGAGAACGCCTGGAGGCCATGAAATGAGCGAAACCGGCCTGTCGCTGCTCTTGGCGCTGCTGCTGTCGCACACCGTCGCCGATTTCATCCTGCAGAGTGACGCCTGGGCGCGCCAGAAGCAGCAATACCATTTCCGCGCGCGCTCGCTCTACTGGCATGTCGGCATCCACATGCTGCTGTGCCTGGCCATCCTGATCGCGTTTGGCATTCCCTTGCGTGAAGCCTTGATCGGCACGGGCGTCGTGGGTTTGACTCACTGGATGATCGACACGCTGAAAAGCTACATGCCGGCCCAGCGCGTCAGTTTTTTCGTCGTCGACCAACTTCTCCACCTCCTGGTTCTGATCGCCGTCTGGTGGTGGCTGATCGATGGCAGCGCCCTGCCCCTCGCCATCGATCTGAGCCTGTTATGGCAACCCCGAACGCTGCTGACCGCCCTGGCATATCTGCTGGTCCTGCGCCCGGCTTCGGTCCTGATCGCGCTGATCATGCGTCGCTGGAGCCAAGGCGTCGACACCCGCGGTACCCTGGCCGACGCGGGCGCCCGAATCGGCATGCTGGAGCGTTTTCTCATCCTGACATTCGTACTGAGCAACCAGATGGCCGCGATCGGCTTTCTCCTGACCGCCAAGTCGGTGCTGCGTTTCGGCGACCTCTACGAAGATCGCGACCGAAAACTCACCGAATACGTGCTGCTGGGCACGATGTTGAGCTTCTCGATCACCCTCACGCTAGGCCTACTGACACGTTATCTGCTGAGTGTGCTATGAAGCCCCCTTTCACGCGGTCACTGCACCAACTCGTCGCCCTGCTAGCGGTGGCGGCGTTGGCCGGCTGCGCCGGTTCATCGATCATGGAGACCCGGCCGGGTTACGTGGCGGACCACACCTACCAGTCGCAGGCCTACAATCACCGCGTCCGCTACCTGGTCCTGCACTATACCGATTCCGAAGCGCCCCGAGCCCTTCGCACGCTGCTTGGCCCCCATGTCAGCTCGCACTACCTGGTGGCTCGGCAGCCGAAGGCCGAAGGCGACGCCCCCCGAGTGTGGCAGCTGGTCGACGAAAAGGACCGGGCCTGGCACGCCGGTCTCAGCGCCTGGGAGGACCGCACTCAGCTCAACGACACCTCCATCGGTGTCGAGATCGTGAACCGTGGGCCCCGCGAAACGGCTTCGGGTAGACAGTGGCAGCCCTATCCGGATCCGCAGATCGAGGCCGTCATCGCGTTGGCGAGAGATATCATCCAGCGTTATGACCTTCCTCCGACCTCGATTCTGGGCCATTCGGACATCGCGCCCTCGCGCAAGATCGACCCGGGGCCGCGCTTTCCGTGGAAAAGGCTTCACGAAGCCGGCGTGGGAGCCTGGCCCGACGCTGAAGATACCGATACCTATCGACGTCGTTTCGCGCACTGCTCGCCAACCATGGCGCAATACCAACACGCGCTGAGCGCCTACGGCTATCGACTGGCGACGACGGGCATCCTCGATGAGCAGACCCGTGACGTCACCAGAGCGTTCCAGATGCATTTTCGACCCGCCAACTACGCCGGCCAGCCGGACGACGAGACCGCCGCCCTTCTCTGGGCGCTGCTGGCTCGCTATCGGCCACAGACGCTGGTGGGACCCGATCTGGCCGTGCCGAGGGGCTGTCTCGAGCCGAGGCAAGAGACTGTCGGCAGCGCTGGAATACAGTGAATCACGCGCTGAAAGGATAGTGAATCAGATCGTGAACCTTCGCTGGCGCCGGCCCCCGGTTGCGATAGCCATGCGGCTGGTCGGCCGCGAAGCGCAGCACTTCCCCTGCTACCAGCGTTTGCCATGCCCCCTCGACGAAAAGCTCCATCTCGCCTTCCAGCATGACCACGTGCTCGATCACCCCCGGCGCATGCGGCGATGACTCGCTCAGACAGCCCTGAGGCAGCTCGATCGCGAACATCTCGAACCCCAGCACCGGATCGAACGCGAACAGCGGCGTGACGATCATGCCGGAGGCATCACGGTGCCTGGGAGGTGACGTCGGTCGATGCACCACACCGCTCTCACCGACCAGGAAACGCGACAGTGGCGCCTGCAGGCCGCTGGCGATCTTCCACAGCGTCGCGACGGTCGGGGTCGACTCGCCCCGCTCGATCTGGCCCAGCATCGCCTTGCTGACACCGCAAAGCCCGGCGACCCGATCGAGGCTCAGGCCGCGCTCAGCGCGGAACCGTTTCAGGCGCTGCCCGATAGCCGCAAGATCTGGACTCATCATCCCTCCCAATGCTGACACTCCCGGCGCCAGGTACAGACCCGCTCCGGACCGATTTCGTTGCGACACTCCGCCAGTATCGTGCGCGACAGCGGAGATTGTCGAAATCCGCAATGTGCGTTATAACGCACACTCAATATCGATTTCGAGCATCGACATGGCACGTCTTCCGGCCGAGCGCCGACCCACTCCGCCTCCATTCACCGCCTCGCACATCACGGCGGGGTTCGTCGCCGTGCTGGTCGGCTACACCAGCTCCGCGGTGATCATCTTCCAGGCAGCGGCGGCGGCAGGCGCGTCGCCGGCGCAGATCGGTGGCTGGCTGAGCGCGCTCGGTCTCGCCATGGGCCTCACCTCGATCGGCCTCTCCCTGCACTTTCGACAACCGATTCTGACGGCCTGGTCGACGCCGGGCGCGGCCCTGCTGGCCACCAGCCTGCCGGGCCTGCCACTGAGCGAGGCCATCGGCATCTTCCTGTTCAGCGCCGCACTGGTCGTCGTGTGCGGCGTCACCGGCTGGTTTGCCAGACTGATGCAGATCATCCCCCAGTCCATCGCCGCCGCCATGCTGGCGGGTGTGCTACTGCGCTTCGGTCTCGACGCCTTTGCATCGATGGAGACCGACTTCATCCTGGTGCTGTCGATGTTTCTGACCTATCTCGTCGCCCGGCGCTGGCTGCGACGGTACGCCATCCTGCTGGTGCTGGCGGTGGCGCTCGGCGTCGCCGCCCTGCTGGGCAAGATCGACGCGGCGGAGACCCACCTGATCCTGACGCTACCGCAACCCATCTGGCCGACCTTCTCGCTGTCCAGCCTGATCGGCGTGGGCATTCCACTCTTCGTGGTGACGATGGCCTCTCAGAACGCCCCCGGCGTGGCAACGCTGCGGGCAGCCGGCTACGATACCCCGGTATCGCCATTGATGATCTGGACCGGGCTGACAACGCTTCTACTGGCGCCGTTCGGCGCGTTCAGCATCTGCCTGGCGGCCATCACGGCGGCCATCTGCATGGGACCCGACGTCCACCCGGAGGCCGACAAACGTTATCCCGCGGCCATATGGGCAGGCGGATTCTACCTGCTGGCAGGTCTCTTCGGCGGCTCGATCGGGACGCTCTTCGACGCCTTGCCCCAGGGGCTTGTACTGGCGATAGCCGGACTCGCGCTTCTACCGACCATCGGCAGCAGTCTTCATCGCGCGCTACTGGAGGCCCACCAGCGTGAGGCCGCCCTGGTGACCTTCCTGGTCACCGGTTCCGGCGTCACGCTGTTCGGCGTGGGTGCAGCGTTCTGGGGGCTCGTGGCCGGCATGCTGGTGCTGATCACCGCCTCCCCGCGGCATCCGAACTGATCTCAGATACCGCTCAAGGCCCCTTGCCGAAAGTCATCCCCGGGGCCTTCGATCGGCTCGACATCCACCGCCACCTCGAGTTCGTGGGCACCGCCACCGTTCATGACCCCTTTGAGCGGTGGCACATCCCCGTAGTCCCGTCCCCACCCCAGCACGAGGTGGCGCTCGCCCGGCACACTGCCGTTGGTGGGATCGTACTCTAGCCACCCCCAGTTCGGGATGTGCACCGCCACCCAGGCATGCGAGGCATCGGCGCCGACCAGGCGCGGTTGTCCGGGCGGCGGCAGCGTCTCGAGGTAACCGCTGACGTAGCGTGCCGACAGTCCCAGAGAGCGCAGGCATCCGATCATCAGGTGGGCGAAGTCCTGGCAGACGCCACGTCGCGCTTCCAGCACCGTCAATACCGGAGTCGCCAGAGACGAGAATTCGGGATCGTAGGTGAAACTCTCGAAAATCCTGCGATTGAGATCGTCGACACCGTCTCTCAGCGACCGCCCCGCTGGAAAGCTGGGCGCGGCGAATGCGCGCAGCGCCGTCTCCCGGGACACGAATGGAGAATCGAGCTGGAATTGCCGCAGTTCCGGCGTACGGCTGGCATGACGCGCCGCGGATTGCCAGTCACCGTCGACCTCTGCCGGCGGCAGCGGCCGCCCCAGTGTCTCCAGGCAGGTGGTGGCCGTGACCGACAGCGCCATATGAATCTCCTGGACGCTGAAGAAGTTCACCCGATTGCCGAAGAAGTCGACCCGCTGGTGGCTGACCGCGGGCCGCGGCACGATATCGAGCGCGGTGTCATCGACCCGCTGCCAGGAGAGCGCTCGAGGCACCACGCGTGCCTCGTTGTGACACAGCGATACCGGCGCGGCGTAATCGTAACGGGTCGAGTGGCGGACACGGTAACGCATGACGAAATCCTGTGACGGTAGAGACGACCTATGGCGCCTGCATGGGGACCAGCTGACGGGGCGTTTCGACGTGGCTGAAATGGCTGTGCTCGATGGCGAGCGAAAGGCTGCCGAGCGGCTCGGCCAGCGCATCCAGCAGTACCGCCAGGGCCTGCCTGGCATCGTCGTCGTCATCCAGTCTCGAGAGCCGTTCCAGATCGGCCAGGTGCAGCGCCGACCGCGCCTGGATCAGCAGGCGGGCCTCTTCACTTCGGTAAGGAGTATTGCTGGGCTGCGGCAGGCGTCCGATCTGGCGCTCCAGCCGCTTGAACATGTAGCCCACCGAGCGCGGATTGGCCTCGTCGAACAGCAGCAGGTCGAGAATGGCCGCGGGATGAAGCTCGCTCCGATACCGTCGCCGGTAGGCTGTCGCATTATCGGTCGTGGCCAGGACCACGTCCCACAGCGACTCGCCGGCATGAGCCGAATCGATCAACGCCAGCCGCAACAGGGTCAAGGTCGCCAGAGAGCGCTCGAGGAAACGCCCGATATCCATGAAACGCCAGCCGAAATGGTGAGGCATGGTCTCGTTGCACAGCCCGAAGAAGGCGGCGAGTTGGGTGATCACCGTCTCCACCGATCGACGCCCCTGGTCGATGCCTGCCAGGGGTAGGCGGCCCGACTCCTGCCGCAGTTGATTGAAGACCCGCCAGGCATCGTCGCCGAGATGATCGCGTACCGCGCGGCAGTTGTTGGCCATGCGCGAGACGAGCGTCGGCAGGCTGCCGTCCCGATCCTGCTGGAACAGCGCCAGCAGACGCTCGCGATACGCGGAGAAGCGCTCCTCCGTCATCTCGTCGGGCGAGAGTGCCTCCGGCTCCATCAGGTGCAGGATATCGGCCAGCGTTTCATCCGCGAGCCCTTCCTGGTCCTGCTCGAACAGGCGGTAGAGCGCCTCGCGCAGCAGCCGGGAACGGACATCGAGACGCTCGCCATAACGCCCCACCCAGAACAGGCTATCGGCAACGCGACTGGGAAGGTCGGCACCGTCACGCGTCACCACCAGAGGCTGTCGCGAACGTCGCAACCGGCTGACATGAGGCTGCGGCTCGTAGGCGGTGACCCAGACGTCCTTGACGCACTGGCTGGATCGCATGGCGGTTTCCGGCGAGCCCTGCCAGGCCACGCCTCCGGGCATCACCTCGTAGTCGGTGAAGCGGTGGTCCGCGTCGAAGACCGCCTGGCTGAAGCAGCGAACATTGAATGTCGAAGGCGTCAGGCGGCCGCAGTCGCGACTGAAAAACGGCGCGGTGGCGGCGACCAGCGGCTGCTGGGCCACGTACCGGTCCGGCTGAGCGACGATCGACTGGCGCAGCCGTCCGGCCGCCTCTTCGCTGAGTTCGGCGGGAGAGACCCGATTCCGATCTCCATCGAGGCGCTGGAAGTCCAGCGTCTCGAAGCCCGCCATCGCCCAGGCGAGCCCTTCCGGTTGCCCGCACCAGTGGCGTTCGGGGCTGCCGATCTGCAACGTCTCGCCGAGCAGGCGCTCGCACAGTGACGGCAGGTAGGCGGCGATCAGGGGGTGCTCCAGCGCCCCCACCCCCGGCGGGTTGGCGACCCCGACGCCGCCTGCCCGTATCGCCTCCAGCAGGCCCGGCACGCCGATCAGCGAGTCACCACGCAGTTCCAGCGGATCGACCCAGCCGTCGCCGATATGGCGCAGCAGCACGTCGACGGGCTGGAGGCCACCCAGCGTGCGCATCCAGAGCCGTGAATCCCGCACCACCAGATCCCCGCCCTCCACCAGTGCCAGATTGAGATAGTTGGCCAGATAGGCGTGTTCGAAATAGCTGTCGTGGCCAGGCCCCGGCGCCAGTAGCGCAATGGTGGGATGATCGAGATTGAATCGTGACAGCGACGACAGCGAGTGGTGTTGCGTGGCGAGAAACCCGGCCAGTCGCTTCAGCGGTGCGTTGCGGTAGAGGTCCGGCAGCGCGCGGGCCATGGCGATACGATTTTCGAGGGCGAACCCCATCCCCGAGGGGGACTGGACACGGTCGGCCAGCACCTGCCACTGGCCATCGGCGTTCCGGGTCAGGTCCACGCCGTGCAACAGCAATCCCGAGTCATCGTCGCTGAAAAGTTGATCGCATGGCAGCAGAAAGGCGGGGTTGGCATACAGGGCATCGGCCGGCAGGATGCCCTCCGCCAGCATCCGACGGGGGCCGTACATGTCCTTGAGCACGGCGGCCAGCAGCCGGCTGCGTTGACGCAGGCCCTGCTCGAGGCGTTTCCATTCCCGTGGAGAGATCACCAGAGGCAGCGGATCCAACCACCACTGCCGGCGACTGCCCGTTTCATCATTGGGCAGGTTGTAAGTCACGCCATTCTCGTGCAACAGGTGCTGCACTTCCTCCGCTCGCTGAACCAGCGACTCACGCCCCAGTCGTTCCAACTGGTGGAGCAGCGGCAGCCAGCGCCGACGCACCGAGCCATCGGAAGCGACCAGCGCATCGTGAACATCGCCGGAGGTGTAGGTCTCCAGCCAGGAAGGGCGAAGCGTCTCGGTTACTACCATCGTCTTTTATCTAAGTGTGCGCCGGGACTCCTTCCCAGCGGCCGTTCATCACCGAGCTCCTGCCGGTGTCGTGGGACCGGCCAGATCGCCGCCCCCTCTCTCGACTGTAAAGCGCTGGGCTGCCAGCGCTCGACCGAAAAACGTGCGCCCCAACGAACGGCGCACCGGAACCGAACCTAGCCAATCCCTGTCGTCCGCTCGCGTAGATCCAGGGTATACGGGTAATCGTCACTGATCGATGCGTCGGGCACGTCGTGGGTGCCCTGCCGATGGCCATGAGGCTGAAACCGCGCCAGGCGACGCGCCTCGGCCTCATTGGCATTGACCGGGAAGGTCTCGAAGTTGCGCCCAGCCGGATGCGAGACATGATAGCGGCAGCCGCCGATCGAGCGCCGGTTCCAGGTGTCGACGATGTCGAACACCAGCGGCGCGTGAACCGGGATCAGCGGGTGGAGCGCCGACGGCGGCTGCCAGGCGCGGTAGCGTACCCCGGCCACGGCCTCGCCATTGCGCTCCGTGGCCCGCAACGGCACGCGGTGGCCATTGCAGGTCACCGCGTAGCGATCACCGCTCATCCCGGCTACCTTCACCTGCAGCCGCTCCACCGAGGAGTCCACGTAGCGCGAGGTGCCACCACCGGCGGCCTCCTCGCCAAGCACGTGCCACGGCTCGATCGCCTGACGCAGCTCCAGTTCGACGCCCTGATACTGCACGCGCCCGAGGACCGGGCAACGAAATTCCAGGAACGGGGCGAACCACTCCGGTTCGAAGGCCATTCCATCGTTGCCGAGTTCGACCAGTATCTCCTCCAGGTCGCGCCAGAGATAGTGCGGCAACATCCAGCGATCGTGCAGCGCCGTTCCCCACCGGACCAGGTTGCCGTATGCCGGGCGGTCCCAGAAGCGCGCGACCAGCGCACGGATCAGCAGACCCTGCATCAGGCTCAGGCGAGGGTGCGGCGGCATCTCGAACCCGCGTAACTCGAGCAGCCCCAACCTGCCGGTGTCGCTGTCCGGCGAGTAGAGCTTGTCGATGCAGAATTCGGCACGATGGGTATTGCCGGTGAGGTCGGTCAGCAGATGGCGGAAGAGCCGATCCACCAGCCAGGGCTGCGCGGCCTCCTCCCGACTCAACTGGCCCAGCGCGATCTCGAGCTCGTGAAGCGACTCGTGCCGTGCCTCGTCTACCCGCGGGGCCTGACTGGTCGGGCCGACGAACAATCCCGAAAAGAGGTAGGAGAGCACCGGATGTCGCTGCCAGTAGCTGATCAGGCTACCCAGCAGCGCCGGCCGACGCAGGAACGGCGAATCCGCCGGCGTCGCTCCGCCCAGGGTGACATGATTCCCGCCACCGGTGCCGGTGTGGCGGCCGTCGAGCATGAACTTCTCGGCTCCCAGACGCGTCTGCCTGGCCTCCTCGTAGAGGATCTCGGTCTGGGCGACCAGTGCCGCCCAGCTCGGCGCCGGCATGATATTGACCTCGATCACCCCAGGATCCGGGGTGATCATGAATTGCTTGAGGCGCGCATCGGCGGGCGGCGGATAGCCCTCGACGAACACCGGCATCTCGAGCTCAGCGGCCGTGTGCTCGATCGCCGCGATCAACGCCAGGTAGTGTTCGACCTCTGTCACCGGCGGCACGAAGATGTAGAGCTGACCGTCGCGCGTCTCCAGGCACAGGCTGGTACCGATGACATCGGGCTGGTCGTTGATCGCAGCGGCATCGTTATCCCCGCCAGCGTGGCGGTTACCGCTCAACGCGTTGTAAGGCAGACTTTCGGCGCTCTCCAGCTGCGCGTCGGTTCCCGCCTCCGGCCTCGCCACGGCATGCCTCACCGCGTGGTAACGGCGCGTCACGCCGACGTGCGGGTCGGCCATGGCCGCTGGCGGCGCCCACAGCGACCGTGGCTGATCGACACCTCGGAACGCCGACTGGGGTAGTGACGACAGCGGCAACCGCAGCCCCATCGGTGAATCGCCCGGAATCAGGTAGAGGTGATCGCGTCGCAGCGGCCACTCACCGCTCTGCCAGCCACCCAGCCGCGGGGAATAGCGCAGCGGTAGCGCATACCCCGTGACGGTGCCGAGCCCCCTTTCCAATAGCCGGGCCAGCCGGCGGCGCTCTTCGTCGTCGTCGAGATCGTGCTCGCGGGGATCCACATCCACCGCCAGCGTCTGCTCGCGCCACAGATAGTAGATGGCATCCTCGTAGCCCGGCAGCAGATGGCCAGCGTCGACCCCCAGATGCGCCGCAAGGGCCTCGCCGAAGCGTAACGCATCCGCGGTGGCGTAACCGGGGTCGGCGGTTTCATCCGCCAGCCAACGATCGTCACGCCATACCGGCACCCCGTCCTCGCGCCAGTAGCAGGCCAGCGCCCAGCGCGGCAAAGGCTCGCCCGGATACCACTTGCCCTGGCGATAGTGCAGTAGGCCCCCGGGCGCGAACGCCCGACGCAGACGCTTGAGCAACTGGCCGGAGAGCTTGCGCTTGGTCTCCCCCTGAGCCGCGGTGTTCCACTCGTCGGCCTCCATGTCGTCGACAGACACGAACGTCGGCTCGCCCCCCATGGTCAGCCGTACGTCGCCGGCCGCCAGCCGTTGATCCACCTGCGCTCCGAGCCGGTCGATCGATCGCCACTGTTCATCGCTGTAGGGCCGGGTGACGCGGGGATCCTCGTGAATCCGCTCGATACTCATGGCGAAATCGAACGTTACCTCGCACTCGTCGGAATAGCCGACGATGGGCGAGGCGCTGGTGGGTTCCGGTGTCGCGGCCAGCGGAATGTGGCCCTCGCCTGCCAGCAGTCCGGAGGTCGGGTCGAGCCCGATCCAGCCGGCGCCGGGCACGAAGATCTCTGTCCACGCGTGCAGATCGGTGAAGTCGGTTTCGGTGCCGGAAGGACCATCGATCGACTTGACGTCCGCCGTCAGTTGGATGAGGTAACCGGACACGAAGCGCGCCGCCAGGCCGAGGTGGCGTGCGATCTGGACCAGCAGCCAGGCGGAGTCCCGGCAGGACCCGCGGGCTTTCTCCAGGGTCTCTTCCGCGCTCTGGACACCTGGCTCCATTCTCACCAGGTATTGGATGTCCTGCTGCAGGCGCTGGTTGAGCTGCACCAGAAAATCGGCGATGGCGAAGTCACCCTTGGGCGCCCCGGCCAACCATTTCGCCAGCCGCGGTCCGCGCTCGCGAATTTCCAGATAGGGCGCCAGCTCCTTGCGCAGCGCCTCCGGATAATCGAACGGGTAGCGTTCGGCATAGCCCTCGACGAAAAAGTCGAACGGGTTGATCACCGTCATCGGCGCGATCACCTCGACCGATACGTCGAGACGCGTCAATGGCTCGGGGAACACCACGCGGGCGATGAAGTTGCCGAAAGGGTCCTGCTGCCAGTTGAGGAAGTGCGGCTTGGCCGAGATGTTCAGTGAATAGGCCTCGATCGGCGTGCGGCAGTGCGGCGCCGGCCGCAGTCGAATCAGATGCGCGGAGAGGCCGACCGGGCGATCGAACACGTAAGAGGTACGGTGAGACAACGCAACACGTAAGGTCATGGCGATCTCTTGGTCGAGTGAGGGTCTCGTCGTGGACTTCGTGACACAAGATTGAGCAAATTCAGGCTAACAGGGTAGGCATTTAGCGTGACAGCGACATAGGCCTCTCACTATGCTTGATCGTGCATGCCGTCTCTTTATATACACGGTTTTGCCACAATGGGCGACGCGATAACACTCAACAACTGCGTCCTCGACCCCGCCGACAGGAGTCTTCCCATGGCCAATGTGGATTGGACGCATTATTCGAACCAGCACTTCTACGACGAGCTTCTAAGAACCAACGGCATTCCCCGGGAAGCGGCCAAGCCACTCTGCGACATCCTCGCCAGCTTCACCTCCAAGGAACTCAACGAGCGCAAGATCGCCGCGGAAGTGGCCATCCGTACCATGGGTATCACCTTTACCGTCTACTCCGAGGGCAGCACCATCGACCGGGCTTGGCCCTTCGACATCGTGCCTCGCATCATCCCGGCCAAGGAGTGGCGAATCGTCGAGGCCGGGCTAAAGCAGCGCGTCGACGCGCTGAACCTGTTCATCGACGACCTCTACCATGACCAGCAGGTCGTCAAGGATGGGGTGCTGCCCGGGGAGGTCCTGGCCCAGTCGGTCAACTTTCGTCCCCAGTGCATGGGCATCGATCCGCCCCATGGCGTCTGGGCCCATATCTGCGGTTCCGATCTGGTTCGTGACAGCGACGGGACCCTCTACGTCCTCGAGGACAACCTGCGGGTACCCTCCGGCGTCTCCTACATGCTGGAGAATCGCAACGTCACCAAGCGGGTATTGCCCGAGCTGTTCGAGACCGGCCGCATTCTGCCGGTCGACGATTATCCCGCCCAGCTCTACGACATGCTGGCCAGCATGTCGCCGCGTCCCAGCGATGAGCCACAGATCGTGGTACTGACCCCCGGCATCTACAACTCGGCCTATTATGAACACGCCTATCTCGCCCAGCAGATGGGGGTCGAGCTGGTCCAGGGATCCGACCTGATCGTGGACGATGACGATATCGTCCACATGCACACCGTCGATGGGCTCAAGCGTGTCGACGTGATCTATCGGCGCGTCGACGATCTTTTTCTGGATCCGGAGGCTTTCCACCCGGACTCCCTGCTCGGCACGCCGGGACTGATGCGGGCCTGGCGATCCGGGAAGGTGGCGCTGGCCAACGCTCCCGGCGCCGGTGTCGCCGACGACAAGGTGGTCTACGCCTTCGTGCCCAGGCTGATCAAGTACTATCTCGACCAGGAACCGACCATCCCCAACGTCCCCAGCTATCTCTGCATGCTCGAGGAGGATCGCCGCTACGTGCTCGATCATCTCGACGAGCTGGTGGTCAAGCCCGCCAACGAATCGGGCGGCTACGGCATGCTGATCGGTCCACGGGCAACCGAACAGGAGCGCCGGGAGTTCGCCAGGCGGATCGAGGCCGATCCGCGCAACTACATGGCGCAGCCCACCCTTGCCCTATCCACCGCACCAACGCTGTTCGACGGTGCTCCGGAACCCCGCCACGTCGATCTGCGACCTTTCATTCTCTCCGGCCCCGAAACGCACGTCACCATGGGCGGACTGACGCGGGTGGCCCTGGTCAAGGACTCGCTGGTCGTCAACTCTTCCCAGGGTGGTGGCAGCAAGGACACCTGGATCGTCGAAACCGAGGGGGAGTAAGAACATGCTGTCACGAGTTGCCGAAAATCTTTACTGGCTGGCGCGCTACGTCGAGCGCGCCGAGGACACGGCCCGACTGATCAGCGTCAACAGCAACCTGCTCCTCGACATGCCCGGCAAGGCGGCGCTGAGCTGGTCGACGCTGATCGACATCACCGGTAGCGGCGAAGTCTTCGATACGCTGTTCGATGAGCGCAACGAGCGCAATGTGGTGGATTTTCTCTGCCTGTCGCGCGAGCACGACAGCTCGATCCTGTCATCGCTGGCCAACGCCCGGGAAAACCTGCGCACCACCCGCGACGTGGTGCCGCGGGAGATCTGGGAGGAGATCAATCACTGCTACCTCGAGATCAGCGAGCAGACGCAGAGCGGCATGAAACCGCGCCAGCGCGATGGGTTTCTGAAAAGCGTGACCCGGGCATGCCAGACGCTGACCGGCTTGATCGAGGGCACCTTGAGCCATACCGAAGCCCGCACCTTCCTCTCGTTGGGGCGTCATCTCGAGCGCGCCGACATGACCACGCGGATCATCGATGTGCGCTCCGGCAACCTGCTCCCCCGCAACCCGGAGGAGCTGATCCCGTTTGAACACCTGCAGTGGATGAGCGTGCTCAAGTCGCTGACGGCCTATCAGATGTACCGCCAGAATGTGAGATTGCGGGTGAGAGGTCCGGACGTGCTGCGCTTCTTGCTGCAGAACCGCGCTCTGCCCCGGTCCGTGCTGCGCAGTCTCGATGAGGTCAGTTGGGAGCTGCAGTCGCTGCCCAACCACGATCGCCCGTTGGCGGTGGCCGCCCTGGTCCGCGCCGAGGTCGCCGAAGCGGACGTCCAGTCGCTGGCGCGCGCACCGGATCAGTTGCACCAGTTGATCGACGAGTTCCAGATTGGTTTCAACAACCTTCACGAAGCGATCGCCGGCGCCTACTTCGCGGTGAGCGAACGGCCGGTCAAGTCGTCGCAAAGCCAGGAGCAGACGACACTGGACCACGACGATGACGATTGACGGAGATCCTCATGGGCGTCGGGGGATGATGTCGGAGGGGCTGCCATCAAGAGAATCGCCAGCCCGGGCCACGACCTGACCCGATGCGCCTCGGCTCGTCGGGTCTGTCGGTTGCGGCCCTGCCCGCTTCTCAGGTAGCCGCCGCCGCGCCTCGCACCACCACTTGATGAACGTAGTGGAGCTTGTCACGAATCGGTGGCGTGATGATCAGCGGCACGATGTCCAGCAGCCCCATCTCGCGATTGAGCTCGTTCAAGGCCAGGCCGATCTGCTGGTAGGCCAGGATCATCTCATCGATACCACCGTCGTGCTCGGCCCGGCGCATGCCAAGGCTGGCGGCCGTATCGAGCACGGCGACGATATCCTGATAGGCGGCGAAGGTCTCGGCGAAATCCTCCCAGGCGTGCATGGTCGCGTAGGCCGACACATGGGATGCCTGCCAGTCCGGCGCAGGGCCCTGCTCGTAGTAGCGCTCCAGCGCCTCGGCATAGGTCGGGGAGTCGTGATCTCCGAAGACGGCCCGGCTCCCCTCCTCGTCCTGCCCCTTGATCAGCAGATCCCAGTAGTAGTGGCCGATCTCGTGACGGAAGTGGCCGATCAGCGTCCGGTGGGACTCGTTCATGTCGACGCGCAGGCGCTCCCGCTCCGCGTCGTCGGTCTCCTTCAGATTGATCGTGATCAACCCCTGAGCATGGCCGGTATAGACCTTCTCGCCACTGCCGGTCGATCGCCAGAGGCCGGCATCCGGCATGGCATCGGCCATGAACGCGAAACTGAGCGGCAATGGCGATCCATCCTGGGGAGCGGGATGCGGCAGGCCGATCAGGTCCAGGGTGTAGAAGAGCCGCCGCTTGGCAGCTTCCAATGCCGCCCAGCGTGCCCGGTGGCCCTCGACCGAAAGATCGGGAATCACCGCGTTGTGTCGACAGCAGTCGCACAGCCCACCGTACGTCGCATGGTCCTCCGCAGTCTGCATCCGGTTGCAGACGCCCTCGCTGGCGAAGTTGAAGCACTTGACCAGGGCCTGGCCACATCCGGGGTTGGCACAGCGGTAGCCGACTTCGCTGTCCGGGATCATCGCCGCGATGGCCTGGCACGACGGGCACCAGCCGACTTCGGCGTCGCAGACGACGCACCGGGTGTTATCGAAGAAGAGCCGGCTCGGCGGGTTGCAGTGATGGCATTCGAAAGTACGCATGACCAATCTCCGTATCAGTGGCGCAGCGAGGCTGGCGGCGGAATGATTCCACACACCAGACCAGAAGATTAGCAAAATGCGGCAGACTCAGGAGTCCATTGCGTCGCGACGATCGAATTCGATTCTGGAGAGGGCCTGATCCAGGGTTTCGACGCGTTCGACCACCGGGGCTTCCCCGGCTTCGATATCGCGCCCGGTACGGGTCTCGATCAGCGCGGCGAGCGAGGCGCCGTCCAGGTCGCCGTCGTAATGGACGCTGTCGACCGAGGCATCGCCGGAACCCGGCAGATAGATCGTGTTGTTGGAAAAGTCCACCGCGTAGGCGATCACGCCAGGGATGATGAACAGCAGCAGCCCCAACCCGTCGGCAATCGCCACGCCAGGATCGATGCGACCCTGGAGCTGCCCCTTGCGCTCGGGATAAAAGAGCGTGCCACAACCGGCAAGCGAGAGGACGAGCCCGGACATGACCGCGCCCACCACGAGACGTCGCAACAGTGAAAGCATCGAAGGATTCCAGTGACAGTTGGTGACGCAAGGTAACCTAATCCATCACCCACTGCCCGTCCAGCCATCGTAACTGACCGAACACCATCGAAAGTGGCGCCCGAGCTCCGGCCGGGCGCCTGAAGAGTAGCGGCCGCCGGCTCAGACCAGCGACGCGCCGTAGCCCCACAGCAGTACGGTGATGGCCAGCAATGCCTCCAGTACCAGTACGCCGATGGCGAGTGCAGCGCTCGAGGCCCGCATCCCCTCGTGCTGATCGATACCCAGGAACGACGGCAGTCCCGCGTAGACGAGGTAGACCGTATAACAGAGCCCGGCGATGCCAGCCAGCAGGCACAGCCATACCAGCGGATAGAGGGCCACCACGCCGCTCAGGAACATGGGGGTCGCCATGTAGCCCGCGAACACGACGCAATGGTTCAGATCCGGGCGCTCGGGGTAGCGACGCGCCAGCCAGTGGATGACGTTCCCCATCAGCCACACGGCCCCGAGGATCAGCGCGTAGAAGATGATGGCCAGCAGCACCGCCGTCGATGGCGACACGCTCACCGTCTTCGCCATCCCGGTCTCTGTGGTGCCGAAGTGCCAACCCACCATGGTCGTGCCGATGAAGGCGCAGACCACCGGGATCGCGGCCATCAGCAGCACGTGGGATCCATAGAAGTGCGACACGGTCTCGTTCTCGCCACGAATCTGTTGCCATTCGCGATTGGGATGCGTGAGCAGCCCCCAGACGTGATGAATCATGAAACACCTCCTTCCGACGCGGGCCGCCAACGACGGATTTTCAATGGTGTCCTGTTCCGCTCGCCTCTCCGACGATGCCGGATGCGACCCTGTCTCTCACTATAGGAAAGATCGTCAGGCTGAACAGCCGAATCTTCAACGAAATGCAGGTCAGCGAGACGGTGCGACAGGAGTGCGGCTCCGGCGGGGAGGTTTTTGCCGAGTGCCCTTTCCCGCCTGCGGCTCCCCTCTCTATACTGGCCGCCCGATGATTGACTGCAGATCTCGCCATATCGAGCATATGCCGCGTTCCGCTTGACGCTGATGAATACAGGAAAGAACACCCCATGCGTGCCAGCCAACTACAGATCTCGACCCTCAAGGAAACACCGGCGGACGCGGAGATCGTCAGCCACCAACTGATGTTGCGAGCCGGCATGATCCGGCGCCTGACGGCAGGGCTCTACACCTGGCTGCCAGTCGGTGTGAGGACGTTGCGCAAGGTCGAGCGCATCGTTCGCGAGGAGATGGATCGGGCCGGTGCGCAGGAGGTGCTGATGCCGGCGGTACAGCCCGCGGAGCTATGGCAGGAGTCCGGCCGCTGGGACGAATATGGCCCCGAGCTGCTGCGCCTCAAGGATCGCCATCAGCGCGACTACTGCGTGGGCCCGACCCATGAAGAGGTGATCACCGATCTGGTGCGGCGCGAGATCGGCAGCTACAAGCAGCTGCCGACCAACTTCTACCAGATCCAGACCAAGTTTCGCGACGAGATCCGCCCGCGCTTCGGCGTCATGCGCTCCCGCGAGTTCATCATGAAGGATGCCTACTCGTTCGATACCGACGAAGCCGGGCTCAAGGCTTCCTATCAGCGCATGTACGACGCCTATGTCCGGATCTTCACCCGCCTGGGCCTCGATTTCCGTCCGGTGCTGGCCGACAACGGCTCCATCGGCGGTACCGGCTCGCACGAATTCCACGTGCTGGCCGACTCCGGCGAGGATGCCGTGGTCTTTTCCACCGGCTCGGACTACGCCGCCAATATCGAAAAGGCCGAAGCGCTGCCGCCTGCGGGCGCCGAGCGCGCTGCCCCGCAGGAGAGCATGCGCCAGGTGCCCACGCCCGGCGTTCGCACGATCGCGGCACTGGTCGAAGGCTTCGATCTTCCGATAGAGAAGACCGTAAAGACGTTGATCGTGCACGCCGCCGATGGCGGCTTGATCGCGCTGATGGTACGTGGCGATCATCAGCTCAATGAGATCAAGGCCGAGAATCTCGACCTCGTCGCGGCGCCGCTGACCATGGCCAGCGAGGAGGAGATTCGGGCCGCCGTCGGCGCAGGCCCCGGCTCCCTGGGGCCGGTCGATTTACCGCTGCGGCTGATCGTCGACCACAGCGTCGCCCTGATGAGCGATTTCGGTGCGGGTGCCAACGTCGACGATCACCACCTGTTCGGAATCAATTGGGAGCGGGACCTGCCGCTGCCGGACGTCGCCGATCTGCGCAATGTGGTCGAAGGCGACCCATCGCCGGATGGCAAGGGCACGCTGTCGATCACCCGGGGCATCGAGGTCGGCCACGTGTTCCAGCTCGGTCAGAAGTACTCGCGGGCCATGAACGCCACCGTTCTCGATGACAGCGGTCAACCGGCGACCGTGTGGATGGGCTGCTACGGCATTGGCATCACCCGCGTGGTGGCGGCGGCCATCGAACAGAATCACGACGCCGGCGGCATCATCTGGCCCGACGCCATCGCGCCCTTCCAGCTGGCGATCGTGCCGATGAACGCCCACAAGTCGGACCGGGTTCGCGACACCGCCGACAGGCTCTATCAGGAACTGACCGCTGCCGGCATCGACGTGCTGCTGGATGATCGCGACCTGCGCCCCGGGGTAAAGTTCGCCGATCAGGAGTTGATGGGCATCCCGCACCGCCTGGTGGTCGGCGATCGCGGACTCGACAAGGGCGAGCTGGAGTACAAGGGGCGTCGCGACAGCGATGTCACCATGGTGGCGCTGGACGACCTCCGCCACTTCCTCGACGCCAGGTTCGCCTGAGCAGGCGCCAGCTCGTGACACGGTCGCTTCTCGTGCTGGCGGCGACGACCTGGCTCGTCGCCGCCAGCGCGCACGCCGGGGAGCAGGCCGCGAGCGGAGTCGACGAGCCGCCTTCCC
The DNA here is from genome assembly GCF_003206045.1 of Salinicola lusitanus. GTDB lineage: Bacteria > Pseudomonadota > Gammaproteobacteria > Pseudomonadales > Halomonadaceae > Salinicola > Salinicola lusitanus. The sequence continues at coordinate 570,892 of NZ_PZJM01000004.1, forward strand.
GGGCGCTGCTCGATGCCCTGTCACGGGTCATGGCGGCGCCGGACGGGTTCGAGGATCTCTTCGACGCCCAGGTATGGCTACTGGACATGCAGTCGCGGCTGGCCAGACGACAGCCCAAGGCTTACCCCTCTCGGCCTCGGCGGCTGGCACTGCTCGAACGTATCCATACCGAAGCCCGGCGTGCCGGTCTGCCGCCCGAGCTGGTCCTGGCGCTGATCGACGTGGAGAGCCGCTTCCAGCCCGCGGCAGTTTCGTCGGCCGGGGCGCTGGGCTTGATGCAGGTGATGCCGTTCTGGAAAGCGGAGATCGGCCGTCAGCAGGATGACCTCCACGACATCGATACCAACCTTCGCTACGGCTGCACCATTCTCGCGCACTATCTCCAGCGCGAGCAGGGAGACTGGACCCGTGCCCTGGCTCGCTACAACGGCAGCCTGGGCCGCACGATCTACCCGGAGCAGGTGATGCAGGCCTGGTTCACCCGATGGTGGGTCGATCACTGACCTCACCTCCGGTTCCGCTAGCGTTTACGATCTTCGACCGCCGTGTGTGACGTCCCCGGCGGGAGCGGATGGCCCTTGGCCAGCTCGGCCCGCGTTGCCTCGCGCACTGCCAGGATCTCGATGTCGTAGGTCAGCGTCTCCCCCGCCAGCGGATGGTTGGCGTCAACGGTGACCCGAGCATCGTCGGTCGCGACCACCGTGACAGTGCGCGGCCCGTCCGGCCCCTGAGCCTGGAACCGCTGGCCGGCCTTTAACTGTTGATCCTGCGGGAAAGCCGAGCGCGAGCTCACGCCGACCAGCGCTTCGTCGCGCTCGCCATAGGTTTCGTCGGGCGCCAGCGTGACGCTCAGCCGCTCGCCGGAACGCCTTGCGGCCAGCGCGCTCTCCAGGGCCGGGAACAGATTGCCGTGGCCGTGAAGATATTCGAGTGGTTGTTGACGCGCCCTAGAATCGTCCAGGGTGCGACCTCGCTCGTCCGCGAGGACGTAGTGCAGGGTCGCAACATGGGACGTGTCGATGGCGAGCTGACTCATGATGACTCCGGAGTTGGAGGTGGAATTTGTGACGATGGATCGACGGCCGGCGCCGGACCCGAGAAATATCTGCGCGCTCACCCGCACGGCGTTGCCCATTGGCGGGAGGGCAAGCACGATCCGTTTTCGCCGCTCTTGCGCTTCGTCCTGCTGCCGCTCGTCGATGCCTAGGAGCATGCTCAGGAGGAGTGCTTGCGCAACGCCTTCACGGGTACCTCGAGACGCTGGGTCTGCTGCAACAGGTTGAGCAGCACGATGGCCCGCTCCTCGCCCTTCTGCGCTTCGAAAACGGCCTGAAGCGCGCGAAAAGGCCCGTCGGTGATCTCGACGATATCGCCCTGGCGATAGTAGACATTGGCGCGGTCACGACGGCTGTCGGCGCTGATGCGGTCACGGAGCGTCTCGACCAGTGCATCCTGGACGAATACCGGTTCGTTACCGAAACTGACCAGCCGCAGCACACCGCGGGTGGAACGGATCGGCCGCCAGTTGCTGGCCATTCGATCGAGACGAATGAACAAGTAGTGCGGGAACAGCGGCTCGGCCACCCAGGCCAGCTTGCCACGGCGGCGCTTCTGGACCTCGAGCACCGGGTGGAACACCTCGTAGCCCTGGTTGTCGAGATGTTCGCTGGCACGAAACGATTCGCCACCCTTGCATTGGATCACGTACCAGCGGGGTAGCGACTCGCCGTCCTGCGTCGGCTCACCGGTCATCGCACTATCCTTCCTGATCACAGCCACTAAAGAGACAATCCCTGTCGTCTGGCCCGCTGTCGGGGCAATATCACCTGCTGTCGCGGGATAGCCAGCGCGCCATTCGGACCAGACGCGACAAGCCATCTAGCGTACCATTTTCGATCCGACTCGTCCGCCCGCGGCGGGTCGACCCGGTTTCTTGGAAACACTGAACAAATCGGCGAGCAGGATGAAGCGGGCGGCATTCCGTCGCAAGGCGCACGGAGCGTAGCCACCGTAGCCTAGGGGTTATAGGTGAGGATGCGACCGGGCTGGCGCTCCAGCATCGCGCAACGCGGCGATTCACCTGCGCAGACATTTGGGCAGCGTTTCCTTTGGAGGTTGCATGCAACACGAGCCACGTGACTGGCTGACATCCTTGCGCGTCTATCTGCGGGCCCCGGTCGTGACCTTGCTGTTTCTGGGGTTTTCCGCCGGTCTACCCTACCTGCTGGTGTTCTCGACGCTCACCGCCTGGCTCGAGGACAGCGGCGTCGAAGTGGCCGCCATCGGCTTTTTCAGTTGGGTGGGACTGCTCTACTCGATCAAGTTGTTCTGGGCGCCGATCGTCGACCGCGTCAGGCTGCCGCTGATCGGGCGCTGGCTGGGCCAGCGCCGCAGCTGGATGCTGCTGGGCCAGTGCCTGATCGGCGGTGGCCTGCTCGGCCTCTCCGGGTTGGACCCCGTCGGTCACCTGCCACTGGTGGCGGCATTCGCCCTGGTCACCGCCTTCGGCGCCGCGACCCAGGATATCGTCATCGATGCCTATCGTATCGAGTCCGGCGAGGCGGCCATCCAGGCGGCCATGGCATCGACCTACATCATCGGCTATCGCATCGGTATCGTGATGGCCGGCGCGGGTGCGCTCTATATCGCCGATGCCGCTTCCTGGGCGGTGGCCTACCTGAGCATGGCCGCGCTGGTGGCGGTGGGCATGATAACCGTGCTGGTTCGGCCGGAGCCGCCTCGTCCGCAGAGTCTCTCGGTGGTGCTGTTCCATCCGCGGGTGAAGCGTTTCCTGCACCAGCGTCGCCAGCGGCCCGGTTGGCAACGTCAGGCCGGTGTCTGGCTGATCGCCGCGGTGGTCTGCCCGATCAGCGACTTTTTCCAGCGCTACGGCCGGCTGGCGCTGTGGCTTCTGCTCTTCATCGGCATCTACCGGATCAGCGACATCTCGATGGCGGCGATGGCCAATCCGCTCTACCTGAGCCTGGGCTTCACCAAGAGCGACATCGCCAGTGTCACCAAGGTCTTCGGCGTGCTGATGACCATCGGCGGTGGGATACTGGGCGGCCTGCTGGTGGTCCGCTATGGACTTGGTCGGATGCTGATCGTGGGGGCGCTCGCCGTGGCGCTGACCAATCTGCTGTTCGCCTTGCTCGCCACCGGCGGCAACAGCCTGCCGCTGCTGGTCGTCGCCATTACCGGCGACAACCTGGCCAATGGACTCGCCAGCACGGTCTTCATCGCCTTCCTGTCGAGCCTGACCTCGCGCACCTATACCGCAACCCAGTACGCGCTGTTCTCGTCGTTGATGACCCTGCCCGGCAAGTTCATCGGTGGTTTCTCCGGCCTGGTGGTGGCCGACCTCGGCTACGCCAGCTTCTTCGGCATCGTCTGCCTGCTGGGTCTGCCGGCCGTGGCCCTCGCCTGGTGGCTCAGTCGCCGCCTGCCGACACTCGATGGCGAAGAGATCGAGAACGGCAGGACGGCTGGGGATCCGGCACCGGCGTTTCAGGAGAGAGAGGCGCGCCCGCCGATGGGTACCGACGGGCGCCAAGGCGAGCAGCCGGGCCGCTGAGCGGCCCGCCGAAAGCCGTCAGCCGAGGGAGGTTCTTTGCCGCGAGAGCCACTCCAGCGCACCATCGGATGCCACCCACTGGTCGCGCATCAGTTGGCGATACTGCCACGCCTCCGCCCGCGTCCCCGGCTCCGGCATGTCCTCGCCGAGCCGCGCAGGGCGAGGCCTGTCCTCGCACAGGATGGTGAGGATATAGGGATTGGAAGCGTAGACATCCCGCAGCACGGCAAGCGCATCGTCGTGCCGGGTCAGGCGATAGAGCGCCAGCACCCTGCCCATCTGCACCCCCAGCATCTCGGCGCCTTCCGGCCCCTGCTCGCTCACCGCCAGCGCCTGCTCGTCACGCCCCTCGCGCAGCAGTTGGTCGATCACCAGCTCGCGCAGGCCCAGGCTGTCCTCCTCGTCCAGTGCCAGCAGCCGCTGGGCGAGTCGGCGCGCCTCCTGGCCGGCGCCTCGCTCCATGCCGATGACCAGCGCCAGGCCGGTCCGCAGCAGCGTGGCATTGTCCGCGTCGTGCCAGGAGAAGGTTCCACCGGCGTCCTCGAGCTGGCTCAGCCAGAAACCGTAACGCTCGGCCAGCGGCGTGAAGAAGGTGTCGACCATCCACGGCAGGCTACCGAAGCGACTGGCCAGCGCCAGCGTCAGCGCCTGCATCACGCGGGGCGCGTCGAGCCATTCCGGATTCGAGCACAGCGCCTGCAGCCACTGGGGTGCGGTCACCCAGGGATCGCCCAGAAATCCGAGCGCTGCATCCTCGTCGATCTCGACCTCGCAGGCCTCGGCCCAGCCCCGGTAGAGCGACTCCTCGCGGGCGCTGGGCTCGTACAGCAGCGCACCGTCATCGGCATGGCTCAAGGCGAGGCGTGGCGGCCGCTGCTGGGTGTGCAGCAACGCCTGCAGTGCCGTCAGTGGACCGGATAACGCCTCTTCGGAATGAATCACCTGCTCCGCCAGCGCCGCCTGAGGATCGTCGGCCAGTTCGGCAATGAATTCGAGCTGATCCGGGTCCAGGTGATGCTGGCGCGACAGCCGCCGCCACCAGAAGGCCGCCCGCTGCCGCGCCTTGCCGACATTCCCCTCGTGCAGCAGCACCATGGCTTCGATATAGGCCAGGGACGGCGAGTCCGGCAGGGTTCGTTGTGCACTCTGGAACGCCTCCCGGGCGCTGGCGAGATCCCCGCTATCCAGGTGCATCAGGCAGAGCCGCTCCAGCGCCGCGCCGCGCAGGAAGTCGGGGCCCTCCGCCATCACCCGCTCCAGCAGGGCACCCCGCTTGCGATGAAAGCCACGCTCCTGATAGAGGTCGACCAGGATCTCGAACGCCGGCTCGATCTGCTCCTTCAGCGCCTCCCAGTCCCGGTTGCCGGCGAACAGCGACTCCAGGATCTGCTGTGCCCGGCCGTTGTTGCCGCTCTCCGCCGACACGATGCCAGCCTCCAGCAGGGCCTGGGCCGGCGCCTTGCGGCTGTCCAGGGCCGCCTTCAGCGTCTCGCCCCGCCACTCGCGAAGCGACAGCATCCACATGAGATGCCCAGGTATCACGCTGGGCATCTCGACGCGGGCGCAACAGTCGCGGTAGAGCCGGCCCGAATCGCACCAGCACGGCTCGTCGCGCTGGGGCTCGGCCAGCGGTTCGGTATCGAAGTCGCGCCGCTTGAGCGGCGTCTGGTTCCAGATCAAGGGGGCAAGCGCCTGAGCCAGGTCGAGGCTGCCGCCGCAGTGTTCGACCCCCTCACTGCGGGCCCATGCCATCATCGTCGGGTAGTGTTCATTGGCGCGAATCGCCTCGAGGGCACCGCTGGCAAAGCCCAGCAGTTGTTCGACCCAAGCTGTCAGCATGGCATTCCTCCATTTTCTGGCTCCATCCTAGCACGCCGGGCAAGAGCGCTGGCGAGTGCCGCCACGGGGTGATAATTTAGCCGCCGCCAACCCCCGTCGTCGCTGCCAAAGAGGAGCGCCCGTGCTCTTGCCGAACCCGTTTCGTCGTCCTCCGCAGTCGACGGACAGCGATGCGCCTCAGGTTCGACTGGAACGTGAAGGCCGCAATGAAATCCGGCGGATCACCGCGGCGGTGGAGAAAGTGCCGTGGACCGTCAGTCTGCTCCAGATCCTGTGGACCGCCGGGCCCGTCACACTGCTGGGTGCCTGGGGTGGCTACCTGCTGGGGTACGGCAAGGCGCCGACGCTGGAAAACTACATCTTCTTCATCTCGTTCACGGTCATCACCGGCGCGGCGGGGATCATCGCCAACCTGCTGCATCACCTCACCGGCGGACGACGGCTGGAGCGAACCTCGAACCGCATCGAGCGCGTCATCAAGACGCTGCCGGAGCTGCTGCTGGCGACGCGCAACCTGATCGTCGAAAGCCTGGAAGGCGATGCGCGACGCCGCGAGGCCGCCGCCATGCTGCTGCGCAAGCAGGACCTTTCGCCCGAGGGCGTCGAACTGGCGGCGCTCGAGCTGCTGGACGACCGCGAAAGCGCACGCCTGATCGGCCAGATCGACGTCTACCGTCGGGTCGGGCTCCATGCCCGCGTCAGCGATCTGGTCGAGATCTACCGTGACGAGATCGAACCCCGCTTCACCGAACTCTACGACCTGGCACCGGCGGCGATCACGCTGCTCAGGGAGCGCTTCGAAGGCCACGCGCCGGACCCACGCTACGGCGTCCCCCGGGACGAGCACTTCATCGAGCGCGTCATGGCCGCGATCGAGAACGACAACGACCTGCTGATGACACTGCAGGACGTCGAGGAGATGGTGATCCTGGCATTCGAGCTGATCAGCGGTCGTAAGATACCGGTGCTGTCGTTCGAATACCGGGGTCGCTGGAAGCTGGCGCGGGCGTTCGACGGCCTCGAGGAGGCGCGGGCCCGGCACCGTATCGCCCAGGCCACCGGCCTCTCCCGCCTGAAGGCCCTGAACACCTACCTCGTCGAGCATTCGGTGACCCCGCTCGCCGAGAGTGTCGCCGGGCAGCGTGCCGACGCGCTGCTGACCCACAGCGTGGCCGCCATCGACGAACTGAGCGAGAGAATCCAGTCGCTGGCCCACGCCATTCATACCGGGCGCAGCGACGATCGCCAGACCCTGCGCCATCAGGCAGAAGTGCTGACCAACGCGATCAAGCTCTACAAGAGCGTCTCCAGTGCCTACAACGAGGTGGGCCGCAGTCACGCCCATCGGCTGCGAATGGCCCAGCGCTGGGACACGGTCAGCGCCGAGCTCTCCGACAACTCGACCCGTCTGCGACTCGGCCCGGGCCGTCGAGGCCTGCGCATCCGCGAGAGCGCGATCGCCCTCGACGACGAAGCCAAGGCCGTCGTCTGCAAACAGCTCGGCCGCTATCTCGAGAAGGCCAACATCGGCACCCTGCGGGAGCGGCTGCGGCAAGCCGAGCGAGACACCCAGCTCAGCGTGGGCGTCGAAAGTGCCAAGCGCGTCGCGGTCGAGATATTCCTGGCCCTGGAGCCTCACGTGCATCTATCGCGCCCGGCCGTGCAGCGTGCCATCAACAGCACCAACGCGGCGGACTTCGGCCAGCTCGAGCCCAATCTCTCGGTGGCGGCGAAAGCGGCGATGGGATCGGCCATGGTTCGCGAGATCGAGACCGACCTGTCGCGCACGGCAGAATCGCTGGCGCTGGCGCTGGTCAAACATTACCGGGTCGCTCTGGAACCGGAGGCGATGGCGTTCCTGCAGCGCCAGTACGGTGCCCGGGAGAGCACGCTGCAGATGCTGACCAACGTCAACCTGGAGCGCGGCGAGACGCCCAATGTCAGCTATCTGAGTATGGCGCCGCCGGCGGTGGGAACGCCCCACCGTCACTGGTATCGCGCCCTGGTGCGCGCGCGCCGCCACCTCGAGAAGTAAGCCGCCACCGACCGCAATCTCTCGAGCCGGGGCGTTTCCCGCAACGCCAAGTCACGGCAGAATCCAGCCTTGACCCCAAGTATCATCGGAGCGCGACATGCGTTTGATCATCGCCGAAAAACCGAGTCTCGCCCGCGCCATCGCGGATGCCCTGCCGGTAAAGGCGACGCGTCGCGAGGGTTATCTCGAAGCTGGTGATACCGTGGTGAGCTGGTGTCTCGGCCATCTGCTGGAGCAGGCCGCGCCCGAGCGCTACGACCCCAGGTACAAGCAGTGGCGACTCGACGACCTGCCGATCGTTCCCGAGCGCTGGCAGCTGGTGCCCCGCAGTCAGGCACGAAGCCAGCTGGCCGTCCTGCGCAAGCTGGTCAAAGGGGCCGACAGCGTGGTGCATGCCGGCGACCCTGACCGCGAGGGGCAACTACTGGTTCAGGAAGTCCTCAATCACCTGGGCTGGAGCCGGCCGACACAGCGCCTGCTGGTGCAGGACCTCAACCGACCCGCGGTGGCCAGGGCGCTCGCCAGCCTCGAGGACAACCAGCGCTACCAGCCGCTCTACGCCGCCGCCGAGGCCCGCTCCCGCGCCGACTGGCTCTACGGCATCAATCTGACCCGGGCCTGGACGCTGATCGGGCGCCAGGCCGGGTTCGACGGACTGCTGTCGGTGGGTCGGGTCCAGACGCCCGTGCTGGGGCTGGTGGTACGCCGTGATCGCGATATCGCCGCCTTCGAGCCCAAGCCGTTCTATCTGCTGTGGGCCGACCTGAAGGTCGCGGGTGGCGCGCTGAGGGCCTGGTGGCAACCCGGCGAACACCATCCGCTGGACGACCAGGGGCGCCTGCTCGAGCCAGGTCCGGCCGAGGCGCTGGCGCAGCGCCTCGCGGGTACTCAGGGTCATCTCGCCGAGCTCGACCAGAAGCGCAAGCGTCAGGCTGCCCCGCTGCCCTATTCACTGTCGTCCCTGCAGATCGATGCTGCGCGCCGCCACGGCCTGTCGGCGAAGCGGGTCCTCGACGTCTGCCAGACACTCTACGAGCGCCACCATCTGATCACCTACCCGCGCTCCGACTGCCGTTACCTGCCCGCCGCGCATCACCGGGAGGCTGCCAGAACCCTGACCGACGCCTGCCGCCTCGATGGCCAGTTGCGAGAGTGGGCCGAGCGGGCGAACTTCGGCCTGCGTTCCAAGGCATGGGACGACGCCAAGGTCGGTGCCCACCACGCGCTGGCACCCACGGGTCGCCCGGCCGACCTGAACAAGCTGAGCCGCGACGAGGCCAACCTGTTCCGGTTGATCGCCCGAAACGTGCTGGCCCAGTTCTACCCGGCCTTGGAGACCTACGAGACCCGGGCCGTCTTCGACCTCCTAGGCGAGCGCTTCCAGGCCCAGGGGCGGGAGATTCTGGAGCCGGGGTGGAAGCCGCTGTTCACGACGCGGGACGACGTGCCGGCCCTGCCGCCGCTGACCAGAGGCGAAACGGCCAGCGTGACCGAGGCCGGCTGCGAGGCTCGCGAGACCCGGCCGCCGGAACCCTTTACCGATGCCAGCCTGATCAAGGCGATGATGAACATCGCGCGCTACGTCGAGGATCCCGCCGTCAAGCGCACGCTGCGCGACTCCGATGGCCTCGGCACCGAGGCGACCCGTGCCGGCATCATCGAAACGCTGCTGACGCGGGGCTATCTGATCCGCGATGGAAAAGCGATCAGGGCCACGCGCACCGGCCATGCGCTGATCGACTCGCTGCCGCCGGCCGCGACGCGTCCCGAGCGCACCGCCCTGTGGGAGCAACGGCTCTCGGCGATCGCCGAAAGCCAGGACGCGCCAGCCCCGTTTCTGACCGCCCTGATCGAGGACCTCCAGGCGCTGCTGGCCCAGGCGGACGCCGGGCGCCTCAACCAGGCGCTTGCGGCCTCGGCCCGGAGCACGGCGCCGGTCGCACCGCCACCCAAGCGTGGCAAGCGGGCTGCCTCGGGGCGTAGAACGGGAGCGCGCCGCTCCCGGGGCAACGCCTCATCGAGCAGCGGTCGATCGACATCCGGTTCGTCCAACACCACCCCCAAAGGCAAGCCGACCCGGGCTCGGCGTGCCCGGAAGCCCGACGCATGACGTCGCGATCACGAGAGACCCGCGCGATGCCGTCGACTGCCGACGGGAGCTGGTTGATCGTCGGCGCCGGTGCCCTGGGCCAGCTTTTCGCGGCATCACTGGCCCGACGATTCCCCGTCGTCCTGCTCGGCAGGCAGGCGGCCGAGCCTCGCATCCATCTGCGCGGACCCGACGGCGAAGCGCTGAGGATCGCGGTGGCACGCCAACCAACGACAGCTTGGGCGGCCGATCGAACCGGCACCGCCGCCCCGACGCTGGTGGTACTGGCGACCAAGTCCCACGATGCGATGGCCGCGCTGAATGCCCTGGCACCGCGGCTCGCATCGGCCACCCCGCTGCTACTGCTGCAGAACGGATTTAGGGCACAACCCGCTATCAGCGAGCGCTGGACTGGGCCGGTCCTCTGCGCCTCGACCACCGAAGCCGCCTATCGCCCGCCTCCCGGCCCTCATTCGCCGGACGTGGTGCATGCCGCCACGGGGACGACCTGGATCGGCGATCTCGCCGACCGTCACTTCGCGCTGGCGACCAGCGTCGCCCACCGGCTTGGCCAGGCGGGCATTGCCGCAATACCCTGCCGAGACATTCGGCGACGCTTGTGGCACAAGCTCGCGGTCAATGCGGTGATCAACCCGCTGACCGCGTATCACCGCGTTCCCAACGGCGCCCTGGCCCGGCCGGCGTTTCGACCACGCGTCACGGCGCTGGTGGCCGAGATCGAACGTATCATGCAGGCCGAGGAAGTACCGCCACCGCCGCAGGGCTGGCAGGCCCTAATCGATGGCGTGATTCAAGCCACGGCCTCCAATCACTCATCGATGCTCCAGGATGTGCTCGCCAATCGCCCCACGGAGCACGACGCGATCCTCGGGCCGCTGGTCGAGGCAAGCCTTCGCCATCGCCTCGACACCCCCGAACTCCAGGCGCTCTGGCGCGCGGCATCTGGATAGACCGTAGTGGCGTAAGCGACGGGGCCGGTCATCGCGACCGGCCCCGTTGGCTATCCGAGCGTGGCGCGGCGCTGTCACTCGACGGCGCTCGTCGCCTCGACCGATGACCGCTTCGAATCGCCCCGGGACTTGTCCGCCGGAAAGAAGACGCCCGCCTTGAGATCGCTCTCGATCTCCTCCAGCGAACGCCCCATCGTCTCGGGCACGTAGCGGACGATGAAGACGAGCGCGATCGTGGTGATCACCGCATAGAGCCAGAAGGTGCCGGAAGTGCCGAGCGCGCTGATCAGCGACAGCGTCGTCAGTGTCACCAGCAGGTTGAAGACCCAGTGGCTCAACGCCCCCATGCTGGCCCCCTTGCCGCGGACGAACAGCGGATAGACCTCGGCGTTGATCAGCCACAGGCAGACGCCGAAACTGCAGTTGAGCGCCATGTAGATTGCCAGGCAGGCCACCAGGGCGTACTGGCTGAAAGCATCCTCGGGCGCACCGCCCACGAACAGTATCCCCATGATCACTAGCGCCACCGCCGATCCGGGGACCATCCACAACAGAAAGCGTTTCCGCCCGATCCGATCGACCAGGAAAATGCCCAGGATGGTCGCCAGATTGATCAGCACCGCGCCGCCGATCGCCGCCAGCACCGAGGCGCTGTCGCCGAAACCGGCCTGGCTCAGGATGGTCGGCGCGTAGTAGATCAGGGCGTTGTTGCCGGTGATCTGGGAGAACATCGCGATCCCCACCCCGGCCACCAGCGCCGGACGAATCCACGGCTGGAACAGATCGCGCCAGGAGCCCTCGGGGCGCGCCGACACCTCCTTGATCTCGGCCATCTCCGACTGCGCCCCCTCGCGGCTGGCACGCACCCGCTCGAGGATACCCAGCGCCTCGGATTCACGCCCCTTGCTCACCAACCAGCGCGGACTCTCCGGCAGTACCAGCATGCCCAGCATCAGAATCACCGCCGGGACGGTGCCCAGGCCGAACATCCAGCGCCACTGCTCGCCCAGGCCGTAGCCCACCAGATAGGCGACGAGAATGCCGAACACCACCATGAACTGGAACATGACCACCAGCTTGCCGCGGTGCTCCGGCGGCGTCACCTCGGCGATATAGACCGGGATGATCTGCGTCGCGCTGCCGGCGGAGAGCCCGAGGATGAATCGCGCCGCGATCAGCATGCCGACACTGGTCGAGGCCGCCGACAGGATCGAGCCGGCGATGAACACCGCGCCGACCAGTACGATCGTCCAGCGGCGCCCCAGCCGATCGGAGAGCCGTCCGGTACCCACGCAGCCAACGATGGCACCGAGGATGATCGCGCCGGTGACGAGCTGCTTGAGCGTATCGTCCAGCGCGAACTGCTTGGACAGCCCGAGCAGCGCCACACCGATGATGCCGGTGTCATAGCCGAACAGCAGGCCACCGAGTGCGGCCACGACCGACACCATCACGACCAGCCCCTTGCGCTTCGGGCCGCGACCGGCGGCAGCGATTGCATTCATGCTTCTCTCCTTGAAATCGGGCGTCCTGGAGGTTGAGTCGCCCAGCTCGAGTGATGACGACAGGTATTGCTACACGTCCTTGAATCGAATCCGGCTGCCGCTCCACCGCAGCTGGCGGTCGGCGTTGCCGGCCACGGCCTCGATGCGCGCGGCATTGGGCGCATCGGTCGCGCGAACCCACTCCAGCGCCTGCCGCTCGGTGCGCCCGAACTGGCGGTGGCGGGCGATCAGGCGGGACTCGCGCAGCTCACGGTCGACATCGAGGAACCACACTTCGTCCAGCATCTCCCGCACCTGCGGCCACGGCTCTTCCTCGAGCAGCAGATAGTTGCCCTCGGTAATGATCAGCGAGGTGGGTGACGCCACCGCGATACTGGCGGCGATCGGCTCCTCGATCTCCCGGTAGAAGCCCGGCGCGTAGATTGTCTCTTCGCCGAAGCTGGCGCGAAGGCGCTTGAGCAGGTCGCGATAGCCGAACGCGTCGAACGTGTCCGGCGCGCCCTTCCGCCCGGCCCGGTCCAGTATCGCCAGCTGTCGATTGGAGAGATGGAAACCGTCCATGGGGACGATCTGGGTCTGATCGCCGAGCGCGGCGAAAAGCGCGTCGGAGAGCGTGCTCTTGCCCGAGCCGGGCGCTCCCACGAGGCCGAGAATTCGGCGTTGGGATGAATCGATTAAGCGACGGGCGGCCTCGAGAACGAGCGGGTCGATATCGATCGATAGCGTCCGCGTCTCGGTGGTGGTGATACGCATTGGGGAATCGCTGGACAGCCGGGAGTGACGACAAGCGTAGCACGCTCATTTTGATGATGAGAGTCGTCTATCGGCGACACGACCCAAGTCGTAAACTTACCGACATCAGGCGTCGGACGACGAAACGACACTCACCGGATTCATCCCGGCGAGTGTCGCGAGGTGCCGTCATGGCCTCGAGTCGAGGAATCCAGTCGAAGGATCACTCGCCGGCTAGCCGACGCAATCGCGCGACCTCGTCCATCAGCTCCAGCGCCAGTGCCGCGCCGGCGAGATTGACCCCCAGATCGCGCTGCAGACGCTGGACGACCCTGACGCGATGCAGGCTCGCACCGTAGAAACGCCACTGTTCGCGTCGGCGACCGTGGGGAACGATGACGCCCTCGTCGACCAGCTCGATGACCCATTCGGCATGTACCGTACAGGTCCGGCACAGTTCGCCCAGCGTCAGAACCGGCGTCTCGTCGAGGTTGTCGACCGGGACCTGGGTGAGATCGTGGATGGTCATGGTGTCTCCTCCGCCGCCGCCCTGGGGTTGAAGTTCGCCACCGCTTCCAACCGGCGATAGGCCGCCTTCACATCGTCACTCGTCGCGGGCGGCAGTACGATCTTCAAGGCCACGTAGCAGTCGCCCGGTGGCTCGCCGGGAATGCCCCGCCCCTTGAGCCGCAGGCGCCGCCCGTCCTGGGAATCCGCCGGGACTTTCAGCTCCACCGAGCCCTCGGGTAGCGGCACCGCGATCGTCGCGCCCAGTGCCGCTTCCCAGGGCGCCACGGGCAGGATCAGGGTGACGTCGCGCCCCTCCACCTGGTAGCGCCGGTGCGACTCGAACTCGATCTCCAGATAGAGATCCCCCGCCGGACCGCCGCCCATGCCAGGCTCCCCCTGGCCGGCCAGGCGAATTCGCTGGCCCTGTTTCACGCCCTTCGGAATCCGGACTTTCAAGGTCCGCTGACGCGGTCGGACTCGTCCCTGCTCATCGAGCTCGCCGCTCTGCAGGGTGAGAGTGCGCACGGCACCGCGATAGGCATCCTCGAGCGCGATCGACACCTTGGCGTGATGATCCTCCCCGCGAGCACGATATCGCCTGCCGCCGGGGTCGCCGCTCGAACCCGTGAACCCCGGGCCCGGCCCTCGACGTTGGCCGAACAGCGATTCGAAGAAATCGCTGAAGGCGGCGTGCTGCTCCTGGGAGTAGCCCTCCTGGGTATAACCGCCTCCCCGAAACTCGAACCCGGCATCCCAGTCCGGTGGCGGGCTAAAGTCCTCGCCGGCCCGCTGGCCCTGGCCGACCCGATCGTAGGCGAGGCGTTTCTCGGGATCCTTCAGCACCTCGTAAGCCTCCCCGAGCTCCTTGAAGCGGGCATCGGCATCGGCTTCCTGACTGACGTCGGGGTGATACTTTCGCGCCAGTCTGCGATAGGCGCGCTTGATCTCGTCCTGGGCGGCATCCCGCTCCACGCCCAGTACCGCATAGTAATCCTTGAACTCCATGCCGCACTCCCGGGAAACAGATCGATGATCGGCCGCAGGTCCCTGCCGACCGGTCACTACCGTTATAGCAGGATTCGCCGCCTTTCAGGCCTCTAGCCAGTATTACGCAAGCCGGCCGCGATACCCGCCATGGTCACCATCAACGCCCGGGAAAGCTCCGGGGTGATCTCGCCCCGAGCATCACGGTTGCGCTGCAGCAGCTCGGCCTGCAGACCATGGAGCGGATCGATATACGGATTGCGCACCTCGATCGCCTGACGAATCAGCGGGGTATTCTCGAGCAGCTCACCCTGATCGAGTATCCGCAGCAGTACGGCCTCGAGATCGACCAGTCGCTGGCGCAGCGACTCACCCAACCGGGTCAGGGCGGGGTCATCGACCAGACGCTTCTCGTAGTAGGCGGCGATGAGCGGATCCGACTTGGCCAGCAGCATCTCCAGCATGTCCAGATAGGTGCCGAAGAACGGCCACTGCTCGCGCATCTCGCGCAGCCGGTCGAGCCCGCCCTGCTCCTCGAGCCGCTTCGCGAATGCCTCGCCGCTGCCGAGCCAGGCCGGAAGCATCAGCCGGGTCTGGGTCCAGGCGAAGATCCACGGGATCGCCCGCAGCGTTTCGATACCGCCTTCCTGGCGCCGCTTGGCAGGACGCGACCCCAGCGGCAGACGACCCAGTGCGCCCTCCGGCGTCACCGCGCGGAAATAGGGCACGAAATCCGGGTCCTCCCGCACCACGCCCACGTAGGCACCGTGGGCAATGGCGGCCAGACGATCCATCTCCTCGCGCCACACTGGCCGAGGCGCGGGCGGCGGCAACAGTGTCGCCTCCAGCACCGCGCAGACATAGATCTCCATCGAGCGCAGCGCGATATCGGGCTGACCGAACTTGAAACGGATCATTTCGCCCTGCTCGGTCACCCGCAGGCTGCCGTTCACCGACCCCGGCGGCTGCGACAAAATCGCCGCGTGGGCGGGACCGCCCCCACGCCCGACGGTGCCGCCGCGGCCATGGAACAGCGTCAACTCGACGCCGCCGTCGCGACACACCTCGACCAGTCGCTCCTGCGCCCGGTACTGGGCCCAGGCCGCCGCCAGTTGACCGGCATCCTTGGCCGAATCCGAGTAGCCGATCATCACTTCCTGGTAATCGCCGGCGACCTCTCGATAGCCCGGCAGTGCCAGCAGACGTTCGATCACGTCACCGGCCCGGTCCAGATCGTCCAGGGTCTCGAACAGCGGCGCGATGGGCAGGCGCACACCGTTGCCGGCTTCCTTCATCAGCAGCGCCACCGCCAGCACATCGGAGGGCTGCTGCGCCATCGAGATGATGTAGGTCCCGAGCGCCTGACGATGCTCGCGCCCGATGACCGCGAAGGTGTCGAGCACCTCCCGCGTTTCGGCGGAGCACGCCCAGCGCGGCGGGATCAGCGGCCGCGGAGAGGTCAGCTCCTCGAGCAGGAACGCCTGACGGCGCTCTTCGTCCCACTCCCGATAGTTGCCGAGGTCGAGATATTGGGTCAGCTCCTCGAATACCTGGGCGTGGCGGGCGCCATCCTGGCGCACGTCGAGCTTGGCCAGGTTGACGCCGAATACCGCCACCCGTCGCAACGTATCCAGCAGCACGCCGTTGGCGATGGTCTCCAGGCCCACATCGCACAGCGAGCGGTGGCAGGCCAGCAGCGGCGCGAACAGCTGATCCCGCGTCTCGATGATCGCCGCTTCGGCGGGGACGTCCCCATCGAGTCGCGCTCGCGCCCACGCCCGGGTCGCCTCCAGCCGGGTCGACAGTCGCTTCAGCAGCGTCCGATAAGGCTCCGGATCGTCGCCGACCTCGGCATGGAGCGCATCGTTCGCCTTCCACATCGACAGCTCGGCCTTGAGCTGCTCGAGATCGCGAAGATAGAGATCGGCCGCCATCCAGCGCCCCAGCAGCAGCACCTCCTCGGTCACGCTGGCGGTGACGTTGGGATTGCCGTCGCGATCGCCCCCCATCCAGGAAGCGAAACGGATCGGAGACGCCTCCAGCGGCAATCGCTCGCCGGCCTTCTCCATCAGCAGCGCATCCAGGTCGCGATGGAAGGTCGGCACCGCCTCCCACAGCGAATTCTCGATGACCGCGAATCCCCACTTTGCCTCGTCGACGGGAGTGGGACGCTCATGGCGGATCTCGTCGGTGTGCCAGGACTGGGCGATCAGCTCCTCGAGTCGACCCTGCGCGCGCTGCTGCACTTCCGGCTGGTCGCCACTGTCCTCGATGATCTGCAGGCAGTCGTCGATGGCGTCGTATTTCTGGATCAGCGTGCGTCGAATGACTTCGGTGGGATGGGCGGTCAGCACCAGATCGATGCGCATGCCGGCAATCGCATCCACCAGTTGACGAGGGGATTGGCCGGCTGACGTCGCGCGCTGCAGCAGTTCGCCCAGATCGGGCTGGGTCCCGGGCTTGTAATCCTCGACACGTCGAAAGCGTGCCCGGTAGTGCTGCTCGGCGATATTGGAGAAGTTGAGAAACTGGTTGAAGGCGCGGGTCACCGGCAGCAATTCGCCCTCGGGCAGCGCCCGGAGGTAGTCGATCAGCTCGCGACGGTCCGCCTCCTCGGCGCTCTGCCGCCCCTTCTTGGCCAAGGCGCGAATCCGTTCGATCCGATCCACGAACTCGTTGCCCAGATCCTTGGCAATGGTCCTGCCCAGGCTATCCCCCAGCAGCCGGACATTGTCCCGCAACGATTCGTGCAGCGACGTTTCCTGTTCTGAACGCATGGTTTCCCTCCCGGAAATGGCCGAACCGGCACGCCGACTGTCCTGCGGATTGCCGGCGGTCCGACGACGAAGATAGATCGCTCAATGCGTCAGCATAACGATCTGGGGGAAAGAATCGACCGGTACGGAAGCGACATTGGTCGTAAATTTACGACATGGACGAAACGCCCGCGGTGGCCTCTTCCTGTTTCGCCGCCTGCCAGTGGCGCTCCATCTCCTCCAGCGTGGCATCACCGGGGGCGGTGCCATCCCGTGCCAGCGCGCCCTCGACATGGCGGAAACGCCGCTCGAACTTGGCATTGGTGCGGCGCAGTTGCTGCTCCGGATCGCACCCGAGGCGCCGGGCCAGATTGACGACGGCGAACAGCAGATCGCCGACCTCTTCCCGGGCGTGCGCCCGGTCGTCGTCGGCCAGCGCCGACTCGACCTCCGCCAGCTCCTCCCGGATCTTGTCGATGACGCCACGCTCGTCCGGCCAGTCGAAGCCTTCGCCGGCAGCTCGCTTGCTCAGTTTGGCGGCGCGGCTCAGCGCGGGCAGCGCCGTGGGGATATCGTCCAGTGCCGAGAGCGGTTGCGAGGTGGCAGCAACGCGCGCCTCGCGCTCCTCGGCCTTGAGCGCTTCCCAGCGCGCCTTGACCCGGCTCTCGGTCACCCGCGGGGTCGTGCCGTCGCCCGCTTGGCGACGGGAACTCAGCGTGCCGTCCGGGAAGACATGGGGGTGACGTCGCAGCATCTTCGCCGTCAGGGTATGCACGATATCGTCGAAATCGAACCGCCCTTCTTCTTTGGCGAACTGGCTGTAGTAGACCACCTGAAAAAGCAGGTCGCCCAATTCACCGGGAAGTTCGTCGAACGCTCGACGCTCGATGGCGTCGGCGACTTCGTAGGCCTCTTCCAGCGTATGGGGGACGATGGTGTCCCACGCCTGCTTGAGATCCCAGGGACAACCGTGACGCGGATCCCTCAATACCGCCATCAACGTCAGCAGGTCATCGAGCGAATGGCGGTCATCGTTCGGCGGTGTCGGGGCGTTGCTGTCCTGCATACCGGCTCCTATGCCTGGCCGTGGCCTTGCCGCAGCCGTTTGACGTCGATCACGTTGGGCAGCTGCTGGATACGCGAGAAGATGCGCTCGAGCGCTTCCAGACCCTCGATCTCCAGCGTGATCCGCATCCGCGCGATGTTGTCGAGCTTATCAGTCACGGTGTTGACGGAGGTCACGTTGACCCGATCGCTGGAGAGCACGTGAGTCACATCGCGCAGCAGTCCGGAGCGATCCCACGCCTCGATCTCGATATCCACCGGATACTGGGCGCGCTCTTTCTGCCCCCACTCGACATCGACGATGCGCCTGGGCTCTTCGCTGCGGAGCTGGAGTACGTTGGGGCAGTCCTGACGATGGACGGTGACCCCTCGACCCTGGGTAATGTAGCCGATGATCTGGTCGCCGGGCACCGGGTGGCAGCAATTGGCCATGGCCGTCTTGAGATTGCCGACGCCCAGCACGGTGATGCCATCACTGGGTTCCTTGCCCTGATGCCGACGGGGCTTGGTCAGCAGGCGATCGAGCTGCTCCTGATCGTCGCTCTCGCCGAACAGCTGCTGGGCCTGATGCAGCACCTGGCCGATACGCAGGTCGCCGGCGCCGATGGCGGCGTACATGTCCTCCACCGAGGTGTAGTTGACCGCCCCCGCCAGCCGCTCGAGATCGACCCCGTCGATGTCGAGGCGACGAAACTCGCGGTCGAAGATCGCCTTGCCCTCGTCGAGATTCTGCTCCCGCGCCTGCAACTTGAACCAGGCCTGGATCTTGGACCGGGCGCGCGACGTGCGGACATAGCCGAGATTGGGGTTGATCCAGTCCCGGCTCGGTGCGCTCTTGGTCGCGGTCAGGATCTCGACCTGCTGGCCGGTCTTGAGCAGATAGGTCAGCGGTACGATGCGGCCGTCGACCTTGGCACCGCGGCAACGGTGACCGATCTCGGTATGCACGCGATAGGCGAAGTCGATCGGCGTCGCGACCTGCGGCATGTCGATGACATGGCCATCCGGAGTGAACACGTAGATCCGGTCCGGCGCCACGTCGCTCGCCAGCCCCTCCCGGAAATCGCCCACGTCGCCCACTTCCTCCTGCCACTCGAGGACCTGGCGAAGCCAGGCGATCTTCTCCTCGTACCCCCGGCTCTTGGCGTCGGTATCCATCCCCTTGTAACGCCAGTGCGCGCAGACGCCGAGTTCCGCCTCCTCGTGCATGGCGAAGGTGCGCACCTGGATCTCGAGCACCTTGTTCTCGGGGCCGATGACGGCCGTATGCAGCGACTGATAGCCGTTCTTCTTGGGGTTGGCGATGTAGTCGTCGAATTCGTTGGGGACGTGGTGCCAGCGTGAATGGACCACGCCGAGCGTGGTGTAGCAGTCGGCGATCTCGGGCACCAGGATACGCACCGCACGGACATCGTAGACCTGGGAAAAGTCGATGCGCTTGCGCTGCATCTTGCGCCAGATCGAATAGATGTGCTTTGCCCGGCCATCGACCTGGTAGCGCAGGATTCCCTGGCGTTCGAGCAGCGTCTCGAGGGTTTCCACCACCTCGTGGATATAGCGGTCGCGATCGAGGCGCTTCTCCGCCAGCTGCTTGGCGATCGACTTGTATTCGGTTTCGTGCAGGTAGCGAAAGGCCAGGTCCTCGAGTTCCCACTTGACCTGACCGATGCCGAGCCGATGTGCCAGCGGCGCATAGATATCGAAGACCTCGCGCGCGACGCGCAGGCGCTTCTCCCGCGAGGCATCCTTGACCTGCCGCAACATGCAGGTGCGCTCGGCGATCTTGATCAGCGCGACGCGAACGTCGTCGACCATGGTCACCAGCATCTTGCGCAGGTTGTCCTGCTGGTTGTGCTGTGACAGCCCGTGCTTGGGGGCCTGCAGCTGACTGATCGCGGCCATGCTGAGCACGCCCTCGATCAGCTTGGCGACCTCCTCCCCCATCTGCTTGGCAACGCTCTCCAGGCTCAGCAGACCACGGCGGACGCCGCGATAGAGAATCGCGGCCTCCAGCGTCTGCTGGTCCAGCTTGAGCTGGCTGAGGATGTCGGCCATTTCCAGGCCGGTCAACAGCGTCTGATCGGCCAGCGCCTCGTTACCCTGGACGTCCCGCTCGCTGGCCCGCAGAGCCAGTTGGCAGGCCTGAAGGATACGCCCGGGATCTCGCAGTTCGACCTCTTGCTGCAGCCGCTTCACCCACAGATCCAGATCGACACTGCCATCATCGACCAGCGGTTCGCTCTCTCGCACCTTCACCATGCTAGTGCCTGCCTCCCGAAGCTGGAGTGTCGTGATCTTCGTCTCGACGCCTTGGCCGCCCGCAACGGGCTGGCCGTTCGAACAACGCGAGTGATTCCAGATGTGCCGTGTGGGGGAACATATCGGCCATCGCCAGGCGCGACAGCACGAAACCGCCGGCCAGCAAGAGAGCCGCGTCCCGCGCCAGCGACGCTGGGTCGCAGGAGACGTAAGCAACCCGCGTCACGCCGCTCTCCGCCAATCGTCGGCAGATCGCGCTGGCACCCTCGCGTGGTGGATCCAGCAGCACCGTGTCGTGCTCGGCGATCAAGGTATCCACCGTCTCGCCGGGATCACTGAGATCGGCCTGCAAGGCATCGACATCGAGACCGTTCAGTCTGGCATTGTCCCGCAGGCGTTCGACCATCGCATTACTACCTTCGACAGCGGTGATCCTGACAGCGTCCTCGGCCAGGGCCAGCGAGAAGTTACCGATGCCGGCGAACAGGTCGAGCAGGGAGTCGTCATGCGCCGATGCCAGCCAGTCCCGAAGGGTGTCGATCAGCCGCTGGTTGATGTGGGCATTGACCTGCAGGAAGTCCCCCGGCGCCAGCGCCAGCGATATTGGCCGGCGAGACCCGGACACGGTCGTGACCAGTCGCGGCTGGTCGCTCAGCCAGACCAGCTCGGTCGCCTTCCGCCCGCGGCGAACGGCACAGGCCAACGCCTCGCGCTCCGCGAACGCACGCCAGCGCTGTTCGTCCTCCGGCACATGGCGCAGCTGACGGACGACCACGGTGACGACCTCGGCATCGGTCAGCAGCAGCTCGAGATGGCCGACGTGACGCCGCGCCTCGAGCGTCTCGAGCTGAGCCCGCAGTCGCGGCAGCAGTCTCGCCAGGGCAGGCGCCAGCACGTGGCAGCTGTCGATGTCGACCAGTTGCTCGCTGCCCCGCGCGCGAAAGCCGAGATGGACTCGGCCCTGGGCGTCGCATTTGACCCCGAGCCTGGCCCGGCGCCGGTAGCCGGCATCGTCGCCCTGCAATATCGCCACGTCTTCCGGGGCATCGATTCCCTGGCGTCCGAGCAGATCGATCAGCACCTCGCGCTTGTGCTCGCGCTGCCCGGCAACGCTCAAGTGCTGGAGATCGCACCCGCCGCAGCGTGTCGCATGGATGCAGGGCGGTTCGACGCGCGTCGCGGCATCGCTGAGTCGCTCGCGGACATGCGCCTCGTCATAGCGCTTGCGCTGACGGTGTATCGCCACCTCGACCCGCTCTCCCGGCAGCGCGGCATCGACGAATACCGTCTTGCCTTCCCCGTCGCGTGCGACGCCACGCCCGTCGTGGGCCAGCCGCTCGATCACCAGCGTGCCCGCTTCCGCAGCCACCGCGGGAGCGGGTGGCGATACCTGACGTTCCCGGCGCACGGCCGGCGTTCGCCTCTTTCCCAGCATCGCCATGGTCAGGCTTCCGGCGCGTAGAGGCCGGTGGACAGATAACGGTCGCCGCGGTCACACACGATGAACACGATGACGGCGTTGTCGACTCGCTCGGCGACCCGCAATGCGCCCGCCAGGGCACCGCCGGAGGAGACACCAGCAAGAATGCCCTCTTCCCGCGCCAGCCGGCGCATATGTTCCTCGGCCTCCTGCTGGCCGATATCGAGTACGCTGTCGACCCGCTGAGGTTCGAAGATGTCGGGGAGGTAGGCTTCCGGCCAGCGTCGAATGCCGGCAATGCTGGCGCCATCGGCCGGCTGCAGGCCGACGATCTGGATCGAGGGATTGCGCTCCTTCAGATAACGCGAGGTGCCCATGATGGTACCGGTGGTGCCCATGGCACTGACGAAATGCGTGATACGCCCCGCGGTCTGCTCCCACAATTCAGGACCGGTGGTGCGGTAGTGCGCCAGAGGGTTGTCGGGGTTGGCGAACTGGTTGAGCGGCTTGCCTTCTCCCCGGGCGATCATCTCGTCTGCCAGGTCCCGGGCGCCCTCCATGCCCGCCTCCTTGCTGACGCCGATCAGCCTGGCACCGTAGGCCGCCATGGCCTGCTTGCGCTCGCTCGAGGCGTTGTCCGGCATGATCAGGACCATTTGGTAACCCATCACCGCCGCCGCCATGGCCAGTGCAATGCCGGTATTGCCGGAGGTCGCCTCGATCAGCGTGTCACCCGGAGAGATGTCGCCGCGGGCCTCCGCTTCGCGAAGCATGGACAGCGCCGGGCGATCCTTGACCGAGCCAGCGGGGTTGTTGCCTTCCAGCTTGGCCAGAATCGTGTTGTCGCGTCCGGCGGAGATACGCGCGAGTCGGACCAGCGGCGTATTGCCGACGGTCTGCGCAAGCGTGGGGAATGCCATAGTGAATGTCCTAGAGCCAGAGCCTGAACGTTTTCGGTCCGCAAACCGATGATAGAGAGTGACCACAGTATATCGAAGCCGGCGGGGGACATGACAGCACTCCCCATCCGGTCATCGCGGCTTCGGCAATGCTATGACACGATGTCGAAGCCATTTTTTACACTGTGATCGACTGAGGTTACGGCAGACGCTACGGTTTTGACCGTATTCGCCGATAGAATCGATTGGGAACGCAAAGGCTTCGGAAAACCCATGGCTTCACGCTGGCTGATCACTCTCTCGCTGCTGCTGTCGGCGCTGCTGCTCGGCATCACCGGGTGGCACGCGTGGGACTGGCATCGGGCCAACGACCAGATGCTCTCTCGGCGCCTGCAAAGCATCAATCGTGTGTTCACGCCGTCGCTGGCCGAAGCCGCGCAGAATGAAGACATCGCGCGGGTCCACCAACTGCTGGATCGCCTGACCGATGATCCGGCGATCGTCAACGCCACCCTGCGGGATGACAGCGGCGCCTCGCGAGACTTCACCGGCTCCGCCCCCCCCGCGCCGCTGGCGACGCTTCCGGCGACCCCGATCTCCTGGCACGAGAATGGCATGCAGCGATGGATACAACCGCTGGGTGACTTCCTGGCGCTGCCATCGGCACGCAGTTACTGGCTGGACCTGACCCTCGACCCTTCCAGAGCCAGCAAGTATTCGCAAAGCCCCCTCCCCGCCCTGATGCCGATGCTGTCGCTGCTGCTACTGATACCCGCGGCACTGGCCTGGCGGCGCTCGTCACGCGCAGCGAGGCACGCCCGAAGCATCCCGGAATCCGACCAGGCGACGTTAGCCGACAATGTCGAGCCTCTCCCGAAGGCCCGCGAGGAGAGCGACCTGACCTACATGAGTCATGAGCTGCGCGCCCCACTCTCCGGTCTGCTCGGCTTTTGTCGTCTGCTGGAGAACAGTCCTCTCGATGCGCAGCAGCGCGAATGGCTGCGCCATATTCACCTGGCCTCCAATGGTCTCCTGGACACCGTCGACCATGTACTGGGAGATCCCCGCCGCTGTCGGACGAACAACGTGTTCGATATCGCCGAGGTACTGTGGGAAGTCCTCTGCCTCCAGACACCGCTGGCGCAGGCCAGGCGAATTACCCTGCTCGCCATCGTCTATGACGATGTTCCGCCCCGGCTCGTCGGTGCCGACGTCGCCGTGCGTCAACTGCTGACCAACCTGGTAAACAACGCGATCAAGTATGGCGGCGAGGGCGACGTCGTCACGCGCATCGTGCTCGAGAGCCGGGAAGGCAGCGCCGTGAGACTACGACTGAGCGTAAGCGATGGCGGCAACGCCACCCCCGCCCACCGTGAGCGGCTGCGCCGGCTGATCGCGCGAGGCGAGACTCGCTCCGCCGACGCCGAGGATGGCGTGGGTCTCGCCATCTGCCATCGTCTGGCGGGGGAGCTGGACGGCTCTCTGGCGCTGGGTGAGCGCCGGGGCGGGAGCCAGACGATCGTTTCCCGACTCGGGTTCGAGGCCTGCGAGCCCTACGTTCGACCGGCAGAGTTCGATCTCGGCGGCGCCATGATCGGTATTTGGCAGCCCCACGCGCGCCTGGCCCATCTGCTGGACTACGCCCTGAGACGCTGGCACGCACTGCCGAGCGCCATCGCCACGGCGGACGCCTTGTCGTCGGCGGATGAGACGAGTCAGTTGCTCATCGTCGGCATCGACGACAGCGCACTCGCTGCCGCCACCCGGGATCTCTGGCAACAACGCTTCGACGCCATTTCCCGACCCTGCCTGGTGATCGCCAATCTGGCGCCGACCCAGGCCCTGGACTGGCGACTCCCGAAGGGAAGCGTCGTGCTCAGACTGCCGATCTCCCGCTACATGCTGGGCCGCACCCTGGCCAAGATGCTCGCGGAAAGTCGTCAGCAAGCCATGCCATCCCGCCCTCGCGTGCTGGTCGTCGACGACGACGAGATCTCGCAGCACTACCTCGACGCGGTGCTGCCGATCATTGGCGCCAACGTGGTAGTGGCCGGCACCGCAGCGGAGGCCGTCGCCATCGCCTCGGAAACCTCGATCGACCTGGTGCTGATGGATCTGCACCTGCCGGACGCCAGCGGCTTCGAGGCCACGCAACGCCTGCGGCGCTTGAGCGCGGACTGGGCCCGCACGCCCGTCATCGCCATGACAGCCGGCCGAGACGCCCATGGTCACGACGTGGTAGCGGACGACGAGGTCGCCGAGGTGCTGACCAAGCCGCTGGACGAACGCCTGTTAAGGGAGGTACTGGCGAAATATCTGCCCCTCGCCGAATCGCCGAACACTGAGCCGCAATCGGACACGGCGAGAATCACACCCGTTACCGTCGAGCCGGGACAGACGGGGGAAGAAGTCGGCTTGCCGGCCCCGAGCTCCCTGGCTCATGCCGGCGACCTGCCGGTCGTCGACAAGGCACAGGCCCGTGAGCGCAGCGGCGGTCGCGAGGCGCTGGTCGTCGAACTGATGACCCTGCTGATCGCGGAGCTGCCAAGGCACCGCCAGGAACTGCACGCCGCCTGGCAACGGCGTGATGTCGCCCTGCTGCGGGAGCGAGTCCACCAGCTCGGAGGCGGCTGTCGCTACTGCGGCGTTCCGCAACTCGCGGCGGCTTGCGACGAGCTGGAGCGGCGCTGTGGTCATGGCGCCATCGACGAATGCGAAGAGGCGTTTCGTGAATTGATAGCGGCCTGCGATCGCCTGATCCTGTGGGCCGAGGACCAGGCGATGACCGACATCAACTGACAGCGCTATTCGTGGTCGTGGTCGTGGTCGTGGTCAAAAGACTCGATCTGGGCTATCAGTCCCGACTCCTGGCCCGCCACCATCAGTCGCTTCATCTCCCCCACGGCCTCCTTGAGCCCGACGAACAGAGCGCGGGCGATGATCGCGTGGCCGATATTGAGCTCGTGAATGCCAGGAATCGCCGCGACGGCTTCGACATTGTGATAGTGAAGCCCATGCCCGGCGTTCACCACCAAACCCAGTTCACTCGCGAACTCCGCCGCCGCCGTCAGCCGCGCGTACTCGAGACGACGCGCATCGCCTGTCGCCTCCGCGTAGGCACCGGTGTGCAACTCGACCACGGGCGCCCCCACCTCGAACGACGCCTGAATCTGCGCAGGCTCGGGATCGACGAACAGCGACACCTGGCAGCCCGCCGCCCGCAGCCGCTCGCAGGCGCTGGCGACCGTATCACGACTGGCCACCACATCCAGCCCACCCTCGGTCGTCAGCTCTTCCCGCTTCTCCGGCACCAGGCAGACATCCGCCGGCTTCAACCGCTCGGCGAGCGCGACCATCTCTTCGGTGACGGCCATCTCCAGGTTCATGCGCGTGTTGAGAACTGCCGAGATCAGTTCGACATCCCGCTCCTGGATATGGCGTCGATCCTCGCGCAGATGCAAGGTGATCCCGTCGGCACCGGCCTCCTCGGCCAGCAGCGCCGCCTGGACCGGGTCGGGATAGCGGGTGCCGCGTGCCTGGCGTAACGTCGCGACATGGTCGATGTTGACCCCCAGTTGAATACGAGTAGCGATCATGAACTGGAACTCCTTGAAGCGGTAAAGAAAGGATAGGGGCAACCCAGGTCGAGGACGCTACCCGCGTCCCGGCGATACCCGGGGGTCAGGCACGCCCCTGACGACGGCGCTGACTGAGTCGCTGCATCAGCTCGCGGGAACGCAATGGCTGATGGCCAATCAGCGGCGCCAGCGCCGCCCGGGTCAGCGCCTTGCTGAGGCCAGCCAGCCCGGGCGCCTCCCAGTCGCCGCGGGCCAGCAGTTTGAGACTGCGGCCGTCCCAACCGGGCTGTTGCACGCCAATGGGAGTGAAACGGCGACTTTCGGCGACATAGGTATAACGCGTGGAAGGATCGAGCGGGCTGTCGTCCGTCTCGAGGAAGACCGGTTCGGCGTCCAGTGTCTCGAGCAGCGTGATCTCGAGCCGCCTGAGGCTGGTGGCACGTTCGGCCGGCCGGGTAAGCCGTTCGATCGTCCAGGCGTAGATGGCGAAGAGATCACTCGTCGGCAGCCCGACCGGCAGCGCCCGCGTCAGCAGCTCATTGGCGTAGAGTCCGCAGAGCAAGCCTTCACCAGCCAGCAATACGGCGCTCTGGGTGGTCTCCATCATCCGCAGACGCTTGAGATCGCCGTCGCCGACCCAGGTCAGATGCAGCGGCGCGAACGGCTGCAGCTTGGCGCGGGACTTGCTCCCCGCCCGCTGCACCCCCTGGGCGACGGCGCGAACGTGACCGTGCTCCAGGGTAATGACATCCACCAGGGCGCTGGTTTCCCGATAGGGCCGCTTGTGCAGCAGATAAGCCGGCTGGGGCGTCATTGCCAAGGCCTCTTGAGAGGAGCGCGCAAATCCCTGCTCGAGTCAGTTCGTCGATCGAGAGATCGGCGGGTCAGTCGAGATTGTAGCCAAGGCTCTTGAGCGCCCGGTCATCGTCCGACCAGCCGCGCTTGACCTTGACCCACAGGTTGAGCATGACCTTGCTGTCGAAAGCCCGCTCCATCTCCTGGCGCGCCTCGATGCCGATCTTCTTGATCCGCTCCCCCTTGTCGCCGATCAGAATCTTCTTCTGACCCTGGCGTTCGACCAGCATCAACGCGCTGATGTGGATGACCTTGCCCTCATCACGGAACTCCTCGATCTCGACGGTCATCTGATAGGGCAATTCGTCCCCCAGTTGGCGCATGACCTTTTCGCGAACCAGTTCGGCGGCAAGAAACCGCTGACTCTTGTCGGTGATCTGGTCATCCGGAAAGTAGTGCACGCCTTCCGGCAGACGCTTGGCGACCTCGCCCTCGAGTTCCGGCACGTTGGTACCGTGCTTGGCCGAGATCGGCAGGATGGCGGCAAACTCGCGCCTGGCGGAAAGCGACTCCAGCCACGGCAGCAACGTCGTCTTGTCCTCGAGCCAATCGACCTTGTTGACCGCCAGGATCACCGGCGCTTCCACGTGGGTGAGCTTGTCCAGGACGACCTGGTCCTCGTCCGTCCAGCGGGTACGATCGACCAGGAAGACCACGCAATCGACGTCGCGCAGGGCCTGGGTGGCGGCCTGATTCATGAACCGGTTGATCGCCTTGTTGCGGTCGCGGGTCTGCAGATGGATACCGGGAGTGTCGACGTAGATGAACTGCGCCTCATCTATCGTCTTGATGCCCATGACCTGATGGCGCGTGGTTTGCGGACGCCGGGAGGTGATGGAGATCTTCTGCCCCAGGATGCGGTTCATCAGCGTCGATTTACCCACGTTGGGCCGCCCGACGATGGCGACGAAACCACAGCTCTGTGTCATTGGCGCTTGCCCTTTGATGGTTCGAGTCTGGACAACGCAAGCTCGGCGGCCTGCTGTTCGGCGATTCGCCGGCTGGAGCCCTCACCCAGCGTCGGCGACTCGGCGAGCATGGAGACATGGCATTCGACGCTGAACGTCTGGGCATGCGCCTCGCCCTCCACCGAAATCACCTCGTATCGGGGCAGCGCCTGTTGGCGAGACTGCAGGAACTCCTGAAGCCGGGTCTTGGGATCTTTCTGGGTGTTGTGCAGATCGATCGCTTCCAGCCGGGTCCCGAACCAGGCCAGCACCCGGCTACGGGCCACGTCCATGCCGGCATCGAGATAGATCGCACCGATCACCCCTTCCAGCGCGTCGGCCAGGATGGAGTCACGCCGATGGCCGCCGCTCTTCATCTCTCCCGATCCCAGCCGCAGGCACTCCCCCAGCTCGAACTCACGCGCCACCACGGCGAGGGTCTGGCCTTTGACCAGCCCGGCTCGCAGGCGGGACAGTTGACCTTCACGCGCCGCCGGAAAGCGCTTGAACAGCGCCTCGCCGATCACGAAATTGACGATCGAGTCGCCCAGAAACTCGAGACGCTCATTGTTGGCGCCACCCACGCTACGATGCGTCAGCGCCAGTTCCAGCAGCGTCGGATCACGGAAATCGTGGCCGATACGACGACTGAAGCCTTGCAGAGGATCACTCACGTCATTCCCATTGAGTCGTTGTCTTTGAAACGAAGAGCCGCTGTATCCGCAGCAAGGCGGGCGCGGGAACGCCCCGTCGCCCGCCGTGCGGATCCTGCCGCCGACCAGCAAGCCCAAAGCCGGGCTTCAAGCGGCCCGGCCCGAGATCGATGGCAAGTTATATAAGAATCAGTTTATCTGGCGTACCGTACTGAAGCTAGGCAATCCGCCATCCCAGTGCATCCAGACCGCAAACGCCTTGCCGACGATATTCTTCTCCGGCACGAAACCCCAGTAGCGGCTGTCATTGGAGTGATCGCGGTTGTCGCCCATCATGAAATATTCATGGTCGGGCACCACGACCTCCCGCATCTGCGGGCCGGGGCTCTGCGGGTTGTTGAAGATACGGTGGTCGACATCGCCGAGATGCTCTTCGAACAGCTCCTCCCCAGGCGCCTCGGCGGGATCGGAGTCGGTCAACGACTTGGGCACCGGCTTGCCGTTGATGTAGAGCTGCTTGTTCTCGTAACGGATACGATCGCCGGGCAGGCCGATGACCCGCTTGATGAAGTTGACCGAGGGATCCTCGGGGAACCGGAACACCATGACATCACCGCGCTGGGGCTCTCCGACATCCGCGATTTCGGTATTGACGACCGGCAGGCGCAGACCGTAGGCGAACTTGTTGACCAGGATGAAATCACCGATTTCCAGGGTCGGGCGCATGGAACCGGAAGGAATCTGGAAGGGCTCGATGACGAAGCTACGCACTACCAGGACGATCAGCAGCACCGGGAAGAAGGAGCGGGCGTAGTCGACCGGCCAGGGGTCCTTGTAGCCTGCCGACTTCTCATTACCCTGCGCTTCGGCGGCCGCCTGTTGGCGCTGGCGACGGGAACGACGCCAAAACAGGCTGTCCAACAGCCAGACGAGCCCCGTGATGGCGACAGCCAACACCAGTAACAACGAAAAATCCATGAAATGTTTTTCCTACTCGTTCACTTTGAGAACGGCGAGGAACGCATCCTGGGGGATTTCGACCCGACCCACCTGCTTCATGCGTTTCTTGCCGGCTTTCTGCTTCTCCAGCAGTTTCTTCTTGCGCGTGGTATCACCGCCATAGCATTTGGCGGTCACGTTCTTGCGCAGCGCCTTGACCGTGGATCGCGCGACGACGCTGCCGCCGATCGTCGCCTGAACCGCCACGTCGAACATCTGGCGGGGAATCAGCTCCTTCATCTTGTCGACCAGAATGCGGCCGCGAGAATGGGCGTGATCGCGGTGGATGATCACCGCCAGCGCATCGACGCGCTCCCCATTGATGAGAATATCCAGGCGCACCAGTTTGGCCGCGTCGAATCGCTCGAAGCTGTAATCGAGCGAGGCGTAGCCCTTGGAGATCGACTTGAGTCGATCGAAGAAGTCCATGACGACCTCAGCCATCGGCAGTTCGTAGACGAGCTGCATCTGGCTGCCGAGCACCTGCATGTCGAGCTGGACCCCACGGCGGTTGACGCATTCCGAGATGACGTTGCCCACGTACTCCTGCGGGACCAGAATGGTGGCGCGCACGATCGGCTCGCGCATCTCCGACACGTTGGCCATGTCCGGCAGTTTCGACGGGTTGGAGATAGTCACCAGGTCGCCGTTGTCCATCAGGATTTCGTAATTGACCGTGGGCGCCGTGGTCAGCAGGTCGATGTCGTATTCGCGCTCCAGGCGCTCCTGGACGATCTCCATGTGCAGCGTGCCCAGGAAGCCGACGCGGAACCCGAACCCGAGCGCATCGGAGTTCTCCGGGACGTAGTCGAGAGAGGCATCGTTGAGGGCCAGCTTCTCGAGCGCGTCACGAAAGTCCTCGTAGTCGTCGGAGCTGACAGGGAACATGCCGGCGTAGACCTGCGGCTTCACTTTCTGGAAACCGGGCAGGCGTGGCACGTCCTTGGTCTTGGTGTGGGTAATGGTATCGCCGACCGGGGCGCCCTGGATGTCCTTGATCCCGGCGATGACGAACCCCACCTCTCCTGCCCGCAGAATGCCGGTGGAGTTCTGCTTGGGGGTGAAGTAACCGATATCGGTCACCTCCCAGTCCCGGCCGGTCGACTTCATCTGGATCTTGTCGCCCTTCTTCAGCGTGCCGTCGAACAGACGCACCAGCGACACGACGCCCTGATAGTTGTCGAACCAGGAGTCGATGATCAGTGCCTGCAGATGCCCCTCGCGATCCCCCTTGGGTGGCGGAATGTCCCGAACCAGGCGCTCGAGCAACAGATCGATGTTGAGGCCGCTCTTGGCCGAGACGCGCACGGCGTCATGCGCCTCGAGGCCGATGATCTCCTCGATCTCGTGGGCGACTTTATCCGGGTCGGCCTGGGGCAGGTCCATCTTGTTGAGCACCGGGAGCACTTCGAGATTCTGCTCGATGGCGGTGTAGCAGTTGGCGACCGATTGGGCCTCGACGCCCTGGGCGGCATCGACCACCAGCAGCGCCCCTTCACAGGCGTAGAGCGAACGCGACACCTCGTAGGAAAAGTCGACATGGCCCGGCGTGTCGATGAAGTTGAGCTGGTAGGTATTACCGTCCTGGGCGTGATAGTCGAGCGTGACCGACTGCGCCTTGATGGTAATGCCGCGCTCGCGCTCGAGATCCATCGAGTCGAGCACCTGCTCCTTCAACTCACGCTCCGTCAACCCGCCGCAGAACTGGATGATGCGGTCGGCGAGCGTGGACTTGCCGTGATCGATGTGGGCGATGATCGAGAAGTTGCGGATGAACTTCAGTTGCTCGTTGCTTGCAGCGTCTGCCATTTAAGCCTTACCGGTAATTTGTACGCGCGCAGTCCACACGGTGGCACTGTTGCCGAGAAAACGCCGATGGTGTCGTTCTCTTCCAGCGTGCGGTCGATGACGAATGTGGCGCATTGTACCGACATGACCGAGGCAAGGACAGCAACAAGCCCAAAGCACACGGCCCCGCCGAAGCGGGGCCGTGTAGCGGACAGCCATGGGCTGCCGACCGATGCCGGTCAGCCTTTGGCCTTCAGCCGCAGCGCCACGAACAGCGAATTGCCATCGCGCACGATACGTACCGGAATGGCACGATTATCGTCCGCCTTCTTGACCGCATCGATCAGTTGATCGGCACTCTCGACCGGCTTCTGGTCGAAGCCGACGATCACGTCGCCCGGCTGGATCCCGGCTGCTGCAGCCGCGCCCCGCGGATCGACACGGCGAACGAGCGCTCCCTTGTCGATATCCAGCTGCTGCTTTTCCTGATCGCTGAGATCGCTGATCGCGATTCCGAGCTTGGTCTGATCGTCGGAAGACTGCGAGGACGGCGCCCCATCGGCATTCATCTCTTCCGGCCAATCGCCGACGGTGACGTCCACTTCGCGCTTGTCACCATCGCGCATGATCTGGAGCTTCACTTCGTCACCCGGGGCCACCTGGCCAATCAGACGCGGCAGGGTCGTGGAGTCGTCGATATCGGCGCCATCGGCACTGAGGATGACGTCACCCGCCTTGAGACCCGCCTTCTGCGCCGGACTGTCGTCGGTGACATCTGACACCAGCGCACCGCTGGTACCATCGAGGCCGAACGACTCCGCGAGATCCTTGGAGACGGGCTGAATCACGACACCCAGCCAGCCCCGGCTGACGTGACCTTCGGTACGCAACTGATCGGCCACGTTCATGGCGACGCTGATCGGGACCGCGAAAGAGAGCCCCATGAAGCCGCCGCTCCGGGTGTAGATCTGCGAATTGATACCCACCACTTCGCCGTCGAGATTGAACAGCGGGCCGCCGGAGTTACCCGGGTTGATGGCGACGTCGGTCTGGATGAACGGCACATAGGTCTCGCTCGGCAGCGTCCTGTTGATGGCGCTGACGATACCGGCCGTTACCGAGTGGTCGAAGCCGAATGGCGAACCGATGGCGGCCACCCACTCGCCGGCTTCGAGATCATCCGAGTTGCCGATCTTGAGCGTCGGCAGGTCATTGGCATCGACTTTCAGGAGCGCCACATCGGTGCGCGGATCCGAGCCTACCAGCTTGGCCGGCAGCTCGCGGCGATCGTTGAGCCGTACCGTGATCTCGTCGGCATCCTTGACCACATGGGCATTGGTCAGGATGTAGCCATCCTTGCGAATGACGAACCCGGAGCCCAACGACTTGCGCTCCTCCTCGCCCTGAGGCATCCCGGGCATCGGCGGCATCTGGTCGCCGAAGAAACGGCGGAAAATCTCGGGAACATCCTGCTGGCCATAGGGCCCGGCAGGCGCGCTGACGCTGCTGGTCGTGGAGATGTTGACCACGCCGGGAGCAGCCTGCTTGACCAATTCGGTGAAATCCGGCAGCTCGCGCGCCTGAGCGGCCTGAAAAGCGCACAGAGTGACGACCATCAATAGCCACGGAGCGAACCATCTTGTCATGCGTTCCATTAAACACTCCTAAACACTGGAAAAAGACTCGGAGAGTCACACGTTGAACAGACCGATACCCAAGGGGTAAACGTCATGCAAGAACCTCGCGCATCGAATCCACGCCACACCTGGAGTCAGGAAACGGCGACACTCTCATTGATAATAAAAGGCGGCAAGAGTTCAACGGGATGTAAAGTTTCTTTGCGGCGACAGCCGCCACCGTCCCGGTATCGACCGTGGCGGTCGCCGGCTCACGAGCCGGAAGCGGGGAGTTCGACGCTACCGTTTTCATGCGCTCCCGATGCAGCGCCTGGCACACTCTCGCCGCGGTCGTCACCCTCCCCCCACGTCACGCTCGAAGCGATACGCGCGAGCACTTCCGCGGGCGCCTCGCCCAGCACCAGTATCTGCATTGGTCTGCCCTGATGGATAACGTGGCGAACCGCGGCGTAGGAAATGCCCAGACGATGGATGCCCGCCAGTAGCGGGCGCCGGTCCCCCGCAAGGGGTTCGACGAACAGACTGATGCTGGTCAAGCCATCGCTGTACATCCGGTGATCTGCTCGCGCGTTCTGGCGTGGACTGTCGGGGGGGATCGGCTGTGGCGTGAAACCGTCCGGCAACCATTGCGCCTGCCAGGGCGAATCGCCAGGCGATTGGCCAGGGCCGAGGCGCAGCGTGTGGGGGTAGAGCGAGGGGGTCTGCAGCTCGGTGATCTGGAAGGTCTCGAGAATCTGGCCGTCGACGCCAATCATCTCGCGCTTCAGCGGCAGCGATGTCTCGCTGTCAAGCCACAGTCGGAAGCCGTAGCGAAAGGCGTCCTGCGGCTCGATATCGAGACGCCAGGCCGAACGACCCGCAATACGCTCCAGCTCCATCGGCTGGAGTTGGTAGTGCGCCGCGACTTGCGCGGTCAAGGCGCCGGGTGCGACCCCCGCAGTGAAATCCAGCGCGGTCTGGCTCGAACCCTGGCCGACGCTGCCCTGCTTCCTGACCGCGACGGGCGGACCGTCGAGAAATCTGGCGATCTCGGTCTCGACGCCGTCCTCCACCCGATGGATCAGACTCAGTGTGCGTACGCCGTCGTAGCCGATGCGCACCGCTCGCGCCTGGAAGTTGTAGCAGTGACTCGCCCAGAGACTCCGCTGGAACAGTGCCTTCGGCGCGGGATCGTCGCTTTCCGAGGCCAGCTGGCGACAATCGAAACTCTCCGCGGCTGATGGAGCTTCACCCTGCGCCAGCGCAACGCCCGGCAGCGTGCCCAGACAGATCGCCGCGGCCCCTAGGTAGCACCTAACCATCAACGCACTTCCGTGGCTCCAGCTCCGCCCCCTTGCGCGGACAGCGAGCCAGGCGTGCGAAGTAGCGGCATCCAGTTGTCACCCGTGCTGTAGGCAGCACCGACCGAATGGCGCTCGAGATAGGATTGCAGCGTCTGCGCCTGCTCGAGATCGACATTGGGCGACTGACGGGCATTCGGCGACAGGAACATCGGCTGCATGACCTGCTCGCCGACGGTCATCACACCGTTACCGCTTCCCAGTCCACTGCCACCCAGCGAGTAGGGCAAGCCACTGGATACCGGCGCCTGCATGGAAGCCTGCATCGCACCGCCCTGACCACCGGACGCCGCGTCGACTGCCAGCGACGCTTCCAAGTCGCCGCCCCGCGAGGCGTTCCCGCCGCTCGCCGCGACATCGGAAGCCGTGGGGGTGTCGCCCGCGAACCGGCCGTTGAACACCTGAACGCCGGTGATCACCATCAGCGATACCGCCGCCGCCACGGCGGCGCCGCCCATCATCGAGAAACTGTGACGTTTGCCGGCCTGAACGGCAGGCTCCTGAACCGGCACCGGCTCGTCCGCCAGCGCCGCCATCACGTCGCCGGAGATATCGATATCGACGATCGCATCTCGCTCACGGCGCATCATGCTGCGCGCCAGATGGTAGCGACGCCAGGTATCGGACTCCTGCGACGAGGTGCCCAATGTCTTGAGGACTCGTCTCAGATCGAACTCGTCGGCTTCGTCGTCCATCAATGCGGAGAACGATTCGTGTACCTGCTTCATAGTCACACCCTCACACTCGCCTTGCGGCTTGCCACGTGTTGAATGACGGCGACACCCAGGGCAGCGCCTGAAGACCTGTCATTGCAGCCGGCTCGGGCCGTAATGCGCCAGTCTCGCTGTTTCGCCACCGGTGTCGATCGCCTGCCGCGTCACCGGTCGACGACACCTTGGCTATCGCCTGCACCCCTATGACGACAGAAACCGGCAACAGTTCATTTTCGATTCATCTTTCGCCATCCCATCGCCGACCGGGCCGGTTCGCACGCTTGCGCCAACGGGAATCAGGACCCATTGACAGCGTTCTTGGCGCCATGTTCCAGCAAGGGTTCGATATGCTTGTCGACCGCCTCCCGCGCCCGGAAGATTCTCGAGCGGACGGTGCCCACGGGACACTCCATGATCGTGGCGATATCTTCATAGGAGAGGCCATCGAACTCGCGCAACGTGATCGCGGTGCGCAGGTCGTCGGGCAACTGCTCGATGGCCGCGAACACGGCTGATTCGAGCTGGTCGCGGGCGATGGCGGCTTCCGGTGACTCGATATCCGACAGCCGCCCGCTCTGGTCGACGATCTCGGCATCACTGATGTCCAGATCGCTGCCCGGCGGCCGCCGCCCCCGGGAGACCAGATAGTTCTTCGCCGTATTGATGGCGATTCGATACATCCAGGTATAGAAGGCGCTCTCGGCGCGAAAACTGCCCAACGCGCGGTACGCCTTGATGAAAGCTTCCTGCGCCACATCCTGCACCTCAGAGTGGTCCTGGACGTAGCGGCTTATCAGCCCGAGAATCTTGTGCTGGTATTTCTTGACCAAAAGATCGAAGGCCCGAGTATCTCCCTTCTGCGCGCGCTCGACGAGTTGCTGATCGGTCTCTCGAACACCCATTCAGCGCCTCCCCGAACGGCTGGGGACGGGACGCGGCAGAGCAGAACAACGATGACGACTATGGTGACTGGGAGACAATACGCTCATGATCCAACCTGGAGCCCCTGGGGCTCGCGATTCAGTGACAGGCGTGCAACTTATAACAGAAACGAAGGATTAGCACGCGAAGCCGGCCCAGTGTTGCCGTTTTGGCCCCTTCCATCAAGCCACCCGTTTTCCGCCCGATTCCCGGGAGACGGCGGCAGCCGGGCGCGCAAAGTTGATTTTTGCACCCTTGAACCTCCATAGTACGCGCTTCACGCGCAGTCACTACTAGAGCCAACGGGTCCCAGCATGTCGGAACAGCAGGTCAACAATCTCAACGTTCTCTCCCAGGATCTCCTGATTACCCCGGAAGCGTTGAAGCAGAACATCCCACTTTCGGAATCCGCCGAACGCACCGTCATCGAAGGTCGCCAGACCATCCAGCGTATTCTCGATCGTGAAGATCCTCGCCTGCTCGTCGTCATCGGCCCCTGCTCGATCCACGACCCGGACGCGGCCCGCGACTATGCCCGGCGCCTACGCAAACTGGCCGATACCGTCAGCGACAGCCTTTACATCGTGATGCGCGTCTACTTCGAGAAGCCCCGTACCACGGTGGGGTGGAAAGGCCTGATCAACGATCCGCACCTCAACGACTCGTTCGAGATCGAGGAAGGCCTGCATATCGCTCGCCGGCTGCTGGTGGATCTGGCCGAGATCGGACTGCCGCTGGCCACGGAAGCGCTGGACCCGATCTCGCCGCAATATCTGCAGGACTGCATCAGCTGGTCCGCGGTGGGCGCCCGCACCACCGAATCCCAGACTCACCGCGAGATGGCCTCCGGTCTCTCCGGCCCGGTCGGCTTCAAGAACGGCACCGACGGCAGCCTCGACGTCGCCGTCAACGCCCTGCAGTCGGTGGCGAGCCCGCACAATTTCCTGGGTATCGACCAGGCCGGCCAGGTCGCGGTGATTCGCACCCGGGGCAACGCCTACGGACATGTGGTGCTGCGCGGTGGCAACGGCAAGCCCAACTACGACAGCGTCAGCGTCACGCTCGCCGAGCAGGAACTGCACAAGGCGGGCCTGAAGGCCAACCTGATGGTCGACTGCTCCCACGCCAACTCCAACAAGGATCCGGCGCTGCAGCCGTTGGTGATGGAGAACGTGACCCACCAGATTCTCGACGGCAACCGCTCGATCATCGGGTTGATGATCGAGTCGAACATCGGCTGGGGCAGCCAGAAGATGCCCGAGGACCGCAGTCAGCTCCAGTATGGCGTGTCGATCACCGACGCCTGCATCGACTGGCCAACCACGGAACGGACGCTGACGCAGATGGCGGAGCAGCTCGCGGCGCCGCTGCGCGACCGCCAGCAGTCCGACGACTGATCCATTGTCGGTAATCGATCGTCCGCAGGATCGATAGAGCGAAAACGCCCGATNNATCGGGCGTTTTCGCGACAACAGATTTTCACACCGACAGAGGCCTCGCGGCCAGCGATCAGTTTCTTGCCGGCTCGCCCGCTTCCACCCCGTCGATCTGACGGCGAAACGGTGGTAGCGCATCCAGCAGCGCCTTGCCGTAGCGACGCGTCAGCACGCGCCGATCCAGCAGCGAGATGCGGCCGCTGTCGTTCTCCTTGCGAATCAGCCGCCCGCACGCCTGGACCAGCTTGATCGACGCATCCGGCACCGAGATCCGCATGAACGGGTTGCCGCCCTGGCTCTCGATCCACTCGGCCAGCGTGGCACCGACCGGGTCGTCCGGCACCGAGAAAGGCAGCCGGGTGATCACCACGTGGGTCAGATAGCGCCCCGGGAGGTCGATCCCCTCGGCGAAGCTCGCGAGACCGAAGATCAGGCTCCCCTTGCCAGCGTCGACGGCAACGCGATGACGTTCCAGCAGCTCTCTTTTCGGCAATCGATCCTGAGAGAGCAGGCGCGAGGCCCACGGCTCCTCCAGCGCATCGGCGACACTGCGCAACTGCTTGCGCGACGAGAACAGCACCAGCACCGCCTCATCGTCACTCAAGCCCTCGATGAACTGGACGATCGAGCGGTCATGGGCCATGGCGTCCCCCGGCTCGACGGCTTCCCGCGGCACGCTGAGAATCGCCCGCGAGTAGTCGAACGGGCTCGGCAGGCGCTGATAGCGGTAGCGGTTGGCCAGCCCCGCCCGCTCCTGAAGTCGTTCGAAGCGGTTGAGCGCCGTCAGCGTGGCCGAAGTCACCACCGCGCCATAGCAGCTCCCCCAGAGGTAACGGGCCAGCGTTTCCGCCGCCGACACCGGGCTGGCCGAAAAGGTGAGCTCCGGCTCCCCGGCGAAGTGCTGGAACGTCAGCCAGCGCGCCTGCGGCGCCTGCCCTGCCGGATCCGGCTTGGCCATGGCGGACCACAGCGAGTGCGCTTCCAGGGCGCGACCATGGAGCAGCGCCGTCAGCGGCAGCCAGGGCTCCGCCTGTTCGCGCGCAAGCCCGGTGGATTTATCCGGGTCGAGGCTCTCGCGCAGGATATCGCTCATCGTCTCGAGATCCCGCGACAGCTCGGCGAAGGGAATCACCAGTTGCTGGGCGAGATCGGCCAGCGGCGCCGGCGCCTTGCCGTTGGGAAACCGGAAGTGCTGCGTCTCGTCGCCGGCGCCGGCGTCCAGACCCGCGATCCGATGCCCCATGGCATAGACGTCACCCAGCCGCGGCTCCAGCGCCGCGATTCGCTCGGGGAAAGTCGCCAGCAGTCGCGCCAGCGTGGGCTGCGCGCCCAGCGCAGTGTTCAGTTCGGTCAGCGACTTCTTCAGGGTGCGCAGCCAGCGCAGCGCGCCATTGACCCCGAAGCGATGGTAGAAATGGTCCAGCGCCTTGTCCGGCAGATGATGCCCTTCGTCGAAGACGTAGATGCAATCCTTGGGCGCCGGCAGCACCATTCCTCCACCCAGCGCGAGGTCCGCCAGCACCAGGTCATGGTTGGCGACGATGATGTCGGCCTGTTCGAGATGCCGGCGCGAACGAAAATAGGCGCAGGCGCCGAAATGCCCGCAGCGGCGGTTGGTGCACTGGCGGTGATCCACGGTCAGCCGGCGCCAGTCCCGGTCGTCGATGGCGACCGGCCAGCTGTCGCGATCCCCTTCCCAGTTGCCGGAAGCGTAGGTATCGGCCATCTCCTGGATCAACTGCGGAAAGTCCCCGCCCGCATCCGTGGCGATGGTCTGCTCGAACAGCGACAGCGTCGGGTTGGGCTCGGCGCCCTCCAGCGCCTGATCGAGCTTGGCCACGCACAGGTAGCGGCCGCGCCCCTTGGCCAGCGCGTACTCGAAGTCGAGGCCGCTGTGCGTCTTGAGCATCGGCAGGTCCTGATTGAGCACCTGCTCCTGCAGTGCCACCGTGGCAGTGGCGATCACCAGCCGCTTGCCACGGGCCTTGGCCACCGGCAGCGCCGCCAATAGATAGGCGAGCGTCTTGCCGGTCCCGGTGCCCGCTTCCAGCACGCAGACGTGTTCGTTGGAGGTCCGATGCCCCTGCTCGTCCCGCTCGATCGACGCCAGCGTGCGCGCGATCTCCGCGATCATCAGGCGCTGGCCGTAACGCGGCGTGAGCTCCAGCCCTTCGAGCACACGCCGGTAAGCCTCCTGGATTTCCTGCTTGAGGGATTCGTCGAGCATGCGCTTTCCGGGGCGGACTATCGGAAGTGAGATCGCCCACCGGCGGTGGGCGATTGCCACGAGACGACCACGTCGTCCGATAACATCGATTGAACCACGGCTCCGGTCGACGGCGCCATCGGCTCACGACATCATGGACTCGGGCGGATGCTCGCAGGGGAGCTTGCCGTTGATATAGTTTTCGATCTCGGGCAGCGAGAAGGCGTCTTCCTCGCCGACGAAGCTGATCGACACGCCCTTGGCGCCGGCACGGCCGGTCCGACCGATACGGTGGACGTAATCCTCGGGATCTTCCGGCAGCGTGAAGTTGATCACGTGACTGACATCCTCGATGTGGATTCCGCGTCCAGCGACATCGGTGGCCACCAGCACGGTGACTTCGCCTTCGCGAAAGCGCTCGAGCGTCCTGATGCGCTGGTTCTGAGGCACGTCACCGGAGAGCATGGCAGCGTTGATGCCCTGGTCGCGCAGCAGTTGATCCAGCTCGCGCACCAGGTCGCGACGGTTGCCGAACACGATCACCCTCTCCATCGCTTCCTGACGGACCAGGTTGAACAGCAGTTTGCGCTTCTCGTTGTCGCTGACCAGATAGACGCGCTGGTCGATGTTGGCGGCGTTGTCGTGGGTCACCTCGATCTCGACGTGAGCGGGATTCTGCGTCCACTGCTCCGAGAGATTGAGGATATCCGGGGTGAAGGTCGCCGAGAACAGGAAGGTCTGGCGCTCCTCGCGCTTGGGCGTGTAGCGGATGATGCGCTTGACGTCAGGAATGAAGCCCATCGACAGCATGCGGTCGGCCTCGTCCAGGACCAGCACCTCGACCTGGGAGAGATCGATGTCCCGCTTCTGCTGGAAGTCGAGCAGGCGCCCCGGGGTGGCCACCAGAATATCCAGGTTCTTGCTCAACTGGTCGCGCTGCTTCTGGTAGTCCATGCCACCGACGACACTCGCCACATGCAGTGACGTGAAACGGGACAGCGCCTTGGCGTCCTTCTCGATCTGCAGCGCCAGCTCACGGGTCGGCGCGACGATCAGCGCACGCGGGGTCCCCGGCTTCTGGCCATCCGGCGCTTCCTCTTCCAGGAAGTAAGCCAGCATCGAGATCAGGAATGCGGCGGTCTTGCCGGTGCCGGTCTGCGCCTTGCCGACGACGTCGCCACCGAGCAGCGTGTGCATCAGCGCTTCGGCCTGAATCGGCGTGCAGTACTCGAAGCCTTCGGCCTGGATCGCTCGCATCAGCGGGTTCGGCAGGTCGAAATCGTGGAATCGCCAGCGTCCGGCAACGGGCTCGACCTGAAACTGCTTCAGCGACCAGCCCGAAGTGTTCCGCGACTGCGATTTACGTGGCTTGCGCCGACGCCGCTTGGGTCTGCGGTTCTGTGCCGGGGCCTGGGTGTTGTCAGACTCACTCATAGTTATGACGAATGTCCGAAATCGATTGACGGTTTGACTCGCGAGAGCCGGCGCTGTCCGTACCGGAGGCCGGTAGCACCGTGATCGGCGCGGCGGAAGGAGTGTTCACGCCTCCAGGGCGAATCCTCGACGCGACGAGTGACGATCTCGCGCAGAGACCACCCGACGCGAGCCGACAGTATTGTACCAGTCTCGCCCGCCAACGTCGCGAGCCCAGTCGATCGAGATTGCCGGCCCTGGCACACCGGGTGTGCGGGTCTGGTTCGGGTATTCGATGGCAGGCGCTGCGCTGGCTGTTAAACTATCCGCCATTCAATCGCTCTCGATTACCCGCCAAGAAGCTCATAGGTCGCGCGCATGACTCGCAGAAAAAAGACCCGGTCGCTGGCCGACAAGGTGACGATCCGCACCGGCAAGCGCAAGGATTACCGCCGCTGGCGCCATGACAATCCCGACGAAGTCGCGCCGTCGCGCCGCTACGTCGACAAGAAGACTCAGCAGCGCAAGCTGCAGGCCGAGCGCAAGCGCCAACGCCAGAGCGCCCCGCCACTCCCCCTGCACAAGCCCGCCAGCGACGACAAGGATTCCGACTGATGCGCCTGGTTTCTTTCAACATCAACGGCATCCGGGCGCGGCTCCACCAGCTCGAGGCGCTGATCGCGACGCACGCGCCGGACGTGATTGGGCTGCAGGAGACCAAGGTCCAGGACAGCGAGTTTCCCAGGCAAGCCGTGGAGGCGATGGGCTATCACGTCCATTTTCACGGCCAGAAGGGACATTATGGGGTCGCCATGCTGACCCGGTCGGCACCGGCGGCCGTCCACTACGGGCTGCCGGACGACGGTGAGGACGCGCAGCGCCGGCTGATCGGCGTGACGTTGACCATGAACGACGGTCAGCCCATCACGGTGTGGAACGGCTACTTTCCCCAGGGCGAGAATATCGCCCACCCCACCAAGTATCCCAACAAGCGGGCGTTCTACGCCGGTCTCAACGCCCTGCTCGAGCAACGCCATCGACCCGACGAGCGGGTGGCGATCATGGGGGATTTCAACATCTCCCCGGCGGACATCGACATCGGCATCGGCGAAGAGAACCGCAAGCGCTGGCTACGCGAGGGCAAGACCAGTTTCCAGCCGGAAGAGCGTGAGTGGCTTGCACGCCTGAAGGCGTGGGGGCTGGAGGACAGCTACCGGCGCTGCCATCCCGACAGCACTGATTTCTTCAGCTGGTTCGACTACCGCTCCAAGGGTTTCGACCGT
This sequence comes from Salinicola lusitanus, assembly GCF_003206045.1. GTDB lineage: Bacteria > Pseudomonadota > Gammaproteobacteria > Pseudomonadales > Halomonadaceae > Salinicola > Salinicola lusitanus. Next base: position 613,299 of record NZ_PZJM01000004.1, read on the forward strand.
GAGCCCAAGCGCGGGCTGCGGATCGACTACATCCTGGTGACCGAGCCCCTGGCGAGTGCGACTCGGCGCTCCGGGATCGATTATGACCTGCGCGGCATGGAACGACCTTCCGATCACGCACCGGTATGGAGCGAGTTCGATCTCGACTGAGGGGATGTCGATCTGATTGGCAGCGCCAGCAACGACGACGCCCCGGAACTCGGGGCGTCGTCGATAGAAGCCGTCGGTGGCCGAGTCGAAGAGCGGTGGAAAACCGCCGCTCGTCAGCCCAGTGAGTCCAGCCACTGCTGGGCCTGGGTCACGCCGGCGGCCTTGGCCTGGCGAAAGGCCTCCCGCGCCACGTCACGCCGATCGAGCCGGGCAGCCGCGATACCCTGCAGCAGCCAGTCGCGTCCCGACACCTCGCCACCCGCCTGGCGCAGGCTGGAGAGCGCATCCAGCGTCGTCTGCCATTCGCCCCAGCCGTAAGCGACCTCCGCCAGCTGTTGCCAATCCTGCCCGCGCCCGGTCCGCTCTGCCAGCGCGCGCCAGGCCCCCAGCGCCTCGTCGTGACTGCGTGCCGCCGTCCACGCCTGCGCCAGGAGCTTGAGGTTGTCGGCACTGGCTTCGAGCCGACCGTCGTCCATCCAGTGGGCCAGATGCTCGGCGGCACGGGCCGGCGTACCGCCGGCGATATGCAATTTGGCCAGTTGCCGCAGATCGTCTTTCGAGACCAGCACGCCACGGCGCCAGCCGCTCTCCCAGATCGCCGCGGCCCGGCCGTTATCGCCGGCTTGCTGGGCCAGGCCCGCGGCGCGGCGCCAAACGTCCGGCGAATCTTGGTCACTGCCCAGCAGCGCCAGGGCGTCGTCGAAACGCCCACTCTGTTGATAGACCGTGCTCGCCAACTGACGCTGCGACGAGCTCCAGCCTTCGCTGCCGGATTCCCGCAGGCGATCGAGCGACTGGCTGGCCGCTGTCCAGTCGTCGAGCGACGCCCGCGCCTGGACCAGCAGCCAGCGCGACGCATCGTCGCCGCCGCTGCGCTCGATCCAGGCGGTCAGCAGGTCGGCGCCCTCCCGCGTCTGGCCGGCGCGGAGCCGGAGACGTGCTTCCTGCTGCAACCAGGCGAGCCGGCGAGCGGCGGGGACACCGTCGATACGCCGCGCCTCGGCAAACTGATCCGCCGCCGTGGCATCCTCGTGGCGACTGGCATTGGCCGTGGCAGCCAGTTGCAGGAACAGCGCCCGTGCCCAGCGGTCGGCGGCGTTGCCACCTTGGAGACGCGAGGCGGATGCCGCGGCCCGCGAGGCCACCGTCGCATCGTCGCCGGCCTCGAGCTGCGACTGCATCGATTGCAGCGTTCGAATCATGTCCGGGCGCAGCGCCGGCCCCTCCGCCTGCGCCGGCGAGGCGCTGCCGAAGCCGACCAGGCCCGCTGCCACCAGCGCCAGGCAGCGCCTGCCCAGACGGCGAACCCTCGTCGAACTCATCATCAGCCCTCCAACTGGAACTGGATACGCTGAGTGGCGCGCCGCACGTCGTCGGCCGGCGGGAACCGCCACTGCGATACCGCCTCTTCCACCGCACGATCGAAGACATTGGCGGGGTCGGCATCGATCACCCGCAAGCTGCCGGTGTCGACACGCCCATCCGGTTGAATGATGAAGCTGACCTCGACGTAGCCTTCCATGCCGCGACGACGCGCCCGCATCGGGTAAGTCGGATTGACTCGACTGGTCGGCTGCAGCTGACCGACGTCACGTGGCGATGCCTGCGTACCCCGGGGCGGCTGCTGGGGTGCCGGATTGGGCTGCGCTGGCGCATCCGCCGGCTCGGGCGAGGCTTCCGGCTGCGGCGTGGCTTCAGCCACTGTTTCCTGCGTCGGCCGGGGCTCCGGCTCGGGGCGAGGTTCCGGTTCGGGCCGGGCTTCGCTCAGCTCGGGCAGTGTCTCGTCCAGGGTGACGTCCGGCGTCTGCATCGGCGGTGTCTGCGGCTCGGGAATCTCCACCGGGCTGGGCGCTTCGGCTGCCGGTGGCGGTGCTGCCGCGGGCGGCGGCGGTGGCGCGCTGGCCGGCGGCAACGCGGGGGATGTCGGCGTCGGCTGCGCCGGGTCCGGCTGCGGCGCGTCGACCATGGAGATCGCCGTGGGCGTGACGATCTGTGTGCGATCCGGCGCCGGCGGTGCCACCAGCAGCGCCAGTAGGTAGAACAGCAGCAGCGCCAGCAGCGCGCCACCCGCCAGACCGGCCAATCTACGCATCAGCCGGCGCCCCGGTTGGCAGCCACGGCAACGTTGTCGACCCCGGCCTGGTGAATCCGATCCATCACCTGGATCAGCAGGCCGGTGGTCGAGTTCTTATCGGCCTGGACCACGACGCTGCCGTCACCGGAGACCAGCTGCGCCACGCGTGCGCCGACGCGATGGGCATCCACGGCTTCGCCATCGACCCACACCGCGCCTTCACCGGTGATCGCGACCAGCACCTGGGTATCCTGCCTAGCCGTCGCCTCGCTGGACTCGGGGCGCTGGATCTCGACGCCACTCTCCTTGATGAAGCTGGTGGTGACGATGAAGAAGATCAGCATGATGAAGACGACATCCAGCATCGGCGTCAGGTCGATGCCGGTCGAGTCATCAGTCGCTTCCCGCAAGCGGCGCCTACGCATGAGAGTCCTCCACGGCGCGGGCCATGCGGTCGTGCAGCCGCTGGTCCTCGCGTCGAATGATCTGTTCCAGCCGGGTGACGAACAGCAGGCCGACCACGGCGACCGCCATTCCGCACAGCGTCGGCAACGTGGCCTGGGCAACGCCATCGGCCATCGCCCGCGCCTGATTGCTCTCGGTGAGTGCCAGACTGTCGAAGACCTGGATCATCCCGGTCACCGTCCCCAGCAATCCGAGCAAGGGGCAGACCGCAATGAGCAGCTTGAGCCACGGCAGCGGCAGACGCAGCCGGGCGATCAATTCGCGCGTCCACACCTCGCGCAGTGTCAGCGCACTCCAGCTCGAGTGATCGCGACGCCGAATCCAGGCGTCGATCAACACCCGCCGGGCCCGGCGGTGGGTGAACTGCCAGTAGAACAGCCGTTCCAGCGACATCGCGAACAGCGCCATGGCTACCAGCATGATCACCACCAGCACCTCACCGCCGGCGCCGATCAGCCAGCGGATCGGCTCAAGCGTGAGCACCATGACGACGCTCCTCGGCGTGGGCAACGGCAGCGGTTTCGGCTTCGAGATGCTCGGCGAGCACGGCGCTGGCGCGACCTTCCAGCAAGCCGATCAGACGCCGGCTCCGGCTGCTCAATGCCGTATTGACGAACAGCAACGGCACCGCCGTGATCAGGCCCAGCACCGTCGTCACCAGTGCCTGGCTGATGCCACCCGCCATCAGTTGGGGGTCGCCGGTACCGAACACCGTGATCGACTGGAAAGTCACGATCATCCCGGTAACCGTACCCAGCAGTCCCAGCAGCGGCGCCACCGCGGCGATCAGCTTGACGATCGGCTGCCCCCGCTCCAGACGGGGCTGTTCCGCCAGCATGGCTTCATCGAGACGAGCTTCCAGCGCTTCCGGCGCATGATCGCGACCCAGCGCGGCGAAACGCGCGAGGACCCGTCCCAACGGATTGTCGTCACGCAAGGTGTCCGGAGACTGCATCTGGCGACGCATTCTCGCACTGACCCGAAGCAGATAGGCGTACTGGACCAGCGCCACCAGTAGCCCGACGAGCCCCAGCGCCACGATCACGTAGCCGACGTAGCCACCCTGCTGAAAGCGCTGCCATAGCGTTGGCTGCTGAGACAGCGCCTCGAGCACGTCACCGTCGGTGGGGTCGATCACGATCTGGTTGCCGTCGCCCTGCTGGAACGCCTTCAACGCCTGACGAGCGTCGCCCGGCGTCGCCGCGAACACGGAGAGGCGGCCATCGTCGCCCACGCGCTGCAGCAGATCGCCATCGCTGAAGGCGACGGTATCGCCCAGCCGCACCACTTCCCGCTGGCTCACGTCGCCATCCTGACCCGCGACGGGCGCCTGGAACCGCACCCCGCGCCCGCTCTCCGCGACCAGCCCCGCCAGATCCCGACGTACGCGTTCGAGAGTCTGCAGATCGACGAGGCCGCGATCGTCGAGACGCGGCGGCAGCGTCGCATCGCCACCGACGGTCAGCCAGCTCTCGGCGAGGGCATCCCGAAGCTCGCTGGCCTGCTGCTTGACGATACCGGAGATATCGCCGATATCCCCGGCGTCCTGGGCGCGCTGCTGACCCAGGTCGGCCAGTTGCTGCTGCTGGTCCGATTGACGCGCCTCCAGCTCATCCCGCCGGGCCTGCGCTTGCTGCAGGCGTTGCTCGGCATCGGTGACCGCTTGCTGTAACGCCTGGCGATCGTCCAGCAGGGTCTCCAGCCGCTGGCTATCACGCTGTTCGGCGGCTTGGCTGTCGGAGCGGAACCTGTCGAGCACCTGCTGCATCGAGGACGCGGTATCACTCGTCGCATCGCCTGCCGCGGCGCCAGACTGGGCGCTGACGGTACCGGGCAGCAGCGTGATCGCCGCGAGGGGCAGCACCAACCACCATGAATGACGCCTCATGACTGGCCCTCCGTTGCTGATCGCCCCGCGCCGACCACCAGCGAGGCCGGCAGTCGGAGCAGTGCAGGCGCGCTCTGATCCTGAGCGATTCGGATGCCGCGGCGGACCTCATTGATCTGATCGCCGTTCAGCGCTTCCCAGTTACCGTTGGCAACGCTCCAGACTCCGCCGGCGCGGTCATCCGGGGTGACGTAGTACCAGCCGGTGCGGCCAACGCGCAAATAATCGACCTCCCTCGCCATCTGGCTGGCCTGGCCGGCGGCCTCGGATTGCGCGCCCTCGAGCGGTCCGCTCCATTGATCCATCTCCCGCCCGTAGGCCAGCTCGGCACGCCAGGCGGAAAAGATACGCTGCAGCTTGTCGGCCTGGGAGGCGTCATCGCGGGACAGCATCTGCTCCAGGTCATCGACGCGGGCCAGTCGCTCGTCACGCAGGAACGGCATGTCCGCCTCGATCATCGCCCGCAGTTGCCCGACCATCTGGCGCATCTCGCCCGGCAGCGCCTCGCGGGTCACGGAGATCTGCGCGAGCGCCTGCTTTTCGGCATCGATACGCTTGGCCTGATTATCGACGATCGGCGCCAGTTCGGCGTTGTAGCTCTCCAGTCGATCGGCCTGCTGATCGGCCTGGCGCAAGCGCTGCAGCGCCTCGCGGGTGGCGTCGTCGGCGTCGTCGATGCGCTGCTGGAGCTCGGCCTGGGTCTGCTGCGCCTGGATGCTGGCCTGACTCAGCGAGTCCTGGGCAAGTGTCGTGCTGGACGCACTCACACTGATGGCGGCGAGGCAGAGGACCAACACATACCCACCTCTTGTTCGCGGGAAATGGAGCACCACGCTATCTCCTTGCGGATAAGCCGTAACGACGAGGCGGTGAAGAGCGCCGCCGGGTCGGCGGAATGACGAGATTGAATTCGACGCGATACGCTAATACAAACAAGAACAATTATCAATACGCATCCACGCCGCCGCCCTCTCACCGACGCCTGGCGGTGACGCCGAGGCGAGGCTTCCTGAATACGGCGCCCGACCCCCGGACACGAAAAAGCCGATGNNATCGGCTTTTTCGCCACCGCGGTTCCGCGACGACGGGACCGTGGCTTCTGTCCCCGCTCGGGCAGGAGCTCGAACCGATCACCGGCGAGGCCGCAAACCCTCGAGAGCGCGACCTGGAAGATCCCGATCTCCTACAGCTTCTGTTCCCGCTCGGGCAGGAGCTCGAACCGATCACCGACGAGGCCGCAGACCCTCGAGAGCGCGACCTGGAAGATCCCGATCTCCTACAGCTTCTGTTCCAGCTCGGGCAGGATCTCGAACAGGTCGCCCACCAGGCCATAGTCCGCCACCTGGAAGATCGGCGCCTCGTCATCCTTGTTGATGGCCACGATCACCTTGGAGTCCTTCATCCCGGCCAGGTGCTGGATCGCTCCGCTGATCCCCACGGCGATATAGAGGTCGGGGGCGACGATCTTGCCGGTCTGCCCGACCTGCATGTCGTTGGGCACGAAGCCGGCATCGACGGCGGCACGCGAGGCCCCGATCGCTGCACCCAGCTTGTCGGCGATACCGTCGAGGAGCTTGAAGTTGTCGCCGTTGCCCATCCCGCGACCGCCGGAAATGACGACACGCGCCCCGCCCAGCTCCGGACGTTCGTTCTGGGCCAGCTCCTCGCCGATGAAGCGCGACAGCTCGCTGGAGACCACGATATCCAGGGCTTCGATGGTGGCGCCACCGCCCTCGGCCACTGGATCGAACGCCGTGGTGCGCACCGTGATCACCTTGAACGCATCGCTGGACTGCACCGTGGCGATGGCGTTGCCGGCATAGATCGGCCGCTTGAAGGTGTCGGCGCCTTCGACGCTCAGAATCTCGGAGATCTGGGAGACGTCCTTGAGCGCGGCGACGCGCGGCAGCACGTTCTTGCCTTCGGTGGAGGCCGCGGCCAGCACGTGGCTGTAGTCGTCGGCGAGCTTGACCAGCAGGTCCGCCAGCGGCTCGGCCAGTTGGTGGGCGTAGACCGGGGCGTCGGCCACGCGAACGCGCGAGACACCATCGAGCCTGGCGGCCGCCTCGGCAACGCCGGCGACACCGTCACCCGCGACCAGAATATCGATATCGCCGCCGATCGCCCGGGCCGCGCCCACGACGTGGGCGGTACCGGCAGCGAGCTGACCGTCGTGGTGTTCGGCGAGAACCAGAATGCTCATCTCATCCGCTCCTATCAAAGCACTTTGGCTTCGTTCTTAAGTTTGTCGATCAGCTCATCCACGGAGCCCACCTTGATACCGCCCTTGCGCTCGGCCGGTGTCTCGACCTTCAGCAGCGACAGCCCGCTGGCGACGGTCACGCCAAGCGCTTCCGGCGTCCGGGTGTCGAGCGGCTTCTTCTTGGCTTTCATGATGTCCGGCAGCTTGGCGTAGCGCGGCTCGTTCAGGCGCAGGTCGGTGGTGACCACGGCCGGCAGCTTGAGCGCGACGGTCTGCAGGCCACCGTCGATCTCGCGGGTGACGCGAATCTCCCCCTCCTCGACCCCGTCGCCGAAAGCGACTTCGGAGGCGAAGGTGCCCTGCCCCATATTGGCCAACGCCGCCAGCATCTGACCGGTCTGATTGTTGTCGGTGTCGATCGCCTGCTTGCCGAGGATGACCAGGCCCGGCTGCTCCTCGTCGACGACGCCCTTGAGCAGTTTGGCGACCGTCAGTGACTCGACGCGCTCTTCGGTTTCGACATGAATAGCGCGATCCGCTCCCAGCGCCAACGCTGTGCGCAGTTGCTCCTGCGCGGCCTTGGGACCGACCGTGACGGCGACGATTTCGGTGGCGATGCCCTTCTCCTTGAGTCGAACGGCCTCTTCCACCGCGATCTCGCAGAACGGGTTCATGGCCATCTTGACGTTGGTCAGATCGACATCGGAGTGATCCGGCTTGACCCGGATCTTGACGTTGTAATCGATGACGCGTTTGACCGCGACGAGTACTTTCATGGGTGTCCTCGCTGGCTATTGACAGACCGACCCGGCAGGCGTCGGCCGACATCGACGATTGGCGGCCCTGATCGTGGCTCGATGCCGGATAACAGAACGTCGGCGGAGACAGAATCACGCCGACGCCGGCCGGGGTCAACTCGACGCCCTTCGCGCCCCAGGGTGGTGCACCACGGGGACAGCAATGGGCGAAAAATGCGATGATAGCGCATCGACGGCACCGTGCCGAAGCAGCACCTTCGCATAAGGCCAGCGCCGGTTGGCATAACGACAACCCTCTGGCTAACGTAAGGCCATAACAAACGACGGCCCATCGCCGTCGACGAACGGACCGGGTGGGCAGCGCGACAGCGCCCTGCCAGCAAGCGAGGAGATCGGGTTTGGAACGTGAATCCATGGATTTCGATGTAGTCATCGTCGGGGCAGGCCCCAGCGGGTTGTCGGCGGCGTGTCGCCTGATGCAGCAGGCGAGTGACGCCGGACGAGAACTGTCGGTCTGCGTGGTGGAAAAGGGGTCGGAGGTGGGTGCACACATTCTCTCCGGCGCGGTGTTCGAGCCGCGGGCCCTGGCCGAACTCTTTCCCGACTGGGCTGAGCGCGGCGCGCCACTGAACACGCCGGTGCTGCGCGATGAACTCTACCTGCTGAAGGACGCCGGCAAGGCGCAGAAGTTGCCCAACGCCCTGGTGCCGAAGTCGATGCACAACACCGGTCACGGCGGCGACGGACCCGCCACGAAGAACTATGTCATCAGTGCCGGGAACCTCTGCCGCTGGCTGGCCGAGCAGGCCGAAGGACTGGGCGTCGAGATCTTCCCCGGCTTCGCCGCGCAGCAGCCGATCGTCGACGAGGAGGGCATCGTTCGCGGCATCATCACCGGCGACATGGGAGTCGCCGCCGACGGCAGCGAAACGGCCAATTACATGCCAGGCATGGAGCTTCGCGCCAAGTACACGCTGTTCTGCGAGGGGGCCCGTGGCCATATCGGCAAGCAGTTGATCGAGCGCTTCGGTCTCGATGCCGATCGCGACCCCCAGCACTATGCCATCGGCTTCAAGGAGCTGTGGGACGTGCCCGCCGAGCAGCACGAGCCGGGCCTGGTGCTGCACGGATCCGGCTGGCCTCTGGATGACAAGGACCACGGCGGCGACAGCCACGGCGGCTGGTTCCTCTACCACGGCGACGACCAGCAGGTGATGGTGGGACTGATCGTCGACCTGGCCTACCGCAACCCGTATCTCTCGCCCTTCGACGAATTCCAGCGCATGAAGCATCATCCCCTGCTGGCGCGTCATCTGACCGGCGGGAAGCGCGTGGCCTACGGCGCCCGCGCCATCACCAAGGGCGGCGCCAACTGTCTGCCCAGGATGACCATGCCCGGCGCCCTGCTACTGGGCTGCAATGCCGGCACGCTCAACTTCGCCAAGATCAAGGGTATCCATACCGCGATGAAGTCGGGGCTGGTCGCGGCGGAAACCGTGTTTGCCGCCCTCGCCGCCGGCGACGAGGGCGGCAAGGAGCTCACCGATTTCACCTCGGCCTGGGAGTCGAGCTGGGCGTGGCGGGAGCTCGAAGCCAGCCGCAGCTTCGGCCCGGCCATTCACAAGTTCGGCACCGTTGGCGGCGGCGCTTTCAATTTCGTCGATCAGCTGCTGGGCGGCAAACTGCCCACGCAGCACGACACCACCCCGGACCACCGCCTGCAGACCGCGGCGGAGTCGTCGCCGATCGACTACCCCAAACCGGACGGCAAGCTGTCGTTCGACAAGCCCTCGTCGGTGTTCCTGTCGAACACCAACCACGACGAGAATCAGCCCTGCCACCTCAGGCTGAGCGACCCCGATATCCCGATCGAGAAAAACCTGCCGGAATACGCCGAACCCGCTCAGCGCTACTGCCCGGTGGGCGTCTACGAGGTGGTCGAGGAGNNGGCGCTGGGCGAAGCCGGGCCTAGTCGCCGGTCGCGACCGGCCTGGCAGGGTCGCGAATCCACTCGCTCCAGGAACCCACGTAGAGCCGCGGCAGCGGCAATCCGGCAACGGCGTAGGCCAGGATGTTGTGGCAGGCGGTCACGCCGGAGCCGCAGTAGGCCGTCACCGCTTCGGCCCGGGGCAGCTCCTCCGCCAGCCGCTGTGGCGATTTGAAGTGACCGTTCCCATCGAGGTTGTCGCTGCAGGGCCGACATGTCGCCCCCGGAATATGGCCCGCGACGGGATCGAGCGGTTCTTCGACCCCACGAAAGCGGGACAAGGCTCTGGCATCCACCAGTTGTCCGCCTCGTTCCAAAAGCGCGCCCACCGGGATCAGCGCCTGGTCATCGAACGCTGGGCACCACTGGCTCCGCCCGCCCGGTTCGGCGGCGGTCTCCACGAGTTCGCCCGCTGCCAGCGTCCATGCGGTCATGCCGCCGTCAAGGACACGAACGGCGGGATGGCCCGCCCAGCGAGCGATCATCCACCATGCCCGTGCTGCCGCCAGTTGCCCCCCGTTGTCGTCGTAAACCACGATGGATCGTTCGGGAGTGACGCCCATGGCTTGAAGGGTGGCGGTGAACGCGTCGTGTGAGGGCAGCGGGTGGCGGCCACCCTCGCCCGGCGGTGCCGAAAGATCTCGTTCGAGATCCAGAATGAGACTACCGGGAAGATAGCGACGGGCAGGCAGCGATTCGTCGCCCCGGGACGCGCGACAATCGAATATCAGCGGCGGTTGATCGCCGCCAAGAGTGCGCTGCAACTCTTCCACCGTCACCAGCACGGATGCGTTCATCACTTCCTCCCCAAGCGTCGTCGATCGAAAGACAGTCTGGCCCATCACGAGCGTTTCGTCAGCGGCGCGCGTGCGGCGATCAGGCGGCGGCGACCGGCCGAGGCGAAGCGCACGTCGATCACCGGGTTGGCGGCATTGCCCTCGACCACCAGCACCTCGCCATCACCGAAGCTGGCATGTCGCACCCGATCTCCGACCTGCCACGGCGCCACGCTGACCTCGGCAGCCGGCGCTGATGGCACCGGCTGACTGGCGTGCAGCGTGAGCGACCGTCCCAGGTGTTCCAGATCCGCGCTCGCCTGGCCGATGCGCGCCAGATAGGTACCGATCATTTCCGGCTCGCGAACCGTGACGCCGGTCTCGCTGCCGCTGCGGATCGCCCGGTCGATTCGACCGCAGTCCTCCACCGCGGTCTCGTCGAGGAACCGGCTCGGTCGGTGATCACCGCCATCCTGAACCAGCAGCAGACGCTCCCTGGCTCGGGTGATGGCCACGTAGTAGAGCCGTCGCTCCTCCTCCAGCCGCTCCGGCGAGAGTGGGTTGTCGCGGCTGAAATGGGGGAAATCCTCCTCGTTGAGCCCCCACACCGCAACCAGCGGCCACTCCAGCCCCTTGGCGCCGTGCACCGTGCTGATCAACACGCCGTCCGGGCGATTCTCGACCGGATTGCGCAGCAGTTCGATGAACGCCTCGGGATCGCTGGCCAGCTCCCCCGCCTGCTCGATCAGCACGTCGAGCAGACGCACGTCGTCATCGCCCTTCTCGCGACGCGCCGCCGAACGACGCAGAATTTTTTCGGCATCGATGGCGTCGACCACGTGTTCGAGCAGCTTGGCCGGCGGCCACGATGCCAGCTTGGGAAGCTCGCACAGCAGCTGCCACCGCCTCTTGAGGTGCCGGCGCTGACCGGGTTTGAGGCCCGCCAGAACCGAAGATTCGCGAGCCGGCCACTGCTGGGTGCGGACCAGTTCGTCGACCAGCCGGCGTACGCGCTCCTGGGCCACGAAGGTCGTCGGCTGCGAGAACAGCAGCGCCAGATGGGCGGGATCCTGCAGCCGCTGCGGCTGGCGGGCCAGCTGAAGATAGCCCGCCAAGGCCTGAACCAGTGGCAACCGGAACACGAAGCGCTCTTCCTGCGCCAGCCGAAACGGCACGCCGGCTCGCAGCAGTTGCAATTGTACCGAGACCGACAACGACCAGCTGCGCACCAGCACGCAGGCTTCGTCGCTGTGTCGACCCGCCGCGTGCCAGCGCTGCAGTGTCTCCAGCAGCGCGCTGGCACCGACGCCGGTCTGGACCTCGGTCAGGGGGTTGCCGGGGGCCGCCAGACAGAGCTGGTCCCAGCGCTGACGGTTGTGACGGATCGCGTGATTGGCGGCCAGGGCCAGAGCATGGCCGTGTCGGAAAGTGTAGGAGAGCGGGTACTCGCTGGCATGGCCGAACAACCCGTCGAAGCGTGACAGCATCGCGTCGGGCCGCGCACCGCGCCACTCGTAGATGCACTGATTGGCATCGCCCACCGCCATGACCTGGGCCTGTTGGCCGGCGAGGATCTTGAGCAGCCGTAGCTGGGCCTCATTGATGTCCTGATACTCGTCGACGATCACATGCCCCAGAAAACCTTCGACCCGTCGGCGCGCGTCCGTGTGCTCTTCGAGACACCGCAACGGACGATGGAGGAGGTCCGCGTAGGTCATCTGCCCGGCGGCTTCGAGCAGCGACTCCACCACCTCGAAGGCATCGATGAAGTGCCGCTCGCCGGCGGCATAGTCGAGCTTCTCGAACAGTTCGGCCGGCGTGACGACCTCCGCCTTGACCAGATCGCAGAACTGGCCGAACGCCTCCAGCCGATCCGCGTCCAGGGCCGCCTCGCGAGTCTCGCCATCGGCCGATGCCAGGCTCTGCATCACCGCCTGCCGCAGCAGCCGTTCCCGCTGCCAGTCGGCCTGCAGCAACTGGCGCGGCGGCAGGTATCCCCAGCGCGTCAGGCTCTGGGTCAGGCGATGACCGATCGAGTGGAAGGTTCGTACCTCCGGCAGCGCCACGTTCGGCGGCGCCTCCCGGGTCAGCTTGGCGCGGAAGTCGTCCCTCGCCGCGCGATTGAACATCAGCACCAGAATGCGCCGCGGATTCTCGCCGTTGGCGAGCAGGTGCAGTACCCGCTTCACCAGGGTGGTGGTCTTGCCGGCGCCGGCTACCGCCGCAACTCGCGCGTGGCCGTGACGATGGCCGACCACGGCGCGCTGTTCGGCGGTCAACCCATCGGCGGGCGCCTGATCCGACAGCATCGAGGGATCCCGATCGTTCATGGCGCCCCGTCGTCGAACCGGCCCAGCACATGCCATACGCCGCCACTCCACAACCCCATCTCGTCGTCACGCCGCTCGGCCAGTTCGACCCAGCGGTAGAACAGGTTGCGGTGCAGCCGCGCCCGCAGACCGTGGCGAACGGGCAGTGCCGGCAGGAGATCGCCCCCCGGGCCGCTGAGCAGCGTCAGACGATGGGTCGCATCCAGCGGCACCCGGTCGCCACCGGCGGTGACCGCGACCCAATCGGCATCGACCCGATCGGCGTCGGTGATCAGCAGCGGCAGATCCTCGACGACGATACGGAGTTTCTCCGCGGGGGTGACCAGATAGTAGTCGCCATCGGCTTCCCGACGGAGCACCCGGCTCAACAGTTCGACCAGCGCGGGCCGCCGTATCGGCGAACCCTCGTGGATCCAATCGCCATTGGCCGAGATGGTCAGGTCCATGTCGCCGCAAAAAGGCGGATCCCACTGCGCCAACGGGGGGATCGACTGGGGATCGAACTGCTGGAACAGCGTGTCGAGTTTCATCGTGCCCTCCTCGACGGCGCGCCGGCGCCGTTGCCTGCATTGTCGCCGGTGAACGCGCTCACACGAACGGGTTGTCGGCCTTCCCCTCGGGGGCGCAGCCGGGGAACAGCCGATAGAAGTTGGCTCGGGTCTGCATCGCTACCTCGTCGACGGTGATACCTCGTTCGTGGGCAATGCACTCGGCAACCTCGACCACCCACCGTGGCTCGTTGGGGTGGCCGCGATGGGGGACCGGCGCGAGGAACGGACTATCCGTCTCGATCAGCAGACGATCCAGCGGCACCTGTCGAGCCACGCCGCGCAACGCCTCGGCGCTGGCGAACGTGACGATACCCGACAGTGAAATATAGAAACCCAGCCTCAAGGCCTCCCGGGCCATCTCCAGGTCCTCGGTAAAGCAGTGAAGTACCCCGCCCACCTTCGGATCGACATGCTCGCGGATCAGGGCCAGCGTCTCGTCACGCGCCTCACGGGTATGGATCACCACCGGCAGCTCGAGCTCCCGGGCCGCGCGGAGATGGGCGACGAAGCGCTGGCGCTGGGTCTCTCGCGGTACGCTGTCGTAGTGAAAATCGAGGCCCGTTTCGCCGATGGCCACCGCCCCGTAGCGGTCGGCACAGGTCTGGATCGCCTCGCTGTCGGGCTCCTGGGCCACCTCGTGGAGCGGATGCAGGCCGACGCTGATGTCGACATCGTCATGGCGCCGCGCAATCCCGGCCAGGTTGGGCGCCCCTTCCAGCGACGTCGAGATCGCCAGGAACCGCCGGACACCCCGGTCCCTGGCGGCTTCCAGGGCCGCGTCGAGATCGCCGCCGTAGGGCGTCAGATCGAGGCGATCGAGATGACAGTGAGAGTCGACGAACATGAAGATTTCCAGGGTAGAGAATAGATAGACACGAACGCTCCGCGTCGAGGCCACCATCGGCAACGTCGACGCGCTCAGGATCGCAGCAGCGCCGACCAGCGAACCAGCCAGGCCTCGAGCACCAGCTGCGGATTCGGGTTGCCACCCGCCGCCAGCAGTCGACGCTGCTCGCGGGCATAATCCAGCAGCCGGAACCAGTCGCGCACACGGGCGTTCTTGACCGCCTGGCGATACAGCGGCAGCAGATCGCCGTTGCGCACCCTGCTGGGGTCCCCCGACAGGCCGAGCCGGATCAGATCCTCCAGCCAGGCGATGCCATACCATAGTATGCGGTCGAGCGACTGCGCATCGAGCCTGGCCGCTTCCCCCACCGGCTCGCCGCCGCGCACCAGCGCATCGAACAGTTCGCGTAGATCCTGGCGCAACTGCCGCGCCTCCGCGCCGGCCAGCTCCTCGGCCAGCAGCGGCAGCCCCCCGGCCACGCTCAACCAGAAACGCGCCTCGTCGCCATTGCCCAGGCGTTCGCGCAGCCAGGGTTCGGCCACCTCAAGCGGGGGCACGGCAAGGCTCCAGTGCTGGCAACGGGAGCGAATGGTCGCCAGCAGCCGCGACGGCGTATCGGATACCAGGATGAACAGCGTCCGATCGCCCGGCTCCTCGAGACTCTTCAGCAAGGCGTTCGAGGCAGCGACGTTCATCGCCTCGCCCGGCTCGATGCGGATGACCCGGTAGCCGCCCTGCTGGGCAGTCTGGGCGACGAAACCGTTGACCTGGCGGATCGCGTCCACGCGGATCTGGCGGGATTTCTCGGCTGGCATCACCGTCAGCAGGTCGGGGTGGTAACCGGCCGCCAGCATGCGACAGCTATGGCACTCGCCACAGGCCAGCTCGCCGGGGTCGCGGCACAGCGTCCGCGCGATCAGCGCTTCGGCCAGCGGCTGCTTGCCGATGCCGCTGGGTCCGGAGAGCAGCAAGGCATGAGGCAGACGACCGCCATCCTGCAGTTCGACCAGCTTCCGCCATCGGTCGGTCTGCCACGGCAGCGGGCTCATAACCATGCCGACACCCGCCGGTCGAGGCAGCGTTCGATTTCGCTCTGGACCGCATCCAGCGCGGGACTCGCATCGATGATGGCGAACCGCTCGCTGTCACGAGCCCGTTCGAGATAGGCCGACCTGACCGACTCGAAGAAAGCTTCCCGCTCGCGCTCGAACCGGTCGAGCTGGGCGCCGCGACTGACGACCCGCTGCGCCGCGACGCCGACAGGCATGTCCAGGAGCAGCGTGAGATCGGGCTGCAACCCGTCCTGGACCAGGGTTTCCAGGGTTCGAATGCGCTGGCGATCCAGCCCGCGCCCCCCGCCCTGATAGGCGAAGGTGGCATCGGTGAACCGATCGCAGACGACCCATGCGCCCCGGGCCAACGCAGGCCGGATACGCCGGGCGAGGTGCTGGGCCCTGGCGGCGAAGACCAGCAGCAATTCGGCGTCGTCGCTCCAGGCCTCTTCCCGCGTGGGATCCAGCAGGAGGTCCCGGATCGCCTCGGCGCCCGGGGTGCCGCCAGGCTCACGGGTGCGCACGACTTCGATGCCCTTCGCCGCCAGCCAATCGCAGACGAAGGTGACATTGGTCGTCTTGCCCACTCCTTCGCCACCTTCCAGCGTGATGAATCGGCCGCGCCGCTGTTCGGTATCACCTGCGTTCATGCGGTGTCGTCTCGTCGATAAATGGACCGCGAACTCAATCGCGATTCAGGATGTAGCGGCGGACGGCAGCGTTGTGCTCCTGCAGCGTCCGCGAGAACTGATGCGACCCATCCCCCTTGGCCACGAAATAGAGGGTGTCGCCCGCGGCGGGATGGACGGCGGCCTCGAGCGACCCGAGTCCGGGCATCGCGATCGGCGTCGGCGGCAGCCCTTCGATGACATAGGTATTGTAGGCAGTCTGCCGCTGGAGATCGGCCCGAGTGATGTTGCCGACATAGCTGTCGCCCATGCCGTAGATCACGGTCGGGTCGGTCTGCAGGCGCATGCCTTTCTGCAAGCGCCGGACGAAGACGCCCGCGATCTCGCCACGCTCCGCCGGCACCCCGGTCTCCCGCTCGATCAGCGATGCCAGGATCAACGCCTGATACGGCGTATCGATCGGCAGGTCGTCGTCGCGCTCGTCCCAGACGCTCGCCAGCGTCTGCTGCATCCGGTCGAAGGCGCGGCGCAGGATCTCGAGGTCCGTCACGCCCTTGTGATAGCGGTAGGTATCGGGAAAGAACTGCCCCTCGGGGAAGGTGTCCTCGTGTCCCAGCGCGGCCATGACTTCCTCGTCGCTCATCGCCGCCGTTCGATGGGCGAGCTTGGCGGCCTTGTCCAACTGGGCGCGCATCTGCCGAAATGTCCACCCCTCGGGAATGGTAAGCCGATAGGTGACGACCTGATCGCTGGAAAGGTGCGCGATCAGTTGACGGCCACTCATGCCCGGATCGAGCTCGAACTCCCCCGCACGCAGGCCTTGGGTCGCCTCGGGTGCAACGCGGGCCAGCAGCCGATAGGGCCAGGCCGCGTCGATGACGCCGCGCTTCTCGAGATCGTCGATGACGCGGGTGAACGCGGCCCCCCGCGGCACTTCGTAGATCGTCTGCTCATCGAGCGCTATCGGCCCGTCGAGCTGTTTTTGCCAATAGAGGAATCCGCCGAAGACCACGATCGTGGCAAGCAGCAGTATCCCGATCAGAATTTTGAGGAGACGCATGTCCATCCTTAATCGCCGGAAGCCGAGCATCGGCTCCCGGGCATGATACGGGGGGTCAGTCGCTGCGGCTCAGCGGATACCCCAACTGTTCATGGGCGGCCTGCCGGAAAGCATCGCTCGTCGCGAGCGGCCACTGCCTGAGACAGTTGCCGGCGCTGTCATCCAGCCGCCGTATGGGCCACGCGCCCTGGACGCTATTGATCAGCCAGGCGGCATCCGCGGCCAGCAAGGTGTCGAGCCCGACGCGGACCCGATCGATGTCGACGACGGCCTCCAGCGCGTTCAGCAGCGTCCCGTCGACGCCGCAACGATCGAGCAACGGTGTTTCGAGGCGCCCCTCTCGACGCCAGACCAGATTCATCGCCGTCGCCTCCACCAGACACTCTTCCGAATCGAGCAGCACTCCCTCGGCAATGGCGTCGTCCTGCCACTCCTGCCGGGCAAGGACGTTCTCGAGTCGTGCCAGATGCTTGATCCCGGCCAGGCGGGGTTGCCGACCCAGCCGAAGCTCGCAGCAACGAACGTTCACGCCTTCGAACCAGCGTTCGGCAATGGGCTGGAAGGCGGAGACCGTCCACCGCCACCGCGGCTCGGCCAACGCCGGCGGACGATATCCCCGTCCACCGCTGCCCCGGGTGACGATCAGCTTCAGCACCTTGAGGCCAGGCCCGCACTGCGCAGGCAGGGCCTCGAAAGCTGCGAGGTCCGGCCGGGGAAGCGCCAGCCGCTCGATCCCCGCCTGCAGGCGCGCCATGTGCTGCTTCCACAGCTGCGGGCGACCATCGCGAACCAGGATGGTCTCGAACACGCCGTCACCGTAGGCGAGCCCGCGATCGTCCATCGGAAGCGCTGTATCGCGCATGCGCTAGACCTGGGTGAAGATCAGGGACCCGTTGGTGCCACCGAATCCGAACGAATTCGACAGCGTCGTCCGGATCGGCATTTCCCGAGCGTTGTTGGGTACGTAGTCGAGCGTGCAACCCTCGTCGGGATTGTCGAGGTTGATCGTCGGCGGCGCGACCTGATCGCGAATGGCCAGCACGCAGAAAATCGCCTCGACCGCCCCGGCCGCGCCCAGCAGATGGCCCACCATGGACTTGGTCGAACTGACCGCGACCTGACGCGCGGCGTCGCCCATCACCCGCTCCACCGCTCGACTTTCCGCCACGTCACCGGCCGATGTGGAGGTGCCGTGAGCGTTGATGTAATGGATGTCGGCGGGGTCGATCCCGGCATCCCGGATGGCGTTGGCCATCGAGGCCGCCGCACCGCTGCCATCTTCGGGAGGCGACGTCATGTGGAACGCATCGTCGCTCATCCCGAAACCGGTCAGTTCCGCATAGATGGTGGCCCCCCGGCGCTTGGCGTGTTCGTACTCCTCCAGCACCATGACGCCGGCACCGTCCGAGAGCACGAAGCCATCGCGGTCGCGATCCCAGGGCCGGCTGGCCGCCTGTGGGTCGTCATTGCGGGTGGACAGCGCTCTCGCCGCGGAAAATCCGCCCAGGCCCAGGGGCGTGGTCGCCATCTCGGCGCCGCCGCAAAACATCACGTCAGCATCACCGTACGCGATGGTTCGCGCGCTGTAGCCGATATTGTGCGTACCGGTCGTGCAGGCAGTGGTGATCGCGATGTTGGGGCCCTTGAAGCCGTGCTGGATCGCTAGGCTGCCGGAGATCATGTTGATGATCGACCCCGGAACGAAGAACGGCGATATGCGACGCGGTCCACCCTTGTGAAGCGAGTCGTGGTTGCGCTCGATCATGGGCAGGCCGCCGATGCCCGAACCAATGGCGACACCGATGCGGTGTGCGTTTTCCTCGGTGCATTCGATACCGGAGTTGCGCATCGCCTGTGTCGCCGCCGCAACCCCATACTGGATGAACAGATCCATCTTGCGAGCCTCTTTGGGATTGAGATACTCGCCGATATCGAAGTCCTTTACCGCACCACCGAACCGGGTGTTGAAGCCGGTCGTATCGAAATGCTCGATCGGCGCGATGCCACTCTTCCCTGACAGGAGGCTCTTCCAGCTCTCCTCGACCGTGTTACCGACTGGCGTTACCAGCCCCATCCCGGTCACCACCACTCTTCTGCGCGGCATCGAATCTCCTCCGAACTTCCTGATGGCCCTGAAGGCACGATCCGTGAAGCCATCATCGCCTCACGAGACCGAGGACTTCGCCTGGGCCCGACTGGCGCGAATTATACCTGAACAACCCTGGAGATGGGCGTCGCGAACGGTGACTTTGCCCCACCAGTCGCCTCCATGTCCACGCCACCTCGCTCGCCGTGCCCGGGCGCCGTGGCGCAAGCGCTTGTCCCGCCCTCTCGAGAAAAGGCTTTCAAAACGCAGAAAGCCGCTCTCGTGGAGAGCGGCTTTCTGAACATCGGCACGTCCTGCCCGGTGGCATTCTCCGTATCAACGGAGAATACCGGGCTTACTGATGAGCGACGATGTAGTCGATCGCTTCCTGAACGGTCGTGATCTTTTCAGCTTCTTCGTCGGGAATTTCGGTGTCGAATTCCTCTTCGAGCGCCATCACCAGTTCGACGGTATCCAGCGAATCCGCGCCGAGGTCTTCGGTGAAGGATGAGGTGTTCTGGATATCCTCTTCCTTGACGTTCAGGCGTTCGGCAACAACCTTCTTCACGCGCTCTTCGATGGTGCTCATTATGTCGTTACTCCTAGTGGTACGAATCCGCCAGCTAAAAAGCTGCGGGTAGTTTATAGACCGCCCCCAGACGACGCAACCCGCGTCGCGGGAGGATTACCGCATGTTCATGCCGCCATTAACCTGCAGCGTTTCGCCGGTAATATAACCGGCTGCATCGCTTGCGAGAAACCCGATAGCGGCGGCGATTTCCTCCGGCTGCCCCAGACGGGCCAGCGGAATCTGCCCCAGAAGCGCATCCCGCTGAGCTTCCGGCAAAGACTGGGTCATGTCAGTGTTGATGAAACCCGGCGCCACGGCGTTGACCGTAATCGCACGCGAGGCAACCTCTCTCGCCAATGCCCGGGTAAAGCCTTCCATGCCGGCCTTGGCCGCAGCATAGTTGGCCTGCCCCAGGTTGCCCATCATCGCCACGACGGAACTGACGTTGATGATGCGACCGAAGCGCGCCCGCGTCATCCCCCGGAGACTGGCCTTGGAGACACGATAGACCGACTTGAGATTGGTATCGAGGACCGCATCCCACTCGTCCTCCTTCATTCGCATCAACAGATTGTCACGCGTGATACCGGCGTTGTTGACCAGGATGGTCGGCGCCTCGAAGGTCTCGGTGATGCGCTTGAAAAGCGCATCGACACTGGCCTGGTCGGTGACGTCCAGCGCCAGCCCCAGGCCTTCGATGCCCTGAGCCTTGAGATCGTCGTCGATCCTGGTGGCGCCGGCTTCGCTGGTGGCGGTGGCAATCACGATGCGCCCCTGCCGACCCAGCTCATGCGCGACGGCGCGCCCAATCCCACGACTCGCGCCGGTGACCAGCGCAACTCTACGTTCGGTCATGTCATTCATCCTTAAGGCTCTTGTACGTCCAGCGTTTCACGCGCCAACTCGAGCGCAGCCGTCAGCGTATCGGGATCATTGACCGCCAGCCCCTTGGCCTGTCGCTGGATACGCTTGCTCAAGCCAGTCAAGACCTTGCCCGGGCCACACTCGATGAACACGGCAGCACCATCGTCGAACATGGCGTTCACGCAAGCTGTCCAGCGCACCGGACGATAGAGCTGTTCGACCAGCCGATGGCGAAGCGCCTCCGTCGTCTCGGGCACCCGAGCATCGACGTTCTGATAGACAGCATAACGCGGCAGCTTGAACTCCATCGCCCCCATCGCCTGCTCGACCTTCTCGGCGGCGGGCTGCATCAATGCGCAGTGGGAGGGCACCGACACGGGCAGCGGCAGCGCGCGCTTTGCCCCAGCTTCCTGACACAGCGCGATGGCCCGGTCGACGGCGCCGCGGTGGCCCGCAATGACGACCTGGCCCGGAGAATTGTAGTTGACGGCAGCGACCACCTCCGACTGGGCGGCTTCGCGGCAGGCCGTCTCGACCGCCGCGTCTTCCAGCCCCAGAATCGCAGCCATTGCACCTTCGCCCGCGGGCACCGCCTGCTGCATCGCCTCGCCACGCAGGCGCACCAGCCGGATCCCCTCCGCGAAACCGAGGGCACCGGAACAGACCATGGCACTGTACTCGCCCAGGCTGTGGCCGGCCATCATGCAGGGCCGCGGCCCCTCCAGCTCCTGCCACACACGCCAGATCGCCACGCTCGACGCCAGCAGCGCGGGCTGGGTACAAGCCGTCGCGTTGAGTTTCTCTTCGGGGCCTTCCTGGACGACATGCCAGAGGTCGTAGCCAAGCGCTTCCGATGCCTCGTCGAATGTCGTGCGAACTACGCTGTAACGTTCGGCCAGTTCACGCAGCATGCCGACCTGCTGCGAGCCCTGCCCGGGAAAGACCAAAGCCAGTGATTGCGTCATCGCGCTCACCCTTGAAATGGTGGACCGTCGGATCTCGTCGTGTCGCAAGACCCGCTATCCTCTCGATCGTCGGTGACGATCGACGAGATAACAGGCGTCGCCGAGTCGTGAGACCATGCCGCGCGAAGATGGTCCGGCAATCCGACCTCGACTTCACGTACAGCCCGGTCGATGGCGAAGGCGAAGGCCTGGGCACTGGCATTGCCATGACTCTTCACCACGATACGGTTGAGCCCGAGCAGACTGGCACCGTTGTGCCGCACCGGGTCCAACTGCGCCTTGAACCGCATCAGCGCGGGTCGCGCCAGCAGGGTCACCAAGCGTGTCGACCAGTGGGATTCGAAGGTTTCCTGTAGCCGCTTCAGCAGCATCTGGGCCACGCCCTCGCTCGCCTTGAGCACGGCGTTGCCCACGAAACCATCGCAGATCACGACGTCGACCGAACCGGAAAAGATCGCATCGCCCTCGATATACCCGACGTAGTCGAAGTCGCCGCCGCCGCGGGCTTTCAGAAGCGCGTCGGCCTCGCGCACGCGGGCCACGCCCTTGCTCGCCTCGATACCGACATTCAACAACGCCACCCTGGGTAGCGCCACGCCATCGACGACCCGCGCCATCAAGGCTCCCATTCGGGCGAAGTCAACGAGATGTCGGGCATGGACATCGACGCTGGCCCCCAGATCGAGCAGATAACACCGCCCGCCCTTGCGGGTCGGGACCGCGGTACTGATTGCCGGCCGCGAGATACCGGGAACACTTCCCAGCTCCCGCCGCGCCAACGCCACCAGCGCGCCCGTGTTGCCACAAGTGATGCCGGCATCGGCCTCGCCATCCCGCACCGCCGCCAGCATGCCGAACATGCTGGTCGAAGAGGGATCGTCGAGAGCCTCCATCGGCGGTGTGGACTGAAGCACGACTCGCGGTGCATCCACCCATTCCAGGCGCTCGGCCAGCGGCGCCTCCGTCGCGTCGCCGGTCAGCTCCTCGACCAGCGCACGAAGCTCAACCTTCGGACCGAATACCGTGGGCTCGAGTTCCGGATGGCGTTTCAGCGCCAGCAGCAGGCCACCAATAGTCGCGCGGGGACCGAAGTCCCCGCCCATGGCATCGATGGCGATGCGCACTGCTCTTCTACCAAGCGTCCGACGTCTGTTTAAACGTCGACGACCTTGCGACCACGATAGTAGCCATCGGGGGCCACGTGGTGACGGCGATGCGTGGTACCGGTTTCCTGATCCTGGGACAGGGCCGGGGAGGTCAGCGCATCGTGTGCGCGACGCATGCCGCGCTTGGAACGGGTCTTACGGTTTTGTTGAACGGCCATGATATGACTCCAACGTCAATGTCTTCGGGTTCAGAGTTTTCCCTTCAACGACTTCAGCACGTCGAAGGGGTTGTCAGGGCGGGCGGCCTCTTCTACCGAGGCTTCACCGCTGCTCAATTGCTCACGGGAGACGGCACAATCTGCCTCGTCGTGATAGACCACCTGGGGCAGGCTGAGGATCAGCTCGTCCTCGATCGCCTCCAGCAGGTCCAGCTGTTCATTGTCGACCAGCACCGGTTCGTAGTCGCTGGGCACCGTCGCCGCCAGCGCATCGTCGCTGACGACTGCCAGCTTGAAGTGACTGGCGACCGATACCGCCATGGGCTGCAGGCAACGCCGACACGGAATCATTAGATCCGCTTCCAGGTCCCCATCGATCAGATGGCGACGCTGCGTATCGATATCGAACTGCAGCTTGACGACGGCATCGCCCTGCTGCGGCCCGATCTCGATCTTGAGGCGCGCCAGTTTCTCGAGGTCGACAAGCCCCTCGATCGTTTCTTGGTTAGCCGCTGCCCGATAAGGCTCGACGGTCGGGGGAAGTCGTCTGGTCAACATAGGCGCGACATAATAGGGATTTGCCAAGGCCCTGTCAAAGCAGTCGGAACGCGCTATCCTGTCGCCCGACAAGGCACCCCCCGCAGGGGCCAACCACCCTGCCGCTGCCGCGGTGCCGCCTACCCGATTATCAAGGAGCAGCCCGATGTCTCGCCTGGTACTCGCTTCCAGCTCCCGTTATCGCCGCCAACTGCTGGACCGGCTGGGACTCCCTTACGTCTGGTCCTCGCCCGACATCGATGAAACCCGGCGACCAGGGGAAGACGCCGAGAGCCTGGCCCATCGGCTGGCGCTCTCCAAGGCCCAGGCGGTTTCCGCCGACTACCCCGGCCACCTGATCATCGGCTCCGACCAGTTGGCGCTGTTCGACGGCGACATACTGGGAAAGCCCGGCGACTTCGACACGGCCTGCGCCAATCTCCGCCGCTTCTCGGGGCACAAGGTCAGCTTCATGACCGGCCTTGCCCTGATCGATACCCGCAGCGGGCGCCACCGGGTCGTTCACGACACCTACCACGTCTGGTTTCGGGCCCTGAGCGACGCGGAAATAGAGGACTACGTCTCCCGCGACCAGCCCTACGACAGCTCGGGGAGCTTCCGGATGGAAGGGCTTGGCATCGCGCTATTCGAACGCTTCGAAGGTAACGATCCCAACACCCTGATCGGCCTCCCCCTCATCAGGCTATGCGAACTGCTGCGAGAGGCCGGCGTCAACCCACTCGGCGCCGACCTACAACTCCCTCAGGGTAGCTGATAGCGCACTGGCGACGCCGCACTATCCAGACCCAGCCAGTGGGCCGCCGCGCTGGTGAGCTTGTTGGAGACCAGCGACCAGGGATCGAGGGACGGGGTGTAATCCTTGAGGCTCACCTCCCCCAGGCGCGCCCGCGACAGTTGCTCGAGGTTGGCGAGATCATCGACCAGCCCCAGCGACTTGGCCTGCTCGCCGGTCCAGACCAAGCCGGAAAACAGCTCCGGATCGTCGCTCAGGCGGTCACCACGCCCGGCCTTGACGGCCTCGATGAACTGCCGGTGCGTGGTATCCAGCACTGACTGCCAGAACTCGCGCTGCCCCGGTGATATCTGCGAGAACGGATCCATGAAGGCCTTGTTCTCCCCTGCCGTGAAGACACGACGCTCGACACCGATCTTGTCGATCGCGCGCTCGAGACCGAACCCTGCGCTGATGACGCCGATCGAGCCGACCAGGCTGGCCGGCGAGGCGTAGATACGATCTGCCGCCGAGGCCATGTAGTAGGCGCCGCTGGCACCAATGTCCTCGATGACGGCCAGAATCGGCTTGTCGCCCTGGGCCTGGAGATAGCGAATTTCGTCATAGACGCGCTGCGACTGGACCGGGCTTCCGCCGGGACTGTTGACATGCAGCACCACAGCGTCGGCATTGGGATCCCTCCACGCCCGCTGCAGCCCCTTGATGATGCGCTCGGCGTCGGCCTGGCCATTGGCGTCGATGGGTCCGCTGACCTCGACGACGCCAAGATGCCGGCGACTGGAGGACCCGCCGTCGCCCTGGGCCAGAAACATGGCATAGGCACTCAGACACAGTCCCGCGATCACGATCAGCGCGAACAGCAGCCGGAAGAAGATCTTCCAGCGCCGCGACCGTCGCTGCTCGGCGAGCACGCCGCCGACCCACCGATCCATCATCTGCACTTCAGCCAGCCGCACCGTATCGGCGCTGGCCGGTTCGCCATCGCGAGGCGCGCCCGCCGCCTTGCGCCGCTCGGCCTCCGAGCGGCTCAACTCCGGCCCCTGCGTCCAGTCATCCCGTCGATCGTCGCTCATTCTCGTCTCCTTGCTGAATTCCCGCGCCCAGCGCATCTAAAAGGTCGGCAGACGACGACGTCAGTCCAGCAACCACTCGACGACCGACGGAAAGTCATCGGCGACGAACCTGGGGTCGCTGCGCTGCAGCCGCTGACGCTCGTGCACGCCATAGGTCACCGCGATGCGATCCATGCCGATGGCCCTGGCCATCTCCAGGTCATATTCGGTGTCGCCGATCATGACGGCCTCGGCGATGGGCACATCGCACTCGGCCAGCAGCTCCTCGAGCATCTGGGGGTGCGGTTTCGAACGCGTGAGATCGGCGGTACGACTCGCCGCGAACCAGTCGCCGCAGGCTTCGTGACCGAAGACACGATCCAGCCCGCGACGACTCTTGCCGGTGGCGACCGCCAGCCGACACCGGGCATCGCGGCGCAGGCAGCCGATGCCTTCCACCACACCGGGGAAGAACGGGGTCGGTATCCGATCGGCGACCCGGAACTGATGGCCGTAGGCTTCCCGCAATCGATCCTGATCGAGGGCCGTCACCCCCGGAAAGAGCATGGCGACGGCTTCCGGCAAGCCGAGCCCGATGATATTGCGCACATCGGCATCGCTCGGCACCGGCCACTGCAACTCGCGCGCGGCGGCCTGCATGCAAGCCACGATACGCGCCGCCGAATCCATCAGCGTGCCGTCCCAGTCGAAGATCACCAGCGAGTAGCGGCAACGCCGCGATACACGCTCGCCGGCGAGCGCCTCAACCGCCATGACGGGCACGCTCCAGCACCTTCTCCAGCCCCGGCTCCAGCGGCGCTCTCGCCTGCACCGGCCGCCCGGTCTTGGGATCGGGGAAGGTCAGGGTCAAGGCGTGCAGGAACAGGCGATCCAGGCGCAGGGATCGCGCGAGGCGCGCACCCTCGGCGCTACCGTACTTGTCGTCCCCCAGCAGCGCGTGTCCGGCATGCGCGGCGTGGACGCGGATCTGATGGGTGCGCCCAGTGACCGGTTCCGCCTCGATCAACGTCACCTTCGGGAACGTTTCACGCACCGCGAAGCGGGTCCGCGACACCTTGCCATTGTCGTCCACCCGCACCCGACGCTCGCCGTTGCCGGCGTCGTAACGCTCCAGCCGGGCGCTGACGTAGTCGCGCCGCGCCGGCCAGCGCCCCTGCACCAGCGCCAGGTAACCCTTCTCCATCCGGCGCTCGCGCAGCGCAGTATTGAGCGACAGCAACGATTCCCGATTCTTGGCCAGCAGCAGGCAACCCGAAGTGTCGCGATCGAGACGGTGAACGAGCTCGAGGAAATCCAGGTCCTCGCGCACCTGGCGCAGCGCCTCGATCAAGCCGATCTTGACGCCACTGCCGCCGTGCACGGCCAGCCCCGACGGCTTGTTGATGACCAGCCAGTCCGGGCCTTCGATGACGACGCTACCGGCCAGCAGGTTACGCAGGCCCTCGCTGGCCTCCTTCACCGCACTCTCCGGCGCCAGCCTCAGCGGCGGCACGCGAACCACGTCGCCGGTCTGAACGCGGTAATCCGCCTTGATACGCTTCTTGTTGACACGCACCTCGCCCTTGCGAACGATGCGGTAGATCAACGACTTCGGCGCGCCCTTCAGGCGCGTCCGCAAGAAATTGTCGATCCGCTGTCCCTGCTGGGACTCGCTGACCTCGATAAACTGCACTTCCTGGCCTTCGGCCATGCTCGACTCCCTCGACGGCGCTGCGCGGCGACACCAGCGCGCCGCCGGCCGCCATTCTAACGCACGCAGCCGGTAGCGCGAGCTCAATTGCCGCTACCTCGGCATTACTGTTATATTGCGAACTCACTCGGTGGGTTTATCCCCCATCCAGGCGTCAGCGACTGCATAGGCTGGCCGAAGTGAAAAAATGTCTCGATCCTCCAGAGAGTTAACGAAGCCAACCGCTCACGGCTGCTGGAGTGATCAAAACACGTTTGGAACGCCAGGCCCCGACTCGACCGTGCGACTGACCTCAGCTCGCCATGCTCGCGGGAAATCCACAGGTACCAGTGGAAGGCGTCGCCGAACCGAACAATGCCAAGTGATATAGACGGCAGTCTGCAGGACCGGATGCGTCGACGAAAAACGCACCGTGACATGTCCTGCCACCGTTTCGTACTCAACCCATGTTCGTGTAGCGCCCCTAGCAAGCAGGTAATGAAAGCAAAGATGTAATGGTAATGAGCAAGCACGCCACTGGGCTCGACGAGCGTCGACCCGAATTCGCACCGATGGCCGCATCGCGCCGTTCGACCTGCGTTTTTCGGACATTCCCCTCGAGTTCCTGACGCGGGTCTTCAGCGTATTGCACGCTGAGCTCGTTCTGGCACACCCTCTGCGCCTGCTTGCCCTGCCGGGTCGCTACACCAATGTGCGCGAGCACAGCACGACCGCTTGCGGTTCGTCGTCGCCGATTGCAGCACGCCTTCCACCGGCACGCTCAATTAGCGAGACCGTATGAAAAGAATGCTCATCAATGCGACACAGCCGGAAGAGCTGCGCGTCGCACTCGTGGATGGACAACGCCTTTACGACCTGGACATCGAATCCGGTGCCCGGGAACAGAAGAAAGCCAACATCTACCGGGGCAAGATCACCCGCCTCGAACCCAGCCTCGAAGCGGCCTTCGTCGACTTCGGCGCCGATCGCCACGGCTTTCTGCCGCTCAAGGAAATTTCCCGCGAGTACTTCTCCAAGGACCCCTCGGGCCGACCCAACATCAAGGAAGTGCTGAAAGAGGGTCAGGAAGTCATCGTCCAGGTCGACAAGGAAGAGCGCGGCAACAAGGGCGCGGCACTGACGACCTTCATCAGCCTGGCGGGACGCTTTCTGGTCCTGATGCCCAACAACCCTCGCGCCGGCGGCATCTCGCGGCGGATCGAGGGCGAGGAGCGCAGCCAGCTCAAGGATGCCATGGGTCAATTGACCCTGCCGGACAAGATGGGCGTGATCGTGCGCACGGCGGGTATCGGCCGCTCCCCCGAGGAGCTGCAGTGGGATCTCGACTACCTGGTTCAGGTGTGGGATGCGATCACCACCGAAGCGGTCAAGCGCCCTGCCCCGTTCCTGATCTACCGCGAGTCGAACGTGATCATCCGCGCCATGCGCGACTACCTGCGCCAGGACATCGGCGAGGTGCTGATCGACAGCGCGGACGTGCACGAGGAGGCGCTGAGCTTCATCCGTCAGGTGATGCCGTCCTACCAGCAGAAGATCAAGCTCTACACCGACGACGTGCCGCTGTTCTCGCGCTTCCAGATCGAGTCCCAGATCGAGACCGCCTATCAGCGTGAGGTCAAGCTGCCCTCGGGTGGTTCGGTCGTCATCGACCATACTGAGGCGCTGGTCTCGATCGATATCAACTCGGCACGCGCCACCCGTGGCGCCGATATCGAGGAGACCGCGCTCCAGACCAATCTGGAAGCCTCCGACGAGATCGCCCGCCAGTTGCGGCTTCGCGATATCGGCGGTCTCGTGGTCATCGACTTCATCGACATGTCGCCGGCACGTAACCAGCGCGAGGTCGAGAATCGGATTCGCGACGCCCTCAAGCTCGACCGCGCCCGCGTCCAGATCGGCCGTATCTCGCGCTTCGGACTGATGGAGATGTCGCGCCAGCGGCTTCGCCCTTCGCTGGGCGAGACCAGCGGCGTCGTCTGCCCCCGCTGCGATGGCCAGGGCACCATTCGCGACGTCCGCTCCATGGCACTGTCGATCCTTCGCCTGATCGAAGAAGAGGCGATGAAAGAGCGCAGCGCCCAGATTCGCGCCATTCTGCCGGTGCCGGTGGCGACCTACCTGCTCAACGAGAAGCGTAACGTTCTCTCCGACGTCGAGCGTCGCCAGAGCGTCAAGGTTCTGCTGCTGCCGAATCCGGAGATGGACACGCCCCACTACGACGTCCAGCGCCTGCGTGACGACCATGTCTCCGAAGATGGCGACGAGACCAAGTCCAGCTTCGAGCTCTCCGTCGACAGCGACCTGCTCAAGGAGCCGGAAACGACGCTCTCCAAGCCGATCCAGCGCACCCAGGCCGCCGTGCAGACGGTCCAGCACACGGCCCCGGCTCCGGATTCGCTGCATCAGGAACCCGAGAAGAAGGTCGCCCCCCAACCCGCCGCCGAGAGCACGGCCACGCCAACAGCGACGCCGACTCCGCAGGCCCAGGCGGCCAACGGCGGCCTGATGCAGCTCTTCAGGGGCCTGTTCGGCCGCCGCCGTGCCGACGAGGAAGCAGCGGGCTCCAGCGATGCCTCCGGCCAGCGTGATCAGGGCAGCCAGGGTGGCAACCGCTCGGCGGGCGCTTCCCGCAGCAGCAATGCAGACAACGGCTCGGCCAACTCCCGCCCTTCCCGGCCGACGGGCCAGAAGAGCGACCAGCGCAGCGATCGCGATAACAGCGGAAAGCGCAGCGACAGCGCCTCCCGCAGCAATGACGGCAACGCGCGAGGCGACAACAACGCCCGTGGTGGCGATGGCAATCGCCAGGGCAACAATCGTCGCCGTCGCGGCCAGGATGATCGTCAGGGCGGCAGCGACAGCCGTAATGACAATCGCCAGAGCCAGGGTCGTCAGCCGCGTCAGGACAACCGGCAGGACGGTCGCGGCAAGACGGACAAGATCGGCAACGAGGCCAAGGCCGACACCGCGAAGGCCGATACCACCAGCCCTTCCGGCAACGTCAAAACCCCGCGCACCGACAACCGCGACGCCTCGCCCGCGCCCACCGCTCCCAAGGAGACTGGCGAGAGCAAGCCGAAGCGGACACGCAACAATCCGCGCAACCGCTCGCGCAAGCACGCCCTGAACCCGGCAGCCGCCGAGGAGCAGCAGAAGCTGCAGGCGGCAGCGGCGGCCGATACCGGTGACGACGCCAAGCCAGCCGAGTCGGTCGAGGCCGAATCGCTCCAGGATCAGACGGCCTCTTCCGAGCGCCACGCCCCGGTAGCCGAGGCCAAGAGCGAGGAAAGCGAACGCTCGCGCGCCGAACAGGCCGAACCGACCGCGACTACGAGCGAGCCGAAAGAGCCCCGATCCAGGACCAAGACCGCCGAGGCAGCCGCGTCTGGAAAGGCGGCTAACCCGCGGAAGTCGGAGCGGACCAAGCCGACATCCTCCGAGTCGGTCTCGACGGACAGCGCCCCTGAGACATCCGTCCCGGACGAGGATCAGGTAGTCAAGGCGCAATCCGAGGCAGCGACCGAAGCGGACCAGAAGGCCACGCCGACGGAGACCGTTTCGGAAACCAGCCAGCGGGCGGACGATAACGACGTCGCTGCCGACGCCACGGCCGAGTCTTCCGAGCGGTCTGTCGAAGTGCCGGCGACCCCGGCGTCTGCCGAGGCCAGTACGACCGACACCGCCACACCGTCGGCGACCTCTTCGGCAAGCGATGATGCCGCCAGCCAATCGGCGCCTGGCGAAGAGACGTCACAAGCGGAGCGTGTCGAGACCTCACCGGCTCACGAGGCGATCGCCCAGTCGACGGCATCGACCGAGGAGAGCCCGGCGTCGGCAGCTCCCGCCGGACCGATCGCGGATGAGAAGGCAGATCAGCCTGTCCAGGACGTGACCAAGGCCGACGACGTCGCGCCCGAGGAAAACGCACCGCGTGACACCACACCGGTAGCGCCGGTATCCGAAGCGTCGGCAACGCCCGCCTCAACGGAGGAGGACACCGGGACAGCGGCTCCGACCCAGGATCAGGCGCGTCAAGCCGAGGCCAGTGCAACCCCGGCCAATGAGCGTCCGCTCAAGGCCGCGGAAAGCCAGTCTGGTGACGAGAGCGAACCCCGACGACCACGTCGCCGGCGGGCGCATAACGATCCGCGTGAAAAGCGGCGTCGCGAGACCGGCCAGGGCGACAACTGAGTCGCCCCCAGCCACGAAAAAGCCCAGACAGCGATGTCTGGGCTTTTTTGATGCCCGGGGTCCGCGCCCCGATCCATTCCAATACCCAAGCCGGCCTAGAGTCTGTCCGACAGTCGGCGAGCGAAGGCCAGACCGGAGCGCGGAGCCAAGGCAAAATCGGCCAAGACGGACCGGGCTGGCGCACCGGTTTACGGGGTGGAAATGCGTATCTTGACGGGGCGCCGAGCTCGGGCTGGCGTTCCAGCCGATTTTTAACACCGTACTGTCGAGCGCAAGCAGTTTTCGAGGGAGCCCAGCACTCGGTGGCGCGCCTGCCCGCTCAGAGGGCCGCGGTCTGGATGCCGCGAGGCTCGCGTTCGAGCACCACCCCGAACGCCGCCCGCACGGCGCCGACGATTCTCTCGGAGAACGAGAGCAGCTCTTCCAGCGAGCCTCCACCGAAATGGACCAGCACCAGGGCCTGGCGATCGTGGATGCCGAACGCCCCTTCGCGAAAGCCCCGCAGCCCGCACTGGTCGATCAGCCAGCCGGCAGCCAGCTTGACCCGGCCATCCGGCTGCGGGTAATGCGGCATCGAAGGCGCCGCCGACAGCAACCGATCGGCCAGAGACCGCGAGACCAGTGGATTCTTGAAGAAACTGCCGGCGTTGGGCGTGACGAGCGGGTCGGGCAGTTTCTCCCGACGAATGGCGCAGATCGCCTCGAAGATCGCCTGCGCGCTCGATGGGTCGGCAACGCGATCACCGAGGGCGCCGTACCCCAGCTTGGGCGACGGCCGTGTGGAGAGCGTCAGCCCCAACCGGGTGATCACGACCTGGTTAGCCAGTTCGCGCTTGAACACGCTGTCACGATAGCCCAGCTCACACGCCTCCCGGCGCAATCGGCGACGCTGACCGTCTCTTCGATCGACCAGTTCGACCCAATCGAGCACGTCGCCAATCTCGACACCATAGGCACCAATATTCTGTATCGGTGCCGCGCCGGCCAGTCCCGGTATCAAGGCGAGGTTCTCGATCCCCCACAGTTCGCGCGCCACGCAGCGTTGGACCAGCGCATGCCAATTGACGCCAGCGCCTACCTCGACATGCACGGCGCCGCCTTCACCCGCCATGAACGACACGTCATCGAGTTCCGCGCGCAACGTGAGCCCCCCCACCACCGGCGGCAGCAACACATTGCTCCCTCCACCGAGCACCGTGAGGTCCCAGTCGTGGCGATTGGCCAGTTCCACGCCTCGCACGACGTCGCACTCGCGACGGGCGAGCCAGAAACGCTCGGCCCGGCTCGGTAGCGCCAGGGTGTTGGCGTGACCTAGATCGTGATCGACCTGCAGCTCGGGGATCGAATCCGGCATCAGGCGCCGCCCACGCGCTGGCGAAGCGACGCCGTCAGCCCCTCGACGGCAAGCTCGAGTTGATCCAGCACCCGGAGGAACCCCGCCTCGCCGCCGAAATACGGGTCCGGCACATCCGTGTCCGGCTGGTTGGCGTATTGGAGCAGGCGGGAGACTCGTGCGCGACTACCTTCCGGTCGCCGCGCCAGCACCTGATCGAGATTGTCGGTATCCATCACCAGAATCTCGTCGAACTGCGCGAAGTCCTGCTGCGCCAACTGGCGCCCACGCAAGCCACTCAGGTCGACGCCGCGCTCCGACGCCGCCTGGACGGCGCGAGGATCCGGGGCCTGGCCGACATGCCAGGCCCCGGTGCCGCAGGAGTCGATCTCGACGCTAGCGTCGAGGCCCTCGTCCTGAAGCCGCTTTCTGAGCATGCCCTCCGCCGTCGGCGAGCGACAGATGTTGCCCATGCAGACGAACAGGACTCGCCATACGGGACGCGACTCGCTCATGCCCTCTCCCGCTGAGAAAAATGCTGACGCACCCGCTCCAGGTCCTCCAGAGTGTCGACGCCGCCGGGAAGGGACGAAGAGACCGTCGCCACCTGAATGAGATGACCGTGCTGCAGCGCCCGCAACTGTTCGAGCTGCTCGAGCTGCTCCAACGGTGCCGGCTGCCAGTTGACGTAATCGCCCAGAAATCCGGCACGATAGGCGTAGAGGCCGACGTGACGCAGCCAGGAATCCGTCTCGAGCCGTGTCGGCGGCTGGGTCTTCCAGGCATTGCGATCCCAGGGGATCGGCGCCCTGGAGAAATAGAGCGCCCGCCCGCTCAAGTCGGTCACGACCTTGACCACGTTGGGATTGAACAGCGTATCGACATCGTGAATCGGCTCGGCCAGCGTCGATACCGACGCCCGCGCGTCGGACGCGAGACGCGTCGCGACGAGATCGATCGCCGAGGCCGGCAGCAGCGGCTCATCGCCCTGGACGTTGACCACGATGGTCTCGTCCGGCAACGCCAGCTTGGCGCTGACCTCGGCCAGACGGTCGGTGCCGGAGTGGTGATCGTCTCGCGTCATGACGACCTCGGCACCGAACCCCCGGGCCGCCTGTTCGATACGCGCATCATCGGTGGCAATCACGATCCGCGACGCGCTGCTCTCCCTGGCCCGCAACCAGACGTGCTGGACCATGGGCAGCCCGTCGATCTCCATCAGGGGCTTGCCCGGGAGGCGGCTGGAGCCGAAGCGGGCCGGGATCACGACAACAAAATCGCTCATGACGTCGGGGCCGCCTTGCCGAGCTTTTCCTCGGTCGACATGACACGCGCCTCGCTCTCCAGCATCACCGGGATCCCGTCTCGGACCGGATAGGCCAGCCCGCTGACCGAGCTCTTGAGCTCCTGACGTTCGCGATCGAAGGTCAGCTCGCTATGGCTGACCGGACAGATCAACATCGTCATCAATTCCTTATCCATGATCATTCCTTATCGGAGATTCCGAGTACGTCGGCGTGTTCGCCAAACCAGCGCCGAGACATGTCACCATGATCGCGCCATCGCCGCTGATACGCCAGCGAGGCGCGAATCGAATCTGGGCCTCGCAAGACAACGGCCTGCGCTCGGCAAGACGGCGTTGACAACCGCCTGCCGCGCCGGTCCGATCCGTGCTTCGCCAATGTTCGCCTTAGCGACGCACCCCGGCCGGGCCTTCGCTCACCGACATTGGGTGCAACCCCTGGTCACGCTTCCAACCCTCGACCCGCTCGGCCCACCAGGCGACGAAAGCCGGTTCCGGTCTCGCCTCCACATCCAGCGCCCAGCAGCGGTCATCGACGAAATCCGTGCACTTCACGGCATCCTTGGCCGTCATGATCACCACCGCGGCCTCCCTGGGCAGGTCCGCCGCCGAGAATCGATGATGGTCGCCGAAAGCGTGCTTCTCATGGGCGATCCCCAGGGCTTCCAGCGTGTCGAAAAATCGCTGCGGATGGCCGATACCGGCCAGTGCCGCCACCGATTCGCCCGGACCGAATGGCGGATGCTCGACGGGATGGCGCTCGCCGCTCGCCAGATGTCGCCATGCCACGGGAGAGAGCGTCAGCGAAAAACGGGGCGCTGCGCCCTCTTCATCGTCGGCTAGCGGAACCTCCCCGCCGTTGCCGATCAGCGCATCGACGTCGCGCAAGCGCTCGAGAGGCTCCCGGAGCGGCCCTCGCGGCAGGCAGCGCCGGTTGCCAAGGCCGCGCCGGGCATCCATGACCAACAGTTCAAGCGTGCGCCCCAGGGCGTAATGCTGGAGACCGTCGTCGGCGACCACGATGTCGCACTGGGCATGCTCGATGAGCCAGCGCGCCGCTCGGGGACGATCGGGGTCGACGACCAGCGGGACCCCGGTCTGTCGAGCGAGCATCAGCGGCTCGTCGCCGCTCTGCGCCACCGGCGTCTCTGCGGTCACCGCCAGCGGGTAGCGTTCGGCCTTGCCGCCGTACCCCCTGGAGACGATCCCCGGCCGCCAGCCGTTGTCGCCCAGCCAGCGCACCAGCCAGGCGACCAGCGGCGACTTGCCGGTCCCACCCACCGAGAGATTGCCCACCACGACCACCGGCACCGGCGGCTGCCATACCGTCCGACGCCCCGTCCGATAGGCCTCTCGCCGGCGCGCGACGATGGCGCGATAGAGCCACTCCAGCGGCGCCAGCAGGACGAGCCAGGCCGAACCGCGATACCAGGCGCGCTCGAGCGGGGTCACGCCTCCTCCTGAAACTGGAGCTGATATAGGGAGGCGTAGGCACCGCCCTTCTCCAGCAGTTCGGCGTGAGTCCCGCTCTCGATCAGGCAGCCCTGATCCATGACGGCGATTCGATCGGCGCGCTCGATGGTCGACAGCCGGTGGGCGATGACGAATGTCGTTCGACCCTGGCAGACCACCTCCAGCGCACGCTGGATATAGCGTTCGGACTCGGTATCCAGCGCTGACGTCGCCTCGTCGAGTATCAACACCGGGGCGTCCTTGAAGATGGCCCGGGCGATTGCCAGGCGCTGGCGCTGGCCACCGGAAAGCATGACGCCATTGTCCCCGACCAGGGTGTCGTAGCCTTTCGGCAACTGTTCGATGAACTCGTGGGCGTAGGCCGCCTTGGCCGCCGCCTCGATCTGCTCGCGACCGGCATCGGGCACGCCGTAGGCGATGTTGTCGGCGATCGTGGTGTTGAACAGCGTCACCTGCTGGGAGACCAGGGCGATCTGCTGGCGCAGCGGCGATAGCCGATACTCCTGGATATCGACGTCGTCGATCAGGATGCGACCGTCGGTGGGCCGATAGAATCTCGGCAGCAGCGACATCAGCGTCGACTTGCCGCTCCCGGAGCGTCCGACGATGGCGACCATCTGGCCAGCGGGCACGTCGAGATCGATGCCCTTGAGCACCTCCGGCTGGTCTTCGTCATAGGCGAATCGCACCCCTTCGAAGCGGACGTCGCCCTTCAGTCGCTGCGGCATCCGGCTGCCCTCGTCGTGCTCCGTCGGGCGGCTCAACAGGCCGAACAGCTCCTGGGACGCCGACAGGCCCTTCTGGATGATGCTGTTGACGTCGGTCAGCGAGCGGATCGGCTTGGCCATCAGCGAGGCTGCCGTGATGAAGGCGACGAATTCGCCCGGCGTCATGGCGTTCATCAACTCCGGCGCCATCGCCAGCCACACCAGCCCCGCCAGTGCCAGCGCCACCAGCAGCTGGATGACCGGCGTACTGGTCGCCTTGGTCATCGCCTCCTTGATGCTCTGCTCGCGGTTGTAGTTGCTGGCGGCCTCGAAGCGGCGCTTTTCATACTCCTCCGCGCCGTGGGTGCGCACGACCCGATAACCGGTCAGCGCCTCGGAGGCGACGTGGGTCACGTCCCCCATCGAGTTCTGGATACGCCGGGAGATCTTGCGGAATCGCTTGCTGGTGTAGCGCACCACCAGTCCGATCAACGGCGTCACGCACATGAAGATCAGCGTCAGCATCCAGTTGGTCCAGAACAGATAGCCGATCAGGCCGATCACGAACAGGCCCTCCCGCAGAATGATCGTGATCGCATTGGTGGCAGCGCCCGTCACCTGCTCGACGTGATAGGTGACCCTGGAGATGAGATGGCCACTGGAGTGCATGTCGAAGAAGCGGCCCGGCAGGTGCAGCATGTGGTTGAAGACGTTGCAGCGCAGCCGATGCACCACGTTGCGCGCCACGTTGCTCATGAAGTAGGTGCCGAGAAAGGTTCCGACCCCCCGGGCGGCAAACATGCCGATCACGAATAGCGGCAGGAAGTAGCGAAACGCGGCGTCGGGATGCTGTATCCCGTCGATCAGCCGTTTCATCATTTCCGCCAGAGCCGTGCTCGAGGCGGCGTAGATGGCATAGCCGACCACCGCCAGGGCGAACGAACGCCACTCTACGCGGACGTATTCTAGAAGGCGTCGATAGAGTGCCAAACTGGAAGCTTGCGACACGGTAACTCCGTTCGACTGGAAAAAGGTCTGGCCTGCGGCGCTGCGCGCACCGTTCAGCCAGGACACCGGGGGGGACGAACGTCGACGAAGCCCCGCTCCGCCGTTGTGCGCCCCCGGGCGCCCATCAGGGGCTGGATTCTACCCCAACATCCCCCGCGTCGACAGCCGACCGGCTCGACCATCCCGGGTGGCGTTGGGTGGAGACCTCGAGCTCGGATGGCGTCAACACGATACGTACCGCGCCATCATAAGCCGTGTTCCAGACCCGGCTCCCGGCATCGACGAAGCGTTGCACGACCGCCGGCGCCGGGTGGCCGAACGGATTGCCGCGTCCGCTGCTGAAGATCACCTCGCGCGGGCGCGTCGCCGCTACCAGGGTCGGTGACGAGCTGGTGGCGCTGCCATGATGGCCTGCCACCAGCACATCCAGGCGGCGGCGCCCCAGCGGGCCGCGTTCGAGCGCATCGACGAACTCACGCTCCCGACCCGCCCCGGCGTCGCCGGTGATCAGCACCCGGCGCGTGCCCAGCGTCACCAGCAGGACGCAGGAGCGGTCGTTGGCGTTGGCGGCGATATCGCCAGCCGGCGGCGAGAGAAAACCCCACGAAGCCTCCCCGTCCCGCCAGCCGCCACCAGCCTCGCAGGGACGCGACGGCAACCCCAGTTCGTTGCCGCGAGGCGCCCACCAGCGCTCCACCCGATGCTCCCGGCGCAGCGCGGCGACCCCTCCCGAGTGATCGGTATCGCTGTGGGTGACGACGACATCGTCGAACCGCTGGCCCGGCGGCCACAGCAGGGAGGCCGGCATGAATCCCGAGCCGAAACGGGGGCCGGTATCGATTAGCACGCGCCGCTCCCGCGTCTTCAGCTCGACCAGTTGCCCCTGGCCGACGTCGTAGACGGTGACGACCAGTTGGTTCCGTTCCAGGCCAGGCGCCCGCAGCAGCGCGACGAGTATCAGCAGCGATGGGCAAGCCCACGCCCGCGTCGACCGCTCCACACCGGGCAGCAGCCACAGCAGCCCCCACAGCATCAAGGCCGAGGCGATCGGCCAGCGCCACCAGGGCGCGGGGCTCCACAACGGCCAGCTGTCGGCGGCGCCGGCGAGAACGGCGGCCAGCGCCGTCGCCAGTTGGTCGAAGGGCCACCAGATCCCGCTCGCCACCGCCGGCCAGCCGCTGAAAAGCCAGCCCACGAACCCGAGCGGCACCATCACGCTACCGACCAGCGGCACGGCGAACAGATTGACCAGCGGCGCCACCGGCGACAGGCGCCCGAAGGCGAGGAGCACCGCTGCCGCCATGAACGGCGCCAGCAGCCACTGGCTGCGCAGCAACGCGATTCCCCACCCTCTCCAGCCGGTGGGACGGGGGCGTCCCGACCACGCCACGATCAACACGGCAACGGCCAGAAAAGAGAGCCATAGACCCGGCCGCCAGGGCGCGAGCGGGTCACTGATCACAGTCAGCCCCAGGGCCAGCCACCAGGCTTGCCACCAGCCGGGGGCGTGACGTCCGCTGGCTGCCCAGAGCCCGACCGCGGTCATGATCGCGGCCCGGGTGGCGGGCGGCTCGAAGCCGGCCAGCCCGGCATAGGCGAACGCCGCTACCCCCGCCCCGATCCACGGCCAGACCGTCATCCGCCAGGAGAGTGGCTGAAACCAGCGCGACAGACGCCGGAGAAGCCATAGCACAAGCGTCGCGACAAGGCCGACGTGCAGACCCGAGATCACCATCAGATGGGTCGTGCCCGTGGCGTTGAGCAGCCGCCAATCGTCATCGTCGAGTCGCTCTCCCGCGCCGAGCGTCAATGCCGCCAGCCAGCGCTTGCCTCTGGGTGACAGCGCCATCTCCTCCAGCTGACCGAGCGCCAGCCGACGCAGGGAGAAAGCGGCCCCCGCGAGGCGTCGTGGCGACTCGTCGCGAACGTAACCGAGCGCCTGAATCCCCTCCCGCCAGAGCCAGGCGCCGTAATCGAAGGTATCCGGGTTGGCGAACCCCAGCGGCTCGCGCAGGCGGGTATTGAACGACCAGCGCTCCCCGGGCTGCAGCTCGGGGGCGCCGTACCAGGACAATCTGACCCGCGTGGCCGCGGGACAGGCGTCATCCGGCTCGGTGGGACGACAGCCATCGATATCGAAGAGGAAGCGGGAACGGCGCTGATCGGCGTCCAGGGACAGGATGCGACCGGTCAGCACGAACTCGTGTCCCGCCAAGGACGGAGGCAGCACGCCGTGGCGCTGATGACCGACATCATGGGCACAGACCAGAAACGCCAGCGTCGCCAGGCCCGCCCACAGCGACCGTCTCCAGAGCGCCAGTACCAGGCCGACACCGGCCATGGCCCACGGCAGGCCCCAGAGTGAGGCTTCCGCGCCGCCGATGCGCTGACCGGCGAGCGCGCCGGCGAGCGCGGCCAGCGCCAATGGCATGGCCCAGCCGGCACGACGGCCCCATGCCCAGGCGCGTCTTCTCGCTTCAATGCCCGGCAAGGCCAAGCCTTCTCGATGGAGGAGTTAACATGGCGGGCCCTTGGGGTTGTATGGATAATGGGCCTTCTTCGTCCAGCGAGCGGCCTCATGTCTCGTCGATGGTTACAACGCTACATCCCCAGCCAGGAGAGGCTGCAGCGCACTCGTTCGCTGCGATTCATGCACCACATGCTGGGCGATCCGGCGATGTGGGTACTCTCTCGCCGTAGTGTCGCCAACGCCTGCATGGTCGGCCTGTTCGCGGCGATGCTGCCCATTCCCGGCCAGATGCTGCTGGCGGCATTCGGTGCCTACTGCCTGCGCGCCAACCTGCCGCTTTCCGTCAGTCTGGTCTGGCTGACCAACCCCCTGACCATGCCGGTGGTGTTCTACTTCAACTATCGGGTCGGCGCTTGGGTCATGAACTATCCCGCGCGTCAGGTCCCGGATCACATCACCACCATGTGGATCGCCGAGCAGATGGCTCACATCATCCTGCCGCTGGCGGTCGGCTCGGTCATCGTCGGACTGGTGCTGGCCACCGCCGGCAACGTTCTGGTGCGATTGATCTGGCGGTTCCAGATCTACCGTAGCTGGCGCAAACGTGCCAGACGGCGGCAGCGCCGGCAGCGGCAGTGAGCGGCGCCGAGGCGACGCCATCGATACCGTGCTCGGCGAGTGCGCGGACGCAAAAAAAAAACCGCCCTGGACTATTGATCGTCCAGGGCGGCTTAGGCTTTAGCCGACGATGTCAGACGGCGCTCAATTGGCCTCGGTCCAGGCGCATCGTGCGGTCCTGATGCGCCGCCAGCGACATGTCATGGGTAACCACCACGAACGCACAATCGGTGGTCGCCGCCAGTTCGTCCATCATGGCGAGGATATTGCCCGCCGTATCCTGATCCAGATTGCCGGTGGGCTCGTCCATCAGCACCAGGCTGGGATCGGTGACCAGCGCCCGGGCAATGGCCACGCGCTGGCGTTCACCGCCCGACAGCTCGCCCGGCTTGTGCGCACCTCGCGGCGCCATCCCGACCCGATCCAGCAGCTTCTGCGCCTTGTCGACCGCGACCTTGCGCGTCTGGCCGCGAATGATCAGCGGCAGCGCGACATTTTCCGCCGCGGTGAACTCCGCCAGCAGGTGGTGGAACTGGTAGACGAAGCCGATATAGCGATTGCGGAAACTGCCCAACGCCGCCTCGCCCAGCCCCGCCAACGACTGGCCACCGATGATGACCTCGCCGCCGCTCGGCCGATCCAGGCCGCCAAGGAGATTGAGCAGCGTGGTCTTGCCGGAGCCCGAACTGCCGACGACGGCCACCCGCTCGCCGGCTCGCACCTGAAGGTCCAGGTGGTCCAGAACGGTGATATCCTGCGGCCCCTCGCTGTAGACCCGCGTGAGCTGGCGGCAGTCGAGCATGATGTTGTCTCCGCTGGCGGATGATCGAGAGTCGAGTTCACTCATAGCGCAGCACCTCCGCTGGCTGAATTCGCGCCGCTCGCCAGGCCGGGTAGAGCGTCGACAGGAAGGTCAGGCCGAAGGCGCTGGAGACGATCACGACGAGATCGCTCATTTCGAGCCGCGATGGCAGATAGCTGATGAAATAGACATTGGGATCGAGGAACTGAATACCGGTGGCCGCCTGGAACCAGGCGATGATATCGGACACCGTCAACGCCAGAATGACGCCCGCGATGACGCCGATCACGATACCGATGATCCCGATCGCCAGGCCCTGCACCACAAAGATGCCCATGATCGATTTCGGCTTGGCGCCGATGGTGCGCAGAATCGCGATGTCCGCGTGCTTGTCGGTAACCACCATGACCAGTGTCGAGACGATGTTGAACGCCGCCACCGCGACGATCACCATCAGCAGCAGGCCGATCATGTGCTTTTCCATCTGGATCGCCTGGAACAGGTTGCCGTGGGTATAGGTCCAGTCGAGGCCGCGATAGCCGGCGCCCAGATTCGAGACGATGTCCCGCGTCACCGGACCCGCCTTGAAAAGATCGTCAAGCTCGAGACGCAGCCCATCGACCTTGTCGCCAAGTCGAGCCAGTGTCTGCATGTCCTCGATATTGGCATAGGCCAGATTGGCGTCCAGGTCGGCTCCCACCTTGAAGATGCCGCTGACCGTGAAGCGCTTGAGCCGCGGGAAGACACCACCTGGTGTGATCGACGCCTCGGGCACCAGCAGCGTGACCCGGTCTCCCACGCCGACGCCGAGATTGCGCGCCAACAGCGAGCCGAGCACCACGTGCCAACTGCCGGGCGACAGATCGTCCAGCGAACCGGCCTGCATGTGCTGGCCGATGATCGAGACCTTGCGCTCATATTCCGGCTGTACCCCGGTGACCATCGCCCCCTGGGTGCGACCGCTGGCCGAGAACATGCCCTGCTGCTGCACGTAGGGCGCGGAGGCGATCACATCCTTGTGCTGATCGACCTTCTCGGCCAATGCCTTCCAGTCCTGCATGCCGCCCTGCTGCTCGATGCGGGTATGCGGCACCATGCCCAACACCCGAGTGCGGAGCTCATGATCGAAGCCGTTCATGACCGAGAGCACCAGGATCAGAACCGCGACCCCGAGCGCCAGCCCGAGCATGGAGGTGAGTGAAATGAAGGAGATGAAGTGGTTACGTCGTTTGGCCCGAACATATCTCAGGCCCACCAGAAAGGGTAAGCGGTCAAGCATCAGGTAGGGTTCCTTGTCAGCAGCGGCTCATGTTACGGGTTTTGACGGTTGCGGCAAACGCTCGTCTGCCACGCGATTTGTCGCTTGCCAGCCACATCCCCCACGCTAGACTGTCACTCCGTCGGCGATTGGGCGGCGGATACCGTGGAACGGCGGCGATATTATCGATCGAATGCCCCTCGGCAGGTGTCGGTCGACCTCTTGCAGCGTCACGCTCAGGCTCTACAATGCCGCGTCCTCGACATCGGCTCTGACGCACACTGGCCCTTATGCGCAATGGAGACACCATGACCCTGCGTCTGTTCCCCGAATGGCACCCGCAAGATGCGATCCAACTGACCTGGCCGACGCCGACCAGCGACTGGGCGCCGCTGCTCGAGCACATCGAGGCGACGCTGGAAGCGATGGTGGTCGCGATCACGCGTTACCAGCCGGTGCTGATCGTCGTCCACGACGATCGCCAGCGGGCGCTTCTGGGCGCCCGATTCGCGGCGCTAGGGGTCGATGCCGCCCGTTACCATCTCGCAGTGGCGCCCAGCGACGATACCTGGGCACGAGATCACGGCCCGATCGCCATCGAACGCGACGGCACTCTCGAGCTGCTCGACTACGTCTTCACCGGCTGGGGCGGCAAGTTTGCGGCCGAACGCGACGATGCGCTGACCCGGACACTGGCCGACCAACAGCTGTTCGCGGCCGCCGTGGTATCGCAAGCGCTGATCCTCGAGGGCGGCGCCATCGATACCGATGGCGAAGGCACCCTGCTGACGACTAGCGCCTGCCTGCTCAACCCCAATCGCAATCCGGGCCTGGATCGCGACGCGATCGAAAACCAGCTTGCGGAACAGCTCGGCGTTTCTCGCGTGCTGTGGCTCGAGCACGGCCATCTCGAGGGCGACGATACCGACAGCCATGTCGATACGCTGGCGCGTTTCTGCGATCCCGCGACGATCGCCTACGTACGCTGCGATGACCCCGACGATG
The DNA here is from genome assembly GCF_003206045.1 of Salinicola lusitanus. Classification (GTDB taxonomy): domain Bacteria; phylum Pseudomonadota; class Gammaproteobacteria; order Pseudomonadales; family Halomonadaceae; genus Salinicola; species Salinicola lusitanus. Next base: position 656,101 of record NZ_PZJM01000004.1, read on the forward strand.
TGCACCATGAAGCGCTGATGGCCATGGAAGAGGAACTCAAGGCCCTGCGGCGCGAAGATGGCTCGCCCTATCGTCTGCTGCCGCTGCCGTGGCCCAAGCCATGTTTCGACCCGGAAGACGGGCATCGCCTGCCGGCGACTTATGCCAATTTCCTGATCATCAACGGCGCGGTGCTGGTGCCGACCTACGGTGACGCTGCCGATTACCGCGCGCTCAAGGTGCTCGACGAGGCCTTCCCCGGTCGCGACGTGATACCGATCGACTGCCGTGCCGTCATTCGCCAGCATGGCAGTCTCCACTGTCTAACCATGCAGCTGCCGCGAGGTTCGCTGAACCCCGCACTCTTCCCAGGTTAAGGAGAGACAATGTCCAAGACACTCAAGATCGGTCTGGTGCAGCAGCAGGCCTGGCCGGAAAAACAGCGCAGCCTCGATGCGAGCGAAGCCGGCATCCGCGAACTCGCCGCCCAGGGCGCCGAGCTGATCCTGCTGCAGGAGCTGCACGCGACCCACTACTTCTGCCAGTCCGAGGACACCGCGCTCTTCGATCTCGCCGAGCCGCTGGACGGACCGACCGGGCAGAGATTGGCCGAGCTGGCTAGAGAGCTGGACATCGTCATCGTCGGCTCGATCTTCGAGCGCCGCGCCGCCGGCCTCTATCACAACACGGCGATCGTGCTGGATCGCACCCGAGGCCGCGTCGGACACTACCGCAAGATGCACATTCCCGACGATCCCGGCTTCTACGAGAAATTCTACTTCACCCCGGGCGACGAGGACGCGAGCCAGGGGTTCGAGCCGATCGACACCTCCGTCGGCCGCCTCGGCGTACTGGTTTGCTGGGATCAGTGGTATCCGGAAGCCGCCCGTCTCATGGCCCTGGCGGGCGCCGACCTGCTGCTCTACCCCACGGCGATCGGCTGGACGCCCTCGGACGACGCCGCGGAGAAGCAGCGCCAGAAAGAGGCGTGGACCTTGATCCAGCGCTCTCATGGCGTCGCCAACGGCCTGCCGGTCCTCGTCGCCAACCGCGTCGGCCATGAAGCCGATCTATCGCAGGTTGGCGAAGGCATCGACTTCTGGGGTGGCAGTTTCGTCTGTGGTCCTCAGGGCGAATTGCTGGCCCATGCCGGCGAAGCGAGCGAGAACCTGCTGGTCGATGTCGATCTGTCACGCAGCGAGGACGTTCGCCGGATCTGGCCCTACCTGCGCGACCGCCGCGTCGATGCCTACGCCGACCTGACCCGCCGCTACCGCGACCGCTGACCCGCTCTCGTCGTGTCGCTGCCGCCGGACACGGCGGCAGCGCTGTCGGCCAAGTTCCGGTGTGGGCACCAACCCACCGCTTCCCGCCACTTGCAACAGCAGTTAAGATAACGGTATAAACCGAAAGCCACCTCTCGGGACCCGTCAATGGAACTGCAGTATCGCCTGCTGGCCGAGCTCGAATCCGACTTCGACCACCTGATCGATGCGGTCGAGCACCTGGCAACAGCCTACGCCGACGACCCGACACCCGCCTGGGCACTGGGCGATTCGGCCGTCGACGCCAGCTGGCTCCGCCGCGCCTTGACCGATTTCTGGTATCAGGATGGGCAGGATGGTCGTGAAACGCGCAACTACATCGGTGTGATCGTCGCCGGACCGGCGATCATGGACGCGGTCGAAGCGGTCAACCACGCCAAGGCACGATTTGCCGCGACACTGAAACGCATCCGTCACTCCGCGCCGAGATTGATCCCCGAGATCAAGGCCGTCCTGCCCTTCCGACATCCGGTGCTGCACGACCACCTGCGGGGCCAGGGGCTGGCCCGCCTGCATCTCAAGCAGTGCTGGCGCCAGTTGCCGGTCGCCGACGCGCCGCTCTCGCGCATCAGGCTTGCCTGGTATACCAGCGGCCGCTCGATCAAGCGCCTCAGCGTTGCCGATGCAGAAGCCCGATTGAAGCAGATGGATCTGGCGGCGCAGCACATTCAAATTCAAATGCGCAAGCTCGCCGACATCCCCAGCGACGAACCCCTGGCACAGATCCAGCAGCAGGCGCCGGTGATGCGAGCCAATCTGTTCTTCCGCGAGGCTTTGGAGGATGGGCGCATGCGTCGGGCCATGAACCTGCCGCTGCCGCTGTTCATCCCGGACCCCGCGCTGAAGCTACCGCATCTCAATGATCCGCCGGCACATCCACCGAAGACGCGAACCCGCGCCCGTCGATCCGATCAGCGGCTGGAAGACGATGTGTTTCTGAAGAGCCTGCGGGTCTATCGCTATCGCAACCCGACGCTGCAGATCGCTATCGAACGTCAGCAAACGACAGAGAAGCCATGACTCGACTCGCCTGAGTCAGCCCGGGCGCGCCCGACTGGCCGGGCGCGCTGGCTGGCCGGATTCAGAACAGCCGGTTCAGGCCGTTCTGGGCCGCGATGCGATAGGCCTCGGCCATGGTGGGGTAGTTGAAGGTGGTATTGATGAAATAGCGCAGCGTGTTCGCCTCGCCCTTCTGCTGCATGATCGCCTGGCCGATATGGACGATCTCCGAGGCCTGGTCGCCAAAACAGTGGATCCCCAGAATCTCCAGCGTCTCGCGGTGGAACAGGATCTTGAGCATGCCGGCGGTATCGCCGGTGATCTGCGCGCGGGCGGTATCCTTGAAGAAGGCCTGAGCCACTTCGTAGGGCACCTTGGCTTCGGTCAGTTCCCGCTCGGTCTTGCCCACCGAACTGATCTCGGGAATCGTGTAGATGCCGGTGGGGATATCGTCGACGAAACGAAAATCCTCGCCGAGGAACTCGTCGCTGGCACTGCGGCCCTGGTCGTAGGCCGCACTCGCCAGGCTCGGCCAGCCGATCACGTCCCCCACCGCATAGATGTGCGGGATCGCCGTACGATAGTGGTCGTCCACCTGCAACTGGCCGCGACCGTTGGCTTCCAGCCCGATGTTCTCCAGCCCCAGCTCGTCGGTATTGCCGGTGCGTCCGTTGGCCCACAGGAAGGCATCGGCGCGCAGACGCTTGCCGGACTCCAGATTGACCACCACACCGGCCTCATCCCCTTCGACACTGCGATACTCTTCGTTGTGCCGAATCAGCACGCCGTAGTTACGCAGCTCATAGGAGAGCGCATCGCTGATCTCGTCGTCGAGGAACGACAACAGCCGCTCACGAGTGTCGATCAGGTCGACCTTGACGCCCAGGCCGGAGAAGATGGAGGCGTACTCTGACCCGATCACACCGGCACCGTAGATGATCAGGGTGCGCGGCGTATGCGACAGGCCGAGAATGGTGTCCGAACAGTAGATCCGCGGGTGACGGAAATTGACGTCCGCCGGCCGGTAAGGGCGCGACCCGGTGGCGATCACGAACTGCGGCGCACTGAGCTCTTCCGCGCCTTCGTGATTGTCGCGAACCACGACGGTGTGTTCGTCGCGGAAACGGGCCACGCCGAAGAACAGATCGATACGGTTGCGGGAGTAGAACTTGGTGCGGAGTTCGACCTGCTGATCGATCGTCACCCGGGAGCGTTCCAGAACCTTCGGAAACGAGAACCAGCGGGGCTCGCCAATATCGCGAAACATGCGGTTGGTGTTGAACTGCATGATCTGCTTGACCTGGTGCCGCAGCGCCTTGGAGGGGATGGTCCCCCAGTGCGTGCAGTTGCCACCGACCGAGGACTGCCGCTCGACAATGGCGACACGCTTGCCATGCTTCGCCGCGTTGATTGCCGCGCTCTCTCCCGCGGGCCCCGAGCCGATGACCACGAGGTCGTAATTGTGAACTGCCATGTGCTTCGCCTACTCCTTACCCGATGGCTTCCGATTCGATTGGCTCGTGGCGACGCCGTTGCCCCGCATGTCGCTCAACGCTTGACGGCGTTGTAACCCAGGTCCGCGCCGCGATTCTCGTCGCTGCGCCGACGCGCTCCGGCCAGGTTCTTGCGACTCTCCTCCTCGCAGACCTCATCGTTGCCGCCACAGATTTCGCACCCGTTCTTCAGGCCCAGCGTGTTGAGACCGCCGCAGGAGCCGGCGAGGGGCTTGCGCCCGAGGATGACGCCGATCGCCATGCCACCGACCAGCAGCAGCATGATGGCAAAGGCCAGAATCCAGATCGTCATGACTGATCCTCCTAATCCGAGTCTTTCAGGTAGCGCTGAAACGCGGTCGAGGCCCGAGTTTCAAAGCCATCCGGGGTTTTGACAACGAGATAGACCGCCAGGTTTTCCCGCTCGGCCATGGCATAGCCCGCGTCCGGCCCCATGACCTCCACCGCCGTGGCCAGCGCATCGGCCGTCATGCAGTCGGACGTGATCACCGTCACCGAGACCAGGTGATGCTGTATGGGCCGGCCGGTGCGCGGATCGATGGTGTGCGAGTATCGCTTGCCGTCGCTTTCGAAATAGTTACGGTAGTCGCCCGATGTCGCCACGGCCGAATCGTCCAGCTCTATGATACGCTGCACGCTGCGCTCGTTCGAGATCGGTTTTTCCACCGCGATCCGCCACGGCTCGTCGCCGGGCTTGCTGCCCCGCGTGCGGATCTCGCCACCCACCTCGACCAGGTAGCGCTGCACGCCCAGGGCATCCAGGGCCCGCGCCACGGCGTCAACGCCATACCCCTTGGCAATGCCCGACAGATCGACATAGACCGGCTTGGTCTTGGTCAGGGTATTGCCATCGAGCTTCAGCGCCTGGTAATCGACCTCCTGCAGCGCCTTGGCGATGGCGTCGTCGCCGGGTACGCGATCCGGATGCTTGTCCGGCCCGAATCCCCACAGGTTCACCGCCGCACCGACCGTGACATCGAAGGCACCGTCGGAGATGTCACCGACCCGAATGGCCTCGCGGACCACTTCCGCGGTCTGCGGCGAGAGCTGGAACGGCTCCCCGACCGGCGCCTGATTGAACCTGGAGAGCTCGGAGTCCGGCTTGTAGGTCGACATCAGGTGATCGACCCGATCCAGTGCCGCCTTGACCGAGCGCTCGATGTCGGCGAGCTGGTCGTCGTCGTAGTCGCCGTAGAAGGTGATATGGAACCCGGTACCGAAGATCGGCCCCTCCAGCCGGTAGGACTGAGGGTCACGCTCGCACCCGGCCAGCAGTGCGAATAGCAACAGGGCCAACCCCAGAAGGATCGGCCCTGTCGCTCGGCGCCGTTGCGATCCGATCATCCGCCGAAGTCATCCAGCATAATGTTCTCCGGCTCGACGCCAAGATCGGTCAGCATCTTGATCACCGAGGCATTCATCATCGGCGGCCCGCACATGTAGTACTCGCAATCCTCCGGTGCCGGGTGATCCTTGAGGTAGTTCTCGTAGAGCACGTTGTGAATGAACCCGGTGGGCCCTTCCCAGTTGTCTTCCGGCTGGGGATCGGAGAGCGCCAGGTGCCACTCGAAGTTGTCGAACTCTTCGGCCAGCTGGTCGTACTCTTCGTTGTAGAATGTCTCCCGCCAGGAGCGCGCACCGTACCAGAACGACATCTTGCGCGACGACTTCAGCCGCTTGAGCTGGTCGAAGATATGGCTGCGCATCGGCGCCATGCCCGCGCCGCCGCCGATGAACACCATCTCGGCGTCGGTATCCTTGGCGAAGAATTCGCCGAACGGCCCCATCACGGTTACCTTGTCGCCCGGCTTCATCGCGAAGACGTAGGTCGACATCAGGCCCGGCGGATGGTTCGACTTGGGCGGCGGCGTCGCGATACGGATGTTGAACTTGAGAAGCCCCTTCTCTTCCGGGTAGTTCGCCATCGAGTAGGCGCGGATCACCTCCTCGTCGCTCTTGTGCGAGATGTCGAACAGGCCGAATTTCTCCCAGTCCCCGCGGTACTCCTCCTCGATATCGAAGTCCGAGAACTTGATGTCGTAGGGCGGCGCCACCAGCTGCACGTAGCCGCCGGCCCGGAAGGCGACTTCCTCGCCTTCCGGCAACTTGAGGTTGAGCTCCTTGATGAAGGTCGCGACGTTGGGGTTCTGCGTCACCTCGCATTCCCACTTCTTGACCCCGAACACCTCGTCGGGGACGCGGATCTTCATGTCCTGCTTGACCGGCACCTGGCAGGAGAGGCGCCAGCCCTCCTTCTTCTCGCGCAGCGTGAAGTGAGACTCTTCGGTCGGCAGGATCGAGCCGCCGCCGTCACTCACCTGGCACTTGCACTGGGCGCAGGAGCCGCCGCCGCCACACGCCGAGGAGAGAAAGATACCGTTGGCGGCGAGCGTCTGCAGCAGCTTCCCACCGGCCTGGGTGGTCACGGTGTTGTCAGGGTCGCCATTGATCTCGATCGCCACGTCGCCGCTGCTCACCAACCGGCTGCGCGCCGCCAGAATGATGGCCACCAAACCCAGCACGATCACGGTGAACATGACGACGCCGAGCACGATGATGGATGTATCAACCATGTCGGATTCCTATATTCCTGTTTGCGGCGGCGCCGCTGTCACGACGCCACCCGGTCATGTTGGTGTCAGAGCTGAATGCCGGAGAAGGACATGAAGCCCAGCGACATCAACCCGGCCGTGATGAAGGTGATGCCGAGACCCTGCAGGCTGCCCGGTACATCGCTGTACTTGAGCTTCTCGCGGATACCCGCCAGCGCCATGATGGCCAGGGCCCAGCCAGCGCCGGCGCCAGCGCCGTAGATCACCGACTCGCCAAAGGTATAGTCGCGCTGCACCATGAACAGCGACGCCCCCATGATGGCGCAGTTGACCGTGATCAGCGGCAGGAACACACCCAGGGCGTTGTAGAGTGCCGGCACGAACTTGTCGAGGAACATCTCCAGAATCTGGACGATGGCGGCGATGACGCCGATGTAGCTCAACAGTCCCAGGAAACTGAGGTCGATGTTCTCCGCCCCTTCCAGGCCGGTCCAGCTCAGCGCGCCCGCCTTGAGCAGGTAGTTCAGGATCAGGTTGTTGACCGGCACGGTGATCGTCAGGACCACGATCACGGCGATGCCCAGGCCGATGGCCGAGGAGATCTTCTTGGACACGGCCAGGAAGGTACACATGCCGAGGAAGAAGGCCAGCGCCATGTTCTCGACGAAGACCGCCTTCACGAACAGGCTGAGATAGTGCTCAAACATTGGCGGTCTCCTTGATCTTGGCCTTGCTGTTGGCAACGATGCGATATTCGGTCTTCTCGATCTGCTCCGGGTTGAACCAGCGCAGTACCCAGATCATCAGCCCGATGACGAAGAACGCGGACGGCGGCAGCAGCATCAGGCCGTTCGGGACGTACCAGCCGCCGCTCTGGACGGTCGGCAGGATCGTCAGGCCGAACACGCTGCCGGAGCCCAGCAGTTCACGTACGAAACCGACGATCAGCAGGATCACCGCATATCCCAGGCCGTTGCCGACGCCGTCGAGGAAGCTCATCACCGGCCCGTTCTGCATGGCATAGGCTTCGGCACGCCCCATGACGATGCAGTTGGTGATGATCAGGCCGACGAACACCGACAGCTGCTTGGACATGTCGTAGGCATAGGCGCGCAGCACCTGGTCGACCACGATCACCAGCGACGCGATGATCGTCATCTGCACGATGATGCGGATCGACGATGGGATGTGATTGCGGATCAACGATACGAACATGCTGGAGAAGGCCGTGACGACAATCACCGCCAGACCCATGACCAGCGAGACGCTCATGGAGTTGGTCACCGCCAGCGCCGAACAGATCCCGAGCACCTGCAAGGCAATCGGATTGTTCTTGAACACCGGCGACAGGACGACGTCTTTCACGGAGTCGGTAGCCATCTTCACGCACCTCCTTGGGAATCGTCGTGGAATCGGGCCAGGTACGGGGCATAGCCCTCGTCACTCAGCCAGAACCGCAACATGTTGGTGACGCCCCGACTGGTGAGCGAGGCCCCCGACAGCGCATCGACTTCGTATTCGCCGCTGGCACCGCCTTTCACGAGTTGAATCTGAGGATCCTGGAAATCATCGCCCTCGTAGATCTTCTTGCCGTCCCACTTGGCCTTCCAGCGCGGGTTGTCGACCTCGCCACCGAGGCCCGGCGTCTCCGACTGGTCGTAGTAGGATAGCCCCACGATGGTATTGCCGTCGCCACGCACGGACAAGAAACCTTCCATCAGGCCCCACAGCCCCTGGCCCCGGATCGGCATGACGATCTGCTCCGGATCGTCGGGATCGCCGACCAGATAGACCGTGGAGTAGTTCTCCTGACGCCCGATGCCGGCGATATCGTCCTCACCCGACAGCGTGCGAGAGGTGGCCGGGTCCCTGGCGGCATCGAACTGGTCGTAGCTGTCCGGATCCAGGTCGTCGGAATATTCGCCGGTCTTGAGATCGACCACCCGCGGGGTGATCAGCTCGGCGTACTTCTCCTCGACATCGTCGCCCGGCTTGTAGAGCTGGGTCACCTGGAGGATGTTGCTCTTGCGATCCAGCTCCTGGTTCTGAACCTGCTTCGGCTTGAGAACCACGGCTGCGGAAGAGACGACCACCGAGCAGACGACGCAAAGTGAGAATGCGACGATCAGCGTCTTCTTGATCGAGTTGTTGCTCGCCATCAGACAGCCTCCTTCTCGGTGGGCGTGGGCGCCGGCGCCAGGCTCGCGAGCCGCTTCTGGCGTCGCCGGATGTTAGCCTGCACGAAATAGTGGTCGATGAGGGGCGCGAACAGGTTGGCGAACAGGATCGCCAGCATGATGCCCTCGGGGAATGCCGGGTTGACCACGCGGATCAGCACCGTCATTACCCCGATCAGCGCACCGAAGATCAGCTTGCCGCGATCGGTCATGGAGGCCGACACCGGATCGGTGGCCATGAACACCATGCCGAAGGCGAACCCGCCCAGCACCAGATGCCAGTACCACGGCATCGCGAACATCGGATTGGTGTCGGAGCCGACGAAGTTGAACAGCGTGGAGGTCAGGATCATGCCGAGCATGACACCGGCCATGATGCGCCAGGAGGCGATACGCGTCAGCAGCAGCACCGCCGCACCGATTAGAATCGCCAGGGTCGAGGTCTCTCCCACCGACCCCTGGATGAAGCCGAAGAAGGCATCCCACCAGCTGTACTGCTGATGCAGGCCTTCCATGCCGTTGAGCGACGCATTGGAGAGCGCCGTGGCGCCGGTATAGCCGTCGGCCGGCACCCAGACGCTGTCACCGGAGATCTGGGCCGGATAGGCGAAGTAGAGAAAGGCACGTCCGGTCAGGGCCGGGTTGAGGAAGTTCTTGCCGGTACCGCCGAAGATCTCCTTGCCGATCACCACGCCGAAGGTGATGCCGAGTGCCACCTGCCACAGCGGAATGGTCGCCGGCAGCGTCAGCGCGAACAGCACGGAGGTGACGAAGAAGCCTTCGTTGACCTCGTGGCCACGCTTGACCGCGAACAGCACTTCCCAGAAACCGCCCACCACGAACGTCACCAGGTAGATGGGGAGGAAGTAGGTGGCGCCAAGGACGAAGTTGGCCCAGATACTCGCCGGATCGTGGCTACCCGCCAGCGCCATGGTCAGCGTCTCGCGCCAGCCACCGATCGCACTGAAACCATCGGCAATGGCCAGGTTGGCCTGATAGCCGGCGTTGTACATGCCAAAGAACATGGCCGGGAAAGTACAGGCCCAGACCGTGATCATGATGCGTTTCAGGTCGATCCCGTCGCGCACGTGCGTCATGCTCTTGGTGACGCTGGGCGGCGAGTAGAAAATGGTGTCGACCGCCTCGTAGAGGGCGTAGAACTTCTCGTACTTGCCGCCCTTCTCGAAATGAGGCTCCAGCTTGTCGAGCGTGTTGCGAATCCCCATCGTCAGGCCTCTTTCTCGATCATGGTCAGGTTGTCGCGCAGGATGGGACCATACTCGTACTTGCCGGGGCACACGTAGGTGCAAAGCGAGAGGTCTTCCTCGTCCAGTTCCAGGCAGCCGAGCTGCATCGCCGATTCGATGTCGCCGACGATCAGCGAGCGCAGCAACTGGGTCGGCATGATGTCCAACGGCATCACTTTCTCGTATGCGCCGATCGGCACCATGGCGCGCTCGGAGCCGTTGGTCGAGGTATTGGGCGCGTAGTTGGGCAGTCCCAGGAACTGGGAGACGTAGATCCCCATCACCGAATGGCGATTGCGACCGGGCGACAGCCAACCCATGAAGGCGCGCTTGTTGCCCTCTTCCAGCAGCGAGAACTGACGATGGAAGCGCCCCAGGAACTGGCGGCTCCCCTCGCACTGCGTGCCACCGAAGATCGATCCCGAGATGACCCGCGTCCCCTCCGGCTGCTCGATCTCGCCCTCGAGCAGCTCACTGCTGCTCGCGCCCAGCCGCGTCCGGACCAGGCGGGGGTTCTTGGCCCGCGGGCCGCCGATGGCGACGACGCGGGTCGGGTCGAGATGGCCCTCGACGAACAGCTTGCCGATGGCGATCACGTCCTGGTAGTCGAGATGCCACACCTGGCGCTGCAGTCCCACCGGCGAAAGGTAATGAATATGCGTCCCCACCAGACCGGCGGGATGTAGGCCGTCGAAGCCCTGGGCATCGACGCCGTCGAGGTCATCTCCCGGCAAGGGGCTGTCGCCACGGCGACACACGAACAGCTTTCCGGGGGTCAGATGCCGGATCACCTCCAGCCCCTGACGGAAGGCATCGCTGTCGGCATCGATGATCACCCTGGGATCTGCCGCCAGCGGATGGGTGTCGATGGCCGTCACGAAAATGTCCGCCGGCACCGCATCGAGCGCCGGGACCCGGGAGAACGGCCGCGTGCGCAACGCCGTCCACAGGCCGGACGCGACCAGTTGATCGACCACCTGCTGGCGTGAGAGCGACGCCAACCCGTCCACCCCATACGCCGTGAACGTTTCGCTCTGTTCTTCTTCATCAAGCTTGATGACGACCGACAACAGGCGACGCTTCTCACCCCGATTGATGGCAACCACTTCGCCGGCGCCAGGCGCGGTATAGCGCACCCCCGGCACCTTCTTGTCGGTGAACAACACCTGGCCCCGCTTGACGCGGTCGCCTTCACGGACCTCCATGGTCGGCTTCATGCCGACATAGTCGGACCCGAGCAGCGCGACGTGACGCACGGCGCGCCCCTCGTCGAGACGCTGCTCCGGCGCCCCCGCGACGGGGAGATCCAGGCCTCGTTTGACTTCGATCATAGTCTCGCCCAGTTGTCGAATCTGATATTCGTAAGGAAAGAGCCGACTGACGTCAGGCAGCTTGATTATCCACCGGCAGCGTCGCAGGCGGGAAAGATGACGTCACGGAATTCGATGCTTTGCTTACCAGAAATGAAAGTGGCTTCCGCGGACCGTTGCCTAGGGACCGCACCTAAAAAACGGGCACCAGTATAATGATGCGGGCCTCGGAAGACTACTCGCCGGGGTGCCGACCCGGCCGTCGCACCACGAAAAAGTCCCGGCAGGACCGGGACTTTGGACAGCGAAAGCCAATATCTTAGACCAAAGTCGAATCAACGACTCAGGGCGTGGCAGGCAGGTAACGGTGACAGACGCGCGACATGTACTGAAGAATTCTCACCACCTGACAGCTGTAACCGAATTCATTGTCGTACCAGACGTAGAGCACCGCCTGACGATCGTTGGCGATGGTGGCCTTGGCATCCAGCACGCCGGCGTGACGATTGCCGACGAAGTCCGATGACACCACTTCCGGCGAGTCGACATAATCGATCTGCTTGTGCATCGGCGAGTGCAGCGCCATCTGGCGCAGATACTCGTTGAGCGCCTCGCGGTCGGTCGCCTTGCCGAGGGAGAGGTTCAGGATCGCCATCGAGACATTGGGCGTCGGCACCCGGATCGCGTTGCCGGTCAGCTTGCCCGACAGCGCCGGCAGCGCCTTGGCCACCGCCTTGGCCGCACCGGTTTCCGTCAGCACCATGTTGAGCGGTGCACTACGCCCCCGGCGGTCCCCCTTGTGGTAGTTGTCGATCAGGTTCTGGTCGTTGGTGTAGGAGTGAACGGTCTCGACATGGCCATGGACGATGCCGAACTCGTCGTCGATCGCCTTCAGCACCGGAACGATGGCGTTGGTGGTGCAGGAAGCCGCCGAGACGATGCGATCGTCGTCGCCGATGGTCTGGTGATTGATGCCATGGACGATGTTCTTGAGATCGCCCTTGCCCGGCGCCGTCAGCAGAACCTTGGAGACGCCCCGGGATTCCAGGTGCTGGGCCAGCCCCTCCCGGTCACGCCACTTGCCGGTATTGTCGACCACGATGGCGTTGTCGATGCCGTAGGCGGTGTAGTCGATCTCGGCCGGGGAGTCGGCGTAGATAATACGGATGTAATGGCCGTTGGCGATCAGCGCATGATTGTCGTAGTCGACGTCGATCGACCCGGAGAAGGGGCCGTGCACGGAGTCGCGACGCAACAGGCTGGCCCGTTTCTCGAGATCGTCGCCGCTGCCGCGCACGACGATGGCGCGCAGGCGCAGCAGATTGCCGCCCCCCGCCTTCTCGATCATGATCCGGGCGAGAATGCGCCCGATCCGCCCAAAACCGTAGAGCACCACGTCCTGGGGCTCGCCACCCATGCCACTGCTGTCGTGGCAGCCGACGATATCGGCCAGTTCACGCTTGAGAAACGCCACGACGTCGGTCTCGCCCGCGTTCTTGAACGCCACGCCAAGGCGGCCGATATCGATGTGCGCGGGCCCCAGCTCGAGCTCGGTCATCGCCCGCACCATCGGCAGCGTATCGGCGATCGACAGTTCGGTGCCCTCGACCTTGCGGACGTAGCGGTGGTTCTTGAGAATTCGCGTGACGGAGCGATTGATCAGCGAGCGGCCGAACAGCGACGGAATCACGTTGTACTGGCGATAGAGCTTGCCCAGCAGGGGAATCATCTCCTCGGCGCGAGCTTCGTTGTCCTGCCACTGCTGGAAGACGGTATCGAGCTGATCCTGACTCACAAGCTTGTCTCTCTCTGGTCGAATTGGCGGTCGAACGGGCTCGTCGAGCCGGTCGTTCCATCGGATGGTGGGGGTGTCGCTCGGGCAAGGGTCCAGTCGCGCTGGACGATATCGAGTCGACTCAAAAACCCCATTATTATCTTCACCCTACGAAACGGGCCGCAATCATTGCGTGGTCGCAACTGTTGTAGTTTCACTACAAAGGTCGTAGCCGGCAGCTCCCCCACCAAAGACAAGAAATACGACTCGGCGCCCCCGGCCGCGCCACGGCCTGCTATCATCCCTCAACGCAAATTCGTCGCTCGAAAGGCCCATGTCGCACTTCACACCGCTCGCCCCGCCGCTGCCGACCGGCAAGCGCGAAACCACCTATTGCCAACTGCCCCAGGGAAGCGCGGCCGCGCTGGCCCTGGCGCGGATCGCCGATGATGCACCGCTGCTGGTCGTCACCCCCGACACCGCCAGCGCGCAGCGTCTCGAGAGCGACCTGCGCTTCTATGCCTCGGTCCCGGTCATGCCGTTCCCCGACTGGGAAACGCTGCCCTACGACAGCTTCTCGCCGCACCAGGACATCGTCTCCGCACGACTGCGCACGCTGCGCGAGCTCCAGGAGGGCACGCAAGGGATCGTGCTAGTCTCGGTCAATACCCTGATGCAGCGGCTGCCGCCGCGCGACTACGTGGCAGGCCGCGTGCTGACCCTGGCGACCGGAGAGCGGCTCGACCGGGAAAGCTTCCGCGAGCGCCTCTCCCGGGCCGGCTACCGGGCGGTGGAGACGGTCTACGAGCCCGGCGAATACGCCATGCGCGGCTCGCTGATCGACCTGTTCCCGATGGGCGTCGACGCGCCGCTGCGCATCGATCTGTTCGACGATGAAATCGACACCCTTCGCCGCTTCGATCCCGACACCCAGCGCACTCAGGACAGGATCGAGCGTATCGATCTGCTGCCGGCGCACGAATACTCGCTTTCGCGCTCGGCCATCGCCTGTTTCCGCGAGGGCTTCGAGACGCTGTTCGATGTCGACCCGCGCCAGTGCCCGCTCTACGTCGATGCGATCAAGGGCATTCCCTCGCCGGGACTCGAACAGTACCTGCCACTGTTCTTCGAGGAGACGGCCACCCTCTTCGAGCATCTCGCGGACCAGACCCGGGTCGCGCTGCTGCCCGACGTCTTCGATGCCGCCGAGCACCACTGGCGCTCGATCGAGGGTCGTTTCGACAACCTCGGCGTCGATCCCACCCGCCCGCTGCTGCCGCCGGCAAAAGCCTTCGTGCCCGCCGCCGAAGTGTTCGCGGCGATCAAGCAGCACCCGCGACTGGAGTTCGTGACCGACCCGGAAGCGCCTCATGTCGCCCCCAGCGCGACGCAATCCCCGCCGGCGGTCGCGATCAACGCCCGGGCCCAGCGCCCGCTGGCAACGCTGGAAGCGTTCCTTGACTCGCATCGCGATCTGCGCGTCCTGTTCGTCGCCGAGTCCCGCGGCCGACGCGAGGCGCTGGACGAAGCCCTGGCCCCGTTGCACCGCGACATTCCGCATATCGAGAACTGGCAAGATTTCCTCGATACCGGCCAGCCCCTGGCGATCACCGAAGGCACACTGGGCGAAGGGTTGTGGCTGGGCGATCCCGCCATCGCGATCATCACCGAGACCGAGCTCTACGGTGAAGTCGTGCGTCAGACCCGGCGCCGCGCCAAGGCCACCGACGACAACGAGCTGGCCGTTCGCCACCTCTCCGAATTGCGCCCGGGATCGCCGGTGGTCCATCAGCACCATGGCGTGGGCCGCTACCAGGGGCTGGAGATGCTCACCGCGGGTGGCCAGGCGGCGGAATTCCTGGCCCTGGAGTACGCCGGCGGCGCCAAGCTCTACGTGCCGGTCGACAACCTGCAGTTGATCTCCCGCTACGCCGGCGCCAGCGACGAGCTCGCCCCGCTGCACAAGCTGGGCTCGGACAGCTGGGACAAGGCCAAGCGCAAGGCGGCCGAGAAAGTTCGCGACACCGCCGCCGAGCTGCTCGACATCTACGCCCGACGAGAGGCCAGGGAGGGGTTCGCCAGCGACGCGCCCGGCGACGAGTACCTGCGGTTCGCGGCCAGCTTCCCGTTCGAGGAGACGCCCGACCAGCACGCCGCCATCGAGGCCGTGATCGGGGACATGACCGCCCCGCGCCCGATGGATCGCGTCGTCTGCGGCGACGTCGGCTTCGGCAAGACCGAAGTCGCCATGCGCGCCGCCTTCCTGGCCGTCAATTCGGGTCGCCAGGTGGTGGTGCTGGTACCGACCACCCTGCTCGCCCAGCAGCACTACGACAACTTCCGCGATCGCTTCGCCGACACCGCGGTACAGATCGAGATGCTCTCGCGCTTCACCGGCGGCAAGGGGGAAAGCGATGCCCTGGAGCGCATCGGCGAGGGGCGTGCCGACATCGTCATCGGTACCCACAAGCTGCTCTCCCGGTCGGTCAAGTTCTCCAACCTGGGCCTGATGATCATCGACGAGGAGCACCGTTTCGGGGTCGCGCAGAAGGAGCGCCTCAAGCAGATGCGCGCCGAAGTGGACATCCTCACCCTGACCGCCACGCCCATCCCGCGCACGCTCAACATGGCCATGAACGGGATACGGGACCTGTCGATCATCGCCACGCCACCGGCGCGACGCCTCTCGGTCAAGACCTTCGTGCAGCAGCGCAACGAGCCGGTGGTCAAGGAAGCGATCCTCCGGGAAGTGCTGCGCGGCGGCCAGGTCTACTTCCTCCACAACGAAGTCAAGACGATCGAATCCAGCGCCGAGAAGATCCGTGAACTGGTACCCGAGGCCCGGGTCGGGGTGGCCCACGGTCAACTCCCGGAGCGGGCGCTGGAGCGGGTCATGTCGGACTTCTACCACAAGCGCTTCAACGTGCTGGTCTGCTCGACCATCATCGAGACCGGCATCGACGTGCCCAGCGCCAACACCATCATCATCGAGCGGGCCGACAAGTTCGGGCTGGCCCAGTTGCACCAGTTGCGCGGCCGCGTCGGTCGAAGCCACCATCAGGCCTACGCCTACCTGCTGACGCCGCCGCCAAAGGCGATGACCAAGGACGCGATCAAGCGGCTCGAGGCCATCACCCAGAGCGACGACCTCGGGGCCGGCTTCACTCTCGCCAGTCACGACATGGAGATCCGTGGCGCCGGCGAGCTGCTCGGCGACGAGCAGAGCGGTCAGATGGAAACCGTCGGCTACAGCCTCTACATGCAGATGCTGGACCGCGCGGTCAAGGCCATCCGCGCCGGCAAGACGCCCAACATCGAAGCGCCGCTGGATGACGGCACCGAAATCAGCCTCAACCTGCCGGCACTGATTCCCGAGGACTACCTGCCGGACATTCAGCAGCGCCTGATCATGTACAAGCGGATCAGCAGCGCGCCCGACGAAGCGGCACTCAAGGAACTCCAGGTGGAGATGATCGACCGCTTCGGGCTGCTGCCGGCGCCGCTCAAGACCCTGTTCCGGCAGACCGGGCTGCGTCAGCGGGCGGAGCGGCTCGGGATCGCCAAGCTGGAAGCGGGAGCCGAGCGCGGGCGCGTGATCTTCGGTCCGGACCCGCGGGTCGACCCGATGACGCTGGTCGAGCTGATCCAGCGCCACCCCGCCGAGTACAAGCTCGACGGTGCCGATACCCTGCGCTTCTACGGTGACATGGAGAAGGAGGAGGATCGCTTTCAGCGTATCGGCCAGCTGCTGGAGACGTTCAACCGCAGGGCAAAGGCGGCTTGAATCGGCGGGGGCCGGCGCTCAGACGGACCCGCCGATCGCCGTGCCGACGATGCTCGGGACCATCGGGAACAGCGCGTTGGAGCGGCCGGTCAGGTTATCGTCCGCATGGGTCCTCGTCGGCCGATAGCAATACGCCGCGCAGCCGATCAGCAACGGAAAGCAGACCGCGACGACGACACCGAGAGTCCAGCGCTCCGTCGAATCGAACACGGCCCCGCCCCTTGTCGCTGTGGTCGGTTCAGCCTCGCCGCCCGTCACCGGAAGACGAGGCGGTTCAGCCCGCTTCCGGCCCGCGGGTCAATCGGATTCGGGTGATCTCCGACGGCGCGCCAAACCGCATCGGCGGCCCCCAGTAGCCGGTACCCCGGCTGGTGTAGACCCACATCCGCCCCTGCTTCCCCAGTCCGGCCAGGAACCGGTTGGCCCGGCGCGCCAGCAAGCTCCAGGGCCACATCTGGCCGCCGTGGGTGTGCCCGGAGAGCTGAAGATCGAATCCGACCTCCGCCGCTTCGGGCGCGGAGTTCGGCTGGTGGGCGAGCAGCAGCCTGGTGGCCCCCTCCGGAATCCCGTTCGCGGCGGCCACAGGATCGCTACGATGCGCCGCGACGTAGTAGCCCCCCGTCAGATCGGTGATGCCGGCCACCGCCAGCACGCTGCCGTCATGTTCGAGACATTCGAATTCATTGACCAGCACTCGCAGGCCCAGGCGGCGAAGCGCCGCCACCCACGCTTCGGCTTCACTGTAATATTCGTGATTACCGGTGACGCAGAAGGTGCCGTGCCGGGAGCTCAGATCGGCCAGCGGCGCGACCTCCTCCTCCAGCTCGGCGACACGGCCATCGGTCAGGTCCCCGGTGATCGCGACCATATCCGGCGCCAGGGCGTTGCAGCGCTCGACGATGCGCCGGAGGTGGCCTCGCTTGATCGTCGGGCCGACGTGAAGGTCGCTCAACTGCAGGATGGCGAACCCCTCGAGCGCCGCGGGAAGCCCTGCCACGGCAACGGACACCTCGACCACCCGCGGTACCCGCCGCGCCTGCCAGACGGCGTAAGCCGACAGCAGCAGGGTCGCCGTCAGCACGCCCCAGGCAGTGAGGAAGATCGCGCTGCTCGACGGCACGGCGACGAGCCACCATCCCGCCAGCAGTACGTCGCGGGCCAGCGTGAGCTGGAGCAGGAAGGAGAAGATGCCGGTCATCAAGGCGACAGGCCATGCCAGCCAACGCCCGTTGAGCCAGGTCACCCGGATCACCTGGGGGATCGCCAGCGCGCTGCAGAGCAGGTAGCCGGCCACGATGATGCTGCCCCAGGTGCCCGCCGACAGCCCCGGCAGCAGACGCCAGCCGACGTAACCGTGGAGGATCAGCAGGATCAGTCGCAGACGCAGGAACGATCGATGATGTCGCAAGTGCGGCATTCCTTGCATTGAGTGCGAAAAGGTCCGACGTATCGGAATTCGAAAGGTCGATGGGGTACCGCAGCGGCCATCGAATCAGGGTCGCGAAGCGTCCGGAACGGTGTCTCAAAATAGCGTCGAGCGGCGTTGGCCGCAACGCCGGGCGTTGCGCTATTCTTGACCGCGGCGACGCCCGGTGTCGCCGTTACTTCACCTGCCCGGAGCCGATGTCCGCATGAGCCAAGCCACTGGCCTCTCGCGTCTGCCACTACGCAACGCCGCTTTCATTGCCAGCCTATGCCTGCTGGCCGTTTCCCTGCTCGGCCTCACCTCATCCTCCCACTGGTGGTGGGGCGTTGCGATCTTCGGCGGGCTGTCATGGCTCGGGTTTCACGATACTCGCCAGAAGCGTCGCACCATCAGCCGCAACTATCCGATCCTGGCCCACTGCCGCTATATCCTCGAGTCGATCGGCCCCGAGATCCGCCAGTACTTCATCCAGTCCGATCTCGATGAGCGCCCGTTCTCCCGCGAACAGCGCGCCGTGGTCTATCAGCGGGCCAAGAACGAAAGCGACAAGAAGCCTTTCGGCTCCCTGATCGACATGTATGCGCCAGGACACGAATGGATCAACCACTCGCTTCGGCCGACCCACATCGAGGACAGCGACTTCCGGGTCCAGGTCGGCGGCAGCCTTTGCAGCCGGCCCTATGCCGCCAGTGTGTTCAACGTCTCGGCGATGAGTTTCGGCTCCCTCTCCGGCAATGCCATCGAGGCGCTCAACGCCGGTGCCCGCAAGGGCGGGTTCTATCATGATACCGGCGAGGGCTCCATCTCCCGCTACCATCGGATTCACGGCGGGGATCTGGTCTGGGAGATCGGTTCCGGCTACTTCGGTTGCCGCCACGACGACGGCAGCTTCAACGAAGAGCGGTTCGCCGCCAACGCGCGCGACGAGCAGGTCAAGATGATCGAGATCAAGCTGTCCCAGGGCGCCAAGCCGGGCCACGGCGGCATCCTGCCGGCGGCCAAGGTCACCGCCGAGATCGCCGAGGCTCGCGAGGTGCCCGTCGGCGAGGACGTGGTCTCGCCGGCCGGCCACAGCGCCTTCTCGACGCCGCTGGAGCTGATGGCGTTCATCGCCCGGCTGCGCGAGCTCTCCGGTGGCAAACCGGTCGGTTTCAAGCTCGCCATCGGCCACCCCTGGGAGTGGTTCGCGATGGTCAAGGCGATGCGGGAGACCGGTCAGCGCCCCGACTTCATCGTCGTCGACGGCGGCGAGGGCGGCACCGGTGCCGCGCCGCTGGAGTTCATCAACCGTCTCGGCGTACCGCTGACCGAAGCCCTGATGCTGGTCCACAACAGCCTGGTCGGCGCCGGACTGCGCGAGGAGATAAAGATCGGTGCCGCCGGCAAGATCACCTCGGGATTCGATATTGCCCGGACCCTGGCGCTGGGTGCCGACTGGTGCAACGCGGCGCGCGGCTTCATGTTCTCGCTGGGCTGTATCCAGGCGCTCAACTGCCACTCCGACAAGTGCCCCAGCGGCGTGGCGACCCAGGACCCGAAACGCAGCCGCCACCTGGACGTCGCCGACAAATCCGAGCGGGTCTACAACTTCCACCGCAACACGCTCAAGGGCCTGGCCGAGATGCTGGCCGCGGCCGGGCTGCAGCACCCCGCGGAACTGGGGCCGGAGCACATCATCCGGCGCGTCTCCGCCGACGAGATCCAGTCTTACGACAAGCTGTTCACCTTCCTGAAGCCGGACGAGCTGCTAGACGGTAACAGCCGGCACGTCGTCTTCCAGAACTACTGGGAGGAAGCGCGCTCGGACTCCTTCCTGCCCCCCGCCCAGATCGCCGAGCTGCGGCTGACCAAACTGCGCTGAACCCTCGCATCCGACGGACGGCAGGCTACCGGCCGTCGTCCCGTTCGGCATCGCCTTCAGGCCCTGTCGCTGCCGCCTCCACAGGATCGCCCCCCGCGCTGGGGGCGGCCCAGCGCCGGTCGCCGGTGAACAGCGCCTCGACCAGCACCGGTGTCGATATCCGGCGCACGCAAGTATCGAGCGCCGCCCGCCACCGATCCGCCTCGGCGATCGAGAGTGGGTGCCCTGGTTCGAGCACGACATGCACGGTGACGTACAGCAGCCGGCCCGGCCGGACCATGCGGATGTAGATGGCCTCGGTGGGAAGCGGTGCCAGTGTCGACGTCAGCGCAGCCCGGACAGGTTCCGCGATGGCAGGCTGCGGCGAACGGTTCAGCAGCTCCAGGATCGCACGCCTGGCAACGCGGATGGGAACCCCCAGGCAGAGCAGCACGACGGCGATCACCAGCCACGAGTCGACATAGGGCACGATGGCATACCAGCCGAGGGCCTGGGCCAAGGGAATCAGGCAGAACGCCAGCAGCACAGCAGCCGAGATCAGCGCATTGACCCGCCAGTTTTCGATATCGGCCTCGAGCAAGGGGCTGCTGACATGCCGGCTGATGCGTTTCAGCGCGAATGCCGTCGCCACGCAGGATGCGGTCGCCACGCCCGCGTAGACGATCGAGATGCCGGCCGCGATCGCGTTGCCGCCGGTCAGCAACGCCGTGACGGCATTGAACAGGGCCAGTGCCGAGACGCCCAGCATGAGCAGGCCCTTGCAGGCGTTGACCATCGACTCGAAGTAGCCGTAACCGAACGGATAGGTATCGTCGTCGGGGGAGAGGGCCAGACGCCCTACCCGTAGCGTGAAAAGGCCGACCACGGCGTAGATCGCGTTGAACAGGCCATCGAGCAGAATCGCCTGGGAGCCGGACAGCGCGGAGATGACCAGCGCCATGATCCCGATGAACGCGGCCACGGCCATGGAAAGGCGAAGTGCACCGCTCTCGGTGACTGGCTGGCCTGTCGCCATTGCACCCCCTCCCCCGAAGACGCTCTGGATATCATTGGGTCACCACGCCCCCGGACGACGCAGCGGCCTTCACGATCTGTATAATGCGCCGTCAACGAAACGCCACACTCTCGACTCAGGAGCCGCCAGCTCGATGGCCAACTACGCTTGGGTAATCTCCATGATCGCGATGACCGTCGCGTTCCTCACCTTCTTCCTCTTCAGCGCCACCCGACGCCGCAGCCTGCTGGTGACCGCGCTGGTCTCCGTGGCGACCGCCATCGTCACGGCGCTGATCGCGGGGCTGACTCAGTAGTATCGGGCGGGTCACTCGGCGTAATCGGGCGCCGAACGCGCGAGCCGCCGGCGTACGCTCAACAGATGCAGCCTGGCGCTCTCCGGATCCTCTTCACGCATCTGGGCGGCGGTCCGGGCGGCGATCTCCGGCGGCACCGGCAGCACTTCCCTGCCGGATGCCATCGCCTTGAGCTGCACCTGTGCAGCGCGCTCCAGGAAGTAGAGATCGTCCCAGGCCTCGGCAATCGTCGGCCCGGTCACGATCACGCCGTGATGACGCAGAAAGGCCACATCGGCGTCCCCCATGGCGGCCGCGATCCGATCCCCTTCCGTATCGTCCAGTGCCAGGCCGTTGTAGCACTCGTCGACACAGGTTCGGCCGTAGAACTTCAGTGCGGTCTGCCCCGCCCACAACAGCGGTTCGCCCGCGATCATGGTCAGCGCGGTGGCGTTGGGCATGTGCGTGTGAAAAGCGGCCCGAGCGCCGGGCTTGTGTCGATGCAGCCGGGCGTGGATGTAGAACGCGGTCGCCTCGGGCACGCCATCACCGGCCAGGACCCGGCCGTGGAAGTCGCAGATGAGCAGACTCGAGGCGGTAATCTCCTCGAAAGCCCAGCCATAGGGATTGACCAGAAACAGATCGTCCCGCCCGGGCACCAGCGCCGAGAAGTGATTGCAGATGCCCTCCCCCATTCCCAGCGCCGCCGCCATCCGGAAACAGGCCGCGAGATCTCTCCGCGCTTCCCGAATCGCCTCGCTGTCGAGCGCCTCGGTCACGCCGCCGACCGAAGCGGCAGCCGTTAACTGCTGAGCCATTGCCTGGACTCCTGTGGTGGTTTGCCGGGAAGCGGCAGAAAAATCGAGATCGATCGCGCGAGGATCGAGGAACCCCGGGGAGTGACACTAGTGCACGGTGGCGGGAGCTTCCTCGGCGGCGTCTTCTTCATCGCCTTCCCAGAGATGGGTGCGGGTGATCGCATGGTCGAGCATTTCGCGCGCCACATCGAAGCGGCTGCGGCGCAGCAGTTCGACCGCTTCCTCGGAAAAACGGATCGAGACCAGCGGCTCGCCCGTCGCCTCCGCTGGACGCAGCACCACCTCGCCATCGGCGAGTTCGACGATTTCCAGAATCGCGGTATCGGACACGGCTAACCTCTCTTGTCGTGGCGGTGACGACACAAGTCAAAGATGAGACCAATAAAAAACGACCAGAGCCTGGGCCCCGGTCGTTGATGTCTCGTTCCAGCCTAACATGGCCAACCGGCGCCAGTCACCATTCGCGGCTGCCTTCGCGCAGGTCCGGCAGCAGCGCCTTGAATTCGACCACGCACCAGCGCAGGGCATCCCCCAGCGCGGGTTCGCCGCCACTGGCGATCAAACCGACGCGAGTATCGCGACGGGCTGCGCCGTCGTCGCCGTGGAGCGCCGCCAGCCGTGACAGCAACAGCGACAGCCAGCTCTCGGAGTCGCCGGCCAGCGCCCGCAGACGCTCCAGTTCGGCGACGCTGACCGAGGTCGCCCCCAGCCAGGCGCGCCAGTCATCATGAGCCAGGTCGGTATGTTCGGTGACCTCGCGCAGCAGCGCATTCAGCGCCAGCTCCAGCTGACCCAGCGCGGCCTCCTCCAGCGCCATGCGACGCGCCATCGCCTGTTCGTCGTCGCCCGGCTCGATCGCCAGCAGCAGCTCGGCCTGATAGAGCAGCTGGTTGGTACGGGCCGGCGACGTCATTTGCGCTTGTCCTCCACCTGCCAGCGCCCATCCTCGTAGACCGCTCGCCAGCCGGTTGCCTTGCCGTCCTCGTCGGTCATCACGAACTGGCTCTTGGTCTTGCGCGAGAAGCGGATCTGCGCGGGCCGGCCATCCGGATCCTCGCTCGGGGCCTCGAGCAGGAAGTGATACTTCTCCGGCAGGGCATCGGCATGCGCCTTGAGCTCCTTGACCAGCGGCGGGCGTGTCTCCCGATTCTTGGGAAACTGGCTGGCTGCAAGGAACAGGCCGCTGGCGCCGTCACGCAGCACGTAGTGGTCGTCGACCTTCTGGCAGGCCAGTTCCGGCATCGGGATCGGGTCCATCTTGGGGGGCGCGACCTCGCCGCTTCTCAACAGCTTGCGAGTATTGCCGCAAGCCTCGTTGGTGCAGGCGAAGTATTTGCCGAAACGCCCGCTCTTGAGCTGCATCTCGGAACCGCACTTGTCGCACTCGATCACCGGGCCGTCGTAACCCTTGATCCGGAAGCGACCCTGTTCGATCTCGTAGTAGCCGTCATCGTCGTTGCTGATATAGAGCTTACGCCCCTCGTCGATGAGATAGCTGTCCATCGCCGTGCCGGTGTTCGGATTGCGCCGCTTGGCACGCAGGGCCTCCGTCTCGGCGGCCTCGTCCGCCTCCGCCGGCACCGCCTCCTCTCCCGGGATCAGGTCGATGGTGGTCTTGCAGCGCTCCTTCGGCGGCAGGTTGTAGCCGGAACAACCCAGGAACACGCCGGTCGACGCGATCCGAATCTGCATCGGCCGGCCGCAGGTCGGGCAGGCGATATCGGTCTCGACCGGCTCGTTGGGCCGCATGCCCTCCTCGCCCTCGGCCCGCTCCAGCTTGCGCTTGAAATCGGCATAGAAAGCGTCGAGAAGCCGCTGCCACTGCTCGTGCCCCTCGGCGACCTCGTCGAGACGATCCTCCATCCGCGCCGTGAATCCGTAGTCCAGCAGGTCATTGAACGACTCCACCAGGCGATCGGTCACGATCTCCCCCAGCTTCTCGGCGTAGAAGCGCCGGTTGTCGAGTTTGGCGTAGCCCCTGTCCTGTATGGTCGAGATGATCGCGGCGTAGGTCGAAGGGCGTCCGATCCCGCGCTTCTCGAGCTCCTTGACCAGGCTGGCCTCGGTATAGCGCGCGGGGGGCTTGGTGAAGTGCTGCTGCGGGTCGATCCGGTCGACCGCAAGGCTCGCGCCCTCGCCGATGTCCGGCAACTGGGTCTGCTCGTCCTTCTTGGCGATCGGCTTCATCACCCGGGTATAGCCGTCGAACTTGAGCACGCGGCCACGGGCCTTGAGCTCGAAGCCCGAGGTCTCGATCGTGAGGGTGGTGGCGAGATACTCCGCCGGCACCATCTGACAGGCCACGAACTGGCGCCAGATCAGCTCGTAGAGCCGCTGGGCATCGCGCTCGACGGGCAGGTCGTCGGCCCGCTGGCTGACATTGGAGGGACGAATCGCCTCGTGGGCCTCCTGGGCATTCTGCTTGCTCGAGTAGCGATTCGGCGCATCCGGCAGGTAACGCTCGCCGAACGACGACTGGATGTAGTCGCGCACGCCGGCGACCGCATCCTGGGACAGGTTAGTCGAGTCGGTACGCATGTAGGTGATGTAGCCGCCCTCGTAGAGCCGCTGGGCCAGGGTCATGGTCTTCTTGACCGAGAATCCGAGACGGCCACTCGCGGCCTGCTGCAGCGTCGAGGTGATGAACGGCGCGCTGGGCTTGGAACTGGTCGGCCGCGTTTCCCGACTGGTGACTTCCAGGCTCTCCTGACGCAGCGGGGCGATGCGCTCCAGGGTCTCCTGCTCGGAAGTCGGCCGGAACGCCTCACCGTTCTGACGCACGACCTCGAACCGTACGGGCTCGCCATCGGCGGTCACGGTATCCGCGTGCACGTCCCAGAACTCTTCCGGTACGAACGCCCGGATATCGCGCTCCCGATCGACGATCAGACGCACCGCCACCGACTGCACGCGACCCGCCGACAGCCCTCGAGCGACCTTGCTCCAGAGCAGCGGGGAGATCATGAAGCCGACCACGCGATCCAGAAAGCGCCGGCTCTGCTGGGCCTCGACCCGAGCGATATTGAGGGTGCCGGGCTGCTTGAAGGCCTCCTGGATGGCGTTCTTGGTGATCTCGTTGAAGACCACCCGCTTGTAGCGGGAGTCGTCGCCACCAATGGTCTCCTTCAGGTGCCAGGCGATCGCTTCCCCTTCGCGGTCCAGATCGGTCGCGAGATAGATGGTGTCGCTCTTGTCGGCGAGCTTCTTGAGCTCATCGACCACCTTTTCCTTGCCCGGCAGGATCTCGTAGTTGGCCCGCCAGCCATGTTCGGGATCGATACCCATACGGCGGATCAACTGGTCCCACTGCTTCTGCTTCTTGTAGCTCGCCTTCTCGTCCGGCGACATCTTGCGCGTGATCGCCGCCTGCTTGGCGCGCTCCTTCGGATCGCTGGCCTGCTTGGAGGAACCACTGGTCGGCAGATCACGAATATGCCCGACACTGGATTTCACCACGAAATCGTTGCCGAGATACTTGTTGATGGTCTTGGCCTTGGCCGGTGACTCGACGATAACCAGTGACTTGCCCATAGCGCTCCTGCTTCTTTATATATCGTGCGGCGATTTGATATCGTGCGGCGACCGATGACGTGCTCGACGGCCGCCTGGCTACCAGGGCCGGCCGGAAAATCCGCCTACCCTACCCTAGCCTTTCTCGAGGCGCCAGCCGTAGCTCGACTTTGGGCAGCAACGCCAGCACCATGTCAATGGCCTCTCATCATGGGGCTGACGGGATGAATTCCAAGCGGCGGATGAGGATTGTCCATGCGTTCTCCAGACCTCTCTCTGCTCTCCTGCCCTCTTCGGCACGGCAGACTCGGGCAGAGGTCGTCATCACCCTGTCGCACGGCCGTGATGCGATGCCAGCGGCTGTCGCCGGAACCCGCGCCCTCTCGCGATGGCACGACGTTCGTCGATGGTGTGGCCCTGTCGACGATGGACCTGTCTATGATGAAATAGCGCATCGATGGGTTCCGGACAGGATGGCCCGCTTGTTGTAAAATAACCACATGACATCGCCGCGTTTCGATTCCCGGTTTACCAGCGCGGCGAGACGATTTCACCCAGTTGCCAGGAGAATTTCCATGCTGCACGCGTTTCACGGCCCGATTCGTCGCACCAAGATCGTCGCCACCCTGGGACCCGCCACGGATCGCGAGGGAGTATTGGATGCGATCATCGAAGCCGGGGTCGACGTCGTTCGCTTGAACTTCTCCCACGGCAATCCCGAGGATCACCGGCGCCGTCTCAAGGCCGTGCGCGAGGCGGCGGAGCGTCACGGCCGCGCCGTGGCGGCACTCGGCGACCTGCAGGGCCCCAAGATCCGGATCGCCCGTTTTGCCGCCGAGGGCGGCGTGAAACTGGAGAAGGGACAGTCCTTCATCCTCGACGTCTCGCTGGACCGCAACGCCGGCGACAGCGAACGCGTCGGCTGCGACTACGAGGAGCTGGCGGACGACGTCGAAGCGGGCGACAAGCTGCTGCTCGATGATGGCCGACTGGTACTCGAGGTCGATCGCATCGACGGCCCCCGGATCCACACCAAGGTCATCGTTGGCGGCAAGCTGACCAACAACAAGGGCATCAACAAGCAGGGTGGCGGCCTGTCCGCCGCGGCCCTGACCGACAAGGACAAGGAAGACCTCAAGACCGCGATCGACATCGGTGTCGATTATCTCGCGGTCTCTTTCCCGCGCAGCGGCGCCGACATGCAGTACGCCCGCGAGCTGCTCGGCGAGGCCGGCCAGGAGATCGGCCTGGTCGCGAAAATCGAACGCGCCGAGGCGGTCGCCGACCCGGAAACCCTGGACGACATCATCCGCGCCTCGGAGGCCGTCATGGTTGCCCGCGGCGATCTTGGCGTCGAGATTGGCGACGCCCAGCTGATCGGGGTCCAGAAACGGATCATCGCGCGCGCCCGGACCCTCAACAAGGTGGTGATCACCGCCACCCAGATGATGGAGTCGATGATCGAGTCGCCCCTGCCGACCCGGGCTGAGGTCTTCGATGTCGCCAACGCGGTTCTCGACGGCACGGACGCGGTCATGCTGTCGGCGGAGACCGCCGCCGGCGACTATCCGGTGGAAACCATTCGCGCCATGAACCGGCTCTGCCTGGGGGCCGAGCGGGAACGCGCCGCACAGCAGTCCCAGCACCGCATCCACGAGGGTTTCACCCGCATCGACGAAACCCTGGCACTGTCCGCCATGTACGCCGCCAACCACCTCTCCGGCGTGGTGGCGATCGCCTGCTTGACCGCCTCCGGCTACACGCCGCTGATCGCTTCGCGCATCCGTTCCGGACTGCCGATCGTGGCGCTGGCCGAGACGCCCATGGTCCAGCGTCGCATGGCCCTGTACCGGGGTGTGGTGTCGCTGGTCTTCGACAGCTCGCGCTTCCCGTTGACCGAGATCAATGCCGGCGCGATCAAGGAGCTGGTGGATCGCGGGCTTGCCGACAAGGGCGATCACGTCATTCTGACCCGGGGCGACCACATGAACGCTCATGGCGGCACCAACACCATGAAGATCATCCAGGTCGAGGAGTAGGCCGCACGTCAGCCGGCGCGCTGCCGATTCATGTAAGCCAAAACGCGGAGCCTGGGCTCCGCGTTTTTCGTCGTACGGTCAATGACGCCGCAGCGCCTCCGGCCCGCTACTCGATCTCGACCAGGACCTCGCCGGGCGTCACCCGATCCCCCTTGGCCACGTGAACGGCCTTGACCGTGCCGCCGATTCTCGCCTGGACCTCGGTCTCCATCTTCATCGCCTCGGTAATCAGCACGGCCTGCCCCTCCTTGACGCTGTCCCCCTCGGCAACCAGCACGTCGACGATATTCCCCGGCATCGAGGTGGTGACGTGCCCCGGGGAGCTGGCCTTGGCCCGTCCACCGCTCTTGCCTTCCTGGACGAACTCGTCCTTGGCCTCGAACACGACCTCTTCAGGCATGCCGTCCAGCGTCAGATAGACCCGACGCTTGCGGCCACTGCCGCTGCCGACGCCGGTGATCTGCACTTCGTAGGACTCGCCATGGACGTCGATCACGAACTCGGTCGGCACGCCCTCGGACACCGGCCGACCGCCGCCAGAAGCCTCGGCCGCCGGAATCGGTTCGGCAACCAGGGTGCCGTCGCGCCGCCCCTGCAGGTACTCCCGACCGAGATCGGGGAACATGGCGAAGGTCAGCACGTCCTCCTCGCTGTTGGCGAGATCGCCGATCTCCTGCTCGAGCCGCGCCATTTCGGGCTTGATGTGGTCCGCGGGCCGGCCATCGTCGACCGACTCGTTGCCGATCGCCTTGCGACGAACCTCCGCATTCACTTCCGCGGGCGGCTGACCGTAGCCGCCCAGCAGGTACCGCTTCACTTCGTTGGTGATCGACTTGTAACGCTCGCCGGTCAGCACGTTCATGGCCGCCTGGGTACCGACGATCTGCGAGGTCGGCGTCACCAGCGGCGGATAACCCAGATCGGCACGGACCTTGGGGATCTCGTCGAATACGTCCTGGATCCGACCCAGGGCGTTCTGCTCCTTCATCTGATTGGCCAGATTCGACATCATCCCGCCCGGGACCTGCCAGATCTGCACGCTGACGTCCTCGCGGGTGTACTCGCTCTCGAAAGCCGCGTATTTCTTGCGGACCTCGCGGAAGTAGTCGCCGATCTCCTTCAAAGCCACCAGGTCCAGGCCGGTGTCGTAGGGCGTGTCCTGGAACGCCGCCACCATCGCCTCGGTCGACGGATGGCTGGTGCCTCCGGCAAAGGCGGAGATGCAGGTATCGATATGTCGACACCCCGCCTCGATCGCCTTCATCTGGCTCAGGGACGCGAGCCCGGACGTGGCGTGGGCGTGGAGATGGATCGGAACCTCTACCGCCTCGACCAGCGCCTCCACCAGCTCACCGGTCGCATAGGGCGTCAGCAGACCCGCCATGTCCTTGATCGCGATGGAGTCGGCCCCCATGTCGACGAGTCGCTTGGCCTGCTCGACGTACATCTCGCGGGTATGAACCGGGCTGACGGTGTAGCAGATCGTCCCCTGGGCATGCTTGCCGCTGGCCTTGACCGCCTTCATGGCGGTCTCAAGATTGCGCAGGTCGTTCAACGCATCGAAGACCCGGAAGATGTCGATCCCGTTGTCGGCCGAACGCGCCACGAAGCGCTCGACGACGTCGTCCGCATAGTGACGATAGCCGAGCAGGTTCTGGCCTCGCAGCAGCATCTGCAGCGGGGTGTCGGGCAGCGCCTCGCGGAGCGACTGCAGGCGTTCCCACGGGTCCTCCTTGAGGAATCGCACGCAGGCATCGAAGGTAGCACCGCCCCACACTTCCAGGGAGTGGAACCCGATCGCGTCGAGCTTGGCGCAGATCGGCAGCATGTCCTCGGTGCGCATGCGCGTGGCAAGCAGCGATTGATGCCCGTCCCGCAGAACGACATCGCTAATCTTGACGGATGACGGCTCGGCTTGGTTCATTCTTGTCTCCTGATTCTGGTCCCGATCGATTCGTCGTATTCCAAGTGGGTCCCGCTCAGAGCCCGGCATGAGCCGCGATGGCAGCCGATATCGCCAGCGCGATCTCCTCCGGATTGCGCTTGACGGAGTAGTTGAGCAGCTCCGGATGCGCGGGAACGAACCCGGTATCGAACTGGGCAGCGCGGAATGCGGGGTGGCGAAGGATTTCCTGATAGTAAGGCGCGGTGGTCTTCACCCCTTGAAGGCGCATGTCGTTCAGCGCCCTGATGCCCCGGTTGAGCGTCTCCTCCCAGGTCATTCCCCAGACGATCAGCTTGAGGCACATCGAGTCGAAGTACGGCGGGATGGTGTAACCGGTATAGATCGCGGTATCGGTGCGGACACCGGGGCCGCCGGGGGCGTAGTAGCGCGTGATCCGGCCGAAGCTGGGCAGGAAGTCGTTCTTGGGGTCCTCGGCGTTGATACGGAACTGGATCGCGTAGCCCTGGTGGCGAATGTCCTCCTGGCGGTAGGCCAGCTTCTCACCCGCGGCGATGCGCAACTGCTCGCGAACGATGTCGACCCCGGTGATCGCCTCGGTGATGGTGTGCTCGACCTGGACCCGGGTATTCATCTCCATGAAGTAGACTTCGTTGTCCTTGACCAGGAACTCCACGGTACCGGCGTTCTCGTAGTTCACCGCACTGGCGGCACGGACCGCCATCTTGCCGACGTAGCTGCGTTGCTCCGGTGTCAACTGGGGGCTGGGGGCGATCTCGATCAGCTTCTGGTTGCGGCGCTGGATCGAGCAGTCGCGCTCGAACAGATGGATGACGCCGCCATGGCCGTCCGCCAGCACCTGGACTTCGATGTGCAGCGGATCGACGACGCACTTCTCCATGAACACCTCGGCGCTGCCGAACGCCTTGGTCGCCTCGGAGATCACCCGATCCCAGGCCTGGGCCAGTTGGTCGGGCGTGTCGCAGCGGCGAATGCCCCGCCCGCCGCCACCGGACGTCGCCTTGAGCATGACCGGATACCCGATCTCCTCCGCCACCGTCAGCGCTTCCTCGCGGTTGGCGAGATTGCCCTCGGATCCCGGGGTGATGGGGACACCGGCTTCCCGCATCGCCGCCCGCGCCGCCGTCTTGTCGCCCATCTTGGCGATGACCTCGGCACTCGGGCCGACGAAAGCGATACCGGCCTCGCTGCAGATCCTGGCGAACTCAGCACTCTCGGACAGAAATCCGTAGCCGGGATGGATGGCGTCGCAGCCGGTCTCCCGAGCCAGATTGACGACACGCCTCGGGTCCAGATAACCCGCCAGCGGCTCCTCGCCGACGAAATGCGCCTCGTCGGCCCCTTTGACGTGGAGCGAGAAACGGTCAGGCTCGGTATAGATCGCGACCGAACGGATGCCCATCTCGGCACAGGCCCGTACAATACGCACGGCGATTTCGCCACGGTTGGCAATCAGCAGCTTCTTGAACACCGTAAGCTCTCCCGGTAGGCGGATGAACGTGGGTTACCGTTTCCCCTACGCTAGCCACCCGGGACCCAATAGAAAAATTGATATTTTTTTGCCAACCTATAAGCTCTACCTTATACCTGACCGCGAGAGCGTAACGAATGTCGAGACCCAACCTGCTCAATCGCCTGACATTTCGTCAGCTCCAGGTCTTTCAGGCCGTCCATCGGCAACAGTCCTACTCACGCGCAGCGGAGCAACTGGGCTTGACGCAGCCCGCCGTCAGCGCCCAGATCCGGCAGCTCGAGCAGGCCCTGGCCCAGCCGCTGTTCAAGTATGCCGGCAAGACGCTTCACATCCTGCCGGCCGCCGACGCGCTGGCCGCTTCGGTGCAGTCGATCTTCGGCCAGGTCTCCAGCCTTCAGATGGAGCTGTCCGAACTGGCCGGCACCATTCGCGGCGAGCTCAATCTGGCCGCCGTCTCGACCGCGCAATACGTGGTCCCGCACATTCTGGCCCGCTTTCGCGCCCGCTACCCGGAGGTTCAGATTCGGTTGCGCGTCTGCAACCGGGGACAGGCGCTCGAGCGGCTGGCGGAAAGGCGGGATGACCTCGTGATCATGGGCATGGTGCCGGACGATCCCAATCTGGTCTTCATGCCCATTCTGGACAACGAATTGATCCCCGTGGTGTGGCCGGGCCATCCACTGGTGACCGCCAAGAGAGCCACCCTCGAGGATTTCGCGAGGTACTACCTGCTGATGAGGGAGCCGGGGTCGGGAGCCCGCACGGCCTTCGAGGATTTCGCGGCGCGGGAGCGCATCTCACTCCCCCACACCATCGAACTCGGCACCAACGAGGCCATCAAGCAGGGGATCATGGCGCATCTTGGAGTCGCCGTGCTACCGAGACTGGCGGTGCAAC
Source organism: Salinicola lusitanus (assembly GCF_003206045.1). Taxonomy (GTDB): domain Bacteria; phylum Pseudomonadota; class Gammaproteobacteria; order Pseudomonadales; family Halomonadaceae; genus Salinicola; species Salinicola lusitanus. Next base: position 688,000 of record NZ_PZJM01000004.1, read on the forward strand.
TGGAGCTCGCGTCGGGCCTGCTGGCGAGCCCGACGATACCGGGCTTCCCGCTGCGGCGCTCATGGTGCACGGTCTACCCCAAGGATCGCTACCCGACACCGGTGACCGAGCTCTTCCTGCGCTTCGTACGCGAACTGCTGCCGGAGCTGAACGCCCATTTCCGGGCCCCCATGACGCCGATCGAGACGCCGACCCTACTCTGCCTCCCCGCCGACGATGGCTAGCATCGATCAGGCCTGAACCTGCACCTCGCGCAGATTGGCGCGAACACGCAGCACGTGCAGATGGATCAGCTCCTCGGCCTGGGCGGCGAGCAACTTCATGCGCTGCATGCTGGTCTCTTCGAAGGTGCGCGGGAGCGTGTCGATCAGACAGAGGGTACCGACACAGATGTCCGGCGCCACGAACAGCGGATAGCCCGCATAGAAGCGTATGAAGGGCGCCCCCGTCACCAGCGGGTTGTCCGAAAACCTGGGATCTCGCAGCGCGTTGTTGATCACCATCGGCTGGCCGTCGGCCACGACATGGCCGCAGAAGGAGATCCGCCTCGGCGTCTCGCAAACACTCAACCCCTGGCGTGACTTAAACCACTGCCGGTCTTCATCGATCAGCGTGATCAAGGACATCGGCACGTCGAAAATCTGCGTTGCCAGCTCCGTCAACCGGTCGAAGCCTTCATCCGCGTTGGAATCGAGCAGTTGCAGGTCCTGCAGGGCGCTCAAGCGCTCCTTCTCCCGCCCGGGCATGCTAGGTGCGATCATAGTTTGACTCTTCAGTACGGACACATCGTCGGGGATTGTATGGATATCATCGTAGTCGCGTTCGATGAGATGGCCACGACACGGCCGCCCCTCATCGAGCCGAGATGACTGATGGGCAATCTTGGCGCGCGGAACGAATCACTACTGCAGTACGCCTCTACCGCGACGCCGGATGCGTCGACACCCGAAAAACCATCGCCGCCCAACCCCAGGGCGCTGCGGGAATCATGCGCCAGACACGGCACGGGCCCACCGATGGAGACGGCGGGCCCGGCCGATATTCGCTTCAGACGGGGCGTTACTTCACTTCGACCCCATGGGCCTGCTTGTCGGCGTGGTACGAGGAGCGCACCAGCGGCCCGGAGGCGACATGGGTGAATCCCATGCTTCTGCCCTGCTCGGCAAACCAGTCGAACGTCGTGGGATGGACCCAGCGATCGACGGGCAGATGGTTGCGGGATGGCTGCATGTACTGCCCGAGGGTCAACATGTCGACATCGTGGGCACGCAGGTCATGCATGACCTCGATGACCTGTTCGTCGGTCTCGCCCACCCCGAGCATCAGCCCCGACTTGGTCATGACCTCCGGGCGGCGCGCCTTGTAACCCTTCAACAGATCCAGCGACCACTGGTAGTCGGCCCCGGGCCGCACCTTGCGATACAGCGACGGCACCGTCTCCAGGTTGTGGTTGAAAACGTCGGGCGCCTCGCCTTCCAGAATGTCTAGCGCCACCTGCATCCGACCGCGAAAATCGGGTACCAGAACCTCGATCTCGATCTCCGGGCTGTCACGCCGGATCTCGCGAATGCAGTTGGCGAAGTGCTGCGCGCCACCATCGCGCAGATCGTCCCGGTCCACCGAGGTCACGACGACATAGTTGAGCCGCATTTCGGCAATGGCTTCGGCCAGCTCGCGCGGCTCCTTCTCGTTGAGCGCATTGGGTCGGCCGTGCGCGACATCGCAGAACGGGCAGCGCCGGGTGCAGATGTCACCCATGATCATGAACGTCGCCGTACCGCCACTGAAGCACTCGCCCAGATTGGGACAGGATGCCTCCTCGCAGACGGTGTGCAGTCCATGCTTTCGCAGCGTCTGCTTGATATGCGTCACCTGCGGGGACACCGGCATCCTGACCCTCAGCCAATCCGGCTTCTTCGGCAGCGTTTCGGTCGGGATGACCTTGACGGGAATCCGCGACACCTTGTCGGCACCACGCAGTTTGACACCCCGCTCGGCGCGAGCAGGTTTCTTGGCCGCGGGCGTTTGTATCACTGTCGTCTCGGTCATAGGTCCCTTCCTGATAGGTCTTGGAACGCCGATAGCTACACGGTCGCTATCGGTTCAAAAGCTTGTGGCCACCGTGGTTTCACTTCGAGCTCCACCGCCAGCCGCTGCGCGAGGCAGTCGGCCAACCTGGTGGCTTCACGGTCAAACGAGATCGGCCCGGGTAGATGATCACGCAGTTGAGTCATCCTCAGGTCCGAATAGCCGCACGGATTGATGCGAGAAAATGGAGAAAGATCCATATCGACATTGAGGGCGATCCCATGAAAGCTGCACCCCCGCCGAATCCGCAGACCCAGCGAGGCAATCTTGTCGTCGCCGACATAGACCCCCGGGGCGTCCGGGCGCGCCCACGCCGAGATGCCGTGCCAGGCCAGCAGATCGACGACAGCGCCCTCGAGCAACGTCACCAGCTCGCGCACGCCCAGTCCCCGGCGACGGACGTCCAGCAGCGGATACAGCACGATCTGGCCCGGCCCATGATAGGTCACCTGACCGCCTCGATCACTGGCCACCACCGGGATATCGCCAGGCATCAGCAGATGTTCCGGCTTGCCCGCCCGCCCCTGCGTGAACACGGGTTCGTGTTCCACCAGCCACAGCTGATCCGGCTCCTGGCTATCGCGGCCATCGGTAAAGCGCGACATCGCCTGCCAGACCGGCAGGTAGGGTTGACGCCCGAGGCGGTAGAGTGACAGCGCGGACATCGGCGTCATAGCACCATGTGAACCCGACCGGTCGCTTTCAGATCCTGGAACAGCGCGTTCAACTGCTCCTCTCCGGTGGCATGAATGACCACGCGGAGTGACTGGAATCGGCCATTGCGGCTGTCCGACAGTTTGATCGACGCCGTATCGAATCCCGGCGCATGACGCTCGATCACGTTGCTGACGACCGCCACGAAGTCATCGGAGGCGTCGCCAACCACCCGTATCGGGTAATCGCAGGGAAACTCGACCTTGGGCCGGGGAAGATCAACATCGCTGGGAGTCTGGGTCATGGCATCTGGGCATGGAAGACATTTCCGAGCATTCTACTCAACATTACCCGACTCACCAACCGAAGCCGACCCAGCGCACCGGGGGAAATCTCCCGGTGCGCTGGGTGAGGCACCGGAGCGGCGCCTCGGCAGGACTCAGTTGAACAGCCCGGTCACGAACAGCACGATGGAGTCCCAGACGCGCTTGAAGATGCTGCCCTCTTCGACGCCTTCCAGCGCGACCAGCGGCTCCTGGCCCAGCACCTCGTCACCGGACTTGATCTCCAGCGTACCGACCTGCTGCCCGGCCTGGATCGGCGCATGCAGCGTCTCCGGCAGATTGAGGCGTGCGGTCAGGTTGTCGGCACTGCCCCGGGGCACGGTCATGCTGACCGCATCCTTGACGCCGAGGCGCACGGTGTCGCTGTCGCCGCCCCAGACCCGCGCCTCGTTGAGCACGGAACCGGCATCGTAGAGCTTGCGGGTCTGGAAGAAACGGAAACCGTAGTTGAGCAAGCGCTGGGTTTCCGCCGCCCGCGCCTCATCGGAATTGGTACCCATCACCACGGCGATCAGGCGCGTGTCCTGCTTCTTGGCGGAAGCGACCAGACAGAAGCCGGCGGCTTCCGTGTGTCCTGTCTTCAGACCGTCGACGTCCGGATCACGCCATAGCAGGCGGTTACGGTTGGGCTGGCGAATATCGTTATAGGTGAAGTATTTCTCGGAATAGACCTGATAGTGGTCGGGAAAGTCCTTGATGATATGGCGCGCGAGAATCGCCAGATCGTGGGCGGACGAATAGTGCTCTTCGTGCGGCAGCCCCGTGGGGTTCATGAAGTGGCTGTTCTTCATGCCCATGCGCTGGGCCTGCTGGTTCATCAGGTCGGCGAAGGCCGACTCGCTTCCGGCGACGTACTCCGACAGCGCCACGCTGGCGTCGTTGCCGGACTGCACGACCACGCCGCGCAGCAGGTTCTCCACGCTGACCTGAGTCCCCTCCTGGATGAACATGCGCGAACCGCCCGTGCGCCAGGCGTTCTCGCTCACGCTGACCATGTCGCTGTCGGAGATACTGCCACCGTCGATCTCCTGCTCGACGATGTATGCCGTCATCATCTTGGTCAGACTGGCTGGCGGCAGCCGCTGATCGCCGTTGTGATTCACCAGCAACTGGCCCGTGGAAGCATCCATCAGCACCCACGAAGAGGCTGCCAGATCCGGCGGCGATGGAATCAACTGACCGGGCTCGGGATTGGTCGCGGACATCTGGCTATCGGGGGTCGGCTGCTGGGCGCTGACCGGCGATGAAAGCAGTCCCAGACACAATGACGCCGAGATGACCAGACGTGAAACAGACGAAGTGAACAACGCTTTCATGACAATCGGGTTCTCACTGAAAGAGGTTACTGAGTGGGCGCCACCAGGAACACCTGGCCGTAGCCGGCGTCTCGCAAGGTAGCTCTGATGGAGTCGAGCGACGCCAGGTCTTCGATGGGGCCGACCTGGACACGATAGAGAGGTGACGCATTGTCAATGCGAACCGGCCGCGACAGCAAGCCCTGGAGGCGGCTTTTCAGCGCCTCTGCCCCGGCCAGCGAGCCCAGCGCGGCAACTTGAACGTAGCGCTGCCCGGCGGACGAACTCGCAGCACCGGCGGCGGAGGATGTGGCTCGGTCGGGCCGCGCAGAGGCCGCGCTCGCGGGTCCACCGTCGTCGGCCGCCGCGAGCAGGGGGTCGATCGCCGCCTCGTAATCCGTCGCCGTGCCGACGCCCGACTTCGGGGCGGCCGGCCTCGATACCGGAGCCCCCGACGCAGGCCGGGGCGATCCCGACCGCGACGCCAACTCGGCACCGCCCTCCGTCGAGCTGGATCGACCATGAGTGCGTGCCCAGGCCACGGGGTCGATCGCCTCCACCTTCACCCGCCCCGTTCCGCCCTTCAGGATGCCCAGCCGGGCTGCGGCCGCGTAGGAGAGGTCGATCAGGCGATCGCTGTGAAACGGGCCACGATCGTTGACGCGCACGATGACCTTGCGACCGTTGTCGAGATTGGTGACGCGGGCGTAGGTCGGCAGCGGAAGCGAGCGATGCGCCGCCGACATCTTGTACATGTCGTAGGTTTCGCCATTGGCGGTGTCGTAGCCCTGGAACTTGACCCCGTACCACGAAGCGCGACCTTCCGCCGAGTAGCCGGTCGGGTCGTCGAGCACATGATAGGTCTTCCCCCAGACGCTATACGTCGAGCGGTTGCCGCTTCTGGATCTGGGCTCGACCCTGGGCACCGCGTCCGGCACGTTGGCGACATCCTCGGGAGAGTCGGGATAGGCGTCCTGGTCCATCGCGTAGCGGCCGCCGCCCTGCGGGGAGCCGCCACCGCCAGCGCACCCCGCCAGTATCGATACCAGCAGGATCGCCGGCAATCCGCGCCGAGCCAGGCTACGCCCCCTCATATCCCCTCATCCATGGCCGTCTGAATGCGCTGGGCCAGTGTCGCCACCGCCATGGCGTAGAGATGGCTGTGGTTGTAACGCGTGATGACGTAGAAATTGTCGAGCCCCATGACATAGCGGACGTGGCCGTCGGCGAAATCCAGCGCCAGCGGCACGACCTTGTCCTGCGGCTGCAGATTGCCCGCCGTCGGCTGGATACCCGCGCGCGCAAGCGCCTCGACCGTAGTATCCGGCGGCTCGGTACGGTTGAACCTCACCTCCGGCGGCATCGCCTCGGGGCCACTGGCCTCGACCAGCACGGCCCGGTGGCGCTGCCAGCCATGCTCGCTGAAGTAATTGGCGATACTGCCGATGGCGTCGACCGGATTGTTCCACAGATCCTTCAGACCATCGCCGTCGAAATCGACTGCATAGGCCTGGTAGCTCGTTGGAATGAACTGGGGATATCCCATGGCGCCGGCGTAGGAGCCGTAGAGCGTGCCGGGGTCGACCCCCTGGCCCAGCGTGATTTCGAGAAAGGCCTCGAGCTCGCCACGGAAGAATTCACCCCTCGCGGGATGGTGAAACGCCAGCGTCGACAGCGAATCGAGCACACGGCGGGTTCCCTTGTGCCGGCCGTACTGGGTCTCGACGCCCAGAATCGCCACGACGACTTCCGGCGGTACGCCGTAGCGCCGTTCGGCACGTTCCAGAGCTTCCCGGTTGGCCTCGAGAAAAGCGACCCCCTGCCTTATCCGCTCGGGCTGAATGAAGATATCGCGATACTCGTCCCAGCGCAGCCGGCGCTCGGCCGCATGGCTCATCGCCTCCAGCACCTGGGGCCGGTACTTCGCCGCCCGCATGGCGGCATCGAGCTCATCCTGCGGCACCCCCTGGCGAGCCAGCGAATCGAGCATCGCCTTCACTTCGGGGTGGGTAGCGGGATCGAAGTTCTCGTCGCCCTGCGCGACTGCATTCGCCATGCTCAGCAGCCCCGCCAGCAGTAGAGTGAGGCTGAATCGAAATTCTCGTCTCCAACGCAGCGGCATGCGTGACTTGCTCCCTGATTGCGGCTTGCCCAGCGTCAGTGTGTCAACAGCCGCCGGTGCGTATGAATCGACATGAGAATACCGAACCCGGCCATCAAGGTCACGCTGGAGGTCCCGCCGTAGCTGACCAGCGGCAGCGGCACCCCGACCACCGGCAGGATGCCGCTGACCATGCCGATATTGACGAACACATAGATGAAAAACGTCAGCACGATGCTGCCGGCCAGCAAGCGTCCATAGGTATCCTGAGCATTGTTGGCCATCACCAGGCCTCGCGAGACCAGCAGAAGGTAGAGGATCAGGATGGTGCACATGCCGATCAGCCCGAACTCCTCCCCGAGGACGGCGACGATGAAATCGGTATGGCGTTCGGGCAGAAACTCGAGTTGAGACTGCGTCCCCAGCCCCCAGCCTTTGCCTTCCAGCCCCCCGCTGCCGATCGCCGTCTTGGACTGGATGATGTTCCAGCCGGCGCCCAGTGGATCGCTCTCCGGGTTGAGAAAGGTCAACACCCGCTGCCGCTGATAGTCATGCATGTTGATCCATAGCAGCGGCATCGCGCCCCCGGCCATGACCACCAGCGTCAGGATGAACTTCCAGGAAAGCCCCGCCAGCAGGATCACGAACACGGCGGCGCAGGTGACCAGCAACGAGGTCCCCAGATCGGGCTGGCGCGCGATCAGCAGCACCGGGACACCGACGATCACCCCGCAGACCAGAAGATCGCGCCATGTCGGCGGCAGAGGTCGCCGATGGAGGTAGGCGGCGAGCATCATCGGCATGGCGATCTTCATCAATTCCGAGGGCTGGAAGCGCAGGGGGCCGACCTCCAGCCAGCGCTGAGCCCCCATGCCGATATCCCCCATGATCTCGACGGCGACGAGCATCAGCAGCCCCGCGCCATAGGCGACCGGCGTCCACCGAAACAGCGTGACGGGCGAGAACTGGGCGATGGCGATCGCCCCGAGCAGCGCGACTCCCATGCGCGAAGCCTGGGCCATCGTCGTCGAAAGCGACATGCCGCTGGCGCTGTAGAGCACTACCAGACCAAAGGAGATCAGCAGTATCAGAATCGACAGCAGCCAGGGATCGAGATGAATGCGCAACCATATCGAGCGCTTGCGCCCGACTCGGGCGCGTTGCGTTCGCGGTGCCACGCGCTGGAAATCAATCGCCATCGATACTCTCGACTTCTTCGTTGACCGTGGTGTCGGGCCAGTCCTTCAACTTTCCATCCGGCAACAGCCAGGCGTCGGTCAATTCACGGCCCAGGCCGGAGACACCGCCACCGGCGTTCTCGACGATGACGGCGATCGCGATCTGCGGGTCCTCCACCGGCGCAAAGCCGATGAACAGCGCGTGATCGCGGAGTCGCTCCGTCAATTCATCGGCGTCGTACTTCTGATTCTGCCCCAACGAGAATACCTGAGCGGTGCCGGTCTTGGCCGCCATCTGGTACTTCAGGCCGGCTCCCGCCTTGCGAGCCGTGCCCTCGGACCCCTGGAGCACCGCCTCCATGCCCTTGTAGACGTCCTGCCACCAGCGGGCCTGGTCGACCTGGACGTCCGGCTTGGTGCCGGCGAAAGGCGGCTGGATGGCCTGGTCGCCGATCTCCTTGGCCAGATGCGGCCGAACCCAATGGCCATGGTTGGCCAGCGTCGCAGTGGCCGCGGCCAGTTGAAGCGGCGTGGCCATGAAATACCCCTGGCCGATGCCCGCGGAGAGCGTCTCGCCGGGATACCAGACCTGGTTGTATTTCTCGCGTTTCCATTCGCGGGATGGCATCAGCCCTGGTGATGCGCCCTGCACATCCAGCGATGTTATCTCGCCGAAGCCGAACTGATGCATGAACGCGGAGAGCCGATCGATGCCCAGCCGGTAAGCCATGGTGTAGAAGTAGGTGTTGTTGGAGACCTCCAGCGCCCGCTCGAGATCGACACGCCCATGGCCCCAGCGCAGCCAGTTATGATAGCGCCGCGTATCGTTGGGCAACTGGAAATAGCCCGGGTCGTAAATGACGTCATTGGGCTTGACCACTCCGTCCTGCAACGCCGCCAGGGCCTCGAAAGGCTTAACCGTGGAGCCGGGGGGATACTGGCCCCGAACCGCCCGGTTATACAGGGGCAGATCGAGATTCTGCTGCAGCGCCCGGTAGTCATCGTAGGAGATGCCGGTCACGAACTTGTTGATATCGAAACCCGGCGCGGAAACCATCGCCAGGATGTCGCCGGTCTTGGGCTGAATCGCAACGATCGCGCCACGTCGACCATCCAGCAGGTCGTACGCCATGTGCTGAAGACGGCTGTCGATGGTCAGCGTAATGTCCTTCCCGGGCACCGGCGGATCCCGATCCAGCTCCCGCAGAACTCTTCCCCTGGCGTTGGTCTCGACCTTGCGAAGACCCGCCTTGCCGTGGAGCTGATCCTCGTAGGTGTACTCGACGCCGGTCTTGCCGATGAAGTGGGTGCCGGCGTAATTTCCCGAGTCCAGTTCGGCCAGCTCCTCCTCGTTGATTCTTCCGACATAGCCCAGCACATGCGACATCACGATGGGATCGGGATAGTAGCGCATCAGCTGAGCCTCGACCTCGACGCCGGTGAGCAGGTATCGGTTCACCGCCAGGCGCGCGATCTGGTCCTCGGTGAGATCACTCATCAGGAGCGCCGGCTGGTAAGGCCGCTGACGCTGCCGGGAGCGTTCGCGAAAGGTTGCCACCTCGTCCTCAGGCAGATCGAGAATATCGATCAGCCGCTGCAGCGTGGTATCGAGATCATCGACACGTTCGCGCACGATGGTGAGGTTGTAGGTTGGCCGGTTTTCCGCCAGCAACTTACCGTTCCGGTCGTAGATCAGACCGCGTCGGGGAGGCAGCGGCTCGACCCGCATGCGGTTGTTGTCGGAGCGGGTGATGAAGACGTCGTGCTCGATGACCTGCAGGTAGAACAGGCGGGAAACCAGTGCCCCGGCCATCAGCACGATGACCAGCGCGGCGACCAGCGAGCGGTTGCGGAAGACACGAACTTCCTGCTCGTGGTTCTTGACGTTCGCGCGGCGCTTACGCATGACGAGAGTGGCGGCTCAGAGCACGGTAAGCCCCGGCGCGGGCAAGGCGTCCAACGGCGTCGCTGTCGGCGGTATCGAATGGAAACAAGCGACTGACTCTCTGACTCAACGGTGGTACGGGTGCCCTGTGAGCAATGTCCAGGCGCGATAGAGCTGCTCTGCCAGCACGACCCGCACCAGCGGATGCGGTAACGTCAATGCGGACAGTGACCAGGAGTGTCGAGCGCGGGTCACGACCCGGGGGTCGAGCCCATCCGGGCCGCCGACCACCAGCGCGATGTCCTGCCCTTCCAGGCGCCAGGCATCCAGCTGTCGGGAAAGCTGCTCCGTGGTCCAGGCCGCTCCTTTGACCTCGAGCGCCACGATACGTTCCTGATCTCTCAGCTTTTCCAGCATCCGATCGCCTTCGGTCTGGATCGCCCGCGTCACGTCGGCGTTCTTGCCACGGGAACCGGCCGGAATCTCGACGATCTCGAACGGCATCTCCCGCGGCATTCGCTTGCGGTACTCATCGACGCCGGCCTCGACCCAGGCCGGCATGCGCGAGCCGACCGCCAGCAGCCGGATTTTCATCCCCGGAGCTCTTGCCGGTCCGAATCACCGGTGGCTCGCCGGGAGTCGGCAGGCAGGTCGGCCCAGAGACGCTCGAGATCGTAGAGCTGGCGGGTCTCGGGCATCATCACATGGGCGATCACATCACCCAGGTCCACCAGCACCCACTCTCCGCTCTGTTGTCCCTCCACGCCCAACGGGCGAAGGCCGGCCTCCTTGGCTTTCTCGATCACGTTGTCCGCCAGCGCGGAGACGTGCCGCGAGGACGTGCCGCTGGCGACGACCATGACATCGGTGACGCTGGTCAATTCGGCCACGTCCAGCTCGACGACATCGCGCGCCTTCAGCTCCTCGAGCGCGTCCACCACCAATGATTTAAGCGTATCTGTCTGCATAGCTCCTCGTCATATAACCCCTTCCGGAGAAAGGAATCGCGACCCCCGGGATCCGGGAGTCGCGCATTTTACGCGGATAGGCCATTAACGCCAGTCCCCACCTCTCGATATCGCTCACGAATGGCGATAGAGGGCATGGCTGGCGATATAGCGCTCCACCGCCTCGGGAATCAGATAGCGCACGCTGAGCCCCTGCTGCAGACGCCAGCGTACCTCGGTGGCGGCGATGGCCATGCGGCTCGGCAGCCGCAGCCGCAGCAGGTGCCCGCCGGGGGCGGCCATCATCGACTCCACCGTCGAGACCTCCCGCCCCTCGATCAGCGACGCCAATGCCGGTTCCAGCGGAGCTTCGTGGTCGGGCCGGTCGATCACCACGATATGCGCCAGAGACAACAACCGATCCCGCTGGTGCCACTCCGGAAGCCCCAGAAACGCATCGTGACCCACCGCCATGACCAGCCGCGCCTGCTCGCCCCACTCCTCGCGCAGCGACACCAGCGTATCGATGGAGTAGGAGTGACCCGGACGCCGAACCTCCCGATCGTCGGCCACCAGTCCCGGCGTATCGCCGATACCGGCTTTCAGCATCGCCAGGCGGTGCTCGGCGGAAATCCCCGGCGCCTTGCGATGCGGGGGGACATGAGCCGGGATCATGTGTACCGCGTCCAGCGCCAATGCCTCTCCCAGCTCGACGGCACTACGTAGATGCCCAATGTGAACCGGGTCGAACGTCCCGCCCAGCATCGCGATTCGCGGAATCGAGGGGCTCGGCACGTCAGCTCCGCACATGGCCGTCACCGAAGACGACGTATTTTCGCGTGGTCAGGCCTTCGAGGCCGACAGGACCTCGGGCATGAAGCTTGTTGGTGGAGATGCCGATCTCCGCTCCCAGCCCGTATTCGAAGCCGTCGGCGAAGCGCGTCGAGGCGTTGACGATCACCGAACTCGAGTCCACCTCGCCGAGGAACCGCCTCGCAAGCGTCAGGTTCTCGGTCACGATGGCATCGGTATGCTGGGATCCATGGGTGTTGATGTGATCGACGGCCTGATCGAAATCGTCCACCACCCGGATGGAGACGATCGGTGCCAGATACTCCGTCGCCCAGTCCTCGGGGGTTGCCGCCAAGGCATCGTCGACCCACTCCCGGGTGCGTGGGCAACCACGCATTTCCACGTTCTTGTCGCGATAGATGGCCGCCACCCGCGGCAGCACCTGACCCGCGATATCGGCGTGGACGAGCAGCGTCTCCATGGTATTGCAGGGGGAGTAGCGTTGGGTCTTGGCGTTGTCCGCGATCGCCACCGCCTTGTCCAGGTCGGCGCTGGCGTCGATATAGACGTGGCAGACGCCATCGAGGTGCTTGATGACCGGCACCGTCGCCTCGCCGGCAACACGAGCGATCAACGACTTGCCACCACGCGGCACGATGACGTCCACGAACTGGGGCATGGTGATCAGCTCTCCCACTGCCGCGCGATCCGTCGTCGCGACGACCTGCACGGCGGCGGCGGGCAAGCCGGCATCCGCCAGACCGTCGCTTATGCACTCGGCGATGGTGGCGTTGCTGGACGCCGCCTCGGAGCCGCCGCGGAGAATGCAGGCATTCCCCGACTTCAGGCACAGGCTCGCCGCCTCTACGGTCACATTGGGACGGGACTCGTAGATGATGCCGACCACGCCCAGCGGGACGCGCATCTGCCCGACCTGAATTCCGCTCGGTCGATAGCTCAGGCCATCTATCTGGCCCACCGGGTCGGCGAGCGCGGCAACCTGACGGACGCCGAGGATCATGGCGTCGATCCGGTCGGGGGTCAGTGCCAGACGATCGAGCAGCGCATCGCTCAAACCGTTCTCGCGACCACGGGCCAAGTCATCCCGGTTGGCCGCCGCCAACGCCGGCCTGGCGCCATCCAGGCGCGCCGCAATGGCCTCGAGCGCGGCGTTTTTCCGACCGCTGTCGACACGCCTCAATGCGGCACTCGCAACGCGTGCCTGCCGCCCCAGTTCCTGCATATATTGGGCGATATCCTCGACCCGAGGGGTCGCAGTCTGCTGCATGGTGTACTATCTCTTGTCAGTGGTAGCCCGCAACGAACGACGCTCGACATCGCATCGAGAGCGTCTCGACCGGCCGCGAAGCTTGGCATCGAACGGGCGATAAGGCTTTGTCCTTGATCGCGATTGACGCTATACGACTGTTCTCGGCACGTGCGATAGTGAGGGACGAATCGAGCAAGCCATTCGCAATCGGTCCAATATAAGCCACCATGCAAAGCAAGTACAAAAGCCTCGGCTCACGAATCCTACTGTCGCTTATGTTGCTGCTCGCGCTGCTCACGGGCTGGCTGGCGGAAGACGCCACAAGAGTGGCGGCCTGGGGCAGCGGCATCGCGTTTGCGGTATTGATGATCGGTCCCTCGCGTTTCTCTCGTTGGGTTCCCGCCGCCATCGTGGTGTCGAGCATCGCCATGCTTGCTACCCTCCAGGCCAGCAGCTACATCTGGCTGTGGATACTGCCGCTGTGTCTGCTGAGGATGCCGGGCAGGCCCGGCCTCGCATTCAGCGGGCTGATCTATGGCTTGAGCCTCGTCTACATCGGCTGGACTCTGCCGCTACCCACCGCCATCGTTGCCGGCCTGTCGCTGGCCGTCGCCTGGCTGCTGTGCCTGGAGCGGCAGACGAGCCCCGCGGCGATATCGGCGCACGCGACATCGAGCTGGCTGCTCCCGGCGGCTCAGTTGGATGGCGACATCCAGCGGGAACTGAAGCGGGCCGAGCGCGAAGCGTTGCAGGCGGAAGTGGTGGTTTTCGGTTGTGCTCGCTCGACGGCGGCCGACATGGCGACCCTCTCCCGCCGCCTTCAGGACACACTGGCGCTCTATGAACGCGCCTACCGGCTCAACGACTACGGCATCGCCGTCATCCTGGTGGCCCCGGACCCGGAATCGGCCCGCCAGCGACGTCAGCAGTTGCGATATGCGATCGCCCCGCACAAAGAGGTGTGGTCGACGCCCTTGACGGAGATCGGGGATCGCTTCGCGAGCTACCATGGCAAACGGTCCGCTGCAGTTCCGGAGGTGCAGCCTTGGCATTGAGCCGATACAAGTTGATCGCCCATCTTCTCACGCTGGCGTTACTGCTGGGTCTTGCCGTGTGGGAACATCTGATGCGTCACTACGATCTGATACTACCGCCCACCTTGATGGCCATCGCACTGCTGATCTCAGTGCCGCTGCAATACCTGGGCCGCCTGCGTCCGGCCATCGCCGACCACATCCTGCTGGTCGGCGGCTTGATTCTGTGCGCCCTGGAAGCCCCGGGTAGCCATAACCCCATGTTGTGGCTGGGCCTGTCGATCACGCTCGGCTATCTGCTGCTGTCCCCCTTGCCGGCCCTGCTGTTGACGATGCTACTGGTACCACTATGGCTGTTGCTGCTCGGCGACGCGCACATGACGGCCGTCAACCTGATGTTCGGCTGGTGGTTCTCTCTCGCGGCAGCGGCCCTGACTCTGCTGCCGGGCGGCACGCGCGCCCTGCGGTTCACGCTGAGGCCATGGCGAGACGATACGCAGCCCATCGGAGAGTTCATCTCCAGAAGTCTCGACATGGAGGTGGCCAGGGCGTCCGCGCTCAATCGACCGCTGAGCGTACTGGTGCTCTACATTCCGCAATTGGATCAGGCCGGCGACCAGTTCGGTGGCCACATGCGCGAGATACTGTCGGCGAGTTTCAGCGAAGTGATCTCCGACAACAGCCGCCAGAGCGATCTACTTGGCGAACATCATGCCAACGTCTTCTGGCTCATATTACCCAACGCCGGCGAAGCGGGGGCCGTGGCAGCCGCCAAGCGGCTCTCGGATGCCGTGACGTCGGTCGCGCATCCTGAGATCGGATCCCTGGAAAGTTTCAGCCGCGTCTGCACGCTGCGTGCTCAGGAGAGCACCGAACGCTTTTCACAACGCCTGGAAACCGCCGCCAACAAACTGCTGGAACCGCACGCTTGAACTTTACTCACTGGCTATACTCTCTCGCTCCCCCACCGGAACTGCTGCTGGTCATCATCTTCGCGGTGGCCTTGATCGAATCACTGGCGGTCGTCGGTATCATCGTCCCTGGCGTGGTGCTGCTGGGTGCGGCCGCCTCGATCGCCGGCCATGACGACGTTCCGCTGTGGTCGGTGCTGATCGTCGGCATCCTGGGCGCATTCGCCGGCGACAACCTGAGCTTCTGGCTGGGCCGCACGCAGCGCGACCGCATACCGTACTGGTGGCCGCTGTCACGCCATCCCCAGTGGCTGGCACGAGGCCACGAGTTCTTTCAGCGCTACGGTATCCTGTCCGTCGTCGTTGGCCGCTTTCTCGGGCCGGTCCGCCCGTTCATTCCCATGGTCGCCGGCATGCTGGCGATGCCGACGAGACGTTTCACCCTCGTCAACCTGGTCTCCGCGATAGCATGGGCGCCGGTCTACCTGCTACCCGGCTACCTGCTCGGCCGCTCGTGGGAGGAGTTGATGCAACTGCCTCCCGGTGCCGAACGGTGGCTGCTGACGCTGTCCGTCTCGCTGCTGGTGCTGGCGCTGCTGTTCTCGTGGATTCGCTATCAGCTCAGCGGGGAGGGTCGTCTGCACGGCTGGCTGGAAAAGCGTATGGCGCGCAGTCCGCGACTCTCCAGAGGCTGGCGTGCGCTGTGCTCGCCGTCTCCAGCCAATGAGTTCCCGCTGGCCTCGTTGTCGCTACTCGCGACCAGCCTGATCGCCTTGATCGTCTGGACCACCTGGGTCCTGATGCACAATGGCCCGCTGCCGATGGACCAGCAGATTCATGCACTGGCCGGCCTGCTGCAGCGCAACTGGCTCATCGGAACCAGCGAGGTCCTGGCCAAGGTGGGCGACGCATTGGGCATCGGGGTCCTGATGGCGCCCTGGCTCTTGTGGCTACTGCTGGCAAGGCGCTTCGCCGCGCTGCTGCATATCGCCGGCGCCCTGATTCTCGTCGCCACCGTCAACACGGTGTTCAAATCCCTGGCGGGGCGAGCCCGCCCGGACACACCGGATTACCTGACAGGATCGATGTCCTACCCCAGCGCCCACACCTCGACGATCGTGGTCGTGGTGGGGCTGACGGCCGCTTTCGCGGCCCAGGTGATGCCGCAGCGCTATCGCGGGTATGCCTATTGGCTGGGTATCGTCGCATGCGTCCCCATGGCCCTGTCCCGGCTGGTGATTGGCGTTCACTGGGCCAGCGACTTGATCGGCGGCGCCCTGCTGGGGCTGATCATCTGTGCCTTGACGCGCATCAGCTATCAGCATTTTCAGCGGCCCGACCGCGACATGCCTCCCTGGCCCTGGCTCTGTGCGGCCTCGCTGACACTGGAGATTCTCCGCGTCGTCCTCTTCGCCCCCGTCTGACGCCTTCCGTGCTTGCTCAATCGCCCCAGCGCGGCATCAGCGTCTGGGGCACACCCAACTGATTGAGAATGCGTGCCACGACGAAATCGATCATCGCCTGGACGCTGTCCGGGCGATGATAGAAACCGGGAGCCGCCGGCAGTACCACGCCACCCATATGGGTCAGCTTCAGCATGTTGTCGAGGTGGACGGCCGATAGTGGCGTTTCTCTGGGAACCAGGATCAGCTTTCGCCGCTCCTTCAACGCCACATCGGCGGCACGTTCGATCAGATTGTTGCTGGCGCCACAGGCCACCGCGGACAGGGTGCCAGTCGAACAAGGGCAGACGACCAGTGCCTGCCAGTCTCCGGAACCGGAGGCCACCGGCGCCATCCAGTCCTCGCGACCGAAGCAGCGCACCTGCCCCTCCCCGGCACCGAATCTCGCGGTCAGGTCCCGTGCCAGCCGGTCCGGCTGGGCCGGCAGTTCGATCTCGGTCTCGACGGCGATCACACGATGAGCGGCCTTGGAGACCATCACGTAGACCTCATGCTCGGCGGCGATGAGGCACTCGATCAGGCGTAGCCCATACTGGACGCCGGACGCACCGGTGATCGCGACAGCGATCGGTGCCCGATACGGCTTCACGGAAACCGTCTCATCGCGAACGGCCATGGCGCACCTCCAATGCCTGCAACAACTTGTCGTGGATGCCACCGAATCCACCGTTCGACATGACCACGATCCGATCACCGGACACCGCCTGTGCGACGACGTCGGCGACGAGCGCATCGAGATCGGTCTCGACGCGACTGGCTTCCTGCCCGGCCACCACTTCCGCCAGCGACCAGTCGAGCCCGGGGGGCTGATACCACCAGACGCTGTCGGCCCGCGATACGCTATCGGCCAGACGTGCTTTCATGCCCCCCAGACGCATGGTGTTGGAGCGGGGCTCGATCACTGCCAGCAACCGGCCCCCATGTCGGTCCTGGTCCAGCCCCTCGAGCGTCAACGCGATGGCCGAGGGATGGTGGGCGAAGTCATCGAGAACCTGGATTCCGCCCGCCTCGCCGCGAATCTCCTGACGTCGGCGGGGCGCGGCGAATGTCGCCAGCGCTCGACAGCCATCGGCCAGGGTGACGCCCAGGCAACTGGCTGCGGCCAGGGCGGCCACGGCGTTGGCGGCATTGTGCCGGCCACTCATTCCCCAGCGGACGACATGACTCTCGCCTCCCGCAACCACGGTGAAGACGCGGCTGTCGTCCGGATCCGGCAGCAGCCGCCACTCGCTCGCGGGCAGTCGGCCGAAGCGTTGAACCGGTGTCCAGCACCCCTGGCTCAATACTCGCTCCAGGGCGGGTTCGTCATCGGCGACCAGTAGCGAGCCGTTGCCCGGCACCGTGCGCACGAAGTGGTGGAACTGTCGCTCGATGGCTGCCAGGTCGGGGAAGATATCGGCATGGTCGAACTCGAGATTGTTGAGAATGGCGATATCCGGCCGGTAGTGAACGAATTTCGAGCGCTTGTCGAAAAAGGCCGTGTCGTACTCGTCCGCTTCGACGATGAACGGTGCACCGGCCCCGCCGAGACGAGCGGAGAGGCCGAAGTTGCGAAGTACGCCTCCGATCAGAAAGCCAGGCTCGAGGCCGGCGCATTCCAGTATCCAGGCCAGCAGGCTGGCAGTCGTCGTCTTGCCATGCGTCCCGGCCACTGCCAGGACCCGACGCCCCGGCAGGACTTGCTCCGCCAGCCACTGCGGCCCGGAGACATAGGGCAGCTTGGCGTTCAACAGCGCCTCTATCTCCGGATTGCCCCGGGAGAGCGCGTTACCGACGATGACGAGGTCAGGTGCCGGCTGCAGGTTCTCGGCATCATAGCCTTCCATCAGTTCGACGCCCATTTCCCGAAGCTGGAGGCTCATCGGCGGGTAGACGTTGGCGTCCGACCCCGTTACCCGATGCCCCAGCATCTTGGCCAGGCGTGCCAGACTCCCCATGAAAGTCCCGCAAACCCCTACTACATGAATGTGCATTCGAACTCTCCCTCACATTAACCGGCGAGCCTAGCATGGCCTCCCGGACCGAACCACTGGCCGCGGCCCGGTGACGCCGCCGTCACCGCCAGCCCGGTCCAGCCGCCGAGTCCACTCGGTCGATCCCCCCCAAACTGGTCTTCCTCTCATCCCTCAGTCGCAGAAAATTGATCGCGCCCCTCAATCCCGCCTCGTATTAACAGGCATTCGCCTTTCGGCTATGCTGGGCCCGCTTTCGTGCCCCGGCCCTCGACAGGGAGGTGTCATTCGATTGGCCAGCCAGTTTCATCCTTTCGTGATGATTCGAGGTCGATCATTGTCAGCGCGAGACCGTCATCGAAGTCCGCACGGGGATGCGACCGAGCACACCGGGCCGACGACGTGAGACCAGCACAACCGAACCTCAGGAGATGAGAGCCGATATGGCCAAGCACAACGCGTTCTACGCCCAGTCCGGTGGCGTCACTGCCGTCATCAACGCCAGCGCCTGCGGGGTGATCGAAGCCTGCCGTCGTCACTCGGATCGCATCGGCCATCTCTACGCGGGGCATAACGGCATCATCGGCGCGCTTCTGGAAGACCTGATCGATACCAATCAGGAGAGCGAAGAAGCGATCTCGGCACTGCGCCACACGCCCGGCGGCGCATTCGGCTCCTGTCGTTACAAGCTCAAGTCCATCGAGACGCACCGCACCGAGTACGAGCGCCTGATCGAGGTGTTCAAGGCCCACGACATCCGCTACTTCTTCTACAACGGCGGGGGCGACAGCGCCGATACCTGCCTCAAGGTCTCCCAGCTCTCGGAGACGATGGGCTACCCGTTGACGGCCATCCACGTTCCCAAGACCGTCGACAATGATCTCCCCATCACCGACAACTCCCCCGGCTTCGGCAGTGTCGCCAAGTACGTCGCCACCTCGACGCGCGAAGCGGCACTGGACATCGAGTCGATGTGCTCGACGTCCACCAAGGTCTTCATCCTCGAGGTGATGGGACGACATGCCGGCTGGATCGCTGCCGCCGGCGCCCTCTCCGGAGAGTCCCCGCAGCAAGCGCCGCACCTGATCATCTTTCCGGAAATCGCGTTCGACCGGGAGAAGGTCATGGCGCGCATCGACGAAGCGGTCAAGTCTCACGGATTTTGCGTGCTCGTGGTGTCCGAAGGTGCCCAGTATGCCGACGGGACCTTCCTTACCGACTCGGGCAGCACCGACGCCTTCGGCCACAAGCAGCTCGGCGGAGTCGCCCCCACCCTGGCATCGATGGTCAAGGAAGATCTCGGCTACAAGTACCACTGGGCAGTGGCCGATTACCTGCAGCGGGCGGCCCGCCACATCGCCTCCAAGACCGATGTCGATCAGGCGTACGCCGTGGGCGAAGCCGCCGTCGAACTCGCGCTGGCAGGCCAGAACTCGATGATGCCCGCCATCAAGCGCGTCTCCGATACCCCCTACGAATGGAAGATCGAACCGGCCCCGCTGTCGGAGATCGCCAATCACGAGAAGTTCATGCCGCGGGACTACATCAGCGAGGATGGCCTCTATATCAGCGAAGCTGGCCGGCGCTATCTCGCGCCGCTGATCCTGGGCGAGGACTTCCCCCCGTTCGAGAACGGCCTGCCCAAGGTTGCCAAACTCAAGAAGGCCAGAGTCGACCGCAAATTGGCCCAGTTCGAACTGTAAACCTCATCGGTCCAGATCGGCGCCGGCACCGGCGCCGACGGATCCCACCCTTTCCTCCCTGCCTCTTGCCCCGCCCTCTTCGACCCTCGTCGCGGAAAGAATCGCCTCGCGCCTCCAGCCGCTTGACCCGACGCTCGCCACCCCGGGATTGTCCCCATTTGGCGACACCCCATCGCCAAAATGAAAACAGTGTTCAAAAACCCTACGATCCGGCGCCCTTCAAATGTTTCGAGACTATAATCATCCGATCTACGGAAGCGGTCATGGAGTGGCGCTCTCCGAAGATCATGCCAATCGGCAAACGATAGGGACATCACAAGAGTTGCGAAGACTGCCGCATCGAACGCCTTACAGTTCGGCACTGCGGAGAGCACAGAGAGGAGCAAGGTCATGAACAAACCGATCATCATTGGTGGCGTCATTGCCGCACTGGGTATTGCCGGAGGGATCGCCGTCGGCTCCTATCAATCCTCGGAAAGCGGGCCCCGGTACGCTGAGATCGTCAGCGTCGAACCGATCGTGCAGACCACCGATACACCACGCGAAGTGTGCAAGAACGTCACGGTGACCCATCAGCGCCCGGCGAAAGACGAAAACCGCATCGCAGGCACCGCGATCGGCGCCATCGTCGGCGGCGTCGTGGGCAATCAGTTCGGTGGCGGTAGTGGCAAGAAGATCATGACCGCGGCGGGCGCCGTCGGTGGCGGCGTGGCAGGAAACCAGGTCCAGCAGCAGATGCAGCAGGGCGACACCTACCAGACCACCGAACAGCGCTGCAGTACGGTCAATGACAGCAAGGAGGAGACCGTGGGCTACGACGTCCGGTATCGCTACGATGGCGAGGTGCATGAAGCCAAGCTGGACGAGAAGCCCGACGGAGACCGGGTCCTGATGCGTGACGGCAATCCCCAATGGGATGATGACGCTCGGTCCTCGTGACGAGCCGATCATCACTGTCTCTCGCTTTCTCCCTGAAGCCCCTGACGACATCTCAGGGGCTTTCGCCATTTCACCGTGCCCTGCGCAATCAGTAGGAGAGCAATGGGCCTAGCGGTGCGTGGGCTTTCTCGGTCGCCCCTGGGGCCCGATGGGCTGACTTAACGCAATCTCGATGGCCCGCTCTCTCTCGACGCCCCTGTCAACGAGCTTCTTGACCCGAGTTTTCAATGTTCCCAACGGTATCCCGGAAATCTGAGCGTGGTAGGACAGGGTACCCTCGCGCGGCGCATTTTTTGTCCGTTGCTGGACGGGCTGAAGATCCCTCTTCGTCAATTTCATGGCCTTACCGAATATCCGCCTATGATACAGCCCGGCAACCTCAATGCGGCTGAGCAGTGTTCGACCGTAAATTAATTAAAATTAGTTTGCCCACATTACGTTTTGGATTATTTAACCTAGATCAATAAAAGTGCTTAAAAATTGCTATTTCCTAATGACCAAATCAGTGTCGACTGACTGGAAAAAGCCGCACTGAATCTGAATATCGGCATAGATATCAAAATCTTGAGATCGACCTGGAGCAAAGGTCGTAAAGCGGGGAAGCGGGAAATGATCGGCGGACGTTTTTATCGCACCAATGGACAAAAAAATGCCCCGCCGGCTCGATCGCTAAGATGGAGCCGGCAGGGCCAAAGATCGCGGTATCGCGACCATGAACCTCCGGGCAAGCGCACCAGGTGCGCTTGCCTCGATTCACGAAATCATGAGACTGGTTTTTGCACGCCGGAAATCAACATATGGTAGACACCACCCCCGGCCAACTACTATGGATATTAGGTTATCAGGATATCATGAGAGAGAGAAGACGGATTTTTCGTCGACTTTAGTGTTGCCGTGCAGGCGTCCCGACCCTATCCGCGCCCGGTAGAATGTGCGGCACGCTCATCAAGATTCGCGTTGCTCACAAAGACCGACTCATCGCGCCGCGGCCTATCGCCGGCAGGTCGCCTTGAGTCATCGCCGCTCCCTCGCAATGCCAGGTCTGTCTAGCGGTTGCCGCACACCGGACAGGCGGGATCTCTGGGCAGCGCGAAATGACGCCACTCGCCTTCCAGCGCGTTGAATGTGGACAGCCCCTGATGAGTCCGCCCCGCACCCGTGATCAATTTCATCGCCTCCAGCGCCTGGAAGCTGCCGATCAAGCCGACCAGTGGTGAAATCACCCCGCTCTCGGCACAGGTGAGCGCCTCATCGTCGCCTTGCTCACCGTAGAGGCAGGCGTAGCAGGGCGATTGGCGCTGCCGAGGATCAAAGACAGCCAACTGGCCGGAAAAGCGAATGGCCGCGCCGCTCACCAGCGGCGTCCCGCTCTCGACGCAGGCCCGATTGATGTCGAAGCGACTGGAGAACCGGTCGGTGCAGTCCAGCACGACATCGGCCTGGGCGACTTCCGCCGTCAACGCCTCGCCGACGAGACGCGCCTCCAGAGCTCGTACGTCACATGCCGAGTTCAGGCCCCGCGCCGCTTCCGCCGCCGAGCACGCCTTGGACTGCCCCAGGCGCCCTTCCGTGTGGGCAACCTGACGCTGCAAATTGGACAGCTCGACAATGTCGTCATCGGCGATGCCCAGACGACCCACACCGGCCCCCGCCAGGTAGAGGGCCGCGGGAGATCCCAACCCACCGGCCCCGATAATCAACACCCGGGAGGCCAGCAAACGCTCCTGCCCCACGATGTCGATCTCGTCGAGCATGATGTGACGGCTGTAGCGTAGTAGTGCTTCGTCGTTCATGAACTTTCCTGGGCACGAAAGCTACCGTTATCGGCCAGCCCTAGCCACGCATCATCGGTCGTCTTCCGGCAGGCAGTCGGGAATCGGCAACGCCAACTCCTCCTTGACCTCTTCCATGACCACGTAGCTCTTGGACTCCTTGACGCCGGGCAACGTCAACACCACGTCGCCCAGCAGTTGTCGATAGGCAGACATTTCGGGAATACGGCATTTGAGAATGTAGTCGAACTGTCCGGAGACCAGATGGCACTCCTGGATCTGCGGCAGCTTGGCGACCGCCTTGCGAAACTCGTCGAACACCGATGGCGACTGCGTGTTGAGGCTGATCTCGACGAATACCAGCAGGTTGGCATGCAGGGCCCGAGGGTCGAGAATGGCCTTGTAACCCCGGATGATACCGGAACGCTCGAGACGCTTGACCCGCTCCAGGCAGGGTGTGGTCGACAGGCCCACCTGCGACGCCAGATCCACGTAGGAAATTCGGGCATTGTCCTGCAGGCAACGCAGTATGTTGAGATCGATCCGATCGAGAGCTCGAGATTTGGCTTTCATTGGTGTAATTGTTCCAAGCCGATGGATGAAGGGTTCCCTGAAATACGCGGTCGGCAGCGAAGCGCCACGTCACGAGTCGCGGTCTCGTTGCCGCTCACGGGGGCGTTATTACTATCACAGAGGCGTTACAAACCTCCAGCGAGCCCGGTCACCTTCGTTCAACGCTGACGACCAATGCCGGCATTTCGAGTCAGCCCCACTGGCCACCGCTCACCCGCTCGTGGCCTGCCAGGTCGCGCCGCGACGCGACGCCGCGAAAACCGCGATCCCGCAGCGCCTGTCGCACCGGCCCCGCCTGGCGATGACCGTGCTCGACCCATAGCCACCCCGCCGGGCGCAAATAGTCCGGCGCACGCTCGACCAGCCAGGCCAGACCCGACATCCCCGCCCCCTCCGCCACCAGTGCCGAGCGTGGCTCGAAACGGACGTCATCGAGCAGCAGATGCGGATCGTCTTCCGCGATATAAGGGGGGTTGGAGAGAATCAGGTCGAAGCGATGCCCGGACAGCGCGGAAAACCAGTCGCTCTGGAGAAAGCGGGCGTTGGCTATCGCCAGCCGTTGGCCATTGCGTCGCGCCAGCGTCACCGCATCGGCCGAGAGATCGACGCCGGTAACCTGCCACTCACGCCGTTCACTGGCAAAGGCGAGCGCGATGGCACCGGTGCCGGTGCCCAGATCGAGCAGCTCGCCGGCGGGCGTCGATGCCGCCTCGAGCGCCACCTCGACGAGACACTCGGTATCCGGCCTGGGAATCAGCGTCGCCGGCGACGTCTCGAGACTCAGTCCCCAGAACTCCCGCGATCCGACCAGATAAGCCACCGGCACGCCCTCGACCCGGCGGGCGGTCAGCGCCTGGAAGCGCTCCCGCTGCGCCGCCGTCAGCTCACGATCGCCCCAGGTATAGAGCCAGGTCCGGTTGGCGGCGCAGACATGGGCCAGCAGCACCTCGGCGTCGAGCCGCGCCGTGGGTGATGCCACCAGTCGCGCCGCCGCCTCGCGCAGGGCCTCGTCGATCGTCATCACTCGCCCTGCAGGGCCGCCAGTTGATCGGCCTGGTACTCGTTGACCAGCGGTCTGATCACTTCGTCGAGATCGCCGGCAACGACCTCACCCAGCTTGTAGATCGTCAGGTTGATCCGGTGGTCGGTGAGCCGCCCCTGGGGAAAGTTGTAGGTTCGGATCCGCTCGCTGCGATCGCCCGACCCCACCAGCGAGCGTCGGGTATCGGCCTGCTGCTGGCGCTGCGAGTCCACCGCGGCCTGCTTGAGTCGCGCCGCCAGTAGCGACATCGCCTTGGCCCGGTTCTTGTGCTGGCTGCGCTCCTCCTGACACTCGACCACCAGCCCGGTCGGCAGATGGGTGATACGGATGGCGGAGTCCGTGGTGTTGACGTGCTGGCCGCCGGCGCCGCTGGAGCGGAACGTATCGACGCGGAGATCGTTGGTGTTGATATCGACATCACCGACCTCGCTCGCCTCGGGCATGACCGCGACGGTACAAGCGGAGGTGTGGATACGCCCCTGGGATTCCGTGGCCGGGACGCGCTGTACCCGGTGCGCACCGGACTCGAACTTCAACGACGCGTAGACGTTATCGCCCTTGACCCGCGCGATGATCTCCTTGTAGCCGCCCTGCTCGCCATGGCTGGCACTGACCACCTCGACCTTCCAGCCCCGGCGCTCGGCGTAACGGGAATACATCCGGAACAGATCGCCGGCAAACAGCGCGGCTTCGTCGCCACCGGTGCCCGCGCGAACTTCCAGGAAGACGTTGCTGTCGTCATCCGGGTCTTTGGGCACCAGCAGGCGCTTGACCTCCTCCTCCAGCTCCTCGAGTTCCGCTCGGGACGAGCGCCACTCCTC
This sequence comes from Salinicola lusitanus, assembly GCF_003206045.1. Lineage (GTDB taxonomy): Bacteria > Pseudomonadota > Gammaproteobacteria > Pseudomonadales > Halomonadaceae > Salinicola > Salinicola lusitanus. The sequence continues at coordinate 712,764 of NZ_PZJM01000004.1, forward strand.
CTCGGCCATCTCGCGCATCTCCGGATCGCTGTCCTGGCGCATCTGATCGGCCGCCTCGATGTCGCCTTCGGTGCGGCGATAGGCGAGCCAGGCCCCGACCAGCGGCTCGAGTTCGGCGTACTCGCGAGAGTAGTCCCGGAAACGCGGTTGATCGGCGATCACCTCGGGCTCGGAAAGCAGCGCGGACAGCTCCTCGAAGCGGTCCTGGAAGGCGTCGAGTCGTTCACGCAAAGACGCTTTCATGCCCACTCCTGTATTGTCATACCGAGTCCTGTGTCTTGGCGGGCCCCTCGATGAGCAGGTTATCGGCCGCCTGGATGATATCGTGACGTGACTGGCCCGAGGCTTCACGCAGGCGCAGCGTCGGGCCATGCATCAATTTGTTGGCCAACTGGTGAGAGAGCCGCTTGATCACCGTCTCGGGATCCTCGCCGCGCGCCAGTTGCGCCAGCGCTTCCGCTTCGGAGTCGCGCCTCAGCGCCTCGCCGTGCTGACGATAACGCCGAATCAGGTCCCCGGCGCCGCGAACCCGGCGCTGGTGCAGCCAGTGCTCGACGCCACTGTCGATCAGTGCCTCGGCCTGACGCGCGGCGACCTCGCGATGACGGCGATTTTCGGCGATCACCTGCTGCAGATCGTCGACGCTATAGAGGAAGACATCGTCGAGATCGCCCACCTCGGGTTCGATGTCCCGCGGCACCGCGATGTCGACCATGAAGATAGGCCGGTGACGGCGCACCTTGAGCGCGCGCTCGACCATGCCCTTGCCGAGGATCGGCAGTTCGCTGGCCGTGGAAGCGATCACGATGTCCGCCTGCTCCAGCGCCTGGGGGATGGCACTGAGCTCGATCGCCCGTCCACCGCAGTCGTCGGCCAGCGCCTGGGCTCGCGCCAGGGTACGATTGGCGACGGTCAGCCCCATGATGCCCGCCTCGCGAAGATGGCGCGCGACCAGCTCGACCGTCTCCCCGGCGCCGATCAGCAGAGCGCGGGCGCGACTGAAATCGTCGAAGATCCGGCTGGCCAGGCTGACCGCCGCGTAGGCGACCGAAACCGGGTTTTCGCCGATCGAGGTCTCGCTTCGGACCTGCTTGGCGATGGAGAAGGTATGCTGGAAGAGGCGCTCCAGCTCGCTGCCGAGTCCCGCATGCTGACGCGCGATCTGATAGGCATCCTTGAGCTGGCCGAGAATCTGCGGCTCGCCCAGGACCATCGAGTCCAGCCCGGCCGCCACCCGCATCAGATGTTTCGCGGCCTCGCCCTCGTGATAGTGATAGGCGCAGTTCAGCAACTCCTCGGCCGGCATGCCGTGGAATGCCCCCAGCCACTCCAGCAGTTGACGCTCACCTTCGGCCACGGTGATGCAGTACAACTCGGTCCGGTTGCAGGTGGAGAGCACCGCCGCCTCGCGCACGTCGGGCAGGGCCCGCAGCTGCGCCAGCGCGGACTCGAGCTGTGCCGGCGAGAAGGCGACACGCTCGCGCATGTCGACCGCGGCCGTCCTATGATTGATACCCAGTGCTAGCAGCGTCATGAAATCACGGTCACTTTCTTGCGTGGACCCGGCCCTCGCGCCCTCAAGCATCATGCGGCGTGCCGGGATGGAACGCGACGGATGTCAGGTCGTCAGACGCCCCACCAATGTTCGCGACCGGCCAGTGGCCAAGACGCCGAGACAGCCAGCCGACGGCGGGCCCCAACTGGGGCCCGTTCACACTATAGGCCGCGAGCCGCGTTGCTGCGCCAAGTGCGGTCAGGCAAGGCGCGGGACGCCGATAAGGGTCGTTTCCTTATCCCGTCACCCAACGAAGCCTGGGCGGACTCGACGCGCAGCCCCAGGGGACAGGCCTATGTGTCACCCGTCGAGCGAAGCGGCGCCATTTTAGCACAACCGGAAGACGCTTAGCAGGCAATGAATCAAGCCCGCGGCGGCCGTCTCCGCGATTGACCCCGGCCCGCCAGCCGCTATGCTGGACCCATTGATCGATCTCGAGGGCCGCATGCCTAAAAGTCTGTTATCCGCCGCTATCTGCGCGGTCCTGTTGGCTGGCTGCGAGAGCCTGCCGGGCGGTTCCGGGTCGCCGCCTGTCGATGACCCGTTAGCCACGGCACCGCCCGTCTCCAGCGGCTTCGATGCCGAAGGTCTCTCCCAGGTACTGCTCTCCGAGATGGCTGGCCAACGCGGCGATTTTCATCGTGCTGCGGTTGGGTACCTGGCGGCGGCCGAGCGCTACCGCTCCGCCCCCCTGGCCGAGCGTGCCACCCTGGCCGCGCGCTATACCGACGACACGGCGCTGCTGAATGCCACGGCGGAGCGCTGGCAGCAACTGGCACCCGAGGATACGGCCCCGGAAAAGCTGCTGTCGGGGATCGCGATAGACCGCGGCAACTGGCCGGCGGCCCTGCAGCATAGACTGGAACTCGCCCGGGCAGGAGAAGATGCCCAACTGCTCGATCTGGCCGACCTGATGGTGGAGTCCCAAGCGGAACTGCCGCCGCTGATTGCCCAGTTGCGCGACTTCACCGCCACCTTCCCGGACAATGCCGATGCCCAGATGGCAACGGCGCGGCTGGAGGCCGCCGACGGCCGGGTGGACGAGGCCCAGCAGCGTCTGAAACGTCTGACACGGCAACACGCCGAGCTACCCGAGCTCTGGCTGGCCCGATCCCAGATCGCCCTCGAAGCCGGCGACTACGCCCAGGCCGCCGCTACCGCAAGGCGTGGCCAGGAGCTCTCACCCGATGACGACCGGTTCCTGCTGGCGTTGGCCCAGGCCCAGATTGCCAATGGCGACATCGCCGCCGCCGAAGGTCAGATCGATCAACTGTTGGCACGGCACAACGCAACCCCGTCGCTGCGTATCGGCCTCGCTCAGCTCTATCTCGACGCGGGAGCGATCGAACCCGCTCGTCGGTTGCTGCTGCCGCTGCTCGACCGCGATGACACGCCGCCGGCCACCTACCTGGTGCTGGGCAGCATTGCCGAGACCCAGGGCGAGATCGAAAACGCCCTTCTTTACTACCGCCAGGTACCCGTGGGCCCGGGTTTCCTCGATTCGCGTGCGCTGGCCACCCGTATGCTCACCGCCAACGGTCGCGCCGACGAGGCCCAGCAGTTCCTGCGCATCGAGATTCTGCGCCACCCCGGCCAACGCGTCGCGCTGACCCAGATCGGCCTGCAGGCTCTCGACAATGTCGATCGGACAGCGGCGGCAGATGCCCTGCTTGCCAGCAGCCTCGAGCAGGCCCCGGACGACGCCGACCTCCTCTACACTCGCGCCATGCGCGAGTTCGAACGCGGCAACGTCGAGACGATGATGAGCCAGATGCGTCAACTCATCGCCAGGTACCCAGACAACGCCGCCGCGCTCAACGCCCTGGGCTATACCCTGGCGACGACCACCGAGAGCTACGACGAGGCGCAGGAACTCATCGAAAGGGCTCACGCCCTCGAGCCGCAGAGCCCGGCGATCCTCGACAGCCTGGGGTGGGTATATTTCAAGCGCGGGGAGACCCGCAAGGCGCTGGGCTATCTGCGCCGCGCCTACGCCGGCCAACCCGATCAGGAGGTCGCCGCGCATCTCGCCGAAGTGCTGGTCGTGCTCGACCATCAGCAAGAGGCCCGTGCCCTGGTGAAGTCCGCGCTCGCCGACAGCGAAGTCCATCCGGATATCGACGACCTGTTGACCCGCTATCCGCAGTTGGCCCCGCAGCCATAGTCCCCCGGGGCAAGGCGGACGAACTCGCAGTTCGTGACCACCTGGCGCCCCTGTTATCGTATGCGCCCCGAATATGCACGCCGGAATCATCCGCACCCGACAGGAATCTGCCATGTCTCCAAGCCTTTTCGCCAATGTTCAGCCACGCCACCTGTCGCTCCCGTCTCGACGCTGGTGGCAGCCACTGGGAGCGCTGCTTCTGCTGGCCTGGCTGGCCGGCTGCGCCGGACAGGCCCCGGCCCCGGACGTGCCGCGGCAGCCTGACGACTGGCAGCGGCAACAGCAGGACCTGGCAGCGCTGGATACCTGGAAGGTGGTCGGCAAGGTCGGGCTACGTACCGCCGAAGAGAGCCGCAGTGCCAACCTCGACTGGTCCCAGGCACCCGATCACTACCGCATGCTGATCAGCGGCCCCTTCGGTGCCGGACGCAGCGTCCTCGAAGGCCGCCGGGGCGCCGTCACCCTGACCACCGGCGATGGTCGTTTCGAGGCGTCGTCGCCGGAAGCGCTGATGCAGCAACAGCTGGGTTGGTCGCTGCCGATATCGGCGCTGGACTACTGGGTGCGAGGACTCCCCGCGCCAGGCCGGCCCCATCAGCAGAGCGATGATGAACTCGGTTTCCCCCGGACCCTGAGCCAGGATGGCTGGACCATTCACTACCGGGACTGGACCTATGCCGACTCGCTGTGGCTGCCGAGCCGGCTGATCATGACCTACGATGACATCCGCGCCACGCTGGTGGTCAACCAGTGGCAACCGGGGAGCGGCAGCGACCAAGCGCCCGAACCGGCGGCGGACGGGTCGCCATGAGATCGCTGACGCTGCCCGCGCCGGCCAAGCTCAATCGGCTGCTGCGGATCACCGGGCGTCGCGAGGATGGCTATCACTCGCTGCAGACGCTGTTCCAGATCCTGGATCGCGGCGACACGCTGCGGTTCGAGACGCAGCCCCGGGGAACCGATATCGTCTTGTCGCCGGCACTCGCCGGCGTCGCCGAAGCGGACAACCTGATCGTTCGCGCCGCCCGCCGGCTTCAGCGCGAGACCGGCTGTCGGCAGGGCGCGGCCATCACCCTGGAGAAGCGCCTACCGATGGGTGGCGGACTGGGAGGCGGCAGCTCCAACGCCGCCACCACGCTACTGGCGCTCGACCGCCTCTGGGGTCTCGGGCTCGGGCTCGAGCGGCTGGCGACGCTGGGGCTGGAGCTGGGCGCCGATGTTCCGGTGTTCGTGCGGGGCCGCACCGCCTGGGCGGAGGGCGTTGGCGAGCGCTTGAGTGCCGTGGATCTCGAGCCCGCCTGGTTCGTCATCCTCCATCCTGGCGTGGAAATCTCCACGGCGGCGATTTTCGGCCACCCCGGTTTGACACGCGATAGCACGGTCATTAGTATGCGTCGCGCACTCGACGGGGCTGGCCCCGAAGCGGTGTGGCGCAACGACTGCGAGAGCATCGTGCGAGCGCTTCATCCCGAGGTCGATCGCGCGCTGGACTGGCTTGGCCAGTACGGCAACGCGATGCTGACGGGGACCGGCGCCTGCGTCTTCTGTCCGCTGGACGGCGAAACGCAGGCCGATCAGGTACTGCAGCAGGTCCCGGATGAATGGCAAGCCTTCAAGGCCCGCGGTTGCAATCTGTCGCCGCTGCACCAGGCGTTGGATCTTGCCGAAGGTTTGGGTCACGCCCAAGCGTGACGTCTTCGCTCTGGAAACCGGTGACCTACGCGGTTTTCACCAGTCTTTTCAGACGAATGACGACTTCACGACTGGTTTTGCCCTCAAACCTAGCCAACGGTTTGCGCTTTTGCGCATAATGAGCGCGACCGATGATTGCTGGGGTATCGCCAAGTGGTAAGGCACTGGTTTCTGGTACCAGCATTCCCAGGTTCGAATCCTGGTACCCCAGCCACTTCCTGAATTTCGACAAGCCTGCAAACGGAAACCGGGACGCGATGGCCGCTCAGCCCACACGATTTCCCCACCGACGTTGCGGTTCTTTTCCCTGCCGTCTCGACGCGCGACTTCGATGCCGCCCCGCATCGCAAGCGGGCTGGCATGGTGTTTCGGCAACCTCTCGTCTCGTACGCTACCGGCAGTCTTGTCCCCCGTCCTGGCTTGAACCGAATGTCCCCTACTGACCTTCAACAGCTCCCAAAGGTGGCCGCGCGTGTCTAAATTGATGGTTTTTACCGGTAACGCCAATGTCGGACTCGCCTCCAAGGTAGCCGAGAGTCTCGATAACCGGCTCGGCCATGCCACGGTCGGCCAGTTCAGCGATGGCGAAATCGCTGTCGAGATCAACGAAAACGTGCGCGGTAAAGACGTCTTTATTCTCCAGTCGACCTGCGCGCCGACCAACGACAACCTGATGGAACTGATCCTGATGGTCGATGCGCTGCGCCGCGCTTCGGCAACGCGGATCACCGCGGTGGTGCCCTACTTCGGCTACGCCCGCCAGGATCGCCGCGTACGCTCCGCTCGCGTGCCGATCTCGGCCAAGGTCGTGGCGGACATGATGGTCAAGGCCGGCGTCGACCGGGTCATGACCATGGACCTCCACGCCGACCAGATCCAGGGTTTCTTCGACGTGCCGGTGGACAACGTCTACGGCTCGCCGATCCTGCTCGACGACATCGAGCGCCAGAACTACGACGATCTGGTAGTGGTCTCCCCCGACGTGGGCGGCGTGGTGCGCGCTCGCGCCATCGCCAAGCAGCTCAACGTCGACCTGGCGATCATCGACAAGCGCCGCCCGCAGGCCAACCAGGCCCAGGTGATGCACATCATCGGCGACATCCAGGACCGCACCTGCGTGGTGGTCGACGACATGGTCGATACCGCCGGCACCCTGTGCAAGGCCGCCGAGGCGCTGAAGGCTCACGGCGCCCGTCGGGTGGTCGCGTACGCCACGCATCCGATCCTTTCCGGACCCGCGGTGGACAATATTAGTGGCTCGGTGCTTGACGAACTCGTCGTTGCCGATACCATACCGCTCTCCGAACCTGCACGTCGCAGCGGCAAGATCCGTCAATTGACGGTCGCCGGCCTGATTGCCGAAGCCATCCGGCGTGTCAGTAACGAAGAATCCGTCAGCGCGATGTTTCACTGATCCCTCCCGACACCGGAAACGGGACGGGAGCGAACAGCGAGGCGCGCGTGGATACGTGGGCCACTGCCATGATGGCGGTGGTCCCTGCTGGAACGGCATCGTCTGGTCGCGGGCGATGCCGATTCCTTTACTTGACCACTAGAGGTGACAATCAATGTCCCATTACACCCTGACCGCCAATGTTCGTAAGGAGCTGGGGAAAGGTGCGAGCCGCCGCCTGCGCCGCAAGAACGAACAGGTCGCCGCCATCATCTACGGTGGCGAAGCCGCCCCGCAGCCGATCACCATCGACAAGCCGGCCTTCTACAAGGCGATCGAAGACGAGGCGTTCTTCTCCTCGGTCATCGATATCAAGGTCGACGGCAAGAGCGAGCAGGTCGTCATCCGTGATCTTCAGCGTCACCCGTACAAGGCGCTGATCACTCATGCCGACTTCATGCGCGTCGATGCGACCCACGAGCTGACCCTGAACGTCCCGCTGCACTTCCTCAACGAAGAGAGCTGCAAGGGCGTCAAGGACGAAGGTGGCGTGATCCACGTGCTCAACAACGACGTCCAGATCAGCTGCCTGCCGTCCAAGCTGCCGGAGTACCTCGAAGTCGACGTCGCCAACCTGGGCCTCGGCGAGACCATCCACCTCTCCGACCTCAAGCTGCCGGAAGGTGTGACCCTGGTCGAGCTGACCCATGGCGAAGAGCACGATGCCGGCGTCGTCAGCGTGACGCACCCGACCGTGTCGCGCGACGACGAAGTCGCCGGTGAAGGCGTCGACGAAGATGGCGAGCCGAAAGGCGACGCATAATCTTGCGTCAAAGACCGGATAACAGGCAGTCGGCATGGTAGTGAAAGCGATCATTGGTCTCGGTAACCCGGGGCCGGAATACGAAGACACTCGCCACAATGCCGGCGCCTGGCTGGTCGAGCAACTCGCGAGGGACGCAGCGCAGACGCTGCGTCCCGAGCGCAAGTTTCTGGGTCTGTATGCCAAGATCCGTCTGAGCGGGCACGACCTGCACCTGCTCAACCCCACCACTTTCATGAATCGCAGCGGCGCCTCCGTGGCCGCGCTGTGCCAGTTCTTCAAGATCGCCCCGGACGAGCTTCTCGTCGCCCATGACGAGCTCGATATCGCTCCCGGCTGCGCTCGTTACAAGACGGGTGGCGGACACGGCGGGCACAACGGTCTGCGCGACATCGTCAGCGCGCTGGGCAATACCAACGGTTTTCACCGCCTCCGCATCGGCATCGGCCATCCCGGCAGCGCCAAGCTGGTCACCAACTACGTGCTCGGGCGTCCCGGCAAGGCGGAGCGCCAGGCCATCGACGATGCGCTTCTCGAAACCGTGCACACCCTCCCCGACGCCCTCGACGGCCAATGGGCCAAGGCGATGAATCGCCTGCACAGCTTCAAGAGCTGAGCAACGGGAAAGAGAACGAAACAGGACTGCCTCGGCATTCGGGCGCGTTGCTTCCCGGTGCGCAGCGCCGTTCTTTCCTATTCCTTCTGCTGCAGTGTCCCGTAGAATAGCGAGCCTCTCTTTCAGCTTTTCCTGCACATCAACTCGGATACATTTTATGGGTTTCAATTGCGGCATCGTCGGCCTACCCAACGTCGGCAAGTCGACGCTCTTCAACGCCTTGACGCGCTCCGGCATCGACGCCGAGAACTTCCCCTTCTGCACCATCGAACCCAACACCGGTATCGTGCCGATGCCCGACCCGCGGCTCGACAAGCTGGCCGAGATCGTCAAGCCGGAAAAAGTGGTGCCGACCACCATGGAGTTCGTCGATATCGCCGGCCTGGTCGAGGGCGCCTCCAAGGGCGAGGGCCTGGGCAACCAGTTTCTGGCCAATATCCGCGAGACCGACGCCATCGCCCACGTGGTGCGCTGCTTCGATGACGACAACGTCATCCACGTCGCCAACCAGGTCGACCCCACCGCCGATATCGAGACCATCAACCTCGAGCTCGCGCTGGCCGATCTCGACGCGGTGGAGCGTTCGATCCAGCGTCTGACCCGGGTGGTCAAGGGCGGCGACAAGGAGGCGATCGCCACCAAGGCAATCCTCGACCGCATCCAGCCCCATCTCGCCGAGGGTCAACCGCTGCGCAGCTTCGGCCTGGACGAGGAGGAACAGCGCCAGCTGCGCAGCTTCGGTTTCCTGACGCTCAAGCCGACCATGTACATCGCCAACGTCAACGAGGACGGCTTCGAGAACAACCCCCATCTCGATACGGTGCGCCGTATCGCCGCCAGCGAGAACGCCGTCGTGGTGCCGGTCTGCAACAAGCTGGAAGCGGAGATCGCCGAGCTCGAGGACGAGGAGCGCGCCATGTTCCTCGACGAGATGGGCATGGAAGAGCCCGGACTCGATCGCGTCATTCGCGCCGGCTATGGCCTGCTGGGCCTGCAGACCTACTTCACCGCGGGCGTGAAGGAAGTTCGGGCGTGGACGGTCAAGGTCGGCGCCACCGCACCCCAGGCGGCGGGCGTGATCCACACCGACTTCGAGAAGGGCTTCATTCGCGCCGAAGTGGTCAGCTACGACGACTTCGTCGCCCTCGGCGGCGAGAACGGCGCCAAGGAAGCCGGCAAGTGGCGCCTGGAAGGCAAGGCCTACGTGGTCCAGGACGGCGACGTGATGCACTTCCGCTTCAACGTCTAGCCGGGGCCGCCCCCGAACTGAATGTGGATTTCGGAAAGCGTTGACGTTTCATCGGGTTATGGTAGTATTCGCAACCGTTGTCGGGCGACTCGATTTGCCCCTTGAGGCTACGTAGCTCAGCTGGTTAGAGCACATCACTCATAATGATGGGGTCCCCTGTTCGAATCAGGGCGTAGCCACCAGATATCACGACAAGGCCCGCCGTTCTCGCGATCGGCGGGCCTTGTCGTTTCCGGCTGGTCCGGCGTCGGCCGACTCGCTCGAGCCGGCCGACGGTGGCTTAGAGGGCGCGGCGGCGACTCTCCTCGATATACGCCGCTCGCAGGCGCCGGGCCACCTCGCCGGCGCGACCATCGCCGACCGGGACCCCATCGATCGCGATGACCGGTGTCACGAACGAGGAGGCCGACGTCACGAAGCACTCCCTGGCCTGCTGTGCCTCATCGACGCTGAACGCCCGCTCCTCGAGCTGCAGTGCCAGCGTCTCGGCGAGCGTCATGACGGCGGCCCGGGTAATGCCCGGCAAAATGGCGGATGAGAGCTCGCGGGTCACCAGGGTGGCGTCGTGCGTCAGCATCCACACATTGTTGGAAGCCCCTTCGGTCACCATGCCGTCCTCGACCAACCAGGCATCATCGGCCCCGGCCGCCTTCGCCGCCATCTTGGCCATGGCGGGATAGAGCAGTTGCACCGTCTTGATATCACGCCGTGCCCAGCGCCAGTCCGGCTGCGTGGCCACGCGGATACCCTCCCGGCCACTGCGGGCGTCGACCAGCGACTTGGCCTGGGTGAACAGCACCAGCGTGGGCTGGGTATCGGCGTCGGGGTAGTGAAAATCCCGGTCGCCGGCGCTGCCTCGGGTCAACTGGAGGTAGACCATCCCCTCGTCCAGCGCATTGCGCCGAATCAGCTCGCGGTGGATCGCCAGCAGCGCCTCATCATCCCAAGGAAGCGCTATCTCGAGCGCGGCGGCGGAGCGTTTCAGGCGCCCCATGTGGCCGGGGAAGTCGACCAGCTTGCCGCCCAGCACCGAAGAGACCTCGTAGACGCCATCGGCGAGCAGGAACCCCCGGTCGAAGATCGATACCGTGGCGTCCCGCTCCGCGACGTAGTCGCCATTCACGTACACCGTGCGCTGTGTCATCTCATCCATTCTCTTGTCTCGATCCTCGCGCGACGCGCCCCTTCAGCCCCACAGGTGCGGCGAAGCCGGGTGGATGCCTGCGGCGTCGAAACGCATGCCAGGCTCGCGATCCCGGGCCAGCAGCAGCGGCCCGTCGAGATCGACCACGGCCGCCCCCTGGGCCACCAGCAGTGCCGGTGCCATCGACAGCGACGACCCCACCATGCACCCCACCATCACCTCGAATCCCAGGGCCTGCGCCTCGCGCTTGAGCGCCAGAGCTTCGGTCAAACCACCGGTCTTGTCGAGCTTGATATTGATCATGTCGTAGCGCCCCGTCAGCGCCGCCAGGGAGCTGCGGTCGTGACAGGCCTCGTCGGCACACACCGGCAACGGCCGCTCGATCTCCGCCAGTGCCGCGTCATCCGCGGCCGGCAGCGGCTGCTCCACCATCTCGATTCCCAGCTCGAGCAGGGCCGGCGCCAGACGTTGATAGGCCTCGCGATCCCATCCCTCGTTGGCGTCGACGATGATCCGCGCATCCGGCGCTCCCTCGCGCACCGCCCGCAGCCGCTCGATATCGCCCTCCCCGCCCAGCTTCAGCTTCAACAGGGGGCGCGCGGCGTGACGCCTCGCCTTGTCGCGCATCACCGCCGGGCTATCGAGCGAGAGCGTGAAAGCCGTGATCTCGGCCACGGGTGCCGACAGCCCGGCGAGTTGCCAGACCGGCGTTCCGCTGCGCTTGGCCTCGAGATCCCAGAACGCGCAATCCACCGCGTTACGTGCCGCCCCGGCCGGCAGCCGGGCCTGCAGCGCCTCACGATCCAGCCCGTGGGCCAGCTCGTCCTGCAGCGATTCGATCTGCGCGATGACGCTCGCCACCGACTCGCCATAGTGCGCATAGGGCACGCACTCGCCGCGCCCGGCATGAACGCCGTCGCTCAGGGTCGCCACCACGACCCGCGCGTCGGTGCGCGAGCCGCGGGAGATGGTGAACACCTCGGCGAGGGGGAAGACCTGCTCCTCGACGCTCAGCCTCAACATGCCGCCACCGCCTCCGCCAGTCGCTCGGCGCCCTGGCGATAGGGGTCGACGCACGGCAGCCCCAGCCGCGACTCGAGCGCCTCGAGATAGCGATCCGCCTCGTCGGCGGGCATGGCGGCGGTGTTGACCGACACGCCGACGACCTGGCAGGCGGGATTCACCACCTGGGCCAGCGGCAGCGCGGTATCGCGCAGCTGTTCGAGCGTCGGCAGCGAGTAATGGGGCAGGCCGCGCATGTGCGTGCGGGTCGGCTCGTGACACAGGATCAGCGCATCGGGCTGGCCGCCGTGGATCAGCGCCAGCGTCACGCCGGAGTAGGAGGGATGAAACAGGCTGCCCTGCCCTTCGATGATGTCCCAGTGGTCTTCGTCGTTGTCCGGCGTCAGCCACTCGATCGAACCGGCCATGAAGTCGGCGACGACGGCATCCAGCGGCACGCCCTCGCCGGTGATCAGGATCCCGGTCTGGCCGGTGGCGCGGAAGCTCGACTTCACGCCGCGTTCGCGCAACGCGATATCCAGCGCCAGCGCCGTGTACATCTTGCCGATGGAGCAGTCCGTTCCCACCGCCAGGCAACGCTTGCCCCGACGCGGCTTGCCGTCGCCGATCGGGTACTGGACCTGGGGCACGCGCACGTCGACGAGGCGCCCGCCATGCTCGCGCGCGGCCTCGACCAGCACCGGCTCGTCACGCAGCAGATTGTGCAGACCGGAAGCGATATCCATCCCGGCGGCCAGCGCCTCCTCGAGCACCGCGATCCAGCTGCGGGAGATCACCCCGCCACGATTGGCCGCGCCGATCACCAGCGTCTGGGCGCCCTGCGCCACCGCTTCGGCAATGGTCAGGTCGGGAAGTTTCATGTCCGCCTGGCAGCCCGGCAACCGATACTGACCCAACGCATATTCCGGACGCCAGTCACGGATGCCCTGCGCCACCTTGGCGGACAACGGGTCGGGCACATCGCCCAGAAAAAGCAGATAAGGGGTCTTGAGCATGAGGGTTATCTCTATCCAATGTCTCGGTTGGTGCAGTGTCTCGAGTGGTGGCACCGCGATCATGACGACGCCATTACATCATGGTTTCCGGCAAGAACAGGGAAATGGCGGGAAATGCCAACAGCAGTGCCAGCACGATCAGGTCACACAGCACGAATGGCCAGACCCCGGCAAACACTTCGTTGATCTTGACGCCCTTGCCGGCCGCGCCCGCCAGCGCGAAGGCATTGAGTCCCACGGGCGGGGTCACGCCGGCGATCTCGCACATTTTCATGGCGATAACGCAGAACCATACCGGGTGATAGCCCAGCTCCACAACGATGGGAAACACGATCGGCAGCGTCAGCGCGAAGGCGGCGGCCGGCACCACCACCATCCCCATCAGAAACCAGATGAGCAGGATCAGGCCCAGCACCATCCATGAGGGCACGTCCCAGGAGACCATGAAACTGGATATCTCGAACGGGATGCGTGTCAGGCCCAGGAAGCGACTGAAGAACAGCGCCGCGATGATGATGAAGAACAGCGTCGTGGTGATGCCCGCCGATTCGCGCAGCGCCCCGCGCAGCCTCGGCATCGAGCGCAACGGGCCGCCGGCCAGGCCCAGCAGCAGCGCCCCGAGCGCGCCGATGGCACCCGCTTCGGTCGCCGTGAACAGGCCGCTGTACATGCCGCCGATGACCACGCCGCCGAGCGCGAGTATCTGCCACAGGTCCCGCACGCCACGTACTCGGTCACGCACCGTCACCTCGCGCTCCTCGGCATCGATCGGCGCCAGCTGCGGATGGCGTTTGGCGCGCCACACGATCGAGAGCGTATAGACGACCGCGGTCAGAATGCCCGGGAGAATGCCCGCCATGAACAGCTGGCCGACCGACACGCCGGTGAAGATCGAGAACAGGATGAACATGCCGCTGGGCGGGATCATCGCCGCCAACGATCCGGAGCAGGCGATACTGCCCAGCGCGAAGCGCTTGTCGTAGCCGTAGCGTCGCATCTCGGGATAGGCGATACGACCGAATACGCTGGCCGTGGCCAGAGAAGAGCCGCAGACCGTGGAAAAGGCCGCGCTACCGAACGCCGTGGCCACCGCCAGCGACCCCGGCACCCTCGCCGCCAGCCGGTGGATCCCCTTGTAGGCCTGCTCGGCAAAACCACTGGCCGCCGCCAGCGCCCCCATCAGCACGAATAGCGGCAAGACGGTAAAGGTCGGTGAGGCGATGGCCGTATACATGGTGTCGCCCAGCAGTGATGATGCGCTGGACGGCGTCAGCAGCGTGGCGATACCGATGAAGCCGACCAGCAGGAAATTGATGGCCAGCGGCACACCCATGACCAACAGCAGCAGCAGCACCGCAATGCCGCCGATACCTATCAGCGTGAAATCCATGATCATACCCGTGTTCAGAATAAGACTGTCGAGAGACCCGGCCGGCGCTGTCGGCCGAATCGTCGCGCCCCGCCCGGCAAGACCCGGCTATCGCTCACTCGTCGTGCGCTGCCCGCCTGAACTGGCGCGACAAGCTGCGGAAGAGTTGGAGGCCATACAGGGCGAGCGCGGCGAACATCACGAACTTGATCGGGTAGACGAGGATCGGACGCGGCCCGGCAATCGCCTGGCGGCTGTCGAACGCACCGATGGCGTTATGCCACACCGCCCAGCCGACGATCACGATCGTGACCAGCGACACCAGGGTGACGAAGCCGTTGAGAGAGCGTCCGGCCACACCCTGCAGCCGTTCCGGCAACCATTCGACGCGGATGTGGGCGTCCTGCTCCTCGGCGTGGGAGAGCCCGAGATAGACGATCGCGATCATGGTGAACATGGCCAGCTCGGAGACGCCGTAGAGGGGGCGGGAGAATCCCCGCGCCACCAGATCGACGACCATGAACAGCACCACCACGATCAACAGCCAGCCACACAGTTCGGCCAGGCCGCGATTGAGCAGGGTCAACAGACGCGGCCTCCGCGACCGTCGAGCCTCCGTCCCCGCTCGCGGCTCATGCTGCGCCCGCTCAGTCATGGGCCACGCCACCCGAGCCGGCGTCGATGATCGCCTTCATTCGCTCGATGATCTGCGCGGGCTTTTCGGCGCCGGCCTTCTCGGCACTCTGAATCCAGGTCTCGCGGTTGGATGCCACCGCCGGCAATGACACGAACTTCTCGATATCCTCGTCCGACGCGGCCGTCACCGTATAGCCGGCGTCCTGCTGCGCCTTGACGATGCGATCGAACTCGTTGTCGTAGTATTCGCCAAAGGTCTTCTCCGCCTGCGCCGCGGCCTGTTCGAACCAGCCCTGCATCTGCGGGGACATGGCGTCCCACTTGCGCTGGTTGATGGTCAGGATCATGGGAACCGCGAGCCACAGTCGGCGCGAGGTGAGGATGTTCGGCGCGACCTCGTCCATGCCGGTCCGGTTGAGGCTGTCGTAATTGGTGAAGACGCCATCGATGGCGCCCGACTGCAGCGACTGGTAGGTGTCGCTCCACGGCACCGACACCGGCGTCGCTCCCAGATCCCCCAGCAGGTTGAGCATCCACTGGCTGGAAGCCCGGACACGCTTGCCGCGAAAATCGTCGAACGACGTCACCGGCTCGCGAAAGACCCCGGCATAGGGCAGATAGGGGTAGATGTAGATGATGTGCTGTCCCTGCTGGGAGAACTCCTCTCGCAACTGGGGCACCTGGTCATAGACGTCGTGATAGACCGACATGATGTCGGCGTAATCTTCTGGCCCTTCGGGGAAGAGCTGGAAAGCCCCGTTCAGCAACAACCGGTTGGGATAGTAGTTGATGTTGATGTAGCCCATGTCGGCGACACCGTTGCTGACGCCACCAAGAATCTCGTCGCCCTGCATGACCGACGCGCCCCAATAAGGCACCACTTCTATCTCGCCGCCGGAGACCTCGTTGAGCGCATCGAGAAAGCCTTTCTCGGCGGCGCCACGCAGGCCGTTCGGTGCGGTATTGGTGGCGTAGGTCAGCGTTTCCGCGGCAGCGGGAGCGGGTGCCATGGCGACTGTCGCACCCACGGCCAGGCTGACGGCGGCGGCCGAAATCAGCTGGCGCCAGCGGCGGGATTCAGGATGAGTCAAATACATGGGGTAACCTCGTTTTCGTTGTCATTGTCGTCGAGCTCGTCGCCAAGCCCGCCAAAAAAGTGTCAGCGATCCGACACGCAGCTGTCTCATGCTTTTTCGTCGACAGCCCATAACCCGGTGTTAACGGGTTGCCGGCGTCACGGTCCCTCGCGCCGGAGAAGCCGACCGGCACGCCGGCGCACGTCGCCATCGACCCAGGCCTCGTTGCCGTTGACCATGACCCAATCGATCCCCACCGCCGGCGTGGTCGGCTCGACGAAACTGGCGCCATCGCGAATGGTGTCGAAATCGAACAGGGTCAGGTCGGCGAATGCCCCCTCGCGAATCTCGCCGCGATCGGTCAGGCCGAAACGGGCCGCCGACATCGACGTCATCTTGCGGATCGCTTCGGGCAGCGAGAAGAGCCCCTCGTCGCGACAGTAGTGGCCGATCACCCGGGGAAAACTGCCCCAGAGTCGCGGGTGCGGGTTGGGATCGCTCGGCAGGCCATCGGAGCCGATCATGGTCAACGGATGCGCCAGCACGCGGCGCACGTCGCGCTCGTCCATGTTGTGGTAGATCGCGCCGGCCGGCATCAGTCGGCGTGCCGCCTCGGTCAGAGCCACGCCCCACTCCTCGGCGATGGCGGACAGCAGTCGCCGGCCCTGTTCGGGATGTGGCTTCGACCAGGTGACCAGGATGTCGAACTGGTCCGACACCCGCCACAGATCGAGCGTGGTGGAACAGGCAGCGTACGGATAGCAGTCGCAATGGCAGGGCTGGCGTTGCGCAGCCTGCTCGAGCTTCTCGATCGCGTGTTCGCTTTTGCCCCAGTTGTCGATGTCGGCGCACTTCAGGTGGGAGATCACCAGCGGTACCTGCCCATGCCGGGCCGTCTCGAAGGCCTCGTCCATCGCCTCGAACAGAGCTTCACGCTCGTTGCGCATGTGGGTGGTGTAGATCCCGCCCGCTTCGCCGACGACCTCGACCAGCGCCTTGACCTCTCGCATCGGTGCCTGACGCGCGTTGGTGTAGGCGAGCCCCGTGCTCAGGCCGATCGCCCCCGCCCGCAGTGCCGCGCGCAGCGTCTCGCGCATGGCCTCGATCTCGACCTCGCTGGCAGGCCGATCGAAACGATCCATCACGCCCGCCCGCAGCGTGGTATGACCGATCAGCGCCGCCACGTTGACGGCGGGCATGGCGGCGTCCACGGCCGAGGCGAAGTCCCCGAAGGTGTCGAAGAAGTCGTCGGCCTCGCCCAGCAGGTTCATCGGGTCCGGTACCTCACCGTCGATCTTGACCGGCGAGGCACTGATACCGCAGTTGCCGACGATGACGGTGGTGATGCCCTGGCTGATCTTGGGGCGCATCTCCGGTTGGCGAATCGCGCAACTATCGTCGTGAGTATGCACGTCGATGAAGCCCGGGGAGAGATACCGCCCCGCCGCCTCGACCACCTGTGCGGCCTGGGTCGCATCCAGGTCGCCGATCGCCGCGATTCGCTCGCCCTTGACGCCGACATCGGCAACGAAGGGCTCGCGTCCCGTTCCGTCGACGACCTGGGCACGACGAATGATCACATCGAATGTCATGTTGCTCTCCTGATGGCGAGATACGGCCAGCGTCTTGTCATTGAGGGGTTTGCAGCATCGTTCCCGGCTGAACGATCAACGCGTCCAGGCCGGCGGCACGCACCGCCGCCTCGCCCATGGGCGTCGTGATCAGGCGGCCACCGCGGCCGACCACCTCCTCGCCGTCGAGCAGTCGTTGCCCGTGGGCATAGGTCAACACCGGACGACGGCGTTCGAGGTCGAGCACGCTGATATCCGCATCGGCACCCACCCCCAGATGCCCCTTGTCGCGCAGTCCGAGGATTCGTGCCGGATGTAGACTCGCCTTGCGCACGAAGCCATCCAGGCTCAAGGCATCGAGATGCACCAGCGCGAGGCCGCGTGCCACGATGTCGTTGCGCGGGATGCCACCGCCGTCGGTGGCGAGGGCATCCACCGCGAAGCGGCCATCGGGCCGCGTGGCCGTCACCAGCCGCAGGCGCGGCTCGGGAGGGTTGGCCCGAAAACTGATACCGATGAGCGACTCGCAGGCTCGCCAGGCGGCCAGCCCCGCTGACCCGCCCACCAGTTCGATGACGCCGTCGCGCTCCAGATTGACCAGCGCCCAGCCGGCCAGAATCGCCTCGGCCATCCCCTCGGTGGTGGCCGGATATCCACCACGTTCGAGTCCGAAGGCGGCCAGCCGGCTGCCGGGAACGCCGTCGATACACTCGCCGCTGACACCATTGAACGGCGCAAGATAGGATTCCGAACGGATATGCGGATGGGCCGCCAGCAGCCGCAACGCCTCTTCGCCCTCGGCGACGGCATCATGGATCTGACCGCGGCAGTAACTGTTGATATGCGCCAGGTGAAGCGGATGTCCGGCGCTCAGTTCGCACGCCTCCCGCATGCCCTCGATATTGGAGCCGGCCGATTGCGTGCCGGCATGAAAGGCCGCGTAAGCCCCCTGCCCCGCAGCCGCTGCGATGGCCTGCGCCGTCGCGTCGGCGGTCAACGGATAGTGCCCACCCAACAGCTTCAGCCCGATTGCGCCCTGGCGCAGGGCGTGATTCAGAGCCTCATCGATATCGCCCCGGCCGGGGTCGGCGGAGGCGATGGTATGTCCCGGACGCAGATAGTTGACGCAGGCGATGCTCAGCCCGCAACCGTGACGCGCCGCCAGATCGACGACACCCTCAATGGGCCCGGCCATATCCAGCGCCGTGGTCACGCCCGCCAGTGCCAGCATGCGATGGCCGCAGCCTCCACCCAGAAAGGGCGAGAGATGCACGTGCATGTCGACGATACCCGGCATGACCAGCAATCCCGTCAGATCGTGCTCGCGTCTTGCCCCGCCGGCGATGGTCGGCGCCACCTCGACGATCTTTCCATCGCGCAGGGCAATGTCCCGGATCTCGTGCACCCCGTTGGCGGGGTCGACGACGGTGCCGTTGCGCAGCAGGGTGTCATAACCTGTCGTCATCTCCACACCTCGGCGATCAGCGTGACTGTCATGCTCGACATAGCGACCTTCTCCGCGGCGACTATTGCTGGCGCTCGACACCTGTCTGCGAGGTAATGCGCCCATAGTGTTCGATGCGACGATGACGCGCGAAATCGAAGATGGTTGTCTTGCCGAACTGGCAGCGTTCCATGTCGCAGGTCGCCGTGATCAGCTCGTCTTCCTCGGTCTGCGCCCGGGCGACGACGAATCCGTCGGGGTCGACGATGATCGAGCCACCCATCAGCGGAAACCCATCCTCGACCCCCGCCTTGGCCACGGCCACCGCCCAGGTCGCGTTCTGATAGGCCCCCGCCGTGACGGAGAGCTCGGAGTGATAGAGGCGCTGCTCCAGCCCCTCGCCCCGGTTCTGGGAGTTCACCGACGGCGTGTTGTAGCCCAGCATCACCAGCTCGACCCCCTGCAATCCCATGACGCGCCAGGTTTCCGGCCAGCGGCGATCGTTGCAGATGCACATGCCCATCAGCGTGCCTTCGTTGTCGAAGGTGTCGAAGCCCAGGTCACCGGGTTCGAAATAGCGCTTCTCGAGATGCTGGAAATCCCGCCCGGTGTCGTACTCGACATGCCCCGGCAAATGTACCTTGCGATACTTGCCGACGATCTCGCCCTCACGGTCGGTCACGATGGAAGTATTGAAATGGCGCCCTTCCGGCGTCAGCTCGGCATAGCCGAACGAGATGGCGATGCGGTGCTCTCGAGCGCGGTCGAACAGCGGCTGCGTGGCGGCGTTCGGCATCTCGCGCTCGAACCAGGTATCGACCTCGGCCTGATCCTCCATGTACCAGCGCGGGAAGAATGTCGTGAGGGCCAGTTCCGGAAAGACCACCAGATCGCACCCGCTGGCCGCGGCCCGATCCAGCAGCGCGATCATTCTCGCCACTACCGCTTCACGCGTGTCGCGCTTCTGAATGGCTCCCATCTGAGCCGCGCCGATTACCCATTCACGCATTGCCGATCCACCTGCTGATGTCTTGTTGGTCGGCTCAGTGTCTGGATTCCGGGCGATGATGTCGTATACCGATTCATCGCCAGCCCATAACTTTTGATTAAGTCCGGGAAGCCGGGCCTTCGACAGCGGCGCTGAAACGGACGAACGCCGCTTCGAGGTGGGTGATGAAGAGACGAGCCAGTTGCGACAGCGGTTCGGTCCGCGGATAGGCCAGACTCACCACCAGGCGCTGCTCGACCGGCAGGGGAACGGCCGTCAGGTGCCGGCTGCGCCAGCCGTGCCAGGTAAACTCATCGATCAGGGCGATACCGGCACCGGCGTCCGCCATGGCGCAGGCGTAGTGCGGAGAGTCGACCTCGGTGGCCGGCCGCCATGGCTCGCCGGCCGCCTCGAAAGCGGCACGGATATGCTGGCCGAAAGGAGTTTCCGCGCCGTAACCGATCAGGTCGTATTGGCGGAGTTCGGGCAGCGAGACCGTGTCGCGCGCCGCCAGCGGATGGTCGATCGGACAGACGCAGACCATGCCTGCGCGGTGCAGCGGGTTGGCCTCCAGGTTGGGATGATTCACCGGAAACAGCGAGATGCCCAGATCGGCCTGACGGTCGAGCAGTTGGTCGCGCAGCTGGGTATGCCGCTGGCAATCCAGACTGACCCGGACATCATGCTCTTCCCGGAAGCTGGTGATCGCCCAAGGCACGATCTGATGACCGAGACTCGAACTGGCGGCGATACGCACCACCCCGTGGCGCCGCTGGGTCAGGTCATGCAGCGTATTGTTGACCCGCTGGACGTCTCGGTAGACGTTCTCCACGTCGCGGAACAGCCGACGCGCTTCCGGCGACGGGTAGAGCCGCCCCTTGATACGCTCGAACAGCGGAAAGCCGATGCGCTGCTCGGTGTGGGAGAGCATCCGGCTCACGGCCGGCTGGGAAATCATCAGGACGCGTGACGCGCCACTGATGCTGCCGGTGGTCATGATTGCCCGGAAAACCTCGATCTGCCGCAGATTCAGCGCCATGCTCTCCCTCCTCCCGATGGTCAGGCGCGGCCTCGTGCCGACGGTCACCTCGACCACGCTCCCCTGAAGCGCGCCACGCTGACATGAGCCGCCCTATCCGGATATCACTCGATCGAGAGCGAATCGCGATTGAAGAATACCGTCAGCGCGCGGATCAGATACGCCGGGTCGCGGGTACCGGCCGTCTCGCGGATCGAATGCATGCCGAACTGCGGCACCCCCACGTCGATGGTCGGCACACCTAGCTCGGTGGCGGTGATCGGGCCGATGGTGCTGCCGCACCCCATGTCGGCACGGGTCACGAACTGCTGCACGGGCACGTCCGCTTCCCGGCACATGTCATGGAACAGCGCTGCCGTCGTGCTGTTGGTCGCGTAGCGCTGGCTGGCATTGACCTTGATCACCGGGCCGGCGTTGAGCGCCGGGCCGTGGTTGGCATCGTGCTTGTCGGCGAAGTTGGGATGCACGGCATGGGCGTTGTCGCAGGAGATCATCAGCGAACGCTGGATCAGCCTGACGAAGCCCTCGTCGCCCGCCTCGCCCAGCGCCGCGTTGAGTCGGCGCAGCACGTCGGCCAGGAAGGGTCCCTGGGCTCCGCAGGCGCTGGCACTGCCGACCTCTTCATGGTCGTTGGCGACGAACAGCGCGCCCTGTCGGCCATCGGAAGCCAACAGCGCCTCGATGCCGATGAAGCAGGAGAGCAGGTTGTCCAGTCTCGCGCTGGCAAGCATCTCGCCGCCGACGCCGACCCGTGAGGGCGGCTGAACGTCATAGAACCCCAGCTCGAAATCGACGATGTCCGCCACCTCGAGGCCGTGTTCGCGCTCGATCCACCGTTTCAGCAGGCGATCGAGGTCGGGCGCGTCGCCGCCCTGCATCAGCAGCGGTGCCATCTGCGTCTGCGCATTGAGGGGCCGGCCGTTGTTGGCTTCGCGATCCATGTGAATCGCCAGGCTGGGTATGATCGCGATCGGCTCTCTCACGTTGAGCAGCACCGCCTGGAGCTTCCCGTCGGCACGACGAACATGCACCCGCCCGGCAAGCCCCAGGTCACGGTCGAACCAGGGCGCCAGCAACGCGCCGCCGTAGACCTGGACACCCAGTTGCAACCACCCCTTGTTGACGATCGCCGGTTGCGGTTTCAGACGCAAGGCCGGACTATCGGTGTGGGCACCCACCATACGCAGGGTCTCGAGAGACGACGCCGGTAGCTGAAACGCGATCAAGGCACTATCGTTGCGCGTCACGTAATATTTTTCGCCGGCTGACAATTTCCAGCTGTCAGTTTCCTTGAGCGGCCGATATCCTGCCGCCTCCAGCCTGGTCACGAGATTCGCGGTGGCGTGCCAGGGTGAGGGAGAACGCTGGAGAAAATCGATCAAGCGGTCTTCGAGAGCCTTGTCGGCGGCGTGGTCTGACATGGGTTTCCTCGGATGTCGGTCTGTAGTCATGCGGACTGACTGCTACAATAGATCCCGGACCTGAAAAAGATTCATGGATCCGGTGGTCTTCTAGGGAATAGAGAGTGTACAGGAAACCGGGAGTGCTTCATTGATGACCCTGACTGTCGCCGCTCGGCACGCGGCCATGTGTTTGCTACTGCTGGCATGGAGCGTCACGGCGCTGGCCGGTCCCACCCCAACCGACGATCAGCGCCAGGCGGCGAGCGAAGTCGCCGAGTCTCTGCAGTACGGCTCCTACTCGGGCGTCGACCTCGACGACGAGTGGTCGAAACGCGCCTTCCAGCGTCTGCTCGACGTGCTGGACGACCAGCGCGCCTACTTCCTGCAGCGGGATGTCGATAATTTCAACGACCTGGACACATCCCTGGATGACGCCGTCAAGTCGGGCGACCTGGATCGCGTCTATGCATTCTATTCACGCTATCAGGATCGTGTGGAAGCACGACTCCAGTGGCTGGTGGACAAGGTCGACCGTGGCATCGACTACGACTACACCAGTGACGAGCGGCTGGCGCTGGATCGCAAGGACTATCCCTGGGCAGGCAGTGAAAGCGCGCTGGACGATCTCTGGAGCAAGCGGCTGGAGAATGCGGCGCTGACGCTGTCGCTGAGCGACCAGACGCCGCAAGAGATCCAGAAGACACTCCACGATCGCTATGCCAACCAGCTCAACCGGGTACGCCAGACCAATGCCGAGGACGTGCTGGTGTTGCTGATGTCGGCGGTGACCGGCACGGTGGATCCGCATACCGAGTACTTCTCGCCCCAGCAGAGCGAGTCCTTCGATATCCAGATGCGGCTCTCGCTGGAGGGGATCGGCGCGCTGTTGCAGAGCGATGGCGAGTACGTCAAGGTGTCGAGCCTGGTACCCGGCGGCCCGGCGGACAAGGCCGGCGTCCTGCAGCCGGCGGATCGTATCGTCGCGGTGGGTCAGAACGAGGACGGCGACATGGTCAACGTCGTCGGCATGCGCCTCGATGAAGTGGTCGACCTGATTCGCGGGCCGAAAGGCTCGACGGTAAGGCTGGAGATCATTCCCGCCAAGGCCGTCGACGTGACCCGGACCCACACCGTCAGGATCACCCGGGACACGGTCAAGCTCGAGGATCAGGCCGCCCACAGCCGGGTCGAGGAGATCCAGCGCGACGGCAAGACCCACAAGATCGGGATCATCACCGTGCCGGCCTTCTACGTCGACTTCGATGCCTGGCAGGCCGGCGAGTCCGACTACCGCAGCACCACCCGCGACGTGGCCAAGGAGATCGACAAGCTCAAGGCCCAACAGGTCGAAGGCATCGTTCTCGACCTGCGCAACGACGGCGGTGGCGCCCTGCAGGAGGCCAACTCGATGATCGGGCTGTTCATCGATCGCGGCCCGACCGTCCAGGTACGCGACGCCCGTGGGCGAATCAACCTCTATGGCGATACCGATGCCGGCGTCGCCTATGACGGCCCCCTCGCCGTGCTGGTCAACCGACTCTCCGCCTCGGCCTCCGAGATCTTCGCCGGCGCGATCCAGGATTACGGTCGTGGCCTGGTGATCGGCAGCCGGACCTTTGGCAAGGGCACGGTGCAGACGCTCACCGACCTCAGTCATGGTCAGCTCAAGCTGACCCGGGCCAAGTTCTATCGCATCTCGGGCGAGAGCACCCAGCACCGCGGCGTCGAACCGGACATCATCTACCCGAGCCTGATCGACCCGGATCAGATCGGCGAAAGCGCCCTCGACAACGCCCTGCCCTGGGATCGGGTGCGACCGGTGCAATACCGTCTCTATGGCGAGCCGTGGCGCTATCTCGAGGCGCTGCAGGACCGTCACGAGCAGCGTATCGCCAATGACCCCGATTTCGTCTATCTGGAAAAGCAGGCCCAGCTGAGCAAGCGACTACGCGAGCAGCAGACCAGCATCAGCCTCAACAAGGAACAGCGCCAGCGCGAAATGGATGCTCAGGAAACCGAGCAACTGGCGCTGGAGAACCAGCGGCGGCGCTCGCTGGGCCTGGAGCCGCTCGACGACTGGACCGATGCCAGGGGCCAGAGCGATGGCTCGGAGCAGGACGGCGCCGACGCCAAGGACAGCGAGGAAGAGGGTAGCGGTGAAGAGGGGATTCCCGATTCGGACGACGCCAAGCCCATCGACCGCGCCGAACTGCAGGAAACGTCCCAGATCCTGCTGGACTACGTGAAGCTGAACGCCAAGAGTTGAATGCCAGTTGCCGGCCCGATCCGGGGCCGGCACGCCCAACCTTGTGCCCCGTACGACGCAGCCCCGCGACAGGAACCCACTCGCTGAAGTCGGTTCGTGTCGCGGGGCTGTTTCGTCGAGTCTCGCCCCGACGGTTGTTCCTACCCTCTCGCGGGTCAAGAAAGTCGCCGCATGGTCGTTGAAGGATTCAAAGAGCCGGGAGCGACGACATGAAGGCGAGAGCAATCCGGTGCGTGATCCTGGCCTGGCTGTGCGTGGCCGGAGCCTCCCATTCCCAGGGGGCCGACGCCGGCGCAGCGTGCCCGCCAGGCACGGACCCGGCATCACGGCAGCAGAGCTACGGCGCACTGACCCGCCAACTTCAGGCGTGGGACGAGGCCTACTACCAGCGTGGCGAGCGCCTGGTCGATGACGGTGTCTACGACGAGGCCAAGCGGCGCTGGCGACGATGGCGTCGCTGCCTGGAACCCGATGCCCCGGCACCGTCCCAGTCCACGCCCGACTCGGCTCGGGACGAACTCGAGCATCCTTTCGCCCAGACCGGGCTCGACAAGCTCCCCGACCGCCGGTCCGTCGGCGAGTGGCTCTCCCGACAACCGGATCGCCCCCTCTGGATCCAGCCCAAGATCGACGGCGTCGCCGTGACCCTGGTCTATCGAAAGGGCCGCCTCCAGCGCGCCATCAGCCGGGGCGATGGAGACAAGGGACAGGACTGGACCGCTGCGGTCCGGCGAATCGAAAGCATCCCGGCGGCGCTGGCGACCGAGG
The DNA here is from genome assembly GCF_003206045.1 of Salinicola lusitanus. Lineage (GTDB taxonomy): Bacteria > Pseudomonadota > Gammaproteobacteria > Pseudomonadales > Halomonadaceae > Salinicola > Salinicola lusitanus. The sequence continues at coordinate 737,978 of NZ_PZJM01000004.1, forward strand.
ACCCGGTGACGCTGCAGGGCGAACTCTACCTGCGTCTGACCGATCACGTGCAAGCTCGGGATGGCGGCGCTTCGGCGCGTTCCCGTGTCGCGGGGCTACTGAACCGGCGCGAGTTGACCGCGTCGGAGGCCCGGGAGATCGGCTTCTTTGCCTGGGCCTGGCCGGATGGCCCCCGAGCCGGTGGAGAGCGCCTCCAGCGGCTGGCGCAGCTCGGCTTTCCCGACACGGCCAGCTATACCCGACCGGTCAGCCGGCTCTCGCAGGTGGCGCACTGGCGTGACCACTGGTACCACGCCGCGCTGCCCTTCGCTTCCGATGGCGTCGTCATCAAGCGCCCCGAGCGACCGCCCGGCCCTGCCTGGCGGGCGGAGCCGCCCCGTTGGTCCATCGCCTGGAAATACCCGGCGGCGAGGACGCTCGCCGTGGTCGAGGCGATCGACGTCTCGGTGGGCCGCACCGGGCGCCTGACGCCGGTCGCCCGGCTGGAGCCGGTGCTGCTCGACGACCGCGAGATCGGCTCGGTAAGCCTGGGATCGCTGTCCCACTGGGAAGCGCTGGACGTTCGTCCCGGCGACGAGGTGGAGGTCGCCCTCGCCGGCGCCACCATTCCCCGAATCGAGCGAGTCGTTATTCCCGCCACGCCTCGCGCCGACTTGACGCTGCCGGACGAGACACGCTACGACGCCCTCTCCTGTCTCGCGCCATCGGTGGGCTGCCGCGAACAGTTCCTCGCGCGCCTGGACTGGCTCGGCGGCAAGCAGGGATTGGACATGGCCGGTGTCGGACCCGCCACCTGGAGCGCCCTGGTGGACGCCGGACTGATCGACGGCCTGCTCTCCTGGCGGTCGCTGGATATCGCTCGACTGCAGTCGCTGCCCGGGGTCGGAGAGGCAAGGGCCCGGCAGTGGATCGAGGCCTTCCAGGCCGCGGAAGCCAGGGGCCGGTGGCACTGGCTGGTGGCCCTGGGCATGCCGCCGGTGCCCAAGGCCGCGCGTCAGGCCGCGCTCGCGGCACCACTGCCGGTCCTGCGGGCGCGTTCCGCCACCGCCTGGCAGGCATTCCCCGGCATTGGCCCGGCCCGAGGCGAACAGCTGGCCCGCTTCTTCCACAACGCCACCATCGACGAACTGCTCACCACCCTGCCCTCGCTGGATGCCTCGCCGCCCCAGGGCAGCGAGACTGACGAGCCTCATCCCCCCAAGACGATTTAAACCACCGTCAGATTCACCAAAACGCGTCATGGCAGGCCGGCCGTGCCGCGTTACAGTCAGCTCGAGCCTACCCATGCCCGGTAGCGCGACTGGAGTGCCATCCTCCGCCTCGCCGGCCCCGTCGGCTGGCCAAGCCTGGCGATGGTCTCCGTCGATCACGCCTCCCGGGAAAGACCACCGGTGGCCCGCTTGCGTCGCGGCGCTCCTCGCCGACGATGCCTACCTGCAGAGAGGGGTCGAGACGATGTTCCCCGCAAGGCGAGCTTTTCTATTCCTGCAAGGCCCCCGCTCCCCGTTCTTCAGCCAGCTCGGAGAGCGGTTAACCGACGACGGGCACAAGGTCGTCAAGGTCAATTTCACGCTCGGCGACCAGGCAGCCTGGCAAGGTTCTCACGTCGAGACCTTTCGGGATCCTTGGCCAATGCTGGCGGCATTCGTCACCGATCTCTGGCAGCGCCACGGCATCACCGACCAGGTGGCCTTCGACGACAGTCGAACGGCCCACCGGGAAGTCGTCCGCGCCGCACGCCGGCGCGGCATCCGCAGTCACATCCTGGCGCCGGGCTACTTCCAGCCCCACTGGATCACCCTGGAGCGTGAAGGCATCGATGGCCACTCGCTGCTGCCCCGAGATCCCGAGTGGTATCACATGATCGGCCCGACCCTTCCCCGCCAGCTGCCCCCGAGGCCGTTCGAAGCGGCCTTCGCCACGGCCGCCGTCCGGGAACTGGGCTACCGCATGGCGGATCTCGCCACGCCGCTTCTGTTTCGACATGGCCACGGTCAGGCCGGGTTCCCGGCGGGAATCCGCTACCGCTCGGCGATCGCAGGACTCGTCGCTCTGCAGCGACGTCGCGCCGACCGCCTGCAGCACGCGCTGATCTCCAGCGGGAAGCCCTACTACCTGTTCCCCACCCAGCCCGCTGCCGATCCCCGAATCCGGCTCCATTCACCCTACACCGACCGGCGGGCGGCCTTGACCCAGGTGGTCGAATCCTTTTCCCGGTTCGCCCCGGGCCACACCCGCCTGGCCATCGTCGACCCCGCGTGCCACGTCGACGCAGCCTATACGCGGCACCTGCGGGACCTGACGGCGAAGACCGGACTTGGCGAGCGGTTGGTGCTGATGCCTCCGGGGGATCTGCCAGCCCTGATCGAGCATGCCTCGGGCCTGGTCACGATCAATGGCAACGAGGGCTTGATGTCGTTGGAGGGCGAATGCCCGACCCTGGCGCTGGGCAACGCCATCTACCGCATGCCCGGTCTCACCGCTCCCAGCTCGCTGGACGATTTCTGGTGCCATCCGATCGGCCCGGATCGCCGGCTATTCCGGAGCTTCGCCCGCACGGTCATTCATGCCACCCAGATCAACGGCGACTTCTACAGCCAGCCAGGCATCGATCTCGCCGTCGTCAACGCCGTCTCGCACTTGACGGCCAACGTCTCGCCCATCGAACGCCTGCTCTGGGACTCTCGCCTGCCGGTCGCCTCCTGACCCCTCGTGTCCATGCCTTCCGGCCCAACCCCAGGCTCCCGTAGGACGCACCGCCAGGCGATCGCCCGGACGTAGGACGTAGCCCACGTCGGCGTCACACGCCTTCTTGAGCCAACCCGTGATGCCATACGGCAAGCGGCCAGGTGATCGCCACCCGGCCGCTAGCATTCACTGCTTGTACGCCCGCGTCTCTCGTCTCGATCCGCGTCCTCAGTGGCTCGCCGGCGACAGTGCCCGGCCTATGTCGATCCGGGGTTTCACCATCAGCTTGGTGAACGCCATCAACACCATCTCCTCGATTGCCGGCCCCATCTCCTGCTTGAGCGCCTCGTAGCTGGGGTAGCTCGGCTCCGGCGCGATGCACATCTCGAAGAAGTGCTGGCGGTTGATGTGCGGGTTGTCGATGAAGAACTGACTCAAGCGGTTGTGCTTTTCCTGCTTGGCGGCGCTGGAGACGTAATTGCCGATCCGGGCGAAGAACTGCTCGACGCTGCGTAACGGCAGATGGTAGATGCACGCTTCCCACTCCCGGGCAAAATCCATGATCTCCGCCTCGGGTTCCAGGACGGCGCCATCCTGCTTGGCCATGAGCCAGTGGTAGCCCATGTGCAGCCGGTGGGACTGGCGGTAGATGAACAGCGCCTTGGTGTCGGAGGCCTGCTCGCCCAGCGACCAGTACTCCGCTTCCAGTAGCTGGCCCTCGAGGTCCTGCTGGTACTCGATGCTCTCCTTGCAGATCACGTTGATCCAGGGCAACCGGAAGTAGAAACGCTTGAGGTTCTCCTCCCCCGGGAAGCGTTGGGCGAAGGCGGCGTAGAAATCCTTGATCGTGAGCCCCTTCTTGAAGGTCAGGAACTCATCGGCATCGAAGCCGTAGACGATATTGTAGCAATCCTTCTTCAGGTAGAGCTCCAGTGCCCCATTGATGTAATCGGCCTTGCGCTTAGAAAAGCCCTGCTCGTCCTCGATCTCGACGAATGCGATCTCCTTCTCCGGATAGCGATCCCGCAATTCGGCAACGCACTCCCGAAGGAAGTCGTGCTCGATATGACTCAGCACGACGAGCCGGTCGAATCCCAGTCGCAGGTGGTGCAGGAACGAAGCGAAGACGACGTCCTCCTCTCCCCTGACCATTGTGATAGCGGTGAACTCGAGTTTCATGGTGGGATTTCCTGTCATTGTTGAGAATGCTTGCCGCCATGACGACGACACGAACTGGGAATACGGTTGCCGCTCAGCGCCTTACCCACCAGAAGGCCCGGGCCTTTTCCGGGTTGCCGATATCGAGCGCCTTGCGAGCGGCGTTTTGTGCCATCAGTCGGGCAGTTGCCGGATCATCGATCAACTGCTGCATCGCCGAGCGCCAGGCCTCGGGAGTGTCCTCCACCAGCAGCCCGTCCTCGCCGTCGGAGACGATTTCCCGGTACGGCGAGCGCGCGCTGTAGAGCCCCACGCTGCCCATGGCGGCGTTGTCCAGAAACTTGATGTACGTCTTGCCGGCGTTGAACGGGGTGTCACGCATCGGCGTGAGGCTGATGTGCATGCGCTGGCGGTCGCGATAGCGCTGGAATGCCCGCCACCCCAGCGGCTTCGGCGTGCGAACGCGCTGCAGCCCGCGCAGCGAGACCGGAGAGTACCCCCCCAGCATGATCTCGAAGGTCAACGCCGCGTTGCGCTCGTGAATGTCGACCAGCGCTGGCGTGATGTTCTCGAGATCGGCCAGATGCGCCCGGGAGCCGTGAAATCCGACCCGTGGCGCCAACATGGAAAAATGGTCATGGGTCGGCATCGGCGAGATCAGCGAAGGCGCCAGCAGCGAGACGGAATCGTGGCGGCGACTGAAGTGTCTCGCCAAAGGCTCGCAGCACGCGATCACCTCGTCGGCGATCGCCAGCAGACGCGGCTGCAGGTGCGAGGAGACATGGGCCATCCGCCGCCGGTAGGTCTCGGGCAGCTGCGGGTCGAGGGCAGCGGCCGAGATATCGTCATCGATCAGATAGCGGATGGTCGCCAGCCGATGACGGTTGTCCTCCAGCCACGAGATCCAGGCGGCGTTGAGCGAGCGGCAGACGAGAATGTGAGCGTTACGCAACTCGCCTACCAGCCAGGGCATGCACATGACCGGCAACCGCCAGTAGCTGGTGTCGATGCGCTTGACCTCGATGCCACGTGATTGCAGCCACGGCGCCACCGATTTCAGGAAGTAGATATCTTCAGTCGGGCAGGTTCCATCACTCAAAACCACCCAGCGCGGATAGCTCATGATCAGTCCCCTCGTAGGCTGGATTGGCGTTCCCCTCGCGCACTCATCGCAGCGAGAAGTCTTCGTAAGTCAGTGTCAGGTTGGGGTGGTAGGCCGGGTCGTCGAACAGGCGGTGGCGCCAGCGACGACGCATGTACTCCGCTTCCCGGGACGCCCGTAGCCGTTTGGCCTGGGTGTCGTCGGCCCCGCGGGAAACCGATTCGTGGTGGTAGAGTTCGGCGAACGGTGTAAACAGATTGCGATACCCCGCCTCGCCGACCTTGAGGCAGAAATCCACGTCATTGAACGCGACCGCCAGGTTGGCCTCGTCCAGGCCGCCGACGGCCTCGAACAGCGACTTGCGCACCACCAGGCACGCTGCGGTGACGGCGGAAAAGTTCTGGGCGAGATGGAGTCGACTGAAATAGCCGGGCTCGTGGCGCGAGAAGAACTTGTGGGCATGCCCCGCGACACCGCCGACACCCAGCACGACGCCGGCGTGCTGGACCGTGCCGTTGGGATAGTAGAGCTTGGCACCAACACAGCCGATCTCCTCGCGGCAGGCCTGGCTGACCATCTCCTCCAGCCAGTCTTCGTTGATCGGCTCGACATCGTTGTTGATCAGCCCCAGCAGCTCCCCACGCGCATGGCGGGCGCCGAAGTTGTTGATGGCCGAATAGTTGAAGGGGTGCGGCCAATGCAGCACCCGAACCCGGGGATGCTCGGCGAGCTCGCCCAGAAAGTTCAAGGTTTCCGGGCAGGTCGAGCCATTGTCGAGAATCAGCACCTCGAGCCGGGGATACCGTGTCCGCTCGAGCAGCGCTTCGACGCAGGGCCGCAGTATCTCCACTCGATCCCGGGTCGGGATGAGCAGGCTCACCAGCGGTGCCGGATCGGGAAGCGGCCAGCGCACGCGATAGGTATTGGGAAAACGGCCGGGTTCGGCAGTCGCCCCCCGGACCTGTCGGGACAGGTGGTCCTGAACCGCGTGGAGACCAGCCTCGCCGGTATAGCGTTTGGTCGCGGCGGCCGATGCCGTCGACCCCTGCCCGGCGTGCCAGTGGTAGAGCACGTGCGGGATTCTGACGATACGATCCGAATCGAGTCCGGCCGTGAAGCGCAGGGCCAGGTCGTGATCCTGGCTCCCCTCGTAACCCTCGCGGAAGCCCCCGACCGCCTTCACTCTCTCCGTTCGATACACCCCGAGGTGCGACAGGTAGTTCTGCCCGAGCAGCAGGTCGGGGTTCCAGGCTGGCTTGAAGTGTGGATCGAACCGCTCCCCGTGGTCATCGATCTTGTCTTCGTCGCTGTACAGCAGCTCCGCGCGGGGCCGCTGCTGCAACGCATCGACGACACGGAAGAGCGCATCGGGTACCAGCTGATCGTCATGGTCCAGCAGCGCCACATACTCGCCCCGCGCCAGGGCCAGCGCACTGTTGCTCGCCGCGCAGATATGCCCATTGACCGGACGGAACGTCACGTCGATACGGGAGTCCTGCTCGGCGTAGCGCCGCAGCCGCTCGACGATGCGACGATCGGTGGAGGCATCGTCGGCGATGCATAGCTGCCATTGGGTATAGCGCTGTGCCAGCACCGATTCGATACAGCGGTCGAGAGCCTCCGGGGTCGGATCGTAGGTTGGCAGCAGAATCGAGATCGTGGGGCGATAGGCGAACGCCGCCAGCCGGCTCGAGAGCCACGCCTGTGAGGCCACCGGCTGCTGCGCCAACCACTCGGAGTAGCTCTTGCGGGGGCAGAGGCGAACGAAGGTCTCCTCGTACTGCCTGAGTGCCATCGCGCGCCAGGGCGTGTTCTGCTCCCTGGCGAGCCGCTTGAGCCGGGAGAGGACATTGGCCTTGGGCGTCTCGAGCCACTGGCCATGCAGATTGGCCAGCCGCTGGGCAAGACGGTCGCAGGCAAACCAGGGGGTCAGCCACACCAGTCGCAGGTGGTCGATGGAGAAACACCCCTCCGTCTCCAGCGGATCGAAACGAATTCCCCGAATGCCCGGACCGATGTAGCAGAGCCGCTTGGCGATGCGTCCCGGCTTCAAGGCGAGATAGAAGCTTTCCGCCTCGTTGAAGCCCTGGCCCGTGTCGACGTACATCCGCACCGAGCCGCTCGGCTGGTCATGGCGGATCGCGACCTCCAGCATGTTCCAGCCTGGCAGGGGCATCCGGCGTCGCCAGGCGAACTGCGGGTCGTTGCCCATCGACCGCCAGCCGAAGGAGGAGCTCTCGTCGGCCCCGTTCGGCGTCAGCCGCTCCAGCTGGTGGAGCGGTTTCAAGCGGGGGCGACAGACGAACCGGGTGGAGCGCTTCACGCCGCGCCAGATCATCCAGGATCGCACTTCCGGTACGGGGGACGAGGAGGTCTGCATCACGATATCCCTCACGATTCCAGCACGGGCTGAAGCGCGGCGGTGCGATGCACGCGATGCCGCCCCAGCGACTGCTGGGTCAGCGTCACGCGGCAGTCGACGATATCGCCGTGCACGGCTTCGATCGGCAGATGGAAACCGACGTAGGCGCCACGTGGCGCGCCCCAGCGCAGCATGCCGGGCCGCAGCGCATTGGCCAGCGTCCGCCCCACCTTGCGGTCGTTGATCCAGACCTCGATCTCGACCGGACTATCGTCCGTGGCCCACCAGGCCCAACCCACCACCTTGTCGGCAACGCACTGCTGGATCGCACCGTGCACGAACGGCTGGCCCTGACGGAAAAGCGCCAGGCGGGACTCGAACAGGCGCTCGCAGTCGCGATAGAGCTGGAAATCCTCGGCGTTCAAGGTCCGCAGCGCGCTCTCGTCGGCGGGATCGATCTCGTAGACGTGATCGACGCTGGCGTGGCCCAGATTCTCGGCCATGCCCGGTATCTGCCAGCCGTACAGGTCGTTGAGGATCGCCAGCGACTCCGCGTAGCGTTCGGTCAACCCGATGAACCCCAGCGCCTCGAGGCGAGTCGCCTCGAGAAACCGGCTCTGGCGATTGATCATGTCGTGGCGTCGATAGAACGCCGAAAACGAATCCTGATAGCCGTGATGACGGACGAAGTGGTGGTACTCCGACGCCAGCCGCTGCAGGGGGTCCCGCACGAACGAGAAACAGTGCCGCATGCCGGCCAGATGGGCGTACTTCTCCAACTTGACGTGCCCGCCAAGCAGTTTCACGTCCTGGGCGGAGACGATCTGCCAGAGTCGCCACAAATCGCGACGTTCGTAAGCCCAGCGCACCACCATCGGCGCCGTCTCGCGCTGAGTCTCGCCGTAGTCGTGCCAGACCTGCGCTTCGCCGAGATGGGCCTTGGCCCCGAGTCGGAAGCTGGTCCCCGCCGTCTTGGGAATATGCACGAAGAAACACGGTTTCCGGGGGGGCGCGGCCAACTCCGGTGCCAGCTCGCGGCAGGCATCGTCGACCCGGCTCAACAGCTCCGGCGAGAACCCCAGCTTCACCTCGTTCATGTCATGCTTGTGGAAGTACTCCAGATCCCGGGAGTGCATCGGCCCCATGTTGGCCCGCCCCCGCGTCATCTTGGTATCGACGAACTCCTCCTGGGATTTGATGTTGTAGTGGTAGACCCGCATCGGGGTATCGATGACCCGTTCGGTGCGCCCGGACTTCGCCTTGCCGTCCAGGAAAGTCACCGCCTGTCCGTCGGCGCCCAGATAACGGCTGCCCGGTTTCAGCTCCGCGGTGTGGGCGGTCATCGACAGCACCCGCGACGGCTTGACGATCGACTTGACGTGGCAATTGACGACCCGCTCGCTTTCGCTGGCCATGGTGAACCGCTCCAGCACGCCACCGGGCTGCCGAAAGCGCATGCCGGACGACCCGAATATCCGCCAGTTGATCGCGACGCCACCGACGTCCTCGGGCGCCAGGGTCGGCTCCAGCCAGTCCAACGGACGATCGCAATGGGGATGGACCAGGAACTCGTCGACGTCCAGAAACGCCAGGTAGGTGGCCTCATGGCCGTGCTGCTCGAGCACATGCTGATACCACAGCACCTGTGCTCGCTCCTCTTGCTCCCACCGGCGTGCGGTCACCACTCCCTGACGTTGCCACTTCGCCAGCAGCAGATCGGAGTCGTCGGTACTGCCGTGATCGGCAATATAGAAGTGCTCGAAACCGATCAGGCGGTGATAGGCGATCCACTCGGCAAGATACGGTCGCTCGTTCTTGACGATGGCGACGATGGCGTACCGGTAACGGGGTCGATTGGCAGTGCGTGAAATCATCGGCGTAAATTCCCAGTCAACTCGAGCGCCGCGACTATTTCGCGGAGCCCAGAACCGGGCCGACGTCCACTCGGTGGCGGTAAATGAACCGAGTGATGGCCCGAATCTTTCTATCGGTAATGGCTTCACCGAAGACATCAGCGGCTTCGGCAAGACTGTTGAATCGTGGCTGGCTGGCGGTACAGGCCGAGAACAGCTCATCGGCGACATCGCTGGACAGCGCCGCGTGAGCCGCGGACGCTCCCTGTTCGGCCTGTGTCATGACGCGCCGCAGCGGCCCTTCCAGGCGGTGGCGAAACTGGCCCGGGCTCCGCAGCGGCACGTGATAGACACAGGCCCCGCTCTTCTCGACGAACGCCAGCGTTTCGGGGTCCGGCATCACCGGCACGTCCTTCTCGCCCACGAAGGCCTGGTGGTAAGCCATGTGAACCCGGGTACCGGGACGCTTGCGGAACAGCACCTTGTGCCGGCTGTTGTGCCGGGTATCGACGCAAAGGTAATCGCCCTCGAGAAACTGGCCGCTCAGGTCCCGCTCCTGGTAGTGGCGGCGTTTGGGGATCAGGTTCAACCAGGGCAGCTGGAAGCACTCCCCCACGCCTGCCGCCCCGTCGCTTCGCTGCAACCCGGCACTGAATGCGGCATAGAATTCGCCGATCGAGCCGTAGGCACCCAGCGACAGAAATTCGTCGGCATCGAAGCAGTAGACGTAATTGTCCAGCTTGGGGTCGATGAACATCGACAGCGCTCGATTGACGTAAAACGCCTTGCGCCTGCCGAAATGTCCGCGACTCTCCAACTCGACGAGATCGACTTCCAGCGCGGGGAAGTCGGTCCTGAGCCTGTCGGTGCACTGACGCAGGAAGTCATGCTCCAGATAGCTGATGACGACAAGACGCTGAAATCCCAGCCGCGCGTGATGCAACAAGGAAGACCAGACGATATCGCTCTCGCCACGCACCATCGTCAGGGCGGTAAAACAGATGTTCGACGTGGCGCGGATATTCGCGCGCTGTAAATCGGTCGTCACGCATCCCCCTCGACCCCTAAGCACATCGCTGGAATGGCGCTGGCGATCGGTAGCGGATCGCCTCGGCGCCGGTAAGCTGGCTCGACTTCCGAGCCTGGCGGATGTCGACAGCGTCGTGTCGACCGAGGTCGCAAGCGCCCCGGATCGCCACGATGAGGCGGAGGGCCTCGTCACTCCCCGATGAACGGGTTTCTTCCCACCTCGTTGATCAGCCGCCCCCACTTGAGTATTTCCACCTCGTCCAGCCCATCCGCGCAGTGCAGCACCGCCGGGAATCCCAGCGCAGCCCACTTGTCCATGGGGTGCAGGATATGGAAGGTCGTCAGCCCGAGGTCGCCCGGCATCTGCGCGTCCGCCACCACGTTGTCGCCGATATGCAGGTGACGATCGATGCCCTCGTTGAGCAGGTCCTGTTTCACCTTGACCCACATCGAACCGTTGTCCTTGCGCGCCTGCTCCTCGCTGGAGACCATCAGGCGGTAAGCCGCCGCGACGCCGGCCTTGCGCAGCATCAGCCCGACCTGCTCGCGGTTGTAATAGCTGTCGGAGATCACCCACAGGATGTGCCCCTGCGCGGCGAGATGATTGAACAGCTCGACCATCTCGTCCTTGGGCTGGATCATCTCCAGGTCGAGTTCGTACTCGAGCTCCATCCACTCCTGGGCGACCTCCGGAGAGACGTCCAGTTGATCGGCCAGCTCGTCGTAGACCGCCTCGATACGGACGTCGCCCTTGAAGTTGGCGCGCTGGCGAAGCGTCGACTCCGCCTCGTTACGCAGCTTGACGAAGGCCTGCGCCGACGGGACGAAGCCCTGCTCGGCCAGCACCTTGCCGAGCTTGAGCTTGGCGTAGTCCGGCACCGTGTACTCGCGACGCACGAGGGTGTCGAAGACATCGAAGCTGATGCAGGCGTGCGCCTGGATGCTGGCGATATGCTGTTCCAGGCGGCCGTGGTAACTCGCGGTGATATAGCCATTGTCGGTGGTGAACTGGCCGGTGGGCGGATAGAAGAACAGCTGGCGAAAGCCGTGGTGCTCGGCCAACGGCCCCAGTACGCGCTCGAGGGCATGCAGCATCGAGTTGTCGTTGGGCAACGGCTCCTCGGGGAAGTCCTCGTAGGTCCAGGCCTGATCCAGAACGCCCTGCATTGCCTGCGGGCGCGACCAGAACATGCCGCCGGCGGGATAGCTCAGGAACTCGGGGATATGCCCGAGGCCGAGCTTCTCCTGCCACTCGCGCATGAAGCCCTTGTTCATGGTCTGGTGATTGACCCACGAAGGCATCATCCAGAATGTGGTCGGGTAGTAGAGCCCCAGCGAATCGTCGGCGGCGAACGCATTCAGCAGCCGGGTCACCACGGAGACGTCGCGCAGCAGGTACTCGATCAGATACTCCGCCCACTGCGTCTGCTCCTTGCCGGAGTAGAGCGACTTCTTCGAATGCAGATGGCAGAAGAGGTCGTACTCCTGCAGGGCCTGGCCATACTCCACCAGCACCGGGCCGAAGTTCCGGCCGCGGTTGGGGACGATTCGCGTCTCCAGCTTGTTCACCCGCGCATGCTCGCCGAAGAGTTGCCGGGCCCGCGTCTCGAAACTGGCATCCGCCAGCGTCAGGTAGACGTCCACGGTCACCGGGAACCGCTCGATGGCCTTGGCGAAGCGGTCCAGGAAGTCGACGTAGAAGACATGCAGGCAGAGCGCGACCTTCAGTTTGCCGGCGGCCGGCGTCAGCGTCTTGCGGGGCGCGACGATCTCTCTGGGATACCACCGCACCGTCGCGGGCACGTGCTGCCGCCCCTCGCCCCTCCCGTGCAACAGGTAGTGTTGCAGCGGGCTCTGCTGAGCATGGAAGACGTCGATGTACATCCGGTGGTAGGTTTCGCTGTCGAATTTCGGCGACGGGTTCACCGGCGCAAAGCGCGACTTGCGGACGTAGTCGTCGAACGCCTCCCGCTGGGTCGCGAAGCGCAGGCCGTAGGTGGCCTGATACCACTTGGGATCGAACAGGCCCGTATTCAGCCCGTCCATGAACGCCTGACTCATCATTGCGGCATGACCGCCGCCCTTGTTGGCGGTATTGCCCAGCGGGAGATCGGCGACCTCGGGCTCGGCGGATTCCGNNAGTCGGAATCCGCCGCTGTCGTCGGGGCCTCTTCGTCGACGGGGGGGAGATCGTCGTTGACCGCGTCGCCTTCGGTGACGACGAAGGTCTCCGTCACGGTCACCAGGTTCTTGTCGTCGAGAACCGGTTCCTTGCGCGGCTGATCCTCGACGCCGACCTCGGGTACGACGATATTATCGTCCATCCCCACCACTTCTTCCGCCGCCAGACGCCGCTTGCGCGCCTGACTCGCGAACTGGGTCTGAAATAGCCAAGGTAGCAGCGATATCATCTTGCCCGTCGGTTTCATGTGTCCCCCGCCTCTCATTTATATTGCGAACATTTGCATCGGATTGACGATGCCATTGCCGGTAATATCATCGTCGACACTGAACAGGTGCCAGACGTCGTGCGGAATACAGTTGGGTCGGGTCGCGAAAACTTCGTAAAGTGTCTGAACGTCCAACTTCGTGTAATTCACACCATGGCGCCGACACATCACGACGTGATCGATCGCCCCATCGAACACCGTCTTGAGGTCCTGGAAATGACGCTGTGTCGCAGCCTGCCTACCGTAGAAATACTCGAACTCCCCATTGCTTTTCTGACGGATATCGACCATCTGGCCATGCGGTGCCGTCAGCAGACACTCGAATAACAGCGAGCGATCGAGCATGGTGCAGCCGTTTCGCCACCCCACGCCCTCATGGAAAACGCCTTTCAACAGCGCATGATGTCGGCTGACTTCCGCATCGCCCGGCTTGGTGGCAATGAAATAGAGGCCGGTGGTGTCTCGCTCGAGAATGTGGGTCAGAATTTTCTGGATGGTCCCCGAATATCCCAGATCCAGCATCAAGGGCCGCTTTTCCGGGTCCGTCAATCCGGATCTCCGCAGATAGGCGATCAGCGCCTTTCGGGTCGGAGAAACCACCTTTTTCAACGCTTTGAGATGAGGGGAAAGCCACTGGAAGACCAGGTCCTTGTCCTTGGGAAGCTCGCATTTGAACCGAAGCAGTTCGAATGGCAACGCCGCGAATATTTCGTGTAGCTGGAGACCGAACCGCTTGCGCATCAGATCCAGCACACTGCCCGAGAAATCGTTGCCCAGCGCCATCGGGGTGATCGTTTCCGATCCCAGCATGGCGCGGAATAGCAACGTCCTGGAAACCCGAAGATAGATAGGATCGTTGGCCAGCGCTATCGAGGATTCCTGCTGCAACCGGGTCAGAAGACGATGAAAGCACCACCCCTCTCGCGCCAGGCAAACCGGCAGATGGCCATCGGCCTCGGCTTCTATGGACTCGGCGTAGACGTGCAGCGCGGGACCGAGGAAGGTCGCCCCGAATTCATATAATGCTCGGCTCTTGGCTTGCATGATGGTGCCTCATCTCACATTTGATTTGTCACGATGAGTGACATTTATCGTCTTCTTCGCGATCATCCGGCAACGCCGGAGTCGATGACATCGATATGTCTCGATATGTGGTCCATCGATTGACAATCTGATCGACCATATCTTTTGCCAGTCCCACACCGGTTAAACGGGCAACTTCTTTATGATTATCGGGCAAGAATCCGCACTTACAGACGGCGTCCTATTAAAATCAAGCCGTCGCTATAAAACCGTTATTTAAATGACAGCACTGTCGCCATATGACGACGAAACAACCGATAAATGACAATATCGTTTTATTATCGTGACGCTGTCGCTCGCTATTGCTTCGACAATCACCGTTAAGACTTTAGTCAGGGTAATCTCGACTCAGCTTCCGGTGAAGATGATTTTACTCATCGATATTCACCACCCTGCGTCCCATGATTCCACCGCCTCGGTGAAAACATGAAAAGCTTAATCACATCGGGTATTAGCCTTGATGAATATCGATATTGAGTATTTTCATGTCATGCCGGGAGCGGGGCCATCCACCTGGTGCCATCGCTCGAGGGCTTCCTTGCCCAGCGATCTCCAAGCGTCATTGGCCCGCCGAATGCGGTGGGGATCGGTGTCAGGCAGTGACCGGGGATTGACTGTTCTTGCCACGTCCCACGGCGTAATAGTCGATCCCGGCCGCCGACATCGTCTCCGGATCGAACAAATTGCGACCATCGATGACTACCGGCTGGGCCAACTGGCCCCGAATCCAATCGCCATCCAGCGTGCGGAACTCCTTCCACTCGGTGCAGATCACCAACGCGTCGGCCCGCTTGACCGCCTGGACCCGGTCAGCCACCAGCACCAGGTCGTCCCGCTCGCCGTAGAGACGACGGCACTCCTTCATCGCTTCGGGATCGTAGGCCTGTACCGTCGCACCGTGGGCCCACAAGGTCTCCATCAGCTCCCGGCTCGGCGCATCGCGCATGTCATCGGTCTCGGGCTTGAACGCCAACCCCCACACCGCGATCGTCTTGCCTTGCAGCTCGCCGCCAAGGGCGTGGGAGAGCTTCTCGAACAACGTCGACTTCTGGCGCTTGTTGACCGCCTCGACCGCCTTGAGCAACTCGGCCTCGTAGCCGACCTTGCTGGCGGTTCGCGCCAGCGCCTGGACGTCCTTCGGGAAACAGGAGCCGCCGTAGCCGCAGCCCGGGTAGATGAAGTGGTAGCCGATACGCGGGTCGGAGCCGATACCTCGCCGGACATCCTCGATATCCGCTCCGAGACGTTCCGCCAGGTTGGCCATCTCGTTCATGAAGCTGATCTTGGTCGCCAGCATCGCGTTGGCCGCGTACTTGGTCAGCTCGGCCGCGCGCACGCTCATCAGCATCAGCTTCTCGCGGTTGCGGTTGTAGGGGGCATAGCACTCCCGCATCAGGTCGCTCACGCGGTCGGAGTCGGTACCGACGACGATGCGCGCACCGCGCGTGAAGTCCTCGAGCGCCGATCCCTCCTTGAGAAACTCGGGGTTGGAGCAGACATCGAACGCCAGCTCGACGGCGCGTTCCTGGAGAATGCCGGCGATACGATCGCGAACCTTGTCGGCCGTGCCGACCGGCACCGTCGACTTGTCGATGACGACCTTGTAGCCGTTCATGTACTGACCAATGGTGGAGGCCACCGCCAGCACGTACTGGAGATCGGCACTACCGTCCTCGTCGGGCGGGGTGCCGACGGCGATGAACTGCAGCACCCCGTGCTCGACCGCCATGCACGCGTCCGTGGTGAACCGTAGGCGCTGGCCCTCGACGTTGCGAAGGACCATCGACTCCAGGCCTGGTTCGTAGATGGGGATCTCCCCCTGGACCAGGCGTTCGATTCGGCTCTGATCGATGTCGACACAGACCACGTCGTGGCCCACATCCGCCAGACAGGCGCCGGTCACCAGGCCAACGTAGCCGGTGCCAAAAACGGTGATTTTCATACGGGCAATCCCCAAGAATGATCGAAGCCGCCCCCCACGGGCAGCTCGGTTGAGTCCAAATGGCCTCGGCCCCCCATCCGGCAACCCGCCGGGTTGAGAGGCGCCAGGCGTTGTCTGAAAAGTCGACCGGCGAAGGCCAGCCCGGGGTGCGTGGCCAAGGCAGAAGTTGGCGACAAATCGTCAGGATCGACGATCTGGGCAGCGCCGCCGCATGAAGTGCGACCGACAAGGGTGCGGTGAGTCAAACCGGACCGGGCTGGCTCACCGGTTCACGAGGTGTCAGTGAGCCTGTGACTCGCTCCGCTCGCGCTTCGAACCGCCCGGCGGACGGTCTGAACGAGGTTCAGTGAGCCAATTTCTTAACACCGACTGGACAGGCCCAGTACTTTCAGACGTGTCCTAGGCGAAGACGGCCGCGTCGGCCAGCGCACTACCCGCTTCGTCCTTCTCCGATGTCACCGGCCTTCCATTCACCAGCGGCCATTCGATGGCCAGTTGCGGATCGTTCCAGTGCAGGCTGTACTCGTCGCCCGGCGCGTAGTAGTCCGTGCACTTGTACTGGAACTCGGCCACCTCGCTGGTGACGTAGAAGCCGTGCGCGAACCCCGGCGGAACCCATAGCATCCGCCGATTCTCCTCGCTCAGCAGCGCGCCGACCCAGCGGCCGAAGGTGGGCGAGCTGCGGCGCAGATCGACCGCCACGTCGTACACCTCGCCCCGCGTGACCCGGACGAGCTTTCCCTGGGGCTGTTGCAACTGATAGTGGAGGCCGCGCAGGATCCCCTGACCGGACTTGCTGTGGTTGTCCTGCACGAACCGGTAGTCGCCGCAGTGTTCGACGAATTCACTGTGTCGGAAGGTCTCGAGGAAGAATCCCCGCTCGTCGCCGAAGACCTTCGGCGTCATCAACACGACATCGGGAATGGCGAGCTTTTCGTAGTTCATGTCGTCCGTCTCTCGGGCTGCGATGGTTGTCTTCGGGGAGTCAGCGGTTGCCGCGGAGGCCGGCCACGGCAGCCTCGCCGACGGCCACGCCACGCTGGGCGTCCTCGAGTCGCTTCAGCAGATACTGGCCATAGCCGGTCTTTTTCAATGCGCTGCCGCGTTCGGCCAGCGTCGCGTCGTCGATCCAGCCCTGGTTCCAGGCGATCTCCTCCAGGCAGGCGACCTTGAGTCCCTGGCGATGCTCGATCGTCTGCACGTACTGGCCGGCTTCCAGCAGGCTGTCGTGGGTGCCGGTATCCAGCCATGCGAAACCGCGTCCCAGACGCTCCACGTGCAGGTCGCCGCGTTCCAGATACGCGTTGTTGATACTGGTGATCTCCAGCTCGCCGCGTTCGGAGGGCTTGACCTGGTGGGCGATCTCCACCACGTCGTTGTCGTAGAAGTAGAGCCCGGTAACCGCATAGGGCGACTTGGGCTTGATCGGCTTCTCCTCGATCGACAGCGCCTTGCCGGAGGCGTCGAATTCCACCACGCCGAACCGCTCCGGATCCTTGACCAGGTAGCCGAACACCGTTGCCCCCTTCTGCACGTCCGACGCTCGCATCAGCTGCTCGGAGAAGTGTTGGCCATGGAAGACGTTGTCCCCCAGCACCAGGCAGACCGAATCGTCACCGATGAACGACTCGCCGATCAAAAACGCCTGGGCCAGTCCATCCGGTGACGGTTGCTCGGCATACTCGAAGCGCAGGCCGAACTGCGCGCCATCGCCCAGCAGATACTGATACTGCGGCAGATCGGACGGCGTCGAGATGATCAGGATCTCGCGAATCCCGGCCAGCATCAGCACCGAGATCGGGTAGTAGATCATCGGCTTGTCGTACACCGGCAGCAGTTGCTTGGAGATGCCCTGGGTGATCGGATGCAGCCGGGTGCCGGAACCGCCGGCCAGAATGATGCCTTTACGTGCCATGGTGAAACTCCTTTTCGATCCCAAGATCGAGTCAGACATTCAAGATAACGGTATAAAAGCGGCCTCTCTCGGGACTCGCTTCTACGGGAGGACGCCTTCGCGCCTTGCATCCTGCTATGCAGCCTCGAGCCACTCCGCCAGCGTCAGCCGTAACTGGGATTCCCAATCCGGCAGCGTGACGCCGAGCGCATGCTCGATTTTCTCCAGCGACAGTCGTGAATTGAGCGGACGACGGGCGGGCGTGGGGTAGCTGGCGGTGGGAATCGACGCCACTTCCTCCGGTCCCAGCCGCAGGGGCTGTCCGAGCGCGGCCGCATGCCGGAATATCCCCTGGGCGAAACCGTGCCAGCTGGTCTCGCCACGCGGCGCGAGGTGATAGATCCCGGGGTCCATGCGCCCTTCGCCCTGCTGCCTCACGGCCAGCAGGGTCACGTCGGCAATCAGCCGGGCTGGCGTCGGCGCGCCGATCTGGTCGCCGACGACACTCAGGGCGTCGCGCTCCTTGGCCAGGCGCAGCATGGTCTTCATGAAATTGTTGCCGCGTGCGCTGTAGACCCAGCTGGTCCGGAAGATCAAGGCGTCCGCCCCGCTGGCCAGTACCGCGTCGTCACCGGCAAGCTTGCTCTCGCCGTAGGCCGAGAGCGGGCCTGTCTCGCTGGACTCTTGCCAGGCGGCGTCGCCGCCACCGGGATAGACGTAGTCCGAGGAGTAGTGAACGAGCCTTGCCGAGTGCGTGGCGCAGTAATCGGCCAGTTGAGCCGGCAGTTCGGCATTGAGCCGGAAGGCTTCCCCGCGTGCCGTCTCCGCCGCGTCCACCGCGGTCCACGCCGCCGCGTTGGCGATCAGCTTGGGTCGGGTCTGGTCGAGCAGGCGGGCGACCGCATCGGCATCCAGCAGGTCGAGGGAAGGACGTGCCGGGGCGGCGCACTCGCCAAGCGGCGACAACGCGCGCTGCAACTCGAACCCGACCTGGCCGTTTCCGCCGAGAATCAGCGTACTCATGCGGTCACTCCCAGTCGCTCGCCCTGATAGCTGCCGTTCTGGACCCGGCGCCACCAGGTGTCGTTCTCGAGGAACCACTGCACGGTCTTTCGCATGCCGCTATCGAAGGTCTCGCGGGGGGTCCAGCCCAGTTCTCGCTGGATCTTGGAAGCGTCGATGGCGTAGCGCTGGTCATGGCCCGGCCGGTCGACCACGAAGGTGATCAGATCGCGATAGCGAACGACGCCCTCGGGCTTGTTCGGCGCAAGCTCCTCGAGCAGTTCACAGATCGTCTCGACGACCTGGAGATTCTGCTTCTCGTTGTGGCCACCGATATTGTAGGTCTCGCCGATCTCCCCTTCGCTGGCGACCTGAACCAGCGCTCGCGCATGATCCTCGACGAACAGCCAGTCCCGAATCTGCTTGCCATCGCCGTAGACCGGCAGCGGCTGTCCCGCCAGCGCGTTGAGAATCGTCAGCGGGATCAGCTTCTCCGGAAAGTGGAACGGGCCGTAGTTGTTGGAGCAGTTGGTGACCACGGTCGGCAGGCCGAAGGTCCGGTGCCAGGCGCGGACCAGGTGATCGGAACTGGCCTTGCTGGCCGAATAGGGCGAGCTCGGCGCGTAGGGCGTGGTTTCCATGAACAGGTCGTCCACGCCATGAAGATCGCCATACACCTCGTCGGTGGAGATGTGGTGAAAGCGGAAAGCCGCGGCCCTGGCCGGGTCGCTCTCCTGCAGCCCTTTGAAGTAGCCGCGGGCTGCCTCCAGCAGCACGTACGTCCCCACGATATTGGTCTCGATGAAGTCGGCCGGTCCGTCGATGGAGCGATCCACGTGGCTCTCCGCCGCCAGATGCATGATCACGTCCGGCTGGTATTCGTTGAAGATCCTGGCCATGGCCGCGCCGTCACAGATGTCGGCGAGGCGAAACTCGTAGCGTTCGTCGCTGTCCACCCGTGCCAGCGACTCCGGATTGCCGGCATAGGTCAGTTTGTCGACGTTGATGACGCGATGCGGCGTGTGCTCTATCAGTTCTCGCACCACCGCCGAGCCGATGAATCCGGCGCCACCTGTTACCAGAAATGTCTTGCTCATGGTGATTCCCCCGTCGAGCCTGTTACGCCCTGCCTGCATACGCTCGTGTCTCGCCGAGCGGGGTTCAGACAGCGCTGGGTGGATCGATCGTGCGATCCATGGTTGGTCGTTGTTTGCTTCGGACGGCATGGTCCGGGTCGCGGCGACAGCCGGCCCCGGCCATGCCGGTCCGGTCAGTCGCGGTGATCCTTCACGATCAGGATCAGCATGTTGAGGATCAGGGTGATGAACAGCGCGATGACCGCGAATACCACCGAGTTGTAGAGCCGCTCGGGCTGTTCGGGGTATTCCGGCATTGTCGGCGTCTGGAGAACGGAGACCTGCTTCAGCTTGCGCGCCGCCTCGATCCGGGTGTTCTCGAGCGCCCCCAGCGCCCCGGAATAGCTGTCCTGGGCGAACTGCGCCCGCAGCATCAGGGTCTGGTACTCCGAGGAGATGCTGTTGAGCGCGTTGCCGGACTGCCTGGCCAGGCGAGCCTGCTCCTGCGCGATCTGATCGGTCAGCGCCTTGATCTCGCTGTTGATGCGCACGATCTCCGGCGAGCGAACGCTCTGGTAGCTGGCCAGCGCACTCTTGCGCGCCTTGGCGATGGCGAGTTGACCCTCCAGGCTCGACACCACCGAACTGAGGCTCTCCACCGTACCCGTCGGCGAGACCAACCCGTTGGCGTTCTGGTAGTCGAGCAGCGCATCCCGCGTCTGCTGGAACTTGTCTTCCAGCAACGCGACCTGCTGTTCGAGGAAGCGCACCTGCTCCTCGGCCAGGCGCTGGCCCATCAGGTTCATGTGCCGCTCCCCCTCCTCCAGCAGCAGCCGATTGATCTTGTTGGCTTCTTCGGGAGTAAAGGCCTCGACATCGACCCGCAGCACGCCGGCATAGTCGTCCAGCTCCACCGATACCCGGGAGAGGTAGTAGTCGTGCAGCTCCTCCAGCGGTGCGTTCTCGTCGCCCAGGGCGCTGAAGAAATCGGCACCGGAGTTGGCGTAGTGGTTGCGGAAATCCGCCTCCTCGATGAGCAGCTTCAGCATGTCCACGGACCGCATGTAGTCGCGCAGCAGCAGCATGTCCGCGAGATTGCTGGTGGCGCCGCCGCTGAGCAGTGAGCTGACGCTCAGGGTCGGCGCCGCGAGCTGCGGGCTCTCGAGCACCACGTTGGAGTGGGAGACATAGCGGTCACTGGCCCACAGCGCCCAGTAGAGCGACACCACCACGATCGCGATCAGGCACACGATCCAGTGGAGCGACTTGCGCAAGCGTGACTTCTTGTTGAGAGACGATGAGTTGTTCATGGCCGACCTGTCTTTTTCGTAGTCTTTGTCGTTCGTTTGCGAGGCTTGGCTTTCGCCTGCGACTGGAACTGCTGAACGTAACGGCGCGCCTCGTGCATCCGCTCGCGGGACTCCTCCACGCGCCAGCGCAGCGCGTCGTCGGGATCGTTCCGGGCGGGGTCATCACTGGCTATCTGGTAGTCGAGGCGAGCCTGTTCGAACTCGAGATTCGCCTGCATCAACTGCTGCTTCGCCTCGGAGAGCGAGGTCGGCACCTTGGGCGGCTCGACCTTCTTGCCGTCGGTTGCCTGGTGATAGACGCCGATGGCCTCCTCGATATCGTCGAACCACTGCGCCCGGCCCTTCTCCAGCACGATGCCGGCCTCGCAGAACTCCCGCAGGACACCCTCACCATGGGAGACCATGATCAGGCTGGCCTTGCCGACACGCGCCTTGAACGCTTCCTTGGCCTTGGCCTTGAACGCGCGATCGCCGACGGCGGTCGCCTCGTCCGAGAGGTAGACGTCGAAGTCGAACGCCAGCGAAAGCCCGAACGCCAGCCGCGAACGCATCCCCGACGAGTAGGTCTTGACCGGCTCGTCGAAGGCGTTGCCGATCTCGGCGAAGGCCTCGACCTCCCGAACCACGCGCTCGATCTCCTCCTCGGCGCCATGGATCCGGGCCACGAACTTGACGTTCTGACGACCGGTCATCGAGCCCTGGAAGCCTCCCGCCAGGCCGATCGGCCAGGAGACCCGGCTGTTGCGGACGATATCGCCGCGGTCGGGGGAGTCCATGCCACCGATCAGCCTCAGCAAGGTGGACTTCCCGGCGCCATTGCGCCCCAGCAGGCCGACGCTGACCCCGCTGGGGATCGTCAGGTTGATGTCCTTGAGCACCCAGGGGCTGTCATGATGGTTGTGATAGCGCTTGTAGAGATTGCGAATCTCGATCATGGGGGCCCTCCTCCTAATGCGCTTTCAGTTGGTCGCGAAAACGCGTGTGCAGGATCAGCCCCAGCGATATCAGCGCCAGCGCCCAGAACCACAGGTAGGTCATGTCGATGCCATCGATCGTGTGGTAGCCGCTGAAGAAGTTCATCCGCATGCTCTCCAGGCCATGCACGATCGGGTTCATCAGCAGGTATTCCCGGTACTGATGCGGCACGTAGAGGACCGGGAAGATAACGCCGGAGAGCAACAGCAGCGGCAGATTGAGGATGCGCGTCACCTTGCCGATCTCGGGCACCAGATCGCCAAGCACCGACAGCGTCAGCCCCATGCCCCAACCCAGCGCCCACAGCGACAGCCAGTCCATCATCGCGCCGAACGGATAGTCCGGCATCAGCTCGAACTTGAGCAGGCTGCCTATGGTGATGAACAGGATGAAGATCAGCGACTTGAGCATGCCCTCGAGAAAGCAGCGCACCAGCACGGGATCGACCGGCTTGACCTGGCGGTAGGCGAACAGGCCACGGTTGGCCTCGATCGCGCCGATCGAGCGCATCATGTTCTCGCGGAACAGCATGAAGCCCATCAGCCCGACCACCATCCAGGCGACGTAGTCGGCGCCGGCGATGTGGCGGCCGGACATGAACAGCCCCCGCACGGAGACCATCACGCCGATGATCGCCAGGGGTTCGAAGATCATCCAGAACCAGCCCATGCGGTCGGCCATGGTGCGCGAGATCGTCTCGCGCATGAACAGGGCAAACCAGACGCTCCTGGCCACTCTCCACGAGGAGCGGGCTCCTCCTCCGGACGGTGCTGCGAAGTTCGGTTGCGATGAATCCGATCGTGAAACTTCCATAGCCATGGCGGATTACCCTCGAGAATGCGCGCGCGACGAGTGGATCAGGTCAACGAGCCGACGATCGGATACGTTCACAGGTCGAGCGCCACGCGAGTCGCCACGGCGACCTGGAACAGAATCTGGGTGATCGCGGAAGCCAGTTCGATGTTGCTGGTGGGTGCGGCAGGCAGCACGATGATCTCGTCGCCGGCACGCATGCGCGTCTGCCCCGCCTGGAGCACCGCCCCGTTGCGATGCACCACCAGCACCTGGTCCTCGTCGGCCCTGGGCGTGAAGCCGCCGGCCTGACGGATGTAGTCCAGCGCGCTCATGCCCGGCGTGTAGACCATCGCCTGGGGAATGATGATTTCGCCGCTCAGCAGGATGGAGTCGGTGTTCTCGGGGATCGTCACGATATCGCCATCCTGCAGCCGGATATCGGCGACGTTGCCGTCCCTGGCGACGACCAGCCGGCCGGTCGGCTTGACCTGCGAGGCTTTCTTCACGAACCGTTCGATCAACTCCGCCTGGCGAACCTGGATCTCGCCCTCCTTGGCGGTGCGAGCGGGATAGCCGAGGTAGGTCGTCTCGAGCCGGCGCAGGCTGTCCTTCAACGACGACGCCTGCTGCTCGGCCACGCTGATCCGGCGAATGGAGACGTCCTGATAGCTGGTCATCTCCTGGGGCACGCTGATCGCGTTCAGGAACTCGCCCAGCCGGGCATCCCGCGGCAGCGCATAGCGCGATGGGCCGTAATAGCTGCCCTCGACCTGGACCACGATGGTCTCGTCGCGCTGGTCGGCGCTGAACAGCACCTCATCGCCACGGCGGACCTCGGCGCCACGAAACTCCGCCAGCGGCAGGTAGCGCGAGATCGGCCCCGACGGGCGGCTGCCGCGCAACAGCACATGGGACACGCCCGACTTGAGGCGGGCCAGGTTGATCACGTCCTGCCCGGTCAGCGCCTCGCCGACCAGCTCGTAGCGGTAGTTCTTCTGGACGTCGCCGACGACGCTGATGGCGGGTCCGCGCTCCTCGACCACGATGGTGTCGCCATCCCGGAACTGCGGCCGTGCGATATCGCCGTTGATCAGGAAGTTGTAGAGATCGACGACATTGATGACCTGGTTGCCGCGCTTGATCACGACCTGGCGATAACTCCCCAGCGCCTGATCGATGCCACCCGCCTGATCGAGGAAGTAGAGCACCGAGTCGTTCGGCGTCCCGGAGTAGCGCCCGGGATTCATGACGTAACCGGTGACGAAGACGCCCACCGGCTGCACGCCCTGGAGATTGGTGTAGACGCTGACGTTCTCGGGATAGACGGACTGGATCGCGCCGCGTACCCGGGCGTTGAGCTGGGCGTTGGAGATCCCCTGGACCTGCAGCGGACCGATCCGCGGCAGGAAGATATTGCCCTGGGCGTCCACCGCCAGTACCCGGTCGATCTCGACCCCGCCCCAGACCCGGATCGTGATCTGGTCACCCGGCTTGATCAGGTAGTCCGGGTTGAGACCGTCGGCCATCATGCCCCGGAAGCCGCCGGAGAACAGGTTCTCGCCGAACGGTGGCAACGTGTCGGGGTCGACCATGGCCTGGGCCCGGGGGTCGACCGGCCCGTAGGTGCCGCTGTCCCAATCCGCCCGCGGCGATGTCTCGATCGAATTCGTCTCATCGGACTGCGAGGTCATCGCCTGTGCCGGCTGGTCACTGCCCAGCAGGCCACCGCTGCTCAGCCCGATGTCCTGGCCGTGGGCAAAGTTAGCGTTGAGGCACGCTACCGCCACCAGGCACATGGCCCGGAAAGTCACTGATAACCGCTTCATGATGGTTCCCTTCCCTCACGTGTTTTTCAGGCCATCGAGTGCCGGCGTTCGCTCATGAGAGCACCGGCGAAATGCCTTGAGGGCACTTGTCGATTCGGTGGCGATCAGGTCGTTCCGGCATGAGGAACGACGGGTTTCGACGGCGCCGCCGAGATGGCTTTCGGAAGTTTCCCGAACACCATCTAGCGAATGATTTCCGTCACCAGGCGCTGGGCGTACCAGCCTTTCCCCGGCACCAGGCAGCTCACCTGGGCCACCGGAACACCGGCCGGCGCCACGTTGCGGGTCACGTCGAGGCGAATACACCGCCGGCCGCTGGCCGAGAAGTAGCGCTCACGGGCATGAATGGAGACGTTCGGCCCCCAGGGCGTGGTCGCCAGATTCGCCACGCTGCCCGTGGCCGCGCTATCGAGAAACGTTGCCAACGGGCCATTGACTGGCGTGGCGTCGTTCATGGGCATCACCGCCCCATCGCCGAAGCGTTGCTGGGATGAGGTTGCGCACCCCGACATGGCGGCAACTACCAGCGCCAGCGCCAGCCACCGGGACGCACCATCGGCCCTTCTGCGTTTTCTGATTTCGTTTTTCATCGTGCCCACCCTTCCCTCCGTTTCCCGCGCGTTATCGCCGGGAGCCTTGCTGCCTTTCGCCGCCTGCCCGCCAACGCGGGCGCCGTTCGACGAATCGATGCGAACTGTTGTCAGATGATCCGGTGACGCCGCAGGGCGGCGATGAGCTGGCCCACCGTCTCCTCGAGGTCATGGATCGACGTGTCGATCTCGACTTCCGGTGATTCCGGAGCCTCGTAAGGAGAAGTGATGCCGGTAAACTGACCGATCTCGCCGCTACGGGCCTTGCGGTAGAGGCCCTTGGGATCGCGTCTTTCACAGACCGCAAGCGGTGTGTTGACGAAGACCTCGATGAACTCGTCGGCCTCGACCATGGCGCGGACGACGCGACGATCCTCACGGAACGGCGAGATGAACGAGACCAGGGTGATCACGCCCAAATCGACCATCAGCTTCGCCACTTCGCCGACCCGGCGAATGTTTTCCTGACGGTCGCGGTCGCTGAAGCCGAGATCGCGGCACAGTCCGTGGCGAACGTTGTCCCCATCCAGCACGTAGGTGTTGTAGCCCATGCCGAAGAGCTGTCTCTCAAGGGCATCCGCCACGGTGGACTTGCCGGCGCCGGACAGCCCCGTGAACCAGATGATGCTGGGCTTCTGGCGGTTGCGTTCGGCGCGTCTCCGCTTGTCGACGGCCATGTCGTGCCAGACCACGTGGCCGATGTTCAGGGCGTCGACGACCATGCCGGCCCCCACGGTCAGGTTGCTCAGCCTGTCGATGAAGATGAAACTGCCCGTCTCCGGGGAGCGCTGGTAGCTGTCCAGCACCAGCGGCTGCGTCACTTCGATCTGGCATCGGGCGATGCCATTGAGAGGCACCCTGTCGGAGGCGCTGCGCGACAGGGTATTGACGTCGATCTGATAGACGATTCGCGTCACGCGGCCGGAAACGGTTCGGGTACCGGCCTTGAACTCGTAATCCTGTCCCGGTGCCAGCGGGGTCTCGTGCATCCACACCACGTCGGCGGTAAACACCGAACTGGGTTCGATATCGCTGTTCGCCGCCACCAGCATGTCGCCGCGGGAAATATCGAGTTCGTCGCGAAGCGTGAGCGTTATCGACTGGCCGGGATAGGCAACGCTGAGGTCACCGTCGTTGGTGACGATGCGCTCGATCGTCGAGCGCCTGCCGGAGGGCTCCACCCGGATCTCGCTGCCCACTTCGACCGCGCCGGCGGCCAGCATGCCGCTATATCCACGGAAATTGAGATTGGGCCGATTGACGTACTGAACCGGAAAGCGCAGTTCATGCAGGCTCGGCGCCGACAGGATCTCGACCTGCTCGAGCTGGGCCAGCAACGGGGCGCCTTCGTACCAGCGCATCTCGCTACCGGGATTGACGACGTTGGCACCGGTCAATGCCGAAATGGGCAAGAAGCGCACGTCGTTGACATTCAGCTTGTCGGCGAAATCACGGTAGTCCGCGACGATCTCCTGGAATCGCGCTTCGGAGTAACCGACCAGGTCCATCTTGTTGATCGCGATCACGAAGTGGCGGATCCCGAGCAGATCGCAGATGAAACTGTGCCGCCGGGCCTGTAACTGCACGCCGTAACGCGCGTCGATCAGGATGATCGCCAGATCCGCCGTGGAGGCGCCGGTGGCCATGTTGCGGGTGTACTGCTCGTGCCCCGGCGCGTCGGCGACGATGAACTTGCGCTTGTCGGTGTAGAAGAACCGATAGGCGACATCGACGGCCGTGCCCTGCTCGCGTTCCGACTGCTGGCCATCGACCAGCAGCGCCAGATCGACCTGGCCACTGCGGCTGCCGCCTGTCCCCGGCCCGCGCACCAACGCCGCCAGCTGCTCCTCCTGGATCGCCAGGGAGTCGTGCAGCAACCGGCTTATCAGCGTCGACTTGCCGTCGTCGGCCCCACCGCAGATCAGAAATCGTAGCAGCCCCTTGCTCGCATTCAGCTTGAGGTAGCGCTCGATGTCGTCGGCGATGCGCATCATCTGGAGAGGCATCAGAAGTACCCCTCGTGTTTCTTCTTCTCCATCGAGCCGACGCCATCGCGATCGATGGCGCGGCCGAGCCGCTCGCTGGTGCGAGTCAGCAGCATCTCCTGGATGATCGCGGGCAAGGTGGTAGCGCGTGACTCGATGGCGCCGGTCAACGGGAAGCACCCCAGTGTCCGGAAGCGGATCCAGCGCTCCTGAGGCACTTCTCCCGCCGCCAGCGGCAGCCGCTCGTCGTCCACCACCAGCAACTGGCCGGTACGGAACACGGTCGGTCGCGGGGCCGCGTAGTAGAGCGACACGATGGGGATCGACTCTAGATGGATGTACTGCCAGATATCCAGCTCGGTCCAGTTGGAAAGCGGGGAGACGCGGATCGACTCGCCCGGATTGACCTTGCCGTTGTAGAGACGCCACAGCTCGGGGCGCTGCCGCTTGGGGTCCCAGCGGTGATGCCGGTCACGAAACGAGTAGACGTGCTCCCTGGCGCGGGAACTCTCTTCATCCCGGCGTGCGCCCCCGAACGCGGCGTCGAAGCCGTGCTTGTCGAGCGCCTGCTTGAGGGCCTGGGTCTTCATGATCTCGGTGTAGGTGGCGCTACCGTGATCGAAGGGATTGATGCCCGCCGCTCGCCCCTCTTCGTTGACGTACTCGATCAGCTCCATACCGACCTGCGCCGCGGTACGATCGCGAAATTCGATCATCTCGCGGAACTTCCAGGTGGTATTGACGTGCAACAAGGGAAATGGCGGCGTTCCGGGATAGAACGCCTTGCGCGCCAGATGCAGCATCACTGACGAGTCCTTGCCAACCGAATAGAGCATCACCGGATTGCGAAACTCCGCCGCCACCTCCCGGATGATCTGAATCGACTCCGCCTCGAGTTGCCTGAGGTGAGTGTGAGCCGTGACTGTCAGTTCTCGCATAACGTTCCCGTGCACCCGATCGAGAGTAACGAAACAAAAGGTTTCCAATGGCGGAGATCAACTGGAGACCTGTGCAACGTCGCTTCCAGTTATTGTTTTCGAGACTCTTTTTCGATCAGTTACGGGGTCGAAGTCAAACCTTTAAAAGGTGGCAGGTAAAATCCTGTAAAGGACAAAACCGGGGTTTAGAAAGGATGCTAAATAAAGTTACAAATCAGAGATTCACACAAAAATACGAACGACTAATACTTAAGCCAACAGACTGTTTTTTTAAAGAAAAAAATGGTATTCCGAAGTCAAGTTCAGTCGCTAATGGCGCCACCACCGCCTCGACTCGACGAGAGCTTTTTACTTTCTTGAACGCGAAATGGATCATCCCACTCATCTTTCGACTCGAAAACTTCTGAAGTAAATACCTCGGGCACAGAACCGAAAGTGTGATTTTATTAATACCTCAACCATCGACTTTTCCCGCAGAAAAGTTCGTTTACATTTGCCATATTTCCACGTCGATCTTCGCTTACGCAAAATCCCGGCGCTTAGCAATTCGATACAGCTGAAAAGCGCCCCCGACTCGCGGGATGCGTTACACTGCGCCTCGGACTGCCTTGCACGCCCCGGACTCGGGCCGGTGGTGTCGGACCAGCGCCCAGGGCAGTGACATGACATTTCTTCGACGGACCGCACCCGCTCTCTGTGACCCATGCCTAACGATTCGACAGTCCTGCGACCGTCCTCCCATCGCGTAGCCGGTTATCTTTCCAAGGGCCTGGCCCGCTGGAACATCATCCGCTGCCTGCTGCCGGAGTATTCTCGCCAGATCCGCCTCAAGCCCGGTAGCCGTCAGCCCGTCGACGCCATTCTTGGCTGGGGTTTGAAGCCGACGTCGAAACAGGCGCGTCGCCTGGCCACCCGCCGGGGACTGCCCTACATCGCGATCGAGGATGGGTTCCTGCGCTCGTTGGGGCTGGGGGTCAACTACTCCCAGCCCCACAGCCTGGTCGTGGACTACAGCGGCATCTACTACGATGCGACCCGGCCATCGGACCTGGAGACACTTCTCGCCGAGGCCACCTTCGGCTCGGATGAGCTGGCGCGCGCGGACCGGGCCATGCAGCGCCTGCGGGGATTGCGCCTATCGAAGTACAACCACGCCCCGGACCGCCCGCTCGCGCCCACCGACCGCCCTCGCGTCCTGGTCATCGACCAGACCCGCGATGACGCCTCGATCACCCATGGCATGGCCGACGCCAGCTCGTTCCAGCGTATGCTGGAGAGCGCGATTTCCGACCACCCCGATGCCGAGATCCTGATCAAGACCCACCCGGACGTCATCGCCGGACGCAAGCAGGGCTACCTGACCAAGGCCTCGTCACATCCGCGCTGCCGGCTGATCGGCGACGATATCAACCCGTGGTCGTTGATCGACGCCGTCGACGCGGTCTACGTGGTCACCAGCCAACTGGGATTCGAGGCACTGATGGCGGAAAAGCCGGTCCACTGCTTCGGCATGCCGTTCTATGCCGGCTGGGGGCTGACCCGGGACGCGCTGCAGTGCGAACGCCGCCAGCGCCCACGCACGCTGCTGGAACTGTTCGCCGCGGCCTACCTGCGCTACTGCCGCTATGCCAATCCCTACACCGGAAAGACATCGACACTCGAAGCCACCATCGACCTGATCGCCGACCAGAAACGTCAGCGGGACCGCCTGGCCGGGCGCTGGGTGGCCGTGGGCTTCTCGAGCTGGAAGCGCGCCTTCATCACCGACTTCCTGGGTCCGGCCTCCAGCGTGCGCTTCCTCCAGAGCGACCTCCCGCAGCCGCATGAGCTGGAGGGCCGCGACAGCCTCGTGGTGTGGGGGCAGAAGGCCACCGACGAGCTCAAGGCCCGCTGTCGCCAGCACGGCCTCGACCTGTGGCGGATGGAGGACGGTTTCGTCCGCTCGGTCGGGCTGGGGGTCGACCTGATCCGGCCCCTGTCGCTGGCGTTCGACTCCCGGGGGCTCTACTACGATGCCCATCACGAGAGCGATCTGGAGCGGCTGCTCGCCGGGACGGACTTCGAACCGGAACTGTTGGCGCGCGCCGACCGCCTGCGCCGGCGCCTCATCGAGCTCAAGCTCTCGAAATACAATGTCCAGGGCAAGAAGCGCCCTTCACTGCCGACGGAGGCGATCGGCGCGCGCCCGGTGGTGCTGGTACCCGGCCAGGTCGAGAGCGACGCCTCCATTGCCCATGGCTCCCCCGAGATCAAGACCAACCAGGCGCTACTCGAGGCGGTCAGGCAGAACCGTCCCGATGCCTTCGTCATCTACAAGCCACACCCGGACGTGGTCTCGGGGGCCCGGGTCGGTCTGCTCGACAAGACGGCGCGGACGCTCTACGACCTCGAACTGGTCGACTGCGACATCATCGACCTGATCGAGCTGGCCGACGAGATCCACACCATGTGCTCGTTGACCGGCTTCGAAGGTCTGATGCGCGGCGTGGAGGTGCATACCTACGGTCTGCCTTTCTATGCCGGTTGGGGACTGACCCACGATCGGTTATCCTCCCCGCGGCGTCAGCGTCGGCTAACGCTCGACGCCCTGATTGCCGGCGCGCTGCTGCTGTATCCGACCTATGTCGATCCGGATACCGGCGAGTTCTGCAATGCCGATACCGCCGTCGAACTGATGCAGCAGCAGCGTGACCAACGCTCGGGATTGCCCCTTCGAGTCCGCTTCTACCGGCTATACCGCAATCTGTTTTCCAAAAGGCAATGACTTGAGCACGACACGCAAACACTTTCTTCTGTTACAGGGTGTCTGCTCACCTTTTTTCGACCGGCTCGGCGCGCGATTGCAGGACGCCGGGCACTCGGTGGTCAAGGTCAACTTCACCGTCGGCGACAGCGTCTACTGGAGTCAGAAGAATACCTACGCCTATCGCGGGCAGGCCAAGGACATTCCCGAATACCTCTCCGGTATCTGGGACCGCCACGAGATCACCGATCAGGTCGTCTTCGGCGACCGCCGCCCCGTCCACCGTCGCGCCATCCTCGCCGCCAGGCGCCGAGGCATTCGCAACCACGTGTTCGAGGAGGGCTACTTTCGGCCCTACTGGGTGACGCTGGAGCGCGAGGGCGTGAATGCGCACTCCCTGTTGCCCCGGGACCCCGACTGGTATCGCGAGGCCGGCAAGCGCTTGCCCAGCGCCGGCCGCCCCCAGTCCTTCCCCAACCAGTTCCACATGCGGGCACGCCACGACGTGCTCTACCACCTGGCCGGCGTCGCCAACCCGTTCCTGCATCCCCACTACCGTAACCACGCCCTGGTGACCGCCCCGGTGGAGTACGCCGGCTTCCTGCTGCGCAAGGTCCGCATGCCCTACCTGAAGCGCCGGGACGAGCAGCGAGTCAACGCGCTGATGGCCTCCGGGCGTCCGTTCTATCTGCTGCCACTGCAGTTGAAGAGCGATGCCCAGATCCGCTACCACTCGGACTACAAGAACATGCAGGAGGTGATCGGGAAGGTCGCCGCCTCCTTTGCCTACCATGCACCGCGAGATGCCCTGCTGGTGATCAAGAACCATCCGCTCGACATGGGCCTCGCCCAGTACGCGCGGCTGATCAAGGTGCTGTCCCACGAGTACGACCTGGCCGACCGCCTGGTCTATCTCGAGGGAGGAAGCCTCGAGGCACTGCTCAAGCACGCCAGCGGCCTGGTCACGGTCAACAGCACTGCCGGCAACGTCTCGCTGGGCTTCGGCTGTCCGACCCACACCCTGGCCTCGCCGATCTACGACATGGCGGGGTTGACGCATCAGGGCACGCTGGACGATTTCTGGCACAATACGCCCGCCCCGGAAGCGGAGCTCTTTCGGGCCTATCGACGAACCGTCGCCCAGACGGTCCAGATCAATGGCGGGTTTTACTGCCGCCCAGGGATCGAGCTAGCCTCGGAGAACGCCCTGCACGCGCTGCAGCGAGAACGCTCTCCGCTGCAACAACTCATGGATGAGATCGCATCATGACCCGAATCGTCATTACCGGTGCCACCGGCGCCATCGGCCAGGCGCTCGCCGCCGGCTATGCCAGGCCCGGCAACCGGCTGGTGCTGCATGGCCGCCAGCACGAGGTGCTCGAGTCGCTGGCCGCCGACTGTCGCGGCGCCGGGGCCAAGGTCGAATGCAGTCGCGTCGACCTGGGCGACGACGAGGCGCTGTTCGCGTGGCTGGCGTCGCTGTGCGATCCCGCGCCGCCGGAGATCGTCATCATCAACGCCGGCATCAACATCAACATCGGCGAAGACGGTAGCGGCGAGCAGTGGGAAGACGCCAGTCGCCTGCTGGAGATCAACCTGCGCGTACCGATGGCGATGGGCAACTTCCTCGGCAAGCGCATGCGTGCGGCCGGCCGCGGCCAGCTGGTACTGATGAGTTCGCTCGCCGCCTATCACGGCCTGCCGGTCACTCCGAGCTACAGCGCCAGCAAGGCCGGGGTGAAAGCCTACGGGGAGGCACTTCGCGGCTGGCTGGCACCTCACGGCGTCGGCGTCACCGTCGTCATGCCGGGCTATGTCAGCTCGAAGATGTGTCACGAGATGCCCGGTCCCAAGCCGTTCTTGTGGCAACCCGAGCGTGCCGCCCGGGTCATCTCCCGGGGCATCGAGAAGGATCGCGCCCGAATCAGCTTCCCGTTTCCGCTCGACTTCGGCTGCTGGTGGCTGGCCGTGCTGCCGGCCGCGATCTCGCAGCGCCTGGTCAAATGGTTCGGCTACCACATCGACCCGGACCACGGAGCCAAGCGATGAGTCATGGATTCTGGAACGGGTTCTGGGCCGCGGTGGCGTCGCTGGTCGTCACCAGCCTGTTCGAACTGCTGCTCAAACCGCGTCCGCAGCCGTTGTGGCAGCGGGCACCGGCGGCAGTGGCCGTCCACCTGGCCACTGCCACGCTCCATTTCGCGTTCTGGCTGCTGGTGGTACAGCGCCCCTGGTTCGCGCTGGTGATCGCCGCCTCGCTGCAGATGGTGATCATCCAGGTCAACAACACCAAGTCGACCTCCCTGCGCGAGCCTTTCCTGTGTCAGGACTTCGAATACTTCGTCGATGCGGTTCGCCACCCCCGGCTCTACATCCCCTTCTTCGGCATCGGCCTGACCATCGCGGCCAGCCTGGCCGGCGCCATCGCCATCGCCATCGGCTTCTGGCTGGAGCCTTCGCTCTACGGCCATGCCGACGCCCCGTGGTCGCTGCTGGGCACGCTGGTGCTGGTCGCCGCAGCCACGGCCACGCTGGTCTGGCAGTTGCCCCGGCTACCCGCCTGCACGCTGGAGCCCAACGACGACCTGGTCCGGCTCGGCCTCTACCCCTATCTATGGGCCTATGGCCGCCTGACCCGGCTGCCCATCGATCGCCAGGAGAACGATGGCGCCTTCGCCCTGCCGGCCGATCTCGACCCGGGAGAGCTCGATCCCACCACGCTGCCGAACGTGGTGCTGGTCCAGAGCGAATCGTTCTTCGACCCCCGCGACTGGCACCCGGCCATTCGCCGCGAGCTGCTGGGCAGCTACGACGCGCTCGTGGCCGAGGCGGTGCAGGCCGGCCGTTTCGACGTGCCCGCCTGGGGCGCCAACACCGTGCGCACCGAGTGCGCGGTACTGACGGGATTCACGCCGTCCCGGCTGGGTGTCCATCGCTTCAATCCCTACCACCAGCTATCGAAGCTGCCGGTCAACAATTTGGCCGGCGCGCTCAAGCGGCTGGGCTACCGGACGGTCTGCATCCACCCCTACCCCGCCAGCTTCTATCTGCGTGACCGGGTCTATCCCAACCTGGGCTTCGATACCTTCGTGGATATCGCCGACTTCGACATCGCCGAGCGCGACGGCCAGTACACCGGCGATCTGGCACTGGCGGAACGGGTGCGAACGCGGCTGGCGGAGGCCGATGAGAAACCGCTGTTCATTTTCGTGATCAGCATGGAGAATCACGGCCCGCTCCACCTGGAGACCGCGGATCCGGCCGTCGCCGAACGCTGGGTCGAGGGCGGCGTTACCGACGGTTGCGAAGAGCTGACGGTTTATCTGAGGCATCTACGCAACACCGATAGTATGCTGGAGCGACTCAGGGACTCTCTCGACCAGGGCGGACGACCCGGGATTCTGGGTTTCTACGGAGATCACGTGCCGATCATGCCGAAAGTCTACGCACGGCACGGCGAGCCGGATGGTTTCACGAACTATTTCATCTGGCGGACCGCGCCCCGTTCGGGGGATAACGTGCGGATGACGCTCCCAGCCGATAAGCTGGGAACAACAATCTACGACAGGATTATCGACCACGCTGGAAAGCGCGGTGCGAATTGAGAAAGGCGTAGCCCGTGCTACGAAGCAAGGAGTCCCAATGACCAAACGCGTTGCCATCATCGGCGCGGCTCACCGGTTCCCGAGCGCACCGACATCACAACGTTTCTGGCAAGCGCTCAAGACCGGCGAAGACCTCGTCACCACGGTCGCAGACGACCGTTGGGGCCTGGAAGCCTATCGCCACCCGGACAAGCAGCACCCCGGCACCAGCTACACCTTCGCCGCCGGCAGTCTCGGCGACATCTCCGGCTTCGACGCCGCCTTCTTCGGCATCTCGCCGCGGGAAGCCGCCCAGATGGACCCGCAGCAGCGGCTCCTGCTGGAGATGACCTGGGAAGCCATGGAAGACGCCGGCATCCCGCCGCAGACACTGCGCGGCAGCCAGTGTGGCGTGTTCCTCGGCATCGCCAGCCTCGACTACTCCTACCGCATGGCCGACGACATGTCGGCAATCGACACCTCGACGGCGACCGGCAATACCTCGAGCATCGCCTCGAACCGCATCTCCTACGTGTTCGACCTGCATGGCCCGAGCATGTCGATGGATACCGCCTGCTCCTCCTCGCTGGTCGCCTTCCACCAGGCGTGCCAGTCGATCCGCAGCGGCGAGACCGATATCGCGCTGGCCGGCGGCATCAGCCTCCACCTGCACCCGTTCGGCTTCATCATCTTCTCCAAGGCGAGCATGCTCTCGCCCACCGGACGCTGCCAGGTATTCGACGAATCCGGCGACGGTTACGTGCGCTCCGAGGGTGGCGGGGTCTTCCTGCTCAAGGATTACGACAAGGCGGTCGAGGATGGCGACCGCATCCTGGCGGTCGTCGCCGGCAGTGGCGTCAACACCGACGGTTTCAAGAAGGGCCTGACGGTGCCCAACCCCGACGCCCAGGTCGCATTGATGACCCAGACCCTGGATCGGGCCGGCCTCACCCCGGACGATCTCGACTACCTCGAGGCCCACGGCACCGGTACCGCCGTCGGTGACCCGCTGGAGACCCGCGCCATCGGCGCGGCGATCGGTCAGCTGCGCCAGACGCCGCTGCCGATCGGCTCGGTCAAGAGCAACCTCGGCCACCTGGAAACCGCTTCCGGCATCGCCGGGCTGGCCAAGGCGCTCTATGCGCTGCGCGAGCGCGAGGTGCCTGCCACCATCGGCATTCGCAAGGTCAATCCGCGCATCGACCTGAAGGGCTGGAACCTCGACATCGTCGACCAGCCGCGCAAGCTGAAGGCCGAGGGTCAACTCACCATCGGTATCAACTCCTTCGGCTTCGGCGGCGCCAACGCCCACGTCATCCTGCAGTCGCCGCTGGAAACGCCTCCGGCAGAAAGCGTCGAGACGCCCACGCGGCGACTGCCGCTCTGCCTGAGCGCGCGTAGCCCGGAAGCGCTGCGCGAGTTCGCCGCACGCCTCAGCGACAACCTCACGGCTGGCGACGTCTCGCTCTATGACGCCGCCTACAGCCTGGTCTTCCGCCGCGAGCGGCATCATCACGCCGCGGTGCTGCTGAGCGACAGCGCCGCCGACGCGATCACCCGCCTGGACGCTCTGGCCGCCGCCGAAAGCGTGCCCGGCGCCGCCCTCGGCGAGCGCGTCGATACCGGCTACGGGCCGGTGTTCGTCTACGACGGCAACGGCTGCCAGTGGACGGCGATGGGTCGCACCCTGCTGCAGGAGTCCCCGGTCTTCGCTGCCGCCGTCGACGAGGTCGACGCCCTGTTCGCGAAGCACGCCGACTTCTCGCTGCGGGCCGAACTCGATGGCACCAACCAGCAGGCAGCGGCGGAAGGGATCGATCGCCTGGCCCTCACCGAGATCGCCCAGCCCGCGCTGTTCGCGCTGCAGGTCGGCGTGACCCGGCTGCTCGAATCCGAGGGCGTGCGCCCCGCCGCCGTCACCGGCCACAGCGTGGGTGAAGTCGCCGCGGCCTGGGCCTGCGGGGCGCTCAGCCTGGCCGACGCCGTCAGCGTCATCTACTACCGCAGTGCCGGCCAGGGCCGCACCCGTGGCAGTGGCGAAATGACCGCCGTCGGCCTCGGCGCCGAAGCCATGCAGCGCTGGCTGGAGGACCCGGCTCACGCGGAGATCGTCATCGCTGGCGTCAACGGTCCCAAGGGCGTCACCCTGGCAGGCCCGGCGGCGGCGCTGGAACGCCTGGAAGCGGCGCTTTCCGCCGAGCGGATCTTCGCCAAGCGCCTGGCGCTGGACTACGCCTTCCACAGCCCGGCCATGGACCCGATCCGCGACGAGGTCATCGACGCCCTCTCGCACCTGAAGCCTTCCGCCGCCCGGATACCGTTCATCTCGACCGTGGCCGGCAAGTCGCTGGACGGCCGTGAACTGGGCGCCGAGTACTGGTGGCTCAACATCCGCGAACCGGTGCAGTTCGCGCCGGCGGTGGATGCCTTGATCGAAGCAGGCGCGCGCGCCTTCGTCGAGATCGGCCCCCAGCCGATCCTGCGCCGCTACCTGAGCGACGCCCTCTCCGCACAGTCGGTCACCGGCAGCGTCATCCCCACGTTGAGTCGCGATCACGACGACGCCACCGCCATGGAAGCCAGCCTCGCGGCGTTGCTGGTCAGCGGTGCCGTCTCGGCCGAGGCGTGGTTCCCGGTGACCGGCCGCTTCGTCGACCTGCCGCGTTATCCATGGCAGCGCGAACGGTACTGGGTCAAGACCACCGGCGACTCCCAGGGCCTGATGGGACGCCACTACGAACACCCGCTGCTGGGTTATCGCCTGGCCCGCCAGGGGATGGCGTGGGAGAGCCAGCTCGATACCCGCCGCCTGCCCTGGCTGGCCGATCACCGCGTCGGCGACGCCACCGTCTTTCCGGGGGCGGGCTTTGCCGAACTGGCACTGGCCGCCGCAGCGGCGGCCAAGGCATCGCCGGTGCTCGATATCGAGGCGCTGGAAATTCTCGGTCCGCTGCTGCTCGACGCCGCCCACGGCAAGAAGCTGCAGCTGGAGATCCAGGATGCCGACGGCACCTTGACCATGAAGAGTCGCGAGCCGGCCAGCGAAGACGCCTGGACGCTCAACGCCCGCGCCCGGATCACCGCGCAGACCCGCGGTCTGCTGCTGACGCGACGTGGCTCGCCGCTGCCCGACCGGGCGGCGGACTTCACTCGCGAGCAGCATCTGGCGATGGCCGCTCATGTCGGGCTCGAGTACGGGCCGGGCTTCCAGGCGATCAGCGAAGTCTGGATCGAAGACGACCGGGCGCTGGGTCGCATCGACCTGCCCGCCGCCATTGCCGAGGACCAGCGCGACTGCCTGCTGGCCCCGGGCATCCTCGACAGCGCCTTCCAGCTGTTCATTCCGCTGTTGGCCGACGAGCTCGCCAAGGCGGGCGGACTGGCCTTCGTGCCGGTGCGCCTCGAACGGCTGCAGCTACGGGTCGATGCCGCGCCGCCGGCCTGGATGGAAGTACGCCTTACCAGCCGCGCACCGCATTCACTTTGCGCCGACGTGGCCCTGTTCGATGCCAACGGCAACGCCGTGGCCGTGGTCGAAGGCGCTCGCTTCAAGGCGGCCCGCCTGCGCCACACGGTGCAGCATCGACTCAGCTATCTCGACCACCGCCTGGTTCCGGCACCCCGCGAAGCGGCCATGCTGCCGCTGGACGAGACCACCGCCGAGCTGGCCCTGGCGCAACTGGTCGACAACTATCGCAGCGTCACCGACAGCCGCTACGGTGACGAGGTGGAGCCGCTGCTGGAAACCCTGGTCTCGGCGTTTCTCGACGAGGCACTGCGCAGCCACGCCGACGGCGACGGGCAGCTGCTGGCGGGTCACTTCGACGCCGGCGCGAACGACGTCCGCCAGCGCCGCCAGGCGCTGGTCGAACTGGCGCTTGCCATCGGCATCGTGACCGAAACACCGGCTGGCTGGCAGCTACAGGAAGCGCCGGAGATCGACGCGGCGACGGTCTGGAACCTGCTGATCCGGGACTATCCGGACTACGCCGCGCTGACTCACAGCATCGGTCGCTTCGGCCTGCACCTGACGGACTGGCTCGAAGCGCGTCTCGACGTCGCCTCGCTGGGTCTGGATGCCCCCCGCCTGACGCGGCTGGTGCAGACCGCCGTCGGCGAGCGCGGCTGGCACGCCTTGGCAGATACCTGGCTGGCCCAGTACGCCATGTCGCTCGAGCTGCTGCCGCCCCACCAGCGGCTGGTGATGCTCGAAGCCTCGGCGCTGCGCCCGCAGCTCGGCGAGCGACTGATGGGCGGATTGAGCGGCGACCGCGCCGAGTATCGCTTCGTCGCCCTGCGCGACAGCGCACTGAATGAAGCCGAGTCGCTGGCGGAACACGACCCCCGGGTCGAGCTGCTGACGGTTGACGCCGCTATCCCCGCGATCGGTGCCAATGTCGCGCTGGTCACGCTGGATGGTACCCAGGACGAGATCGATGCGCTGCTGCAGTGGTTGCCGGGACAACTGGCGGACGACGCCCAGATCGCGCTGCTGGCGCTGGGCGACACCGACTGGCAGTCGTTCCTGTCACTGGCGGTGACGACCGAGTCACGCCCCGCCGATCTCGAGACGACCCGACAACGCCTGGAGACACTGGGCTACCGTCAGCTCGAGCGCCACACGCTGGAGAACGACCAGGGCGGCCTGCAGTTGCTGACCGCCCAGGCCCCGCTGCCCGCCACCACCGCAGCGGCGGAGTCCGGCGGCGACCGCGACGACTCGGCTGATGATGAGGCCCAGTGGCTGGTGATCAGCGACGACAACGCCCAGTGGCTGGCTGCGAAGCTCGTCAGCCGCTTCCAGACCCTGGGCCAGGCCGTCCATCACCTGGCCGGCAGCGAGCTGGCGCCCCGGGAACTGCTGCCGCTGGCGCTGGAGTCCTTTACACCGACCCAGATCGTCGACCTGCGCGGCCTGGCCAACGCGGCCGAGGATCGCTGCGTGCTGGCCGCCCAATGGCTTCAGACGCTGGAGTCGGCGGAATGCGACGCCGCCCTGTGGTGGCTCACGCTCGGCGTGGGCGCGCACTTTTCTACGCTGTCCGGGGCCACAGCCAATTCGCTCTCACTGCCCGGGGCCGCAGTCAACTCGATCTCACTGCCCGGGGCCGCTACCGACCCGGCCTCGCGATCTGACGCGTCCGGGCAGTCCAGGCTGCCCGAAGACGCAGCGCAACGGTCCAGGCTGCCCGAAGATGCAGCGCATCGGTCCAAGCTGCCCGAAGACGCAGCGCTTTGGGGCTTCGGCCGGTCGCTGCAGAACGAGGCCGGTAGCCGCCAGGTCCGGCTACTGGACCTGCCGCTGTCGAGCCGCGACTCGCTGTCGAGCGAGCTGCTGGATGCGCTGCTGTTCGAACTGAGCGTGCCGGATGCGGAAACCGAGATCGTGCTCGATGCCGACGGCCAGCGCTGGGTTCCCCGTCTCGGCCTGGCGCCGGCACCGGGTACCGGCACCAGCGAGACGCAGCCCGAGCATGATCGCGCCGTCAGCCTGGGCTTCGAGCTGCCGGGGCAACTGCGTCATCTGCGCTGGCAGCCCCACGACCTTCCCGCGCCGCAGCCCGGCCAGGTCGAGATCGCGGTCAAGGCCACCGGCCTCAACTTCCGCGACGTGATGTATGCGCTCGGCCTGCTCTCCGACGAGGCGATCGAGAACGGCTTCGCCGGACCGACCCTGGGCCTGGAGTTTGCCGGGGAAGTCGTCAGCGTCGGCGATCCGAACGGGTCGCTGCGTCCAGGCGATGCCGTGGTCGGCTTCGGCCCGGCGAGCTTCAGCGACCGGCTGATCGCCGACGTCAACGCAGTGGCGCCGATCCCCGCCGAGATCGGCTATGCCGCCGCGGCAACGATCCCGACCACCTTCTTCACCGTCTACTACTCGCTCAAGCACCTGGCCCGCGTGCAGCCCGGCGAGCGGCTGCTGATCCACGGCGCCGCCGGCGGCGTCGGCCTGGCGGCGATCCAGGTCGGTCGCTGGCTGGGCGCGGAGATCTACGCCACCGTCGGCTCGCCGGAGAAGCAGGACTTCCTGCGCCTGATGGGCGTCGACCGCATCTACGACTCGCGCAGCCTGACCTTCGCCGAGGAGATTCTTCATGACAACGCGGCCGAACGTCAGGCCTCAGGGGATGGCAGCAACGGACAGCGCCTCGGCATCGACGGCGTCGACGTGGTCCTCAACTCGCTGGCCGGCGAGGCGATCAACCAGAACCTGCGGGTACTCAAGCCGTTCGGCCGCTTCATCGAACTCGGCAAGCGCGACTTCTACGAGAACACCAAGGTCGGCCTGCGCCCGTTCCGTAACAACCTGAGCTACTTCGGGGTCGACTCCGACCAGCTCATGAGCGAACTGCCCGACCTCACCGGCGAGCTGTTCAGCGAAATGATGACCCTGTTCGCCGACGGCACGCTCGCGCCGCTGCCCTACATCGCGTTCGGCAGCGATCGCGTGGTCGAGGCCTTCCGCTACATGCAGCAGGCCCGCCAGATCGGCAAGGTCGTCGTCACCTACGAACGACCGCCGACCATGGCGCCCGCGCCCGC
The DNA here is from genome assembly GCF_003206045.1 of Salinicola lusitanus. Taxonomy (GTDB): domain Bacteria; phylum Pseudomonadota; class Gammaproteobacteria; order Pseudomonadales; family Halomonadaceae; genus Salinicola; species Salinicola lusitanus. The sequence goes on from NZ_PZJM01000004.1 coordinate 778,906, forward strand.
CAGGGACGTTCCGTTGACCCTGGACGCAACGGGCAGCTACGTGGTGACCGGCGGGCTCGGCGGCTTCGGCCTCGCCACCGCCGAGTGGCTGGCCGCCAAGGGCGCACGCCGGCTGCTGCTATTGAGCCGTCGCGGTGCGGTCACCGAGGAGGCCAAGGCCGGCATCGAGCGGCTGGAAGCGCTCGGCGTCACGGTCGCCGCCCGCGCCTGCGACGTGACCGACAGTGCGGCGCTCGAGAAAGTGCTGGAGGAAGCGCGGCAGGAGCTCGGCCCGATCCGCGGCATCGTCCATGCCGCCACGGTCATCGACGACGGCCTGATCCGTAACCTCGACGAATCGCGCATCCGCCAGGCGATGGCGCCGAAGCTCGAGGGCGCCCGGCACCTGGACTCGCTGACGGCGAACGACCCGCTCGACTTCTTCGTCGTCTACTCCTCGGCCACCACCCTGTTCGGCAATCCCGGGCAGGCCAGCTACGTGGCCGCCAACCACTGGCTGGAGGCCTTCACCGCCAACCGCCGCGCCAACGGGCGACCGGCGACGGTGGTGCGCTGGGGCGCGATCGAGGATGTCGGCTTCCTGGCGCGCAACACCCAGACCCGCGACAGCCTGCAGGAGCGCCTCGGCGGCCAGGCGTTGACCTCCAGCGACGCGCTGGCCGTGCTCGAGCGCATGCTGGTGGCCGACGTGGCCTCCCTCGGCGTGCTGGAGCTCGACTGGCGAGCGCTGGCCCGTTTCCTGCCAACGGCGGAAGCGCCGCGCTATCGGGAAATCGCTCGTACTGCCGAGGACGACGGCGGTCAGGAAGGCGACGATGACCTGCAGCAGCTGCTGGCCAGCCTCTCCCCGGAAGCCCTTTATACGACCCTGATCGAAGTCCTCAGCAAGGAGCTCGCCAAGATCCTGCTGATCGACGAGGAGAAGATCGATATCCACAAATCCGTCTACGACATGGGGTTCGACTCGCTGATGGGTGTCGAGCTCGTCACCGCCCTGGAAGCTCGCCTGGGCATCCAGGTACCGGTGATGGTGCTCAGCGAGGCCGGCACGCTGGCCAAGCTCTGCGACTACCTGATGCTCAAGCTGCGTGGTGACGATACCGAGACCGACAGCGACGAAGACGCGCTCAGCGGCCTTGCCGCCCAGCACGGCGTCGATGCGTTGCAGAACGGTGGCGGATCCCGGGGCGAAGGCGACGGGGGCCGATCATGAGCCAGCCCCGCGACGCCCTCAAGCAGCGCCTGCTGCAGGAAGCGCGCCAGCGCCGCCAGCAGCGCCCGGAGGGGGACACCGCCCCCAGGCCCGCCGCCACCAGCGTCGACGAGCGCTTTACCCGCTTCGACCGTCACCCGGGCTACCAGCAGCTCAAGATGATGCGCGAGGGCGGCAAGCGGCTGGGCATCCCCGATCCATTCTTCAAGGTCCACGAGAGCACCGCCGGCGCGACCACGGTGATCGGCGGGCGGGAGTGCATCAATTTCGCCAGCTACAACTACCTGGGGCTGGCACACCACCCCCGGGTGATCCAGGCCGGTATCGACGCCCTGGAGCGCTACGGTAGCTCGGTCTCCGCCAGCCGTCCGGTCTCCGGCGAGCGCCCGATCCACCATGAACTGGAGCGGGCGATCGCCGAGACCTACGAAGTCGAGGCCGCCGTGGCCTTCGTCAGCGGCCACGCCACCAACGTCTCGACGCTGGGCTACCTGCTCGGCCCCAAGGATCTCCTCCTCCACGACGAGTACATCCACAACAGCACCGTGGTCGGCGCGCAGCTTTCCGGCGCGCGGCGGATGAGCTTCGCGCACAACGATCCGGTGGCGCTCGAGACCCTGCTGGCACGCCATCGTCGCCAGTTCGAGCGTGTGATCGTGGTGATCGAAGGGCTCTACAGCATGGATGGCGATGCCCCGGACCTGAAGCGCTTCGTCGAGATCAAGCAGCGCCACCAGGCCTGGCTGATGGTGGACGAGGCCCACTCCTTCGCGGTGATGGGCGATCGGGGGCTGGGGCTGCGGGAGTACTGCGACGTGGCGCCCACCGATGTCGACATCTGGATGGGCACGCTCTCCAAGACCCTCTCCGGCTGCGGTGGCTACATCGCCGGCTGCCGCGAGCTGGTGGAGATGCTGCGCTACTTCGCGCCCGGTTTCCTCTACAGCGTGGGGATGCCGGCGCAGGTGGCCGGGCCATCCCTCGCCGCGCTCCAGGTGATGAAGGACGAACCCGAACGGCTGAAACGCCTGCATGACATCTCGCGCTACTTCCTCGAGCAGGCCAGGCTCAAGGGCTTCGACATCGGCGAGAGCATCGGCGTCGCCGTCGTGCCGATCATCGTCGGCAGCTCCGTGCTCGCCGCCGGCCTGTCCGATGCCCTGCTCCAGCACGACATCAACGTGCAGCCGATCCTGCATCCGGCGGTGCCCGAGAAGAGCGCGAGGCTACGGTTCTTCCTCAACTGCGACCATACCCGCGAACAGATCGACCAGACCCTCGACGTACTGGAAACGGAGTGGAAGGCGCGGGCCAGCTAGCGTACGCCCACCCCTTCTTCAAGGCGACAAGACACGGCCTTGCCACCTCACGGGTGACAAGGCCGTTCGCGTGTTGGGAGCTATCCGGCCCCGCGCTACCGTTCAGTCCTGCTGTTGCCCCGCAGCCGTTTGAATGCTGTCGATCAGATCCTCGCCGTATTCATCGATGAAGCCCTGCCAGACTGGCTGTACCGCTTTCTGGAACGCCTCGGTGTCGACGTCGCGATTGACCTCCATGCCATCGGCCTCGAGTTGCGAGATCATCTGCTCGGCCTGATCGATGTTCATCTGCCGCTGCATCGCGGTGGCGTCGTCGGCGGCCTTCTGCACGATCTGCTGCTGCTCCGGCGTCAGGCTGTCGAAGCGATTCTTGTTCATCGCCAGCAGCAGCGCCGCATAGGCGTGATTGGTCATCGACAGATACTTCTGCACCTCGTCGAAGTTGAACGACACCACGATACCCAGCGGGTGATCCTGGGCGTCGACTACCCCGGTCTCCATGGCGGTGTAGAGTTCATTGACCTGGATCTGCTGCGGGTTGGCGCCGAGCAGCTCGAACATGTTGTTGAGCACGATGGAGTTGTTGACCCGCATGCGCAGCCCTTGCAGATCGCCGGGCTCGCGGATCGGCCCCCGGTTGTTGGTCATCTCCCGGAAACCGTTCTCGGGAAACGCCAGGCCCTTGAGGCCGGCGCTCTCGAGTTCGCTCATGACACGATCCCCCGGTTCGCCATCGAGGGCGTTGAAGGCGGCCTGGTGGTCGGAGAACATGAATGGCAACGTGAAGGCGGCAGCCTCGGGCACCAGCCCGGTGAAGTTGTTGAGCCCCGAAAGCGTGATGTCGATGATGCCCGAGCGAGTGCCGTCGATCATCTGCGAGTCGTTGCCCAACTGGCCGTTGGGAAAAATCTGCACCTTCAGCTCGCCATTGCTGGCGCTCTCCACCTCTTCTTTGAATTTCTCCGCCAGGGTCTGCTGCAGATCGCTCTGCGGCGCCGGATGCGCGAAACGCAGCGTCGTCGCGGCCATGGCGGAACTCGACACGAGCGCCAGCCCGAACAGCGTGGCGGTGGTTGCCTTGATGATCTTGTTCATGACACCTCTCCTTGCCTTGTTTTGCGCTTTCACGCCTTCAGGCGCTAGCCGATCAGCCAATGCATCGGCACCGTGATGATCTGAGGCACCAGCACGAACAGCGCCAGCAGACCGATATAGACCAGAACGAAGGGATAGACGCCGCGCACGGCGTTGGTCATGGTCGTATTACCCACGCCGCACACCACGTTGAGTACCGTGCCCACCGGCGGCGTGATCAACCCGATGCAGCAGTTGATGACGAACATCAGGCCGAAGTAGATCGGATCGATGCCCGCCGCCTTCACTAGCGGCATGAACAGCGGCACCAGGATCAGGATGGCGGGCGCCAGATCCATCACCATGCCCACCAGCAGCACCACTACCATGATCGCCGCCATCAGCAGCTTCGGATCGTCCGCCAGCGGCCCCAGCAGGCCGGCGAGCTGCTGCGGCAACTGGGCGATGGTGATCACCCAGGAAGCGACCATCGCCGCGCCGACCAGAAACATCACCAGGGCGGTCGAGCGCCCGGCACGAATCAGCACCGCCAGCAGCTTGCGCGCGTCCAGCTCGCGATAGACCACGGCGGAGACGGCAATGGCGTAGACCGCCGCCACCACGGCCGCCTCGGTGGGCGTGAAGACTCCGAAACGAATCCCGACGATGATGATCACCGGCAGCAGCAGCGCCCAGACACTATCGCGCAGAGCCTTCAACCGCTCGCCGCGGGAGGCTTTCGGCTGCGGCTCGAGGTCCGATTTACGCATCATGAAACGCCAGGTGATCATCAGCGCCAGGCCCATGAAGAGCCCCGGCACGATCCCGCCGATGAACAGCTTGGCGATGGACAGGTTGCCCGCCACCCCCAGGATGATCAGCGGCAACGAGGGCGGAATCACCGGCGCGATGATGCCGCCGGCGGCGAGCAGCCCCACCGAGCGGGAGGCGGGATAGCCGCTCTTGCGCATCATCGGATAGAGGATGCTGACCAGCGCCGCTGCGTCCGCCACCGCCGAACCGGAAAGCCCGGCCAGCAGCAGCGAGGTAATGATGGCCACATAGCCCAGTCCGCCGCGCCAGTGCCCCACCAGCGCCATCGCCAGGCGCACGATACGATCCGACAGGCCACCCACGGCCATCACTTCGCCGGCCACCATGAAGAACGGAATGGCCAAGAGGGCAAAATTGTCGACGCCATTGACCAGCGACTGGGAGACGATGTCGGCGCTGAACATGCCCATCTGCAGCATCAGCGCCCCTGCCGCCGCCAACAGGGCAAAGGCCACCGGCAGGCGCAGCAGGATGGCGCCGATCAGCACCGCCAGAAACAGCGCAAGGGTCATGGCCTGGTCTCCTGGTCACGGCTGCGCGGCGACGCTTCGCCCGACATCGCGCTTGGCGCGTCCTCGATACCCGGCGCTATCGCACCGTTAGCCCCGACGCCGGGCGCCTCCGAGTACCCCGGGCGCAGCAGCCCGAGCGTCGCGGTCACGCTCATCAGCGCGCCGGAGACGACGCCAGCGAGATAGAAGAGCCCTGTGGGCAGGCCGGTGAGCGGCGAGATGTTGTGCCAGTTGGCCAGCGTCTGGCGCCAGCAACCGATCAGCAGCATGAGCGAGGCGATCAGGATCACCAGCCACAGCAGCCGGCCAAGGACCAGGCGTACGGGGCGCGGCAGGCGATCGAACAGCTCGCCGACCGCCAGGTGCTCGCCCTCCTTCAGGCAGAGCGAAGCCCCCAGCATGACGATCCAGACGAACCCCAGCCGCGACAGCTCGATGCCGGGGCGCAGCCCGGAAGCGAACCCGTAGCGCAACACCACGTTGACGAACACCAGGATCATCATTGCCGCCATCAGCGCGGCGATGGCCCACTCGATTCCGCGCCAGAAAGTCCGAACCGCCGTCATGGTTGCCTCCCGCCCTCTCGGGTCAGCCTGTCATCGCGCCTGCCCGCCATCGGGCAGACGATCGAGCTCGGCGATATAGCGCTGTGTCACGGTAATATCCTCGTCGCCGAAGCCGCGCCGGCCCAGATCCTCGTAGAGCGCCGCCAGGGTGGTCAGCTGAGGCGCCACCACCCCACCCCGTGCCGCCTCGTCGGTCGCGAAGCCGAGATCCTTGATCATGTAGCGGGCCAGGCCGGATGGGGTGTAATCCTTGTCGATCAGGCGCTGGCGTCGCGACGCCAGAAAGCGTCCACCGGCATAGCCGCCCCCGAGGCAGTCGAGCAGCTTGGCCAGATCGAGCCCGGCGCGCTCGGCGATCACCGTGGCCTCCGCCAGCGCCACCATGGTCGAAGCGACCACCATCTGGTTGCACGCCTTGGCCACTTCGCCGGCCCCCAGCGGACCCAACAGCGTCGGCGTGCCGAAAGTCGCCAACAGTGGCCGGGCCACCGCGAAGGCCGCTTCGTCGCCCCCGACCATGACCGAGAGCGTGCCCGCCTCGGCACCATCGGCACCGCCCGAGAGCGGCGCATCGAGCAGCCGGACCCGACCATCGGTGCGCGACTCGAGTTCGGCGGCCAGCTCGCGGACGCCAGCCGGCGAGGAGGTCGAGCAGATCACCAGCAGCAGCGGCCCGGAGAGCCCCGCCAGCAGGCCCTCCTCGCCTTCGAGCAACGCCCGCAGCTGCGGCAGATCGGGCAGCACGGTGATGATCACGTCGCTGGCAGCCGCCAGCTCCCGAGGGCTGTCGCACCATTCGGCGCCGGCATCCAGGGCCGGCCGGGTCCGCTCCCGCGAGCGACCGTGAACGCTGACCTGGGCGGCGACGCCCGCTGCCAGCAGGTTGCGGGCCATCGGCATGCCCATGCTGCCAAGCCCGATCATGCCCACCCGGCACGGGCTGTCGGCGCCAGGATCGGCATCGGATCCGGAACTCTCCTCGAACGTCGCCATGGCATCGTTCTCCTAGTCGCGACCGCCGCCATCGGCGGCAAGGTTCATGGGATTGGCAATACGCTCCGCCATCGCCTGGAGCGCTTCCACCGCCCGCATCTCGATGTCGTCGTCGCAGCGCTCCTGCATCAGCGACGTCCCCAGGGCGTAGGCCTGTTCGCCGCTGTACTGGGGCGCGACCGTCACCGCCAGCCCGCGCACGCCCGGGAAGACCTCGCCCACGTCGCGACCGTAGCCACGGCTGCGCACCGCGCGGATCTTCTCCACCAGGGCGTCGAGATCGGTCACCGAGCGGTCGGTCCAGCCGGGACGCGTGGCGGGATCGTGAAAGCGGCGGCGAAGCTCGTCGTCGTCGAGTCTTGCCAGCAGCGCGTTGCCCACCGCCGTGATCGAGGCGGGAAAGCGACTGCCGATACTGGCGGTCATGCGCAGCGGCATGCGCCCGGCGTGGGCGGCGAGGTAAAGCACCTCGGTCCCGTCGAGCACCGCCAGCTGGCAGATCTCGTCATGCAGCAGCGGGGTCTCGTTGCAGGCCTGGTAGAACGCCTGGACCGGGTCGTCGGTGCGGAGATAGGCGCCGCCCAGTTCCACCAGCCGCCGCCCCAACCGGTAGCCATTGCCGCTACGGGCGATCAGCCCGTCCGCTTCCAGCGTCAGGCAGATATTGAACAGCGACGAACGGGCGACCGAGAGCTGGCGCGCCATCTCGCTGACGCCCTGCGGGTTGCCGCCGGACTTCTCCAGCAGCGCCAGCACCCGGATCGCCCGGCTCACCGCCGGCGTTCGCTCGCCCTCGCCCGCCATCAGTAGAACTCCACGGTATCGACACGGTTGACCAGCGGCTCACCATCGAGATAGCGACGCGCGTTGTCGACGAACAGCTCGGCGATGAGGCGGTCCTCCGCCTCGCTCAGCGCCGCGGTATGCGGCGTCAGCAGGACATTGGGCAGATCCCACAGCGGCGAATCGGACGCCAGCGGCTCCACGGCGGTGACGTCGAGCACCGCCAGCCCCACCTGGCCGCGCTCCAGCGCGCGGATCAGCGCCGGTTCGTCGATCACCGTGCCGCGTCCGACGTTGACGAGGGTCACGCCGGGCTTCATCGCCGCCAGCAAGGCATCGTCCACCATGCCCAGCGTGGCGGCCGTGCCGGGCAGCGAACTCACCACCGCATCGGCACGGGCCGCCGCCTCATGCAGCCGGTCGGGGGAGATGATCTCGTCGACATGCTCGACAGGGCGCTGGTGGCGCGAGACGCCCATCACGTGCGCGCCGAGCAGCGACAGCTTGCGTGCCACCTCGCGACCGATACCGCCCAGCCCCAGCAGCAGCACGCGCTGTTCGCTGACCTGCCCCATCATCCAGCGTCCGCTCCAGTGGTGGGCGCGCTGCTGGTCAAGAATCCGCGGCAGTTGCTTGGCGCCGGCCAGCACCCCGAACACGGCGTACTCCGCCAGCGGCCCGCCGTGGACCCCGGCGGACGTGGTAAAGCAGACCCGTGCCAACTGCTCGGTGGACAGATTTGCCGCCTTCACCTGGCCGCCACCGCCAGCCGCCATGACGTGCACCCAGCGCAGCGCCGGGTTGGCGTCGACGGCACGGGCCAACCGGGCTGGGTCGACATCGGGTATGCCGTAGAGCACCTCGGCATCGGCGAGCAGCGCGTCGAAGCGGGCTTCCTGCTCCGGCGTACGCCGGAAAGCGGGATCGCCGCCAAAGTCCGCCGGATGGCGCATGGGCGGCAGTAGCGACTGATCCCGCATGAGCGCGAGGCGAGGCTCGCGGGCCTCGATCCATTCGCACAGTTCCTCGCTCAGCGGTGTGGCGATCGCTACCCGCAGCTTGCCCTCGTTCATGAACCGTCCGCCTCTCCAAAACCCCACTATCGTCCAATGAGCTGAACGTCGTTCAGCAGAATGTACAGTGGTATTCTGGGATCGTAAGCACGTCTTTGGTCGCGAGTAGACGCCGGGCAACTGGTACATTGGTCTGAAGCATCGATGGAGGTAGCGTCATGAAAGCCCTGGTCATCCATGGGAAGCAGGACCTGCGCAGTCAGGAGTGGGAAACGCCCCAGCCACGCCAAGATGAGGTGCGCGTGCGCATCGCCTGGGGCGGGATCTGCGGTTCGGACCTGCACTACTACCATGAAGGCGCCAACGGGGCGTTCGTGGTGCGCGAACCGCTGATCCCCGGCCATGAACTGTCGGGCACCGTCGATCTCGATCCCTCGGGGGAGCTGGCGCCGGGTACGCCGGTCACCTTCCATCCGGCCACCTTTGGCGAGTGCCGGCCGGGACTCGAGGGGCAACCGCACCTGTGGCCGAACGGCGGCTACCTGGGTTCCGCCTCCACCACCCCGCACACCCAGGGTGGCATGAGCGAATACCTGGTGATGAAACGGGAGATGATCCGGCTACTGCCGGCGGGCCTGCCGCTCAGGCGAGCCGCGCTGGCCGAACCGCTGGCGGTGGCCCTGCACGGCATCAACGTGGCCGGCGGGGTCGAGGGCAAGCGCGTACTGGTGTGCGGCGCCGGGCCGATCGGGCTGCTGGTCGCGGCCGCGGCGCTGGCCAAGGGGGCCCACGAGGTGACCGCGACCGACCTCCACGAGGGGCCGCTGGAGCGGGCGCGAGCGCTGGGAGTGCATCACACGCTGCGGGTCGGCGAGCAGCCCCCGGAGCCTGAGTCCTTCGATGTCGCGCTGGAGTGCTCCGGCGCGCCGGCCTCGATCGACACCGCCATCCGGGCGGTACGCCGCGCCGGGGTGATCGCGCAGATCGGGATGATGGGCGCCGGCCCGCAACCGCTGGAGCTGGCACTGCTGATCTCCAAGGAGATCCAACTGCGGGGCTGCTTCCGGTTCAACGACGAGGTCGACGACGCCATCGCCCTGCTCGCCAGCGACGCGCGTTTCGACCGGGTCATCACCCACGAGATGCAAGCCGACGACGCCGTCGCGGCGTTCACCATCGCCAAGGACGCCCAGGCCTCGGGCAAGGTCCTGATCCGGCTCTGGCCGCAGGATTAATGCCTCTTTCGAGCTTATAAAAAGAGAAAGGCAACCAGATGGTTGCCTATAACCCCTTACCAGTTGCTCATCCTATATCAGCAAAACCTTGTCTTTGGCGCCTCGTTCCTTAAGCTGAAATCTCGTAGCACCAGAATCGCTAACGCCCGCGGACGACAAGGAAAACCATGAACAATGCCAAAGGATGGCTGCTGGGTAGCGCCATCGGCCTGATCTGCCAAACCGCCCAGGCCGATGGCTTCGATTTCGCCGACCTGATCCAGATAGGACAGGCCCTGCCGGACATCGAGACCGGGGGCGCAGCGGCCTCCAATACCCAGGCGACGCTGACATTGAGCGACGGCCGGGAAGTCACCGTGACCTCGCCGGACGGCACCACTCCGCTCTCGAAGCTGGTCGGCACCGACGACGCCACCTTCGTCGTCGACGGTAACCCGGTGAACTTCTCGACGGCGTCGACCAGCCTCGAAGACGCCTACGACGACAGCGGCGAGCCAACCACCTTCTCCATCTCCAGCGTGGTCGAGACCCGGCCAGTCACCCTGAGCTGGCAAGGCGCGCTGGATGGCGCCGACGACGGCAACACCTTCGACGCCACGCTCAACGGCCAGCCGATCACGCTGACACTGCCGGAAGGGACCACGCTTTCCAACTTCAAGGGCTCCACCCCGATCACGCTGACCGATGCGAAAGGCAACGTGCTGGTGGACGGCGCCTCCTTCAACAGCCTGTCCAGTTCGGCACTGCTCAAGATCGCTTCCCAAGTGGGCATGCTCGATACCGACATGGCCCTGCGCGGTGCCCAGAAACAGGCCATGGCGCAGAATTTCGGCCTGATCGCCAGCCAGATCGATGCCGCGATGCAGCCCGGATTCGCGAGCGGGAGCCGCGTTGCCGTCGACGGCCACGGCGCGGGAGCCAACGGCGTCAGTCTATGGGTCGCATCCGAAGCCAGCGACCTGGCCGGCCATGCCGACACCACCGGCTACGATGGCCACGGCAAGGCCGCTTTCGTCGGCGTCGACAAGCGTTTCCGACACGCCTATGGCAGGGGGTTGATCGGCCTGGCGGCCGGACACAGCGAGATCGATATCACCACCCACGGCAACGCTGCCAAGGTGGATCTGGGCGGGAACGTCATCGCGCCCTACGCCGCCGTCTCGTTCGACAGCCGCGACTGGGGCAGCCTGACGCTGGATGCGATAGGGCTTTATCAGGATCTCGATGGCAGCAGTCGCAACCGCTATCTGGCGGGGGATCTCGAACTGGATGGCGAGCGCTGGGGCGCGCGGGGTTCGACGACCTACTTCCTGCCGCCATGGCAGCGGGCGCACCTCGGCATCACTGCCGGCGGCGCCTATCTGAACGACAAGCTGCGCGGCGCCTACCTGGGCACCGAGAGCAACTACGGTATCGAGCTGGGCGAGGTCTTCGGCGGCCTGAAGTTCAGCTACGAGCTGCCCGCCGGCCAGCTTTACGCCAGCGCGATCCGCTACCACAACATCACCGCCGCGGTGGACAGCCAGGTCAACCTGATCGAGGGCGACGACAAGAACCGCAATGAACTGCGCGTCGGCGCCTCTCATTCGCTGGGTCACAACCTGGACTTCGACATCTCCGGGCTGACCGTGGTCGGCGACAGCGACACCGAGTACCGCAAGATCCAGGCAACCCTGGCCTATCGGTTCTGAACCCTGGGGGCGTGACGCTCACAGCAAGGCGCGTTTCTGCTCCCAGGCCCAGGCGTGCTGGACGATCGTATCGAGATCCGCGTAGCGGGGGCGCCATCCCAATGTCGCCTTCGCCGCGCCGGCATCGGCCACCAGTCTTGCCGGGTCGCCCGCCCGGCGCGGCGCATCGGTGAACGGCACGCGGCGGCCGGTCACCCGCTCGACACTGTCGAGGACTTCCTGGACGCTGAACCCGTGGCCGCTCCCCAGGTTGAATCGCGCCGTCGGCTGGCCCTCGAACAGGTACTCCAGCGCCAGCAAGTGGGCGTCGGCTAGGTCGCAGACATGGACGTAGTCGCGGATACAGGTGCCATCCCCGGTCGGATAGTCGCGGCCGAACACCTTCAACGCCGGCCGCACGCCCATCGCCGTCTGCAGCGCCAACGGCACCAGGTGGGTCTCGGGGTCGTGGCGCTCGCCGATCGTGCCATCCGGGCTCGCGCCCGCGGCGTTGAAGTAGCGCAGCGATACCGAGCGCAGACCGTGCGCCAGCTCGAAATCCGCCAGCACACGTTCGATCATCAACTTGCTGGCGCCATAGGGGTTGAGCGGCTGGGTGGGATGGGACTCGTCGATCAGCGGCCGGCATGGCTCGCCGAAGACCGCCGCCGTCGACGAAAACACCAATACTCCGACACCGTGCTCGATCATCGCCTCGAGCAAGGTCAAGGTCTTGGCGACATTGGTGCGATAGTAGATCGCCGGATTGTCGACCGACTCGCCGACCTCGATCAGCGAGGCGAAATGGAGCACGCCGTCGAAGGCGTGCTGGCGAAACAGCTCATCCAGCAGCGCCCGGTCGCCGACATCGCCGATGCAGGTCGTCGCCCCGCCACTGCTCTCCCGCCAGCCGCTGGAAAGATCGTCCAGCACCACGACATCGTGCCCGGCACGCTGCAGGCTGGCGACCATATGCGAACCGATGTAACCACAACCGCCCGTCACGAGTAGCTTTTTCATCACGAATCTCACCACGGAACGCGCGCCCAGGTGGAGGCCAGAGCCGCCATTGTCATCGACGCGACGCAAAAGCGTCATCTTACCGCACCATGGCTCGATCCCCTCAATGTCGGCGACAAAAACCGGCTCAGCCACCCCGCCTGTCGGCAAAGCGTGAGCGACCCGCCACCGAGCCGACGTGACTCAGGGCATCCGATGTTGCCTCGACAGCCCGAACCACCCAGCCAGGATCGACAACCAGGATCGCGATCTCGGGGCCTCGCGACCGGGCACTGCATGATCCCGGGGTGCCACGCTCGCAGGCGAGGGCTCGCTCGCCGCTTTATCCTCCTCCGGGACCACTTCATGCCGAGTCCCCTTCAGGAACGCCACCGCCCTGTCCCGCTCTGGGGTATCGAGCTTTTCCTTGATCAATACCGTCGCCCGTTCGGCCCGCTCCAGAATGGCCAGCTTGTCGGCCGCGATGAGCGTTTCGATATCGAGCTCCGACAGAAAGCGTTCTCGATCACGGTCGTAGGCCCGGAACTCCTCCTCGGGCCAGAAGAAGCGACGATGCACGGTCACGTTGCGATGAGAGCGATAGCCGGGCCGATTCATTTTCAGCAGGCTTCTCTGGGAGGGGCGGCCCCTCAACGACAGCGACAAGTACTCCGCCTCGGAGCGATACATCCGATGGATGATATAAGCGCTCTTCGGCTTCATCACACTCTGGGCTGCCAGCTCCGACTGCTGCTCGTCGAAGGTCATGGGCGCGCCATCGGCATCCAGCGGCGTCACCTGAGCCCCGAAGATGGGATGGTGGACTCGCACGTGCCTGATATCGATGCCGTCGAGGGGGAACAGGGTCTTCAAATGGGAGGAGAGCTCGTAGCCTGCGCCACGCTGTAGCGGCGTGAATGGGGCGCGCTGGCCCAGTTCGCAGTGCCACAGATGACAGATAGGCTGAGGCTGGCCATCGCCGCTGATGGCGGCCACGAAACGCTCGACGGGCGTGGCAAAGTCGTTGGGCACCCAGAACTCATCGACATCCAGGAACAGCAGCCAGCCGAAACCTTCCTGACGCGAGCGATCCAGCTCCTTGGCATAGGCGATGGTCTGCAGCTTGGCGCCGACACCGGGGTCGCAGAGATCGACCCAGTCGATGAATTCGTAGCTGACCTGCGGGTAGGTGCCACGGATTCGCTCCAGCACGGCGGCCGAAGCGTCAGAGGTGCGATTGATATAGACGTGGATCGCGTCGAAGCCGAAATGAAGATGGTGGAAAACCCATTCCGCCAGGTAAGGCCCCTCATCCTTGGCGACAGCGCAAAGCTTGAACGTAGGCTTCATGAACTCTTCCCTTGGAGCGCTATCGCCCCTTGTTATCGTTGGCGCATGCAATTTAAGCATCGCGTTCGTATGCGCGAGAGCCACGGCAGTCCGACAGGACACGGATATCTTCCGGCCTGCGACAGACAGCGCCCACCAGCATCGGTAGTCCTCACCGTCACGGCAAGATGGTTTATCTAACACTCATTTTTTGACATACGATCAGGCTGCTAACGGCCTAATTTTAATGAGCCGCGATACCACGCAATGGCGCTGAAGCTCAGAGAAATCCGGCGCCCAGAAACGCAGAAAGCAACCCGAAGGTTGCTTTCTAATCTGGCTATACAGTTCTCCCGAGATGGGGATAAACGCTCGGTTGAACCAACCGGCTCTAAGACCATCACGATAAATCAATCTATTCTCAAAATAATCATCGCCAATTCCACAATTCTTCTTCGGTAAAACTCTGTTTACGACCACGATTCCAGGTGACACCCCGCCTAACGACTTTTGCAGGAACCCCTGCCAACACGGTATGCGATTCCTCGTGAGCCGAGTTGACGAAGGCAGCCGCACCTACGATCGAGTCATCCGGGATAAATGCCCCTTTATTGATCAAAGCACGCAACCCTACCCACACGTGATCACCGATGACTATCGACTGAGGCTTATTGAGACGGGCTCCCGATGGTATGTCTACGAGTGAGTGAGCATCAGTGGTCCGAACTTCGATTTCTCGTGAAAACATGCAATGGCGGCCAACCGTAATATCGCACCCTTCTTGACAAAGCAGATAAACCGTCTGGAAGGTCGTCGAATCGCCAATACTCACCGTTTGGGAATTTCCTTTGATCAGTATCTGGCCCCTCAGGTTGCAGTCATCACCGATATAGAGGCGATTCCCTTTACCCTGAATCCGGATCTGACAATTTAGGGAAACGCGCTTACCAACTGAAATCTCATTACCCACCCCACCGATCCTTAGGCTCCCACGTGCCTTATCAAGACCCTCCAAGTTGATGATATTGGATTCGGTATCGGCTTCAATCTTGAAATTCGGTAATCCCTCTGAGCGACTAATGGCGCCGTCAGGGAGAGGGCTTGCCTCTTTAGCATTCTGAACAGGTGCTTTAATGTCGCTGGAGATCATCGAGCGCAAAAATGTTAAAAACCGATTTTTCATTTAAGACAACATATCCATCTATCTAAAAACCAAATCAGGACTCCACTGCCTTTTCAATTGCACCCGACAAGCCAGTGGAATGAGGGCTACAGTTTCTTTCTATCAATCACATGCCAGGAGGACTGCCCACCCTTGGCCGCGGCTTTCGCGTCTTCCTGGCGACGCATGCGTTGAAGCACCCGGTACTGAAGCCGATTGAAGTAGTCGAATCCCAGCCCCGGCAACGGCAGGAAGGGGTTGGTCCGGCTCATTCCCCACAGCGCCAGGCGTGAACTACCCGGCTCGGCGTTGCCCCGGGCATGGACGCCGAAGGTATTGGCGATGAGCAGCGTATTGGCCTTGACCCGGAACGGCCGCGGGCCGCCCTCGCCCAACCTTTCGGCCTCTTCCTGGCTGACTCGGAACGAGCCCCGTGCCGTATAGCGGTCCGCGTGCGCTTTCGCACGGAGGCTCATCTCATACTCCCACTTCAGCCGCTCACGGTGCGGTCGATTGGAGCCCGGCACGAACACGAACGGGCCGTTCTCGTCGGTCACGTCCTCCAGGTAGAGCCAGAACTTCATGGTGGGCTGGAAGGTATCGACGTGCAGGTTCTTCTGCGGGTCGCGCTCGGTCGCGCTATCCCGGCTACCGTTGTGCACGTTCTCGATATGGCAGATCGGCAAGCGGGCATGGCCGGCGCAGTAGCGAAACAGCCGCTTCAACGCCGAATCTTCCAGCACCGCCTTGACCGTCGGTAATTGCTCGACCACCTCCGGCGCCAGCAGAATCCGGTGCGTATTGGTGTCGCCCTGGCAGCACTCGCGGATCTCGCCTTCGTAGGCGCCGATTTCTTGAATCAGCGCCTGGAACTGCGAGTCGGAGAGATAATTCTCCTTGAGCACGTAGCCGAAACGCTGGAACTGCTGGCGATCCGCCTTGGGAACACCCGGCGCCAGCATCGCCATGCGCAGCCGAGACATCCAGTACGCCGCCCAGACCCGAGCGGCGTGCAGGCCGTAGCGATTCAGCCGCTCGCTGCCCAGCAGCGGGTTGGCCTTGAACGACTTGGCGCCGGTGAACAGCTCACCCAGCCAGATTGGATACTGAAAAACCCGTTTCATGACGGCTCTCCCCGCTTCATACCGCTATCCCGACACACTTCTGCCGAGGGCTTTACTGCGCCATAGAGTGCATGACCCGACTATAGCCCTCTACCGACCGGAACACATCGCCGTTGCCCTGCGCTTCAAGGATTCGGTCGCCCAGATGGCGCAACGCGCCCGCTCCGCCTATGACCGGCAACACGCCGGTGGCAGCGCTGGCGATGTAGTCCGGAGCATCACTCACCGTGAAACTCAGTCCGCACGCGCCAAACGCGGGCAGATCTATCGAATCGTCGCCGAGACAGGCGGTCTCCTCACGGGAAACGCCGACTTGCTCCTGCAAGGCACGACAGGCGGCCGCCTTGTCCTTGACCCCAAAAAGCACGTGTTGAATTCCTAGGTCGGCGGCACGTTTCCTCAATGTCGGCGAATCACGACCGGACAGTATGGCGACTTGCACGCCACACGCCATCAGCATCTTGATGCCCAAGCCATCTCGAACGTGGAACGTCTTGGTCGTCTCACCCGCTTCGGTGTAGTGCAAGCGACCGTCGGTCAGGATGCCATCAACATCGGTAATGACCAGACGAACCTTGGCCAGCGGATCGACCGGCGCGTACTCCTGACCCAGAAAATGGGCGCGCACGCGTTCGAGACACTCGGGCGTATCGACACCCGGCCCCGTCGGTTCGACCTCGACGGCGCGGATCGTCATTCCCGCGTACAGCAGCCGCAACTGCTCCAGCACTTCCGAGCGTTCCAGCATGGGTGAGGCCAGGCGACCGTAGCGCTCCAGAACATCGCGACGGTAGGCGTAGACGCCGACGTGCTTCAGGAAACTCGCCTCGGCTGGTTCTCGCGGAAACGGAATTGGCGAACGGCTGAAATAGAGGGCATCGCCATTCTCCTTGAGCACGACTTTGACACTGTTCGGACTCTGCGCTTCCTCATGGGAGATCGGATGGCAGAGCGTACCGACATG
This sequence comes from Salinicola lusitanus, assembly GCF_003206045.1. Taxonomy (GTDB): domain Bacteria; phylum Pseudomonadota; class Gammaproteobacteria; order Pseudomonadales; family Halomonadaceae; genus Salinicola; species Salinicola lusitanus. Next base: position 795,696 of record NZ_PZJM01000004.1, read on the forward strand.
AACGTCCGGCCCGACGTCCTGCATGGTCGCAGCCAACCGCTCGAGATCGCCAGAGCGGATCAGGGGTTCGTCGCCCTGCACGTTGATGTAGAGATCGGCCTCGACCTGCTGCATCACCTCGACCAGACGGTCTGTGCCGGAAACATGGTCGGGAGAGGTCATGACCACATTCCCGCCGAAGCCGTCAACGCAGTCCATCACCCGCTGATCGTCGGTAGCCACCCATACCGCATCCACATTGCCCACGGCGCTGGCGCGCTCGTAGACATGTTGGATCATCGGCTTGCCGACGATATCGGCGAGAGGCTTGCCCGGCAGACGGCTGGAGCCGTAACGGGCGGGAATCACAATGACTGTTTTCATGAAGGACAACCGGCTCAGTCGATCTGGAGTTTGGGCAGTGACTTCACCGCGTCGTCTATCGTCTTGATATGGGTGAGAAACGGCTCGAGCAGATGCAGCGGCAATGCGCTTGGCCCATCGCACTTGGCGTTGTCGGGATCGGGATGCGCTTCCAGGAACAAGCCGGCCAACCCTGTCGCCATGCCCGCGCTGGCCAACTCGACGACCTGCTGCCGACGACCGCCGGATGCGGCGCCGCCCGGATCGCGTTGTTGCAGCGCGTGGGTCACGTCAAAGATGATCGGCAGATCGCCGGAAACCTTCTTCATGACACCAAAACCCAGCATATCGACCACGAGGTTGTCGTAACCGAAGCATGTCCCCCGGTCGCAAAGCATCAACTGCGAGTTACCCGCCTCGTTGAACTTCTCGACGATGTTCAGCATCTGAGCCGGGCTCAGGAACTGAGGCTTCTTGATATTGACCGGCTTGCCGGTCTTGGCCATGGCGACGACCAGGTCCGTCTGTCGCGCCAGGAAGGCGGGCAATTGGATGATATCTGCCACTTCGGCCACGGGCGCCGCCTGCCATGTTTCATGGACATCGGTAATGACGGGGACGCCGAATTCGGACTTGATGGCCTCGAATATCTTCAGCCCTTCTTCCATCCCTGGGCCACGATAGGAATGAATGGAAGAGCGATTGGCCTTGTCGAAGCTGGCCTTGAACACGTACGGGATCGACAGCTTGTTTGTCACTTCGACGTAGTGTTCGCAGGCCTTGAGGGCCATATCGCGGGATTCGAGAACGTTCACACCACCTAGCAGCGTAAACTTGTCAGAATTTGAAAAATTTTTTATCACTTACCGAACTCCGAACGATTTCTAATTACTTCTAGAGATTTCTTTTCCAAGACTTTCAACTCATCCAATACAGACTTCCCGTAGTATTCAGATACAATTTTATCGACACCATCGCCTGAGCGCCCTCTCATACGTATATGTCGTTTAAGTTTATCGATGTAATCGTCTCTACCCAATGCCGAATGGTAAACCAAATTACTTCTAGGCTTATCAACCAAGTACTCACGGAGCCAAGGCAAGCCTGTTCTAAAAGATGACTTTGTGGCAAAAAGGCCGACCCCTAAATCATTGAACGAAGAACATTTAAATTTGTTATTTGCTAAAAAAGTAGCAGTAAATGCCTCGTCGTTCGGCCAACGCCCGCTTTCAGTTTTTTGATACTCTGATGACAGCTTCTGTCGCTGAGCCAACATGAAGTGAAGAGCGGCCTTTGACAGTCTAACCAGTGGATATGGTCCCCCGTATACGGTTTCAAAATAAGGACTAACAGTATCGTACCAAGCCCAATTAGACCGGCGCTCACCATAGTGCATCACCACATAATCTTTAGCAACTTCATCAAGCGGCCTAAGAAACTCAGATATATCATCAAAGTCAAAATACACATCAGGCTCTACTAACCAGTAGTAGTCATAATCTGGAACACTACTTAAGACGTGGTATAAAAAGTAATCACCACATAACCAAGCAGATTTTTCGTGTCGATACAAGCCTAGACGATCAATGCTTTTCAGTCCCATCCTCACTTTAGCAAAGTCAGCAGTATCGACAACTCCTTTGCTTTCATCAGCACAGACTACAACATCTTTACCCGCGTGAGAAATCTGGGCCAACAATTCCCCACAATAACTCGAAAAAAAATTAGTCCTAAGCACAAATAGATCGCGAGGCATAATATCCGCTCTTAATTAACTCTTATAAATCATTTTTCCAAAATGACATTTCATCTTCCGAAAACTTCTGCTTTCTAGATCTATGCCAAGTCACGCCTCTTTTTACTACTTTTGCTGGCGCACCCGCTAAGATCACATTCTCTTCATCAAAAGAACTATTGACAAAGGAATTAGCACCCACAATTGAATCAGAGGGAACTTTGCCACCTTTACTAATTAGCCCCTTCACCCCAACCCAAACATGATCCCCGATGTTCACTGACTTAGGCTTGTTGACTCTTTCACCAGTTGATAGATCAATAACTGAATGTGCATCAGTGGTACGAATCTCAACATTCCTTGAAAACATGCAGTGATGACCGATAAACACATCGCATTGTTCTTGGCACAAGATATATACAGATTGAAAAGTAGTTTCATATCCAATATAGACGGTCTGATTGGTCCCCTTAACCAATATCTGGCCACGAATCGCGCAGTTTTTACCGATGAAAATTTTATTTCCATTGCCTTCGATGCGAATATCGGCGTTAAAAATCAATCCAGATTCTGCAACTATAGTATTCGATTCTCCCATGACTTTCACTTCCCCCCTGACCTTATTTGAGGTGGGAATGACTATCTCGTTACTTTCAGACGAATTGGTTATGTTTAGACCTTTATTGACGGCCATAAAATCACCTCAAATGTAGGAGTCTGCGTTGCTGTTATTAGAAATATACTCAACCAAATCTTCAACTTGGCATGCCTGCATAGTACTAGGCGAGAAATATTTAGAGAACATAATATAGGAAAAGAACACGATTTCCGGGAGTGACCTTACTCGTGGGCGAAAGTTATTTACTGCAACGTCTTCTGTCACACCCCATCCAGAATAAAAAGGCACACCGTAACACCGTACCTTTTTTCCGGCAATTAATGCTTCTAGCCCCATTCCGGATGTAGCAACCCAAACCTGTTCAACTTGTTCAAAAAGACTATAGGGATTAATTTCATAATCAATCACTATCACTCGCTCAATATCATTGGCAAATGATATGTTTTCTGGAGAAAAATAGCTTTGCTTACCCCCTTTTGTCGCATCGGGGTGCCTTTTAATAAGAACTTCATGGTCAGGATAATCTTCAATAGCATGCTTCAACATACGACCAAATGATTTTTCGTCGGCTTTTCCTGCAACAATAGACTGATCGCCATAACGTTGATCGATCAGTAGTATTTTAGGCTTGCTTGGATCACCAATTTTTATATTAAGATGTGGAGCATGATTGTACTTCGTGACTCGATTCGCCTTTATCGAAAAAATTAAATCTTCTGCTCTTTTAAGCTCAACTTCACTGAGTTCATAATCTGACTCAAGTGCGTGGCATAAGCTGCTTTTATTAAAAGCATCGTAGTATGCCGCTTTACCATCCAAAATAATTGACAGCCCTGGATCACCGGAAAGACCAATATCCATAGATCGAATGAAGCCGTCTTCTGCAATATAATTGGGCACCATTAGTGAAGAAGCCAAGTATTGCTGGGCTACTTTTTTTTCCGTTACCTTCGCACCCCATTGAATGAAATAGTCACACCTAGCGAGTTCAGACAATGGAGTTTCTGTGTCAACCGTTATATCACGATGATATGCGCCCAGCATTTGAGGCAAATACCGTTGAGCCTGCTTCCAAGCACCTTTACCTGAGTGTGCCCCGTAGCGTATTTCGTATTGCGGATCGAGCAGTGATGACAACCCTACTTTTGGATGATGTCTTACAACATCTGTATCCAATTCTCCTCCCAAGAAATCTAAGTCCTTCTTCAAAGCACCAGCTATATCTCTCTGACTAATTCCACATGTTGTCAATACACCTTGCTCAACATCGGAGAAAGAGTCGATCTTTATAACTTTTCCTGCTCGCACACGCTCGAGAACTTCCAGCTTATCCTGATCAACGCTGGCGAGCACATAGTCAGAGATATATAAAGATTCTTCATGGGATAAAATTCCTACCATGCTATCTTGATTAAAAATTTCGTAACCGCATTCCGATAGCAGCTGGCACATTTTCTGGCGCAAACTAATTTGTTCGCTGTAAACTAAGATACAGAAAGAAAACGGAGAAAAATAACAAGTCAGAATTTCAAGAACTGCGTCGACATCGCTGATCTTATCAACGACCAATGTTAATATCTTTTTTGAATCTGATGAAACAAGGTACCGGCCATAAGAGAAATCATGATCATGGCTATCAAAACCAAGCAAGGGTAGCTTCAATGACTCGACACATTTCAGCACTCCGCCTTTAAACGCAAAACAATCATCTGTTGAAAAAGAAGATGCAGAGTAATAAACATCAAAAGCTAAATCGCCTATATTCTTTTTCTCGAAGTAGCAAAAAGATGTGCCTACAAAAAACCTTGGCAAATTGAGTTTTCGACAAGCATTAAAAATCAACACATCTATGTTGGCAATATTATTGCCAAAAATTACACCACGCACGTCTCCGTCAATACTTGACAATGCCTTTATTATGGCAAGGCTCAATCTATGTAGGTATTCAAGGGACTCGTTGAAATCGATTTCAAAAGGAGTAATGAGTTTCATTATTCCTCGACGGGGATTCAACTTGAGCAATTTTTTATACAGTTCTTGACTCTCGGGGGTTTTGTCGTGCACATATATATACTCTCCCCCACTGCCTTCAATATTAATTTCAACCGAGTCAGCTACCGGCTTGAGCTCATTGCCCTTCACAGGTTTTAAGACCTCGTCTGCATCAATATTATTTACATGAGGTGAATCATCCATCAAATCAACAAACTCTCTCTCTCGTATGATTTTTTTAATCGCTTTATTTAATGATGTTTTTTGACCTGTTTCTGGGTCATAATAATTACTATAGAGCAAATACGACGCAGCAAAAATTTCCTCAACTTTAAGTTGCCGGTTACGCCTTGCATTGGGTTGACGATCATCAGTCAGCCCCCAACCGCTATAAAAAGGACATCCTATAGTCGTAACTTTTATACCTCGCAACAAAGCTTCGAACCCGGAAAGAGATGTTATCGTATAAACATGATCTATAGTCTCAAAAGACTGAGCGATTGAAACATCACTTCCAATAATCGTAGCGATCTGAGCAACGTTTTTAGGGTCGCTTTGCATAGCCCTGTAGCCATTCATCACATCTGGGTGAGGCTTATAGATTATTTCTGCTTCTGGATTTTCTTTTTTTGCAAGCCTTACTAAGGCATTATTCGTTACGGGCCGGTCGCAGCCTAATTTTATAGATGCGTCATCTTCCACTTGGCCAATAACCAGTATTCGCTTCTTGGATTTAGGACCGTAAACCGTCCTCATATCATGCGATTTAGTGTGATTATACTTGCTTAGCTTATTATTTATTATCAACTCAATACACTGTTTAGCTTGAAGCATAAGCTCAGAGTCAGAATTGAAATCATAAGTATTTAAAATGTTTTCAAGATCTGAGGGATACCTAGCATCGAAGTATGGAACTTTTGCATCGTACACCAACGACATAGGGGGCGCTTTCGTCGCACCAAGCTGAACTGACCGAATGAACCCATCTTCTACATATTTAACTTTTACTGAATTTTTATCTGCGGCCCTTTTTATAAACCCGGGTATTAAGGTACCCCAAACCAAAACCACAGTATTTTGAGGCTCAGTTAGGAAGTATTTTTCAAATTTTGATTTAAAATCTGCAGGCGTTACCCCCTTAGGAACAAAAATCACCTTCGTGTTCGAAAAATATTTCCTGATAAAACTTTTCCAGGCGCTAAAACCGACTACTACGGTAACTGAATGTTCAACATTTTGGGGTGAGCTATTCTTACTTTTGTGTGCTGATGAAGCCAGTTGCAGCTGAATATGTTCAAGCGTCTTTTCAAGAGTCGTCTTTTCTTGATATATCGGGTCATAATATTCTGGATAGAGTATATATGAAGCAGCGAAGAGCTCTTCTACTTTTAGGTGACGCTTCCGCCTTTCATTTTTTTGCCGATCATCGGTCAACCCCCATCCTGAATAAAACGGGCATCCCAGTGTTGTAACTTTAATACCTCTCAGAAGAGCTTCGAACCCGACTTGGGAGGTTATAGTATAAACATGATCTACCGTAGCAAGAACATCAGCTATTGCTACGTTTTCCGTAATTAATTTACAAACATCTTCAACTTCACTTGGATCTGACAACATCTTACGCCGTTGATGCAAAACATCTGGATGAGGCTTATAATATATTTCGGCATTGGGATTTTCAAAAGCGGCGAGCCTTACAACGTCGTTGTTATTGCATTTCCTCTCACATCCATAAACAATAGACGCATCATCTTCAACTTGGCCAACCACTAAAATTCTTTTCCTCTCTGTTTTAGGAGGATAAATCTTCTCGGGAGACTTTCGCTCGCCATTATTATATTTGCTTATACCCAACGCGCAAATATTTCTGATATTCTCAGCCGCGCGAGCCATTAACTCCTTGTCAGAGTCAAAATCGTAACTCGAAAGAATAGACTCTAAATCTGACTCTTTCGTAGCGTCAAAATACGGTGTCTTAGAGTCAAAATTTAATGATAAAGGCGGCGTATGCTTCGAGCCTAACTCCACTGAACGAATAAATCCGTCCTCGACATATCTCAAAGGTTTGGAAGTATTTGAAATTATTTTAGGGAGATTCATTCCCCAAGCGAGCACTTCAGCATTCGGTGTTTTTTCAATCAGTGGTAGCCATTTTTTCTCTAACTCAACCTCATTGGCTTTGAAGGGAACGTATATAAAGGTCTTGTCCGGCATCCAGGCCTCAATAATTGGCCTTTTCCAATCGTTTATTCTGAATGCAAAAACTGGATTTTTGACACTGGAGAGCTTTGATAGCTCTCTCTTCTTCTTTGCCGCATCTTCGAAAAACTTGATAGGATGCTTGATTAACTTGGTGACTTTGCTCATAAAACAATTCCTTAACTATCAAGCATCGAAACTTTTGATAACGCCAGCCGGTTTTAGCTGATCATTAACTACAACTAGCGAAGTCAATCTTTTTTCACGCATCAATCCCTCACACTCATAGAGATTGGCGCCTTTGGGTACGGTCGTTGGCATTTTGCCCATGATATCCTGGGCAATGAGAGATTCAGTATTTCCGTGCTTTTCTATGGCTCGGCGCAAGTCACCATCTGTAACGACCCCTACCAAATCACCGGCCTGAGAAAGAATGCAGACGATACCTTTACCACCCTCGCTGATCTGGTGAACCACATTCGCAAATGAAGCGTCCTCCTGGATGGAAGGCACTGGGTGCATGACTTCCTGGACCTGGGTCAACAGTTTACGGCCCAGCGATCCGCCCGGGTGGAATCGGGCGAAGTCGACCGGCATGAAGCCTCTGCGATCCATCAACGCAACTGCAAGCGCATCTCCCATGACGAGCGTTGCCGTGGTGGAAGTAGTCGGGGCAAGATTGTTAGGACAGGCTTCACGTTCCACGGAGACATCGAGATGGACGTCTGCGGCAATGGCAAGCGTCGAGTCACTATTGCCCGTGATCGCGATGCTCTTGGCCTGAATGTGGCGAATGTAAGGCAGCAGCTTCACGACCTCGTCGGTTTCACCACTATAGGATATCAGTACGACTAGATCGTCTGCCCCGATCATGCCCAGATCACCGTGATAGGCCTCACCGGGATGAACGAAGAAGCTAGGGGTACCAGTAGATGCCAACGTGGCGGCGATCTTCTTGCCGATGATCCCGGACTTCCCCATACCCGAGATGATGACTTTCCCGGTGCACTGATGCATGAGATTGACCGCTAACGAAACTTCGCCATTCAGGGATTCGCCAATGGCCTGTAACGACTTGGCCTGCTCCCAGAACACGTTGCGAGCAACTTCCAATGACTGATCCGTGTCAGAGTATATTTGAGCTTCCATATTCGTCTCGGTTTTAATCTCTGTGATCTTTAATAATCAAAATGAGCATATTGGCGATTAGCGCAATAAACAGCGCAATAACGGCAAACACGACGATGTTATACAGCCGTTCCGGCTGCTCCGGATATTGTGGCATCGTAGGGGACTGCAGAGTGGAGAGCTGCTTGAGTTTACGCGCCGCTTCCACTTGCGTACTCTGCAATGCAGCCAGTGCACCGGAATAACTTTCCTGGGCAAATTTGGCCTGCAGCTGAAGCCGCTGATATTCCGAGGAGAGAGAGTTAAGCGCGTTGCCGGATTGGGCCGCCAGTCGCTGCTTTTCTTTCTCAATCTGATCTTCCAGCGCGTTGATCTGGCTCTTTACTCTTACCATTTCCGGTGAGTTCGCACTCTGGAAACTGCTCAGCGCAGTTTTCTGTGCCTTGAGACTTGCCAGCTCGCCTTCCAGAGTCGAGACCACACTGCTCAGGCTTTCGACCGTACCCGTTGGCGATACCAGCCCATTCTCGTTCTGGTAGTCCACCAGCGCTTGGCGCGTTTGTTCGAACGTTGCCTGAAGCTGATCGACCTGCTGCTGCAGGAACTTTACCTGCTCTTCCGCTAAGCGCCGACCCATATCGTTCATGTGCTGCTCGCCACGCTCGAGCAGCAGGTTGGCTATCAGATGCGCTTCTTTCGGGTTGAACGCTTCAACGTCGACTCGCAACACGCCAGCGTACTCGTCGAGCTCCACCGAGACGCGCTTGAGATAATAGTCGTGCAGCTCTTCCAGTGGCGCATTCTCGTCGCTGAGGCGGCTGAAGAAGTCGCCGCCACCGTGGGCGTAATGCTCGCGGAAGTTGGCGTTCTCCACTAGGTACTGCAGCATATCGACTGAACGGAGATAGTCTCTCAGCAGCAGCATGTCGGCGTTATTCGCCCCGCCACCACCGGAAAGCAGGCTACTGAAGCTCAAATCCGGCGATGAAAGCTGCGGGCTTTCCAATACCACATGGGCGTGGGATACGTAGCGATCACTGGCCCAGACTGCCCAATAGAAACTAACGATGACGATCGCTACCAGGCAGAGGATCCAGTGAAGATGCCGTTTTAACTTTTGCTTTACTAAAAATTTCATCAAGTTCGCTTCTTTAAATCCGGAGCTAAGCGTTGGCCTCACCTTCGGGCCGATGCTTGCTCGTGCTGTTTAAGCTCTGAGAACCGCTTTCTCGCCAGTCGATGTTTGCGATGCAGCAATTCCGTTTGTTCCTGCAAGATGGCCACTTCATCTTCGTCAGTGGTCGTCTCCAGCCGGTACTGCGAGATAATATGCTGCTTCTGAAGTTCGTTTATCTCTTGCCTGAGGGAGCGAAGCTGAGCTTTAACGCTACTGGCATCGAGCTGTTCGACCGGCGTTTCCTCCTCGTCGTCTTCATCCGCGACGTCGGTAATCAGTCCGGTTGCCCGATGATATGCCTCGATCGCGTCCTCGATACGATCGAACCAGCGAGCCGTTCCTTCGTCGATGAAAATGCCAGCCTGGCACATCTGCTTCAGCGTGCCTTCGCCGTGGGAGACCATGATCAGGCTGGCGTGATCCACCCGCTGCTGAAATGCCTCCCTGGCCTTGGCCTTGAACGCGCGATCACCCACGGCGGTCGCCTCGTCCGAGATGTAGATATCGAAGTCGAACGCCAGCGAAAGACCGAAGGCGAGGCGCGCCCGCATCCCTGAAGAATACGTCGTAACAGGGTCATCGAAGGCCTTGCCGATCTCAGCGAAGTCCTCCACCTCTTGGATCAACTTGGACAGATTCTTTTTGATGCCGTGGACGCGAGCGACGAACTTGACGTTCTGACGCCCGGTCATGGCGCCCTTAAACCCGCCGGCCAAGCCGATCGGCCAGGAGACGCGACCTTTACGAATTACTCGACCTCGATCCGGCGTATCCATACCGCCAATCAGGCGTAAGAGCGTCGACTTGCCCGCGCCATTGCGGCCGACCACACCAACGCTGACGCCATCGGGAATGACGAGATTGACATCCTTCAATACCCACCCGCCGCCATGCGGGCCATGGTAACGCTTGTAAAGATTCTGGATTTCGATCATCGGCTCACATTGCCTTCAAACGCGATGCAAAACGGACATGCATGACCAAGCCCAAGGTGAGGGTGGAGAGCGCCCACATCCATAGGTAAGTCATGTCGATACCGGGAATCGAATGGTAGCTGTCGAAGAAGCTGAGACGCATGCTCTCGATCCCATGGACAATCGGGTTCCAGAGCAGATATTGCTGATACTGGGCGGGCACATAGGTCACCGGAAAGATCACACCGGATATCAGCAGCAGAGGCAATGTGATGATCTTTACCACACGTCCGACCTCCGGTACGAGGCCGGATGCCACCGATAGCAGAACGCCAAGTCCGACACCCAGCATCCAGAGTGAGAGCCAGTCCATCATCACGCCAAAGGCGTGATCTGGCATCATATTAATCTTTAGTAGAGAGCCGATAACAATGAAGAGTAAAAAAATGAAACTGCGTATTACCCCTTCGACAAAGCACCGTATTAATACAGGATCAATTGGTAATATTTGACGATAGGTAAATAGCCCTCTGTTCGATTCTACTGCGCCCATCGGTCGGGTCATGGCTTCTCTGAACAAGTAGAAACCCATGAGTCCAACAATCATCCAGGGAATAAATTCTGCCCCTGTAATGTTTTGACCACCCCTGATATAGGCACGGATAAAAATCATCACCGCGATGGTGGCGATGGGTTCGAAGATCATCCAGAACCAGGCCATGCGATCCGCCATGGTTCTGGCAATCATTTCGCGCAGGTACATCGCCGACCAGACATCCCAGGTGACCCGCATGGGATGACGGGTGGAATCCGGAATGTGTTCCGTATTTGTCGCCATTTAACGTTCCCGCGCCTGTCGACACTCAGCCGGACAGGCGCTCATACAATGCTTGACTTGAAGAGAAGCTTACAGATCCAGCGCGACCTTGGTCGCCACGGCTACCTGATAAAGAATCTGCGTGATGCTGGTCGCCAGCTCGATGTTGCTGGTCGGCGCGGCCGGCAGCACCATGATCTCGTCACCGGCGCGAACGTCGGTGTCACCGGCATGGATGACCGCGCCGTTGCGATGCACCACCAGCACCTGGTCGTCATCCGCGCGTGGCGTGAAGCCGCCGGCCTGGCGGATATAGTCCTCGGCACTCATGCCCGGGGTATAGACCATGGCCTGCGGAATCGTCACTTCGCCGCTCAACAGCACGGAGTCCGAGCTTTCCGGAATGGTGACCACATCGCCATCCTGCAGGCGGATATCGGCGATATTGTCACCCCGCGCGACGACCAGCCTGCCGGTCGGTTTGGTCTGGCGTGCCTTCTGCACGAAGCGTTCGATCAGTTCGGCCTGGCGAACCTGAATCTCGCCTTCGCCGGTCGTCCGCGCCGGATAGCCAAGATAGGTCTGCTCCAGCCGGTCCAGGCTCTCGTTGAGCGACTCTTCCTGCTGTTCGGCGACACTCTGGCGGCGGATGGAGACATCCTGATAGCTGGTCATGCTCTTGGGCACGCTGATCGCGTTGAGAAACTCGCCCAGGTGGGCGTCACGCGGCAACACGTAGCGTGAAGGGCCGTAATAGCTCCCTTCGACCTGTACCACGATACTCTCGCTGCGCTGGTCAGCACTGAACAAGACCTCGTCACCCCGCCGTACATTGGCGGTGCGGAATTCGTTGAGCGTCAGGTAGCGCGCCAGGGGGCCATCCGGGCGGTCACCGCGCAGCAACACGTGGGTGACGCCGGAACGCAGGCGCGCCAGGTTGATCACGTCGCCCCCGGTCAGGGTCTCCCCTGCCAGCTCGTAGCGGAATGGGCGCTCGACGTCACCCACCACCGCCACGGCCGGGCCGCGCGCTTCGACCACGATGGTGTCGCCATCGCGGAACTGGGTCTGCGGCATATTGCCGTTGATCAGGAAATCGTAGAGATCGATGGTGTCGACGGTACGGCCACCGCGCTTGATCGCGATCTGGCGATAGCTGCCCAAAGCCTGGTCGATGCCACCGGCCTGGTCGAGGAAATAGAGCATCGAATCGCTGGGCGTGCCGGAGTAGCGGCCCGGATTCTTGACATAGCCGGTCACGAATACTCCTACCGGCTGAACGCCCTGCAGGTTGGTATAGACCTCGACGTTTTCCGGGTAGACCGACTTGATCGCCGCGGTGACGCGGGAGTTGAGTCCACTGTTCGAGGTGCCCTGGACGTTGAGCGGCCCGATCCCCGGTAGGAAGATATTGCCCTGGGAGTCCACCGTCAGCACGCTCTGCATCTCGGTGCCGCCCCAGACGCGCAGGTTGATCTGGTCACCCGGCTTGATGGTGTAGCCGGGGTTCAGGCCATCCGCCATCACACCCCGGAATCCGCCGGTAAACAGGTTGGCGCCGAACGGCGGTAGCGTGTTCGGGTCGACCTTCTCCTGCTGACTCGGATCGACGGGGCCGTAGTTCGAGCTGTTCCAGTTGGCGCGGGGTTGATCGTTTACGGCCTGCTGCTGGGCTTGCTGGCCCTGCTGCTGACCGTTGGCCCCGGGGGCCTGGGAGGTCATCGACTGGGCCTGCTGATCCTGCGGCACGATACTGCCGGACCCGAAGGATTGCGCGTGCGCCAGACCGACGTTCAGGCACGCTACCGCCACCAGGCACCCGGCCCGGAAAAACGATGCTGCATGTTTCATGCAAGACTTCCTGTTGTGTTCACACGGCTCGAGGCCTGCTTTCAAACGGTTCGAAGCACGATCAGGCGGTCCGATAAACAACCTGACTGATCGAAAAACGATACACGCGGAGGCAGGCACCAAAGCAGGGGATTTTTGTTACCGAGTGCTGGAGCCTGCCAACACCTGCGTGACCAGACGCTGGGCGTACCAGCCGTTGTCCTTCACGAGACACGCCACTTGCGCGCGCTGGGCAGTCTGGGGCGCGCCCTGCCGGGCAACGTCCAGATGCGCGCAGAGTCGGCCGCTGGCCGCGAAGTAGCGCTCCTGGACGATAACGGAGACATTGGAGCCCCACGGGCTCTTGGGAAAGGCAGAGATACTGCCCGGCGTGGCGTTGTCGAGAAAACTGGAGATTTCGGGGCCCAGGGCTGCGGCGCCCTGCATGGTGCCGACATTGTTGCCACCGTAATGGCCCTGCGATGCGCAGCCCGCGAAGGTCACGGCCAGAGCCCCCACCGCTAACCACCTTCCGAAGCGGCTGCAGCCGGCGGAAACCCCGTTGAAAACGTTTGGCATGTTGTCTGTTTAACCTGATGGACGAAAACACTGAAAACCGGTAAGCAGCCGCCCCCCTCGGCGGTCGCTTCCGGTGGATCGGCCTGCTGTCGCAAGACACGCCGGCGCTCAGTGTGGTCTCAGGAAACTTACCTGCAGCACCATCCCTGATGCGCTCGTGAAGCGAACTGAAGTCAGGCCGAATCCATAGCCTAATAACCCCACGATTGTATGGTGCCAGCAAGGGCTTGCCTACAACGAAAACGGTGCATCTCTAGGCGTGGAGGTATTGCGGACGTTACGCTACGTAACTATTTAAACATGAGTTCCTTCAGCCATCTATGGCAAAAGGCTTACACGTCAATGAGTAAGGCCCGCTCCAAACGCGTCGGAGGGGCCTGTTACCGAATGCAAGATGACGCTGGAGGGAGGGACGCTAGCCGATGACGTTCAGCCGCTTGAGATTGCTGATCAGCGTTTTCGCCACTTCTTCGATGGAGAGTTCGCCCGCATTGATGACGATGTCCGGGTTCGTCGGCGGTTCGTAGGGAGAGCTGATACCGGTGAAGTCGTCGATCTCGCCGGCCCGCGCTTTTCGATAGAGCCCCTTCGGATCGCGCTCTTCGCACACATCCAACGAGGTATTGACGAAGACCTCGATGAACTCGCCGCTGTCGACCATGTCGCGCACGATATCCCGGTCGCGCTGGAACGGTGAGATGAATGACACGAGTGCGATCATCCCGGCGTCGACCATCAGCTTGGCCACCTCGCCCACGCGGCGAATGTTCTCCTGGCGGTGATCGTCACTGAAGCCCAGGTCGCCGCAGAGCCCGTGGCGAACATTGTCGCCATCCAGCAAATAGGTGCTGTAGCCCATGCCGAACAGTTGGCGCTCAAGCGCGTTGGCGGAGGTCGATTTCCCCGCACCGGAGAGCCCGGTGAACCAGATGATGCACGGTTTCTGGTGGTTGCGCTCGGCCCGGCGCTGTTTGGTCACCGCCATATCGTGCCAGACGATGTTGCTGGCGCTGAGCGTGTCGACCACCATGCCGGCGCCGACCGTCACGTTGGTCATGCGGTCGATGATGATGAAGTTGCCGGAGTGCGGCGAGCGCACGTAGGGGTCCAGCGCCAGCGGCTGCTTGACCTCGATCTGGCAGCGCGCAATACCGTTGAGCGGAAGATTCTGTGCCTGATGCCGCTCCAGCGTATTGACGTCGGTCTGGTGGATGATCCGCGCCACGCGACCGCTGACGACGCTGGTGCCCGCCTTGAGCTCGTACTCGCGCCCGACTTCCAGCGGCGTATCGTGCATCCAGACGATGTCCGCCGTGAACGCCGTGGTCGGCTCCAGCTTGCTATCCGCTGTCACCAGCATGTCGCCACGGGAGATATCGATCTCGTCTTTCAGGGTGACGGTGATCGCCTGGCCGGGATAAGCGGCTTCCAGTTCGCCATCGTAGGTGATCAGGCTCTCCACGCTGGAACTCTTGCCGGAGCCGAGCACGCGAATGACATCGCCCGGGCGGAGAATGCCGGCGGCCAGCGTGCCGCAGTAGCCACGGAAGTTGAGGTTGGGCCGGTTGACGTACTGCACCGGGAAGCGCAGATCCTCGAGGTTGCTGTCGTGCTTGACGTCGACACGCTCCAGCAGCGGCAACAGCGCCTCGCCGCCGCTCTTCGCATACCAACTCATGTTCTCGCTGGGATTGACGACGTTGTCGCCCTCCAGCGCCGAGATGGGCACGAAGTGCAGGTTGGCATCGTTGAGATTGGTCGAGAACCGCTGATAGTCGGCGACGATCTCGTCGTAGCGCGTCTGGGAGTAGTCGACCAGGTCCATCTTGTTGATGGCGACGATCAGGTGGCGGATGCCCAGCAGCGAACAGATATAGCTGTGGCGCCGGGTCTGGGTCTGTATGCCGTAACGCGCATCGATCAGGATGATCGCCAGGCTCGCGGTGGAGGCCCCGGTGGCCATGTTGCGGGTGTACTGCTCATGGCCCGGGGTATCGGCGATGATGAACTTGCGCTTGTCGGTGGAGAAGAAACGGTAGGCGACATCGATGGTGATGCCCTGCTCCCGCTCCGACTGCAGACCATCCACCAGCAGTGCCAGATCGACCTTGTCGCCGGTCGTCCCGCTGGTCTTCGACGCCTGGGTGATCGCCGCCAACTGGTCTTCGTAGATCATCTTGGAGTCGTGCAGCAGCCGCCCGATCAGGGTCGACTTGCCGTCGTCGACGCTGCCGCAGGTGATGAAGCGCAGCAGGTCTTTCTGCTCGTGTTCCTTCAGGTACTCGCTGATGTTGTCGGCGATCAGATTCGATGTGTGTGACATTGGGCAACCCCTAGAAATTAAGAGGGAAGAGCGAAGAGGTGAGAAAAACCGATCAGCACGCGTCGAAGTCAGACTGCTTACGAATCAAGCCCGTCAACATGGCGGCGATCTCTTTGGTTTCTGCTACCCACTGGTGCCCTTTCTCTCGATTTATATAGTCGATTTCCATACCGATGTAGATCTGAGTCCTGAGCTCGGCACAGGACCCCTTTGCGATATAAAGAAACTTGGTTCGGTCCTTGACGGTGGGTCTGGTCATACCCTCCGCGATATTGCTCGGCACGGAGAGGCCGGAACGAGTGATTTGGTCCTTGAAGCCGTAATCTCTGGAGTCGGCGAAATGGCGGTACAAGTCGGCTGACAATCGAGCCGATCGCTTCCAGACTTCCAGGCGCTCAAAGTCCATCGCTCTTACCTCTTCCGACTTCCCTCTTCCGTCTCGGGCTTCTAGCGCGCCTCCGGCGCGCTAGAAGTACCCCTCCCGCTTCTTCTTCTCCATCGAGCCTACCTGGTCCCGGTCG
>NZ_PZJM01000005.1 GCF_003206045.1 Salinicola lusitanus
GCCCGTCGCTCGTCGCGGATATCAGAACACCGAGGCGAACGGCCCCATCTCGATCTGCACCGATTTGGTCTGGGTGTAGTGCGCCAGTGTCTCGACGCCATTCTCGCGACCGATGCCCGACTGCTTGTAGCCCCCGACCGGCATCTCCGCGGGGGAGTCGCCCCAGGTGTTGATCCAGCAGATGCCGGCCTCGATCCGGTGGATGACGCGGTGGGCGCGGTTGAGGCTTTCGGTGAACAGGCCCGCGGCCAGGCCATACTCGGTGTCGTTGGCGCGGCGGATCACCTCCTCCTCGTCATCGAAGGCGAGGATCGACATGATCGGGCCGAAGATCTCTTCCTTGACGATACGCATGTCGTCTTCGCAATCGGTATAGGCGGTGGGCGCGACCCAGGCGCCCTTGGCGAAATCACCCTCGGTCAGGGGCTCGCCACCCACCAGCAGACGTGCGCCATCCTGCTTGGCGATCTCCAGGTAGCTCGCCACCTTCTCGAGATGCTCGAAGCTGACCAGCGGGCCGAAATTGGTCTCCGGGTTCAGCGGATCGCCGGCCTTGATGCGGTTGACCCGCTCGACGATCTTGGCCTCGAACGCCTCCTTCACCGAGCGGTGGACGAACACCCGGGTGCCGTTGGTGCAGACCTGGCCGCTGGAGTAGAAGTTGGCCATCATCGCGCCGTCGGCGGCGCGGTCGAGGTCGGCGTCGTCGAACACGATCAGCGGCGACTTGCCGCCCAGCTCCATGGTGACGTCCTTGAGCGTGGAACCGGCCGCGGCGGACATGACCTTCTTGCCGGTACCCACCTCGCCGGTGAAGGTGATCTTGGCAAGGCCGGGGTGCTCGGTAAGCATGGCGCCGACGCTACCGTCGCCCTGGACGACGTTGAACACGCCGTCCGGCAGGCCGGCTTCGGTGAAGATCTCGGCCAGTTTCAGCGCGGTCAGCGGCGTGACCTCGCTCGGCTTGAACACCACCGCATTACCTGCGGCCAGGGCCGGGGCGGCTTTCCAGCAGGCGATCTGGATCGGGTAGTTCCACGCGCCGATGGCGCCGATCACGCCCAGTGGCTCGCGGCGGGTGTAGACGAAGGAGTCTTCGCGCAGCGGGATCTGGGTGCCCTCGATGCTCGGCGCCAGGCCGGCGAAATACTCCAGCGCGTCGGCGCCGGTCACCACGTCGACGCTGGCCGTCTCGCTGATCGGCTTGCCGGTGTTGAGGGTTTCCAGCTCGGCCAGCTCGTCGTTGCGTTCGCGCAGCAGGGCGACTGCCTTGTGCAAGATGCGCGCGCGTTCCATGCCGGTCATCGCCGCCCACTGGCGCTGGGCGCGCTGGGCGCTCTCGATCGCCGTGTCGACGTCGGCCGCGGTGGCCTGCTGGACGCTGGCGATGACCTCGCCATTGGCCGGATTGACGGCGTCGAAGGTCTGGTTGCCGCTGGCCGGCGTGGGGCGGCCGTCGATATAGAGTGTCTGCGTCTCGAGTCGTGCCATGATGACTCTCCTTCGAATGGCGAATGAAATAGCGTGGCCGCTGTTTCGGCGGCCTGAATCCGATGTCTGGATCGATTGCGCTGGTTCGGCGCGGTTGCCTTCAAGCGTAGTCGTTGGCGCGGGTTCGACTGTGGTGAGCGGTCTCGAGCTGCACCCGAACGTAGTCGTAGGCCAGTTGGCGGGCGCGGTCCACGTTCAGGCCTTCCTGGGCCAGGGCGCCCCGCAGCCACAGCCCATCGATCAGGGCGGCCAGCCCGCGTGCGGCGTCCCGGGCTTCCCGCTTCGGCAGCACGCGTCGGAACTGGCAGCTCAGATTGGAGTAGAGTCGGCGGTCGTTGACCCGCTGCAACCGCTGCAACGGCCGGTGGTGCATGCTGCTGGCCCAGAACGCCAGCCAGGTCTTCATCACCGAACGGCTGGTCTGGCTGCGATCGAAGTTGCCGTCGATGATGGCATGTAGATGCGCCTCCGGCGGGGCATCGCCCAATGCCGCGCGCCGTTCCAGCACGGCGTTGCCCAGATCGCTCAGGACGTGGCGCATGGTAGCTTCGAGCAGCCCGTCCTTGCCGGCGAAGTAGTGGCTGATGATGCCGGTGGAGACGCCCGCGCGCTTGGCGATCCTGGCGATCGTGGCATCGGCCAGCCCCGCCTCGTCGATCGCCTCCAGCGTCGCCTGGATCAGTTGGCGGCGGCGAATGGGTTGCATACCGACTTTCGGCACGGGCTTGACTCCTGCAGCGGGACTGACGTGATCGAACCTTACGGATAACCCGTTTTAGATCGAGTTTCCAGTGATCGCCGGGGAACCCGACTATTATCGAACCGACGACGTCGTTTGCCGACCATTATGGAAATTTTTTATTGAACGGTCAATCAACAAAAACTAGTGTATTGTGTCATCGAATGGAAAATATGACATTCGATAATCAGTGCTTATTGACGAAAATCTACAATACGTTCAGGGAGTTCAAGCACCATGAGATATCAGCCGATTCTGTGGACCCTGGCCGGTGCCGGCCTGGCTGCGGCGCCGCTGGCCCAGGCCCAGGAGCAGGAGCCCGAGAGCTGTCAGACCGTCCGCTTCGCCGAGGTGGGCTGGACCGACATCCAGGCGACGACCGCCTTGACCAGCGTCGTGCTCGAAGGGCTTGGCTATGAAGCCACCTCGGACACCGTCTCCGTGCCGGTGGCCTACGCGGGCCTGAAAGGGGGTGACTTCGACGTGTTCCTGGGCAACTGGATGCCGTCGAT
Organism: Salinicola lusitanus; assembly: GCF_003206045.1. Taxonomy (GTDB): domain Bacteria; phylum Pseudomonadota; class Gammaproteobacteria; order Pseudomonadales; family Halomonadaceae; genus Salinicola; species Salinicola lusitanus. Next base: position 2,743 of record NZ_PZJM01000005.1, read on the forward strand.
GAAGTCGATCAGCGACCCCTACATCGAGAAAGGGCAGGTCGATCGTCCGCGTGCCAACCTGGAGGGTGCCAAGTACACCCTGGCGGTGCCGGAGTATGTCATCGACGCCGGCGTCACCTCGGTTGCCGATCTGGACGAACATGCAGACCAGTTCGGCCACAAGCTGTTCGGCATCGAAGCGGGCAACGACGGCAACATGATCATCCAGCAGATGATCGACGACGACGCTTTCGGCCTGGGCGACTGGCAACTGGTCGACTCCAGCGAGGCCGGCATGCTTGCCGAGGTCCGGGCGCGTACCCAGAGCAAGGAGTGGATGGTGTTCCTGGGCTGGGCGCCGCACCCGATGAACACCAACTTCGATATCGGCTATCTCTCCGGGGCGGACGACTACTTCGGTCCGGACTACGGTGGCGCTACCGTCTATACCAACACCCGCGCCGGCTACGTCGACGAGTGCGGCAATGTCGGGCAGCTGCTTCAGAACCTGAGCTTCACGCTCGACATGGAAAACGAGGTCATGGGCAGCATCATGGACGACGGCGAGGACGAGAAGGACGCAGCCCGCGCCTGGCTCAAGGCACATCCCGAGACGCTGGACGGCTGGCTCGAGGGCGTCAAGACGGTCGATGGCGAGCCGGGCCTGCCGGCGGTCAAGGAAGCGCTGGGCGTCTGATCCACCGCCGGGGGCGGACAGGGGAACACGAGCCGAAAATTCCGCCGATTCTCACTGCAGGCTTGTCCTTCGACGAGCCTGCAGGTATAGTCCGCCCCCGTTGTCACTCGGCAACGTTTGCCGTCTCCCGGCAGCAGCGTCGGCTACGTAGCTCAGCTGGTTAGAGCACATCACTCATAATGATGGGGTCCCCTGTTCGAATCAGGGCGTAGCCACCAACGCTTCTCTTATCTAGCCATCATCTATCCTCGGATATCCCTTTGTTCGCCCGGACGTGCTGCGCACGGTCACCAGGCCTGCCAAGTGGGGGAGAGGGGACGCGCAGCATATTGATTGTGCTCGGTTATTCCTTTTCGACAATTCGAGAAATCCTGGCCTCCGGCCTTGACGCAAAAGACTCAGCGCGTATACTACGCCGCGTGCTGAAGGATGGTCCCCGATAGCTCAGTTGGTAGAGCAAATGACTGTTAATCATTGGGTCACAGGTTCGAGTCCTGTTCGGGGAGCCAACATCCATATCAGCCAGCGGTGAACGACGATCCCCGATAGCTCAGTTGGTAGAGCAAATGACTGTTAATCATTGGGTCACAGGTTCGAGTCCTGTTCGGGGAGCCATCGCCCACACCGCATGACGACATCGCTGCATCGATCCCCGATAGCTCAGTTGGTAGAGCAAATGACTGTTAATCATTGGGTCACAGGTTCGAGTCCTGTTCGGGGAGCCAGTGCGATGATCGTTCCAGAGTTATTCCTCCTGTTGTTCTCTGACTCCTTCGTGCTTTCAATGTCGCCCTGATTGACCGCAGGTCAATGGGTTGGATGCCGCGTTGCGCTGAGTTTGGCGCCTTCTGGCGTGACTTGTGGCATTAGCCGAACGTTTGGGCTGAGATTCGACAGCCTTCGAGCAACGAGCCAGCTCCGGCTCTGATCATGCTGGAGGCCCCCTCGGCGACCGTCGCCTGTCTTGCCCTGATAGCCACATCATTTGTCTCTCACTCTCCAGTGCGTGTGGGGTTCCAGTTGATCGCCATGCGGGTGTTCCTCGACATCGGCATCGATCGGCACCATGAACAGTCGACCGTGGCGCACGCCGCGCTCGCTGATGATGCGCTCGCCCAGCGCGTGCACACTCTGGCTCTCGCCCTTCAGCACCGCTACCGACATCGAGTGCTCGTGATCGAGCAGCACTTCCAGCGTGGAATGGACCAGCGAGTGGTGGCGGTGCAGCAGCCGCGAGAGGTGCTGGGCGAGATCGCGGGTGGTGTGATCGAAGACCCAACTGAGCGTCGCCAGGCATGTCGTCGTCTCCTGCGGTGCATGCTGGCGCGAGTCCAGTAGCCCGGTCCTCAGCAGATCGCGCAGCGCCTCCGAGCGTCCCTGATAGCCGTGACTTGCCACCCGGGCATCGATGGCGTCGAGCAGCTCCTCGTCCAGGGTGATGGTGATGCGTTTCATGATGTATGGCTCCTGTCTTCATCTGGCTGGGTCAATCGCGAGTCGAGAGTCGGTGGCACCGTATAGCGTGGAAGCGGTCCGATGGCTTCGAGCGCCACGCCTCGAGCTCCCTTCGGCGACCACCAGTATGATGAATCTCGATAGACATCATACTAAGCCGCCGATAGGCTCTCATCTCCTGACGGGGACGACGAGCACTCGACATCATGACAACCCATTCGATATCTGCCCGCGGCCGGCGGGGGCGACGTGCCCTGTGCGTGGCGTCGCTGCTGATAACCGCCGGGATTTCCGGCGCCGCGATGGCGACATCGGCCAACGATGATCCCGTGCTGACCGTGGCCTGGCCCTACGACGTCGGCCCCCTCGATACGCAGGGCTATGGCGCCAACCAGATGATGGCCCAGGCGATGGTCTACGAGCCGCTGGTGCGCTTTCACGACGGTCGCCTCGAGCCGTGGCTCGCCACGCAGTGGTCGGTCTCCGACGATGGCCTCAGCTACCGGTTCACCTTGCGTGACGACGTCACCTTCTCCGATGGCGCACCGTTCGACGCCGCGGCGGTGAAAGCCAATCTCGACGCCGTGATGGCGTGTCGGGACCACCACGCCTGGCTGGCGCTGGCGAACAAGCTGGAGTCGGTATCGATCTTCTCGCGAGATGAGGTCGAACTGCACCTGAAGACGGCCTACTACCCGACGCTGATGGAGCTCTCGCTGATCCGCCCGCTGCGGTTCGCCTCCCCCAGCAGCCTGCAGAGCGATCTGCCGGCGGAGCAGGGCGGCTGCCGGCTCTCCCGCCCGATAGGCACCGGGCCGTGGGTCTTCAGCGGCCGCGAGCCGGGGCGAGTCGATCATTTCAAGCGCAACCCCAACTACTGGGGTGACTTGCCCGCCTACGCCGGCGTCGACGTACGTCTGATCAACGATCCCAACACCCGTGCCGTGGCGCTGGAGACCGGCCAGATCGATCTCGTCCAGGGCGCACGCGGGCTGATTTCGGAAGACAGTTTCCAGCGTTTCGCGCAGGATCCACGCTTCGAGGCCAGGAATTCACCGCCGCTGGCAACGCGCACCTTCGTCTTGAATTCCCACCACGGGCCGACCCGCTTCCTTGCGGTGCGTCAGGCGATCGAACACGCCGTCGACAAGCGGGCCATCGTGGCGTCGCTGCTGTTCGACGCCGAGCCGGTGGCCCAGGCGCTGTTCTCACGCCAGGTACCCTACGCCGACATCGATCTGGCGCCCTACGAGTTCGATGTCGACGAGGCGAGGTCACTGCTGGATCAGGCGGGCTGGACACCTGGTGAGGATGGCATTCGTACCCACCAGGGCGAGCCATTGACGCTGGATCTCTACTTCGTCGGCGACGATCCGCTGCAGAAGGCCATGTCGCAGGTCGTGCAGGCCAATCTGAAGCAGGTCGGGATGCAGGTTCGTCTCCACGGGGAGGAGGAGACCGCGCTGATGAGCCGGCAGAAGAGTGGCGAATTCTCGATCATCTACAGCGATACCTGGGGCGCGCCCTACGAGCCGCACGCCTACCTGAGCTCGATGCGGGTGGCGGCCCACGCCGACTATCAGGCGCAGCTGGGTCTGCCCAACAAGGCCGAGATCGATCGCGAGATCGGCGAACTGCTGACCGAGCAGGACGAGGCCGCTCGCCAGGCGGGATACACCCGTCTGTTGCGCGAGCTGCACGAGTCGGCGATCTACGTGCCCATCTCCTTCGTCACCGCCCGCTCGGTCAGCCGCCGGGACGCGGTCGAGGATGTCGGGTTCGGCGACACCATGGAGGACATCTCGTTCTCGACCATGAGGCCGGCCGGTGAGTGAGTCGAACGCCAGCCGTCGGTTCGAGTCGCTGTGGCAGATCGCACTGCGCCGCCTGGCGCTGATGCCGCTGTTGCTGCTGGCGGTGTCGCTGATCATTTTCCTGCTGCTGCATCTGGGGCGCGGTGATCCTGCCCTCGATTACCTGCGACTTTCCGGGATCTCCCCGACCGATCAGGCGGTCGCGGCGGCGCGCCATCAGTTGGGGCTGGACCTGCCGCTGTGGCAGCAGTACGCGCACTGGCTGTTGCAGGCGCTGCAGCTCGATTTCGGTACCTCGTTCATCAGCGGCCGCCCGGTGCTGACCGTGATGCTCGAGCATCTGCCGGCGACGCTGGCGCTGGTCGCCGTGGCGCTCGTCGTGACGGTGGTGGCGAGTCTGGTGCTGGGGTTGTGGGCTGGCCTGCACCCCGGCAGGTGGCCGGATCAGTTGGTACGCCTGGTGGCATTCCTGGGCGTTTCGATGCCCAACTTCTGGATCGGTTTCCTGCTCGTGCTGGTCTTCTCGATCTGGCTCGACTGGCTGCCACCCATGGGGTACGGCGGACCCTTGCACTTCGTGATGCCGGCGCTGGCCATTTCGGTGATGACGATCTCCATCAATGCGCGGATGCTGCGCATGTCGATGGTGGAGACCGCGAGTCAGCGCCACGTTCACTACGCCCGGCTGCGCGGTCTCTCGCGGCGGCGTGTGGTGCTCGCGCACCAGCTTCCCGGCGCACTGCTGCCGCTGTTGACCGCCTCCGGCATGGCCATCGGCGAGTTGATCGGTGGCGCCTTTGTCATCGAGAACATCTTCGCCTGGCCCGGCGTCGGCCGGCTGGCGGTGGATGCCATCCAGAACCGAGACTTTCCGGTGCTGCAGTGCTTCACCCTGTTGATGACGCTGGTCTACGTACTGGCCAACCTGGGCGTCGATCTGGTCCATGCCTGGCTGGACCCGCGGGTGCGCCGACGCCGACCGCAGTCCGGCGAGACGAAGGGGCGCGCCGGTCTTCCGGCCGGGGAGGAGCGACCATGACCGAATGGGCCTCGTCGCCGGCCATGCCCGCGACCCGTCGGCGGCTGCGGCCTGAGCTCCGGCTGGCGCAGCGCTGGGGCGTGCCCGTCGGTGGCCTGCTGGTGGTTCTGCTGATCGCGGTGACCCTGTTCGCGCCGTGGATCGTGCCGTTCGACCCCGACCAGGTCGACGTGGCGAACCGGCTCGCGCCGATGACCGCTCAGCACTGGCTGGGTACCGACGAACTTGGCCGGGACGTGCTCTCGCGGCTGCTGATCGGTGCCCGTGTGTCGCTGGGGACCGTGGCCGCGATTCTCGCCCTGGTGTTTGCCATCGGGGTGACGCTGGGCAGTCTCGCTGGGCTCGCCGGCGGCCGGATCGATCAACTGGTGATGCGCACGGCGGATCTGTTCCTGACCTTCCCGACCTTCGTCATGGCCATGTGCTTGATCGGCGTGCTGGGTACCGGCATGACCAGCATGATTCTCGCCATCGCGCTGACGCACTGGGCCTGGTACGCCCGCGTGGTGCGGATTCTGGTGATCTCCCAGCGCTCGCGGGATTACGTGCTCGCCGCGACCCTGTGCGGGGCGTCGCGCTGGGCCACGTTTCGTCGCCACATGCTGCCGGGCATCAGCGTGCAGGTGCTGATTCTGCTGACGCTGGATCTCGGCCACATGATGCTGCACGTGGCGGCGCTGTCGTTCCTCGGCCTCGGCGTCGCGCCGCCGACGCCCGAGTGGGGCGTGATGATCAGCGACGCGCGCGACCTGATCTGGGCACGACCGGCGCTGGTGATCTGGCCCGGGCTCGCCATTTTCCTGAGCGTGGCGGCGTTCAATCTGCTCAGCGATGGCCTGCGTGATCGGCTCGATCCCGCGCTCAAGGAGGCTCACGGATGACCACGCTCACGCTGGACGCCCTCAGTGTTCATCAGGGCGAACGCTGCCTGCTGGACCAGGTGTCGCTGACGCTGACGACCGGGCGCGTTCATGCCCTGGTCGGGCCGAGCGGCGCCGGCAAGTCGATGACCGCGGCCGTGCTCTCCGGGTCGCCCCTGGCGGCGGGGCTTGCGCGGCGCGGGGGCGAGGTGCGGGTGGCGAACGGCACGCCGCGGCTGGCCCACGTGGTGCAGAATCCGCGCACCGCCTTCAACCCGCTGATGACCATGCGCCGCCACGGCCTGGAGACGCTGGCGGCGCGCGGCATCCGGGGATCCGAGGCGGAGGCCTCGCTGCTGGCAGCGCTGGCGGAAGTCGGGCTGGAAGCTGCCGTAGCGCCCCGTTATGCGTTCGAACTCTCCGGCGGCATGTTGCAGCGCATGATGCTGGCGCTGGCACTGCTGCAGGGCGCGGACATCCTGATCGCCGACGAGCCGACGTCGGATCTCGACGCGCCCGCCCAGCAGCGTGTTCTCGCACTCATCGAGCGGCTGGTGAAACGTCACGACCTCGGCGTGTTGCTGATCACCCATGACCTGGGCATCGTCTCTCGCTACGCCGACACCGTTCAGGTGATCGACGCCGGGCGAATCGTGGAGTCCACCACGCCGGCGGCGCTGTTTCAGGCTCCCGACAGCGCCGCCGCCCGGGCACTGCTGGCCGCCCACCGCGCATTGAGCGACGCCTATCGGACTCGCGCCGGAGTGGTCGAGTGATGATCGCGCTCGAGGAGATGACCCAGGTCTATGCCGGCCAGCGGGTGCTCGGTCCGATAAACCTCGCGCTGGAGGCGGGGGAGCGGGTGGCGCTGGTCGGCGCCAGCGGCGAAGGCAAGAGTACGCTTGCCAGGCTGCTATTGGGGCTGGAGAGGCCCGCGAGCGGTCGCCTGATGTTCGACGGCAGCGTGCTGGATCGGCGTGCTCGTCCAGTCATGCGGAAGTTCCGGCGCCAGGTACAGGGCGTGTTCCAGGATGCGCCCGGCGCGGTCAATCCACGCCATCGTGTGGAGCGGATCATCGGCGAGCCACTCGAACACTTGACCTCGCTCGACCGGTCCGCGCGTCAGGCGCGGGTCATGGCGATGCTGGCGGCGGTACAACTGCCGGCGGAACTGGCCTCCCGGCTGCCACATCAGCTTTCCGGCGGGCAACTGCAGCGGGTCTGCCTGGCCAGGGCGCTGGCGATCGAGCCGGCGCTCCTCGTCTGCGACGAAGTCACCTCCGGACTGGATACGATCCTGCAGGTGGCGCTGGGTGACTGGCTCCTGGCGCACTGCCGGCAACAGCGCATGGGCCTCGTGTTCGTCACCCACGACCTACGCCTGGCCCGGCGATTGTGCGACCGGCTGGTGGTGATCGAACGCGGCGTCATCGTCGACGACGTGCGCGCCCACCAGTCGTTCACGCATCCCGCCGCCATGGCGCTGGAGGCTGCCGTTCTCACTTGAGGGATTGACGGCGTCACTGGCGCCTACCGTATCAGTCCCGACTTCCCGGTGAGGATCGGCATCGACAACCTGTTCGACAACATCGACAGCGAGCACCTGAACCTCGCCGGCGGTGCCGCTGAGGGGGGCGTTACCCAGGCGTTCGCTCACGCCCGCGGCGGTGGCCGTCGTGGCCGCACTGGTGCGGGTTTCGCCGGTTCGTCGGGCCTACCACACTCCAGTCGGCTGGTTGCAGTGATTGCATCGCGGCCACGACTGGCGGCATCTGCTGGCCGCCGGCTTCTGGTTCGGAGCGCTCCATCCGGTGGTGGGACTGCTGCGGGGCTTGCAGGCTTTTACGGGCAGTCTTTCTGAAGACGACGCGAATCGGGAGCCGGTCCCGCGCCGTTCGGTTCAGCCGGGATCGATCGCGAGTATCAGCCGTTGGCCGGGCGGGGAGCGGTGAATCAGTCCGCGTCCGGCGTTGCCGATCCAGCCCGAGCCTTTCATCAGCGCCAGGTCGCCACACGACAGACGCTGGATCCGCTCAGGGTCGCGAACGATGTCCGGTTTGTCCGGGTGGGCGGCGCCGAGGCCGCGGCGATCGGCGGCGTCATCCGGCAGCCACTCGGTCCCGGCGCCGGCGTAGGTCGTGATGAAGCGCACGCCGAGGTTGTCGACGTGGAATCGCGGACACATGGCGCTCTCGAGCTTGCGCAGTCGCACGCCGATCTGAGGCGCGTCGAACAGATAGGCGATCGCCTCGGCCATCAGACACACGTCGGCGACCAGCGCCTCCTCCTGCGTCACTTTCAGTTGACGCGCGAGATCGGCGCACATGGCGTCGTCGGCCGGGCCACGCCAGGACCATTCGAGCGAACGCGACTCTCGCATCAAGCCATCGACGCTGGCCGTGATCTCGTCGGAGAGCGGTCGCCGCATGACACTCAATGTTATGCCGTCATCGAAGATGCGCGGCAGATGGTCAATGGTGTCGCCGATGACCCAGTGTACCGTATCGGTGTCGCCACCGAGCGGGGCGAGGGCGTTCACGGCGGGTGGGGATACCTGCGGGGCTGACAGTGACGTCGCGGGCATGGGGCTCTCCTGTCGAGGCGCGACTCAGCGCGTGGCGAAGTTGTGTTCGATCCGGGCAACCGCATCGTGGGCGTGCAGGCTTTCGGCATGTGTGATATCGACGCGGTAGCCATCGACCCCAGGTTGGTCCTCGCAGCGCTCGCCAAGGCGCCGCGCGGCGTCTTCGCAGAACATGAGGTTGGCACCGTTGCGCTCGGCGAACGCCTGCTCGTCGATCCGCTTGACCAGCGTCTGCACCGGCGTCTGCAGCGCCTGCTCGAAGTCGTCGATGCGGGAAGCGAAATCCAGTGTTGCCGCCTCGGCGAGCTTGAGGGCAATGCGGGCCCGGCTGCGCTGACTATGCGGTGTGGGGAAGCTGCCATCCTGCTCGATCCAGCGGGCTAGCGTCTCGGGGTCGCCCGCGGCGTCCGGATGCTCGTCCGTCCAGGCGCGCCAGTCCCGTGCCATGGCGTGGCGTGCGAGGGCGGCCGAGCAGGGGCAGGTGGAGGAATAGTCGAGCGACAGCGTCAGCACGGTGCGCAGATCATCGCGCATGCCGCCGAGTGCGAGTGTTACCGGGTAGTGTCGCCAGCCACTGGCGTCGCTCAAGAGCGCCGGTCGACGCAGCGGCAGATCGAAATGCAGGGAGAGCTCGAGGCGTTCGCTGATCCCTGCCTGGCTGTCGAGCAGCGCAGCGCCCAGATCGCGGAAGTTATCGACACTCAGTGGCGTTTCGTCGAGCCGGTCGAGTAGGCGGTAGAGTCGCGACATGTGAATGCCCCGATGCCCGGCTGCCAGATCCACGCCGACATCGACGGTGACGGGGAGCCGGGTGCCATCCGCCAGCAGCAGGCGAGAAGCGATACCGCCCATGCCGACCTGTTGCAGCGCGCGGGGCTGATGGCTACCCGCCATGCCGATCTGGCCGGCGACATCGGGAAGTGGGCGAAGTGAAGTCATGGTCAATCGGCGTCTAATGAAATGTTATTTCATAACATACTACTCGTGAGCGTCTTCGGCAATCCGGATCGTCTCGAGACGAGTCTCGATGGGGGAGCATCCCATTCCACGCATCGGAGGCGCTCGGTGATGCCGGAGATGATCGGCATGCACGTACTGCCGGGAGTGATCGACTTCCGGGTCCTTTGCCGCGAGCCCGGCCGGCATCGACGGACGGGCCGATGTCTAGCCAGGCCCTTCGCTTTAGGGGCGGTGCCCGGCAGCCGGCTTCACGGGCTGGCAGATCAGGTCGCTTGAACGACGCCCATCTTCCCCGAGAACGGTCAGGCGAGCTGAGAAGAGTGGTGGCCGGTGATTTTCCACTCGCCCTCGATCTCCTCGAAGGTGAACAGGAAGCGGGCGGGAATGGTGATGCTCTCTCCTTTCAGAAGATAGCTGAAGACGTAGTGTCCGCCGACCACGACCGTACCCAGCTTGCGACTGACGCGGCGTGAATAGTCGCCGAGTTCGCAGCTCAACGCCTCGTTGGCGAGGAAGCTGTCGAAGTAGCGCTGGCGTTCGTGGCGGGTGTCGCACACGTCATTGGCGACCGTGGGTACCAGAATCGCATCTTCGGCGTAGAGCGAAAGCAGGGTCTCCTTCTCGCCGCGGCTGACGGCGATCGCCCAGCGCTCGAGCGTGCGCGAGGCGGCATCGAGGCAGAACTCGGTATCACGTTCGGTCAGGGCCGGGGAGGTGGGATGAGGCATCGCAGTAGGGTTCCTTGTCTCGTGGCAGAGCTATCAACGTCGATCTGGCGACAGCGCCGACAAGACGATGGTGCTAGGTCGACGGCGACGCCAGTGAGCGCGCCGCCCGCTGGAACCAGCTGACGACCTGCTGGTGATGGCGTCGACCGTAGAACGCGATCAGGCGCTGGGTGGTGTAGTCGCGCGGGTCGTCCAGCGCCTGTAGGCGCTGCGCCACGTATTCACGGGTCAACGAAATCCGGCACTCGACGGTGATGCAGTGGTGCCACTCCTCGAAGGTGGTGGGGATTGGTGGGGTCGACATGGCAATCTCCGCTCAAAAATATAATGTTATATTATAACATTTTTGGCGTGAAGCTCAGACTATTTTGACCGACTGCCGGCGGATCGAAGCGCTGGCGCGCTGGAAGCCGCCGACCGTGTGATCTTCTGTCGGAAGGCTCGTGTCCCTTGCTCGACCAGTGAGCCGGTGTCCAGTGCTGGTTCATCCGGGTAGCGGGTTCTTTTCGAAGAAGTCGGCAACGCTCTGATGCAGGGCCTCGGCGAGCGCCTGCTGATGGGCGTTGCGTAGCAGGCGCTGGCAGTCACCGCGGTTGGACATGAAGCCGGTCTCTACCAGCATCGAGGGAATGTCCGGTGACTTCAGCACCGCGAACGCCGCCTTGTTGATGCGGTCGTTGTGCAGATGCGTCACGTCGCCGAGATTGGTCAGCGTCGTCCTGGCGAGTTTTTCGCTGGCGACATCGGTACCGCGCATCGACAGGTCGATCAGTACCGATTGCACGTCGGGGTCGTCCGAGTAGATGTCGCTGTCCCGCGTCGAGGCGTAGCGATCGGCACTGTTCTGACTTTCGGCGAGCCAGCGTGCCATCGCCGAGCTGGCCCCATGCTGGGAGAGGATATAGACGGAAGCCCCGGAAGCGCTGGTCGACGGGGCGGCATCGGCGTGAATCGACATGAACAGGTCGGCGTGATGGTTGCGCGCCATCAGCACGCGTTCGTGCAGCGGGATGAAGATATCGCTGTCGCGGGTCAGCGACGGCTCGAAGCGCGGATCCTGGTCGAGGCGCTCCTTGAGATAGTCCGCCACGCCCATCGCTACATACTTCTCGTAGTGATCGTCATGGCTGATACAGCCGGGATCCTTGCCGCCATGTCCGGCATCGATCTCGATGATGGCCTTGCGCGGTGCATCGTGTGACTTTGCCTCGGCGGTGACGGCGGCCATCAGCGGGTCGGGGTCGTTGATGCTGACGATCAACTGCGAGCGATGGGCGTCGAGCCGACGAACATGCGTTTGCGGTTGTTTGAGACTCTTCAGGTCGAGCACGATGCGTATGCCGCCGTCGCGCTGTCCCGTGCGCACATCCTTGACGATACCGGCATGCTGGTGGGGTGCTTGTGTCGGTGCGATGCGAGTGACGTGGGGTAGATCGATGACGATGCGGGGCGGATGATCCAGGGTAAAGACGTGATGATCGTCGTTTCCCTCCAGTTCGATGACAAAGCTGGCGCGTTCTTCATCTTCGGTCAGCGTGAATGGGGTGAGCGGATTCGCAAGTGCACGGGTACTGGGGAGTAGGCAGGTAGCCAGCAGGGTGGTGATGAAACGTCTTCTGTCCATGGTGACTGTCCGTGACGGGTAAAGAAAGATGACTCAGAAACCAAGTGATACAATATAACATTGGTGAAATGCCCTGAAACCGTCGTTGCTGCCAGGCACTGAAAAGTCGACGAGAGATAGCCGAACAGGGCCAGCGCCCAGTCGATGCTCAATGCCGTACGGGCGAGCGCACCCATTTTCAGGCAATGGCTGGCGTGATTCTGTGATGACATAACGCGGCACGACTAGACTAGATTGAGTGGAGTCAACATAGGAGGACTCCGATGTCTCAATCAACCTGCGCTTGTTCCAAATGTGATTGCAAGGTCACCGATCAATCCATCGAGGCACAAGGCAAGCTCTATTGCTCTCAATCCTGCGCCAGCGGCCACGCCGACGGCAGCAAGGACTGTGGTCACGACTGCCAGTGCGGCTGATACCTGATCGCGAAAACGGCGGCGTCCAGCCGCCGTTTTTTTTGGCCGGGCCTTCAGGTCTCGATAGCTTCCTCCCCCCGACACCCCCAAGACAGCAGCGCTACGCTGAATGTCCGATCTGGCGCTCGGTTGACCGGCAGGTTGCCTGGTCGATCGGCGTCAGCCAAGCCCCTGAGGCGTTGGGGGATGATTGGCAGGGGCGTCGGAGATCGAGTCGACTCCCGGTTCAGTGGCTGGTGGATGTCGAGACGCCATGCCGTGTCAGCCGGCTCAAGGCATAGAGTCCGAAACTCAGCCCGGCAATGCAGGACGAGGCCGGCAGGTTGGCGTAATAGGAGATGACCAGCCCTCCCCATGACTCGCCGAGCGAGAGCAGCACCGTCAAGGCGAGCCCGACGCCGATGCGTCCGCTCCACGCTTGTGCGGCGCTGGCAGGGCCGATGAAGATGGCGAAGCTCAAGAGCGCGCCGATCACCGGGACCGCGATGGCCGATGCCGCTCCCAGCAGCAGTAGAAACAGGGTATCGATCAGCGATACCGGGATGCCTCTGGCGCGGGCGGCATCGGGGTTGAGGCTGGCGAATCGCAGGGGCCGGAAGATGGCAACGAGTCCGGCCAGCACGACGAGCGAGGTGATCGTGATCCAGCGGATCTGGCTGGCATCGATCCCGAAGACGCTGCCAAACAGAATGCCGATGGCGGCGTTGGCATTGGCACTGTAGAGATTGATGAACAGCGCGCCGAGACCCAGCGAAAACATCAGGATCATCCCCACGCTGACATCGCGCTCACTCACGTTTCGTCCGGACCACGCCATCAGCAGCGCCGCCCCCAGTACGAAGACCAGCAGCCCGACCATCGGCTCGGCCCCGATCAAGGATGCGCCGGCGGCGCCGGCGAAGCCGATATTGCTCAGCGCGTGTGAGCCGAATGCCTGACGGCGCAGCACGACGAAGTAGCCCACCAACGAGCCCATCACAGCGATGATAGTGGTTGCCAGGAAGGCGTTCTGCATGAAGTCGTAGCGCAGAAACTCGGGCACTGTCACTGGCCCACCGCCTGGAGTCGACGCTTGCTCCCCTCGAACACAAAGCGGCGCCCCTCCTCGCTGATGACGCGCATCGGCGTGCCATAGAGCTCGCTCAGCGTGCGGTCGCAGATGATCTCGTCGACACGGCCGGCCCGGCCGCGGCCGCCAGCCAGATAAAGCACCTGATCGCACACCCGCAGCACCGGATTGACGTCGTGTGTGCTGAAGATCACGGCGATGCCTCGGCGGGTCAGCACATCGGCCACGGAGACGACGCGATCGCGCGCGGCCGGATCGAGCTGCGACAGAGGCTCATCGAGCAGGATCAGGCTCGGGTCGTTGACCAGCGCCTGGGCGATCAGCAGCCGCTGGCGTTGCCCGCCGGAGAGCGTCGACAGGCGTCGCCGTGCCAGGTCGCGAGCCTCGACCGTCTCCAACGCCTCGTCGACGGCCTGGCTCTGGTGGCTGCGTCCGAAAGGCAGGGGCATGCCCCAGCGATGCGCGTGGTAGGCGGCGCTGACGAACTCCCGTCCGATCAGGGCGTCGTCATGCAGCAGCTTCGAGGCTTGCGGCACGTAGGCCACGTAGCGTCTGGCACGCCGGGGACGCTCGCCCATCACCGTGAGCTCGCCAGCGCGCAGCGGCACCAGCCCGAGCAGCGTCTCGAACAGGCTGGTCTTGCCGGCGCCGTTGGGGCCGACCAGTGCGGTGAAGCTGCCCGGCGCGATATCGAACGAGAGCGCTTCGAATACGCTGGCCGCGCCTTTGCCGGCGGCGATCCGTTGGGCTCGAATCAGCGGCTCATCAGCCATGATTCGCGTTCGACCCGGCTTCGTCCAGCGCCTTGCCGATGGCCTCGAGCTGGGTGATCTGCCACTGGGCGTAATCCTCGCCGTGCAGCGGAATGGCACTGACCCCGACGGTTGGAATACCCGCTTCCTTGGCCGTGCTGACCTGGCTCTGGGTCAGTCGGTTGTTGACCTGCAGGTTGTAGATCAACAGGTCGACCTGATGCTGCTTCAATGCGTCCGTGAACGTCGCGACCTGCTGGGCGCTGGGCTGGTGGTTATCCATCGAGGCGAACTGGATGTCGTGATAGCGGTTCTCGTAGCCGAGCAGCTCGATCATGTAGCTGTAGACCGGCACCGTGGCGGTGATGCTCAGGTTGGGGTGATCGGCGATCAACTGCTGGACGGCACCATAGATCGGCAGCAGCGATTGCTGGAAGGACGCCAGGTTGGCGCGATAGTCGTCGGCGTGGTCCGGATCGACCGTCTCCAGTGCGCTCGCCACGCGGCTAGCGGTGGCCAGCATGATCTGCGGGGAGTAGAACAGGTGCGGGTTGTCGTCCGCCATGATCATGTGGCTCCCGGCGTCGCTGGCGCGGACGATCTGGCGTTTGTCACCGTCGGTGCTCTTGAGCAGCGGCTCCATCCAGCCATCGAATCCCAAGCCGTTGAGCACGATCAGCTCGGCCTGTTCCAAGTCCCTGGCGATCTTCGGATCGGCCCGGAAAGCGTGTGGATTGATATCGGGGCTGTCCAGTAGCGAAACGACGTCGACATGATCGCCGCCGATCGACTTGACCATGCTGCCGTAGCTGCTTTCCGCGGCGACGGCGTGAATGGCGGCCTGTGCCGAGCCGGGGACGGCGAGGAAAAGCAAGAAGAGCGTGACGAGTGACGAGAACAAGCGGCGAGACAGCGGCATGGTAATGGCTCCGGATGAAAAGGATTGACATGTAAAGACACGTTATAACATAACATTTACATGAGAGGCGCTCAACGCCACCCGATTTCGGATGCGTCTCCAGAGCCCCTGATACGCTCGCTGATGTGAGCTGCCGTCAGGGTTCAAGTGAATCGTCCGACGAACGTTACGGTGACAGTCAGATCAGAGGCCAGGTGTTGTCCACCAAGACGACGAGTGCCGGCAGTCGAGGCAACAACCGGCGGAAGCGCGGGATTCAAGCTGTGTCGACGTCTCCTGGGCCGGGCCTTGGCAGGTCGCAAAACCACCCCGGGAAATGGCGATGTCGTAGCCGACAAGGCCGACGGTCAGGCGCGAGGAGAGTGGGTGTTCAACCGAACTGATGCTCGGCATAGATCGACGTCAGCCAATCCAGGAAGACCTTGACCCGGGGTGAGAGCTGGCGACGCTGCGGGTAGACCGCGTAGAGAGGCAAGCTGGGTTTAGGCCAGTTGGGGAGGATCTCCACGAGCTCGCCTGTCGCGAGCTCGGGGGCAACGTGAAAGCGGGGCAACTGAATCATGCCGCAGCCCTGCCGGGCACATTCGATGTAGTTGGCAGCGTCGTTGACCGTGATCCACCCGCCGGCCTCGAACACCTGCGGGCGGCCATTGATGACCACCTCCAGCGTGCTGTCGATGGCGCCATCGCCTGAGAAGAAGCGAACGACCCGGTGTGATCGTAGCGCTTCAGGGTGGCTGGGGTGGCCGGCACTGGCCAGATAGGCCGGGCTGGCGCAAATGACCTGGGTCATCTCGGCCAACTTGCGGGCAATCAGGCTCGAGTCCTCCGGGATACCGGCGCGTATCGCGCAATCGACCCCTTCTCCGATCAAGTCGACCCGGCGGTCCCCGCTGGTCAGGACCAGGTTCAGCTTGGGTTGCTGCTCATGAAACCCCTGGATGTGGGGCAGGACGATCAATTGCGCGTGGGCACCGTGCATCTCGACCCGAAGCACCCCGGAGGGCGTGGTGGAGACCGGGCGCAGGATCGCCTCGGCGTCCTCCAGCTCCGCCAGTAGATGCACGCAGCGTTCGTGGAACGCCTCGCCTTCCGGGGTCGGGCGGACCTGGCGCGTGGTGCGCTCCAGCAGACGAACGCCGAGGCGGCTCTCCAATTGTTGGATGGCGAGCGTGGCAGTGGCTCTGGGGATATCGAGCGCATTGGCGGCCTTGGTGAAACTACCGCTTTCGACAATGCGCACGAAGAGCGTCATGGCATCGAATTTGTCCATCGTGATTGTTTGTCTTTAATGAATAGTGTTCTCAATTTAACGAATTTATTGATCTGCGGCGAACAGCAATACTCTCCCTCGTTCGTATCGTATGGCAGAAGGCCATAGTCACTCGACCAGGAGAAGAGTCATGACGGATGTCACCCGAAAGATCGCTCTCGTTACCGGCGCCTCGCGCGGTATCGGGCGCTCGATCGCCTTCCAGCTCGCTGATGACGGTTTCACCGTGGTCGTCAACTACGCCGGTAACGCCTCATTGGCGGCCCAGGTTGTCGCCGACATCGAAGACAAAGGCGGCCAGGCGATGGCGGTCCAGGCCGATATCGCCGATCCGCAGTCCGTTGCCCGACTGTTCGATCAGACGCTGGAGACGTACGGGCGCCTGGATGTGATGGTCAACAGTGCCGGCATCATGGATCTGGCACCGATTTCGACTGCCAACGTCGAGCTGTTCGACCGAACCCTGGCTACCAATCTGCGCGGCAGCTGGCTGGTCATGGCGAAAGCCGCGGAGGTACTGCAGGAAGGGGGGCGCATCATCGCGCTCTCCTCGTCGGTGCTGGCGAAATCGTTCCCCGGTTACGGGGCCTACATCGCCAGCAAGGCGGGGGTCGAGGGACTGGTGAAAGTGCTCGCCAATGAACTGCGTGGGCGCGACATCACCGTCAACGCCGTGGCGCCCGGACCCGTGGCGACCGATCTGTTCCTCGAGGGCAAGAGCGACGAGCAGATCCAGTCGATTGCCGCCATGGCGCCGTTGGAACGACTCGCCCAGCCGGAGGAGATCGCCGGCGTGGTGGGGTTCCTGGCAGGACCGAACGGCGGCTGGGTCAATGCCCAGGTTCTGCGTGCCAATGGCGGCTTCGCCTGATCGACAGGGAGAGTTCGATGATGAGTCAAGTCATCCTGGTGGCCGGTGCGTCCAGCGGCTCTGGCCAGCTGCTGAAACCGAAAGGTTTCCAGGAGGGATGAACCGTCCCATGCGTTCGATCCAATAAGCCATCCCTGATGAATCGAGTTCCACCCTCACAGGTCATTGAACAGGAAAAAATCATGCCATTTGCCAACTATAAGTTCCCGGAGGGCATTGTCGATCACGCCCGCAAGGAAGACATCATTCACCGTACCACCGAGATGTTCGTCGAATATTTCGGAGAGGAGGTTCGCCCTTACACCATGGTGTTGGTGGAGGAGGTCGCCGATGGCGGCTGGGGCCGGGCGGATGAGACGCTGACGCTGGAGAAGATGGGCTTACCGTCCAAGAGTACCTGATAGGGAATAATGACGGCGTCAGCCCGTCACAGGTGGGGCCGTCCATCGTGCCTTGCCTCTTACGCCGGGCAGCGCCAACGCGGTTCGTGCAAGGAATCTCGACAGGCCTTGGGACCATCTCCGTCTCGAGGCTTTTTACCTGTCGACGATGATCCCGACGTGGATGAAAACGTTACGTAAATGACGTCGACGGACAACGTTAAGACAACACACCCCGCTGAACCTCCTTATCACCATCCGGCTCTAATGCTCGTCCGAAATCGACGAGCGACGGTCCAACCGCGCTTCACCTGGAAGCCATACAGGATGGTGGAATCATGGATTCGCCCAAGACGCCCGAAAAGCGCCCGGTCCGGCAGGATGCCGACACGTTCACCGATAAACTCTTCAAGACCCTCTCGATTATCGCGGCCCTGGTGCTGGTGTTCGTGATCGGGGCTTTTTCCGTGGTCACCGAGATATTTCCTGGGCCGCAGATTCAGCACGCCTACCAGGCGGGGCAGGCGCTCTACCATCAAGCGACCGACTACAACGACGTCTATAAGGGCGATATCTGGCGCCCCCAGCGCACCGATGCCAAGGGCGTCACCCAGTATGATCCCGGTCTCGCCCGCAATGGCCTGACGCTCTACACCGTGGGCACCGAGCCGGCTGCCTATCTCGTCGACATGCACGGCAAGGTGATCCACGAGTGGCGCAAGCCCTACAGCGAGGTGTGGGCCGACGGGAAGGGCGTGGCCAATCCGCGCCCGGACGAGTTCATCCACTTCCGCAATGCGCAAGTGCTGCCCAACGGTGATCTGATCGCGCTCTACGAAGGCAACGGCGACACGCCCTACGGCTACGGGCTGGTCAAGCTGGACAAGGACTCCAACGTGATCTGGCGCTACGCCGGCCGAGCGCATCACCAGTTCGCCATCGCGCCGGACGGCAAGATCTATGCGCTGATCCACGGCATCTTCGACGACGAGATCGAAGGGCTGGACTACCTCGAGCCGCCGCGTCTCGAGGACTCGCTGGTGGTGCTGTCGCCGGAGGGCAAGGAACTGCAGCGTACCCGCCTGCTGCCGGCGCTCCAGCACTCGCCGTTCAGCGAATTGCTGAACAACGTGCCGGGGGTCATGGTGGGAGATCCCATTCACGCCAACGCGGTGGATTACCTCACCAAAGCCAAGGCCCGCAACTTCCCATTCGGCAATCCGGGCGACCTGCTGCTGTCGTTCCGCGAGACCAGCTCCATCGCGGTGTTCGACCCGCGCTCGCGGAAGATCACCTGGGCGACGCGCGGCCCATGGATTCGCCAGCACGATCCCGACGTATTGCCCAACGGCGATATCGTGATGTTCGACAACCGTGGTCACTACCACACCGCGGAGGGCGAATCTCGGGTCGTGGAGTTCGATCCCCGCACCCTGCAGGTCGTCTGGCAGTATGCCGGGACGCCGGAGCGGCCGCTGGAGAGCGAGATCCGCGGCGACCAACATCGACTCGACAACGGCAATACCCTGATCAGCGAATCCGATGGCGGTCGCCTGGTGGAAGTGACCCGGGAAGGCCAGATTGCGTGGGAGTACGTCGTGCCGACGCGGGGAGGCCCGAACGACGACATGATTCCGATCATCGGCTGGTCGCAGCGGCTCGATCCCGCAAGTTTCGACAGCGACTTCGCCCGGTCGCTGGATCTCGACGACAACGGCGGCACCGAGGCGCTGCCGACCCGGGACAATGAAGACGGGGACGGTGCGCCGGCTAGCTGAGATGGCTAGCCGGCGCTCGTCGCCCGCATCTCGGGACGCCATGCCGATGCCGGCATGGCGTTTTTGTATTCAGTCAACTCGGTTTGTGTTTGAAGTTGACCAATGGTCGTGCCACCATTCCGTCAACTCATTAAATCAACAAGGTTGACTGGGTCCATGGCAACGCCTCTCTCGCAGACGAAAAACAGCACGCTGTCGGCTCGAACGGAAAACCGCGCACCGTCGGCCACCGAGGGCAGATCGCTCTCCGCGATGGAAACCACGCCGCTGCGCCACGACTGGCAGCGGGCGGAGATCCAGGCGCTGCTGGAGCGCCCGTTCAACGATCTGCTGTTCCAGGCGCAGAGCGTGCACCGTCAGCACTTCGACCCCAATGCCGTCCAGGTCTCCACGCTGCTGTCGATCAAGACCGGCGCCTGCCCGGAGGATTGCAAGTACTGTCCCCAGTCCGGGCACTACAACACCGGGCTCGAGCGCGAGAAGCTATTGCAGGTCGAGGCCGTGCTCGAGGAAGCGCGCAAGGCCAAGGCGATCGGCGCCAGCCGCTTCTGCATGGGGGCGGCGTGGAAGCATCCCAGCGCCAAGGACATGCCCTACGTGCTGGAGATGGTGCGAGGCGTGCGTGTCATGGGGCTCGAGACCTGCATGACGCTGGGTATGTTGAACCGCGACCAGGCCGAGCAGCTCGGTGAGGCCGGGCTCGACTACTACAACCACAACCTCGACACCTCGCCGGAGTACTACGGCGAAATCATCACCACCCGCACCTACGCCGACCGCCTGGAGACCCTGGACCACGTCCGCCAGTCCGGCATGAAGATCTGTAGCGGCGGTATCCTCGGCATGGGCGAGAGCGTCGGCGACCGGGCGGGGCTGTTGCAGCAGTTGGCCAGCCTGCCCGAGCACCCCGAAAGCGTGCCGATCAACATGCTGATCCGGATTCAGGGCACGCCGCTCGAGCACGTCGAGGATCTCGATCCCATCGATTTCATTCGAACCATCGCCGTCGCGCGTATTCTGATGCCGCGCTCCCACGTGCGACTGGCCGCCGGGCGCGAACTGATGAGCGACGAGACCCAGGCGCTGGCGTTCCTCGCCGGCGCCAACTCCATCTTCTACGGCGAGCGCCTGCTCACCGCGGACAACCCTCAGGCTAGCCACGACCAGCGACTCTTCGATCGCCTGGGGCTGCATCCCGAGCGCCGCGAGGATGTCGACGACAGTGTCCACGAGGCCGCCCTGCGGGAGCGGGTGACCCGAGCCCGGCTCGACGCCATGGTCACCGACGCCACGGCCCGGGCATGAGCGAGGTTGTGGAGAAAGCGCACGAAGCGCGGGACGATTCGCTGGATAGCGTGCTGACGGCGCGGCTGGCGCGCCAGCGGCAACACCAGCGCTATCGCCAGCGGGAGACGACGAGCGGCATCGGGCCACGCTTTCAGCGCCAGGGGCGCGAGATGCTGGCCTTTTGCAGCAACGACTACCTCGGGCTGGCAGGGGATCCGCGCCTGGCCGAGGCGCTGGCGGAAGGGGCCCGGCGCTTCGGCACCGGGGGCGGCGCGTCGCATCTGGTCTGCGGCCATGGCGAGGCCCATGAACGGCTGGAACGACGCCTGGCCCGGTTGACCGGTTATCCGCGGGCGCTGCTCTTCTCCAGCGGCTATCAGGCCAATCTCGGCGTCATCTCCACGCTGCTGGGACGCGGGGACGTGGCACTCCACGACCGCCTCAACCACGCGTCGCTGCTGGACGCGACACGGCTGGCCGGCGCCCGGCTGGAGCGCTTCGCCCACCGCAACGCCGACGATTGCGGCGAACGGCTGGCGTCGCTGGCCGGCCAGCGGCGCGCCCTGGTCGTCAGCGATGGCGTGTTCAGCATGGACGGCGATGTCGCCGACCTGGAGCCACTGGTGGCGCAGTGCGAGCGCCAGCGGGCGTGGTTGATGATCGACGACGCCCACGGGCTGGGCGTGCTGGGCGAAGAGGGAGGCGGGACGCGCCAGGCGCAGGGGATCGCGCCGGAACGGATCGCGGCCACCGTCGGTACGCTGGGCAAGGCGCTCGGCACCCAAGGGGCGTTCGTCGCCGGCAGCGAGGCGCTGATCGAGGCGCTGATCCAGTTCTCCCGCCCCTACATCTACACCACCAGTCTCTCGCCGGCGCTGGCGTGGGCAACGCTGACCAGCCTGGATATCGTCCGCGACGAGCCGGAACGCCGTGCTCATCTCTCCTCTCTGGTCCGACGCTTCCGTCATACAGTCTCCAGCCTGAGCGAATTCGATCTACACCTGATGCCGTCGGAGACGCCGATCCAGCCCTTGGTGGTCGGGCCGAGCTGGCGCCGGGCGCCGGGCGAGCGCGGTAGCAACGAAGCCGCGGCGCTGGCGCTGGCGGCGGCGCTGCAGGAGGCCGGGCTCTGGTGCAGCGCGATCCGTCCCCCCACGGTGCCGGAGGGTACCTCGCGCCTGCGCTTCACGCTCTCGGCGGCCCATACCCATGACGATCTCGACCGGCTGATGAGCAGGCTGTTCGAGGCCGCTCGCCGGCTATCCCGCACAGGCCGGTCGGCATGAGCGCGCAGACCCTCTTGCTCCTGCCCGGCTGGGCGCTCGGTTCGGCACCGCTGGCGCCGTTGGCCGATGCCCTGCGTCGGCGGCTGCCCCCGAGCTATCGGGTCGAGTGCATCGACTATCCCGGCTTGACCAGTCACCGGCCCGAAAGCTGGGTGGCGGCGCTCGACCATGCGGTGCCCCAGGACGCCTGGCTGGCGGGCTGGTCCCTGGGCGGGATGCTGGCCACCGCGCTGGCACAGTGGCGCGGTCGTCGGGCGCGGGGTCTGATTGCGCTGGCCGCCAACGCCAGCTTCGTGACCCGGTCAGGCTGGCCGCAGGCGATGACCGGGGAAGCGCTGGAAGATTTCCGACACGGCCTGCGGGCATCACCCACCCGGACCTTCAGGCGATTCGCCCGGTTGAGCGCTCAGGGCGGCCGGGACACTCGTCGGCTGGGGCGAGAGTTGCTGGCGGCGCTGGAGACGACGCCACTCGATCAGGCCCTGGCCGGATTGGGGGTGTTGTCCGCCCTCGATCTGCGCGAGGTCCCGCCGACGCTGAAGATCCCGCAGCTACATCTGTTCGGGGAAGACGATGCCCTGGTGCCGGCGGCCGCGCGCCACGCCATCGCCGCGCGCCTGCCCCGGGGTGGCCGCACGGCATCGATCGCGGATGCGGGACACGCCTTTCCGCTGGAATACGCCGAGGAGACCGCGGAGCGAATGGCAACCTTCATCCTCGCCGCCGACGCCGACGAGGCCGGCCCATGACCGCGATGACCTCTCCACGCCGCCTGGCTGCCGCCGGGGAGAGCCGCCGACAGCGGATCGCCGACGCCTTCTCCCGCGCCGCGACCGTTTACGACGGCGCCGCCCAGTTGCAGCAGGCCGTCGCCGACGACCTGCTGGCGCGGCTGCCGCAACCGAACTCCTGCCGCGCGCTGGTCGATATCGGCTGCGGTACCGGCTATCTGGTGTCGCGCCTGGTCGAGCGCCACGGTGGGCTTGCCATCGGGCTGGACATCGCCCCCGGCATGCTGGATCAGGCCCGTCGGCGCCATGCCGGGCGTTCGATCCACTGGGTGACCGGCTGTGCGGAGTCGATGCCGCTGGCCGATGGCAGCGCCGATCTGATGGTGTCGAGCCTGGCGGTGCAGTGGTGCGATTCGCTCGAGGCGTTTCTGAGCGAGGCCGCCCGGGTGGTGGCGCCCGGTGGCTGGCTCGGCTTCACCACCTTGTGCGAGGGCACGCTGGAGGAGCTGCA
Organism: Salinicola lusitanus; assembly: GCF_003206045.1. Lineage (GTDB taxonomy): Bacteria > Pseudomonadota > Gammaproteobacteria > Pseudomonadales > Halomonadaceae > Salinicola > Salinicola lusitanus. The sequence goes on from NZ_PZJM01000005.1 coordinate 25,756, forward strand.
ATGGGCGTGGCAGCAGGTCGATGGCGAGACCCACGTCAATGAGTTCCTGGCGGAAGCCAGGCTGGTCGAAACGCTGCGGGCTCCCGGCTGGCAATCGGCCGAAGTGACCATGACCACGCGCCGAACCCACCACGCCACGCCGGCGGAGACGATGCGTGCGCTGAAGCGGATCGGCGCCAACACGATGACGGCGTCGGCGGGGGCCAGTGGTGGCCTGTTCGGTCGTCGCCGCTTCGACCGGCTGGCCCAGGCGCTGGAGCGCTGGCGCGAGCCGGCCGGGATTCCCACCCGCTACCGCGTCGCCACCGTGCTGATGCAACGCCGTTAGCCCCCAGGATCGAGATATGCACGCCTACTTCGTCACCGGCACCGATACCGACGCCGGCAAGACCGTGATCACCACGGGATTGATGGCCGCCGCCAGGCGCCGGGGACTGACCGTCGCGGGCGGCAAGCCGGTCGCCTCCGGCTGCGAGCGCGCCCCGCAAGGGTGGCGCAACGCCGATGCGCTGGCCATTCAGGCCCAGTGCCACCCGGCGCTACCGTATGAGGCGATCAACCCCTTCGCCTTCGAGCCCGCCATCGCGCCCCATATCGCCGCCCACGAAGCCGGCGTCGCGCTCGACATCCCACGGCTGGCCGCGCCGATGCGAACGCTGCTGGAACGCGGCGCCGATCTCACCCTGATCGAAGGGGCGGGCGGCTGGCGCGTCCCGCTCAACGCGCGCGAGTCGATCCCGGAACTGGCGGTGGCGCTGCAAATCCCCGTGGTGCTGGTGGTGGGCGTGCGCCTGGGTGCGATCAACCATGCCCGCCTGACGCTGGAAGCGATCCAGCGCGACGGGGTGCGCATCGCCGGCTGGGTCGCCAACACGCTAGAACCCGATACCCCGCGCCTGGAGGAGAACCTCGAGGCGCTGACGCACTGGCTCGGCGTTCAGGGCGGCGTCCCCTGCCTGGGCGTGGTGCCGTGGCTCGCTTCCCCGGACGCCGAGACCACCGCCGACTTTCTCGACCTGGAACCGCTGCTGAACGACCCCGCCTGAACGTCCTCGGCTGAGTGGCAACGGCGAACCCCGGCAAGACTTCACACCGCAAGAGACGACACATGAACCGCAATAGCGACTGGATGCAGCGGGACCTGGCCAGCCTCTGGCACCCCTGCACGCAGATGAAGGACCACGAGACGCTACCCGTCGTGCCGATCCGGCGCGGCAAGGGGGTATGGCTGGAGGATTTCGAGGGCAAGCGCTATCTCGATATCGTCAGCTCCTGGTGGGTCAACGTGTTCGGACATGCCAACGATCGGATCAACGACCGGATCAAGCGGCAGCTCGACGAGCTCGAGCACGTGATCCTCTCCGGCTTCACCCATCAGCCGGTGATCGAGCTCTCGGAGAGACTCGGCCGACTGGCGCCCGCCGGACTCGGCCACTGCTTCTACGCCGACAACGGCTCTTCCGCCGTCGAGATCGCGCTCAAGATGAGCTACCACTACTGGCGCAATGTCGGGCGGCCGGAGAAGCGGCGTTTTCTGACCATCACCAACGGCTACCATGGCGAGACGCTGGGTGCGCTCTCGGTGGGAGACGTGGCGCTCTACACCGATACCTACCGCTCGCTGCTGCTGGACGTGATCAAGGTGCCGGCGCCGGACGGCTTCGGCCTGCCGCGAGACCAGTGGGTCGACCAGGCGCGGGACGCCTTCGCGCACATGGAAGCGGCACTGGCGCGCCACGCCCACGAGCTGGCGGCGGTCATCGTCGAGCCGCTGATCCAGTGCGCCGGCGGCATGCGCATGTACCCACCGGAGTATCTCACTTGGCTGCGCGAAGCCTGCGACCGCCACGGCGTGCAGCTGATCTTCGACGAGATCGCCGTCGGCTTCGGCCGCACCGGGACACTGTTCGCCAGCGAGCAGGCCGGCGTTCGCCCCGACTTCCTGTGTCTCTCCAAGGCGCTCACCGGCGGCTACCTGCCGCTGTCGGTGGTGATGACCACCGATGAGGTCTACGCCGCCTTCTACGACGACTACTCGACGCTCAAGGCATTCCTGCACTCCCACAGCTATACCGGCAACCCGCTGGCCTGCGCCGCCGCGCTAGCGACGCTGGATATCTTCGAGCAGGACGATGTGATCGCCACCAACCGGGGCAAGGCCGAGGCGATGGGGCGGCTGGCCGAACCGCTGCGTGACCATCCCCACGTCGGCGACGTTCGCCAGACCGGCATGGTGGTGGCGATCGAGATGGTCGCGGACAAGGCCAGCCTCACGCCTTACGACTTCCGCGAGCGTCGCGGCCTGCGCGTCTACGAGCACGCGCTCTCGCGCGGCGTGATGCTGCGACCTCTGGGCAACGTCATCTACTGGATGCCGCCCTACACGATCTCGCCGGAGGAACTGGCCCTGGTGGCGGAGGTCACCCACGAAGGGCTGGAACTGGCTACCGCGGATAAATAATTTGAAACCCGGCTAGCTACCTGTCGACGAAAGTCGCAGGTCCGTTGGCCGGCACCACGGCGTCCGGCAGCCACCCCGTGGCCGGGGCCACTGCGTCGCGGCGCCTCCAAGGTGATGAAACTGCAGAGGTTTTGGAAGTCGTTTGAAATCTGGCAGGAGGTCAGCGGTTTTCCGGCGAATGATTTCCCTGCGCGGGAGTGACTCGCATCATACGTCATACATGACTACAGGATTCATCCATAAGCGCCATTTTTGGTAGAAGCCTTACCCTGATGGCGGCTAAGTACGGATTGTTGGCATGGCACCGTTTCTCACATAGTGACTTCGCCGATGGGGCTTTTTCTTTCCAATGTCAGAATTAAAACGGTCGTTTTTGGTCGTTGAAAATGACAGGAGAAGAAACCGGCTCCAGGAGAGTATTCCCATTCCTGTGTGGAGAGTGTCATGTCCATCTATCAGAGCGATATCGATTCACTCGAGCGATTGCGTCTGGAACAGAACGGCCGCTGGAACAACATCGATCCCGAAAACGTGGCACGGATGCGGGCCCAGAACCGCTTCCGTACCGGTCTCGACATCGCCCGCTACACCGCCGCCGTGATGCGCCGCGACATGGCGGCCTACGACCGGGACCCTTCCCGCTACACCCAATCGCTGGGATGCTGGCACGGCTTCGTCGGCCAGCAGAAGATGATCGCCATCAAGAAACACCACGGTACGACGCAGGGCCGGTACCTCTACCTGTCCGGCTGGATGATCGCCGCCATGCGTTCGGAATTCGGCCCGCTTCCCGACCAGTCGATGCACGAGAAGACGGCCGTTCCGGCCTTGATCGAAGAGCTCTACACCTTTCTTCGCCAGGCGGACGCCAGGGAGCTGACGCTGCTTTTCCGGGAACTGGACAGCGCCAGAAAGCAGGGCAACGAGGTGATGGCGCGAGGCATCGTGGAGAGGATCGATAACTTCGAGACCCATGTCGTGCCGATCATTGCCGACATCGATGCCGGCTTCGGCAACGAGGAGGCGACCTATCTGCTGGCGAAGAAGATGATCGAAGCCGGCGCCTGCTGCATCCAGCTCGAGAACCAGGTGTCGGATGCCAAGCAGTGCGGACACCAGGATGGCAAGGTCACCGTCCCCCACGAGGACTTCGTCGCCAAGATCAACGCGGTTCGCCATGCATTCCTGGAACTCGGGGTGGAGGAGGGCGTGATCGTCGCCCGGACCGACTCGCTTGGCGCCGGCTTGACCCAGAAGCTGCCGGTCAGCAAGGAGCCGGGGGATCTCGCCCACCAGTACAACAGCTTCCTCTGCACCGTGCCGATCTGCTCGGCAGACGATGTCAACGAGGGCGATACGGTGATCAAGCTCGACGGCGACCTGCGCAAGCCACTGCGTCTCGCCAACGGACTCTACCGGTTCCGTTCCGATACCGGCGAGGATCGCGTCGTGCTGGACTGCATCAACGCCCTGCAGAACGGCGCCGACCTGCTGTGGATCGAGACCGAAAAGCCCCATGTCGGCCAGATCGCCGGCATGGTCGACCGCATCCGCCAGGTCGTGCCGAATGCCAAGCTGGTCTACAACAATTCGCCGTCGTTCAACTGGACGCTCAACTTCCGTCAGCAAGTCTTCGACGACTGGGAACGGGAAGGGCGGTCGCTCGCAGGCATCGAACGCGGCCAACTGATGAGCGCGGCCTACGACGACTCCGAGCTGGCGCAGGAGGCGGATCGTCGGATCCAGGCGTTCCAGCGCGATGCGGCCCGTGAAGCCGGCGTCTTCCACCACCTGATCACCTTGCCGACCTACCACACGGCGGCGCTCTCCACCGACGAGCTGGCCGAGGGCTACTTCGGCGAGGCCGGGATGCTGGCCTACGTCGCTGGTGTCCAGCGCCGGGAGATCCGTCGAGGCCTGGCCTCGGTCAAGCATCAGGACATGGCCGGTTCCAACCTCGGCGACGACCACAAGGAGTACTTCTCCGGTGCCGCAGCGCTCAAGGCCGGTGGCGGGCTCAACACCATGAACCAGTTCGGCTGAGCCTCGTCTTTCCATCCAACCTGCAACGACGGCGGGCCATGTCTCNNGCCCGTAGCTCGTAGCTCGTACCCGCAGCCCGCAGCCCGCAGCCTACAGCTTATACGACGCCGGGTTGTCCCAGATGCTGTCCTCCTCGGCGAAGGCCGGGTTGTCGTCGGTGATCGCGCGCTCGCCGATCAACTGCATCCAGGAGTCGATGTCGGCGCTGCTGATCTTGTCGTCCGAGCCATCCTGCTTGTGCAGCGTATCCAGCAGGGCAAAGAAGTCGTCGTTGTCGAGCAGGAACTGTGCGGCGTCCTGCTCCTTCTTGGAGTGGCCGTTTTCCGGATCGGCGATCTTCTCGAGATCCGACCTGCTTACGATATCGTCGCCGCCGGTCCAGTCGTTGCCGCCATCGCCTTCGTCCCAGTTGAAGAGAATGGTGTCGATGGCCTCCTTGTTCTCCTGGTAGAACGCCTGGCCGTGGATATTGAGCTGCATCTGGTCTTGGTCGAAGTCGAAGAAGAAGTCATCGACATTGCCGTTCTCCCGGATCTCCTGGGTGAACTTCTCGTACTGCTCCGGCTGCGCCTCCCACGCCGCCATGTCCTCGGGGAACCACTCCTTGAACAGCGGGTCGGGCTCCTTGTCGTCGTCACCGGCGTGCATCATCTCCTTGAAGCCGTAGCTGGAGTTGATCAGGTAGTTGAACTTCTCGCCCCAGTCATCCTCCGTCACGCCATCTTCGGCGAACTGCTCGAACTGTTCGCGGATCTTGCCCTCGGTCTCGGCGCCTTTCTTCTGCGCCATCACGGCATTGAGGATCAGGCTGGCAAAGCCGACGCCCAGGCCGATCAGGTTGCCGATGGGGCCGGCTGCGCGCAGGCCCGCGCCCAGCCCGGAGAGCACCCGGGACGCGGTCTGCAGCGACGCACCGATTTCGGCGGCGCCGCCGATGGTGAAGAACGAGCCGGAGACCACGCCGGTCGAGCTGGCGGCGAACTCCATCGGGGTGCCACCGTTCTTGATCAGCTGGTTCAGCCCGACGCCCGCGACGACGGTGTCGAGAATACCGCCGGCGAAGTCGGTCATGTAGGCCAGGCCCTTGAGCGCCGGGCCGATGAGCGCCTTCTTCTTGCTGCCGACATCGCCATTGCCACTGGTGCCACCGCTGCCACCGGGGCTGTCGGGCGACGTACCACCGGTGGCGCGATCACCATTGGTGACCACCTCGGCTTCGCTATCCAGCGCCTGGTTGAAGGGCTGCATGGCGGATTTCGACGATTCGCCGTTGGCGGGATCGAAACGCTGGTGCAGGTCGTCGCTGAGGTTGTCGAGGTCCTCCAGCGCCTCGCCGGCGCCGCTGGGCAGGGTGCCGCCATCCGTCGGGCGGACGTCGTCCAGGCGGCTGGCGATATCGTCCAGCCGCTCGAGCTGCTGAGCGCGATCGGCATCGGAGAGCGTCGGGTCGGACTCGATCGACGAGCGAATCGCTCGGTGCTTCTCCATGATCTCGTCGAACAGTGCCGGCGCCTGTTCCGGCATCTTGCCCTTGCCCTTGCCGTCGGCATCCAGCAGCTCGCGGTACTCCGCCACCGCCCGGTCGAAGTCATCGATCTGGGCGAAGCGCTGCTCCGACGGCGTCGCCGAAGAAGCGAAAGGCTGGATCTCCTCGAACAGCTCGTCGACCAGGCCCCTGAGCTCCTCCGCATTCTGGGGCGCCAGACCCTCCTTCTTCATCTCGACCTTGTCGAGCCGGTCTTCGATCGTGTCCAGGCGCTGCTGGATCTCCTTCTTCTCGTCGTCGCTGAGCGAGTCGGACGCCTTGACGATGCGGTCGACCTCGTCGAGTTGGCCCTGAATATCGTCGACCAGGCCCTGGGCCTTCTGTTCGAAGTCGGGGGCATCCTTCTGATCGAGAAGGGTATCGAAGGATTCGAGCTTGCCGCGGATGTCATCCAGCTTGCCCCGCGCCTGCTCGCCCGGGTTGAGGGAGGGCGCCTTGTCGCCATTGAAGGTGTCGGGGAAGCGCTCGCGCAGGACGTCGCCCATCTCCTTGTCGAGACCGAGCGCCTGGGTGATATCGGTGGTGCCGAACAGCTTGGTCAGCCGGCTGCCTTCGTCGAGTTTCGGGCCCACCGCATCGGTGATGCCCTTGAGTGCGAAGGGCGTGGTGCCGATGAATACCAGCATGCCGCGCGCGACGGTCATCCGCTCCTGCCAGGTGTCGCCGAAGTCGTCGCCCGAGCGGCGGTAGATGGCGTTGGCCAGCGCCGCGGTGCCGCCGATCGCGAACATCGTGTTCGAGTTCATCAGGCTGCGGAACTGGGATTTCAGCGAGCCCTGCACGTTGGTGCGCTGGCTGTCGCTGAGTTCGACGATGGGCGGCTGACCGTCACGGCTGGTGGTCATGTTGCGGAACTGCTCGTTCACCTTCTTCATGACGTCGCGCATGAGAGACGAATCCTTCAGCGCCGTCTCGACGTTGCTCCCGCTCAATGCCGCTGTCTTGATCACCTCCTTGAGGCCGGCGGCGATCGCCATGATCTTGGTGAACTGCAGCTTCTCGTCCGCCGACAGGTTGGGCGGTACCGAGCCCTTGGGATCGGTCTTGTCGGCGGAGAGCGCATCCTTCACCGCGTTCCAGACGCCATCGGTGGTCTGGATGCCGAAGGTGCTGTAGGTAATGCCGGTAAGGACGGTCGGTACCATGTCGGCGGCGACCTGCTCCGCGGCCTCTTCACTCTCCGGCGATAGGTCGCCGCCATCCTGGGAAGCATCGTATTCGGCGTCGATGTCGGCGAGTTCCTCCTCGAGACCTCTGGCGGTGCTGGCCGCCGTGATGCTGCCTCTCGCCTCGGCCGCGCGCTCGGGGTCGAGCGCCTGCAGCGTGTTCAGGTCATTGTTCAGGCGGGTGGCGGCCTCGTCGCCGAAGCCCTTGTCGCGCAGGTCCTCGATGGCATCGAGATACTCCGCGCCCTTGTCGCCGGTCAACGAGTCGTAGATCTTGTCGGCGAGCCCGTCGCGATCCTTGATCTTGCTCTGGGCCTCCGCCATCGCCTCGTCGGTGAACTTGGCGATCTCCTCGTCCCCGAGCAGCTTGGCGAGTTCCTCGCCGAGCTTCTCCTCATGGATGAGGCCACGCAGGTCGGCCGGGTCCATGCCCTGGGTATCGCTGGCGTAGTAGGTCCAGTCGCCGCCGTGATTGACCGTCATGTAGGGCAGGTACTGGAAGCTGCCATCGTCCAGTTGAGACTTGAGCTCGAGCAGCCGGGCATATTTCTTGAAGTTCTCGTTGTCCGAGTTCTCCGCTTTCTCCTCCAGCTTCTCCATGTAGAGTTCGGTGACCGTCTTCGCCTCGCCATCGTCGTTCTCGACGGTGGTCTCCTGACCCATCAGGTTGGTCTCTTCCGAGCCGGGCAGGTCGTGATCGGCGAACACATCGTCGATGACATCCTCGCTGGAGGTCTGCTGGAAGCTGGAGGCGGCCTCGAAATGCTCCGGCGTCACCCCCTTGGAGACGACGAACTTCTCGCCGTCGACCTCGACCAGCTTGAGTCCTTCGATGACGTCGCCGTGCTCGTCGGTGGCGCTCTTGACGCTGTCGCCCTTGCCCAGCACCGGGATATCCTCGTCGGCGGAGCGCAGCTTGTAGCCGTCGTCCTCGAGTTCATGGATCCGGTCCCAGGTCTTCTGGGCCTCGGAGACCGTCTCGAACAAGGCTGGCGTCAAGGCCTTGGAGACCACCACGTCGCGGCCGTCGTGGGTGGTGAAGCGAATGACGTCGTCCCGGGCATCGGTCTGCCAACGGAAGCGCTTGAAGTCGTTGAAGTCGGGCGCCTCGGCATCGGCGCCGGCGACGATGGCACCGTCTTCGACCGCACCCTCGATGGCATCCTGATGCTCGGCATTCCCGCCCAGGGTCGCGTACTGCTCGCTCAGGTAGTCGTAGAGCGCCGGATTGTCGCTGCGGGCGACGACGAACTTCTCGCCGTCGTGTTCGTAGCGAATCACCTCCGGCCCCACTTCGCCGGGCGCGCCGACTTCGGTGTTGTAGTAGGGCGGTGGGGTGGCGTCGCCGCGGAGACGCTCGTAGCCATCCGCCTCGCTCTTGTTGATGCCGATCAGGCTCTCGTAATCCTTCTTGATCGCAGCGAAGAGCTCTGGGTTGGCGCGCTCGGCGACCACGACCCGGGCACCGTTCTGCATCTCGTAGCGGATGATGCCGTTGGCGACTTCGTCGGGCGGGCCGATGAAGCGGTAGTCGCTCAGCTTGCCGGGAGGCTCGGCATCCAGCGGCAACACGCCGTAGCCATCCTCTCCGCTCTCGTTGAGACCATTGATCTGGTCGAAATCCTGCTTGATCGTCTCGAACAGCGCCGGCGTGGCGTGCCGGTCGACCTCGACGCTCTTGCCGCCCTTGGTCTCGTAGCGGATGAGGTCATCGCCGATGGTCACGATCTGGTTGTAGTCGTTCAGATTCCTGGGCGCCTGGGTGTCGCCGTCGGCGCGCTTCGCCGATTGAGGTTCGTCATCACGGGTGGAGGTGGATTTTCGGCTCAGGTTCAGGCTCTTCGACAGTGTCGACTGCCACTGCCCGGTCGAGCGCCTGTCGACACTCGCATCGCCGGTATCCGGTATCTGATGCGAAGCACTGTCTTGGGTGATTTCCTGAGCCATGAAGAGTTCTCCCCGTTGTTTTATTGAGTGCTATCTGAAAAATCGACGAGCGCTAGCCAGACAAGGCGAAATCGGCAACCAATCGTCAGGATTGGCGATCCGGACAACGCCGCCGTAGGACATGCGGGTGGCAAGGGTGTCCGAGCCAAAACCTGACCGGGCACGCCATCAGTTGTCTGCGCCGTCTGAACCGGCGCAAGCATCTTTCAGAGACTGTTTGAATACTCGTTCAATATCCACCCGGTATCAGCGTCGATTCGATAAAAGACGTGTCACCCTGTCGTAGAGTCGTCAGTCGTTGTCACGCCTACGTAACACGAGTGATCGGCAAAGTGGTGTTGGCGTCGACAACACTCCAGGAAACGAAGAGTGTCGAAGTCACCTACGCCGACTGGTTCGGCTTTCTCCTTTCTCCTTTCTTCATGCTCCATGGCCGAGCAGCGCCTGTAAGACGGCTAACGCAAAAAAATGTTGGCTTGTGTTATGGGAGCGTTCCAAGCCGGTTGTAAGACGTTACGCAACCTGGCCTCGGACATTGGTATAACAGCGGGGAGCAATAACAACGGGGCGGGACGCGCCATGCCGGGGTTCGTGGATGAGGTGAGTCAGCAGTTTGTCCGGGGCTGGCATGTCGATGATGACCGCCGGGCCGGGCCCCGCGCGGTGCTGGTCTCGGTCAACGGCGAGGCTCGTTATTGCGCGCTGTGCCAGGAGCCGAGACCCGATGTGGTGGAGGCGGGCATCACGACCCGGAGCGACGTCGGTTTTCTCGCGCCGATACCGCTGCAACCCGGGGATCTGGTTCGGGTCAGCACGCTCGACAGCGGGCGACCGCTCAACGATGGCCTGGCGGTGGTGATGGCGGATGACGCCGCCGATGGATTCATCGACGTCGAAAGCGGTATGAGCCACCCCGTCCTGGGGCCATGGCTCGCGCCGCTGCGGCCCCATCTCGACGTTCGGGCGTTCCGCCCGCTGCCGGGCCAGACCGGGCAGTTCTCCGCGCTGGAGGTGCGAACGGCGGATGCCCGCTATATCGTCCACTGCCAGCTACCGCGCGGCTTCGCTCTCGGGCTGGAGCGGCTCTACCGCCAGGTGCTAGCGCCCGGCGGTATCGCGGCGCCGTCGCTGAAGGCGGTCATCGATCATGGGGAAACCGCCAGCCTGGTGGTGGAGCGCATCGAAGGGCAGCCGCTGGTCGCCTACCGCGAGGGCAGGGAAACCGTCTTCCGCGACACGCTGGATTCGCTCGAGTGGCTCGCGCAGATCGGCCGTCCCGATGGCTGGTCCGATCGTGATCTCGGCCGGCGGGGGCGTCGTGCGCTGAACCGGATGATCACGGACGTCTGTCTCGCCGCACTGAAACGACGCCGGTGGCAGGAGCTCGAGCGGCTGCTGAAGATGGCGCTGGTCGTCTATCGACTGCCGCGGGTCTTCTCCCACGGTGACCTTCACCCTCAGAACGTGCTGATTCAGGAGTCGACCGGGGCCCCGATCTTCATCGACTGGGATCACGCCGGGATGCTGCCGGTGGGCTGCGATCTCGCCCGCCTGCTGCTGAGCGTGCCGCCCAGGCTCGCCGAAGCGTGGATCGAGGAGGCGCAGGGTCGCGAAGGGGCTCCCAGGCGGGACGCGATGCGTTTGGGATGGCTGATCATGACCTATTTCGCGCTGTCGCGGCGCCACCCCGATTTCCACGCCACGGAAGAGAGCAGGTATCTGCATCGGCGGTATGCCGAGTCGCGGTGCCGAAAACGCCCCGGATTCGGCGCCATTTCCCAGGGGCAGTGAGCCGATCTTGGCGCCTCGCTGATCCTCGATTCGCGGTTTCTCATGCCGCTCACCTCATTAACCGTGTCATTACCTTTCTTAGAAAAGCCGTGCTGGTGCCCGTTGCAAGGGGCGGCTTAGAATGCCTCGACCGAGGAATTTTTACCTTAGTAAGCGATTTTTCTCGGTTAACTGGCTGATTTATCTAGGCTAAATCAGCGCCATCCGGGCGTTTGGCAGGGGAAGGTATGGATATCGATGCCTGGTTGAGCATCGCGACAGTGCTGGCGGTTCTGGCCACGCTCGTTTTTACGCGGATCGCGCCGGACGCCATTCTGGTCGGGGCGATGGCGTTTCTGATTTTCACCGACGTGCTCACCCCGCAGGAGGCGCTGGCCGGTTTTGCCAATACCGGGGTGATGACCATCGCAGCGTTATATGTGGTGGCGGCGGCGCTGAAGGAGACCGGCGCGGTCAAGTGGATCGCCGCGCAACTGCTGGGGCAGCCGACCACGCTGCGTCGGGCACAGTGGCGGGTGATGCTGCCGGCCTCGGTCCTGAGCGCCTTCATGAACAACACCACGGTGGTGGCGATGTTCATACCCGCCATCCAGGACTGGTCCAATCGCTTGCGGCTGCCGCCTTCCAAGCTGCTGCTGCCGCTCAGCTATATTTCCATCCTCGGCGGTACCTGTACCTTGATCGGCACCAGTACCAACCTGGTGGTCGATGGCCTGCTGCAGAGCCAACTGGGCGTCTCCCTCGGCATGTTCGAACTGACCTGGATCGGCCTGCCGATCCTGCTCGTCGGTGGTGGCTTCATCCTGGTCTTCGCGACCTGGCTGCTGCCGCAGCGGGATGGTACCAATGCCCAACTGGACCAGATCCGGGAGTACAGCGTGGAGGTCACCGTCGAAACCGGCGGCCCGCTGGTGGGCAAGTCGATCGCCGATGCCGGGCTGCGCAACCTCCAGTTCGGCTATCTGGCCGATATCGAGCGCGACGACCACCTGATGACGGCAGTCCCGCCCGAGACCAAGCTGCTGGGCGGCGACACGCTGGTCTTCATCGGCGCGCCGGAGTGCGCGAGGGAGCTTCGCGAGATTCGGGGGCTGAGCCCCGCCAACGGTAACGTCCAGAAGCTCGATGTCGCCCACCACAGGCGCTGCCTGGTCGAGGCGGTGGTGAGCCCGGACTTCACCGGCATCGGGCAGACGGTCCGGGAGTCCCGGTTTCGCTCGCGGTTCCAGGCCGTGATCCTGTCGATCTCCCGCCATGGTCGACGCCTGAACGGCAAGGTCGGCGACATCGAGCTCCAGGTCGGCGACACCCTGCTGCTGGAGACCGGTCAGGAGTTCGTCGAGCAGTATCGTTACCGCAAGGATTTCCTGCTGGTCAGCCAGCTCAATGACTCCACGCCGCCCAATTTCCAGAAAGCGCCGCTCTCGCTGGGCATCCTGGGGGTAATGGTCGTGCTCAGCGCGACCAACCTGATCTCGATCCTGGAAGCCGCCTTTCTTGCCGCCGGGGCATTGCTGATGACCGGCTGCCTCACCATGGGCAAGGCGCGTCGCTATATCGATCTTTCCGTCCTGATCGTGATCGCGGCCTCGTTCTCCCTTGGCGCGGCGATGACCCAATCCGGCGCGGCGCGGACCATCGCCGAGCTGGTCGTCGGGCATATCGATTCGCCCTGGCTGGCGCTGGCGTTCATCTACCTGATGACGGTGCTGTTCACCGAGATGATCACCAACAACGCCGCGGCGGTGCTGATGTTTCCCATCGCGCTGGCGGTCGCTCAGCAGTTGGGGGTGGATTTCATGCCGTTCGTAATTGCCATCACCGTCGCTGCCTCGGCCAGCTTCATGACCGCCCTTGGCTACCAGACCAACCTCATGGTGATGGGACCGGGGGGGTACCGGATGCACGACTATCTCAAGCTGGGGTTCCCCGTGAGCGTTCTGGTGGGGGGCACTTCGATTCTGCTCATCCCTTTCATCTGGCCGTTCTGACAAGACACCACTGGCGAGCGGAATGGCCGAAGGACTGAATGGAGACGCACCATGAAGATCGACGAAGCCACGAGGCAAGAACTGCTGAAAGGGGTGGTCGCCGCCGGTGACCGGGTGCTGGAGGTCTACGCCCAGGATTTCAGCGTCGAGACCAAGGCCGACGACAGCCCGCTGACCCAGGCGGACATGGCCGCCCACCGGGCGCTGACCGCGCTGCTGCAGCGCTTGACCCCGGAGATACCGCTGCTCTCCGAGGAGAGCGATGCGATCCCGTTCGAAACCCGCAGGCAGTGGTCGAGCTACTGGCTCATCGACCCGCTGGACGGCACCAAGGAGTTCATCAAGAAAAACGGCGAGTTCACGCTCAACGTGGCGCTGGTCGAGAATGGCGTGCCGCGCTTCGGCATCGTCCACGCGCCGGTGCTCGGCATGACCTGGTGGGGAGATGCGGATAGCGGCGCGTTCAAGATCACCCCCGACGGCGAACGGCCGATTCGCGTGCGTGAACTGCCGACGGCGGGCGACCAGCCCTGGCTGATCGTTGGCAGCCGTTCCCACGGCACCGAATCGTTCGAAGCCTTCTGCGCCCGGCTGCCGGCCCACGAACGGGTCTCCATGGGGAGTTCGCTCAAGCTCTGCCTGGTTGCCGAAGGCGCCGCCGATCTCTATCCGCGTCTGGCGCCGACCTGCGAATGGGACACCGCCGCCGCCCAGGCCGTCGTCACCGCCGCCGGCGGCCAGGTGCTCGACGCCGAAACCCTCGAACCCCTGCGCTGCAACCAGCAGGAAAGCACGCTCAACCCCTTCTTCATCGTCTGTGGGCAGAGCGATTCACGCTGGGAAGAGGCCCTTCGGGCCAGCTTCGAGCTACGGGCCCCGAGCCACGAGCAGTGAGCCACGAGCCACGAGCCACGAGCCACGAGAAGGATTGCGAGCCGGAAGTATTGGGGGGCAATGCTATCGAAGCCCGAAGCCCGAAGCCCGAAGCCCGAAGCCCGAAGCCCGAAGCCCGAAGCCCGAAGCTTACCGCGACTTCCCCGACAAACGAATGTAGGGACATGCTATGACCGAAATGACCCCCGAACGCCAGACCCATC
>NZ_PZJM01000006.1 GCF_003206045.1 Salinicola lusitanus
CGACCGGGACCAGGTGGGCTCGATGGAGAAGAAGAAGCGGGAGGGGTACTTCTGAGCTACGAGCTACGAGCATCGAGCTGGTTATCGAGACTCGTGGCACTCGCCAGAAGCACTAGTCATTGACCATACCCGCCAAACATGAGGAGAGCACGGCCTGCTCGTAGCCCGAAGTTCGTGGCTCGCAGCGCTCGTGTCCAGGAGGAAACCATGTCACATGCTTCACCAAAGATTTCAGAGAACATCGATGCCTATTTGAAGGAGCACGAGCAGAAAGACCTGCTGCGCTTCATCACCTGCGGCAGCGTCGACGACGGCAAGTCGACCCTGATCGGTCGGCTGCTGCACGACTCCAAGATGATCTACGAGGACCAGCTGGCGGCGATCACCCTGGCGTCGAAGACCAGCGGAACGACCGGCGACAAGGTCGATCTGGCGCTGCTGGTGGATGGCCTGCAGTCGGAGCGGGAGCAGGGCATCACCATCGACGTCGCCTACCGTTTCTTCTCCACCGACAAGCGCAAGTTCATCATCGCCGACACGCCGGGCCACGAGCAGTACACCCGCAACATGGCCACCGGCGCCTCCACCGCCAGTCTTGCGGTGATCCTGATCGATGCCCGCCACGGCGTGCAGGTGCAGACCCGGCGTCACAGCTTCATTGCCGACCTGCTGGGCATCCAGCATCTGGTGATCGCGGTCAACAAGATGGATCTGGTCGAGTATTCCGAGGCGCGTTTCGACGAGATCGTCGCCGACTATCGCGAGTTCGCCGAAAAGCTGAACGCCACGGACATTCGCTTCGTCCCCATGTCGGCCCTCGACGGTGACAATGTCGTCAATCGCAGCGAGAAGATGGACTGGTACCAGGTCGACGGCAGGCCCGGGCCTGCGATGCTCGAGCTACTGGAGAGCGTCGAGGTCGCCCACGACTCGAATCTCTCCGATCTGCGTCTGCCGGTGCAGTACGTCAACCGCCCGAATCTCGATTTTCGCGGCTACTGCGGCACGCTAGAGGCCGGGATCCTGCGCCCCGGCCAGGCGGTCAAGGTGCTGCCATCGGGCAAGCGCTCCACCGTCGAGCGCATCGTGACCTTCGATGGCGATCTGGAGGAGGCCTATCCCGGCCAGGCGATTACCGTGACGCTGCAGGACGAGATCGACATCTCCCGCGGCGACTGGCTGGTGGCGGCTAACGCCGAGGTGGCACAGTCCAGCGCGCTGACCGCCGATATCGTCTGGATGCATGACACCGCGCTCGAACCGGGTCGTCTCTACGATTTCAAGATCGGTACGCAGGAGATCGCCGGCAAGTTCGCTGCCATCGATTATCAGATCGACGTCAATACGCTTCGCCACCACGCGACCGAAACGCTGCCGCTCAACGCCATCGGCCGCTGCCGGGTCGAGCTGACCGCGAGCGTGCCGCTGGACGACTACCGCAAGAGCCCGGGAACCGGCAGCTTCGTGGTGATCGATCGGCTGACCAATATCACCGTCGGGGCCGGACTGATCCGCGGTGCCGTCGAAGGGGCGGCCGACGAGGTCGCTGGCAGCGTCGACTGGCGGGCGTTCGAGGTTGAATTCAACGCGCTGATCCGCAAGCACTTTCCACACTGGGAGGCGAAGGACATGCGCGCGCTGCTGAAAGATGTCGGACGCGAGGGGCGCTAAGGGCCAGAAACCCATGCCGTATCGCCGCCGACCCGGCCCTCCGGTGGCGTTTGGTCCCGGGGCTGCGGGGTGTATCATGTCGCTCCGGCCCGACGCTTGCGTCCGCGATTGAAAGGAAATCCTCATGCAGCACGTCAACTGGCAGCTCGATGGCATCGTGTCCCAGCTCCGCGCCACGCGCGAGCAGTGGCGCGCCCAGAACGGTCGCGAGAAGGAGAAGGGCTGCCGGGAATTGCCGTCGCGGCATCGCATCCGCGAGACGCTGGAGTTCCTGAGCGGGGCCATCTTCCCCATGCGCCTGGGACCCTCCGACCTGCGCAAGGAGAGCGAGGATTTCTACGTCGGCCATACCCTGGACCGTGCGCTCAACGCGCTGCACGAGGAGGTGCTGCTCGAACTGCGCTACATGGCGCGGCTCGGCGGTGACAAGGCTTCCGAGCATACGGCCACGGCAACGCAGATCATCCAGGGTTTCGCGGATAGCCTGCCGAGCCTGCGTCGTCGCCTCGACGACGATGTCATGGCGGCTTTCTACGGCGATCCGGCGGCGCGCAGCGTCGATGAAGTCCTGCTCTGCTATCCCGGCGTTCATGCGGTGATCTACCATCGCATCGCGCACTACTTCTATCAGGCGGGGGCCGGGCTGGTGGCGCGGATCATCGCCGAGCTGGCCCACTCCGATACCGGTATCGACATTCATCCCGGCGCGCAGATCGGTGAGGGGTTCTTCATCGATCACGGCACCGGCGTGGTGATTGGCGAGACTGCGATCATCGGCAATCGCGTGCGTCTCTACCAGGCGGTCACGCTGGGCGCCAAGCGTTTTCCGGCGGATGAGAAAGGGCATCTGGAGAAGGGCCTGCCGCGCCACCCCATCGTCGAGGATGACGTGGTCATCTATGCCGGTGCGACCATCCTGGGTCGCATCACGGTCGGCAAGGGGTCGGTCATCGGCGGTAACGTCTGGCTGATCTGCAGCGTGCCCCCCAAGAGCAATATCACCCAGGCCAACACCCAGTCGGGGCCCTGTCCCTAGGCAGCGCGACCTAACCCATGGGCTTGCGTGCGATGAGCGTGGCGCGGCGCGGCGCGGGGTGGCCTTCGATCGTCTTCGAGCGGTCGTCCGGGGCCAGAAAATCGGCCAGCGAATGGAAGGTCATCCACTCCGTGGCGCGCTGCTCGTCGAGACTGGTGACGGTCTCGTCGACGCAGCGGATCGCCTCGAAGCCGCAGCGTTGGAGCCAGTGTGCCAGCGCCCGCGACGACGGCAGGAAGTAGACGTTGGGCATGCTGGCGTAGCGCTCACCGGGCATGAAAACGGTCTGTTCGTCGCCTTCGACCACCAGGGTCTCCAGCACCAGTTCGCCGCCGGGGGCGAGGGCATCCTTGAGTTGGAGGAGATGCTCCAGCGGCGAGGCGCGGTGATAGAGCACGCCCATCGAGAACACGGTATCGAAGGCGGCGAGCTTTTCCGGCACGTCCTCGATGCCCACCGGCAGGAAATGGGTGCGATAGTCATCCGCGTCGCCGACGAAGTGACGCACCGCCTGGAACTGGTAATAGAAGCGCGGCGAGGGGTCGATCACCAGTACGAAGGCGGCACCGGCGCCGGCCATGCGCCAGGCGTGGTAGCCGTTGCCGCCGCCGACGTCGAGCACCCGGCGGCCGGCAAGCGGAGAGAGGTGCGGAGCCACGCGCTGCCACTTCCAGTCCGAGCGCCACTCGGTGTCGATCTCGACACTGCCGAGCCGGTAGGGGCCCTTGCGCCACGGCATCAGAATACGCAGCAGGTTGTCGCAGCGGCGGCGATCGGCGTCGCTCAGTTCGACGTCCACCGCCACGGTGTCGTCAGTCAGGCCGACATCGCGCATCGCAGGGAGCGCAGGCAGCTTGGCCACCGCCTTCTCCCACGCCGGCAGATCACCGTGGCGCTGGCGGTCGAGCCCGCGGGCGAGCTGCTCGGGCAGGGCGGCCAGCCAGCGAGTCAGACCCTGATCGAGAAAGGCCAGATAGAGACGGCGCTCGGCTTCCGCGAGCGTGCGGGGACTCGGGTCAGGCATTCTGGGTGGCCGCCTTGGTCCCGGTGAGCGCGTCCTTGTCCTTGAAGGCGATGAGAGAGGCGAAGTTGAGATACTGGAACCAGGTCGTCACCCGCGAGAATCCGGCCTGCGTCAGCCGTTCGTGGTGCGTGGCCAGCGTATCCGGCACCAGCACGTTCTCCAGCGCGGTGCGCTTCTGGCTGATCTCCATCTCGCTGTAGCCGTTGGCTCGCTTGAAATCGTGGTAGCGCTCCACCAGCCAGGCGTTCTCCTGTTCGTCCTCCGCAACGATCTTCTCGGAGAGCACCAGGATGCCACCGGGCTCCAGCGCCGCGAACAGCTTGGCAATGACGGCATCGCGATCCGCCGGTGGCAGAAACTGCAGGGTGAAGTTGAGCACGATCATGCCGCTGGCCCGATAGTCCAGCCGGCGGATGTCACCCTCGACGAACTGCATCCGGTGGTCGGGGCTCTCGACGGCGGCGATCTCACGGGCGCGGCCGATCATCGTCGGGGAGAGATCGACGCCGGTCAGTTCGAAGGCATCGGCGGGCAGCCTTCCGGCCAGCGCCAGACCGACCGCCCCCAGCGAGCAACCCAGATCGTAGACGTGAGCGCCGTGACGCAGGTGGCGTTCGGCGATGACGCCGAACATGCCGAGAATCTGGCCATAGCCGGGTATCGAGCGTCGGACCATATCCGGAAAGCAGGCCACGACCCGCTCGTCGAAGGAAAAGCTCGCCACGCGATCGAGGGGTGTCGAAAAGATGGCGTCACGGTAAGATGCGTCAGTCATTGCCGGAAGATATTCTTAATTGGGAGAGCGTGAAGCGAGCGAAGCGACTGTGGCATGCCCGCTGCGGCCATAGTGTACGTTTTGCGTCTCTTCGCTGCACGTGACAAGGAGAGCCATAGATGTCGATTCGCGAAACCCAGGCATGGAAAGCGCTCGAGCAGCAGCTCGAGGGTGGCATGCGGGATATTCATCTGAAGACCCTGTTCCAGCAGTCACCACGTTTCGAAACGTTCTACCTGGAAGCCGCCGGGATCCAGATGGACCTTTCCAAGCAGCGCTGGACGACGGAAGTCCGGGAAGGGTTGCTCTCGTTGGCACGGGATGCCGGCGTGCCTGACGCGATCCAGCGCCTGCTGTCGGGCGAACGGGTCAACCGGACCGAGGACCGACCCGCGCTGCACACGGCGCTGCGTCTGCCACGCGAGGCCCAGCTCGAGGTCGAGGGTGTCGACGTGGTCGGCGAGGTCCATGCCACCCTCGACAAGATGGAGACGCTGGTCAACAAGCTGCTCAACGGGCAGTGGCGTGGTGCCACCGGCAAGCCGATCACCGACGTGGTCAACCTCGGCGTCGGCGGTTCGGACCTGGGGCCGCTGATGGTCACCTCTGCGCTCACCGACTTCGAGCCCGACGACGTGTTCGAGGTATCGACGCACTTCGCCTCCACCATGGACGGCTCCCAGCTGGCGGACTTCCTGAGCTGGCTCAATCCCGAGACGACCCTGTTCATCCTGTCGTCCAAGTCCTTCGGCACCATCGACACGCTTTCCAACGCGTCCACTGCGCTGGACTGGATCTCGACGCGCCTGGGCGGCGACGAAGCGCTGATCAAGCGCTTCCATTTCGTCGGCGTCTCCACCAAGCCCGAGAAGATGACCGAGTGGGGCATCGACCCCGCCAACCAGCTGCTGTTCTGGGACTGGGTCGGTGGTCGCTACTCGCTGTGGAGCGCCATCGGCCTGCCGATCGCCATTCGTGTCGGCATGGACAACTTCCGCCAGCTGCTGGCGGGGGCCCATGCCATGGACGAGCATTTCCGCACCGCCGACCTGGCGGAGAACCTGCCGGTACAGCTGGGGCTGATCGGCATCTGGAACGTCAACTTCCTGGATATCCGCTCCCATGCGGTACTGCCCTACGACGGCCGGCTCAAGCACCTGCCGGGCTATTTCCAGCAGTTGGAGATGGAGTCCAACGGCAAGTCGGTGACCAATGGCGACGCCGTGGTCGACTACTCCACCTGCCCGGTGATCTGGGGCGAGATCGGGCCCAACGGCCAGCACGCGTTCTATCAGTTGCTGCACCAGGGGACGCAGCCGGTGGCGTGCGATTTCATCGCGCCGGTCAATCGCTACAACGATGTCGAGGACGAGCGCTTTCGTGACGACTTGATGGCTCAGCACCGGCTGGCACTGGCCAACTGCTTCGCGCAGTCCCGGGTGCTGATGCTGGGCGACGATGCCGTGAAGTCCGAGAGTACGCCGCCCAGCTACATGCGCTACCGTGGCAACCAGCCATCCTCCACGTTGATGTTCGACAGTCTCAATCCGGCCACGCTGGGTGCTCTGATCGCTCTCTATGAGCACAAGGTGTTCGTGCAGGGCGTGATCTGGGACATCGATTCGTTCGACCAGTGGGGCGTCGAGCTGGGCAAGAAGATCGCCACCGAAACCGAGGAGATCATTGCCAAGCAGAGCGGTCTGGATAGTCTCGACGACTCCAGTCGTGGCCTGATCGAGGCGATCTGGAGAGGGCAGACGTCGCGGTGACGTCGCGGAAGCTCAGGGGCGGCCGGTGCTAGCCGAGCCGACCCCGGCCGTGCAGCCCGTCAGGGCGCTGCTCTACCTGCACGGCTTCAACAGCAGCAGCGCTTCTCCCAAGGCCCGGCTGGTCAAGGCGGCCTGCGAAGCGTTGGCGCGTCACCATGAGCGTCCTTTCGCCTGCCTGACGCCGGACCTGTCGCACCGCCCGGATCTGGCCCTGGCGCAGGCGGAGTCGGCCCTCGAGGTCCTGGGGCGCGAGAACACGCTGGTGGTCGGCAGTTCCATGGGCGGCTTTCTGGCCACGCTGCTGGCGGAGCGCCATGGCCTGCGCGCCGTGCTGATCAATCCGGCGGTCAGGCCGGCCCGCTTCGTGGCCGATTACCTGGGACAGACGCTGGTCAACGAGGCGTCCGGCGAGCGTTTCACGATCGACAATAGCTATTTCGATCAATTGACCTCACAGCAGTGGGACCGCATCGTGCAGCCGTCGCGCTATCTGCTGCTGCTGGGCAGTGACGACGAGACGCTGGATTGCCGTGACGCGGTACGCGCCTATGCTGGCAGTCGCACGTTGATCCATCCCGGTGGCGATCACGGCTTCGAGGTGCTGCACGACTATCTGCCGGTACTGTTCGCCCACGGCGGCTGGCAGGTGCCGACCCCGTTCTCGATATCATGATCCTGGCCAGCCGACGGCGAGTGGCGAAACCGATACTGGATATTTGACCAGTCGTGTATGATCGTCGCGACGCTGACCCCGTGAACATTGATCCAGTCAATACGGCGAGACCCTGCATGACGCAATACAGTGCTAGCTCCATCGAGGTACTCTCCGGCCTCGATCCGGTTCGTAAACGACCGGGTATGTATACCGACACCTCCCGTCCCAACCACCTGGTGCAGGAAGTCATCGACAACAGCGTCGACGAGGCGCTCGCGGGGCATGCGCGCGAGATCCGCGTCGTGCTGCTGGCGGATGGCGGGATCGAGGTTTCCGACGACGGGCGGGGCATGCCGATCGACGTGCATCCCGAGCACGGCGTGACCGGGGTGGAACTGATCCTGACGCGGCTCCACGCCGGCGGCAAATTCTCCCAGTCGAGCTACCGCTTTTCCGGGGGGCTGCACGGGGTTGGCGTCTCGGTGGTCAATGCGCTGTCGACGCGCCTCGAAGTCGAGGTGTGTCGCGAGGGCAATCGCTACGGCATCGCCTTCGAGAAGGGCGAGAAGGCCGAGGAGCTCTCGGTCATCGGCAGCTGTGCCAAGCGGGCCACGGGTACGGTCGTGCGCTTCTGGCCGGAAGTCGAATACTTCGACAGTCCCAGACTGTCGCTGCCGAAGTTGAAGCACCTGCTGCGCGCCAAGGCCGTGCTCTGTCCGGGCCTCAAGGTGGTGCTCAAGGAGTCCGACGGCGCCGAGAACGTCTGGCAGTACGAAGACGGTCTACGCGACTATCTGGCCCAGGCGGTGGACGGTTTCAAGGTACTGCCGGCGTCGCCGTTCACCGGCCATTTCGAGGACGACGAGCAGGGTGTCGACTGGGCGATCCAGTGGCTGCCGGAGGGCGGCGAGCCGGTGCTGGAGTCCTACGTCAACCTGATCCCCACGCCGCTCGGCGGTACTCACGTCAACGGTTTTCGCAGTGGTCTGCTCGAGGCGGTGCGCGAGTTCTGCGAGTACCGCAGCCTGCTGCCGCGCGGCGTCAAGCTGAGCCCGGAGGACCTGTGGGAGAAGGTGTCGTTCGTCCTCTCGATCAAGATGCTCGACCCGCAGTTCGCCGGTCAGACCAAGGAGCGTCTGTCGTCGCGCACGGTGGCGGGGTTCGTCTCCGGTGTGGTCAAGGATGCCTTCTCGCTGTGGCTCAACCACCATGTCGACCAGGCGGAGCAGCTGGCCGAACTGGTGATCAACGCCGCCCAGCGACGCCAGAAGAGCGCCAAGAAGGTGGCGCGCAAGAAGATCACCTCAGGACCCGCCTTGCCCGGCAAGCTGGCCGACTGCTCCGGTCAGGATCCGGTCTCGAGCGAGCTGTTCCTGGTCGAGGGGGACTCCGCAGGGGGCAGCGCCAAGCAGGCGCGCAACCGGGAGACCCAGGCGATCCTCCCGCTGCGCGGCAAGATCCTCAACACCTGGGAAGTCGAATCCGCCGATATCTACAGCTCGCAGGAAGTTCATGACATCGCCGTGGCGATCGGCCTCGATCCGGGTAGCGACGACCTCTCCAAGCTGCGTTACCACAAGGTCTGCATTCTCGCCGATGCCGACTCCGATGGTCTCCATATCGCCACACTGCTGTGCGCGCTGTTCGTGCGCCACTTCCCGGCGCTGGTCGATGCCGGTCACGTCTTCGTCGCCATGCCGCCGCTCTACCGAATCGATCTGGGCAAGGAGGTCTTCTATGCCCTCGACGAGAGCGAGAAGGCGGCGACGCTCAAGCGTCTGGAGGGCAAGCGGGGCACGCCCAACGTGCAGCGTTTCAAGGGCCTGGGCGAGATGAGTCCGCTACAGCTGCGCGAGACCACCATGGCGGTCGATACCCGGCGGCTGGTCCAACTGACCCGGGAACTCAACGACGGCACGCTGGAGATGATGGACATGCTGCTGGCGCGCAAGCGGGCGGGGGATCGCAAGAGCTGGCTGGAAGATTACGGCAATCTGGCGGAGATCGAAGTCTGAGCATGCCTGCGCGTGGCTCATACGGCGTTGAACGCTGAGCGCCGAATGCTCCCAGTCAACTCCGCTTCGTCGCTCATCGTTCGCCTTGTCTGAGACACGCTCGGCGATGCCCTCGAGGGATGTCGAGAGGCAACGATCGGGAGATCGAATCGTTGAATAGGAATCGATAAATGACCATGGATATCCAGGTGGCGGAGGGCGACGTCGAGCGCCTCTCGCTCAAGGAGTACACCGAGAAGGCGTATCTCGATTATTCGATGTACGTGATCCTCGACCGGGCGTTGCCGCACATCGGCGACGGCATGAAACCGGTGCAGCGGCGCATCGTTTACGCCATGCGCGAGCTGGCGCTGAATGCCAATGCCAAGTACAAGAAGTCGGCGCGTACCGTCGGCGACGTATTGGGTAAATTCCACCCTCATGGTGACAGCGCCTGCTACGAGGCGATGGTGCTGATGGCGCAGTCGTTCAGTTACCGCTACCCGCTGGTCGACGGCCAGGGCAACTGGGGGAGCCCGGACGATCCCAAGTCCTTCGCCGCCATGCGCTATACCGAAGCGCGGCTGTCGCGCTTCTCCGAGACGCTGCTGACGGAGCTGGGCCAGGGCACCGTCGACTGGACGCCCAATTTCGACGGCACCATGAACGAACCGGCGGTGCTGCCGTCGCGACTTCCCCACGTGCTGCTCAATGGCGGTACCGGCATCGCCGTCGGCATGGCGACCGATATCCCACCCCACAACGTGGTGGAAGTGGTCGAGGCGACCTGCCACCTGCTGCGCCAGCCCGAGGCCAGCGTCGCCGATCTGATGACGCATCTGCCGGCACCGGACTTCCCGACGGATGCCGAGATCATTTCGCCGGCCAGCGATCTACGCAAGCTCTACGAAACCGGTCGCGGCTCGGTCAAGCTGCGTGCCCGCTACGAGCGCGAGGACGGCAATATCGTCATCACCGCGGTACCGTACCAGGTCAGCGGGGCCAAGGTGCTGGAGCAGATCGCCGCACAGATGCAGGCCAAGAAACTGCCGATGGTGGCGGATCTGCGCGACGAGTCGACCCACGAGACGCCGACCCGGCTGGTGATCGAGCCGCGCTCCAACCGTATCGATGTCGAGGGGCTGATGGCGCACCTGTTCGCCACCACCGATCTCGAGAAGAACATCCGCGTCAATCTCAACGTGATCGCTCTCGACGGCCGGCCGCGGGTGATGCCGCTGAACGAGATGCTCGGCGAATGGCTGATGTTCCGGCGTACTACCGTGCGCCGGCGTCTGGAGCATCGCCTCGGCAAGGTCGAGGATCGCCTGCATATCCTCGAGGGCCTGCTGGTCGCCTACCTCAATATCGACGAAGTGATTCGCATCATTCGCGAGGAGGACGTGCCCAAGCCGGCACTGATGAGCGCCTTCGGCCTCAGCGATCGCCAGGCCGAGGCGATTCTGGAACTGCGCCTGCGTCACCTCGCCAAGCTCGAGGAGATGAAGATCCGTGGCGAGCAGGACGAACTCGAGGCCGAGCGCAAGCGTCTGAAGAAGCTGCTGGGCAGCGAAACGGCAATGACCGACCTGATCGAGAGGGAGCTGCGTGAGGCGGCTGAAACCTACGGCGATGCCCGTCGTTCGCCGCTGGTCGAGCGGGCCGAGGCCAGGGCGCTCTCCGAGGTCGAGCTGGTCGGTGCCGACCCGGTCACCGTGGTGCTCTCCGAGAAAGGCTGGATTCGGGCCGCCCGCGGTCACGATATCGATCCCGCCGGGCTCTCCTACAAGGCGGGCGACAAGTTCCATCTCGCCACCCGCGGCAAGACCAATCAGCCGCTCGTACTGCTCGATGACAGCGGTCGCAGTTACACCCTCTCCGCGCACAACCTGCCTTCGGCGCGGGGGCAGGGGGAGCCGGTGACCGGGCGAATCAATCCGCCGGCCGGATCGTCGATGATCGGGCTGATGCTCGACGTGCCCGACGCACGCTATCTGCTCGCCTCCGATGCCGGCTACGGTTTCGTGGTCAAGCTCGAGGATCTGCTCGGCAAGAACAAGGCGGGCAAGGCGGTGCTGTCGGTGCCCGCCGGCTGCAACGTGATACCGCCGCAGGCGATTCCCGCGGGCGACAACATTCGGGTGGCGGTGGTGTCCAACGAGGGTCGGCTGCTGGTGTTCGACCTTTCCCAGTTGCCGGAGATGGCCAAGGGCAAGGGTAACAAGATGATCTCGATCCCCGGTCAGCGGGCCGCCAATCGCGAGGAGTTCGTGCGCGACCTGGTGCTGCTGCCGGAGGGTGCGGCGCTGATCGTACACGCCGGCCGGCGCAAGCAGACGCTGAAAGCGGGCGATCTCGACTACTATTCCGGCGAGCGTGGCCGTCGAGGCAGCAAGCTGGCGCGTGGCTTCCAGAAAGTGGATCGGCTCGAGGTCGAGTCCTGAGGGGCATCGTTGGGTCTCGTCATCAGCGACGAGCGTCGACAACGCCTCTGCCATGGCTGACGGTCGGTTGAATCTATAAAGAGAGGGCGCCTCGGGCGCCTCGTGGGGAAAAGATGTCACAACGTTTTGTGGTGCGAGCCACCGGCCCGGCGCGACCAGGTCAGACGGCTGCACTGGGTACGGCGCTGGTCAGCGCCAACTGCCGCCTACTGGACTTGAGCCAGCACGTCGCTTTCGGCGAGGTGACACTGGAGGCACTGGTCGAAACCGCCGACGATCTCGGGGCCATGCTGCCGACGGCCGGCGACGTGTTCGGGCTGGACTGCCGGGTCGAGAAGGTATCTGCCGAGAGTGAAGCGCTATGGGCGGACGTGGCCAAGGACGCTCGCTGGGTGCTGACCCTGATGGCCCCCCGGTTGTCCGCCGAGGTCATGGCGGAAGTCGGCGCGTTGACCGCCGAGCACGGGTTGATCATCGAGCGTGTCAAACGGTTGTCCGCCGCGGGCCAGCTCGACATGGACGCCTCGCCGGCCGGCGCCGGCGCTTGCCTGGAGTGGCGGCTCGGCGGCGCGATAGAAGATGCGGTGTCACTGCGCGAAAAGATCCTGGCGTTGAGCGAGCGCTTCGGGGTCGACGTGGCGTTGCAGCGATCGAATGCCTGGCGCCGACATCGTCGGCTGATTTGTTTCGATATGGATTCGACGCTGATCCAGGCCGAGGTCATCGACGAGCTGGCGCGCCGACATGGCGTCTACGAGGAGGTCGCCAGCGTGACCGAGCGCGCCATGCGTGGCGAACTCGACTTCCAGCAGAGCTTCCGTGAACGCATGAGCAAGCTCGAGGGCCTGGATGAGTCGGTGTTGGCGGAGGTCGCCGAGTCATTGCCGCTGATGCCGGGGCTGGAGCGACTGATGCGCTATCTCAAGCGTCTGGGTTACCGGACCGCGATCCTCTCCGGTGGGTTCACCTATTTCGCTTGTCACCTGCAGCAGCGCCTCGGTTTCGACGAGATCCACGCCAACGAGCTGGTGATCCGCGACGGCAAGGTGACCGGCGAGGTCGCCGAGCCGATCGTCGATGCCGGGCGCAAGGCGATGATGCTCAGGCAGATCGCCGAGCGCGAGGGGTGGGACCTGGCCCAGACCGTGGCCGTGGGCGATGGCGCCAACGACCTCGAGATGCTGGCGACGGCTGGGCTCGGCGTGGCCTTTCACGCCAAGCCGCTGGTGCGCCGTCAGGCACGGCAGTCGGTCTCTACCCTGGGGCTGGACGGCTTGCTCTACCTGCTCGGCTACTCTGCCGCCGAACTGGAAGAACTATCGCGGGGCGAGTGACGCGCGTCGGACGTTAAGTTCAAGGCGCGATGGCCGATAACGATAGCTTACATAGCTTTACATTTATGCTTTTGTGACTGCTTTTCGTTATCGGAGCTTCCATGTCTGACTCTGCCTCGACGGACATCCATCAAGCCAAGGCCAAGTGGGAGTGGCTGGAGCCGCTCTGCCTGCAGGGCGGCGTCAATCTCGCGTTCAACCACGCAGGCAGCGCGTCCTGGCCGGTGCTGCTGGACGATGTCACCGTCGACGAGGCGCTCGTCATCGACGTGTCGGCCGTGCCGGCGCTGGCGGATCCTCTGGAGAAGGGGGATTCATTCCACCTTGTGGGCCATGTCATGGGAGCACTGGTTCGAACGTCTCCGCTGGCCGTGATGGAGCGGTTGGAGGATACGTCACGCGTCCGGTTTCGTTGTACCTATCCCGACTACCTGAGCACCATCCATCGCCGCGGCACGTTTCGCGCGCCGCTGCGTGCCGAGATGGGCGTCGGTACCCGCCTCACCCTCGCGGAGGGTGCGCCCGTCGTGGATGCCGACCTCTGCAACCTGTCGCTCGGCGGGTGCCTGCTGTCGATGCGGCTGGCCGATGCGGTGGCGCTGACACCCGACCAGCCCATCTTTTCCCTGGAACTGCATTTTCCCAATCAGCAGCGTCTCGAACTCAAGGGGCACGTCCGACACATCCGCACCAACGATGAATGGACAAGGGCACTGGTCGGCTGCGAGTTCGACGAACTTCCGATCGATAGCGAGCGCATGCTCTGGTTTTGTGTCAAGGAGATCGAGCGTGAAGATGCCAGGCGGGCACAGAGTAGCGAGAAGCCCCTGGAACCCTCGGGGCTGTTCCTGACCCCGAGCGGGCGTCGGCTTCCGCAGCCCCCTTCCGGAATCGCCGCGGAGAAGCCTGCGGCTACGGTCGGCAATACGGTCGCTCGGCAGTTGCAGCGGGTCGCGGACTATCTCAATGCGCAGAGCCTGCAGCTCCAGAACGGCGGCACGATATCGTCCACGCTGCTGTCGCGTCATGCGGATACGATCATCGCTCTCGGCGGGCCGGGGCGTGAGTCGCTGCTTTACGCCATGGGCTATCTCGATGCGGAGCCCGTGGCCGTGCAACATGCGTTGGTCGTGGCGATCCGGGCCGTCGATCTGGCGCGCCAGCAAGGATTCGACAGCGAAACCTTGAAGGCGGTCGCGGCCAGCGCCCTGGTGCACGACCTGGGCAAGGCGTCGTTGCCGAGCGATCTGCTGGAGAGTCGCGATGGACTGACCGAGGCGCAGCGGGCACTGCTGCCGGGCCACGTTCATCGGATAAGCGAACGTGTGGCCGATTGCCGCTGGCTGTCGCCAGAGATCGCCGCGCAGGTGGTCGGGCAGGTCAACGAGAGGCTCGACGGCAGCGGCTATCCGCTCGGGCTCCATGGTGCCGCCATCGGCGAGCTCGGCCGGATGATCGCGGTGGTGGACGTCATCGATGCCTTGACGCGACCACGTGCCGACCGCGCTGCCTGGTCGCTGGTCGAGGCTTACCGCCATGTGCTGGGCGAGGCGACGGCTTTCGATAACAGATGGGCCCGGCGCTACGTGCGGCTGTTCGGGGTCACGCCGGTGGGATCGCTGGCCCGTTATTCCAGCGGGGCCCTGGCCTGGGTGCAACGTCTGGATGCGCAAGCCCGTCCATCGCAGGTTCACATGGTGCTCAATGCCAACAGTCCGCGGCGCCGGCTGGATCTAGTGCTGGCGCAGCGGGATCTCGACCAGTTGGGGCGTCTGGAAGGCGCTGTTCAGCCCGCAACCTACGGCTTGTCGCTGGCCAATAGCGGCTTGCGCTCGGCCGTTCGCGAGTAGCGCTATCGTCTGCCGCGCTCTCCAGTGGCGCGCCGAGATCGTCGGAGGGGCGACCCTGGCCGGGAGTGGCCAGGGGCTTGGCCATTGGCCGCCTCGTTGACAAAAAGGAACATTGGCACAGCGGAGACATGGCGCAGATTGGACCACACTGAAAACCTCGAGCTTCATGGCACAGGAGGTAATCGCATGGTCGAAATGCACGGCTCCAGGGCGCTCGCGGGCTTCATGCCGCCCCACGTTCTCGAACGCATCATGTCTCACGGCAACACGAGGCTTCAGCAATGCGCGCGGATGACGCTGCAGGCCGACGCCCAGTTCCGGCTGCGCAACGCTGCCGCGCCCATGGCTCGCCCGGCGGACAGCGGCCGGCCGGGCCAGGCCGCGCGATATATCTACTCCGCCGGTAACCAGCAGACCCTACCCGGCAATCTGGTACGGGAGGAGGGGGCACCGGAAAGCGGGGATGTCGCCGTGGACGAGGCGTATCAGTGGCTGGGTGCCACGCATCTGTTCTACTGGCAGGTCTTCGAGCGCGACTCCATCGATGGTGACGGGATGGCGTTGCTGGGCACGGTTCACTATGGCGAGGATTATGACAACGCCTTCTGGAATGGCGCCCAGATGGTGTTCGGCGACGGCGACGGCGAGCTGTTCAACCGCTTCACGGCGGCGCTGGATGTGGTCGCTCACGAGTTGACCCATGGCGTCATCGAGCGCGAGGCCGGTCTCGTCTACGCGGATCAGTCCGGCGCCCTGAACGAATCCCTGGCGGATGTCTTTGGCGTCATGGTCAAGCAGCACCACTTCGAGCAGAACGTCGAGGAGGCGGACTGGCTGATCGGCGAGGGACTCTTGACCGACCGGGTCAATGGTCGGGCGCTGCGCTCGATGGCCAAGCCGGGAACCGCCTATGACGACCCGGTACTGGGCAAGGATCCTCAGCCGGGGCATATGGACGACTTCGTGCGAACGTCATCGGACAATGGTGGGGTACATATCAATTCGGGTATTCCCAACCGGGCATTCTACCTGGCGGCTACCAGCCTGGGCGGGTTTGCCTGGGAGCAGGCGGGGCCGGTCTGGTTCGATGCGCTGACCGATTCACGTCTGCAACGCGATGGCGATTTTGTCCAATTTGCCCGGTTGACGGTCGATTGTGCCGCCAAGCGCTTCGGTAGCGACAGCGCTGCCATGCGGGCCGTCAACCAGGCGTGGGTCGATGTGGGCGTCCTGTCATGACCGGCAACGGATCGAGCGGCAATGACCTCCTCGAACCGACCAGCGTGATCATCGTCACCCGTGAAGGGGGATTCGTCGTGACGCCTGGACTGTCGGCGCCGCGCAAGATCGAGTGCAGGCAACTGAACGAGCATCAGCGACGCCGACTCCAGGCGGTGCTCGAGGAACTCGATCGGCATGGCGGCGAGTCGGCCTCGGCGGGAGCCGACCGGCGTTCCTTTCGGGTCACGCTGGAGGTGTCGGCAGGGTGTCCCCGGCGTGAATGGGAACTGGACGAGAGTGCAGCACCCAGGTCATTGATTGGGCTATGGAAACGCGGCGTCGAGGAGCTGGACGAGAGTGCCGACTAACCGCGGAAGCGAAGGGTATGGGAGTTTTTTTGATTTTTCGAGGAACTCCATCGCGCTATCGCACTCTGATCTAGTAGCCCAGGACGGGCGCACAGCGTAGGCCGGGCCTGAATTGGGTCCGGCTTCTTTTTTGTCTAACGTCGCCCACTTCTTTGGCCTCGGCGTCGATAATACCTATCCTATGGCGAGCCGGCCTGGCTCGTTTTTTTGTGCCTGTCGATCCTGAAACCTCGTTGTCCTGAGCATGGGCGGCGGCAGGTCGGGCAGAGGTATGGGGGAGCTTATGCGTCAGCGAATCCCGCCGCGGTTATGGCGTTGGGCAGGCGCCTGTCTGCTGGTGGCGCTCCTGACCCTGCTGCTGACAGCCGGGTTAGGCGGGAAGGGGACGCTTGGGCTCTCGTCTCATTCGCCCGGTGACCAGACGTCCGTTACGGCCGAGGCGCGGTTGCAGCACGCCTTCGAGGCGCGAAGAGATGACTTCTGGATCGAGGCCTCGGGGCGGGTCTTGCGGGTGCTGCCGGACGATCTCGACGGGAGTCGCCACCAGCGGATCATCGTCGCGCTCGACACTGGCCAGACCTTGTTGATTGCCCACAATATCGACCTGGCCCCGCGGATCGAATCTCTCGAACCGGGCAGTCGTCTAGGTTTTCGGGGCGAATATGTCTGGAATGCCCGGGGCGGCGTCATCCACTGGACCCATCACGATCCCGGTGGCGACAGGGTGGGTGGATGGCTGGAGTATCGGGGCAGGCGCTATCGCTAGGCTCGCCCGCGAGTTGACGGCGCTCGTTCACTGCCATGACGCCGTCCACGGAGTGGGGCTGCTGTCCGATATCAGCGAGCGTAGACCCGCATCCGGCGTTTGGCGGGCCGGTGGCTGGAGTGCCAGCGGCGGGACAGCCACCACATGCCGAGCCAGTCCCGGGCGTGCCCCAACGATCCGGCAGCCAATCGCCAGGGAGAGGCGTGGGCCGAGGGCGCCCGGAGGTTGACCCGGTAGCTGCCAGTCTGGCCGCCACGGCGACGAATCAGCAGCGGGAGGAATCGCTGCAGCTTGTCGACGGATGGCAGTGCCACCAGCGCTTCCCGCTTGACCAGGCGCAGACCGCAGCCGTCGCCATCGGCGAGTTCGATGCCAGCGCTTCTGAAGACGCGGAAGAGGGCTCGCTTCCAGCGACAGCGAGGGTCGAGGGGAATCCCCTCGACCAGCGTCAACCCCTGGTGCTCTGCCTCGCAGAGCATGTCGGGGATGTCGTGGGGGTCATCCCGGCCATCGGCGGCCAGCGTCGCGATCCACTCGCCCCGCGCCAGATTGCCGGCTCGCCACGACGCGGCGTCGCTGCCGGTGGGCGTGGAGTGGCGATAGAGCCTGATCCGGTCATCGGTAGCGGCCAGGCGTGCCAAGCGATCGTGGTCGCTCCCGCCCGAGGCGTCGTCGATGATCACGAACTCCAGGGCGGTAGCGTGCCGAAGCGCACTGGATGCCTCCGCGACCACGTGTTCGACGCGGTGAGAAGCGTCGTGGACGATGATGACAAGTGATAGCTTGGGCAGCTCGAGCATGATGAAATCCTGTAGGTTTCCAAAGCGTCGACTTTGCTCGTCGTGTTCGGAACCCGCACTATGGCAGCCTATTCTTAAAATCGGCTTAGTGAATCACCAAGCCTCCATCGGATGCGCTGCTTATTTTCCAACAGGTTCGTGACAGTGGAAGGTCAGGCAGAGGGAAGCGGGAACCAATGGCGTGTTGCCGTGGTATTGATAGAGCCGAATTGACAGAGCCGAGTGTCGCCGCAGGCAGCGGCCGTGAGAGAGAACGCCATGAGGGTAATGCTGGTTGAGGACGATCCGTTGCTTGGGGAGGGGGTCGTCGATGTCCTTCAACGCGAACAAATGGTGCCCGAGTGGCTGACCGAAGGGCGTGGCGTCTGCGAAGCGCTGGAGGGTTCCAACTTCGACGCGCTGATACTGGATCTGGGACTGCCCGACATCGACGGCTTCGAGATCCTCAGGCAGTTGCGGGAGGGGCAGAGCCAGATTCCCGTGCTGGTGCTGACGGCGCGGGACGAGGTGGTCGATCGTATCCGCGGTCTCGACAGCGGCGCGGATGACTATCTCGTCAAGCCTTTCGACAATGGCGAGCTGCTGGCCCGTTTGAGGGCGTTGGTCCGACGCAGCGCGGGACGTGCGTCTCCGGTGGTGACGTGTGGCCGGCTGTCGCTGGATCCGGCTGCCCATGAAATACGCTTCGATCGGGTCGTCGTGGCGCTGGGGCGTCGGGAACATGACCTGCTTGCCCATCTGATGACGCATCCCGGGCAGGTGTTTACCCGCGACCAGTTGGTGGAAGTGCTTTACGGCTGGGACGCCGAGGTCGAGAGCAACGTCATCGAGGTCCATGTCCACCATCTGCGGCGCAAGTTCGGGAGCGACGTGGTGGCGACAGTGCGTAACGTCGGCTATCGACTGGGGGCGATGGATTGATCTCGATTCGCCGCTACCTCAGGCGTGTTCTGCTGTTTTCGGTGACCCTGATCACCGCGATCGCGGCGCTCTGGAGCTATCACGACACGCGGGATCAGATCAACGAACTGTTCGATGCCGAACTGGCGCAGACCACGCGCACCATGGTGGCGCTCTATTTCGAGTATCGCGGTGATCAGGGTCGAACCAGCGATGACCTGATCGCCGATCTACAGATGCAGCCGGTGATGGTCCCCGACAACGCCACCGACGCGCCGACGCCGCTAGGCCATCCGTACGAGAAAAAGTTGGGATTCCAGATCTGGGACGACGACGGCCACGCCCTGTTGGGCATGAGGACGCCGGGCGTGCTGGATACGCTGATCCCCGTGCCGGGTTACGCGCAGACTGCGGGTGATCATCACGACTGGCGCACGTTCACGCTGTACGACGAGGTTCACGGCGTGTGGGCCAGTGCCGCCCAGCGCGACGACGTGCGCGACGAGCTGACCTGGCAGATCGCGCTGCGCAATCTGATGCCGCCGGTGATCGGAGTGCTGTTGATCGCCCTGCTGATCCCTTTCGTCATCGCCCGCGGCTTCTCTCCCCTGTTGCGTATCAGTCGTCAGATCACGGCGCGCCGGCCGAGCTATCTGGAGCCGATCGATGGCAGCGAGGCCCCCGAGGAGATTCGGGGTATGGTCGAGGCGCTGAACGGGCTGTTTGGTCGCCTGGCTGAAACGCTGGAGAAGGAGCGCCGTTTCACCGCCAATGCCGCCCATGAGTTGCGCACCCCGCTGGCCGCGATCAAGGTCCACGCCCAGAACCTGGCCAGCGATACCGCCGAGGAGCGCTCGCAGCGCGGCGCGCGCTCCATCATCAATGGCGTCGACCGCATGACGCGAGTCGTCGAACAGCTGCTGACGCTCTCCCGCCTCGAGAGCGGCGAGGGCATGAACCGGCAGATGGTGGGCCTGAACCGGCTGGGGCGGGAGCTGCAGCGGGACATGCAGCCGCTGGTCGAGCGGCGAGGCATCCACTTCACGCAGGAAATTCCCGACGCACTCCAGATTCGCAGCTACGAGAACGGCCTCTACGTGCTGCTGCGCAATCTGCTCGACAACGCCTTGCGTTACACCCC
Organism: Salinicola lusitanus; assembly: GCF_003206045.1. GTDB lineage: Bacteria > Pseudomonadota > Gammaproteobacteria > Pseudomonadales > Halomonadaceae > Salinicola > Salinicola lusitanus. The sequence continues at coordinate 19,749 of NZ_PZJM01000006.1, forward strand.
CGAAGAGGGCGAGGTGAGATTGCGGATGTGGCAGACTGGGGACCGACTGCATATCGAGATCGCCGATAGCGGCCCGGGGATAGCGGTCGCCGAACGTGAGCGTGTCTTCGAGCGATTCGTACGCCTGGCGGGGCAGCAGACCAGTGGATCCGGGCTGGGCCTGTCGATCGTGCAGGAACTGGCCGAGAGGCTCGGCGGGGAGATCCGGCTAGACCAGACGTCGCTGCCGGTCGAGAGTGGGCTGAGTGTTCACGTCACGCTGCCGCTGGAGTGAGGTTGCCGCCGTCTGGTGTCCAATCGTCGACCGTCAACAGGAGTTTGCCGATGCTTCGCTTTCTGATCCCCCTCCTGGCCTTGGTCCTGTTCATGGGTTACACGGTCTTCGCCATCGCGACCAGCGACCAGAGCCTGGGCGCTTTCGCCAGCGAGCTGATGCGCAAGCCGACCACGGCGCTGGTGGTGTTCGATGTCTATCTGGCGCTGCTGATGATCGCCACCTGGATGTTCTTCGATGCTCGGCGCCGTGGGCACGGGCTGGGTTATCTGCTGGTGTTCTACGTCATCACCTTCTGCTTCGGCTCGGCCGGGCCGCTGGCCTATCTCACCCTGCGCGGCTGGCGTGACTGGCGCGCCGCGCCGAGGCGCACGTCCTCGTCCTCATAGCGGGGTCTTGCTCGCCTCGCCGGGGAGCTCGCGCACCAGCCGCGGCATCAGAAAGCCGGGCAGGCGTTGGCGCAGCGATGCCACCAGCGCCCGCGCGCTGTCGTCGTCGACATCGAAGTGGGCCGCGCCGCTGACCGGATCGAGCACGTGCAGGTAGTAGGGCAGCACACCGGCGGCGAACAGCCGTTCCGACAGCTCGGCCAGGGTATCCACCTGATCGTTGATACCGCGCAGCAGCACGCTCTGGTTGAGCAGGGTGACGCCGGCGGCCGCCAGACGTCGGCAGGCGTCGACCACCGCGGCGTCGATCTCCTGGGCGTGATTGATGTGCAGCACCATCACCCTCTGCAGGCGTGTGCCACCTAGCCAGTCGAGCAGGGCGGCATCGACCCGGTCGGGAATCACCACCGGCAGACGAGTGTGGATGCGCAGGCGCTGAAGGTGGGGGATCGTCTCCAGCCGGGCGACCAGTTCGGCAAGGCGCCGGTCCGGTGACGCCAGCGGATCGCCGCCGGAGAGGATCACCTCGCGGATCGAGGCATCCTCGCGCAGATAGTCGAGGCTGGCGTCCCACTCGCGCATCGAGGGGGCGTGCTCGGCGTAGGGAAAGTGGCGCCGGAAGCAGTAGCGGCAGTTGATCGCGCAGGTCGGGCTGGCGATCAGCAGTACCCGCCCGGCGTATTTGTGGATCAGCCCGGGGCGCGGGGTGTGTTCGCGTTCGGCCAGCGGGTCGGCGACGAAGCCGCCGACCGCATCCTGCTCCGCCGCCAGCGGCAGTACCTGACGCAGCAGCGGGTCGTCGGGGTCGGCGTGGCGAATACGCGCCAGGTAGGCTTCGGGCACCCGCACCGGGAACAGCGCATGGCCCGCGCTGGCGCCGGGCAGCAGCGCCGGGTCGAGGCCGAGGCGCTGGCACAGCACCCGCGGGTCGCGAATCACCTCTTGCAGCTGACGCTGCCACGCGGCAGGCGCGCGCGGTTCGGCTTCACGATGCACGGCGATCGGGGTTCGGGTTATCATGCGGACCACCTGAGTTAGAACGCGCCCTGGCAGCGCTGTTACGGAATTCTCGTCGCGGACGCCCCGCGATCGTTCATTAGTGAGGAAACATGGCGAACTATTCTACCAACGAATTCAAGGGCGGCCTGAAAGTCATGCTGGATGGCGACCCGTGCAACATTCTCGAGAACGAATTCGTCAAACCCGGCAAGGGACAGGCGTTCAACCGCGTCAAGCTGCGCAACCTGATCACCGGTCGGGTCTGGGAGCGTACCTTCAAGTCGGGCGAGTCGCTCGAGGGCGCCGATGTCATGGATCTCGACATGGAGTATCTCTACACCGACGGTGACATGTGGCACTTCATGAAGACCGACGGCTCGTTCGAGCAGTACGCGGTGGACAAGAAAGCCATCGGCGACGTCGAGAAGTGGCTCAAGGAGCAGGCGGTCTACACCGTCACCCTGTGGAACGACAACGCCATTGCCGTCAGCCCGCCCAACTTCCTCGAGCTCGAAGTGGTCGAGACCGACCCGGGTCTCAAGGGTGACACCGCCCAGGGCGGCTCCAAGCCGGCGACGCTCTCCTCCGGTGCGGTGGTTCGTGTCCCGCTGTTCATCAACCAGGGCGAAGTGCTCAGGATCGATACGCGCAGCGGCGAGTACGTCTCCCGCGCTTGATGCTGGCGCCGCGCTGGCTTCGAAGCCGCGCTGGTGCAGGTCGGGTCTCAGCCAGATTGGCCACGCTTCGGCGTGGCCTTCTGCGTTCTCCCGCCGGCCGCGGCCGGCGGGGCGAATTGTCGGCGTGCTCGCGCCGTCTAGCGCTGCGGCGCCATTGGAGGCGATCGGGATGGGCAGACTGACGGGGCGGACCGCCCTGATCACCGGCGCGGCCAGCGGTATCGGTCTGGCCACGGCGCGGCGCTTTGCCGCCGAGGGTGCGGATCTGGCGCTGCTCGACCGCGACCGGGCGGCGCTGACGCGCGCCTGCGAGCGTGTCGAGCAGGAGAGCGGCCGCCGGGTGGTGAGCGTCGAGGCCGATGTCGCCGAGGCTGACAGCGTCACCCGCGCGGTGGCCGAGGCCGCGGCGGCGCTGGGGCCGCTCGAACTGCTGGTCAATGCCGCCGGGGTCAACGTCTTCAGCGATCCGCTGACCACCGACGAGGCGAGCTGGCGGCGCTGCCTGGCGATCAATCTGGAGGGGGCCTGGCATGTGATCCAGGCGCTGCTCCCGGAGATGCTGGCACGCGGCTATGGCCACGTGGTCAATATCGCCTCGGTGCACGGTCACAAGATCATTCCCGGTGCCTTTCCCTATCCGGTGGCCAAGCATGGCCTGATCGGGCTGACCCGCGCGCTCGGTATCGAGTACGCCGCCCGCGGGCTGCGCTTCAACTCGATCTCGCCGGGGCTGATCCGTACCCCCTCGGCCCAGGCGTGGCTGGATGGCCTCGACGACACCCAGCGCCAGCGCCAGATTGCGCTGCTGCCGTGCCAGCGTATCGGCGAGGCGGAGGAGGTGGCCAACACCGCCCTGTTCCTGGCCAGCGACGAGGCGCGTTTCATCAATGCCACCGATATCCTGATCGACGGTGGCCGCAGCCAGGTCTATCACACGTGACGATGACGTCTAGCCCAGACGACTGGCAGCCCTCGGCGACGATCGAGACGCTGCGCCAGCGGGCGCGGCTGCTGGCGGCGGTGCGTGCTTTCTTCGCTGCCCGCGACGTGCTCGAGGTGGAGACCCCGATTCTCGGCCACGCCGGGAGTACCGACCCGCACCTCGACTCGCTGTCGCTGCGCGCGACCACCCCCGCCGGACGCGAGACGCTGTGGCTGCAGACCTCGCCGGAGTTCCATATGAAGCGGCTGCTGGCGGCGGGCAGCGGGCCAATCTTTCAGCTCGCCCGCAGCTTCCGCGATGGCGAAGTGGGGCGGCGTCACAATATCGAGTTCACCATGCTCGAGTGGTACCGCCCGGGCTTCTCGCTGGCGGCGCTGATCGACGAGTGCGAGGCGCTGATCCGCACGCTGATACCGGCGGCCGGTCCGGCACGTCGGCGACGCTATCGCGAGCTGTTTCGCGAGGCGCTGGCGCTCGACCCCTTCACCGCGCCACTGGCCGAGCTGCAGCGGGTGGCGGGCGAACGCGGCGGGCTCGACATGGCCGATAGCGATCGCGATGGCTGTCTCGACCTGCTGATGAGCCTGGTCATCGAGCCGACGCTGGGGCAGGACGGCATCGACGTGGTGGTCGACTATCCCGCCAGCCAGGCGGCACTGGCGCGCAAGCGGGTCGACGAGGAGGGCGACGAGGTGGCGTCTCGCTTCGAGATCTATCTGCAGGGCCTCGAACTCGCCAACGGCTACGATGAGCTGACCGACGCCCGGGAGCAGGCCGCCCGCTTCGAGGATGACAATCGCCAACGCGCGGCGCTTCGCAAGCCGGTCGTGGATGTCGACCGCCGGCTGATCGCCGCCCTGGCACACGGCATGCCCGCGGGCAGCGGGGTGGCGCTGGGTATCGACCGCCTGATCCAGCTGGCGCTGGGCAAGGCGTCGGTTGCCGAGGTCATGGCGTTCCCGACGCCACGCTGCTGACCGGCCATGGCGCTGCTACCACGCCACCCGCCGTCTTTCACCGAAGGGCCATAGCGTCACGATCTCGCCGAGCAGTTGCTTGGCGGCCGGCGACAGCGGCCGCTGACGGCGCACGATGACATGGGATTCGGCTTCCCGGAACACCGGATGATCGACCTCCAGCGCCACCAGTTGGCCGCGCCGCAGTTCGTGCAGCAGCGCCACACTGCCGATGAAGGTGACGCCGTTGCCGGAGCTGACGTACTGCTTCAGCGTCGCCAGGGAGTTGCTGACCAGGCTGGCATGGAAATGTCGCTTGCTGAGGATTTCCACGGCATCGATCAACTGGCGGATGCCGTAGCCGTGACCCACCAGGCCCAGGGGCCACTCGAGGATGGCGTCCAGCGCGAGCGGCTGGGGCAACCGGGTGAGCGGATGCGCGGGGTGGACGATGGCGCAGAGCGGCTGGCGGACGGCGGCCACCGACTCGACGCCGGGGATCAGCCGAGGCGCATAGGCAACGCCGATATGTGCCTGGCCCTCGTAGACCTGGCGCACCACCTCATTGACGCTGGCCAGGGTCATCTCGATCGTCAACTGCGGATGGCGGGCGCAGAAGTCGTTCATCACCCCGCTCATCAGCCGATCGCTGTACCCCTCGCTGATCGACAGGCTGATATGGCCGCGCTGCAGGCCGTCCAGCTCGGCCAGCTGTCCGAACAACGTCTGCTCGGCGACATCCCGCTCGCGATAGAAGTCGAGCAGGATGCCGCCGGCCTCGGTGGCCCGAACACCGCGGCCATGGCGCTCGACCAGGGTCAGACCGAGCGCCTGCTCGAGCTGCCGGATCTGCCGGCTGATGACGGAGGGTTCCACATCCAGTCGGTCCGATGCGGTGCGGATCGAGCCGGCCTCGAGCGCCTGCGAGAGGTAGTAGAGCCAGCGGCTGTTCAGATGGGCCGGGAACTTGTCGTTGTCATGCGCCACGGGGAGAGTCCACAGGGTTGGAATCACGAAGCATGCTTCGAGCGTTGCCTTTCAGGCAACACTGACCTGTCGACGAAAGTATTGTTTTCCTCCCGGCGGGATCTACTCTCGGTAGGAGCGACAGGTGCCGGGCGGCCATGAAGGAAGCACTGCGTGAATGCCTGCGCGAGCGAATCGCTGCGTTACGGGGTACTGGGGGGCCAGTCCGATCGACCCGCGCCCGACCCCAGTTCCATGCGTCTTGCGATTCATTCCGCGCGCCGATGGCTTCAGCGCTTCCTGAATCCATAACAACAGCCTCCGTCCCTATCGCCAAAGACCATCATAAGATCGATAACGAGGTCCCTCATGACGACTCCTTTCTCGCGTCGTTTTTCCGCTGTGCGTCGCCGCCTGTTGGGTGGCATGACGATGGTGGCGCTGCTCTCCACGTGCGGTGCGATCTCGTCGCTGGCCGCTGCACCGGCGGAAGCGAACACGATTCGCGCGGTCATGCACTCCGGTCTGCGCGTGCTCGATCCCATCACCACCACGGCTCATATCACCCGGGATCATGGCTACATGATCTGGGACACGCTGCTGGGCATGGACGACAAGTTCCAGCCACAGCCACAGATGGCCGACTGGGCGGTCTCCGATGACGGCATGACCTACACCTTTACCCTGCGCGACGGGTTGACCTGGCACGACGGCGGCCAGGTGACCGCCAAGGATGTGGTGGCGTCGTTCAAGCGCTGGGCCGCCCGCGATGGTGGTGGCCAGATGTTGATGGATCATGTCGCGAGTGTCGAGGCGACGGATCCCGCAACGGTGACGCTGACACTGTCGTCGCCGTTCGCTTACGTGCTCGAACTGATGGCGAAGCCCTCGTCGGTGCCGCTGTTCGTGATGCCGGAGCGTATCGCGAGCAAGTCTCCCGGCGAGACGCTGACGGTGGAGGATCAGATCGGCTCCGGGCCATTCACGTTCGTTGCCGACGAGTATGACCCCGGCAACCGCGTCGTCTACGAGAAATTCGCGGATTACGTGCCCCGCGACGAGGCGGCCAGCTGGACTGCCGGCGGCAAGGTCGTCAACGTCGATCGTGTCGAGTGGATCAACATGAGCGACGCCCAGACGGCGCTCAACGCGCTCAATTCGGGGGAGATCGATTTCCTCGAGTCGCCCTCCGTCGATCTGCTGCCGGTGCTCCAGGCCAATCCCGAGCTGACGGTCGAGAAGCTCAACGAGCTGGGCAGCCAGACCATCGGGCGCTTCAATTTTCTCTATCCTCCGTTCGACAACCCCGAGATTCGCCGCGCCGCGCTGACGGCGATGAACCAGACCGACGTGCTGGCATCCCTGATCGGCAATCCCGAGTTCTACACCACCTGTGACTCGATGTACGGCTGTCAGACGCCGCTCGCCACCGACGCCGGTGCGCCGGAGACGCTGGCGACCGGCGGCGGGACGGAGGCGGCGAAGCAGATGCTGGCAGACGCCGGCTACGATGGCACGCCCGTCGTCATGATGCAGCCCACCGACGCGCCGACGGTCAGCCCGCAGCCGGTGATCGCCGCCCAGTTGTTGCGCCAGGCCGGCTTCACGGTCGATCTGCAGCCGATGGACTGGCAGACCCTGGTCACCCGTCGTGCCAGCCAGCAACCTCCTTCGGCCGGCGGCTGGAACATGTTCTTCACCAACTGGTACATCCCGGAAGTGTGGAATCCGCTGGTCAACCCGATGCTCAATGGCCGCGGCAAGGATGGCGGCTGGTTCGGCTGGCCGGACGACCCCGAGCTCGAATCGATGCGCAACCAGTTCGCCCAGGCCGAAAGCGATGCCGACCGCAAGGCGATCGCCGAGCGTATTCAGCGTCACGCCTTTGAACAGGTGACCTATATCCCGCTGGGCGAATACTCGATTCCGGCGGCCTGGAACAACGATCTCTCCGGCATTCTGCACTCGCCGGTGCCGGTGTTCTGGAACATCACCAAGTTCGAGTAACGGGCGCTGGAGCGCGATCGACATCGCGCTCCGGGCCTGCGACGAACTGCAACGGAGTACGTTCATGTTCAGCTACTGTCTGCGTCGAACGCTGGCGGCAGTGCCGGTCATGGTGGTGGTGGCGCTGTTCGTCTTTCTGCTGCTCCGGCTCTCGCCGGGCGACCCCGCGGCGATCATCGCCGGTGACATGGCCACTCCGGCGCAACTGGATCGGATCCGCGAGACCCTGGGGCTGAACCAGCCGATCTATCTGCAATTCTTCCACTGGGCCGGGGAGCTGCTGCGGGGCGATTTCGGCACCTCCCTGATGTCCAACCTGCCAGTGACACAGCTGATGGCCCAGCGCCTGGAACCCACCGTCAGCCTGGCCCTGCTCAGCATCGTGCTTTCGGTGGTGGTGGCGGTGCCGATGGGCGTCATCGCAGCCTGGAAGCACGGCAGCCTGATCGACAACGCGGTGATGTCGGTCTCGGTGCTGGGCTTTTCGGTGCCGGTGTTCGTGATCGGCTACCTCCTGATCAAGATTTTCGCCATCGATCTCGGCTGGCTGCCGGTTCAGGGCTTCAAGCGGATCTCTGAGGCGGGGTTCGTGCCCTTCATCAGACACGCCATTCTGCCGGCACTGATGCTGTCGACGATCTATATCGCGCTGATCGCGCGGATGACCCGGGCCAGCATGCTGGACGTGCTGGGGGAGGATTTCGTGCGGACCGCACACGCCAAGGGCGCCAGCGAGAGACGGGTGCTGTTCAAGCATGCGTTGCGCAACGCCGGCGTGCCGATTCTCGAAGTGATCGGTACCGGCTTCGCCTTGATGATCACCGGGGTGGTCGTCACCGAGAGCGTATTCAACATCCCGGGGCTCGGTCGGCTGACGGTGGATGCCATCCTCTCGCGTGACTATCCGGTGATCCAGGGGCTGATTCTGGTGACCAGCGGCGTCTACGTGCTGATCAATCTGGCCATCGATCTCTCCTATGCGCTGCTCGACCCGAGGATACGTTACCAATGAGCCTGTCACCCCCTCACGCCGCCTCCGATGTCGCCGGCGCCCCGGTGCCGCGACGGCTACGCTTCTGGCCGCGCCGGCGCCCCGGTTGGACGGTGATGATCGCCGGCGTCTGCCTGGCCCTGATCGTGATCGCCGCCATCCTGGCGCCATGGCTCGCTCCCCACGATCCGCTCGAGATGTCTCCGGCGAATCGCCTCAAGCCCCCCGGTGCGGAGTACTGGCTGGGCAGCGACGCCTATGGCCGCGATCTGCTGTCGCGTGTGCTCTATGGCGCTCGGGTCTCGCTGATCGTGGGTATCGGCAGTGCGCTGATCAGCGTGGTCATCGGCTTGCCGCTGGGCATCCTCGCCGGTTTCTTCCGCGGGCTGGATTCGCTGATCATGCGCGTCATGGATGGCCTGATGGCGATTCCCAGCGTGCTGCTGGCGATCGCCATCGTCTCGCTGATCAGCGCCAACCTGTGGACCGTGATGGCCGCGATCACCATCCCCGAGATTCCCAGGGTGGTGCGCCTGGTGCGCTCGGTGGTGCTCTCCGCGCGGGAGGAACCCTATGTCGAAGCCGCGGTCTCGCTGGGCAGCAGCCTGACCACGGTGATGTGGCGTCACCTGATGCCCAACACGCTGGCCCCGTTGATCGTGATGAGTACCTACATCTGCGCCTCGGCCATCCTGACCGAGGCCATCCTCTCCTTTCTCGGGGCCGGCATCGGGACCGAGACCCCGACCTGGGGCAACATCATGTCGGAGGGTCGAACCTACTTCCTGATCAAGCCTTCGTTGATCTTCTGGCCGGGCATCATGCTGTCGATCTGCATCCTGTCGATCAACCTGCTCGGCGATGCCGCGCGTGACCGCCTCGATCCCCGGCTGCAGAAACGAGGAGGTGCGCAATGAGCGATGACGCCACTCACGCCGAGCTCGCCACGGCGCCGGTGCTGGAGATTCGTGGGCTGAAAGTCACGACGCACGCCTCGCCGGCCAAGCCCATCCTCGAGGGCATCGACTTCTCGATCGCGCCGGGCGAGACGCTCTGCCTGGTGGGCGAGTCGGGCTCCGGCAAGTCGGTGACCTCGCTGGCGGTGATGGGGCTGCTGCCCAAGGGAAGCCTCACCGTGACCGGCGGTCGTATCGCGCTGGAGGGGGACGCCCTGCTCGATACCTCCCCAAGGCGACTGCGCGAGCTGCGCGCCAGCCGTATGGCGATGATCTTCCAGGAGCCGATGACCGCCCTCAATCCGTTGATGCGGGTGGGAGAGCAGATCGAGGAGGTGCTGGTCATGCACCGGAAGGGGCTCTCCTCGGCGCAGCGCCGGGAGCGCGTGCTCGAGATGCTCGATCAGGTCCAGCTGCCGGATATCGAGCGGGTCTACGCCAGTTGGCCGCACCAGCTCTCCGGCGGCCAGCGCCAGCGCATCATGATCGCCATGGCGCTGGTCCTGGAGCCCAAGCTGCTGATCGCCGACGAGCCCACGACGGCGCTGGACGTGACCACACAGAAGCAGATTCTCAAACTGATCAAGCAGTTGCAGGAGCGCCACGGCACGTCGGTGCTGTTCATTACCCATGACATGGGGGTGGTGGCGGACATTGCCGATCGGGTGTGCGTCATGCGTCACGGCGCGGTGGTCGAGACCCAGCCGATCGCGGCGCTGCTGCGGCGGCCGCAGACCGACTATACCCGCCAGTTGCTGACGGCGGTGCCGAGCCTGCGGCCTCGGGCGGCGCGGGAGGTGACCGACCGCGAGGTCGTGCTGGAGGCGATCGAGCTCGAAAAGCGCTATGGGCAGACCTCTCGATGGGCCCGGCTCAGCGGCAGGGCCTCCGCCCAGACGCTGGCGGCGAGCGAGGTCAATTTCGCGCTGACCCGGGGGCGCACCCTGGGCATCGTCGGCGAGAGCGGTTCCGGCAAATCGACCGTGGCGCGCTGCGTGATGCGGATGATCGAGCCGACCGCGGGTGGCGTGCGGGTCATGGGCAAGGATATCGCCAGCCTCGGCAGAGCCGCGCTGAGGCCGCACCGCAAACGGATCCAGATGATCTTCCAGGATCCGTTCCGATCACTGAACCCGCGGCTGACCATCGGTGCCAGCCTGATCGAAGGACCGGTCAACTATGGCACGCCGCGCGGGGAGGCGCTGGCGCGCGCTGCCGAGCTGCTGGCGCTGGTGGGATTGCCGAAAGACGCGCTGGCGCGCTATCCCCATCAGTTCTCCGGCGGTCAGCGCCAGCGTATCGCCATCGCCCGCGCCTTGGCGATGGAGCCGGACGTGCTGGTCGCCGACGAAGCGGTGTCGGCGCTGGATGTCTCGGTCCAGGCCCAGGTGCTCGCGCTGCTCGATGACATTCAGCGCCGGCTCGGCGTGGCGGTGCTGTTCATCACTCACGATCTGCGCGTCGCTGCCCAGATCTGCGACGAGGTGATGGTGATGCAGCAGGGCGTGGTCGTGGAGTACGGCCCGGCGAGCCGCGTGCTGGGCGCGCCGGAGCACCCCTACACCCGCTCGCTGATGCTGGCCGCACCCGGACGGCACTGGGACTTTTCGCAGTTTCGGCCGCTAGAGCACGTCCTCGAGGAGGCCCCGACCTCCGCGTCGGACGCTGTCGTCCACCCATGAAGGGCCGGGATCACTCGGTCGAACCGCCTCTTTTTCACGCTCTCTCGGATTCAAGGACCGCGTCATGTCACAGCCTCGGATTGCCGTCGGTGGCTTTCTCCACGAAACCAACACCTTTGCGCCCAGCCCGGCGACCTACGAGGATTTCCGGCGGGGGGGCGGAGCCCCGCCGCTGAGCGAGGGCGCTGCGCTGTTCGATGCGGTGGCGGCGAGCAACATTGGCCTGTGCGGCTTCCTGGGGGCTCCCGAAGCCCGGGCATGGACCCTGGTACCGACCCTCTGGACCGCGGCGAGCCCATCGGCGCACGTCACCCATGAGGCCTTCGAGCGTATCACCGAGCGCCTCCTGGGCGGCATCCGCGCTGCGGCACCGCTCGACGGGGTCTATCTCGATCTCCACGGCGCCATGGTCACCCAGCAGTTCGACGATGGCGAAGGCGAGTTGCTGCGCCGGGTGCGGGCCCTGGTGGGGGACGCGGTCCCGATCGTCGTCTCGCTGGACTTGCATGGCAACGTGACGCCGACGATGGTCGAGCAGGCCGATATGCTGATCGCTTATCGGACCTATCCCCACGTCGACATGGCGGAGACCGGCGCCCGCTGTGCCACCGCGCTGGCCAGGCTGCTGGCCAGTGACCAGCGACCGGCCAAGGCATTTCGCCAGCTCGACTTTCTGATGCCGATCGCCTGGCAGTGCACGGCGGAAGAGCCGTGCCGCTCGCTCTACGCCGAAGTCGCGGCGATGGAGCGCGACACGCTGCCCGCGGTGTCGTTCTTGACCGGATTCCCGGCGGCGGATTTCGCCGACTGCGGTCCCAGCGTCATCGTCTACGGGGTCGATCAGGTCAGTGCCGACGGCGCCGCCGACGCATTGAGCGCGCGTATCGCCGCCCAGGAGCCCGCTTTCGTGGGGCGTGTATTCGATCCCGAGGCGGGGGTGCGCGAGGCGATGCGCTTGGCGACAGGCGCCACCAGGCCCGTGGTGATCGCCGATACCCAGGACAACCCGGGCGCCGGTGGCAACTCTGACACCATGGGCATGCTCAAGGCGCTGATCGCCTGCCGGGCAACCCGAGCGGCGCTCGGCAATGTGTTCGATCCGGCGGCGGCGCAGGTTGCCCATGAAGCGGGTGTCGGCGCGGTGGTCCGGGTGGCGCTCGGTGGCCACTCCGGGGTACCGGGAGACGCTCCGCTGGAGGCGGCATTCACGGTCGAGGCGCTCTCCGACGGTCAGTTCGTGGCCCCGGGCCCCTACTATGGCGGCGGCCGCCTCGACATGGGGCCGTCAGCGTGTCTGCGCATCGACGGCATACGGATCGTGGTGGTCAGCCGCAAGGCGCAGATGGCCGACCTGGCGATGTATCGCTCGGTGGGCATCGAACCGCTCGAACAGGCCATTCTGGTCAACAAGAGCTCGGTCCATTTCCGCGCCGACTTCGCCCCGATCGCGGAGACCATTCTGGTCTGCGCCGCGCCCGGACCGATGGCCGTCGATCCGGCCGACCTGCCGTGGCGACGCCTGCGCCCCGGCATCCGGACATCACCTCTCGGCAGGCCCTTCGTCCCTGCCGCCGAACCTGCCTGAACCCGACGGTCGCCCAGCTCGACGTTTCCCTTAGGTTTCCCTTGCCCAGGAGTTCCCATGACCACCTTGCCGCGTATCGATGCCTTTACCGATGAACTGATCGCGATTCGCCACGATATCCACGCCCATCCGGAAATCGGCTTCGATGAGCAGCGCACCGCCGCCATCGTTGCCGCGTATCTGCATGAACTGGGCATCGACGTGCATACCGGCGTGGGCAAGACCGGCGTCGTCGGTCTCATCGATGGCAAGCGGGGTCCGGGGCAGACGCTCGGCCTGCGTGCCGATATGGATGCGCTGCCGATGGACGAGGAGACGGGGCTGGCGTTCGCCTCGAAGCACCCCGGCCGCTTCCACGGCTGCGGTCACGATGGCCACACCACCATGCTGCTGGGCGCGGCGCGCTATCTCGCCGAGACGCGTGATTTCGCCGGCCGGGTGGTGTTGATCTTCCAGCCGGCGGAGGAGGGGCTGGGCGGCGCCCGGACAATGATCGCCGAGGCGCTGTTCGAGCGCTTCCCCTGCGACGAGATCTATGCGCTGCACAACGCCCCGCATCTCGATCATGGCCAGATCCGCGTGATGAGCGGCAAGGCGATGGCCGGTGCCGAGTTCTTCGACATCGTCATCCGCGGCCGGGGAAGCCATGGCGCGCAGCCCAACCACGCCCGCGACCCGATCGTGGTCGCGACGCAGCTCTCCCAGGCCATGCAGAGCATCGTCAGCCGCAACACCAATCCCCTGGACGCGGCGGTGGTGTCGATCACCCAGCTGCATTCCGGCTCCGCCTACAACGTGATTCCGCAGTCGGCCACGCTCTCCGGCACCATTCGCACCTTCGACGACGACGTCGCCGCGCTGATCCATCAGCGCATCCGGGCGCTGGCAGCCGGCCTGGCCAGCGCCTACGGCGTCGAGATCGAGGTCGATATCCGCAATATCTTCTCGGTACTGGAGAATCATCCGAGCCAGACCGAGGCTTTGGCGGCTGCGGCCCGGGAGATCGTCGGCGATGCCAACGTCGCCGATCTCGGTCGTCCGGTGATGGGCAGCGAGGATTTCGCCGACATGCTGAAGAGGATACCGGGCTCCTACTGCTGGGTTGGCCATGCCAGCGATGTCCCGGTGCACAATCCGGCGTTCGTGCTCGACGACGGGATTCTGCCGATCGGGGCCAGCCTGCTGGCGCGGGTCGCCGAACGTCGTCTCAACGAACTGGCGGCGGCGAGCACTGCCCGGGCGGTGAACGCATGAGCCTCGCCGCCACTCTGGAGTTCGATCTCGACGAGATGCTGGCCGGACTGCAGCGCTGGGTCGAGTGCGAGAGTCCGACCTTCGACAGTGCTGCCGTCAATCGCATGATGACGCTGGCCGCGGACGATCTCGTGGCGATGGGGGCGAGCGTCGAACGCGTAGCCGGGCCTGCGGGGCTGGGCGACTGCGTCAAGGCGAGTTTCCCGCACCCCCGTCAGGCCGAAGGTGGCATCCTGATCATGGCGCATCTGGACACCGTCCATCCGGTCGGCACCCTGGCGACGTTGCCGTTTCGGCGTGAGGGGGGACGCTGTTATGGGCCCGGGATCTGCGATATGAAGGGCGGCACCTATGCAGCGCTGTGCGCGGTGGCCGCACTCCGGCAGGCGCGGGTCGATACGGCGCTGCCGATTCATGTGCTGCTGACCTGCGACGAGGAGATCGGCAGCCCCGGCACCCGCGAGCTGATCGAGCGGGAAGCGGCAAGGCATCGCTATATCCTGGTTCCGGAACCGGCGCGCGCAGGCAATGGCGTGGTCACCGGGCGCTATGCGATCGCCCGTTTCGAGCTGCTCGCTCACGGTCGGCCTAGCCACGCCGGCGCGGCGCTGGCGGATGGCCATTCCGCGATTCGCGAGATGGTGGCGCGAATTCCCGAGATCGAGTCGATGACCGACGATGACTGCACCTTCAGCGTCGGCGTGGTGCAGGGCGGCCAGTGGGTCAACTGTGTGTCGACGAGCTGTCGGGGCGAGGCGTTGAGCATGGCCAAGCGTCAAGCCGACCTGGATCGCGGTATCGAACGCATGCTGGCGTTCACCCAGCGCGATGCCGACGGGATCGGCTTCGAGGTCGAGCTCGGCGTGGTCCGGCCGGTGTGGGAAGCGGGCGAGGCGACGCTATCGCTCTACGCCCAGGCCAAGGCGATTGCCGACGAGCTGAAGATGCCGCTCCCACACGCCAGCAGCGGTGGCGGCTCCGACGGCAACTTCACCGGCGCCATGGGGCTGGCGACGCTCGACGGACTGGGCGTTCGCGGCGCGGGCGTCCACACCCTGGCCGAACATATCGAGGTCGACAGCCTGGTCGAGCGGTCGAGACTGATGGCCGGGTTGATGGCCGCGCTACGCTGATCGCGAGGGGGCGGGGCCGCTCGGTCTAGTCGTCGATACGCCCGCGCAGGCGTTTCTTCTGGCCGTGTTTCGTCTTCTGATCGACGCGCTTGCGTTTGGCGCTGCGGCTCGGTTTGGTGGCCTGCCGTGGCTTCTCGCCATAGAGCACGGGTTTGATCAGCTGCTTCAGCCGGACGAGGGCCGCCTCCCGGTTGAGTTCCTGGGTGCGATGCTCCTGCGACTTGATCACGACGATGCCGTCGCGGGTGATGCGTTTGTCACTCAGGGCCAGCAGCTTCTCCTTGAACCCGGGATGCAGACTGGAGGCGCGGATGTCGAAGCGCAGGTGGATCGCCGAGGAGACCTTGTTGACGTTCTGGCCGCCGGCGCCCTGGGCGCGCACGGCGATGAGTTCGATCTCGTTGTCGGGAATCGAGACGTTGCGGGAGATTTCCAGTGGCATCGGCTGCTCCCTGAGTGTTCGAAAATGAAGGGAATGCCTCGCTCAGTCGACGCGATAGACACGCCAGCCGTCGGGGCAGGGCCTATCCTGCCACAGGCTGAGCATGGCGTCGCTGGCCGCAAACAGCGGCGTGGGGAGCTCATCTTGCGGAAACCACGCCCAGCGGGCGAAGACATCCGGTTCGGTCACTTGCGGTTCGGCGGTTTCGTCGCCGAGTGAAATCAACGCCGCGCCGGTGATCGCGGTGCGGTCGCTGCCCAGCTGTTGCAGGAAGGCGAATATCTCGACCGGCTGTCGAGTGATGATGCCAGCCTCCTCGTGTAGTTCCCTCAGTGCCGCGGCCTCGAAGGTCTCCCCGGGTTCGACGTGCCCGCCGGGAAGACACCAGGTGGGTGTCTCTCCGGCCTTGATACGGTAGCCGAGCAGCAGGTCGCCGCCGGGGCGGGTGACGATGACGCCGACACCCACGCGGGAAACGGGCGCAGCCATCAGAGCGTTTCCTCCTGCAGTGGCGCTTTCGACAAGGTCGACAGTACTGCGCTGGCCGCATAGTGGCCGCTGATGAAGGCGGCCACGATGCCTCGGAACAGCCCGCAGGCGTCGCCGACCACCCAGGTCGGTTGTCCGGGCAGGCGTAATTGGTCGTCGACGCCGGGGTACCAGCCGACACCCTCGAGGGTCGGGCCGATCAGACGTGTCGCCTCATGTTCGATCCGGGGGAAGCTGTCGACGAGCTGGCGCAGCCCCTGCAGCATCGCACACGCCAGGGTGTCGCCGTAGATCCGCCGCATCCGGGCGGTGGTCTCGGCGTCCCCTTCCAGCCATGCCGACAGGGGGATTTCGAAGTAGGCGTCCCGCTCGGCCATGGCGTTCTGTAATGTCGAGATCGCCTCCCGTGCCATCGACTCGTCGAGAATGCGCGTATTGAAGCCGACATTGGAGCGCGCCGTGGGTGGGCCGTCCGAGTGTCCCGATACCGTCCACAGGCCTTGCGTTCGGGTCAGCACGGTGGTGCCGTTGCGACAGGCGCAGAAAGTGCGCCACTCGATACCGTCTTCGGCCGTCTGCAGCGTCAGCTTGGGGTCGAGATTGGTGAACGCCTGAAAGAAGGCCTGCTCGCTGGGCTGGTCGATACGGAACCCGACTTCCAGGCGGCGGAAGACCTTCTCGATGTCGCCCATGTCCAGTGCGCCGAAACGTCCGGTGGCCCAGATCAATGTCCGGCTGACAAGCGCGCGGGGCGCTGCGTCGGGACCCTCCAGCTGCAGGTGATGGCGCTGTTCGTCGACGTCGTAGCGGTGGGAGGTCACGCAGGTCCCGGTCAGGATGTCGCTATCGACGCCGTTGACCAGACCGAAAACCATCTCCTCCCGCGCCTGCAGTGGCAGGTAGCGGGAGGGGTAGTCCTTCAGGTTCCAGCGGCCCTCCTCCGGCGTGTAGACGTCGGTTCTGTTCGGGAACGGTGGCGTCTGCATACCGTAGGATTCGAGCAGCTCACAGGTCCAGGCGTAGGCGCGATGCAAGGCCTCGCGTTCCGGCAATTGCCATATCCGCGTTGCGGATGGGAAGAACGAGAACTTGCCGTCCGAGTAGAGTCCGGCACCACCCTGGCCTTGAGTCAGATTCGCTTCGTCGTTTCTGTCGCGCCTCGAGATATCCGGACCCCGATCGACGATAAGCACCCGATGTCCCCGACCGGAGAGTCTTCGGGCGGCAGCCAGTCCGGCGGGGCCGGCTCCGACGATGGTGACGTCATAACTCTCCATCATAACTCTCCATGATGAGGCCTCGAGCAGTAATGCGTGTCGAACGACGATGGGATGCCCGTGACAACCGGGGTCGGCGGGATCTGGGTCGCGGCAGGAGTAACAGTTTCTTACTAAAAAATGATACGATACGCTGCGTATCTTATATTATCGTATCTGTCAGGAGCTGTTTTTGACAAGGATGTCTTCCATGCCCGTCGTTTCTCCTGCACGCCCAGGTCGGCCGCGCAGCGCCACGGCTTCGACCGAGGTGATGCGAACAGCCATGGAACTGGCGCTGGAAGGAGGAATTCACCATGCCACTGTCGAGCGGATAGTCAGCGTCTCCGGCGTGGCCAAGTCGACCATCTATCGTCGTTGGCCAAATGCGGTTGCCATCGTCATGGATGCCTTTCTGGACGCGGTCGGGCCGAGTATCGCCTACGATGACGAACTGCCCGTCGTTGCCAGCTTCCGTCGCAGCGTGCTGGCGCTGGCCGAGATTCTCAACGGCCCTCATGGACGCTTGCTGCAGCATCTTCTGGGCGCGGCCCAATCCGACCCCGTGTTGAGCCGTGCCTTCGTCGAACGTTGGATCGGGCCGCGCCGCCAGATGGGTCGACAAGCCATTGTCGGCGCCGTCGAGCGAGGCGAGCTCAGGCCGGAGATCGATCCGGACCTGAGCATGGATCTGATCTACGGTGCCGTCTACTACCGGCTGTCGGTCTCCTTTTCGGAGATCGACCAGGATTTCGTCGAAGCCGTCATCGACCGGGCGCTGGGGCCCTACGTACGGGACCGCCCCGACGCATAGCCGGTGCCAGCCGGTTCACGCTGGCCCTGGCAGTGCTCCCATCGTCTGGCCCATGCTGATCGGGCTGCCCTCGGGATCGAAGTCGCCGAACGCCGTCTCTCTCCCCAGGCACATCACCACGGTGGAGCCGAGCTTGAAGCGGCCCATCTCCTGGCCTCTCTCGATCACGATGGGTTCATCGAAACGGGTGGTCTGCACCCGACCGCTCAACGGTGTGACCTGTCCGGCCCAGGTGGTCTCGATGGCGGCCACGATCATCGCGCCAACCAGCACCATGGCCAGCGGTCCATGCTCGGTGTCGAAGAGACAGACCAGTCGCTCGTTGCGGGCGAACAGTCCCGGCACATGGTTGGCGGTGGCGCTGTTGACCGAGAACAGCCGGCCCGGCACGTAGGTCATCTCGCGCAAGGTCCCGGTCATCGGCATGTGTACGCGGTGATAGTCCTTCGGCGACAGGTAGACCGTGGCGAAGCTGCCCTGACGGAACGGCGCCGCTCGGGCGACATCGCCGCCCAGCAGGGCACAGAGCGAGTAGGTCTGGCCCTTGGCCTGGATCAGGGTGCCATGCTCGATACGCCCGTAACGCGAGAGCACGCCGTCCGCCGGCGAGAGCAGCCCCTCGCCGAGGGGGCGGGCGTCCGGCTTCAGCGCCCGGGTGAAGAAGTCGTTGAAGCAGGCGTAGGCGCTCGGATCCGGCTGCAGGGCCTGGCTCATGTCGACGCCGTAGGTATCGATAAAGCGACGAATGAACAGATCCTTGACCCAGGGGATCCGACTATCGGCGATCCGGCCGATCAGTCGCGAGATCGCGTGGTGGGGGAGCGGGTACTGAATTCGGGCGAAGAGTTCCTGGCGATCCACGATAACGACCCCGGTGAAAGAAGAGGGACTGACGGAAGGCGGACAAGGTAGCGAGACTGCCCGGCCGGTGCAACCGAGCTTCGCTCGGAGCGGTAAGTCATCAGCTTGAAGCTGGAAGAAAGGTCAAAACCCAAAACCAAAACGGTTTCACTTGACAGGTGGAGGTGGTTCTATCTTGGCTTCCAGCTTCCAGCTTCCAGCTTCCAGCTTCCAGCTTCCAGCTTCCAGCTTCCAGCTCTTATTTCTCCACCGGCGTGTCGTCGCGATTTCCCCACTCCTTCCACGAGCCGGGATAGGCACGCACGTTGTCGTAGCCGAGCGCCTTGGCGGCGAGCCAGGTCAGTCCGCTGCGATGGTGGCTCTGGCAGTGGGTGACGATCTCCTTGTCCGGCGTCAGGCCGCGGGCTTCCAGCTCGGTGATCAGTTCGGCGTAGTCGCGCAGGCGCAGATCATTATGCTTGTCCATGACGTCGAGCCAGTCGAAATTGACCGCGCCGGGGATATGGCCAAGTTTCCGGTTGTCGCCCTTGGTGCCGCGATACTCTTCCGCGGAGCGGGCGTCCCAGATCGCGAGCTGCGGATCGTCGAGGCGCTCGATCAGCTCTTCGCGACGAATCTGTAGTGCCGGATTGAGATAGGCGGCTTCATAATCGCTCGGGGTCGGCGTGGACGGGGTGGTGGAGAGCGGGTAGCCGTCGGCGCGCCAGGCATGAATGCCGCCGTTGAGGTAGGAGTAGCGGCGGTGTCCGATCAGCTCCAGCGTCCACAGCAGGCGCCCGGCCCAGCCGCCGCCTTCATCGTCGTAGGCGACGACGTGGGTTTCCGGCGTTAGCCCGAGTTCCGAGAACAGCGTGCTCAGCGCGGCTTCGGTTGGCACGTCGTTGGGTACCTCGCCGGAGCCCGCCAGCAGACGGCGGGAGTCGAGGAAGATCGCCCCGGGCACGTGGCCGGCTGGGTAACTGTCCGCCTTCAGCGGCACGTCGATGATCAGCAGGTGCGGGTCCTCGAGATGTCGTGACAGCGTGGCCGGATCCAGAATCAGCGGCAGTTGCGGCGTTTCGGAACTCATGGGCTTTCTCCTTGGGATCGATATCACGTCTGAAGCGGATTCACAGGCGGCACACCGGCGATGATGACATAGCCCGCCGTCGGCCCGGTAGCTGGACGGCCTGCCGGACCGGATAGGCTTTCGTTATACTACGCCGCGCTTGGCGATCGGCGGTGGCGCCTGGGAGTAAAAGTTGACAGGTTGGTCAACTTTTGGCTTTTCATTGCCTTCATTCTTGTATACAAAATGACGATGCAACGCCCTCGCTGGCGGGGGTGTCGCCCGTCGTCGCGGATCTTGCAGGCCCGGCAACGCTGTACGTGGGGATGCCGAGACGCCGCCGACGACACCGCCAACAACAATGACAGTACCGCCCAGGAGATAGTCGCGTGCTAGAAAAACTGTTTTCCCTCCGTTCACTGGAGACGACGCCAAAAACCGAGGTGTTGGCCGGCGTCGCCACGTTCCTGGCGGCGATGTACATCATCGTGGTCAATCCCTCGATTCTCTCCGCCGCCGGCGTGCCTTTCGCCGGGGCGCTGACCGCCACTGTGCTGATCAGCTTCTTCGGCAGCGTGATGATGGGGCTCTACGCGCGTAATCCGATTCTGGTCGCCCCCGGGATGGGGATCAACGCGCTGTTCACCTACACCATGGTGATGGGGGCCGGTATTCCCTGGCAGACGGCGCTTGGCTGCGTGTTCTGGTCCGGGGTGCTGTTCGGGATCCTGGCGCTGTTCAACGTTCGCCGCTACGTGGTCGATGCCATTCCCGCCACGCTGCGTCACGCCATTGCCTGCGGGATTGGTCTGTTCATTACCGTGATCGGGCTGGTCAACGCCGGCATGCTGGTGTCCAATCCGGCCACGGTGGTCGGGCTGGGCGAAATGACCCCGGCGCTCGTCACGTTTCTGATCGGACTCGGCATCACCGCGGTACTGGTCGCGCGGCGCGTCCAGGGGGCGCTGATCCTGGGCATCGTCGTCACCACGTTGCTGGCGATCCCGATCGGTCGCCTGTGGGGCGATGCCAGCGCGGTATCGCCGGCCGGCACCCCGACGCTGGTCAACTTCCAGGGTATCTTCGCCTGGCCGGACTTCAGCGCCATGGGTCAGGTCGATTTCAGCGGCGCGCTGGCGGTGGCCTACTGGCCGTTCATCTTCGTGATCCTGTTCACCACCTTCTTCGATGCGATGTCGACCTTCATCGGGGTTTGCCAGGCGGGGAACCTGCTCGACGAAGACGGCGAGCCGCGCAACATTCGCCGCTCGATGATGGTCGATGCGGCTTCCGCGCTGATCTCGGCGCCGCTGGGTACCAGCCCGGCCAACGCCTATGTCGAGTCCGCCGCCGGTATCAGCCAGGGCGGGCGTTCGGGCCTCGTCGCCGTAGTCGCCGGGCTGCTGTTCCTGCCGTTCCTGTTCCTGTCGCCCTTGCTGGCGCTGGTGCCGGCGATCGCCACCGCGCCAGCGCTGATCATGGTCGGGGTATTCATGCTCTCGCCGATTCGCACCATCGACTGGCAGCAGTACGACGATGCCATCCCGGCGTTCGTGGCGATGATGCTGATTCCGCTGACCTACTCGATCACCCATGGCGTGGTGTTCGGGTTCCTCACGTTCGTCGTGGTCAAGGTCGGCGTGGGCAAGGCGAAGGAAGTGCGCCCGGCGATGTGGGTGCTGTTCCTGCTGTCGATCCTGATGCTGTTCGAGGGCTGATACTTAGCCAGGCGCTCGATGATTTCGAGCGCCTCGCAAATCTTCGCGGCGTCTCAGAACACGACGATCCTCATGGTCGTTGGAGTTCTGCCGGGTGACGTGTCCTCTGCAGTGGGACGACGACTGCCGAGTCCAATCCAGCCTATGGCTCACCGTGACGAGGGGGCTTGACGCTCGCCCCATCGTCGCTCCCCCTCTATTTTGCGCCACAAGACGACGAAACCCTGAACGACTCTCCGCTTGCGCCTGGGTCCGCGCACAAGGATATCCCTGTCCCGGCGCGCCTCTTGTGGCATCCGTGCCACAAGACCCGGCTCAACGGGAGCCGCTCAGTATCGTCTTGCAAGGCGCCTGGGGCGGCGGCTTCGATAAACCTTGGTGACTCTCAGGACGCGGTGATGTCGTCTCTGATGCGCTGGAAGCTGGCGAAGCGCTCAGGATGGATCTCGCCACGCTCGACGGCCTCCAGCAACGCGCAGCCGGGCTCCTGACGGTGGCGACAGTCGCGAAAACGGCAGTGGCCGAGAAAGGGGCGGAACTCGATGAAACCGTCGGCCAGCTCGCGCTCGTCGAGGTGCCACAGCCCGAACTCGCGAATGCCGGGCGAGTCGATCAGGTCCCCCTCGCGGGGGCGCCCCGCAATACCGCCCTCGGGTAGCGGGTAGAGCCGGGCGGTGGTGGTGGTGTGCCTACCCTTGCGGGTGTCCGCCGACAGAGCGCCGATGCGCAGTGTCTCCTCCGGTAGCAGCTTGTCGATCAGCGACGACTTGCCGACCCCGCTCTGACCGACGAAGACGGAGGTGCGGTCCGTCAACTGCGCGTGCAGCGCGTCGAGACCGTTATCACCCCGCGCCGAGGCTTCGATCAGCGGATACCCTAGCTCAAGATAGCGTGCCAGCATGGTACGTAACGGACCCCCCTCGGCTGGCAGCAGGTCACTCTTGTTGAGGATCAGCGCCGGTGGTATGCCGGTATTCTCGGCAGCCACCAGATAGCGATCGATCAGGTTCGGATGTGGCTCCGGTTCCGTCGCGACCACGATCAGGATCTGGTCGATATTGGCGGCCACCGGACGCAACTGGCCATGAAGATCCGGGCGCTCCAGCACGCTGGTGCGTTCGCCGCGAGCGACGACGACGCCGCTGCCATCGCTCGCTTCCCGCCAGATCACGGCATCGCCGGTGACCAGTCCCTCCAGATTGGCACGCAGATGGCAGCGGTGCCGACTGATGCTGTTGCCCTCGACGAATTCGACCTCCAGCGAGCGGCCGAAATGGGCGGCGACACGCCCCGGGCGCTCGGCGCTGTACTCGCCGGCATCGAGGCGCTCGCCGTCGCGCTCGTCCTTCTTCGAGGCGCGCTCGGCACGCTCGGCCTGGATCTTCTCGACCCGCCAGCGCTGCTGGCGGGTCAGTTTGCGGCGGCTCATGGTTGGCGTCGACTCACGGTTGTCTGCAGCTCAGGAGAGGGAAAGCTCACCTCAGGCGTTTGCCCCTTCCTCGTGTCACGGGGGTAGAATGGCGGCATTGTAGCCGTTACCGACCTGCCGTGTCCGCTCGCGTCCGTGTGGCCGGGGACACCGACTCTGGAGTTGTTCATGTCTGAACCATCCGCCGCTGGCGCCCGCCGCGATCTGCTGATCTGGATCGATCTGGAAATGACCGGTCTCGACCCGGATCGGGAGCGCATCATCGAAGTGGCGACCCTGATCACCGACGGCGAGCTCAATCTGATCGCCGAAGGCCCGGTACTGGCAGTGCACCAGCCGGATGCACTGCTCGAGGGGATGGACGAATGGAACCAGAAGACGCACGGCGAGTCCGGACTGGTTCGGCGGGTACGTGAGAGCACCATCGACACCTCGGAGGCGGAGCGGCGCACGCTGGCGTTCCTGGCCACCTACGTCGTGCCCGGCACCTCTCCAGTCTGCGGCAACAGCGTCCACCAGGACCGGCGCTTCCTGGAGCGCGAGATGCCGACGCTCAACAACTTCTTCCACTATCGCAACCTGGACGTCTCGACGCTGAAGGAGCTGGCCAAGCGCTGGAATCCGGCGGCGGCCAACGGCTTCACCAAGCAGAACACCCATCAGGCCCTGGACGATATTCGCGAGTCGCTGGCGGAACTCAAGCACTACCGCGAGACGTTTCTGAAGCTGCCCGGCTGATCGCCGCCTCAACCGCGCGGCTCGCTCAGCCGCTGGCGATGCGCGCCTCACGCTTGTGCCGCTGCTCCTCCAGTGCCCAGCGCACGTGCTCGCGTACCAGGTCGGAGGGGTAGGCCAGACGAGCTCGCAGGGCGTGCTCGACGCGCTCGCTCCAGGGCGCATTGCCCAGGCCGACGGCCAGGTTGCGCAGCCAGCGCGGGTAACCGATGCGCCGGATCGGACTGCCTTCGGTGCGCTTGAGGAATTCGCTCTCGCTCCAGGCGAACAGGTCGATCAGTTCCGCGCGGTCGAGATCGTGGCGCGGGGCGAAATCCGGCTCGGCGCTGACGCGGGTGAAGCGGGTGAAAGGACAGAACAGCTGGCAGTCGTCGCAACCGTAGACGCGGTTGCCCATGGCACGGCGAAATTCGAGCGGAATGCTGCCGTGGAGCTCGATGGTCAGGTAGGAGATGCAGCGCCGCGCATCGATCACCTTGTCGTCGATGATCGCCCCGGTCGGGCAGGCGGTCTGGCAACTGTTGCAGGAGCCGCAGTGCTCGCGCTCGAACGGCGGGTCCACCGGCAGCGGCAGGTCGGTGTAGAGCTCCCCGAGGAAGAACAGCGAGCCGGCCTGGGGATTCAACAGCATGGCGTTCTTGCCGAACCAGCCCAGGCCGGCCTTCTGGGCCAGGGCGCGCTCCATGACCGGGGCGGAGTCGACGAAGGCGCGATAGCCGATCCGGCCGACCTCCTGCTCGATCCTGCGCGCCAGCTGGTCGAGACGCTTGCGGATCAGTTTGTGATAGTCGCGCCCCAGGGCATAGCGTGAAACGTACGCCTTGTGCGGTTGTCCCAGTACCCGGGTGGTCTCGACCTCGGGCGGCAGATAATCCAGGCGCGCGCTGATCACGCGCAGCGTTCCGGGAACCAGCTCCTCGGGCCGTGTTCGCTTGGTCCCGTGCTTGGCCATGTAGTCCATCTCGCCATGGTGTCCGGCCTCCAGCCAGCGCTGCAGATAGCGCTCATGGGTCTGTAGATCGGTATCGGTGATACCGATCGCCTGGAAGCCGAGTTCTCGTCCCCACTGCTTGACGCGTGAGGCGAGATCGTTGAAATCGACGCTGGATGGCTGTGACATAGCGCAGGAGTGCACGCAGAGGTGGGAGTGTCGGGTGCGCTACCCTACACCACCAGCACCAGCCGGTCGAACGTCCGCCGGATGCCGGTCACGGCGTTTGGCGGCGTCGTTCATCGATAGCCACACCAGGATTGTTCGCCATCTTTCGGAACACGACAGGAGCCTCCATGTCCGCCTCCTCTTCTCAGCGCCCGCTCTATCTCGCCGGTCAGGTCCGTGAACTGGATCGCCGCACCATCGAGGCCGAGGGCGAGGGCTTCGCCTTGATGCGGCGCGCCGGCGAATCGACCTACGAGGCGTTATGTGCCCGGTGGCCGGGTATCCGTCGCCTCTGTGTGCTCTGCGGCGGAGGCAACAATGGGGGCGATGGCTATATGGTCGCCGCGCTGGCTGCCGCCGATGGTGTAGCGGTCGAACTGGTGGCGCTGAAGCCGGTGGCCGAGCTCGAGGGCGATGCGCGGCGAGCCGCCGAGTTGGCGGCGGAAGCGGGCGTCGTGCCGGTGGCGTGGAATGACGAGCTGACGCTGGACGGGGAGCTGATGGTCGACGCGATGCTGGGGACCGGTGCCCAAGGCGCACCGCGCGCGCCTTATGCCGCGGCGATCGCCGAGGTCAATGCCAGCGGCTGCCCGGTGATGGCACTGGATGTACCGTCGGGAGTCGATGTCGATACCGGTCACGTCGAGACGGAAGCGGTGGTGGCGACGCTGACGGTCACCTTCATCGGCGACAAGCTGGGACTGCACACCGGCGCGGCGCTGGACGTGGTCGGCGATGTGATCTGCGCCTCGCTGGGCGTCGATCCCCAGTCACATGGCGATATCACACCGGTCGCCTGGCTGCAGACGCGTGAGGATCTGGCCCGGGCCCTGCCACCGCGGAAGCCCAGCGGCCACAAGGGGAATTACGGCCACGTACTGGTCGTGGCCGGCGCACCGGGAATGGGCGGGGCGGCGCTGATGACCAGCGAGATGGCGGCACGCGTCGGTGCCGGCAAGGTCAGTCTGGCCACCGACGCCGCTCATGTCTCGGCCAGCCTGACCCGGTTCCCCGAGATCATGGCGCGAGGCGTGCGTGGCGCGCCGGATCTGGCCACGATGATCGACTCCGCCGACACGGTGGCCATCGGTCCGGGCATCGGTAGCGGTGCCTGGGGGCAGGCGGCACTTCAGAGCGTGCTCGACGCCGACAAGCCCTGCGTGGTCGACGCCGATGCGCTCAACCTGCTGGCTCGGGAGGAGAGCGGCGGCCACTGCGACGACTGGGTGCTGACGCCGCATCCCGGGGAGGCAGGACGACTGCTGGGAATGTCCACCGCCGAGGTGGAGCGGGATCGGCCGGCAGCCGTGATCGCCCTGCAACGGCGCTGGGGTGGCACGATCGTGCTCAAGGGCGCGGGTACGCTGGTCTACGACGGCGAGCGGCTCACGCTCTGTCCGTTCGGCAATCCCGGCATGGCCAGCGGCGGGATGGGCGATGCGCTGACCGGCATCATCGCCGGGCTGGCCGGCCAGCTCGGATCGCTCGAGGAGGCTGCACGGATCGGCGTGCTGGTCCATGCCCTCGCGGCGGACGCGGCGGCGCTGGATGCCGGCGAGCGTGGTTTGCTGGCGACTGATCTGGCATCCTATGCGCGAACTTTGGTCAACCCTCAACCTGTCTCGAGTCATGCCGATCACGCTTAACGACGAAGCCGCCCAGGTGGCCTTTGGTGAAACGCTGGGCCGGGCCCTGGCCGGTCGTGGTCAGGTTCATCTGATCGGTGAGCTTGGCGCCGGCAAGACCACGCTGGCGCGGGGCATACTCCGGGCCTATGGCCATGGGGGTGCGGTCAAGAGTCCGACCTATACGCTCGTCGAGCCCTACGAGACCGCGTCGGCCCGAATCTTTCATTTCGACCTCTATCGCCTCGGTGACCCCGAAGAGCTGGAGTTCATGGGCGCTCGCGACATGCTGGGCAGCGACGCACTGTGCCTGATCGAGTGGCCGAGCCGTGGCGCGGGCTGGTTGCCGGCCCCGGATCTGGAGATTCATCTGCAACTGGTCTCCGGTGGTGGCCGGCGGGTGTCGGGAACTGCTTACAGTCAACAGGGAAGAGCCGTCTTGGCGGCAATGCCGGCGAGCTTGAGTCACAAGGAAGATGAATGCTGAAAGACGCTCGAGAGATGTCGGCCGCGGTCGTGACCGTCCGTCGCGAGGTCCCGTCACGAATCGCCGGTGGGATCGGGTATGCGCTACTGCTACTGGTGTGGATCTGCTCGCTGGCCATGTCAGTGAGGTTGGCCGGGTCGGCCATGAACCGTTTCGTCGGAAGCCGGATAGATCGTCTCGGGAGGTATGGGCGGGCAGCGGTGACGGCGCTGGTGTCTCTCTGCTGCCTGGGCACGGCCGTGCAGGCGCAGGCGGTGGAAGTCCACAACATGCGGCTGTGGTCGGCGCCCGATCACGTCAGACTGGTATTCGACATGTCGGGGCCGGTCAACGCTAACGTCTTCACGCTCGACGGCCCGGACCGTGTCGTGATCGATCTCGACAGCACCGACCTGGATTTCGATGTCGACAAGCTGGATCTGGACGACAGCGCCATCTCCAAGGTGCGCACCGGTGTACGCGAGAGCGGTGGGCTGCGGGTCGTGCTCGACGTCAATCGGGCCGTGGTACCCAAGAGTTTCACGCTGCCGCCCAACGAGCAGTACAGCGCTCGGCTGGTGGTCGACCTCGACTATCCCGGCGCCAGCGCGGTCAAGAATCCCATCGATCCGATCGAGGCGATGATCCGGGATCAGGAGATCGCCGCGCAGCGGGCGCAGAAGGAGGCCGTGGCCGAGGGCAATCCGGAGCAGGCCGAAGTGGTGGCATCCGCCGTCGAGGCCCAGCCCCATCCCAAGCGGGACATCATCATCGCCGTGGACCCCGGTCATGGCGGCGAGGACCCCGGTGCGATCGGTCCCCACGGTACCCGGGAGAAAGACGTCGTGCTGGATATCGCACGCAAGCTCAAGCAGCGCTTCGATCAGACGCCGGGATTCAAGGCCTTTCTGACCCGAGATGGCGACTACTACATCGGCCTGCGCCAGCGCACCCTGATCGCGCGCCAGCAGAAAGCCGATTTCTTCGTCTCGGTGCACGCCGATGCGGTGCGCAGCAGCCAGCCATCCGGCAGCTCGGTCTATGCGCTTTCTCAAGGGGGGGCGACCTCGGAGACCGCACGGTGGCTGGCGGCAAGCGAGAACCAGTCGGATCTGATCGGCGGTGTCGATGGCAACTTGAGCCTGGACGACAAGGACGAGGTATTGCGCGGCGTGCTGCTCGATCTGACCATGACCGCGACGATGAACGACTCGCTGGCGACCGGCGGGCAGGTGATCGACCAGCTCGGGCGAATCAACAAGCTGCACAAGTCGAGTGTCGAGCAGGCCGGTTTCGTGGTGCTGAAGTCACCCGACATTCCGTCGCTGCTGGTGGAAACCGGGTTCATCTCGAACCCGCGCGAGGAGGCCCAGCTCAAGTCCTCCGCGCACCAGGCCAAGCTGGCCCAGGCGATCTACGACGGGATCGTGGCCCACTTCCGCCAGCATCCGCCGCCCTCGAGTCTGCTGGCGTGGCAGCGGGATCAGGGGCGTGGCGGTGCCAGCAATGAATACCGCGTCCAGCGAGGCGACTCCTTGTCCCAGGTGGCAGCGAGCCACAACATCAGCATGAAGGCGCTGAAGCAGGCCAATGGACTGGACAGCGATATCCTGCGGGTAGGGCAGGTGTTGACCATTCCATGATGAGGGCAATCGAAGCGAAAGCCGCAGGAGACCGTCGATGAGCGAGTCGTCACGCATCCGCATACTCGACCCCCGCCTGGCCAACCAGATCGCCGCGGGGGAGGTCGTCGAGCGTCCGGCGTCGGTGGTCAAGGAGATCGTCGAGAACGCCATCGATGCCGGCAGCCAGCGCATCGAGGTGGAGCTCGAGGCGGGCGGTTCCCGGCTGATCCGGGTGCGCGACGATGGCATCGGCATCGGCGAGGAGGATCTGCCGCTGGCGCTGTCCCGCCACGCGACCAGCAAGATCGCCTCGCTCGAGGATCTCGAGGACGTCTCCAGCCTGGGGTTTCGTGGCGAGGCGCTGGCCTCGATCAGCTCGGTCTCGCGGCTGGAACTGATTTCCAACGCCGCCGACGACCCCGCCGGAGGCTGGCGGGTGGTCGCCGAGGGGCGCCAGATGGAGCCCCGGGTCACCCCCGCGCCCCACCCGAGGGGTACCTCGGTGCTGGTGCGCGACCTGTTCTTCAACACGCCCGCGCGGCGCAAGTTCCTGCGTACCGAGAAGACCGAGTTCGGCCACGTCGAGGAGGCGTTCCGGCGGCTGGCGTTGTCCCGTTTCGATATTGCCTGGGTGCTGCGGCACAACCAGAAGGTGGTGCATCAGCTGCCCGCCGTGGCGTCGGATCAGGCCGGGCGCGAGCGCCGAATCGGCTCCCTGCTGAGCAGACGTTTCCTCGATGAAGCGCTTCACGTCGACCTGGAAGCCACAGGGCTGCGCCTGTGGGGCTGGGTCGGCCAGCCGACCCATTCGCGGGCCCAGGCCGATCAGCAGTATTTCTTCGTCAACGGCCGCATCGTCCGGGACCGGCTGGTCGCCCATGCCATTCGTCAGGCCTATCGCGACGTGATGTTTCACGGCCGACACCCGGTGTTCGTACTCTACCTGGAGCTCGATCCGCGGGTGGTGGACGTCAATGTCCATCCGACCAAGCACGAGGTGCGCTTCCGCGACGGGCGCCTGGTCCACGATTTCCTGTTCTCGAGCCTGCACCGCGCGCTGGCCTCGGTGAAGCCCAGTGATGCGGTGGCGGAAAGCGGTGAGGAGGGCGCGCACGAGTCTGCCGCCGACATGACGGTCGCCACGGCCTCGCCACGGCCGGGCAATCCGGCACACCCGTTGGCCGGGGACGACTCCCCGGACTGGCAGCAACAGCGGATGGCGCTGGCCGGGCAGCACTCGCCGGGGGCACAAGTGGGGCAGAGCCGGCCCGGGACGCAGCGCATTCGCGAATTCATGGCCGGTTATCACGCGCTGCATCCGGATCATGAATCGACGCTTCTCACGCCGCGGGAAGCAGGCGCTGGCGCGCCCGGCGGCGAAGCGGCCAGCGTCGCCCAGGACGAGCGCTCGCCGGCAGCGGTGACCACCCTGCCGGCGACGGACGACACCCAGGCACCGCCGCTGGGGTACGCAGTGGCGCAGTTGCATGGCGTCTATATCCTGGCGCAGACCGAGCGCGGCATGGTGATCGTCGACATGCATGCCGCCCACGAACGGATCGTCTACGAGCGCATGAAGCAGCAGATTCACGCGGGCGCGCTCGATGCCCAGCCGCTACTGGTGCCGGTCTCCATGGCGGTCAGCGCGGGTGAGGCAGAAGTGGCGGAACAGGAGCGCGAAGCGTTCGCCCGGCTGGGGGTCGTGCTCGATGCTGCCGGTCCGGAGACACTGCTGATCCGCCAGGTTCCCGCACTGCTGGCCGACGCGGACATCGAGCCGCTGGTGCGGGACATGCTCGGCGATCTCGAAAAGTTTGGCCGCTCCGACCGTCTCGAGACCCGCATCAACGAGCTGCTCAGCACCATGGCCTGCCACGGCAGCGTGCGCGCCAACCGGCTGCTGACCCTGCCGGAGATGAACGCGCTGCTGCGGGACATGGAGCGAACCGAGCGCAGCGGGCAGTGCAATCACGGTCGACCCACCTGGACCGAGATGTCGATGGCGCAGCTCGACAAGCTGTTTCTTCGGGGGCAGTGACCGCGTGAACGACGCCTCGTCCGCTTTGCCATCGTCGGAGCATTCGCGCCGGGACGACCGACCGCTGGCGATTCTGCTGCTCGGCCCGACCGCCTCGGGCAAGACCGACAGCGCTATCGCGCTGCACGAGCGGCTGGGGGCCGAACTGATCAGCGTCGACTCCGCCATGGTCTACCGGGGCATGGATATCGGGACGGCCAAGCCGTCTCCGGCCGAGCTGGCGCGGGCGCCGCACCGGCTGATCGACATTCGCGATCCGGCGGAGATCTACACCGCCGCTGATTTTCGCCGCGACGCCCTGATCGAGATGGAGAAGATCAGCGCCTGCGGCAAAATGCCGCTGCTGGTGGGCGGGACCATGATGTACGCCAAGCGTCTCGTCGAGGGGGTGGCCGCCATGCCCGCCGCCGACCCGCAGCTGCGCGAGCGACTTCGTCGGCGCGGCGAGCGCGAGGGCTTCGAGACGCTCCACGCGGAACTTGCGCAAGTCGATCCCCAGGCCGCCGAGGCGATCCATCCGCGCAACCGGCAACGCCTGATCCGGGCGCTCGAGGTGTTTCGGCTCAGTGGCGTGACGCTCTCCGAGCACTGGCGGCGCCAGCAGCCGGAAAACTTTCCCTGGCGACTGTTGTCCATAGCTCTCGCGCCTGCCGAGCGCAGCGTGCTGCACGAACGCATCGCGCGGCGTTTCGATGCCATGCTCGCTGGTGGATTCGTCGCGGAAGTGGCTACATTGAAACAGCGGGGCGATCTCCACGCGGATCTGCCATCGATGCGCAGCGTCGGCTACAGGCAGGCTTGGGAGCATCTCGAAGGTGCCTATGATCGCGACGCACTGCGTGAGCGTGGCATCGCCGCCACGCGTCAACTGGCCAAGCGTCAGTTGACCTGGTTGCGGCGCTGGCCC
Organism: Salinicola lusitanus; assembly: GCF_003206045.1. Classification (GTDB taxonomy): domain Bacteria; phylum Pseudomonadota; class Gammaproteobacteria; order Pseudomonadales; family Halomonadaceae; genus Salinicola; species Salinicola lusitanus. Next base: position 51,173 of record NZ_PZJM01000006.1, read on the forward strand.
GATCTGCACTGGGTCGACAGCTGCGCACCGGACGTCGATGGGAAGATTGCGAAAATCGTGCGTGAGCACGGCAGTTAGCGTAAAATGGCGGGCTTCGTCCAGACCTATACTTGCGGCAAGCGATGCCGCCGGTGTGATGCCGAGTCAGAACGAATCGCCGCCCAACTAAAACAGCACTATTCATAACAGCATTAGGGAGAGCAACATGTCCAAAGGACAGTCCCTTCAGGATCCGTACCTGAATATTCTGCGCAAGGAGCGCATCCCGGTTTCCATTTTTCTGGTCAACGGCATCAAGTTGCAGGGTCAGATCGAGTCCTTCGATCAATTCGTCATCCTGCTGCGCAACACCGTCAGTCAGATGGTCTACAAGCATGCCATTTCGACGGTCGTGCCGTCCCGTAACGTCCGGTTGCCGCCGCAGGATCCCAACGCAGCACCCGGACTCGATAGCTAATCGAGAGGTTGTGATTGTTTTTCGAACGTCCCGACGCCGGCGAAACGGCGATTCTGGTCCATGTGGACTTTCAGGACGAGCAGGAGCGCGAAGATCCGGGTGAACTCCTGGAACTGGTGCGCTCCGCCGGGGCGGAGTCGGCTACCCTGATTCAGGGCAGTCGGCGCCGCCCCGATCCTCGTTCCTTCATCGGCAGTGGCAAACTCGACGAGGTCAAGACCGCGCTCGAGGCCCATCATGCCGAACTGGTCATTTTCAATCATGCCCTGTCTCCCTCCCAGCAGCGTAACCTCGAGCGTACGCTCCAGTGTCGCGTGCTCGACAGAACGGGCCTGATTCTCGATATCTTCGCGCAGCGCGCGCGAACCCACGAAGGCAAGCTCCAGGTCGAGCTGGCCCAGCTCGAATACATGTCCACGCGCCTGGTGAGAGGGTGGACGCACCTGGAGCGGCAGAAGGGCGGTATCGGTCTGCGCGGGCCCGGCGAGACCCAGCTCGAGACCGACCGTCGCCTGCTGCGTGGCCGGATCAAGTCGATCCACAAGCGCCTCGACAAGGTACGCAAGCAGCGCGATCAGAACCGCCGTGCCAGAGCGCGGGCGGAGGTGCCCAGCGTGTCGCTGGTGGGTTACACCAACGCTGGCAAATCGACCCTGTTCAACTCGATCACCGCCTCCGAGGTGTACGCCGCCGATCAGCTGTTCGCCACGCTCGATCCGACTCTGCGCCGGCTCGACGTGCCGGATGTCGGCGACGTGGTGCTGGCGGATACGGTCGGGTTCATCCGGCACCTGCCGCACAAGCTGGTCGAGGCGTTCCAGGCCACGCTGCAGGAGGCCACGGAGGCGAGCCTGATCGTCCACGTGATCGACGCCGCCGACCCGGACCGCGAGCTCAACGTCGCCCAGGTCGACAGCGTGCTGTCGGAGATCGACGCCGATGAAGTACCCCGTCTGCTGGTGATGAACAAGATCGACCTGCTGGGAACGTCGCCGCGCATCGAGCGCGACGAGCATGGATTCCCCCAGGTCGTATGGCTCTCCGCCCGCGACGGCGAGGGGCTCGAGCTGCTGCGCGAGGCGCTCGGCGAGTGGCTGGCCGAGGATATCCTGGATATCCGCTTGACGCTGACACCCGAGCAGGGTCGACTACGAGCGGCGCTGCACGACTTGCAGGCGGTGCAGAACGAAGCGTTCGACGAACAGGGACATTCGAATCTGGAGATTCGCTTGCCCCGGCGGGAGTTTATGCAGATGATGGCTCGCTTGGGCGAACGCGCCGACGACTATTTACCCACCTCGGAAAAGACACCGGTTGCCGATTGGCAACGGGTTTGAGGTGACAAAAACGACGCAGGGGAGCTTCGTGGTCCGGGAACCGGACCCGAACGATGCAGGGTAACGAGGGTTCGATCTCGGTTCGAACAAACCCTTTGCACGCGAGTGCAACGCCACGGCGGCTCACGCTCCCGATGCCATGCGTAATGCTTCGGCCTGACGCAACGCTTTGATCGCATCATTGGAGACTAGGTATGGCTTGGAATGAGCCTGGTGGTGGCAACAACCAGCAGGACCCCTGGGGCGGCGGAGGGGGCCGGCGTCCGGGTGGTAATGGTGGCAACAACGGTGGCGGCAATCAGGGGCCGCCGGACCTCGATGAAGCGCTGAAGAAATTTCAGGACAAGATCAATCGTCTGCTGGGCGGGCGCGGCAAGCGTTCGGGCTCCGGGGGCGGGGATAGCGCTGGCGGCGGTGGCGGCAAGCGCAACCCGTTCGTGCTGCCGATCCTGGTGCTGATCGTTGCGGCCGTGATCTGGGCCGGTTCGGGTTTCCACCTGATCGACCAGTCCGAGCGCGGCGTGGTGTTCCGTCTCGGCAAGTACACCGACACCTTGAATCCCGGCCTGCACTGGAATCCGCCGATCATCGATCGGGTGGACAACGTCAACGTGACCAGCATTCGCTCCGCCACGCAGACGGACTCGATGCTGACCAGCGACGAGAATATCGTTCGCGTCAGCGTGTCGACCCAGTATGTGGTGAGCGATGCGCATGCCTTCCTGGTCAACGTCAACGAGCCGGAAATGACGCTGCAGAACGCGATGGACTCTGCCCTGCGCCAGGAAGTGGGCAACATGCATCTGCAGGAGATTCTCACCACTGGCCGGGATCGGCTGGGGCAGCGCATCTTCGATCGCCTGACCGCCTACATGGACGCCTACGGCACTGGCCTGCGCCTGCAGACGGTCAACGTCGAATCGACGGCGCCACCGGACCAGGTCCAGAATGCCTTCGACGACGTCATCCGCGCCCGCGAGGAGCGTCAACGCTCGATCAACCAGGCCAATGCCTACAGCCAGGCCGTCGTGCTCGAGGCCAAGGGTCAGAAACAGCGGCTGGTCGAGGAGGCCAACGGCTACAAGGCGGCCATCGTGTCGGATGCCACCGGCCAGACCAATCGCTTCAACTCGCTGCTGGGCGAATACCGCCAGGCACCGGACGTGACCCGGCAACGCCTCTATCTGGAAACCATCAGCCAGGTGCTGAGCAATACGCCGAAGGCGCTCGTCGACCTGGGTGACAGCAATGCCGTGACGGTACTGCCGCTCAACCAGATGCAGGCGGGTGGCAATGCCAGTGGCAAAAGCGGTTCATCGTCGATGAGCATGCAGCAGCTCGAACAGATATCACGCCAGGTAGTCGATCACATGAACAGTGGCTCGCAGCAGCCGACGCGTAGTTCCAGCCTGCGGGAGGGTCGCTAATGTTTAATAACCGCGCCCTGATTGGCGTCATCATCCTGGCCTTGCTGGCATGGTTCGCCAGCGCCAGTTTCTACGTCGTCAACGAGACCGAACGCGCCATCAAGCTGCGTTTTGGTGAAGTGATCGAAAACGATATCGGCCCCGGCCTGCATTTCAAGCTGCCGGTGTTCAACACGGTTCGTATCTTCGACGTCCGCGTGCAGACGGTGGACTCCAGTGCGACGCGCTATCTGACTGCCGACTCCAAGGCGGTGATCGTCGACTCCTTCGTGAAATGGAAGATCGCCGATCCGCAGCAGTTTTACGAAGCGACCCGGGGCAATATCCAGGTCGCCGAGAACCTGATCGCGCCGCGAACCGACGAGGCGCTGCGCAACAAGTTCGGTCAGACCGAGATGTCATCCATCATCCAGGAGCGGATCGCGGCAGAGAGCGACAACCAGCAACTGGTGGGAGAGGACAAGGGGGCCGATACCGTCGAGGGTGCCCGGGAAGAGCTCATGGTCGAGCCGGTGCAACAGCTCGATCAGGCCATGCGCGACGAGCTTGGCGTCCATATCCTCGACATCCGCGTCAAGCGTATCGAGCTTCCGCCCGAAGTGACCCAGGCCGTCTACGAGCGGATGAACTCGGAGCGCGAGCGCGCTGCACGGACCTATCGTGCGGAGGGCTCTCAGCAGGCCGAGGCGATCCGTGCCGATGCCGACCGTCAGCGCCAGGAAATTCTGGCGAATGGACGTCAGGAAGCGGAGACCACGCGAGGTGAGGGCGATGCCCAGGCGGCGAAGATCTACGCCAGTGCCTATCAGCAGGCACCGGATTTCTTCTCCTTCTACCGCTCGATGCAGGCCTACCGCGACAGCTTCAGTGGCGAAGGAAAGGATCTGCTGGTGTTGAGCCCCGACAACAGCGACTTCTTCCGCTACCTGAAGAATCCGACCCCTGACGGGACCTCGGCGCCGTGAGTGGCATCAGCCGCGAATAGTGTGGAAAACGGACGCCCGCGGGATTTTTCCGCGGGCGTTTCGTGGTAACATCGTCTAGCCGGGTTTCGCCCGGCTTTTTTGTGCGGCCTGTATCGGTGCCATCACTCTCGGCGACGCCGAGCCAGGCGCTGGCGCGAGTCCGGGATGCGCCGCGGGGCCACGCCCCATGGCGCCTCGGCCGCGACTATCACGGGGTGGGCAAGTTCGCCTTGGCACCCGATCACTACCGAATCACCGCTTGGCAGGACAAGCTCATGACGATCGCTGACCGCTGGTTGCTTCCCGACGGCATGGATGAAATATTGCCGCCGCAGGCGACCCGGATGGAGGAGTTGCGTCGGACGCTGCTCGACCTGTACGACCGCTGGGGCTACGACCTCGTCATGCCGCCGCCGGTCGAGTTTCTCGATTCGCTGCTGACGGGCACCGGCACGGATCTGGATCTGCAGACGTTCAAGCTGACCGACCAGTTGACCGGTCGGATGATGGGGGCCAGTGCCGACGTCACGCCGCAGGTGGCGCGGATGGATGCCCATTCGCTGAAGCGCCAGGGTCCGGTTCGACTCTGTTACTGCACGACCGTGCTGCGTGCTCAGGCCGACAAGCACCAGGGCGGGCGGAGTCCGATGCAGGTCGGCGTCGAGCTCTTCGGTCATGCCGGTCTCGACGCCGATTTGGAGGTATTGAGGCTGGCGCTTTCCAGCCTGGAAGCGGCGGGCGCCAGCGAGATCCATCTGGCCCTGAGCCACATCGCGATCTATCGCGAACTGGTGCGCGGCATCGGCTGGAACGAAGAGGTCGAGCGGGCGTTTTTCGACGCCATCGAGCGCAAGGCGTACGTCGTCATCGACGAGCTGGTCGCCGCGAACGTCGCGGACCCGGGCCTGGCGCGGATGCTCGGCGAGCTGCCCAGGCTACATGGCGGCGCGGAGATTCTCGAGCACGCCAGGCTGGCACTGGCCGATGCGCCGGACGCCGTGCGGGAAGCCCTCGACCAGTTGGTGCGGTTGCATCGTGGCGTGGTGGCGGAGCACCCCGAGGTCTCTTTCTACTTCGATCTGGCCGAGCTTCGTGGCTATCAGTACCACACCGGTATGGTGTTTGCCGCCTACGTGCCGGGTTACGGCCAGGCACTGAGCAAGGGCGGGCGCTACGACGATACCGGGAAGGCCTTCGGTCGAGCTCGCCCAGCTACCGGTTTTTCCATGGATCTCAAACAGTTGGCGACCCTGGCCGAGCGCGAGCCGCCAACCGATGGCATCTGGGCGCCGAACCGCGAGGATGCGGCGCTGAACGACGCCATCAATCGCCTGAGGGCACAGGGAGAGCGCGTGATCCAGGCACTGCCCGACCAGCGGACCGGTCCGGGTGCACACCGATGCAATCGCCATTTGGTGCTCCAGGAGGGAGAGTGGCGTACCGAGCCGCTGGATTGACCGATGACGGCGAGATGCCGACAAGGTGACAGCGAATGGATCGCGACGAACGACGGGATCGCGACGGGTTGATCAAGAGACGAGAGCAATGGGCAAGAACGTAGTCGTATTGGGTACTCAGTGGGGCGATGAGGGCAAGGGCAAGGTCGTCGATCTGCTGACCGAGTCTGCCAGTGCCGTGGTGCGGTTCCAGGGTGGACACAACGCCGGCCACACGCTGGTGATCGATGGTCAGAAGACGGTTCTGCACCTGATTCCCTCCGGCGTGTTGCGCGACGACAAGATCTGCGTGATCGGCAACGGCGTGGTTCTGTCGCCGGAAGCGTTGATCGAGGAGATCAAGGAACTGGAGGCCAAGGGCGTGCCGGTGCGCAAGCGCCTGCGGTTGTCGCCTGCCTGCCCGCTGATCCTGCCGTACCACGTCCGTCTCGACCAGGCGCGCGAGAAGGCCCGCGGGATCGCCAAGATCGGCACCACCGGTCGCGGCATCGGCCCGGCGTACGAGGACAAGGTCGCGCGACGTGGCCTGCGGCTCGGCGACATGCTGCATCGCGAGCGTTTCGCGTCAAAACTGGGCGAGGTGCTCGACTACCACAACTTCGTGCTCACCCGGTATCACGGCGAGCCGGCGGTCGATTTCCAGGAAGTGCTGGATCAGGCGATGGCCTTCGCTGAAGAGCTGCGGCCAATGGTCTGCGACACGGTCTCTCTGGTGCACGATATCCGCAAGTCCGGCGAGAACATTCTGTTCGAGGGGGCCCAGGGCTCGCTGCTGGACATCGATCACGGTACCTATCCGTACGTCACCAGTTCCAACACCACCGCCGGCGGCACCGCGACCGGTTCCGGTGTGGGTCCGCTCTATCTCGACTACGTGCTGGGCATCACCAAGGCCTACACGACCCGGGTGGGGTCCGGTCCTTTCCCCACCGAGCTGTTCGACGAATTCGGTCGGCACCTGGCGGAGAAGGGCCACGAGTTCGGCGCCACCACCGGGCGGGCGCGACGCTGTGGCTGGTTCGACGCCGTGGCGCTGCGGCATGCGGTGCAGATCAACTCGGTATCGGGTATCTGCCTGACCAAGCTCGATGTCCTCGATGGCCTCGAGAACATCCGGGTCTGTGTCGGCTATCGCAGCAAGGATGGCGAGACCATCGACAATCCCGTCGACTCCGAGGGATACGAGGTGATCGAGCCGCTCTATCACGATCTGCCGGGCTGGAACGAGTCGACCATCGGTGCACGCAGCATCGATGATCTGCCGGCGAACGCGCGGGCGTATATCGCCTTTCTCGAGAAGGAGGTGGGGACGCCGATCGATATCATCTCCACCGGCCCCGACCGTAACGAGACGATCGTGTTGCGCAACCCGTTCGACTGATGCCCCGCGCTGGACGATGACCCCAACGACGAGACCCNNGGGTCTCGTCGTTGGCGGGGCGGCGTTGATGCCGACTCCGCGCGTTAACCACGCTTTATCTGCCACAGGCCGGCGCTCACTCAGGTGGCGTTGACAGTCGACTCGTGGGCCCACGGCCCTGCCGTTCGCCGATCAGCGCCTCGTCTGGCCTGTCGATTCCTCGGGCAGCACTCAGGTTGTCTGGCCAGCGGCATCGGCGACATCCGTATCCTCGAGTAGATCCTGCAACGTTCTGATGGCGGTTTCGCTGTCGCTCTCCATCACGCCATCGAGCCAGATCATTGCCTGCTGTTGATCGACGAACTCCACGCCCCGCGCCTGGAGGTAGGCCTGGGCCAGCGACACGCGGGCGGATCGGTGTCCCTGGCGTGCCGCATCGACCAGCAGTCGGGCGCCCTTGTGGGTATCGCGCGGCAACACCTCGCCACTGAGATAGGCGCGACCCAGCGCCGCCTCGGCACCGGCGTGGCCAGTGTCGGCCGCCGCCGTCAGCAGCTGCCTGCCGCGGGCCACGTCCTGGGCGATACCGCCTTGTCCCTCGAGATAAGCCGCACCGAGCGCAGCTTTCGCAGAAACGTTGCCGTTGTCGGAGGCGCGGGAGAGCCACTCGATGGCCTGGGCCGAGTCCTGGCCGACGCCATTGCCCTCCAGATAGGCCTGCCCCAGGACACGCTGGGCATTGTCGTCGCCGCGCTGCGCCGCGCGCTCCAGATAGCGCACGCCCTTGGCGGGATCGGCGGCGACACCGGTGCCGTTCAGGTAGGCCTCGCCGAGGGTCACGCCGGCGGAGCCGTGGCCGGCGTTGGCGGCCCGGGTCAGTAGCCTGACGCCGCGTTGTGGATCGGCGGTGACGCCGTCGCCGGTCAGCAGCATCCTGCCCAGGTCGGCTTCGGCGCCGACATGGCCGGCGGCAATCGCACGTTCGAAATAGTTGGCGGCGCGCGCCTTGTCGACGGCGACCCCGATACCGTCGGCATACATTCGGCCGAGCGAGGCGGTGGCGCCGGGATGGCCTTCGTCGGCGGCGCGTGACAACCATTGCCTGGCGCTGGCGTCATCGGCGCGAACGCCTTGACCACCGAGATAGGCGCGACCCAGGTCCGCCATGGCCGGCACCTGGCCCATCCGGGCGGCGCGAATCAGATCATCGATGTTGCCCTGCTCGCCACTGGCGCGATAGGTGCGCGCCAGCGCCTGCTCAGCGGAAGGGTGGCCGGCGCGGGCGGCACGTTGCAGCCAGCGTTCGGCGCGGTTCAGGTCCGGTGGCACGCCGACTCCGTCACGGTAGGCGCGGCCGAGCACGACCATGGCGTAGGCGTCGCCCTGATCGGCGGCTTGCTCCAGCAGCCTGACGCCCCGGTGATCCCTGCCGGACAGCTTGCCCTCGAGGATGCCCTGACCGAGCCGGGTCTTGGCGGTGGTGTCGTCGGGGTCCTGCTCGATGGCTCGGTGCAGCCACTGCTGCGCCTTGGCTGGGTCGCGCTGGACTCCCTCACCGTCCAGGTAGGCGATTCCCAGGGTCCGGGCGGCACCGCTCTGATTCTGATCGGCCGCCTCGCTCAATAGCGAGACGCCGCGTTGCGGGTCGGCCGACGTACCCTCGCCCTCGAGGCAGGCTTGGCCTAGGCGCGCCGTGGCGTAGGGATGCCCCAGTTCGTGGGCACGTTCGAGATATTCGATGCCCTGTCTCGGCTGAGCCTGGAGCCGATCTCCCTCGAGATAGAGATTGCCCAGCAGGGCGAGGGCGTAGGCGTCGTCGTGCTGTGCCGCCCGCTGCAGCAGCGCGACCCCGCGCTGGAGACTTGGCGACAGGACGTCTCCCGCCACGTAGGCCTGGCCCAGCGTGCGGGCGGCATCGAGCTGGCCCTGCTGGGCGGCTTCCGATAGCCACTTTTCGGCCAGGCCCGGATTGGGCTCGATCTGACCTTGGCCCAGATAGGCCTGGCCCAGCCAGTAGGCAGCGTCCACATTGCCGGACTCCGCCGCGCGCCGGAGCATGTCCAGCCCCTGGGCGGGATTCTGCTGCGTGACCAGCAGGTGGCCGGCGGCCGCCAGCGCTTGCGGGTCACCGCTGTCGGCGGCACGGATCAGCCACTGCTGCTGGCGTGCCGGCTGGGGCAGCAGACCGTCTTCGGCGTAAGCGCGCGAAAGCGCCAGCATCGCGCCGACGTCGCCGCTCTCGGCGCGCGGCGTCATTGCCTGGGCGTAGCGTTCGGCGTAGGCCCGTGCCTGGCTCGGGTTGCTATCGAAAGCCCCGCCCGGCGCGTAGTTCTCGGCCAGGGCCTGGAGCGCGCGCGGCTCATTCAGCGCCGCCGCCTGTTCCAACTGGAGGCGCGCTCCGTAGACGTCACGCGCGACGCCTTCTCCGGCCAGCTGCATTTCGGCGATCTCGATGCGCGCACTGGGGTTGCCATCGTGAGCGACCGCCTGTTGAAACAGGTTCCACGCCAGGGCGGGGTCCTTCTTGACCCCGTCGCCGGCGCGGTAGAGCCGGCCCAGTTTCAACGAGGCGTTGTCGAGGCCGCTGAACTCATAGGGAACGGCCTGGCGATAGTAGTGCGCCGCCATCGCCGGATCGCGGGGTACGCCGGTCGCGTCGTCGTAGATTCGAGCCAGCTCGTAGCTGGCCTCGGGATGGGTGACCGCCATCGGCTTGAGCAGTGCGATGGCCTCGAGACTCTGCCCCTTGGCTTCGAGGCTGCGGATGTACTCCACCCGGTTCCAGTCGGTGGAGGGCATCGACTCGACGTAGTGATGGGCGAACAGCTCCTGGTCCTTGGCGGCGATCGGTTGCGTCTGGGCAGGTTGCTGGCTCGCGCAGGCGGTCAACATCACCACCGATGCCAGGCCCAGCATGAAGCGACTGCCAGCGCGGCGGCGTGTCACTGGCAGGTCTTTGCGGGTGGAAGGGGGCGTCGGTCTGGTCATGTGAATCTCTCCTTCGGGGGCAGGCCCGGCCTCCGTCCCTGGAGCGGGCCAAGATGGGTCAGGGGTTGAGCTCGAGGCTCGAATGCGGGTGTCGGGATTGGCGGCGTGATCACGCGTCGGGCTCGAAGGCGGCAAGTTCCGCCCTGTCGGGTTCCGGTAGCGCCCGAGGCTGGGCCTGCGGAGCCATGAAATAGAAGGTGACGTAGCCGCCGGCACTGCGGTTGTCGATGGGCCGTTTCTGGCTGACGTAGTGGGCGACCCTGTCGTCGTCGTGGTGACTGAGATAGATCTCCATCCAGGCGAGATACTGCTCGTCGTCGAGGAAGCCGTAGTACTGTGCGTGGGTAGCCAGGTCCCCCAGCGCCGCCGGATCGTCGAACGTATCCAGGGCGAACTGGACGGCGTCGTCGATGGTGTGGCCGTGGTATTCGAAGTCGAACAGGTCGTAACCCTGGCGATAGGCGACCTGCATGATGGTGACCAGATAGAGCAGGGCGTAATTCTGGTAGTGGCTGGCGCGGCGGCCGCGAGCCATCTCGTGGGGCAAGGCGCCGCGTGGGGTCAGGTTGTTGAGCGCCGAGTAGACGGCGCTGACGCCGAACTGGAACAGCTCATCGTCTTCCGTCAGCACGCCGATCATGCTGGCGTAGAGCGCGCGACGATAGAAGTGGTTGTTGCAACAGCTCGGGTCCCCGCCACGGATGGAGGCGTGCTTGTGGGCCAGGGTGTTGAGCCAGTGGTCGATACGCTCGATCGCCTCCGGACGCTTGTCCGCGACCGCCGGACGCACGACCGAATAGGCGAGCGCGGCGGCAAACATCATCGATTCGGTCGAGTACCAGCCCTGGGGTTCCAGGCGATCGTAGTAGAACTGGCTCAGCGCGTCGTGAGTCGCCCACTTGTCCAGGAACCGAACCAGGCAGTCGGCGTAGTAGTCGTCACCGGAGGCGACATACGAGCCGGCCAGGTTGGAGACGGTATCCTCGAAATCGAACAGCGGCTCGGAGGCCAGCTCCCACGCCTTGGGCTGCGGATAGTAGCCGGGGATCCGGATGACGCTGTCCAGCGCCGGCTTGGAAAGCTCCTGACGACAGCTCGGACCCTGCTCGAGTTGATCCCGGTTGTACTGCAGCAGGTCGTTGTCGGTGCGCTGCAGCAAGGCCATGCGCGCCTTGACGTCGAAATAGGACGCATCCGGATCGGTGACCGTGTACTCGGACAGATCCAGCTTCTGGCGCTGGGCGAAGCTCATCGTCTCGTCCGCCTCGGCGGGCCGGTCCGTCGGCGTCGGTTCGACCGCCTGTGCCGACAGGGCCGAGCCGAGGGTCGCCAGACCCAGGACGAGAACGAGGCTGTGACGCAGGCCGGGTCGGCCCGCGATTGGCATCCGGTTCATGAGAATCGACTCCCTGTCGATAGGATGGATCACCCCTTCGGGGTCATCAGCGTGAAATCGGCGAAATCGACGGTCTGGTCCCGAGGCGTGCGCCAATCGCTGCCATGGCCGCCGAAGAAGGTCGAGAACATCAGCCCGTCGATGTGCACCTCATCGGTGGTGCGATAGACGATGCCCTGCTGTTCCAGTGTCGGCTGGCCGTCGATCCAGACTCGCGCAATGCCGTTCTTGCGCTCGGGATCGTTGAGCACGATCTCCTCCTCGACGGTGACCCACTGTCCCGGCGTGAAGTGCCAGCGGCCCCGGCCCACCGATTCGCCGTAGTCGGAGTCCTTGTTGACGACATACTCGTAGAGTTCGCCCTGTCCCTGCTTGCGCCACATGAACCGCATCGAGAAGCCGTTCTTGCCGGTGACTTCGTCGCCGCCGGTAGGGCCATCGCCGCCGTACAGCCCCGGCAGCTTGCCACCCTTGACGAAATCGAAGCCGGCCGGGAAGCGCACCCGGTAGCGCAGGCAGGCGCGATCGGCCTGACGCAGCGCCGGCACCGGCACCACGAAACCGGCGCCGCCCTCTTCGGCGTCGCTGGGCGACGACGTGCCCGCGGGATAGTTGACACGCAGGGCAGGGCTGCCAAGACCGCTTTCGGTGCTGTCCAGGACCTGCAGGTTCTGCTCGCCCCAGCGACGCTGGCCAGCCAGGTTGTCCTTGATCCAGGCTTTGGGGTCGGCATTGTCATTCATCGCCAGGATCTGCACCGGCGCATAGCGGGATGAGCAGGCGCTGGCCTGCGGCTGGGTGAGCGAGTGATCGCTGTCCGCCTGGGCGGGAAGCGAGGCCAGTGTCAACGCGCCAGCGACCAGAATCGCCGAACCCAGCGGGCGCCGCCGGCGAGGTTGGCTATTGTCGAGCTTGGCTGGAATCATGTTCGTCTCCTTGGCGAGAGTGGCGCTTCGTGAATGGCTAGGTGATGTTCGAGTTCATGACACGATCAGTTCATGGCGCTCTTCATGCCGTCGGCGGCGCGGCCCCACAGTGACTGAACGCCCTGAGCCATGGCGCGGCCGGCCTGGTAGGTCCATTCGGCAGCGGTATCGAGCATCGGGGCATCGGTGAAGCGCACGTCGACCGGCGTGCCTACGGTGCTTGCCGGCAGCGGCGATTCCGGCACCAGCAGCACGCTGGCCACGTTTTGCTGTTGACGCACCCAGTCGGGGAAGCCGGCGCGCGGCTGACGCTCGACGTCGAGGGCGACGCTGCGCACGCGAGCGGGAATCGGCTCCGAGGCGTTGGGCAGGGCGATGTAAGCCTTCTGGTGGTTCTCGATATCGCCGATGTCCTCCATATGCACCAGCGCCTCGACCATCACGTCGTTGTTGCTGGTACTGACCAGCGTCATGACGCGGTCGCCCTCGTTGACATAGGTACCGCCGGCGGCGCTGAGCGCCCAGGCGACCTCGCAGTCGCAGGGGCTGTAGATGGTGTTGGCCGCGACCCGCGCCTTGTAGGCGTCGATACGCGAGCTCTCGTAGTCCCGGGCCGTCTCGAACTGCTCGACCCGGGTCTTGGCAATTTCCGGTGACAGGGTTTCAAAACCCAGCTCGCCGTTGGCGGGATTGGAGGAGGTGGCCACGCTGACCTTGCTGTTGCCCGCGTCATCGAGGCTCTGCTGCAGGTTCTCGATCAAGCGCTTGTTGTAGTCGAACGAAGCCTGAGAGAGCAGCAGGTCGTTCTGCAGCTCGGCGTTGTTGACGTCGATCAGTGGCTGGTCGCGTTCGACCTTGTCACCGGCCTTGAGATCGAGATCCTTCAACTGGCCGGCGCCGGGGGCAAGGATGTCGGTGCGCGGCGCCGTCACCGCAGCGAAGCTCGGCTCGATCAGGAAAACGTTGCGATAGACGGTCGCGGCGACGGCAGCCGTCAGCACGCCGGCGGCGACCAGCAGGGCCAGGTAGCGGAACATCGGCACCCGGCGCTTGGGTCGGGTGGCCGGCGTCGCCACGTTGCTCCGGCGCTTGCGCGGCGTCTGGGCGTCCTGCGGATCGATCAGGCCATCGAGACTGACGTGGCGGCCGCTCATCTGGGCCCGAATCACCCGGCGCAGGATATCCCGTTGACGGGGTTCCATCCGGGTGAACTCGAAGGCGATGAGCTGCGAACGGCCTTCGCCGATTTCTCGCAGCGGACGCGCCGTGGCGGATAGGGCCAGTTCGATGCCGCTGGCGGTCAGCATCAGCGCCACGGGAATCTCGCGCTGGCGCTCGAGCGGCATCGAGGTCTCCGCCGAAAAACCACCCATCGAGAGATCGTGGCCCTTGGCCACATGGCCGTCGCCCAGGCGTACGTCGAAGGGCATCTCGACCCGAACGTGGCGGCGTTCGTCACGGCGCTCGTGGCGTAACTGGTCCGTGTCGTTGTGTTGATCTGACATGATGAAATCTCCTTGTCGAGTCCCTGACCTACTGGCTGTTCCGGGCCAGCAGTTGTGTTTTCTCGTGGGCTTCGCCGAGCACCAGTGACAACTTCGTCAGGCGGACCTCCTGTCCGCCGACCCGGAGTCGGCAGGGGCGCTGTTCGTCACACTGGAATCGGCCCGCCTCGGCGAGCGTGGTGCCGTCTGCAGTGAGCTGGGGGGCGAGATCGCCGGCGACCTGCAGCGTGGTCGGATCATCGGGGTCGCCGTAACCCTGAAGGCTGGCGCCTCGGATCTTGTCCAGCGAGGCGACCTGGTCGTTGAAGCCGGCATCGATCCGGAAGTGACCCGCCGGCAGCTGCACGCTGCCATCCTGCGGGGCATCGGCCAACGTCAGCGCGAGCCAGCGATTGTCGTGGCTGGCGCCGTGGTCGGTGGCCTCCGGCTGGGTGCCGACCATCGCCGCGAGCGAGAGCCGGTCCGCCGGTGCCATGATCCCGCCGAAGACGGCCAGCACGAAGATCAGCGCGCCAAAGTAGAGCGTGTGGATGAGGTGGCCGCCCAAGCGCTGGCGGCGCGCGGCACTCGGGTCCTCCGGCTCACCGGCCGAAATGCCCTGACGCGACCACTTCTGGCGATTGAAGCGAAAGCTGACGTAGGTCTTGAGAATCGCGCCGCTGAGCTGGTTGTAGTAGAGCATCGGCACCCACAGCGCGCTCCAGCGGCCACGCTGCCATGCCAGCACCAGGCTGGTGATGCCGCGGGTCATCAGGATCCAGAGCAGATAGGCGAAGATGAACGACGGGCGTACGAACAGGGTCAGCAGCACGGCGATGCACGGGCCGATCAGAGTGGTCCACATCGAAAGCCGCTGATCGATGAGGCTCCACCAGGTGTAGAAACCCATTCGCCGGGGGCCGAGCGCGATCGCGCGGCCGTTGGTGCGCAGCATGTTGCCGAACCAGCGACGCATCAGGTCTAGCGTCGACTTGAAGAAGCGCCGGCGATCCGGCAGTTCCTCGAAGCCGGTGACAGTGACATCCGGCAGATAGAGCATCTTCCAGCGATGCTTGAGCAGCCAGAACCAGGTCGACTTGTCGTCGCCGGAGAGGAACTTGAAGTTACCGAAACGCCAGTGCTCGACATGGTCGTTCTCGACCAGTTCGATGAACTCGGGCTGGGTGGCCAGGTCGGCGCGGAAGGCGCTGTAGCGGCCCGTCAGTACCAGCAGCCGTTCCGAGACGGAGGTCGAGCTCATGACCAGATGACGCTGGGCGTAGCGCAGGTCGTACCACTCCTTGGTCGCGTCGTTTCCGATCACCACGGCGTTGTTGTTGGTGGTGATCGCGCCCAGATCCTCTTTCGCCAGGAAGAACGACAGCGAGCGCGCCAGCGTTCCCGGCTCGATGCGAATGTCGCCGTCCATGCTCACCAGCAGTGAACGGTGGGTCGGCATGCAGCGCGAGATGGCACGTAGCACCTCGGCCATGGCCGAGCGTTTGCCATCGCCCTTCTGGAACATGTAGCGGACGCTGATATTGCCCGGCCAGCCGTGTTCTTCCATCACCTGATCGATGATGTCGACATCGCTGCGATCGGCGATCGCGGCGAACAGCGTGGTCGGCACGCCGTAGTCGGCGGCATCGCGAATCAGGGCGTCGTAGACGGCGAAAGTGACTCTGGTGTCGATCCGGAAAGACGTGCACAGGATGTAGAGCGCGTCCGGTGTCTCGGTGGCACCGACGGCATCGGCCTGGGCTCGTAGCCGGGGAAACATGCGGCGGTTGTACCAGACCGAACGGATCGCCTGGACGAACCACCATGAGTAACGCCAGACGCCGATCAGGCCCACGGCGAAGATGAAGCTCTTCGAACCGGGATGGAAGACCTCGCCTGGCAGATGCGTTACCAGCAGCAGGACCAGCGTCGCGAGCAGCAGCATGACCGTGAATTCGGTTGCCACCGACGCCCTGCTGGGTCTGGCTCGGGTGTAGTTGATGTCGCTCATCGGATGTCCCTGAAATCTTCTTCTGGGGTCGCTCGATGACGCGACGTTGCGGCGTCATTGAGCGACCCGGTCCCTTGCGCGTGACCACCGAGTCTCGAGGGCAGACACGACGTTCCCGCGATCGACGCGGTGGCGCCGATGCAGATCGTGATCGAAAGGGGAGGTCGGCGGCCCTGCCGCCGACGAGGCCGGGGGTTACAGCGTATAGGCGACGCTGGGACCGTCTTGCCCGATCCGGGACAGCGGGGCCGAGGCGCCGTCGCCGCCGGAGAGCGGGATGCGCAGCGAGTCGGCACGACCAACCGCGAAATAGAGCAGGCCCGCGGCGCGCACGCTCTCCGGATTGAACAGGTTGCGCCCGTCGATGATCGCCGGGGTGGTGAGCTGCTCGCGCAGGCGCCGGAAATCGACCGTGCGGAAGGCCTTCCATTCGGTACAGATGACCAGCGCGTCGGCGCCTTCCAGGGTGTCGTCGCGGCGCTTTGCCAGCGCCAGGTCGTCGCGCTCGCCGTAGAGGCGTCGACACTCCTGCATCGCCTCCGGATCATAGGCCCGGACCTTGCCGCCGGCGGCCCAGACGGCTTCCATCAGCTCGCGGCTCGGCGCTTCGCGCATGTCGTCGGTATTGGGCTTGAAGGCGAGGCCCCACACCGCGATGGTCTTGCCCTCCAGATCGCCGTCGAGGGCCTGGGAAAGCTTGGTGAACAGGCTCGCTTTCTGGCGATAGTTGACCGATTCGACGGCGTTGAGCAGTTGAGCTTCGTAACCGACATCGGTGGCAGTTCGCGCCAATGCCTGAACGTCTTTCGGGAAGCAGGAGCCGCCGTAGCCGCAGCCGGGATAGATGAAGCTGTAGCCGATGCGCGGGTCGCTGCCGATGCCGCGACGCACGTTCTCGACGTCGGCGCCGAGCCGTTCGGCCAGATTCGAGATCTCGTTCATGAAGCTGATCTTGGTCGCCAGCATGGCGTTGGCGGCGTACTTGGTCAGCTCGGCGCTGCGGATGTCCATGAACATCAGCTTCTCCTGGCGCCGGTTGTAGGGGGCGTAACATTCACGCATCAGCGGTTCGACGCGGGGCGAGTCGCAACCGATGACGATGCGAGCGCCCTGGGAGAAGTCCTCGACGGCCGAGCCCTCCTTGAGGAACTCCGGGTTGGAGCAGACATCGAATGGGATGTCGACGTCACGCTGGTGGAGACGCTGGGCAATGGCCTCGGAGACGCGATCCGCCGTGCCTACCGGCACCGTGGACTTGTCGATGACCAATTTGTACTCCTGCATGTGCTCGGCAATGGTGTCGGCCACGCTGAGGACGTACTTGAGATCGGCGCTGCCATCCTCGTCTGGCGGGGTTCCTACGGCGATGAACTGCAGGGTGCCGAAGCCGACGGCCTCGGCCGGATCGGCGGTGAACAGCAACCGCTCCTCGGCGACGTTCTGCTTGACCAGGGCTTCCAGGCCCGGTTCGTAGATCGGCACGATGCCTTTCATCAAGCCGTTGATCTTGTTGCTGTCGACGTCCATGCACATGACTTCGTGGCCGGCCTCGGCGAGGCAGGTACCGGTGACGAGTCCGACATATCCCGTTCCAAAAATGGTGATCCGCACGATGGCTCTCCTTGCTGATTCGTGTCGCGACGCGTTCTCCTTCAACGGCATCAACCTGTCGCTACGGGGTCCAGACTCAAGGGTCGACGACCCTGTCATCACGGTCCTAAAACGGTAGCGCTCGGTTTACAGCCGATGACAAACAGCGTTTCCGAAAAGTCGGGACAACGGTAGGTGCAAGGCTTACTTAGGTCCAATTCAGGAAATTCTGATGTAATCGAGAGTGCGATATTTGTGTCGGTGTATTGCACAGGGCGTAGCCGGTTGCGGACGCCGGGTGTCGC
Source organism: Salinicola lusitanus (assembly GCF_003206045.1). Lineage (GTDB taxonomy): Bacteria > Pseudomonadota > Gammaproteobacteria > Pseudomonadales > Halomonadaceae > Salinicola > Salinicola lusitanus. The sequence continues at coordinate 68,876 of NZ_PZJM01000006.1, forward strand.
AGCACGGGGACGTGCAGACCGAGCAAAACACCCCTTTTTGTAAGATCATGTTTCAAATCATTGCCTTAAGAACGAAGTGAGTCTTTTTTTTGTTTATTGTGTCATTTTGTCGTTGCGTGAATTGACGACATGTTTTGGCCTCCGCGCTCGTCCCGCCGACATCACGGGATGGTTGTCACCACTCGACGGTCGGAAGCCGTGATCCTCCAACGGCGAGCCTGCCAAGGCGAGGCCTTTGCAGCAGTTTCCCCAGCCGGCGCCGCGTCCTGTTTTCTGGACGCGCATGGCGCTGGTTTTACAGGGGGGCTATCTCCGATGCGTCGCGGCGAGGGTTTCGCCGTCCGTTGTGGGTTCACAGCGTATGTAAAGAGGACTAAAATGGTCCTATATGGCGGCTGTCAGGATCGAGAGGGCATCGAGACGTGCTGAAACTATCGAAATTGACGGACTACGCGGCGGTGATCATGGCGCAGATCGCGCGGGATCCGGATCAGGCCCACACCGCGTCGGAGTTGGCGGCGCGCGTGAAGCTTCCGCATCCCACGGTGGGGAAGACGCTCAAGATGCTGGCCAAGAGTGGACTGCTCGAGTCCCGTCGGGGTTCGCACGGCGGCTACGTGTTGTCCCGCTCTCCGGCGGATATCACGGCCAGTGATATCATCGCCGCGATCGAGGGGCCGATCGGCATGACCGAATGCAGCCACGCCGACGGCGAGTGTGGGCTGCTCGACTCCTGCGGCGTCGCCGACAACTGGCAGCGCGTGTCGCAGGCGATCCGCACGCTGCTCGACGGGGTGACACTGGCGCATCTCGCGCAATCCAGTCCACTCAAGCTGCCGGTGCAGCTACCCATTCAAAGCGTGACGTTGCCCACGGCAAGTGGGGCGTTGCGCGAACATTAAGAAGGTGCGGCGATGGCTGGCCCAGCGGTGGCGACATTCGTTGCCTCTGGCCCGGCCCGGGATTGTGCCTTCGTCATAAGACTCTCGGTGGAGAGGAGAGAAGACCATGGCTAGCGAAGAGATGGAGCAGTTGGTCCGTCGCGAATACAAGCAGGGATTCGTGACCGACATCGAAAGCGATACCGTGCCGCCCGGCCTGGATGAAAGCACGATCGCCTTCATATCCCAGAAAAAGGGTGAGCCGCAGTGGATGCTGGAGTGGCGCCTCGAGGCTTATCACCAGTGGCTCAAGATGACGCCTCCCTCCTGGGCACACCTGGAGTACCCGCCGATCGACTATCAGGCGATCTCCTACTTCAGCGCGCCCAAGAAGCCGGAAGATCGCCCGCAGAGCCTGGACGAGGTGGATCCCAAGCTGCTGGAGACCTACGAGAAGCTGGGGATCCCGCTGCATGAGCGGGCAGCGCTGGCGGGGGTCGCGGTGGATGCGGTATTCGACTCCGTCTCCGTCACCACGACGTTCAAGGAAAAGCTCCACGAAGCGGGCGTGATCTTCTGCTCCATTTCCGAGGCGATCCGCGAGTACCCGGAACTGGTCCGTCAATATCTGGGTACCGTGGTGCCCCAGGCGGACAACTACTTCGCCGCGCTCAACTCCGCGGTGTTCACCGACGGCTCCTTCGTCTATGTGCCGGAAGGCGTGAAATGCCCGATGGAGCTCTCTACCTACTTCCGTATCAACGCCGCCAATACCGGCCAGTTCGAGCGCACCTTGATCGTCTGCGACAAGCAGGCGCAGGTCTCCTACCTCGAGGGCTGTACCGCGCCGATGCGCGACGAGAACCAGCTGCACGCGGCCGTGGTCGAGCTGGTGGCGCTGGAAGACGCTTACATCAAGTATTCGACGGTCCAGAACTGGTATCCGGGCGACGAGGATGGCAAGGGCGGCATCTACAACTTCGTCACCAAGCGCGGCGACTGCCGCGGCGATCGCTCCCGGATCAGCTGGACCCAGGTCGAGACGGGCTCGGCGATCACCTGGAAATACCCCTCCTGCATGCTGCGCGGCAAGGAGAGCATCGGCGAGTTCTACTCCGTCGCGGTGACCAACGGCCGCCAGCAGGCCGACACCGGCACCAAGATGATCCATATCGGTGAGGGCACCCGTTCGACCATCGTCGCCAAGGGGATCGCCGCCGGTCGCAGCGATCAGTCCTATCGCGGGCTGGTCAAGATCGGGCCGCGGGCCAAGGGCGCGCGAAACTACACCCAGTGCGATTCGCTGCTGATCGGCGACCAGTGTGGTGCGCACACTTTCCCCTATCAGGAGATCGGCAACAGCACCGCGACCGTCGAGCATGAAGCCACGACCTCCAAGATTGCCGACGATCAGCTGTTCTACTGCCGTGCCCGGGGCATCGACGAAGAAGATGCCGTGAGCATGATCGTCAACGGCTTCTGCAAGGACGTCTTCCAGGAGTTGCCGATGGAGTTTGCGGTCGAGGCCGAGGCACTGCTCAACGTCACGCTGGAAGGCTCGGTGGGCTGATCCGTCGCCATTGCCGAAATCATTTCATCCGGGAGGCTGCGTCGGCGGTCTCTCTCGTTTCAAGGGTTTCACATGCTCGAAGTCAAAGATCTTCACGTCACGGTCGAGGACAAGGCGATCCTCAACGGCCTCAACCTGACCATCAATGCCGGTGAGGTGCACGCCATCATGGGGCCGAACGGCGCCGGCAAGTCGACGCTGTCGGCCGTGATCGCCGGCAAGGACGGTTATGAAGTCACCCAGGGTACGATTCTGTTCGAAGGTCAGGACATCTTCGAAATGGAGATCGAGGAGCGCGCTCGCGCCGGGCTGTTGCTGGGCTTCCAGTACCCGATCGAGATCCCCGGGGTCAAGAACATCTACCTGCTCAAGGCCGCGCTCAATGCGCAGCGCGCCGCCCGGGGCGAGGGCGAGATTCCGGCGCCGGAGTTCATGAAACTGGTGCGCGAGAAGAGCGCCGAGATGAAGATGGACCCGAGCTTCCTGCAGCGTGCGGTCAACGAAGGTTTCTCCGGCGGTGAGAAGAAACGCAACGAAATCCTTCAGATGCTGGTGCTGCAGCCGAAGCTGGCCATGCTCGACGAGATCGATTCCGGTCTCGACATCGATGCCATGAAGGTCGTCGCCAGCGGCGTCAACTCGCTGCGCAGCGCCGATCGCGCCATCCTGCTGGTGACCCACTACCAGCGCCTGCTCAACCACATCGAGCCGGATCGCGTTCATGTCCTGGTCGACGGTCGCATCGTCAAGAGCGGCGACAAGGAACTGGCACTGGAGCTCGAAGCCCGCGGTTACGATTGGGTGCTGGAGGAGTCTGCTGCATGAGTGCACCGGAACGCTTTCTCGAGCGTCTGACCTTGCGTCGCACGGACGACCCGAGTTGGGTCGCGGCGAGGCGCCAGGCTGGCGCGGCGCGATTCGAGGCGATGGGTTTTCCGACCCGGCGTGACGAAGCGTGGAAGTATACGGACGTGCGCCGTATCGCCGAAGGCGACTTCGCGCTGGCGACCGACGCCGGTTTCGATGCGGCTCGCTTCGAGGCACAGCGGCTGGACATCGATGCCTACCGGCTGGTGCTGGTCGACGGTGTGTTCAGCGAGGCGCTCTCCGAGCTCGAGGGCTTGCCCGATGGCGTCCAGGTCGAGCCGCTTTCGCGAGCCCTTTCTGCCAATCATGAAGCGGTGGGTGGCGCCCTGGGGCGTCTGGCGGGCGTCGATTTTTCTCCCTTCACCGCGTTGAACACCGCCTTTGCCGACGAAGGTGTCGTCGTGCGCCTGGCCCCCGGTGCGGTGGTCGACAAGCCGATCTACGTGCTGCTGCTGTCGCGTGCCAACGGGCAGGCGGTGATGAGTCACCCCCGCGTGTTGATCGAGGCGGGAGCTCGTAGTGAAGCGACGGTCATCGAGCACTACTCGGGTGAGGCCGAAGCGGCCAACTTCACCAATGTGGTGACCGAGGTGCTGCTCGATCGCGGTGCCATCGTCGACCATTACAAGCTGCAGGAAGCCGCGCTGACGGATCTTCACGTGGCCAGCATCCATGTCGACCAGAGTCGCGACAGCCGCTTCAACTCCTACAACCTGAATCTCGGCGGCGCGCTGGTGCGCACCGATCTGGTGACCGATCTCAACGGTGAGGGTGCCGAAGCCGCCTACAATGGACTGTTCTTCGTCCAGGGGCGACAGCACGTCGACAACCACACCCTGGTCAATCACAACTCGCCACGGACGTTCTCCAACGAGAACTACAAGGGCGTTCTCGATGATCGTTCCCATGGCGTGTTCAACGGCAAGGTCTTCGTCAAGAAGGATGCGCAGCAGATCGAGGCGTATCAGAACAACGCCAACCTGCTGCTATCCGACCGCGCCGAGATCGACACCAAGCCGGAACTGGTGATCTACGCCGACGACGTCAAGTGCTCTCACGGCGCCACGACCGGTCAGCTCGACGAGGATGCCGTCTACGCCCTGCGCAGTCGTGGCATCGACGAGCCGATGGCGCGGGCGCTGCTGACCCTGGCCTTCGTGGGCGAGGTGATGGACAAGGTGCGACTCAACGTCATTGCCGAGCGCGTCGAGCGGGCCGTTGCCGGTCGCTTGCCGGAGCGCTTCAATCTGGCGGATCTGGTCGAAACCGCCGAGGCGGTCCAGGAGGCCTGACATGACGTCGATCACCGATCTGACGCTGGACCTGGCGGCGGTACGCCGGGACTTCCCGATACTCGAGCGGGAAGTTCACGGCAAGCCCCTGATCTATCTCGATAACGCGGCAACCAGCCAGACGCCGGTGGCCGTCATCGATAGCCTCGGCGACTACTACCGTCGTTACAACGCCAATATCCACCGCGGCCTGCATACCCTGGCCGACGAGGCGACCGCCGCCTTCGAGGGCGTTCGCGCGACGGTGCAGCGGCACCTCAACGCCTTCGAACCGCGCGAGATCGTCTTCACCCGCGGGACCACCGAGGCGATCAATCTGGTGGCCAACAGCTGGGGACGAGCCAATCTGCGTGCCGGCGACGAGGTCGTGGTGTCGCTGATGGAGCATCACTCCAATATCGTGCCCTGGCAGCTGCTCGAGCGCGAGTTGGGTATCGTGATCAAGGTCATCCCGGTCGATGCGCGCGGCGTGCTCGATCAGCAGGCCTATCGCGAGCTGCTGGGCGAGCGGACCAGGCTGGTCTGCGTCAACCATGTCTCCAACGCGCTGGGCACGATCAATCCCATCGCCGAGATGGCGCGCGACGCCCACGCCCATGACGCCTTGATTCTGGTCGACGGCGCTCAGGCGGTGCCGCATCAAGCCGTCGACGTGCAGGCTCTGGATGCCGACTTCTACGCCTTCTCCGGCCACAAGGTGTATGGCCCGTTGGGTGCCGGCGCGCTCTATGGCAAGGCCTCCATTCTCGAGGCGATGCCCCCCTGGCAGGGGGGCGGGGAGATGATTTCACGCGTCTCCTTCGAGCGTGGCACCGAGTTTGCCGCCGTTCCCCACCGCTTCGAGGCGGGCACTCCGTCGGTGGCTGACGTGATCGCCATGGGCGCGGCCCTCGACTGGGTCAACGCGCTCGGTATCGAGCGCCTGTCGGCCTGGGAGCAGTGGCTGCTGGATCACGCCACGCAGAAGCTCGAACGGATCGATGGCTTGAAGATCATCGGCACGGCGCCGCAGAAGGCGAGCGTGATCTCGTTCGTTGTCGACGGCGCACATGCGCAGGATATCGGGCTGCTGATCGACCAGTTGGGCGTGGCGATTCGTACCGGGCACCACTGTGCCCAGCCGGTATTGAACCACTTCGGTGTCGAGGCGACCTGCCGTGCCTCGCTGGCGGTCTACAACACCCCGGAAGAGGTCGATGCCTTCGTCGAGGCATTGCAGCGCGTGCTGGGGATGCTGCGTTGAGCCGGTCCAGGCGCCCGGCCGGCTCGGGTCGACAACTCTCTCAGGAGCGACGATGGATCCGTTAAGCCAGGTCTACAAGGGCCAGGAGATGCCGCTGCAGCGTGATGTCGATGCCATCTCGATTCCGTTCGGCAAGACGGTCACGCTGGTCGAGGACAGCACGGTCGTGGTGATGCAGGCCAAGGGCAGTTCGGTCAGCGTCAGCTACGAAGGCCGCCTCTATCTGATCGAAGGGCATGATCTCGACTCGCTGGGTCTCGACGCCCTCGAACGCCCCACACTGGACCCGGGCGCGAGCGAGGAAGAGATGGAAGCTTTCGTCTGGGCGCAACTGCGGACCTGCTTCGACCCGGAGATACCGGTCAATATCGTCGACCTGGGGCTGGTCTACGGCTGTCGCATCGAACGCCTCTTGACCGGTGAGTGCATGGTGACCATCCGCATGACGTTGACCGCGCCGGGGTGCGGGATGGGCGATGTCATCGCCGAAGACGCCCGCCGCAAGATTCTGGGCGCGCCGCAGTTCTCCAAGGTCCACGTGGAAATCGTTTTCGATCCCCCTTGGAGCCGTGAGATGATGAGCGAAGAGGCGCGTCTTGAACTGGGAATGTTCTAGGGACTTTACAGACGGAGCCTGACGAACGTTCCCGGCTTGCACAGCCGGTTTCTGGCAGAGCAACGAACGCGATATGCTGATCGACATTTCAATGCGCCACCGGGTTTCCGGTAGAGGTCCTCGGTGGCCGCTTCCTGTCAATCGACCTTGTTCTTCCCCATGTTCCGGCTGCTGAAGGGCGTGTTCAAGGCGCTGCTGGCCAGCCTGTCGCTGGTGGCTGTCGGTATCGTGGTGATCAACCTCTGGATACTGCAGAAGACCCACGCGCGCATCGAGCACGAGGTGCCGCTGTGTACGGTGCAGCCCGTCGGCCTGGTCTTCGGCACTTCGCAGTGGTTGCGTCAGGGCGGTTCCAATCCCTACTACCAGGCCAGAATGGAAACCTCGGCGGAACTGCTGCGGTTGCACCGTGTCCAGCACCTGCTCCTCTCCGGCGACAACCGTACCCGCTACTACAACGAGCCGATCAGCATGTGGCGCTCCTTGAAGCGTCGCAATGTCGATGATACCCACATGACTCTCGACTATGCCGGTTTCAGTACCTTCGACAGCGTCGTTCGGGCCAAGGAGGTCTTCGGCGCTGACCGCTTGATGCTGATCTCGCAGGATTGGCACCTACCACGCGCGCTATTCATCGCCGATGCACTGGGCATCGAGGCGACCGGATGCGCCGTGCCCGAAGGCGGCATCAAGGGGGAGTGGCGATTGCGGCTGCGAGAGTGGCTGGCCCGTGCGGCGACGTTCGGGGATCTCTATTTCTGGGGGCGCGAACCTTACTTCCTCGGGCCTCTCGAGCCGATCCGGCTATCGTCATGAGCTCGGCGGGGCGCCGACCGTCCTCTCTCAGCGCTGGCGTTGCTGAAGCTTGTTGATTTCCCGAATCAGCGCCCGGCAATTCTTCCAGCAGCGCTCCAGTGGCGGCTCGAGCGCTTCCGGCAGGGGATGGGTGAAGGCCGTGCCCAGCGCCTGCATCAGAACTCGCTCCTGCTCGAGCAGTTCTCCCAGCAGCACGGCGCTATCGTTGCCGACGAAGCTCTTGATACGGCTCCAGAGCCAGAGGTAGTCGTCGCGTTCGACGTCGGCATCCCGTGGCAGGATGTCGAGATGCTCCCGCACCAGCTGCTGGAGTTCATGCATGGCAGCCCCACGTTCCTCATAATGGGGTTTCAGGGCATTACGCAGCGCCGGACGCAGGCGATCGAGATTGTCCTGAAAATAGTCGAGACTGTCGGCCAGCGCTTCGAGCACGCTGTCCATCGCCACTTGGCGATTGTCGAGAAACATGTGCGGCCACCTCCTGAGGTGACACAAATTGTGCGGCCGGAAACACTGTTTTGCTACCCCTGGGGGCAGAAAAATTTAGTGTTTCCGGCTATTTGTTCCTTTTCTTCTGGCTCAGCCCTTGGGTTTCGGCGGCGCCTTGCGTGGCGTGCTGGCATTTTTCTCCAGATGCTCGATGATCAGGCCGGCGATATCCTTGCCGGTCGCCGTCTCGATACCTTGCAATCCGGGCGAAGAGTTCACCTCCATGATCACCGGGCCGTGGTTGGAGCGCAGCAGGTCGACACCCGCCACGGACAATCCCATGGCCTTGGCCGCTCGAATGGCGGTGGAACGCTCTTCCGGGGTGATGCGGATGACGCTGGCGGTGCCGCCACGGTGCAGATTGGAACGAAATTCGCCATCGGCGGCCTGGCGTTTCATCGCTGCCACCACTTTGTCGCCGATGACGAAGCAGCGAATGTCGGCGCCCTTGGCCTCCTTGATGTACTCCTGCACCATGATGTTCGCCTTCATGCCCATGAAGGCCTGGATGACGGATTCCGCTGCCTGATTGGTTTCTGCCAGGACCACGCCGATGCCTTGGGTTCCCTCCAGCAGCTTGATCACCAGCGGCGCCCCCTTGGCCATGGTGATCAGGTCGGGAATGTCGTCGGGCGAGTGGGCGAAGCCAGTCACCGGAAGCCCCAGGCCCTTGCGCGACAGCAGTTGCAGTGAGCGCAGCTTGTCGCGGGACCGGGTGATGGAGACCGAGTCGTTGAGTACGTAGGTGCTCATCATTTCGAACTGGCGCAGTACAGCGCAGCCGTAGAAGGTCACCGATGCCCCGATGCGCGGCACGATCGCGTCGAAGGACTCGAGTTCCGCCCCCTTGTAGTGGATCGAGGGGCGGTGCGAGGCGATATTCATGTAGCAGCGCAGCGTGTCGACGACTCTGACACTGTGGCCACGCTGCTCGGCGGCCTCGATCAGGCGGCGCGTCGAGTATAGGTTGCGATTGCGTGACAAGATGCCGATGTGCATGCGCGAGAGGCTCCGAGCCGTGGTGTGAGGGCGGTGGCGAGAGAAATGTCAGGGTTCACCGTGAAGGAACGCGGCGCCCGGGGCAACCAGCAGCCGTCGCATGGCGCGTCTCCCGAGCAGCATGGGATGACGCATGTTGCTGCGATCGGTCAAGGTCAATTCGATGGGGAAATCCAGGCCACCGAGGAGGAGGCGGGTGCGGATGACATAGCGCCACTCCTGCTGCCCGTTGGAACTCCTGACTCTCCGCCGGTCGTGCAGCGGCAGCTGGCACTCATGATGCGCGATGGGCTGCCCGCTCGAGCGGGTGATGAACCGAACCCATGGGTGTCCGCTCTCTTCGTAGGGCTCGATCTGTTCGGCATGCAGCGCCGAGGTGCGGGCCCCGGTGTCCGCCTTGCAGCATAGTGTCATCTGCAGGTCGGGGAGCGTCACCATCTCGCGTCGGCCGATGATCGCCTGGACCTGATAGGGCATTGCTTTCATGAAATCATGCGTTCCGTTGTCTGACGAGCCGGCCCAGGGAGGAGTCCATCGGTGCCTGACGTAGCATCATCAATATGGGCAGCCGCAGGCGAGGGATCAATGCCAAATCACGCACGACGGGACGAAAGTCGACCTCCTGACTCTCGGCCAGGCGCTGCAGAAACCGTTCGAGGCGGGCCTCGTGCTCGAGATGGTGCCAGCCACGGGCGGCAATGGCGGCAAGACAGTCGGCGGCCATCAGGGCGTCGTCATCGAGAATGCGGCCTAGCCACTCCCCGACCCTGGCGTCCTCGCTACCCAGCAGGGCTCTCAACAGGGCGCAGAAGGCTTCGATATCCCGTCTCTCGCGAGCGCTGTCGAGCATGCTCCACAGTCTCGGCAGCAACTCGTCCGGGGTGTCACCATGTTCCAGCAGGTAGCAAAGCGCTAGAATCACCTCCCGCGGCATGGCATCGAGGCCTGCCACCAGCGCCCCGATTACCGCCGGGTCCTTGGCGACAACCTGGTCGGCCAATCCCTGGAGACCCAGCATCTGCCAGTCGAGCGACTCATCGCCGAGGAGATAGCGGCGTGTCATGTCAGAGAAAGCCGAGGGAGGCTGGCCGAAATGACGAGACAAGCGGGCGTGCAGCAGCGCTCGCTGGTGTAGCTCTGGTTCGAAGGCCAGCGGATTGTCCTGCATCAGATTGTCTGGCGCCAGATCCTCGTTAGAGGATGCCGCGCGGGCGCTCAGGGTCTGCAGCAGACGGTCGAGGAACGCATCGCGAGGGGCGGGCACCAGTTGGCCCTGCTCATCCAGCGGTAGAGAAAGGAACCAGATGGCCGGGTCCGTTTCGAGTTCGGGCCATCTCAACGCACAGGCGACCTGGGCTCGGCCGTTCCAGGGGAGTGGCCAGGGCGTCTGCTCCCGCTCGAATGCGGCGAAAGCGGCCTGTTCCATAGGGGTGACGCGACGGCCCAGGGTCGATATCACGACCTCCGCGCCGCTGCCCGAGAAGAAATCGCTGAGCGTTTGCATGATAGGGGGTCGCCGTCTCCATCGAGGCGCGCACTGTAACTTGCCGCGCCGGCTCTGGATAGGTCCTGGCCAAAAATTGATCAGTCTGCGCCGAGACATGCATTACGCCGCGTCGGGATAGGTGTCCCAAGTTTATCCACAGGCTCCTTCAGGTTTTTTGTGAGCAACCGGAACAGTTTCCACACCCACCGTTTCAGGAGGAACAATGACCTCGCACGACAGATTGGCTCACGCCTTGCGTGAATTGGAATCGACGCTGATGGACGTCGGTCTGTGGGAGGCATCGCAACCCCAACCGTCGGCGTTCGAGAGCCAGCAGCCATTTTGCGTCGATACCATGTCGATGCCGCAATGGTTGCGCTACGTCTTCATTGCGCGGCTCCAGGCGCTGGTCGATGCCCGTGCCACCTTGCCCGCGACTTGCGCCGTCGCCCCGGCGATGGAGGTCTGGCTCAAGGACGAGCCGGCCTCGACGAGAGATCCGGTAGTGCGTGAGCTTGCCAACGTCGATCTTATCGTCACCCAGGCATGACCGATCGCGGTCGAGCCCCGCTGGCCGAATCCGAGGCACAAAAAAACCGGGCCCTTGGGCCCGGTTTCCGATAGCGACTGCCGTTCGCTTAGAAGCGAGCGGTGACACCGGCACCGACGGTGACCGGGTCGAGATCGATGTCGCGACCGCCACTGATGTCGGCGCTGACATCGGTGTACTGAGCGAAGGCGTTGAAGCCGAAGTTGTCGGTCACGTTCAGATCGACACCCAGCTGGCCCGCTGCGCCCCAGGAGTCGTCGACGCTACCGACACCGCTCTCGTCAGAGAACGTGGTGTAGTTGACACCGACGCCAGCATACGGCTGGACGCGAGAATCGAGACCACCCAGCGGGTAGTACTGTGCCATCAGATTGATCGGGACCTGCTTGAAGGTACCGCCTTCAGCGTGGACCTTGGTCTCGGTCATGGAGCTCAGCTCGACGCCGATCTTGTCGTGAACCATGTAACCCAGGCCCAGGTAGGCGCCCTTGTCGTTGTCGCCGGTATAGCCGGTATCAACGTCTGTCTTGGCTACGCCCAGGCGGCCGTAGAAATCGCCAGCGCCGTAGGCGAATGCAGCTTGAGTTCCGAATGCGCAAGCGCCGGCGACTACCATTGCGGAAAACAGTTTGGTCTTGGTCATGATAAGTACTCCCTTTCTTTCATCATGAAGCCGTGTTACCGGCCTTCACATTCTATGAGACAACGTCGCTATGATAGGAAACGGTGTTTTTTATGTCCAGTAAAATTTTGAAACAGCGTTTTTTTACACTTCGGTAGCGTTTACGCCTGTCTGTGCGCAGTCGCCTTTCTACCGCTAGGATTAGCCTAGACGCTGACGGATGACGTCGCCAACCCAAGGTGGGCCGACGTCATCGACCGAGGAGAAGAGCGCCGTGGAGAGACACCGAAAGGATTGGATGTTGTCGATCGTGGTACCGGTCATGAACGAGGAGGAGGCGATCGATCGGTTTCTACAGGCGGTGGATCGAGAGCTGGGCGACAGGCTGCCGGCACTGGAGATACTGTTCGTCGACGACGGTTCCACCGACGCAACGCTCGAGAGGCTCCGCACGAGTGCGTCCCGGGATCCCAGGGTTCGGGTTCTCTCCTTGACGCGGAATTTCGGCAAGGAAGCTGCCATGACCGCCGGGCTGGATCACGCCCGGGGAGATGCCGTCGTGCCAATGGATGTCGATCTGCAGGATCCCCCGGCGGTGATCCTGGAATTCATTCGGCTGTGGCAGGACGAAGGGTACGACATGATTTACGGCATTCGTGGCTCCCGAGATGAGGATACCCAGGCAAAGCGGGCCTCCGCTGGCCTTTTCTATCGCTTTTTCAACCGTCTGGCCGAAACCCACATCCCCAGCAATGCCGGGGATTTCCGGCTGCTGGATCGCCGTGTGGTGGAAGCCATCAAGCGGTTGCCCGAACGCAACCGGTTCATGAAAGGCTTGTTCAGCTGGCCGGGGTACCGCTCCATCGGTGTCTACTACGATCGGCCGGCGCGAGAGAGCGGGGAGAGCAAGTTCAATTTCTGGAAGCTGTGGAATTTCGCCATCGACGGGTTCGTCAGCTTTTCTACCTGGCCATTGCGTATCTGGATGTATTTCGGCGCCGTCATTGCCGGGCTCGCTTTCCTTTATATTCTCCTCCTCGTCGGGCGCGTGATCGTGGTGGGCAATGATCTGCCCGGCTACGCATCGTTGATGACCGCGATCCTGTTTTTCGGCGGCATGCAGCTGTTGTCCGTCGGTATCCTGGGCGAGTACGTCGGGCGCCTTTTCATCGAGACCAAGCAGCGACCGCTCTATCTGGTCGCCGAGGATAGTCTGATCGACCGGGAGAAGCAGGTCGGTGAGGGCGGTGGGGCCCACCACGGGTCTGACGGCTCGTGAAGCGCCGGCTCAAGCGCGAGGCGAAGACGGCTGCCCGGTTCGGGCTGGTGGGCGGTGTGGCGACGGCTGCGCACCTGACGATTGCGGCCATCCTCAGCGCCCTGTGGCCCGCGCTGTCGGAGTTCCTGGTCAATCTGTGCGGCTTTCTGGTTGCCTTCCAGATATCGCTGATCGGCCACCGACGCTTGACGTTCCGGCGCCGGGGGAAGGCCAGGCGCTTCTTCACCCTGGCCTTGCTGGGGTTCGTTCTCAATAACGGTGTCCTCGCCATGCTGCTGGCTTCGACCCGAGTGTCCGGATTCTGGGCCATCGGCATTGCCACGCTTACCGTGCCAGTGATTACCTACGTCGGCTCACGACTGTGGGCGTTTCGCGAGCATCACCACTGACAGTCGGTAATTCTTGGGCGCGGGCGACGGCGATGCCGGGACCGATTGGCGGTTCGGGTTGCTACTCACGATCGCGATTGTCCGTGTGATGGCAGGCACGAAAAAGGGCTCCCTCAGGAGCCCTTGATCTTGGCGGTCGAGCCATGCTCAGCGCGTGATCTGACGATACTCGCCGGCGTCGCTGGTCATGCGGCTCACCACCACGATGGCGAGGAAGGAGGCGATGAAGCCGGGGATGATCTCGTAGACGCCGGGGCCGCCCAGGAACGAGTTGCTGAAGCCCAGCGCGATCCACACGATTACCGTCAGCGCACCCACCACCATGCCGGCGATGGCGCCGGCGCCGTTGGTCCGCGACCACATCAGCGAGAGCAGGATCAGTGGGCCGAAGGCGGCGCCGAAGCCAGCCCAGGCGTTGCTGACCAGGCCCAGCACCTGGGAGTCGGGATTGGAGGCGATGATCGCTGCCACCAGGCCCACCGCGACCACGCTCAGCCGGCCGATGGTGACGGTCTCCTTCTCGCTCGCCTCCTTGCGCAGGAACAGGCGGTAGAAGTCCTCGGTGAGCGACGAGGAGGCCACCAGCAACTGGCTGGAAATGGTGCTCATGATCGCCGCCAGCAGCGCCGCGTAGAGGAAGCCGGTGATCAGCGGATGGAACAGCAGGTTGGAGAGGATGATGAAGATCGTCTCCGGGTCCTGCACTTCGAGGCCGTTGCGGATCGCATAGGCGCGGCCGAAGATACCGACCGAGATCGCGCCGACCAGCGAGATGAGCATCCAGCTCATGCCGATGTTACGTGCCGTGGGCACGTCCTTGACCGAGCGGATCGCCATGAAGCGCACGATGATGTGCGGCTGGCCGAAATAGCCCAGGCCCCAGGTGACCGCAGAGAGCCAGCCGATGATGGTTAGCCCGTCGGTCCAGGAGAGCAGCGTGGGGTCCACCTGATTGAGCGTCTGCTGGGCCTGGCTGAATCCGCCGCCGCCCTCGCCGAAGAGCACCACCGCGGGCATGATCACCAGCGCCAGCATCATGATGCAGCCCTGCACGAAGTCGGTCATGCTCACCGCCAGGAAACCGCCGACCACGGTATAGACCAGCACCACCCCGAGGGTGAGGATCACCCCGGTGGCATAGTCGCTCAGCCCGCCGATGTCGATGACGCCGGAGAAGGCGCTCTCGAACAGCTTGCCGCCGGCCACCAGGCCCGAGGCGGTGTAGACCGAGAAGAACACCACGATGACGATGGCCGAGACCGTGCGCAGCGACAGCGCGCGGGTCGGGAAGCGGTTGGCCAGAAACGCCGGAATGGTGATGGCATTACCGTAGTGAACGGTCTGCTCGCGCAGCCGTGGCGCGACCAGCAGCCAGTTGAAGAAGGCGCCGACGAACAGGCCGATCCCGATCCAGGCCGAACCCAGGCCGGAGACGAACATCGCCCCGGGCAGGCCCAATAGTAACCAGCCACTCATGTCCGAGGCGCCGGCCGACAGCGCCGCGACCTGAGGACTGAGCGTTCTTCCGCCCAGCATGTAATCCTCGGAGGTGGCGGTGGAGGTGCGCATGGCGTAGAGGCCGATGGCGATCATGAGCACGAAGTAGGCGATGAGGCTTATCCAGACACCGATAGCCATGAGGACGTCTCCTTTCTCTTAGTTATTAGATGTCACCGGCCCGGACGGGATACTGCCGGGCCTGGGGTGTTCACGCGGCCCGGAGCGGCGACGGCTCGCGCCGCGGATGGCTGGCGAGGGGGCTTTGGCCCCCTGTTGATATTGTTTTCGGTCATGCAGAACTTCCTTCAGTTTGTTGTCGTTGACGACGAGCGGGATCACTCGTCTCCCATCGCTAGCAGCGACGCATTCCCGCCCAGCGCAGCCGTGTTGATGGTGCGGGTCTTCTCGGTGGCGAAGCGCAACAGGTAGTGCGGCCCTCCGGCTTTCGGACCGGTGCCGGAGAAGCCCTGGCCACCGAACGGCTGCACCCCGACGACGGCGCCGATGATATCGCGATTGACGTAGACGTTGCCGACACGGATACGGCTGGCGACATGCTGAGTGAAGCTTTCGTTACGGCTGTGGACGCCGAACGTCAGGCCGTAGCCCTTGGCGTTGATGGCGTCGATGACGTCTTCCAGCTGGTCGGCGCGATAGCGCGCGATGTGCAACAGCGGCCCGAACTGCTCCGCTTGCATCGATTCGATGCCGTCGATGGCGAAGGCCATGGGCGCCACGAAGGTGCCGTTGCCGGTCTGTGCCGGATCGAGCTTGGCTTCGGCGAGCAAGCGGCCCTCGGCCTTCATCTTCTCGATATGGGCGAGCAGTCCTTCGCGAGCCTCCTCGTCGATGACCGGGCCGACGTCGGTGCCGAGATCGCGGGGATCACCGATCCGCAGCTCTTCCATGGCCCCACGCAGGATCTCGATGACGCGATCGGCGATATCTTCCTGCAGGTAGAGAACGCGAAGGGCGGAACAGCGCTGGCCGGCACTCTGGAACGCCGAGTGGACGACATCCGCGACGACCTGCTCGGGCAGGGCGGTGGAGTCGACGATCATCGCGTTCATGCCGCCGGTCTCGGCGATCAACGTAGGCAGGGCGGCGTTCTCTCTTGCGGCCAGTGCCCGGTTGATGATCTGCGCGGTGTCGGTGGAGCCGGTGAAGACCACGCCCGTAATCCGCGGGTCGCTGCTCAGCACGCTGCCCACGGTGAGGCCGTCGCCCGGCAGCAGCTGGACCACGTCACGCGGCATGCCGGCCTCGAACAGCAGCTCGATCACGCGGTTGGCGACCAGCGAGGTCTGCTCCGCGGGTTTGGCCAGCACGCTGTTGCCGGCCACGGCGGCCGCCACCAGCTGCCCGGTGAAGATCGCCACCGGGAAGTTCCAGGGGCTGATGGCGGCGAACACGCCCTTGCCGCTCATCATCAGCTCGTTGGATTCACCGGTCGGCCCCGGCAGGAGGGTCGGCTCGGCGAACAGTTCGCGGGCGCGGGCGGCATAATAGCGGCAGAAATCCACCGCCTCGCGAATCTCGTCGACGCCATCGGTGAGCAGCTTGCCGCCCTCGCGGGAACAGAGCGTCATCAATTCCGGCAGATGGTTCTCCATCAGGTCGGCGTGACGCTCGAGAATGGCCGCGCGCTCGTCGACCGGCGTCTCGCTCCAGCGGGGGAAGGCTTTCCAGGCAATATCGACGGCCTGTTGGGCCTGCTCGCGTGTCGCCCACTGCACGCTGCCCACCGGCTGACGGCGGTCGTAGGGGCTGGCGACTGGCTGACGCTGGCTGTCGTCGTCGGCGATGTCGATGCCAAGCAGCGGCTTGGCGTGATATTCCCGGTCCATGAACTCCGCCATGCGGTCGATGAGCGGCTGGTATTGACTGTTGATGTTCAAGTTGACGCCTTTGGAGTTCTTGCGTGCCGGACCGTAGATGTCCTTCGGCAACGGAATTTTGGGATTGGCGAAGGTCGGGTAGGGCTTGAGCGTGGCGATCGGATGGACGCATAGCGACTCGACCGCCACCCGTGGGTCGACCAACTGGTGGACGAATGACGAGTTGGCGCCATTTTCCAGCAGCCGGCGGACCAGGTACGGTAGCAGGTCCTTATGTGCGCCGACGGGTGCGTAGATGCGGCAGTAGGTGCCTTGCGGGGCGCGCTTGAGCGCCGCGTCATAGAGCGCTTCGCCCATGCCATGCAGTCGCTGGAACTCGAAGGCGCGATCGGCGTCGTTGGCCAGCTCGAGAATACTCGTGATGGTGTGAGCGTTGTGCGTCGCGAACTGGGGGAAAATGCGGCCGCGGGTATTGTCGGAGAGCAGGAACCGGGCGCAGGCGAGATACGCCACATCCGTGCAAGCCTTGCGGGTATAGACCGGGTAGCCATCGACGCCGAGCTTCTGCGACTCCTTGATCTCGGTATCCCAATAGGCGCCCTTGACCAGCCGCAGGGGGATCTCGTCGCCCTGCTGATCGGCCAGGCGATTGATATAGTGCAGTACCGGCAGGCAGCGCTTGGCGTAAGCCTGAACCACCAGGCCGAAGTGGCCCCAGCCGCGACAGACATCGCTTTCGAAAACCGCGCGGAAGACCTCCAGCGAGAGTTCGAGACGGTCCACCTCCTCGGCGTCGACGGTCAGCGCCACATGGCGCTCCCGAGCCAGCTCCACCAACTGCTTGACGGTGCCGACCAGTTCCTCGAGCACCTGGCTGCGGCGACCGAACTCGTAGCGTGGATGCAGTGCGGAGAGCTTGATCGAGACAGACGGGGCCGGCGTGCTGGCGTCCAGCTTGAGGCTGGTTTCACCGACCTGGCGGATTGCCGAGGCGTAGTCGTCGAAATAGCGCTTGGCATCCTGACGGGTGCGGGCCGCTTCGCCCAGCATGTCGTAGGAGTAGGTGTAGCCCTTGTTGAACAGCGGCTTGGAGCGCTTCAAGGCTTCATCGATGGTGCGGCCCAGCACGAACTGCTGGCCCATGATCTTCATCGCCTGATACATGGCGCTGCGAATCACCGGCTCGCCCATGCGATTGACCATGCGGTTGATGAAATTGGCCGGCTTGCCCTCTCTTGGCTTGTCCAGCTGGATGACGTTGCCCGTCATCAGCAGACCCCAGGTGGAGGCATTGACGAACCACGACTCGCTCTGTCCTAGGTAGCGCTTCCAGTCGGCGACGCCCAGCTTGTCCTCGATTAAGGCATCAGCGGTGGCTTTGTCGGGAATACGTAAAAGCGCCTCCGCCAGACACATCAGCAGCACGCCTTCCTGGGTATCGAGACTGTACTGCTGGAGCAGTTCGTCGATGGAGTCGACGGCGGTGTCCATGGTGCGGACATCGCGGACCAGTTGCGCCGTCTTGTCGCCGATGCGTGCGAAATCCGCTTCGTCGGCGTCCAGCATGGCGCACAGCTGCTCGAGGTAGGCGTCCTCGTCAACCACATAGTGGTCGCTGATCCTGGCGAACAGCGTCTCCAGCGAAGTCTGCCAGGTAGCGGCATCCAGCATTTGGTCGGCTTTTAGCATTGTTTAACCCCGTGATAATCGGCATCGGCGGTGATGGCCGCTTGCCGGAAGCGTACGGTGAACTGCGCCAAGGGATAGGCGTGGTGGCTGACTCTATCGTGAAACAGGTGGGCGGTACTTGCCAATTATCCGGGGGTATTTGCGAAAAAGGCCGGCTTGTCGCGCTAACGAGAGGGGCGTCTCAGCTGCATGGGCGGATGGCCATAGCGGCGCCGGAAGGCGTTGCTCAGGGCGCTCTGGTTGGCGAACCCTGTGCGTTCCGCGATATTTGCCAGCGGCATGTCGGTCAACGTGGTCAATTCACGAGCCCGATTCAAACGCAGCCGCATCACGAACTGATAGGGAGTGATGCCAGTCTGTTCGCGAAATCGTTCGGCGAAGTGCGCTTCGCTCAGACAGACCAGGCGGGCCAGGTCGGAGACGCTCAGGCGCCGGTCCAGCCGTTCGAGAACGAACTGCTCGAGCCGCTGGACGTCGAGTGCTCGACTGGCTCGCTTGGCCAGCGAGGGAGAGCGGAGCGGCGCGTTCAGGCGGGCGTGCAGTGAACTGAGCAGGGTGGCGACCAGCAGATCCCCGGGTGCGTGACTGGCTTGACCCATCTCGTTGATCAGAAACTGCAGGTAGTGCTGTAGCGATTCATCGAGAGCAAAGTACCCCGGGCGATCGAACAGGGCTCTCGATCGCCGATTCATCCCGGTCAGGGCAGAGGCATCGTCCGGCAAGTCGATGATCAACTGGCGGTTATCCCCGATGCCCTCGTAATAGTGTTCGATATTGGCTGGCACGAGACAGCCCGAGAGTGGCGCGACGACACCTCCCTGACCGGCGATCTCGAATTCCGCGTAACCGGACAGCCCGATCACGAGCTGGTGATAGTCGTGGTGGTGGTGCTGGATGGCGTTGTCCAGCGGTGTCAGCCGGATGGTATCGGTCATGGTGTTCGTCGCGACGTGGCGTGTTCAGGCATGATACTCACTTCCGTGAAGCGCCTGATGGGCCGCCAGGTGGTCGCGCAGTGCCGTCAGCTCTTCCCGACCCTTGCGAGAGAAGAGCGATCCGCCCTGGGCCGCTTGCCACGGGCGACCGTGCGTTTCCATCAGGTGCTGGCTCCGGCGGCGCAGGTTTTCCAGATAGGCATCGTGGCGGATCGGGTAGCCGATCAAGGTGTGCCAGCGTGCTTCACTGGCGCGGTTGTCCAGTACCGCGTCGAACAGGTCGAGAAGATCCTGTGGTTGGGTTCGATAGCGGGGAGTGCGCGATAGCATCAGCGCCGCCACGGTGGCCAGACTGATCAGCAGGCAGACGAGGAAGACCACGAAGAATAGTGGCATGCGGAGGCTCCGGGGCGCGGCAGTCGTCGCAGTTTACCATGCTGGCGGCGGCGCCCAAATGTCGTTGACACGGCGCTTGGCAAGGTACACCCGGCAAGATGTCGATCGCGCGGAGGTCGATGATAGCCGAACTCGAGCAAAGATGGCGCCGTTCGGACGTCACGGGAGCTCATGCCGTACCGGTCGATCTCGGTGGCGTTCGCCCCGGTAATGGAGAGAGACGGTGGACCCGACGCCGACCGCGGGTATCACTGTTACCGGATAAAAAAACGCCGCGCTGAGCGCGGCGATAACGATCATTACAGTAAGCTCGAGAATCCCTGTAGCGACTGCTATTCAGTATCTCTTGATCGTTATGAGTCGTTATCGATGAAAAAGTTCCTCGACGCGAGAGAGGCCGCGCACTCACTCGTGCTGGAGCCGGTATCCGCGCCCGTCAGGGCAATGCTCTGGCGCCGGAAGCGGCAGGCGTGTCTGCCTCCCACTGCCTGACTTGGCCGTTCTCGGCCACCCAGAACACGGCGACGCCCTGGCGTAGGCAGAACTCCTTCATCCCGGCCATCCGGCGGCGAAAATCGGAGGTGTCGGGGAGTGCCAGCGATACCTGGGCCGTCTCGTCCGGCATTTCGCTGTCCTGGATGAGATAGAAGAAGGCTTGGGTGATCTCCATCCAAGGGTCCTGGCCGACATCGAGGCCAAGTTCGCCCCGGCAGTCGACGATCAGGCGCCTCTGTCCAAACACGGACGTGGCTTCGAGATCGATTTCCGGTCGCGTGCCCAGTCGGCTGGCCCCACATCGATAGCCATTGCTGGCAAGCCAGTGGGACATCGCCTGAACGACATGAGTATGAGTTATGGATGCCATCGGTTTTGTCATGAATTTAGTTAATGTTATGAAATGACGCGATTAGCTTCTGATTTGATGTATCAATGATTAGATTAACATAGTCGTGTTTCTAGATAGATGCATAGTTCGTATAGGGGCCCTCCTATTCTGCATGGCCCGACGTGAGTAGTGATTCTATCTATAGGCAGCGCCTTAGCTGCCGTTTTTCAACGACTTCCGGCGTCATGGCCATGGCTTCTTCCCTTGCTCTGGCGCTTTGGAAGAAAAAGAGCGACAGACAGGAGAGTGCCTGATTCGGTGGCCGGAGTTCGCCATGTCGTATAGTTAAGATACTTCTATTTTATTATTAAAGTTATAGTTTGATACGGTCGTTCGACGACTGCTCCCTGACACGCCATGACACTGCGGCGAACCCTGGGCTTTAGGGCCCATCCACCCGCCGGCCGGGACCGAAGCGAGCTTGCCGATCCGCCCGCAGGAGCATTGCCGACCATCTGCAAGAATATTGTTAGTCGACGGTTCCCATAGCGCCGGCTAGCGTGAATAATCGCAAGTCAACTCTATTAGACTAAAGTAGGAGGTGGCCGTGGCTAACGCTCACTCGGCCGATACAGCAAAGCCCTCCCGGCGGTATGCGTTGCTGATCGAAATAGCGCTGGCCGTGGGAGGATTCGCCATTGGCGTCGGCGAGTTCACCATCATGGGTCTGATGCCGGACGTGGCCAGGGCTTTGAGCATCTCCGAGCCGCAAGTGGGTAACGTCATCAGCGCCTACGCGCTAGGCGTCGTGGTGGGGGCGCCACTGATCGCCGTCATGGGATCGCACTTCTATCGGCGTCATCTGCTGCTGATGCTGATGGCCTTTTTTGCGCTGGGCAATATCGCCAGCGCCCTGGCGCCGGATTATCACACCTTGATGATCTTTCGCTTCATCTCCGGACTGCCTCACGGCGCCTATTTTGGCGTCGCCTCCCTGGTCGCGGCCTCGCTCGTTCCCCCGCACAAGCGGGCTCAGGCGGTGAGCCGGGTCATGTCCGGACTGACCATCGCCATGCTGATAGGCAACCCCCTCGCCACCTGGCTGAGTCAGATGATGAGTTGGCGCCTGGCCTTTGCCATGGTCGGTGGCATTGCTGTCTTGGCGGTCGTTCTGGTGTTCATCTATCTACCGTTGAACCGACAAGAGAAGCGCAATAGCCCGATGCAGGAGCTCACCGCGCTCAAGCGTTCTCAGGTCTGGTTGACGCTAGGGGTCGGCGCGATCGGCTTCGCCGGTATGTTCTGTGTCTTCGCCTACCTGGCTCCGGTCCTCGTCAACGTGACGCAGGTGTCGCCGTACTGGATACCCGTGGCCCAGGCGGCATTCGGCGCAGGCGCCATTATCGGTAATATCGTCGGCGGAAAACTCTACGATCGCATGCAGCTCAAGGGGGTGGGCTGGTTGCTGGTCTGGTGCATTGCCATCCTGCTGCTCTTTCCGCTGGCGGCGCAGTCGCTATGGTCGATTCTGCTGATTTGCGTGGCGGTCGGGACCATGGTCTCGCTGTCCCCGGCACTGCAGACACGGCTGATGGATGTGGCGGCGGATGCCCAGACCCTGGCTGCCGCTTCCAATCACGCCGCTTTCAATGTGGCCAACGCGCTGGGGCCGTGGCTCGGCGGCATAGCCATCGGCGCCGGGCTGGGATGGACCGCGACCGGCTACGTCGGGGCGGCGGCGGCGGCAGTGGGGCTGGTCGTGTTCTTCTTCGCCTACCGTCAGCAGCAGCGGTACGGTTGAGTTCGGCGGGGTCGAGTGGAATCGAGGCGTTGGGCAGGGGCCTGACCCGGTTGGGTCAGGCCCATCGAGATCGGTGTGCGAGGGTCAAGCGAGCTCGGTAACCGCGGCTGACGGGGCAGGAACTGAAACATATGCGTCTTCGCTGGGGCAGCGTTCGCACTTGATGCTGACCGCCTTCTGCTCTTCGGCGTCAGTGGTTGTCGTCGGTAGCGGCTGCTCATGGCCACAAGCGCGACAGCACGCCATCAATGAACTTTCGGATTGCTTGACCGTAAACATTTCCATCGGCTCTTCTCCTTAACCATGGCTCGAGGCGCTTACTCGGCTCTGTGCCCGTAAAGCCCGCAACGCAAAATGGGTTCGACTATAGTCTGACACCAACTGTATAGTCGAGCACGGGAAATGCAAGATCGGGCAGTGCCTTAGAGTCCGGGGCCCGCCGGGCGCAGCGCCGACGCGCACCGAACGTCGAGCGCTGCCGGTGTATCGATCCGTTGGGGAGTTCGCCCGATCGCTTGCGTCGCCGAATCGTTTTCTTCATGCCGGGTGGCTGGCACTTCATTCGTTCGGCCGTCGAGCGGCCGACCATTTTTCGCGACGGGGCCGGCTGTCATTGACGGCTCCAGCGTGCCCTGATGTAGCCGACGATGCGAAACGGCGGATGACGGACGCTCTCCACGGTCACCCCATGAAGCTGCTCTCCGCTGACACGCATTCTGCCGGACGCCAGATGCTCGAGATATTGAATCTGCAGCATCCCCTCCCGCTCGAGCAGATAGAGGCCGTCCTGCTGAAACTTGTCACACGGCAGGACAGCGGCCAGATCCCCCTCGAACAGAAAATCGAACGATTCGTTTTCAGCCGGCGTCACCAGATGACAATCCTGGGTCAGTAGCTGCAGCGTGGACATCGCGTCCGGCTCCGTCTTCTGCTGCTCCCAGGGCGCCGCCAGGTGCGAATGGAGGCTCAGGACGGCCTGGCTCGACATCTGCGAGTCGACCGCCATCGCATTGAGGACATCGTCGTCGAGGAGCTGCTTGATCGAACAGCTCAGTGCCGAGGTGAGCGCCACGAGGCGCTCATGGCCGATCTGCTTGATGGTGCCTGACTCCCAGTAGGAGATCGTGACGTCGGAGACGCCCACCCGTCTTGCCAGTGCAGCCTTGCTCATTCCTGCCTGAAGGCGGAGTTGTTTGATTCGTGGTCCTAACCCGTCCATCCATGAATCTCGCCTGCGTATTGGTGCTGTGAGGATATCCACTCATTACCGAAGTATGTTTCGGGTTGCGAGCTTGTTGTCATATGTTTGTCTAATTTTTTCGGTCCAAGCGTTGGCTCGAAGCAGGGAATCGTCAAGGTATCAGTTCATGGCCCCAACGTATCCAGGCCTCCCGATGCCCCCTTCCGCACCTATCCACAACGACTGGGAGGGATAGCCAGCGCTGCAGCCTCCCCTCGGGAAGGCGTACAATTACAGCGCTCGTTCATCAACGGAATGGAATTCATGACGGTACGCACGCGCATCGCGCCTTCACCGACTGGCGACCCCCATGTCGGGACAGCTTACATCGCCCTCTTCAATCTCTGCTTCGCTCGCCTGCATGGCGGGCAGTTCATTCTGCGGATCGAAGATACCGATCGCCAGCGCTCCACGGCCGAGTCGGAGAAAATGATTCTCGACTCGCTGCGCTGGCTGGGGCTGGACTGGGACGAAGGCCCGGATATCGGAGGGCCTCACGGCCCTTATCGACAAAGTGAACGGGGTTCCATCTACGCTCAGCACGCCGAACGGCTGCTCGAGGGCGGGCACGCCTTCAAGTGCTACCGCACCAGCGAAGAGCTGGATGCGCTGCGGGAAGAGCGAAGGGCGGCGGGACTGCATCTGGCGCTGAAGCCTCACGACCTGGCGCTGGATCCCGACGAACAGCGCAGGCGGGAAGCGGCCGGTTATCCCTACGTCATTCGACTGCAGGTGCCTTCCGAAGGTGTCTGTGTCGTCCAGGACATGCTTCGTGGGCAGATAGAGGTCGATTGGGCGCAAGTCGACGCACAGATTCTCATGAAGTCGGATGGTATGCCGACCTACCATCTGGCCAACGTGGTCGACGACCATCTGATGGGGATCACCCACGTCCTCCGGGGCGAGGAGTGGATCAACTCCGCACCCAAGCATCAATTGCTGTACGAGTATTTCGGCTGGCCGATGCCGGAGCTGTGCCACATGCCCTTGCTGCGCAATCCGGACAAGTCGAAGTTGTCCAAGCGCAAGAATCCGACCTCGATCAACTACTATCGTCGGATGGGGTTCCTGCCGCAGGCGGTCACCAACTATCTCGGGCGGATGGGATGGTCGATGCCGGACGAGCGCGAGAAGTTCAGTCTCGACGAGATGATGGCTCACTTCGACCTTCAGCGGGTCTCGCTGGGTGGCCCGGTTTTCGATCTCGACAAATTGAGCTGGCTCAACGGCGTCTATATCCGCGAGGACCTTGACGATGCGGCGCTCCTGGGAGCGTTGCGCGAGTGGGCGTTCAACGAGGCGTACGTCGGCCAGATCCTGCCCCAGATTCGCCCGCGGATCACCACGCTCTCCGATGCGATGCCGCTGGCGGGCCATTTCTTCGCTGGCCTGCCCGAGATCGACGAGCGGAGCTTCGACGGCGTCGATCTCGAACGTGAGACGCTGGTGACGCTGCTGCAGTTCCTGGTATGGCGGCTCGAGACCCTTACGAGCTGGGAGAAGGGGGCGCTGCTGGAGCAGGTCAAGCTGCTGGCGGAGCACTTCGAGCTGAAGATGAAGGCTTTCCTGGCGCCCGTGTTCATCGCGGTGACGGGAAGTTCCCACTCGACATCGGTACTCGATGCCATGGCGATTCTGGGCTCGGACGTCACGCGGGCGCGCCTTCGCCATGCGATCGAGGTGCTCGGCGGTGTTTCCAAGAAACAGGCCAAGCGTCTTGAGAAGCAGTATCGCGAGCTGTGACTCGATACCGGCCATGTCAGGGCAGTTCGATTTTTTCTGTGTAAAGCGTTGACTTATCAGTGGGATGGCCGTATATTTCGCCCCGTTCTTGGAACGGGGCCTTAGCTCAGCTGGGAGAGCGCAACACTGGCAGTGTTGAGGTCAGCGGTTCGATCCCGCTAGGCTCCACCACAAGAACCGACCTTCGCGTCGTCTTCAGCGTCCCATTCGTCTAGTGGTCCAGGACACCGCCCTTTCACGGCGGTAACAGGGGTTCGAACCCCCTATGGGACGCCACTTCTTCCTTCTCTGTTTCTCTTACCGATATCCAGCTTCACGGGTTTCTGCGGCTGTTGATAACTGATCGATATCGATCCCTCCAGGCTTGACATTCTGCCGGCTTTTCCACCGTGGCGATTCGCGCCCCCTTGACGCCGCTAACTTACTGAAAATAGGCAAATGAAAATTTTACCTATTAAAATCAATGGCTTAGTTGTGGTTAAAAATTAAGCAATCTGTTGGCAGGGCGCTTCTGGAGGCGGTTTGGTGACATTATCGAGGGGTTTTTAACAGGCTTATCCACAGGAAGTGTGGAAATCTTCGCCGTCCGTGGGGCGGACATGAAAAAGCCGCCGGTCATTCCGGCGGCATCGGGGTGTATTGCTAGTGCGCTGCAGTTCTACTTCGTCGGATAATCCCGCTTGTCGTAGCCGGTATAGAGCTGGCGGGGGCGGCTGATCCGGTAGCCGTTGGTGATCATCTCGTTCCAGTGGGAGATCCAGCCAACCGTGCGTGCCATGGCAAAGATCACCGTGAACATGTTGGTGGGAATACCGATGGCCTTGAGGATGATCCCGGAGTAGAAATCGACGTTGGGATAGAGCTTGCGCTCGATGAAATATTCGTCCTCCAGCGCGATCTGTTCCAGGCGCTTGGCGATCTGCAGTTGTGCGTCGTCGCCGATTCCCAGCTCTCCGAGGACCTCGTCGCAGGTCTCCTTCATCACCTTGGCGCGGGGGTCGAAGTTGCGGTAGACCCGATGGCCGAAGCCCATCAGCTTGAACGGGTCGTCCTTGTCCTTGGCCTTGTCGATGAAGCGCTGGATGTTCTCTTCCGAGTCGTCGCCAATCTCGTCCAGCATCGCCAGTACCGCCTCGTTGGCGCCGCCATGCGCCGGCCCCCAGAGTGCGGCGATGCCGGCGCTGATGCAGGCGAAGGGGTTGGCGCCGGTGGAGCCGGCCAGGCGCACGGTGGAAGTCGAGGCATTCTGCTCATGATCGGCGTGCAGCATGAAGATGCGATCCATCGCCTTGGCGATGACCGGGTTGACCTCGTAGTGCTCGCACGGATTGCCGAACATCATGTGCAGGAAGTTTTCGGAGTAATTGAGGTCGTTGCGCGGATACATGAACGGCTGGCCGATGTTGTACTTGTGACACATCGCGGCCAGCGTCGGCATCTTGGCGATCAGGCGTATGGCGCTGACGTGACGCTGGTCGGCCTGAGTGATGTCGAGGTTGTCGTGGTAGAAGGCAGCGAGCCCGCCGACGACGCCGCAGAGAACGGCCATGGGGTGTGCGTCGCGGCGAAACCCCTTGTAGAAGTTGACGATCTGCTCGTGAACCATGGTGTGACGACCGATGGTATCCCTGAACTTCTCGTACTCCTTCGAAGAGGGAAGCTCACCGAACATCAGAAGGTAGCAAAGTTCGACGTAGTTGGAGTTCTCGGCCAGTTGCTCGATCGGGTACCCGCGATGGAGCAGTGTACCGGCGGCACCGTCGATATAGGTGATGCCGGACTCGCACGAGGCGGTAGCGACGAAGCCAGGATCGTAGGTGAACAGGCCTTCTGCGGTCAGGCTGCGGACGTCGATGACATCGGGGCCGACGGTGCCGGGGTATACCGGCAATTCGATGGTGTTGTCGACACCATCGACCGATAGTTTCGCTTTTCTGTCAGCCATGTAGGCCTCCTTTATCGTGACATAAGCCTTTGTCTTTACTGCCTGCAGGCGAAAAAAAGAGTTTGCCCACTATAGATTTCCGCAGGGGTTTGTCAATTCGCCTAGGTCGCGTTGACACCGTGGTTGCGGCGTTTGTCCCGGATTGTAGAAGAGGTGGCGGAGTGCCAGGGCAAGGAATGGCACCGGGGATGCTCGGGCCGAGTCGCCATCATACCCATCGATGGGGGCGAGCCGACAGCGGCAAAAGAAATTTCGTTCGACTGTCGACAACCCGCAAGTCGCTGGCGACGGGGGTGGACGGAGATTTTTCCCATGAGCGGCCGGTGTGATGATTTGTCATACCGTTACCCAAACCCTATAATCTGCAACCGCACGATATGGCATCGTCAGCCGGTTGGGGCCGCATCGGAACTGCATCTTGCGACCGTGTCCAGCTTCTAAAAACCACCGCCCTGAACGGGCACGACCCGTTTGGGTTAAGAGAGTGTTTAAGAGCCGTGAATAGCAAACGTCCAGTAAACCTCGACCTGTCCACCATCCACTTTCCACTTCCCGCACTTACCTCTATCGCACATCGCATCACCGGCGTCATCCTTTTCGTCGGGCTGATTTTCGGCTTCTGGGCGCTGGATGCTTCGCTCTCCTCTCCCGAGGGCTTCGAATCGGTGCGTAACGCGTTGGCGCACAATGTGCTGGTGAAGCTGATTGCCTGGGGCCTGCTGTCGGCACTTGGCTTCCACTTTGTCGCGGGGATCAAGCACCTGCTGATGGATACCGGCTACGGTGTCGATCTCGAGGGTGGCAATCGCAAGGCGCAGATCACTGTCGTGATCAGTGCCGTTCTGGTGGTTCTGGCAGGAGTCTGGGTATGGTAACCAATATCACGAATCTGGGCCGCAGTGGCTTGTCCGACTGGCTGATCCAGCGGGTTTCCGCGGTGGTGCTGGCGCTCTATGCGCTGTTCGTCGTGGCCTACCTGCTGTTTCATCCGAACCTGGATTACGTTACCTGGAGCGGCCTGTTCTCCCAGACCTGGATGCGCATCTTCTCCTTGCTGGCCTTCATATCCATGGCCGCTCACGCCTGGGTAGGTCTGTGGACGGTCTCCACCGACTATCTCAAGCACACCGGTGTTCGCTTCGCCTTCCAGGCCGTCGTGATTCTTGCCATCTTCGTTTTTCTGGTGTGGGGCGTTCAAGTCCTCTGGGGAGCCTGATCCATGTCAACCATGCGTAACCTGACTTTTGACGCCATCATCATCGGCGGTGGCGGTTCCGGCCTGAGGGCGGCGCTCGAGCTGGCCAAATCCGGCAAGAAGACAGCGGTACTTTCCAAAGTTTTCCCGACGCGGTCGCACACCGTTTCCGCGCAGGGTGGCATCACCTGTGCCATCGCTTCCGCCGACCCCAATGACGACTGGCGCTGGCACATGTACGACACCGTCAAGGGCGGCGACTATATCGCCGACCAGGACGCTGCCGAGTACCTCTGCTCGGAGGGGCCGAAGGCGGTATTCGAACTCGAGCATATGGGGCTGCCTTTCTCGCGCTTCGACAATGGACGCATCTACCAGCGCCCATTCGGCGGTCAATCCAAGGACTTCGGCAAGGGCGGCCAGGCCGCACGCACCTGCGCCGCGGCCGACCGTACCGGACACGCGCTGCTGCACACGCTCTACCAGAACAACCTGAAGAACAACACGGTCTTCCTCGACGAGTGGTACGCCATCGATCTGGTCAAGAATGCCAATGGCGACGTGGTCGGCTGCATCGCGCTGTGCATCGAGACCGGCGAGATCGTGCACGTCAAGTCCAAGGCCACTGTGCTGGCCACCGGCGGTGCGGGCCGTATCTACGCCTCCACCACCAACGCCCTGATCAACACCGGCGATGGCATCGGCATGGCGCTGCGCGCCGGGTTCCCGATGCAGGACATGGAGATGTGGCAGTTCCATCCGACCGGCATCTACGGCGCCGGTACGCTGGTGACGGAAGGCTGTCGCGGCGAGGGCGGCTACCTGATCAACAAGGACGGTGAGCGTTTCATGGAACGCTACGCGCCCAACGCCAAGGATCTGGCTGGCCGCGACGTGGTCGCCCGCTCCATGGTCATGGAGGTGCTGGAAGGGCGCGGCTGCGGCGAAAATGGCGACCACGTCATGCTGAAGCTCGATCACCTGGGCGAAGAGGTGCTGATGAAGCGCCTGCCGGGTATCGTCGAGCTCTCCAAGACCTTCGCCCACGTGGATCCGGTCAAGGAGCCGATCCCGGTCACGCCGACCTGTCACTACATGATGGGCGGGATTCCGACCAACGTGCACGGCCAGGCCATCACTCAGGATGGCGATGGCAACGACCAGATCGTCAACGGTCTGTTCGCCTGCGGCGAGGCGGCCTGTGTCTCGGTGCACGGCGCCAACCGCCTGGGCGGCAACTCGCTGCTCGACCTGGTGGTATTCGGTCGCGCCGCCGGGATCTATATCGACAAGGCGCTCAGCGAGGGTATCGAGTACCTCGACGCCTCGGCGTCGGACATCGAGCGTGCTACCAGCCGGCTGGCGCGCTGGAACGAGTCCAGCGGTGGCGAGTCCGTGCCCGAACTCAAGGCCGAGCTGCAGAACACCATGCAGAATGCCTTCGGGGTCTTTCGGCAGGAAGACAACATGCAGGAAGGCGTCAAGAAGCTGGCGGAACTGCGCGAGCGCATCGGACAGGCCCATCTGGGCGACAAGTCCGATGTCTTCAACACGGCCCGGGTCGAAGCCCTGGAGCTCGATAACCTGCTGGAAGTGGCCGAGGCTACCGCGATCGCGGCGCTCGATCGCAAGGAGAGTCGCGGCGCTCACTCGCGCTACGACTACCCGGATCGCGACGATGTCAACTGGCTCAAGCACTCGCTCTTCCATCCGGGCGACAAGACCGTGACCAAGCGTGATGTCAATTTCACGCCGAAGACGGTCGATACTTTCGAGCCGAAAGTCCGTACCTACTAAGGGGGTTGTCACGATGTCCAATCTGCAGGTTTCCGTTTACCGCTACAACCCTGAAACCGACTCCGCTCCCTATATGCAGGAGTTCCAGATCGATACCCAGGGGCGCGATCTGATGGTTCTCAATATCCTGACCATGATCAAGGATCAGGATAGCTCGCTGGCTTTCCGTCGCAGCTGTCGCGAGGGCGTGTGCGGCTCCGATGGCATGAACATGAACGGCACCAACGGGCTGGCCTGCATCACGCCGCTGTCGGACGTGGTCAAGGACAACAAGCTGGTGCTGCGTCCGCTGCCGGGGCTCCCGGTGATGCGCGACCTGGTGGTCGACATGGGACTGTTCTACAAGCAGTACGAGCGCATGCAGCCGTACTTGCAGAACGATACCGCGGCGCCGGCCATCGAGCGGCTGCAGTCGCCGGAGGAGCGTGACAAGCTGGACGGGCTCTACGAGTGTATCCTGTGTGCCTGCTGCTCGACCTCTTGCCCGTCTTTCTGGTGGAACCCGGACAAGTTCGTGGGCCCGGCCGGCCTGCTGCAGGCCTACCGCTTCCTGGCGGACTCGCGTGACAACGCCACCCAGGCGCGGCTGGCCGAGCTGGAAGACCCGTTCAGCCTGTTCCGTTGCCGCGGCATCATGAACTGCGTCGCCGTCTGCCCGAAGGGTCTGAACCCGACTCGGGCGATCGGCAAGATTCGCGAAATGCTGTTGTCCAACGCGACCTGATCGTCAAAGGCGGTATCTACGACTTAAATCGTAGCGCTGGGCTTGTTATCATACCGCCACGCTACCGGCTGCGACCCAATGTCGCAGCCGACTAGAGCTCAAGATGTCAGCCGGTGCCTCGCGCACCGGCTTTTAACGATCATGAAGACGCCTTGAATGGCATGATCGTTGGCCGTCTCGCGACGGTTCCGGAGTGACGCCGAGGCGCAGCTGCGACCGGCGCCGACAACACCCCATCAGTGTAGGGTGAACGAGAGATGCAAGAAGGCATAATGGAGTTGATGTGGCGCACTTCCCACATGAGCGGCGGCAACGCCCACTATGTGGAAGCGCTCTACGAGCAGTACCTGGATGATCCCGCGACCGTTCCCGATGAGTGGCGCCAAGCTTTCGAGCAGTTGCCGCGCCTGGAAGGCTCTCCCTCCCAAGACGTTCCCCTCAGCCCGATACGGGAGCAGTTCTATCAACTGTCGCGCGAACGTCGCACCCCCGCGACCGCCGCCACCGGCAGTAGCGAGAACCGCAAGCAGGTCAAGGTTCTCCAGCTGATCAACGCGTATCGATTCCGGGGCCATCAGCGCGCGAACATCGATCCGCTCGGCTTGCGCAAGCCCGACACGGTCCCCGATCTCGATCTCTCCTTCCACGACCTGACTCAAGCCGACATGAACACCGAGTTCCAGACCGGTTCGTTCTTTCTGGGCAAAGAGGAAGCGTCGCTCAAGGAGATCGTCGAGGCGCTCGAGCAGACCTACTGTCGCTCGATCGGCTGCGAGTTCATGCATATCGTCAACACCGAGGAGAAACGCTGGCTGCAGCAGCGTTTCGAGTCGGTGCGGTCCAAGCCGAAATACAGTCAGAGCGAACGCGAACACCTGCTGGAGCGCCTGACCGCGGCCGAGGGGCTGGAGAGCTATCTCGCTTCCAAGTATCCGGGCACCAAGCGCTTCGGTCTGGAGGGGGGCGAATCCTTCATCCCGATGATGGACGAGGTGATCCAGCGCAGCGGCAATTATGGCGTCAAGGAAGTGGTGATCGGCATGGCCCACCGCGGACGCCTCAACCTGCTGGTCAACATCCTCGGCAAGAGCCCGTCGGAGTTGATCGACGAGTTCGACGGCAAGAAGCAGATCGAACAGGGCTCCGGCGATGTCAAGTATCACCAGGGCTTCAGCTCCAACGTCATGACGCCTGGTGGCGAAGTCCACCTGGCACTGGCGTTCAACCCCTCGCATCTGGAGATCGTCTCCCCGGTCGTGGAAGGTTCCGTGCGCGCACGCCAGGATCGCCGCCAGGACGACGATGGCCAGCAGGTCCTGCCGGTGGTGGTCCACGGTGACGCTGCCTTCGCCGGCCAGGGCGTGGTGATGGAAACCTTCCAGATGTCGCAGACCCGCGGTTACAAGACCGGCGGTACGCTGCACATCGTGATCAACAACCAGGTCGGTTTCACCACCTCGCGGCCCGATGACGCGCGTTCCACCGAGTACTGCACCGACATCGCCAAGATGGTTCAGGCGCCGATTCTGCACGTCAACGGTGATGATCCTGAAGCGGTGCTTCACGCGACCCAGGTCGCCGTGGACTATCGCAAGGAGTTCCAGCGCGACGTCGTGATCGACCTGGTCTGCTACCGTCGGCGTGGCCACAACGAGGCCGACGAGCCGTCCGGCACCCAGCCGCTGATGTACTCCAAGATCAAGTCGCACAAGTCGACGCGGACGCTCTACGTGGAGCAACTGATCAAGGAAGGCGTGCTGAACGAGGAGCAGGCCAAGCAGATGGGCGAGCAGTATCGGGACGATCTGCTGGCCGGCAATCATGTCGCCAACGCGCTGGTGAAGCAGCCCAACACCGGCTTGTTCGTCGACTGGACGCCGTATCTGGGACATGAATGGAGCGGTGACACCGATACCAGTTGCGATCTCGATCAACTGACCCAGTTGGCGCAGAAGATGAGCGAGATCCCCAACGGTATCGACGTTCAGCGCCAGGTTGCTCGGGTCTACGAGGAGCGTCGCAAGATGCTGGCCGGCAACCAGCCGCTCAACTGGGGATTCGCCGAGACGCTGGCCTACGCCACCCTGGTCGACGCCGGGCATCCGGTGCGCCTGACAGGGCAGGATACCGGCCGAGGCACGTTCTCTCATCGGCATGCCGTGGTGCACAACCAGGCCGACGCCTCGACCTATGTCCCGCTGCAGCATATCAAGGACGACCAGCCCGCCTTCGCCATCTACGACTCCTTCCTGTCGGAGGAGGCCGTCCTGGCATTCGAATACGGCTACGCCACGACCGCGCCCAACTCGCTGATCATCTGGGAAGCCCAGTTCGGCGACTTCTTCAACGGCGCTCAGGTGGTGGTCGACCAGTTCATCTCCTCTGGCGAGTCGAAATGGGCACGTCTGTGCGGTCTGACGCTGCTGCTGCCGCATGGTTATGAAGGGCAGGGGCCGGAGCACTCCTCCGCTCGCCTCGAGCGTTTCCTCCAGCTGTGTGCCGAGCACAACATGCAGGTTTGCGTACCGACCACCCCGGCGCAGATCTTCCATCTGCTGCGTCGCCAGGTGATCCGGCCGCTGCGCAAGCCGCTGATCGTGATGTCGCCCAAGAGCCTGCTGCGCCACAAGGATGCGACCTCGACCATGGAAGAGCTCGCGGAAGGGCGCTTCCAGATGGTCATCCCCGACGTCGGCGAACGGGATCCTCAGCAGGTCAAGCGCGCCGTGCTCTGCTCGGGCAAGGTCTACTACGATCTCGCGACCTACCGGTCCGAAAACGAGCGTGACGACACGGCAATCATTCGTGTCGAGCAGCTCTATCCTTTTCCCAAGGACGAGCTATGGGAAGCGCTCAAGACCTATCCGAATCTGGAACAGGTCGTCTGGTGTCAGGAAGAGCCGCTCAACCAGGGCGCCTGGTATCAGAGTCAGCACCATCTGCGCCTGGTGGCGGGTATGGTGCGCGAGGGATTGGATCACAGCCTCAAGTTCGCGGGTCGTCCGGCTTCTGCCGCGCCAGCCGCGGGCTACATGTCTGTCCATGTGGCCCAGCAGAGCCAACTGGTCGACGACGCTTTCAACGCGTAAGACGCCTTGCCGCTGAGACAGGCGCGAGAGAAAAGAGACTAAGGATACGACATGGCTACTGATATCAAAGCGCCGACTTTTCCCGAATCCGTTGCCGAGGGAACGGTCGCCACTTGGCACAAGAAAGTGGGCGACAGCGTCGAGCGCGATGAACTGATCGTCGAGATCGAGACCGACAAGGTCGTCCTCGAGGTGGTGGCGCCCGAGGCCGGTACGCTCTCCGAGATCAAGATCGAAGAGGGCGACACCTGCGAATCCGAGCAGGTGCTGGGCGTTCTCGGCGCGGCTTCGGAAGGCGGCAAGAGTGAAGAGAAGCCGGCCGCCGATGAGAAGTCGGAAGGCGAGGAGAAGTCGGGTAGCGATAAGCCGGCGGCCAAGCCTGCCGCGTCCGGCAAGAGCTTCGAGGTCAAGGCGCCGAGCTTCCCCGAATCCGTGCAGGAAGGCACCGTCGCCAGTTGGACCAAGAAAGTCGGTGAAGCGGTCAAGCGCGACGAGGTGCTGGCCGAGATCGAGACCGACAAGGTCGTGCTGGAAGTCGTCGCCCCGGCCGACGGCGCGCTCTCCGAGATCAAGGTCGAGGAAGGCGAGGTCGTCGAATCCGAGGCGCTGCTGGCCGTCTTCTCCGAGGGTGCGGGTGGTGAAGGCGACGGCGGGGCTTCCGCTGAATCCTCCGGCGACCGGGACGAGGCTCCCGCTGGCGATGGTGAGGAAGATGCCAAGGTGGATGGCAAGATCCTGGCGCCTGCCGCGCGCAAGCTGGCGGCCGAGAACGATCTCGATGTCAGCAAGATCGAGGGCACCGGCAAGGGCGGTCGGATATTGAAGGAAGACGTGCAGAAGGCGGTCAAGGATGGCTCGGCGAAGAAATCCGCCAAGCCGGCTGCCACCTCCGCATCGAAAGCGGCGGCAGCGCCGGCGGTCGAGGGCGAGCGTCCCGAGCAGCGCGTGCCGATGAGCCGCCTGCGCCAGACCATCGCCAAGCGCCTGGTCCAGGCCCAGCAGACCGCGGCCATGCTGACCACCTACAACGAGGTGGACATGAGCGCGGTGATGGCACTGCGCAGTGAATACAAGGACACCTTCCTCAAGGCGCACGACGTCAAGCTCGGCTTCATGGGCTTCTTCGTCAAGGCGGCAACCGAGGCGCTCAAGCGCTTCCCCGACGTCAACGCCTCCATCGATGGCACCGACATCGTCTACCACGGCTATCAGGACATCGGCGTCGCCGTCTCCACGCCGCGCGGTCTGGTGGTGCCGGTGCTGCGTGACACCGACAGCATGAAGCTGGCCGATGTCGAGAAGGCGATTGGCGACTTCGGCAAGCGCGGTCGCGAGGGCAAGCTCGGCATCGACGACATGCAGGGCGGCACCTTTACCATCACCAATGGCGGCATTTTCGGCTCGCTGATGTCGACGCCGATCCTGAACCCGCCGCAGACCGCGATCCTGGGCATGCACAAGATCCAGGAGCGTCCGATGGCGGTCAACGGCAAGGTCGAGATTCGCCCGATGATGTACCTCGCCGTCTCCTACGACCACCGCATGATCGACGGCAAGGACGCGGTCCAGTTCCTGGTGGCGATCAAGT
Organism: Salinicola lusitanus; assembly: GCF_003206045.1. Classification (GTDB taxonomy): domain Bacteria; phylum Pseudomonadota; class Gammaproteobacteria; order Pseudomonadales; family Halomonadaceae; genus Salinicola; species Salinicola lusitanus. Next base: position 104,281 of record NZ_PZJM01000006.1, read on the forward strand.
CGCTGCTGGAAGACCCGGCGCGCCTGCTGCTGGATATCTGATGACCGGAGCCCGGACGCCTCGCGTCCGGGCCAGCGGATATTCGCACCGTCGCACACGAATTCGAAGACTGAACGTCAAACGAAGCGAACAGGAATATTTTCATGGCCGATAAATTCGATGTGATCGTCATTGGCGCCGGCCCTGGGGGCTACGTCGCCGCGATTCACGCCGCGCAACTGGGCCTCAAGACAGCCTGCGTCGAGAAGTGGGTCAACAAGGAAGGCAAGACGGTTCACGGCGGTACCTGTCTGAACGTGGGCTGCATCCCCTCCAAGGCCTTGCTGGAGACTTCGCACAAGTTCGTCGAGACGCGCGACCATTATGCCGAGATCGGCATCAATGTCGGCGATGTCGCCACCGACGTGAAGAAAATGATGGAGTTCAAGAACAGCGTCATCGCCAAGAACACCGGCGGTATCAGCATGCTGTTCAAGTCCAACGGCGTCACCGCGCTGGAGGGCACCGGCAAGCTGCTCGATGGCAAGAAGGTCGAGGTCACCGGTCACGACGGCAAGACCGAGACCTATGAGGCCGACAACGTCATCATCGCTTCCGGTTCGGTCCCGGTGAATATCCCGCCGGCACCGATGACCGACGACATCATCGTCGATTCCGCCGGTGCGCTGGAGTTCGCCGAGGCGCCCAAGCGGTTGGGCGTGATCGGTGCCGGGGTCATCGGCCTGGAGCTGGGTAGCGTTTGGAGCCGTCTGGGCAGTGAAGTCACCGTGCTCGAGGCGCTGGACACCTTCCTGCCGATGGTCGATCAGGCGATCGCCAAGGATGCCCAGAAACTGTTCAAGAAACAGGGGCTGGACATCAAGATGGGCGCGCGGGTGACCGGCTCCGAGATCAAGGGCAAGGGCGACAAGCGCGAAGTCGTGGTCCAGTACACCGACAGCGAGGGCGAACAGGAACAGACCTTCGACAAGCTGATCGTCTGTGTCGGCCGTAAGCCCTATACCGAAAATCTGCTCGACGACGGCGCCGGTATCAAGCTCGACGAGCGCGGCTTCATCTTCGTCGACGACCAGTGCCGTACCAATGTTTCCGGCGTCTACGCCATCGGCGACGTGGTGCGCGGCCCGATGCTGGCCCACAAGGCCTCGGAAGAGGGCGTCATGGTCGCCGACATCATTGCCGGGCAGAAACCGGAGATGAATTACGACGCCATTCCCAGCGTCATCTACACGGCGCCGGAAGTGGCCTGGGTCGGTATCAACGAGCAGCAGGCCAAGGAGCAGGGCATCGAAGTCAAGACCGGTGCCTTCCCGTTCTCGGCCAGTGGTCGCGCACTCGCGAACAACGCGCCGGAAGGGATGGTCAAGGTCATCGCCGATGCCGAAACCGACCGCGTCCTGGGTATCCACATTCTCGGCCAGCACGCCGGTGAATTGATCGCCCAGGGCGTGATCGCCATGGAGTTCGGTTCCAGTGCCGAAGACCTGGCGCTGACCTGTTTTGCCCATCCGACGCTGTCGGAAGCGGTGCACGAGGCGGCGCTGGCTGTCGATGGGCATGCCATCCACATGGCCAACCGCAAGAAACGCAAGTAAGTCGTTCTCCAGCGTTTCCTGCACTAGGTGCCATTCCCAGGAATGGCACGGGGGCGACGAGCCGGTTGACCGGCTCGTTGCCATTCGAGTCACATGCAACCTAATGGCATGAATCGATGAACCTTCACGAGTATCAGGGCAAACAGCTGTTTGCCGATTATGGTCTTCCCGTTTCCAAGGGCTTCGCCGTCGACACGCCGGATGAAGCCGCGCAGGCCTGCAAGAAAATCGGTGGCGACAAGTGGGTCGTCAAGGCCCAGGTTCACGCGGGCGGCCGCGGCAAGGCCGGCGGCGTCAAGCTGATCAAGAGCCCGGAAGAAGCCAAGGCGTTCGCCGAGCAGTGGCTGGGCAAGAACCTGGTGACCTATCAGACCGACGAGAAGGGTCAGCCGGTCGCCAAGATCCTGGTCGAGAACTGCACCGATATCGCCAGCGAGCTCTATCTGGGCGCGGTGGTTGATCGCGCTACCCGGCGGGTGGTCTTCATGGCCTCCACCGAAGGCGGCGTCGAGATCGAGAAGGTCGCCGAAGAGACGCCCGAGAAGATCCTCAAGGCCGAGATCGATCCGCTGGTCGGCGCGCAGCCGTACCAGGCCCGGGAGCTGGCTTTCCAGCTGGGCCTGAACAAGGATCAGATCAAGCAGTTCACCAAGATCTTCCTGGGCCTCTCCAAGCTGTTCCACGACAAGGATCTGGCGCTTCTCGAGATCAACCCGCTGGTGATCACCGACGAAGGCAACCTCCACTGCCTCGACGCCAAGATCAACCTCGACGCCAATGCCATGTATCGCCACCCGGACCTGCAGGCGATGCGTGACCCGTCGCAGGAAGACGAGCGCGAGGCCCACGCCCAGGAGTGGGAACTCAACTACGTCGCCCTCGACGGTAACATCGGCTGCATGGTCAACGGTGCCGGTCTGGCCATGGGCACCATGGACATCGTCAACCTCAACGGTGGCAGCCCGGCCAACTTCCTCGACGTCGGTGGCGGCGCGACCAAGGAGCGGGTGGCGGAAGCGTTCAAGATCATTCTCTCCGACACCAACGTCAAGGCCGTGCTGGTCAACATCTTCGGCGGTATCGTGCGTTGCGACATGATCGCCGAAGGCATCATCGGTGCCGTCGAGCAGGTCGGCGTCAACGTGCCGGTCGTGGTGCGTCTGGAAGGTAACAACGCCGAGCTGGGTGCCGAGAAACTGGCCTCCAGCGGTCTGAACATCATCGCTGCTACCAGCCTGACTGACGCGGCTCAGCAGGTCGTCAAAGCGGCGGAGGGCAAGTAATGAGTATCCTGATCGACAAGAGCACCAAGGTCATCTGCCAGGGCTTCACCGGTGGCCAGGGGACTTTCCACTCCGAGCAGGCGATCGCCTACGGCACCAACATGGTCGGCGGTGTCACGCCGGGCAAGGGCGGCCAAGAGCACTTGGGCCTGCCGGTGTTCAACACCGTCAAGGAAGCGGTCGAGAAGACCGGCGCCGAGGCGTCCGTCATCTACGTGCCGGCCGCGTTCTGCAAGGACTCGATCCTCGAAGCCGCCAACGCCGGCATCAAGCTGATCGTCTGCATCACCGAGGGCATCCCGACGCTGGACATGCTCGACGTCAAGGTCAAGTGTGACGAGCTGGGCGTGCGCCTGATCGGCCCGAACTGCCCCGGCGTGATCACCCCGGGTGAGACCAAGATCGGCATCATGCCGGGTCACATCCACAAGCCGGGCCGTGTCGGTATCGTGTCGCGTTCCGGCACCCTGACCTACGAAGCGGTCAAGCAGACCACCGATCACGGTTTCGGCCAGTCCACCTGTGTGGGCATCGGCGGCGACCCGATCCCGGGCTCCACCTTCATCGACATCCTCGAGATGTTCGAGAAGGACCCGCAGACCGAAGCGATCGTGATGATCGGCGAGATCGGCGGCACCGCCGAAGAGGAAGCCGCAGCCTACATCAAGGCCAACGTCTCCAAACCGGTGGTCTCCTATATCGCCGGTGTGACCGCACCTCCGGGCAAGCGCATGGGCCATGCCGGTGCGATCATCTCCGGTGGCAAGGGCACCGCAGACGAGAAATTCGCCGCGCTGGAAGATGCGGGCGTCAAGACCGTGCGTTCGCTGGCCGAGATTGGCGACGCGCTGAAGGCCGTGACCGGCTGGTAAGCCACGTCGCCACCCTTCGAGGCGTATCGTCTCGGCAACGGCCCGCCAGGGTTACCTGGCGGGCCGTCGTCGTTTTCGGCGGGGATTATTGCCCTGCGAGAGTCTTGTCCAGCGAGCGATGGGCCTGTCGCCGTCGCGCCGCCGGCGCCCGTCAGCCAGCCAGTCGATAGCTGTTACGGCCTTCCTGCTTGGCGTCCAGCAGGACGCGGTCGGCCCGATTGACCGTATCCAGTGGCGCCTCCACCATCGAGTGCTCGGCCACCCCAATGCTCACGGTGATCGAGACGGGGATGTCGGTCACGGCAAACGTCAGGTTGCGCAGATACTCGATGAGCCTGGCGACGATCTGGCCCGCCTGCTCAAGAGAGGTGTTCTGCATCAGCAGCACGAACTCCTCGCCACCCCAGCGGCCACAGAGATCCCCCGCGCGCATCTGACCGCGCAGTGATTCGGCCAGGCTGACCAGGATGCGATCGCCGCCGTCGTGGCCATAGCGATCGTTGATCTGCTTGAAATGATCGATATCCAGCATCGCGACGCAAAACGGCTTGCCGCCCCGCACCGCTTCCACGCCAGCCTGGATCAACTGCTCATCCATCAGACGCCGGTTGGCCAGGCCGGTCAGCGGATCGTGGGTGGCGGCGGTCTTGAGTGCCTGATTGCGTTCACGCATCAGCTGCTGGTAGCGATCCGAGATGCGCGAGAGCTTGCGCTCCTTGTTGAGCTGGCGTTCGTACTGCTGCTTGAGACTGGCCAGGTCCGTCTGGGTGAACTGCTGATAGCCGTCGGCGATGTTCAGTAGTCGTTCCAGACGCTTCTGCTCATCGATATGGAGGCGGTAGAGCTGTCCCAGGGCGGCATGCAGGGGGTGGTCCCGGTGATCCGGCGCTGCCAGCAAGGCTTCGATCTGCTCGAGCAGGGGATGCATCGCGCTGGTCACGGCGTCGCCTGCTTCGGTTCGATCGCGAACGGGAAGGTGCAGTCCTCGCGGAACTCCTCGGCCAGCTCGGCAATACGCTCGTTTTCGGCATGGTAGCGCCAGTCGACGCTGACCGGCCTGCCTTGCCGATGGGCGTCTTCGAGAAGATCGAAGATGTCCATCATGGCCTTGACCGAGCTGGTATTGAGGTAGACCAGTTGCAGCTCGAGCCGCAGCGGCAACCGATTCTGTTCGAGGAATGAGCCGATCCAGCGGATGATCTGGTCGAACAGCTCGAACGCGTTCTCCGGGTAGGAGTCGCCCTGCATGGTCAGGCATCCCGTCTCCCAGTCACCACGGACGGTGGGTGTCGACTGGGTGCCTGAAATCTGGATATCGGAATTCATGGCGGTCGTCACGATCAAACGGTGGCAGTCAGGCTGAAGAATGCCTGACCGTTGGGCAGCGGTTGGAGGCGGGCCTGCAGTGGCAAGCTCGACTTGCGTGCCATATCGAGTAGCCCCAGTCCGGCACCGCGGGTCGAGTCGGCATCGCGTGGCTGGCGCAGCTGACGTTTGTAGGCTTGCTTGAGCTCGGCCTTGTCGAGTTCGCCGATCTCTTCGATCACCTTGGCCAGTTCGCGGCCATCGTCCGCTTCCACGAGGTTGCCGGCGGAAACGGTGTAACGACCTGCGTCGTCTCGCCCCACGGCGACGGTGGCCGTCGCGTCGCGCTCTCCATACTGTCGCCGGCGCGAATAGTGGCGGATGTTCTGCGTCATCTCGATATAAATCGCGAAGACATCCATCGACGACGAGAGCGCCGCCTGCTCGCTGTCGAGGTAGTTGCGTAGCGCATTGCCGATCTCCTCGATCAGGCTGCGCGAGATCGGGCCGTTGAAGCAGAGCATGACACGCTGCTGCTGATAGCTCTCCCGCATCGCTAATAGGTCCATGGTCTCTCCGGACTTGAGGTCGAGTATAGAGCGAATGGCAGCTCGAGGGCGGACAGGGTCATGTCGGCCTGCTGCCTGGGTCGGGTTGAAACACCAGCAGGGTGATGTCGTCGCGCTGCGGATGAGTACCGCTATACGCCGCCAGCGCTTCTGCAAACGCGGCGACCTGGCCCGTCGGCGTCAGCGTGGCGTGGCGCGTCAGCATCTCGGCGAAGCGTTGACGGCCGAAGCCGAAGCCGCGCTCGCCGCCCGCCTGGTCCAGGAAGCCGTCACTGCAGAGCGTGTAACTCGCCCCGGGTCGCAGGGGCAGCTCGAGGTTGGCATAGCGCATCCGGCGCTTCTGCATCAGCGCCCGGCGCCCGCCCGGATGACACTCGAGGCGCTCGCCGTCGGCGACGTGAAGCGCCATCTTGGCGCCGGCGAAACGCATCCGGCACTGGCGTTCGTCGATCCAGACCAGTCCCATGTCGATGTCAGTGGCGAGGTTGGCGGTAAGCGCCTCGCGCTGCAGCAGCTCGCGACACCGCGCGTCGACGTCATCGAGAATGGCGGCCGGGTCCGCGCAGCCGAGCCGCAGCACGGCATGATCGATGCTCGCCTTGACCAGCATGGTCATCAGCGCACCGGGGACGCCATGGCCTGCGCAATCGATGACCCCCAGCAGGTAGCCCTCCGGCGTGGCGTGGAAGATGAAGATGTCACCGCCGACCTGGTCGCGTGGCTGCCAGATGACCCCGTAGCGGCTGCCGAGTCGCGCATCCAGCGTCTCGCCCGGAAGAATGGCGCGCTGTATCAGGCTGGCGTAGGCGAGCGACGACTCGATCTGGCGATGGGCCTGGGCCATTTCCCGGTTGGTCGCCTCCAGCGCCGCGGTGCGTTGGCGAACGGTAGCTTCCAACTGCTGGGTATGACGCTCCACCTGCGCCGCCATGTCGGCGAAGGCGCGCGACAGCTCGCCAATCTCATCGCCCCGCTGAACCGGCAGTCGGGAGTCGTACCTGCCGTCGGCGATCGCCTGCGCCGACTGTTTCAGCCGACGCAGCGGCGCCAGGATCAGGCGCTCGCTGGTATAGATGAAACCGGCCAGCAGCAACACCAGGAGCACGACGGCGCCGAGACTCAGCGGCCACAGCCAGTGGGTCGCGATCAGTCGAGCGCTTTGCCGATCCAGTGCCGTGACCATCAGCCAGTCGAGCTGGGGGACATAGCCCACCGAGAGCAGGCGGGGCTGGCCGTCCAGATGGGCGGTCAGCATATAGACGTCGTCGGGGTCGGCGACGGCGCGCTGGATCACCTCACGGAGCTCGGCGCGTTCGTCCTCGCCATCGAGGAGGGCGGCCAACTGCTGTCCTCGAGCGAGGTCACCGTTGTCCGCTTGCGCGTTGAAAGCGATCCGTGAGGCATCCGGATAGGCAAGTAACGCCCCCTGGCGGTTGACGATCATCGGCGTTATGCCGTGGGCACGGGTACGAATGAACGCATCCAGGAACCGGCTCAGGTCGAGGCCGGTGCCGGCGATGCCCAGCGGCCGGCCGTCGTCGCGGATCACCACGTTGATCCATACCTTGGCTTCCTGCAGTTCGCGGTCGATGTTGACGTTGAGCGTGTAGGGTTGGCCGCTGGCGATGAGGTGCGAGTACCAGCTGTCGTCGGGGTCGGCTGCGCTCAGTCGGTAACGGGGCCGGCGATCGGTGGGCTCGTCGTCGCTGCTGAAGTAGTAGTCACCACTGGCATCGGCCACGGCGAAGTAGGTGTGGGCCGCGAACCCCTGGCGATAACTCTCGGCCTCGTCGAAGAAGCGCTGGCGCTTGGCAGGGTCTTGTTCGTCGGCCAGCCAGTCACGGGTAACCGGGGATTGGGCAAAGCGCTCGGCGAGTGCCAGCTCGCGGGAAATCGGCGCCAGGATGCGCTGCATCTGCAGCAGGGTGAAGTTCTCGGCATACGCCTGGGAGAACTGCTGGCGCACCGCGTCGACCGCCAGCCAGCCAATCAGCAAGGCGGGTACCAGTGCCACCAGACAAGCCGTCAACAGCGCGAGTGCCGATTTACCGCGTAATCCCCAACGAACGCCCATGGTCATCCTCGATCGACGATCCGCACGGGACCCGTGCGACTGTCCGGTGGCGGAGAGTCACAGCGATAGGCGGCGTCATGAAGCCTCGAGCATGGCAGCAATCACGCCACGACCAAGCATCGGTTAAAGCGGGTTTACACGCGTTATTGGCGGTTTTGGCGAGGCGCCGCAGGGTCGTGGACCCTGCCGCCCGGGGTTCAGCGCGTCGAGGAGGCGCGCTGCTTGTTCATCATGCGCAGAAATGCTTTGCCTGCCGTGGCAATGAATAACGGAAAGCCGGCCAGCAAATAGAAATAGTAGGTGACGAAACGCCAGATCAGGACGGCGGCGGCCGCGCTCTGTGCGCCGATCAGCGGCGTCAGCAGGGCCGAGGAGGTGAGCTCCGCGCCGCCCGCGCCGCCGGGGAGAAAACTGAGCTGGCCGGCAGCCATGGAAACCATCTGCACCAGGAAAGTCCACGCCCAATCGATGTGCTGGCCGAGCCCCTGGACCACCAGATAGAGAACGCTGTAACGGATCAGCCAATGCGCGCAGCAGAGCAGGAATACGGCGAGCAGTAGCCAGCGCGGCAGCCGCAGCGTCTCCACCAAGGAGTTCCTGAAATGCAACAGGCGGCGGGCAAAGCCGAATCGTGAGCGGCGTTTGACGTTGAGCTTGGCCAGCCAGCGTCCGGTGATATGCATGACCCGCGCGTAGTGGGTCAGTGTCAGCCATAGCAGGGCGAGAGCGGTGACCAGCAAGAGCGTGGGTAGTCCCACCAGCCAGCCGAGCTTCAGGTCGACCGCTTCGATCAGCACGTAGAGCGCGACGCCGATCAGGCCGGAGAGGAAGAACAGCAGGTCGGTCAACTGATCGACCGCGAAGATCGCCGATGCCTGAGCCGGACGGACACCGCGCCGGGCCAGCAGACCGAGCAGGGTCAGCGGACCACCGGTACCTCCCGGCGTGGCGCAGATGGCGAACTCGGTGGCCATGACGATGGAGAACGCTCGGATCTGGGAGAGTTTCCCCGCGCGCCCGGCCAGCAGCAACCTCAGGCGCAAGGCATTGACGTTCCAGCAGATCACGACCATGCCCATCATCAGCAACAACTGCGAGGTAGGAAACCCTCGCAGTTCGGTGACGATACCGCGTCCCCCGACCAGGATGGGTATTGCCAGCGCTGCCACCAGGCCCAGCGCGAGTAGCCACAGGATGCGCTTCATGCCGCGGAGCGATCCTTGTTCGCCGATCCGGCGAGATTGGCTGGGGCGGGATCAGGGGCCTGGTCGAGCCAGGCCTGCTTGGTCAACGGCTGCCTTCCCGTCTCCAGCAGATGCTCCACGAGATGCAGCCAGTAGTCATGGGAGACGCGATGGCGCATATCCACGGGATGCAGCGCCAAACGCAACAGCGGTGCGTGCTGGAAACGGCGGTACTGGAGTGCACTGACCACTCTCGACATGCCGCGGCGCCAGGCGCTCCGGGCGCTCCACACGATGCTGGGCGCGTCCAGCGACGCTAGCGATGGCAAGCGATAGAGGTGTTGCAGATCGCTGGTGTAGGTGAACGGGCGTTGCTGCAGGGCCTTCCGGGTACCTTCGCTCATCAGCCAGGCGGGGGCGACGAAACCGCCATGCGGCCAGCCGCAGGCGTCGAACTGGGCCATGCCCTCGTCGAGCAGGGCGCCGGCGCGATCCTGGTCGAGGGTGTAGAACTCCCCCTCCCAGGTGTAGATCCGGCGCATGTAGAAATCCCGCAACGAACGGGGCGCCGACGCATCGTCCCGGTGAAAGTAGCCATGCAGCGTCAGTTCGTCCCCTCGCGCCAGGCGGTCATCGAGAACCCGGCGCAGCAGGTCGCTGTCGCGGCACTCGCCCCGGCCATGGAAGTTGGGGACGACGAGCCAGGTCATCGGAATGCGCTGGCCGAGCCGTTCGCCGAGACGATCGATCGCCTCGACGAACGGCTGGTAATCGGGCCAGGTTTCGGGGGCGATGTCGTGGAGCACCAGCGCGAAATGCGAATTATCCATGCTGGGAACCCTGCTGGGCTTCTCCCGCACCTTCGGTGGCGCTGGTCAGCCGTCGATAGTGGGAGAGCAGGCCGTCGATGACGACATCCCAATCGTGGTTGCGCTCCACGTAGCGTCGCGCGCGGCGCCCGGCTTGTGAGGCATCGTGGTTGGCGAACAGCTCCTTGACCGCGCGAGCCATGTCGGCGGGCGAATGGGGTTCGCTCAACAAGCCACAGCCCAGCGGCACGTTTTCGGCCAGGGCTCCCGCCCGGGCGGCGATCACGGGAATGCCGCTCGCCATGGCTTCCAGTGCCACCAGGCCAAAGGTTTCCTGGGTGCCCGCATGGACCAGCGCATCGCTGGAAGCCAGCCAGCTCGCGACCTCTTCGGTCGGGGTGTAACGGTCGATCACGCTGACATTGTCCGGCACCTGGCTGGGCATGCTCGGGCCAACCAGCAGCAGGTGGTAGCCCTTGCCCAGCAGCTGTGCGGTCTTCAGCAAGTCGTGGAGGTTCTTCTCGCGCGAGCCGCGGCCGACGAAGATCAGCAGTTTCGTGGTCTCGTCGAGGTTCAGTCCCTCGCGCAGGGCCGCGTTCCGACGGCTGGGGTGGAACGTCTCCAGATCGACGCCCAGCGGCTGGATGGCAACCCGCTCGATGCCGAGTCGGGTCAGCCGCTCGGCCATGACGCGGCTCGGAGCGAGGACCTGATCGAAGCGGCGATAGAGCTGATAGACGTAGCGCTCGATCAGCTTGTCGGTGCCTTTGCCGAGTCGATTGCTGATCAGTCGAGGCAGATCCGAGTGATAGAAGCCGACCACCGGTATGTCCAGCTTGCGGCCGGCGCGAAGCGCCGCCCAGCCAGTGACGTAGGGATCACCGGCCTCGATGATGTCCGGTGACAGGCGCACCAGCTCCCGTTCCCAGCCGCGACGCCGCAGCGGGAAGCGGTAACCTTGGCTGAACGGCAACGGCGGCGACGGTACCTCGTGAATGCCGTTGTGCGTGAAGAGCTGAGAGCCGGGGATCAGCAGGCTACAGGTGACACCAGGCAGCTTGGCGAGGCGCCGATGCTTGGCATCGAGATAAGTACGAACCCCGCCACTGGCGGGGGCATAGAACATCGTAACGTCGGCAATGTGCAACGAGCCGCTCCTCTTGAAGACTTCCCTGTCGATACGGCGCATTCCTGAGAATGGCGATGACTACATTGCAGTATATCGTTTTACTGCCACAGGGCGTTCACACCAAAGTGGTAGCCTGCCGGCGCCGTTTCCGGCGTCGGCAGGCCATTACCGCGTTCACTCGGCGGGCGCGGCCACCAGCGAACGCGTCGCTTCACGGGCTTCGACGAGCTTGACGCGCAGTGAGCCGCCGAGCTGGTAACGCAGCTCGCCGTCGATCCGAATGCGGCCTTCCTTGTCGTCGATGGCCATCTGGTTGCGGTCGCTGTGAATCAGCGGCGCCGGCACGAACGCCGTGGCGCCGTTGGCCGTCAGGCGAACGCGCATGCCACCACGGCGGATGTCGATGATGTCGGCGTCGAAGACTTCACCCTTCTCGATGGTGGCGCCCAGATAGCGCACGTAGAGCCAGTCTTTGACGTCGCGTTCGGCCATTCGGTTCAGTCGGCGGCGTTCGGTCAACTGCTCCGTGAGCTGCTGGGTCGCCTCGGCCGGTGCCGCTTCGGACTTCAGCACCCGCTTGATCAGACGATGGTTGACCATGTCGCCGTACTTGCGGATCGGCGATGTCCAGGTGGCATAGGCGGGCAGGCCCAGGCCGAAGTGGGGCCCCGGCCGGGCCGACATGTTGGTGTAGCCCTGGAAGCGCCGCAGGCGGGCGTCCAGCCACGCATCCTCGCGCGCGTCCAGCGTGCGGCGAAGCTCCTTGTAGCGCGACAGTTCGGCGAGCTGCTCGCGCTCGACGGCGATTTCCTGGGTGGCCAGGAACTCGACGGCCTGGTCGATCTTCTCGGGCTCGAAGGCGTTGTGGACGTTGAAGATACCGTGGCCGATCTCCTTGGCCAGCAGGTCGGCGCAGCAGGCGTTGGCAACGATCATCGCCTCTTCGATCATGCGCTGACCGATGCGACGCTCTTCGATGACGATGCCCAGCACATTGCCGGCGTCGTCGAGGTCGAACGCATAGTCCGGACGATCCTTGAACACCAGCGTGTTGGCTTCCCGCCAGGCCGCGCGGGCGCGGGCGAGGTCGGCCAGCGCCTTGAGCTGCTCGGCGATGGGCTCGGCCGGCGCTGCGGTGTCGGACCGCTCCTCGAGCCAGTCGGAGACGTCGTCGTAGGCCAGGCGAGCCTGGGAGCGAATCGTGGCGGCGAAAAAGCGGTATTCGCCCAGCGTGCCGTCGCGACCGACCTGCAGCCGGCAAGCCAGCACCGGGCGATCCACGTCCGGCTTCAGCGAGCACAGGTCGTCGGCCAGCGCTTCTGGCAGCATGGTGATGTTCTGGCCCGGCAGGTAGACCGTGAAGGCGCGGGTGCGGGCCTCCTTGTCCGCCGGGTGGGACTCGCCCACATAGGCGGTGGGGTCGGCGATCGCGACCGTCATCGTCCAGCCGTCGTCGGTCGCTTCCACCCGCAGCGCATCGTCCATGTCGCGCGTCTTCTCACCATCGATGGTGAAGAACGGCTCGGCGGTCAGGTCCTCGCGCACCAGGCCCTCGTCCTGCAGCGGCCACTCATCGGCCGCCGGCGGGCACTCCTGCTCGAGCGCATGGCGAGCCAGGGTGACGCGCCACGGCACTGCCGGATCGTCACTCTTGACCACCAATTCGTCGATCTGGGTGAAGAACCCCCGGTCGTCCGGGCGCAGCGGATGGCGAATCAGGCGCGCGACGATCCAGTCGCCGTCGGCGATGTCGGACTCTTCCAGCGAGCGCTTGAGGCGTGCCTTCAGCGACAGATTGATGGAGGGGTGGTCGGGAACCACGGCCAGGCGGCCGTCGCGTTTCTGCACGCGAGCCACGAAGCGATCCAGCGATGCCTCGATCAGCGTCTCGGGGTCGGCCTGTTTCTTGTCGCCATCCTCCTTGATGACCGCTTCGATGCGGTCGCCGTGAACGACCTGCTTCATGGCGGGGGGCGGAATGAAGTAGGAAGTACCGTCTTCGGCTTCGAGAAACCCGAAGCCCTTGTCGGTCGCCTTGATGGTGCCCTGGACACGCGGCGTATTGGCGCGGATGTCCTGCTTCAGCTGGGCCAGAAGAGAGTTGTTCTGCAGCATCGGATCGGATCGGTCGGTGGACGAGAGCGACACTATACGGATTCCGCGTTGGCCACGCCAATCACACGCCGCCGTCCCAGGGATCGTTGGACCTGGCACGTTCGCTCACGAGAGGGCGTGAGACCAAAGTCGCTCCCTTTGGGTCTGGCAGATTGGTATTCGACTGGTTATGTTGGTGGTATTGAACTGGTATCAGACTCCATCACTTCGGAACCGATCTTCATGGCACCGACGCTATCGCGGCTCAAGCTGGACGCCGGCCGGTCGACGCCGCTCTATCGCCAACTGGCCCAGCAACTGGTCGAGGCGATCGAAGCGGGGGACTGGGAGACCGGCGAAGCCTTGCCCTCGGAACGGGTCCTGGCGGAGTCGCTCAACATTTCTCGCATCACCGCGCGCAAGGCGCTCGACCGGCTGGTGGCACTGGGCCTGATCCAGCGCACCCATGGCTCCGGGACGTTCATCGCCCCGCGACTCAACCAGTCGCTGACGCGGCTGACCAGCTTTACCGAGCTGCTGGTTCAACGCGGCCACCGGCCCAGTTCGCGGTGGCTGAGCCGCTGCTCCGGGACGCCCACGGTGGAGGAGAGCCTGCGCCTGGGCTTGAGTGCGGACCACCAGGTCTCGCGTCTCAAACGCCTGCGACTGGCGGATGACGTGGTGGTCGCGGTCGAGGAGAGCTGCCTGCCGAGCCGGGTCCTGCCCGATCCCGAGAGCGTCACCCACTCGCTCTATCGCCATCTCGACGAGCTGGGGACGCCGATCGTGCGCGCCCTGCAGCACGTCTCGGCGATCAACGCCGACGCCGAGCTGGCGCAACTGGCGGAGGTGCCGCCCGCCCAGGCGCTGTTGATGATGACGCGCCTCGGCTATCTGGCCGACGGCCGCCCCGGGGAGCTGACGGTGACCTACTGTCGGACCGATTACTACGACTTCATGGTGGAGTTGACCCAATGAGATCGCACGAGCGGGAGACGACATGCTCTACGGCAACATTCTGACCCCCCGGGGCTGGCGACTGGGCACGCTGACATGGCGCGAGGGCCGGATAGCCGCCATCGACGGCGAGCCGGTCGACCCGGCCACCAACGCGCATCCTCGGTTGCTGCCGGGGTTCGTCGATCTCCACGTGCACGGCGGCGGCGGGGCGGACGCCATGGAGGGGGGCGACGCCGCGGCGGTCATGGCGCGGACCCACGTCCGTTTCGGCACCACCAGTCTGCTGGTGACCACGATGACGGCGCCGCTGCCCGACATTCGTCAGGCGCTGCGGGACATCGCTCGCATCATGGCTCGGCCTCCCTCCCACGCGGCGCGGCTGCTGGGTGTTCATCTCGAGGGGCCCTATCTCAATCCCGGCAAGCTGGGTGCGCAGCCGCCATATGCCCACCCCGGCGCGATCGCTGACGTCGCGGCGCTGATGGAACTGGCGCCGATCCGGCTGCTGACGCTGGCGCCTGAGCTGTCGGGCCATGCCACGCTCATCGGTCAACTCCGCGAGCGCGGTGTCCGCGTGCAGATGGGCCATACCCTGGGCAGCTACGAGGAGGGCGTGGCCGGACTCGAGCATGGCGCCCACGGCTTCACCCATCTGTTCAATGCCATGACCGGGCTTCACCACCGCAAGCCCGGCATGGTCGGGGCGGCGCTGGCGCACGCCGACTATGCCGAGATCATCCCCGATCTGCTGCACGTGCATCCCGGCGCCATCCGCACGGCGCTGCGCTGCATTCCCCATCTCTTCGGCGTCACCGATTCCACGGCCGCCGCCGGCATGCCCGACGGCGAGTACCGTCTCGGCGAGCAGCACGTCACCAAGTGCCTGGGCGGTGTTCGCCTGGCCGACGGCACCCTGGCGGGCAGTACGCTGACCATGGACCAGGCGTTGCGCAATCTGGTCCAGATCGGCCTCGAGCTGGACGACGCCTCGCGGCGACTGTCGCAATACCCCGCCGATTTCCTCGGTGAGACCGAAATAGGGCGGATCGATGTCGGCTGTCGGGCCGATGTCGTGGTCATGGATGCCGGCCTGGAGATCGATGCCGTCTATGTCGGGGGCGAACAGGCCCATCGCGGCCCGTCGGCCTCGAACCTGCCGCCGGCACCACAAGCGACCCGCGCGTCGCAGGAGAGAAACCGATGTCGTTGATGCTTCAAGAGGCGCAGAGCGCCCCGAATTGCCTGCGAGCCCAGTGGCAGGCCAATGCCGCCATTCTCGCCGAGCTCGGCAGCACCCTGCGCGGGGCGGACCTGCACGGGGCGCTGACGGTGGCCCGCGGCAGCTCCGATCACGCTGCTGCCTACTTCGCCTATCTCGGCATGAAGCACCTGGGGCTGCCGATGGCCTCGGTGCCGCCCTCGCTGACCACCGTCGCCGACACGCCGTGGCGGGTTCGCGGGCAACTGGCGGTGGCGATCTCGCAGTCCGGTGCCAGCCCCGATCTCATCGCGACGCAGCGGGCCCTGGTCGATGGCGGCGCGCGCAGCGTGGCGCTGGTCAACACGCCGCACTCGCCGCTGGGCGAGACTTCGGAGCATGAGATCGCGCTACACGCCGGCATCGAGAAGAGCGTCGCCGCCACCAAGAGCTATCTGGCCACGTTGGCCGCCTGTGCGCACCTGATCGGCGCCTGGGCGGAGGACGACGCGCTGCTGGCGGCGTTGAAAGCGCTGCCGTCGGCGCTCGAGACCGCGGCGCGGCAGAACTGGCAGCCAGCGCTGGACGCGCTGGTCGATGTCGACAGATTGCTGGTCATCGGTCGGGGCGTGGGGCTTGCCGTGGCCCAGGAGGCTGCGCTCAAGTTCAAGGAGACCTGCGCCATCCAGGCCGAGCCGTTCAGTGCCGCCGAGGTCCGTCACGGACCGATGGCGCTGATCGGTCCGGGCTATCCGGTGCTGGTGTTCGCGCCACCGGGTCCGGACCAGCCCGGGCTGCTGGAGCTGGCCGAGTGGCTGGCGGGGATCGGCGCCAGGGTGCTGCTGGCTGCCGACGAGAGCGTCGCGGCGCGCCAATTGACGCTGGTCGACGCCGGTCACGACGACCTCCAGCCGCTATCGGTGATCCAGAGCTTCTATGTGATGGCGGCCGAACTGGCCGTCGCCCGTGGCGGCGACCCGGATCAGCCTCGCCACCTGCAGAAAGTGACGAGAACGCTGTGAGTCGTCGCTGAGGTCCTGTTTCACCGTGAGTCGCCGCCTGCCCGAGTCGCGCTGCGTGACGAGTCGGTCGGGATTGGAACAACAACAAGTCGGGAGTCTTCATGTCATCTACATCTCGGTTTCTCTGCGCCCCGCTGCGCGGGGTAGTGGTCCCGCTCGGCGAGGTGCCGGATCCGGCCTTCGCCGAAGGCGCCCTGGGGCCCGGTGTCGCCATCGATCCGCTGGGCGAGACGCTGCATGCGCCTTGTGACGGAGAGGTCATCCAGTGTGCCCAGACCGCCCATGCGCTCACGCTGCGCGACGATCACGGCCATGAATGGCTGTTGCACATCGGCATCGATACCGTCGACCTGGGCGGGGAAGGGTTCGAGCTGCTGGTGGCCACCGGCGAGCGTGTCGTCGCCGGCGATCCGCTGTGCCGGTTCGATGTCGATGGGCTGGCACGGCATGCCAAGGCCCTGGTCACGCCGATCGTGGTGACCAACGCCCCGGACCTCTCCCTGGAGACGCTGGTCGCGCCGGGGACGATCGTCGACAAGGGCGAGACGCTGCTGCAGTGGCAGGCCCCGGGCCCAGCTAAGGAGACCGCCGGCCGGGAGGTCTCCACCCAGGCGTCTGCCCGCGGCGAGGCAACGATCGCTGCCGCCCATGGGCTGCACGCCCGGCCAGCGTCGAGGCTAAGGGCGCTCGCCCAGAAGCACGCTGTCGAACTGAGGCTGACGCGAGCCGAGGAGGCCGGTAAAGACCGATCTGGCGTCGACGGCGCGAGCGTCGCCAGTCTGAGCGCGCTGCTCAATCTTGGGCTGGTCCGGGGCGACCGGGTCCGGGTCACGGCGCGGGGTGCCGGGGCCCAGGCCGCAGTCGACGCGACCATCACGCTGCTGGAGACGCCCGAGCACGAGCCCGGCCGGGCCGATGTCTCCGCCGAACCGGCTACCGCTCCCGCCGTGGCGGCAACGCCGGGTACGTTGAACGGCCTGTCGGCGAGCCCGGGCCTCGCCGTCGGCCCGCTGGTCCGCTACCGCGCCGCATTGCCCAGCGTTGCCGACACCGCCGACGACCCCGAACGGGAGCGCAGGGCGCTGGACGCGGCCGTGGCCGAAGTGGATGCCGACCTGGAGCGGTCGAGGCGCGCGGCCGGGTCGCGGGGACAGCAGGCCGAGGCGGATATCTTCGAGGCGCACCGGGCCTGGCTGGACGACCCCGATCTGCGGGCGGCGGCGGAATCGAAGATCGTGGAGGGTGCCAGCGCCGGACGCGCCTGGTACCTGGCCCTCGAGACCGAGATCCAGCGCCTGCGCGGTAGCGGCAATACGCTGCTGGCCGGGCGGGCCGACGATCTCCACGATCTGCAGCGCCGGGTCATGCAGCGTTTTGCCACCCAGGATGTCGTCGCCACCACCGGGCTCGAAGGAGCGATCCTCGCCGCGCGCGAGATGACTCCCTCGCAGTTCGTCGAGGTGGCGGAGCAGATTGCCGGGCTTTGCCTGGCGGGCGGTGGTTCGACGTCCCACGTCTCGATTCTGGCTCGGGCGCGCGGGCTGCCCTGCCTGGTGGCGATGGGGGATGCCCTGCTGGAGGCCAGCGGCGATCGGGTCTGCCTCGATGCCGATCAAGGGCGGCTGGAGCTGGCGCCCGATGAGCGTCGCCTGGCGGCGGTCGAGGCCGAACAGGCACGCCAGCGTCAGCGGGCCGAGGCCGACCTGGCCGCCGCCTTCGAGCCGGTGACGATGCGTGATGGTCGCCGTCTTCATGTCGCGGCCAATATCGCCGCTGGCGGGGAGGCGCAAGGTGCCCTGGATGCCGGGGCGGATGGGGTCGGGCTGATGCGCAGCGAGTTCCTGTTCCTGGCGCGGCAGGCTGCGCCGGATCTCGCCGAGCAGCAGGCCGAGTATCGCGCCGCCGTCGAGGCGATGGCGGGAAAACCGGTGGTCGTCCGGCTGCTGGACATCGGGGCCGACAAGCAGTTGCCCTATCTGGCACTTCCGGCGACGCCGAATCCGGCGCTGGGCGAACGCGGTGCGAGGCTGTGGCAATCGCATCCCGAGATGTTCGACACGCAACTGGATGCGTTGCTGGAAGCGGGTCGCGGGCTGCCGGTCTGCGAGGATGGCCTGACGAGGCTGCGGTTGATGGTGCCGATGATCGCGGATGCCGGGGAGCTGCGCTGGGTGCGCCGGCGGTTGGCGACGAGGGCGGCCGCGCTCGGGATCGAACGGTTGCCTTCGCTCGGCGCCATGGTGGAGGTGCCGACGGCGGCGCTCTGCGCCGGCAGTCTCGCCCGCGAGGCGGAGTTCCTCTCGATCGGTACCAACGACCTGACCCAGTACGCGCTGGCCATGGACCGTGAAGTCGCGTCGCTGGCGGCGCGCAGCGATGTGCTGCATCCGGGCGTGCTGCGCCTGATCGCCCTGTGCCTGGAGGGGGCCGAAGGACGGTGCCCGGTCGCGGTCTGCGGCACCGCGGCAGGCGATCCGCTGGCAGGGGCGCTGCTGGCCGCCATGGGCGTCGACGAGCTCTCCGTCGAACCTGCGCGAGTGGCGGCGGTCAAGGCGACGCTGCGCGGGCTGGATGCCGAGGCGCTGGCGGCACAACTACCGGCGCTGCTGGCGCTGGACGATGCGGCCGCGGTGAGAGAGGCGCTGGCCACGATGCTGGCATCCTCCGCCGAGGCAGCGACCCCGGCATCCGGCGATACCGCCGCCGCCGACACGACAACAAGATCCTGAGGAGTCGTCATGACCACTACCTTCGGTTCCCGGCTCATGGCCGGTCTGCAGAAACTCGGACGCTCGCTGATGCTGCCGATCGCGGTGCTGCCGGTGGCAGGGCTGCTGCTGCGCCTGGGCCAGCCCGATCTGCTCGATATCGGCTTCGTCGCCAATGCCGGCAACGCGATCTTCTCCAACCTGGCACTGATCTTCGCCATCGGCGTGGCGGTCGGCTTCGCCGATGACGACAACGGCGCGGCCGGACTGGCGGGCGTGATCGGCTATCTGGTGCTCAACGCGGTACTGGAGACGCTGAACCCGGACATCAACATGGGCGTGCTGTCGGGCATCATCATCGGCAGCGTGGCCGGTGTGCTCTACAACCGCTACAAGGCGATCAAGTTGCCGGACTATCTGGCCTTCTTCGGCGGACGGCGCTTCATTCCCATCGTCACCGGGCTCTCCGCCGTAGTGCTGGGCGGCCTCTTCGGCCTGATCTGGCCGCCGATCCAGCAGGGTATCGATCAACTGGGGCAGTGGCTGATCGACGCCGGCGACCTGGGCCTGTTCGTCTATGGCGTGCTCAACCGGATCCTGATCGTGACCGGGCTGCATCACGTGCTCAACAGTTTCGTGTGGTTCGTCTTCGGCAGTTACGACGGCGTCACCGGCGATCTCAATCGCTTCTTCGCCGGCGATCCGACCGCGGGCAGTTTCATGGCCGGTTTCTTCCCGGTGATGATGTTCGGCCTGCCCGCCGCCGCGCTGGCGATGTATCACGCCGCGCCCCGTTCCCGCCGGGCTCAGGTCGGCGGCCTGCTGCTGTCTCTGGCCTTGACCGCCTTCCTGACCGGTGTGACCGAGCCGATCGAGTTCTCGTTCATGTTCCTGGCACCGGCGTTGTATGCCATGCACGCCATTCTCACCGGCATCTCGATGGCGGTGATGAACATGCTCGACGTCAAGCTGGGCTTCACCTTCTCCGCCGGGGCGTTCGACTATGCGCTCTCCTATGGTCTCTCGACCAACGGCTGGATGATGATCCCCGTGGGACTGGTCTACTTTGTGCTCTATTACGGCATCTTTCGCTGGGCGATCGTGCGCTTCGACCTGCCGACCCCGGGGCGCGAGCCGGAACCGGCGACCACCAACGTCAGCCGCGACGCCGGCGAGCGGGGACCCGCCTTCGTGACCGCGCTGGGCGGGGCGGCCAACATGGTCAGCGTCGGGGCCTGTACCACCCGGCTGCGGCTGGTGATGAACGACGACGCCGCGATCGACGAACCGGCACTCAAGGCGCTGGGGGCCCGTGGCATTCTGCACCTGCGCGGTGGCGGCCTGCAGGTGATCCTGGGGCCGATCGCCGATGCCGTGGCCGACGACATCCGGTCGGCGGTGCGCGATCATGGCAAGACGCTGGCGGCGGCGCCGGCCGTCGAGGACGACGCGCTACCCACCGATGCCCGGCTCGACGAGGCGTCGCGCAAGGCGTGGATGGCGGCGCTGGGCGGTGCCGGGAACATTCGCAGCGTCGCTGCGGTGGCCACCACCCGCCTGCGGCTGGAGCTGGGGGATCGCGGGAAAGTGGACGAGTCCGCGCTGGCGGGGCTGGGTGCCGCCGGCATTCAGGACCTGGAGCGTGGTGTCGTCCATCTGGTGCTGGGACGCCAGGCGGGGGCGATAGCCAACGGTATCGACACCAGGTCTTCCTGACGGAACGCCGGTCCAGACTGGAGTGGAGCACGACACCTCCCACGGGCAGGATGTCGCGCCAGTCGCCGAATCGGCGGCTGGCGCCTCGTGTTCACGCTTTGACACGGTTCGCTCGAAGCTGCTATCAACAGCCTCCTGCAGCCGGCGCTGGCCGAAGCCCGAAGCCGCTATCGACAGCCTCCTGCAGCCGATGCTGGTCGAAGCCCGAAGTCGCGTATCCGAGGAGACCTCATGTCCCAGTACCTGATCGCCAGCGATCTCGACAACACCCTGTTGAATGCCGAGCATCGCGTCGATGCCCTGACCCGCGACACGTTGCGTACGTTGTCGGCTCGGGGCCACGTGATCGCGCTGGCCTCCGGTCGGCATTACCACGATATTGCGGCGATCCGGCGCCAACTGGACATCCCCGCCTGGATCATCAGCAGCAACGGTGCCCACGTGCATGACGCCGAGGATGGTGTCGTCAGCGACACGCTGGTGCCCACGGCGCTGGTCAGGGCCCTGGTGGATCTGCCGCGACCGGCGTCGGTCAGGCTCAATCTCTATACTCGCGATCGCTGGTTGATCGACGCCGAAGCGCCCGAGCTGCTACCGCTGCATGCGATGACCGGCTTCACCTACCAGGTCGACGAGATGGACGATCTGGACAACGAGCATGTCGGCAAGGTGCTCTACATCGGCGAGCCGGCGCTGCTGAAGCCACTGGAACTCACCCTGAGGGAGCGTCACGGCGAGGCGCTGCACATCACCTATTCGGCGGCCAACTCCCTTGAGATCATGCAGCGGGGGGTGAACAAGGCGACGGCCCTGAGTCGGGCGCTCAAGGCACTCGATCTCCCGACCGAGAGAGCGCTGGCGTTCGGCGACAATTTCAACGATGTCGAGATGCTGACCCTCGCCGGCCACGCCTATGTGGTTTCCAATGCCCATCCGGCAGTGATCGATCAGCTCCCCCACGCCACCACCATCGGCGCCCATCACGAGTCGGCGGTGGCGCATGCGCTGCGGGAGTTCTTCGCGCTCGAGTGAGGGTGCGACGGCGGGCTTCAGCGCGGCTCCGCGCGATCGTCGAGCCTGCGCAGTTGCTGCCAGACCTCGCGGCGGAGGTCGGCCAGCCTTGGCTGTTCGTCCCCCTCGAACGCGATCGGTCGAATCGTGCGCATGGCGCGCAGTCCCAGGCGCGCGGTCAGCAGTCCGGCACCGAGACCCTGCCCGGCGCGGGTGGACAGCTTCGCCGCCAGGTTCATCGACAGCAGATCCATGCCGGCGTCGCTGATCATTTCGCTGGCCCCGGCGAAGGCCATGTTGCGCAGCACTTCCCTGAACAGCCGCAAACGGCTGGCATAGCCGAGCTGCAGGCCGTAGAGCGCGGCGATGCGGTCGAGCATGGCGATGTTGCGCCAGGCCATCAAGGACATGTCGACCAGTGTCAACGGGCTGACCGCGACCATCACGGCGGTTTCCCCGGACATCCGCGTCACCAGCCGTCGTGCCGCCCGGTCGCGCGGGTGAAGGAGATAGTGGGCGACCAGCTGGCGGGTCTCCTGGGGGGTGTGATGCGACTGGTGAGCGTCGAGAAAGGATTGCCACTGGGGGTGATCCCTGGACAGGCCCATCTGTTCGCGAAGCTCTCCGGCCAGCGTCAGCGGGTCCGAGTGGGTGGGCGAGGTATCGTCGACCCACTCCTCGTCGAGTTGCCGGCGCAGCCGGGCGTGCCGGCGTAGCTTGCGCAGCCGCCAGAGCTCACCGAACAGCGCCTTGGCGCCCAGGCCGACGGCGGTCAGACCGATCAGGCTCCAGGCACCGGCAAGCCAGTCGCCGCCGAGCGTGGAGAGGTAGAGCGTGTGGGCGGCCTCTATCGTGCCGAGGCCGAGTGCGCCACCGAGGACGATCATCAATCCCCAACGCCGCTTGCGGGGTGGCGCGATCGCGGCATCGATGGCGGCGGCGTCGGAGGTTTCGTCCTGAGTGTACGGATCGCTTGCCTGGGTGGGCGGATAGTGCCGCGCGCCCTGAACCGAGGCGGGCTCCCCCGGAGCGGGGGCATCGTCGAAGGTGAAGCGCTGTCCGGGCCGAGGATCGCTCATCGCAGTTTGTCTCCCATCAGCCACTCCAGGGCGGCATCCATGCGGATGTGAGGTAGCGCCTGGGACCGGCAGGGCACCGGTCGAAAGGCGGTGAAGTCGAATCCCTGGCGCTGCCAGAACTCTTTCTCGGGGAGCCTGTCTGGCACGTCGCCGGGGTAGAGCAGCAATGGCTCTCCGTCGAGACCGTGACCGCGCAGCGCCGGCTGTCGCTGGCCGTCGGTCTCTATCTCTCGGGTCTCGGTGGCGCGTATCGAGGCCAGGGAGAACGCCCGCACCGGTACGTCCGCGTAGCGCAGGTCCTTGATCGGTTCGGCCAGCAGCGATTCGAGCAGCGCCACCAGGTTGGCATGCTGATCCGGCGTGACGTGGTCCGCCTTGGTGGCGGCGATCGCCAGGCGGTCGATACGCGGCGAGAACAGCCGGTTGATCAGGCTGCGCTTGCCGTAGTCGAAGCTCCGCATCAGGGTCGCCAGCGCCTCGGAGAGATCCTCGAAGCGCTCCGGGCCGGCGTTGAGCGCGCCAAGCACGTCGACCAGTACGATCTGGCGGTCGAAGCGGCGGAAATGCTCGCGATAGAAGGGCTTGACCACATGCTGCTGATAGAAGCGAAAGCGCTTCTTCAGCGTCTGATACAGGCTGCCGGCAGGTAGCGCTTCGAGTGTCCGGCGATCTGGCTCCCCGACACCGGGTAGCGGAAAGAACTGCAGCACCGGGGCTCCCTGCAGGTCGCCGGGAAGCAGGAAACGGCCCGGTTGCAGGTGGGAAAAGCCGGCTTCTCGTGCGCTTCTCAAGGAGGTCGCGTAGAGGTCGGCCAGTTCGGCCAGGCGGGATTCGTCCACCTCCTCGTCGGGGCGATGTCGAGCGACCGCCGTTCGCCAGGCTTCGGCATGCCGCTGGCGCTCCGGCCCGGTTCGTCGGAGCTGGCTTTCACTCCAGCTGAGAAAGTCGTGCTCGAGCAGCGGCAGATCCAGCAGCCACTCGCCCGGATAGTCGATCAGGTCCAGGGTCAGCGTCGCCGTGTCGCCAAGCAGGCCGCGTACGCGTCGGGTCTTGTAGCGCAACTGCAGGCGCAGTTCGCTGATGCCGCGCGTCGGTTCGGGCCAGCGGGGCGGCGTCGATTCGAGCGAGGCGATCGCTTCGTCGTAGGGAAAACGAGGGATCCCGAGATCCGGCTGCGAAATCCGCTGCGCGCCGAGCAGGCGCTCCTCCCGGGCGGACTTGAGCAGGTCGAGACGCGCATCGATACCGGCATGGCGCAACTGGTTGACCAGCGAGGTCAAGAACGCCGTCTTGCCGGCGCGGGAGAGTCCGGTGACGGCCAGTCGCAGTTGGCGGTCCCGGCCGCGATCGAGCAGATTCCGAAGGTCGTGAGTCAGGTGTCGGGGCATCGCCTCTATTTCCGAAGAAACCAGTCCGCATGGTAAACGATATCGGCGGTGGTCAGTGACCCCCCGGGCAGGGAGGGCGACCGCTGACCAAGGCCGGAAACGACGACGCCTCGCGCGAGAGGCGAGGCGTCGGTCGGGTCGGGTTCGCCCCCGGTCGCGTCAACCGGCGAAGGCGAAGTAGATCGCGAAGACCAGGATCAGCAGTACGATCGCTATCGGTACCGCCCCCTTCCAGGGCGTGAGATCGACCGCCTTGGCGTCCTCGTGCACCCAGGCCTCGCGGCGTGGCGCGATCTTGCCGATCAGTAGCATGCCGAGCACCAGTACCACGAAGACGCCGGCCACGAAGTGATACTGGTTGGTGATCTCCAGGATACCGTTGAACGGTGGCACGAAGTAGCCGGCCGCAATCAGCACGATGCCGCCGACCAGCCCGAAGATGGCAGCGGACTCCGGCACCCGCTTGGTCAGCAGGCCCACGATCACCACCGCCAGGATCGGGATGAAGTAGATCGCATTCATCGTTTGCAGGTAGTCGAAGAGACTGTCCTGGCCGGCCAGCAGCGGGGCGATCACCATGGCCGCGACGGCCATGACCCAACCGAAGGTCTTGCCGGCGTTGACCACCTGCTGCTCGCTCGCTTCCTTCTTGAATATCCCTTTGTAGATACCCAGGCTGAACAGCGTCGTGGTGCTGTTCAGGGCCGAATTGAACGACGACAGGATCGCACCGACCATGACGGCGGCAAAGAAGCCGGTCAGCCACGGCGGCAGCAGGTGGAAGACCAGATAGCCATAGGCCTGGTCGCCAGCGATGCCCTCATCGGCGTAGAGCTGGTAGGCGATGATGCCGGGCAGCACCAGGTAGAGCGGTCCGAGGAGCTTGAGGAAGCCGGTCAGCAGGACGCCTTTCTGGCCTTCGGAGAGACTCCTGGCGGCAAAGGTCCGCTGAATGATCTGCTGGTTGGTGGACCAGTAGAACAGATTGATCAGGAACACGCCGGTGAACAGTGTCGGCCAGGGAACCTGCTGGTCCGGGCGACCCAGGGAGTTGAGGCGGTCCGGCTGGGCCTGCTGAATGGCCTGCCAACCGGCGGCGATGCCGTTGCCGTCTCCCGCGGCATTGAGACCGAGATAGACGATCAGGAAGCCGCCGACCAGCAGGCCGATGGCATTGATGGTATCGGAGACGGCGACCGTTCGCAGACCGCCGAACAGGGCGTAGATCGCGCCGATGATGCCGACAACCCACACGGTCAGCCACAGCAGCGTGGTGCTGGACTCGATGCCCGTCAGCACCGGCAGGTCAAGCATCCCCTGCAGACCCACTGCGCCGGAGTAGAGAATGATCGGCAGCAGGATGACGGCATAGGCGACCAGAAAGATGACGTTGCAGATCAGTTGCGTGGTCGGGCCGAAACGTTCCTGCAGCAACTGCGGGACGGTGGCTATCCCGCTGCGCAGGAACCGCGGCAGGAAGAACAGCGCCAGCAGCACCAGAGCGACGACGGCAACGACTTCCCAGGCCATGACGCTCAGGCCGTCGGAGAAGGCCGCGCCATTGAGACCGACCATCTGCTCGGTGGAGAGGTTGGTCATCAACAGCGAGCCCGCGATCAGCGGGAAGCTCAGGCTGCGACCGGCGAGAAAGTAGCCCCGCGTATTGCTGAGATCGTCACGGTGAGTGATACGCCACGTGATCAAGGCGACCAATCCCGTAAAGAAGAGGAACGAGATCAGAGTCCATGCATGCATAGAGGTGTCCTGGTTGAATGCATCCCGGTGGCGGCTCACGAAGGAGGCTGCCGCCACGTTACCCCGGCAGTGTTGGGCAACGGGCGGCGAATCGCCATTCTCCATTTGTCTGACATAGCTCGTTAAATGTGTAGGCGTTTGGAGGTTCGACCGGCGCGGCTTGGCATCGGAGGTCCGTTCATCGTCGCGGCAGGGCGAGCGTCGCGCTCAATCGTCGATGGGGAGTTCGCTGGTCGTCAGGCTGCGGTGGCAGCGAGGCTCGAGAGAGACCACGTAATGGCCTTCGAATCGGTAGAGCGTATACCAGGCTCGCCGGACCAGCGGAGGCAGGCTCTGGCAGCGGGACTCGAAATCGCTCCGCAAGGCCGTGTCGCTGCTGAGCTCGAAGCCCGCGGACAAGCCTCTACGATAGAGCTCCTGGTAGCCCCACCAGTAGCCATTGTCGAGATAGGGCTGGATCAGCTCGCCGATCATCGGGTGCGAGGCGATCGCGTTGCGGGTGGTCCGGGAGTAGGGCAGCGCCCCGTCGATGACCAGTGGCGCGGCCGAGGGCTGCACGG
Source organism: Salinicola lusitanus (assembly GCF_003206045.1). Classification (GTDB taxonomy): domain Bacteria; phylum Pseudomonadota; class Gammaproteobacteria; order Pseudomonadales; family Halomonadaceae; genus Salinicola; species Salinicola lusitanus. Next base: position 130,592 of record NZ_PZJM01000006.1, read on the forward strand.
CGAGATCATCGATCAGCGTCATGGAGACGTGATCGGCGAACAGCGCCTGCTGTCTCTGGGCGTTGCCGTAGGCGTAGGTCAGGGTGAGGGGCGTACCGAGCGCGATCACCAGCAGCGGCCAGCCTATCGTCACGTCGTTGAACAGCCGCCAGCGGGAACGTCCCAGCCAGTGCAGCGTGCAGAAGAGCAGTCCGGCATAGACCGCGCCGAATCCCATCATCACTCTTGGCCGCCAGATAGGGTCGGCCAGAACGGATAGAAAGCCGAGCCCGCCCAGCGGCAGGCTGATCGTGACCAGACACATGACCGCCAGCCCCGCAAGATTGCGATGGCGCCATGCCGTGATCCACAACCCCGTCACGGTCACCACAGCCAGCGTCATCACCAGCCACCATGTCGGGGTGCCCAGAGTCATGGCGGCGTAGTGCCAGAATCGCCATGTCTGTTCGACCAGGTGGCCGGGGAGCTGGTCGAGGGGAACCAGTTGGCTGTGCTTGACGCTGTAATCGCCGGCGATCAGCCATATCGAGACGGCCTTCGAGATCACCAGCGCCGTCACGCCGATCGCCAGCGCCTCCAGATGACGGGGCCAATCCGGACGACCCCGCAGGGAAACGCTCAAGGCGACATGGAAGGCAAGCATCACGAAATAGACATTGGCAGCCGGCTGGTAGAAGAGCAGAGATGCCAGAATGCCGCCACCACCGGCCAGCCAGCGAAATCTTGCCTGCCAGTCGTGATGCTGACGCGGGTCCAGCGCCCAGGCGATACCGGCGATGGCACAGGCCAGCGAGAGCGCCATGGGGAGCGCATCGAAATGGTAGGAGAGGTTTTGTAGGAAAAACGGCTGTACGACGAGAATCAGCATCGCAAGCCAGGCGTGACCGCTACCGAAGGCCAGCAGGCGCCGCCGCCACAGGAGAATGGCCGCGGCGACTGCGGCCAGGCCCAGCCAGAGCGGCAGCGGCGCGAGGTCCGCGAGGCGAGGGCCACCGTTGAGCACCAGGACGACGAGACTGGAGAGCGGCCGACCGTTGGAAACCCAGCCCATCTCGCCGTGGAAACTGCGCCAGATGTCGTCCCGGTAGAGCCGGTCGGCCTGGAGCAGGGGGTAGCTGAAAATGACGAGATACGCCATCATGCCCAGCCAAAGGCGTGGCCCGGTCGTCGCGGCCCCTTGATCGGAGTTCGAATCCATGGGCATGCAGCGGTCTCATCCGTCGGTGAACCGGGGGCGCTATTCAGTCAGGCAGTCGTGGGCCGATAACGAGGTCTTCCCGTACCCGAAGTGTAGCGTATGCTAGACTGCGGCGGTACGGAGCAAGGAGGCTTCGCTATCTCGTCGTCCTTCATCGTGAGTTGCGCCCGCTGCTGGCATGCCTTGCAGCGTGGCTTTTTCGGCTCGGCATGACTGACCGTTTTTTTATGGTATCGGCATGCACGGCCTAGAACGCCCCGAGCTCGTTGATATCGGCCAAGATAGTTATGACAGGAGTATGAGTGTGAGTGCATCGATCCGGCGGAGTAACCTTGAAAAACGCAAGGCGCTTCTTCCGGTGGTAGCCCTGACCGGGTTGCTACTCAGCGGTATCGCCCAAAATGTATTGGCTTTTGGTTTCGATGACGTCGCGAAGAAAGCCGAGGACCTTTCACAGAAGGGTTACAGCGAACCCGAACAGAATCTGCCGGAGGCGCTGAGCAATCTGGATTATGGCCAGTACGAGCAGATCCAGTACAAACGTGATCGTGATGTCTGGAGTGGTGACGGGGTGCCCTTCACCCTGAGCTTCTTCCATGAGGGCATGCATTACAGCAGCGCCATTCAACTCCACAGCGTCGATGATCAAGGCGTGCACGATTTCGCCTACAATCCCGACGACTTTACCTTCGGCAATCTGGACCTTCCGGACAGTGCCAAGAACGACGACGATCTTGGCATCGCGGGTTTCAAGGTCAACTACGCCCTCAACCAGGTCGATCGCAAAGACGAGACGATGGTGTTCCTCGGCGCGAGCTACTTCCGCGTCGTCGGCAAGAACCAGGTCTATGGGGTCTCCGGTCGGGGGCTCGCGGTCGATACCGGGCTCTCCTCCGGCGAAGAGTTCCCCCGTTTCAAGGAGTTCTGGATCGTCAAGCCGAGCAAGACGAGCCAGTACCTGACGATCTTCGCGCTTCTCGATTCTCCCAGCCTGACCGGGGCCTATCGCTTCGTGCTGCGCCCGGGCGCGGATACCGTCGTCGATGTCAAGTCACGCATCTTCCTGCGTCGTCCGGTGGAAAAATTGGGCGTGGCACCGCTGACCAGCATGTATCTGTTCGGTCCCGAGCAGCCTTCATCGACATTGAACTACCGGCCTGCCATCCACGACTCCAATGGTCTGCTTGTCAGCGACTCCCAGAACGGCTGGACCTGGCGGCCTCTGGCCAATCCGGCGAAGCTGATGATCAACGAACAGGCCACGCCGCGCCTGCGGGGCTACGGCCTGATGCAGCGGGACCACCAGTTCGACAGCTACCAGGATCTGGACAGCCGTTATGACTTGCGCCCGAGCGCCTGGGTCGAGCCGCAGAACGAGTGGGGCGCCGGCAAGATCGAGCTGATCCAGATCCCGACTCCCAACGAGACCAACGACAACATCGTCTCGATGTGGCTGCCGGAGACTGCGCCGCAGCCGGGTACGCCGTTGGATTACGACTACCGCTTCACCGTGACCAAGGACGAGAGCCGCTACGTCGATCCCTCGCTGGCCTGGGTCGAGCAGACTCGCCGTTCCCGTGGCGAAGTGCGTAAGGACAACCTGGTCAGAGAAGCCGACGGTTCACTGGCATTCGTGCTGGATTTCAACGGTCCCTCGCTGTCAGGTCTCGGTGACGACGCCAACATCAGCGTGCAGGCGAGTGTCGGCGACAACGGTGAACTGGTGGATAGCCATGCCGAGCGCAATACGGCCACGGGAGGCTGGCGCGTCTTCGTCAAGATCAAGCGCAGCGACAACAACCAGCCGCTGGACATTCGCGCCTATCTGAACCAGGGCGAGAAGCGGGTTTCCGAAACCTGGTATTACCGGTTGCCCGCCAATGGCTGAAGTGACGCCTTCCAAGACGATGGTGTCAGCCGAGCATTATCTGGAGCGGTTGGCGCTCGAGGCGCAGGATCGGAACGAGCGGCGCAGGCTGCTCGCCAGCGACCTGGACACCCATGACATGGCTTCGCTGCATGCCGCACTGGGCGGTGGCGAGGTCGACGAGGATGATCCGGCCGCCAGTTCGGTGGGCCGGCGTCTGGCTCTGGCCTACGCCGAGCCGCCGCTGGCACCGCCGGAAATCCTGAACACCGACGAGCACGGCATCACCCGGGTGAAGACGGCGCCGCCGCTGCAGCGTACGCCGCTGGCGCCCGAAGGGTGGTCGACCAACCCCTTCGTGCGATTCGGTCAGCGCTTCAAGAGCTGGGCAGGGCGAGGGTTTCGTCGCAAACATCGGGAGAGCAGACCAGCGCCGCGCTGGCAGATGATTGCCAGCGCGCGCCGCTGGGTACTGCTGGTGCTCATCTTTGGTCAGAGCTTCATCGCTGCCAACCAGATGCGCACGGTCTTGCCGGGCCAGGGACAGCAGTGGCTCGAGATCACCATCCTGGCACTGTTCGTGCTCCTGTTTGCCTGGGTCTCCGCGGGCTTCTGGACCGCGCTGATGGGCTTCTTCCAGTTGCTTCGCGGGCGTGACCGCTATGCCATCGACTCCGAAGTCGGTGACGAGCCGATTCCGGCGGACGCGCGTACCGCACTGCTGGTTCCCATCTGCAACGAAGACGTCCCCCGTGTCTTCGCCGGTGTCCGGGCGACCATCGAGTCGTTGCGCCAGAGCGGCAATGGTCAGCACTTCGACGTGTTCATCCTGAGCGACACCTTCGATCCCGACATCGCGATTCAGGAAACCCATGCTTGGTTGGCGTTGTGCCGCGATCTCGAGGCGTTCGGCCAGGTCTTCTATCGACGTCGTCAGCGTCGGGTGAAGCGCAAGAGCGGCAACCTCGACGACTTCTGTCGCCGCTGGGGGGCCTGCTACCGCTACATGCTGGTGCTGGATGCCGATAGCGTGATGAGCGGTGCCTGCCTGACCCGCCTGGTTCAGATGATGGAAGCGCATCCGGATGCCGGTATCGTGCAGACCGCGCCGCGGGCTTCCGGGCGAATGAACCTCTACGCCCGCATGCAGCAGTTCGCGACCCGCGTCTACGGCCCTCTGTTCACCGCGGGACTGCATTTCTGGCAGCTCGGTGAGTCGCACTACTGGGGGCATAACGCCATCATTCGCATGGCGCCGTTCATGCGCCACTGCATGTTGGCACCGCTGCCCGGCAAGGGCTCCATGTCCGGGGAAATCCTGTCGCACGACTTCGTCGAGGCAGCCCTGATGCGGCGTGCCGGCTGGGGCGTCTGGATCGCCTACGAGCTGGATGGCAGCTATGAGGAGATGCCGCCGAACCTGCTCGACGAGCTCAATCGGGATCGGCGCTGGTGTCACGGCAACCTGATGAATTTCAGGCTGTTCCTCTCCAAAGGTATTCACCCCGTTCATCGGGCCGTGTTCCTGACGGGGCTGATGTCCTATATCTCCGCACCGCTCTGGTGTCTGTTTCTGGTGCTGTCGACGGCCTTGCTTGCCGTTCACACGCTGAGTACGCCCAATTATTTCCCGGAACCGGGGATGATGTTTCCGGTGTGGCCCCAGTGGAACCCGACGCTGGCCGTGGGCCTGTTCGGTGCTACCGCGACGCTGCTGTTCCTGCCCAAGGTATTGAGCGTGATCCTGGTGTGGGTCCAGGGGAGTCGTCAGTTCGGTGGGCCGCTCAAGGTACTGGCGAGCATGGTCCTGGAGTCGCTGTTCTCGATGGCATTGGCCCCTGTGCGAATGCTGTTCCACACGCGTTTCGTGCTGACCTCTATCATGGGGTGGGCGATCCAGTGGCGCTCGCCGTCACGGGAGAACAGCGACACGACCTGGGGCGATGCGATTCGCAATCACTGGAGCCAGACACTCATCGGCGCCGTCTGGGCGGTGGGCGTCTACTTCATGGAACCGACGTTCCTGTGGTGGCTGTCGCCCATCGTGGGGGCCATGATGATCTCGATACCGGTATCCGCGCTCTCCAGTCGCGTCTCTCTCGGCAGCGCCTGCTTCCGGGCGCGACTGTTTCGGATTCCCGAGGAGACGCATCCGCCACGGGTGCTGCGCAGGATGGTGCGCCACCTGGGCAGGATGAACGCGGCCGCGCCCACGCCGAATTTCGTCCAGATAGTGGTGGACCCGGTATCGAACGCACTGGCGACCGCGCTCGGCACCTCGCGACATGGTCATGCCGAGCCGTTGAAGCGGCGGCGCCACGAGCGCGTGAGCCGGGCGCTCAAGCAGGGGCCGGCTTCGATGAACAACCTCGAGCGCCTGGCGTTTCTGGATGATCCGGTGATGCTCTCCCAGCTGCACTGGCGGGTCTGGGGCGATGCCGAGGCACACCATGGCTGGCACGAGCACGGCTTGCCGTCGAGAGCCTCACTGCGGGTGCCGGCGTTCGGTTGACCTGACAGCGACGCCTTCGTCGGGCAGGAGGGTCGACAAAAGTTGACCCTCTTGCCGGTTATTCTTCGAAGATTCGGCGATTGGTGACTATGCTTGAGCAAGGCGGTATCGAGCCGCTTGCCGGTTATTCAATCCGAAGGGAATCAAGGAGTAGGACTATGGGCTTTATCTTGTGGCTGATCATCGGCGGCATTGCTGGCTGGATCGCCGGTAAGGTTATGCGTGGCGGCGGCTTCGGTATCCTCGGCAACATCGTCGTCGGCATCGTCGGCGCCGTGATCGGCGGCTTCCTGTTCAGCCTGCTGGGGTTGTCGTCGAACGGGTTGATCGGATCACTGGTCGTCGCCACCATCGGGGCGATAATCCTGTTGTGGATCGTTGCCAAGGTCAAGAAGGCATAGCACGGATTCATATCTCGATCGGCCATGCTGATCGATTGTCGTGACGGACGGCCGCGCTTCTGCGCGGCCGTGCCGGTTTAGGGCGAGCGCGATGCGCCGCTGACGTGTCTACCCGGTAGAATCAGGTACACTAGCGCCTTTTGACGGCCAGAGATCTGCAACGGATGCTTGATTCATCGACCGCCACGCGCAAAGAACGTTTTATAGGGCTCGAATGGCTGCGTTTCCTGCTCGGCCTCTATATCGTCATTTTCCACACGCTCCATAACTATCCCTCCATACGTGAATGGTCGCATTACGTGACCGATATCGGTTTTTTCTCGACCAGTGCGTTCTTCGTGCTATCCGGCTTTCTGCTGACGCATGTCTACCTCGACTCCTCCGATCAGATGCGCGAGCCACGCAAGAGCTTCTGGCTGAAGCGGTTCTCGAATCTTTATCCCATTCATATCGGATCGCTGATCCTTGCCATGTCGGTCTCGGCGCTGGTCGGCTATCTGGCGATAGCGCCGGGGGATAGCGATATCTCGCTGAGATTCGTGGTCTACGACGTCAACAACGATATCGGTCAGCTGGACTGGAAAAGTCTCAATCACACCATGGGATCGCTGGAAACCGGTATCAACCTGCTGCTCAACCTGACCCTGTTGCACGCCTGGAACCCGCTGTACCTGACTTTCAATCCGCCGTCCTGGTCGATTTCGGCGCTGTTCTTCTTCTATCTGACATTCCCCTGGCTGGCGCCTCGCCTGCGTCGAGTGCGGAACCCCCGTCGCGCCATGCTGCTGGTCAATCTGATCTATCTGATCCCGCCGCTGTACGTGATCCTGACGACAGACTACGGCGTGCCGGAAACCGGCATTCTGCATCGCAATCCGTTGATTCGCCTTCCCGAGTTCGTCGCCGGAATTTTGCTCTGCACTTTCTACGCGCAGCGCAAGGCGCAGGGACGGCTGATGTCTTCCGGTCAGTGCTGGTTGACGCTGATGGCGGTTGCGGCAAGTGTCGTGGCCGCGGTCTATCTGCTGGGGTTGGGACATGCGTGGTACTACGTCCTGCACAATGGCCTGCTGCTGCCTTCCCAGCTGGCACTGATCTATGTGGCGGCGCACTGGGGTGAGCCTCGCGACCCCCGGCTGATGCGGCTGGCCTCCAGATTGGGCGGCGCATCGCTGCCGATGTTCGCGCTGCATGTGCCACTCTACGCGGTTTTTTCGCGTGTCGAGCGCGTGCTCTCCGGTGATCCCGGCCTGTGTCTGACGGATTTCAGAGGCTGTCTGGCGGCGGCGGGAGAGTTGCACCTGTGGCTCTATCCGCTGTTCCTGATTCTGACCGTGCTGTTCTGTGTACTCTTCCAGGAGCAGTTCGTGGTACGGGTCAGAAAATTCCTGCTACGCCGTCTTCTGGGCAAGGCGCCGCGCACTCACGCCGAGAAGATGAGCTGACGTCCGCTGCTCGGTCGCGCGCCGGCCATCGGCGCGCGACGACCTTTCCGTTATACTATGCCGCCGCAAGCGCACTGCCACGAGCCACTTCGGCAGTGAGCGCAAGCCGTCTCTCGTAGCACGAGGTTTCTCTTGAGCGAACTTCTCGTCCCGTGGTGGGCCCAGCAGCTGACGCTGTGTGGCTGGCCTCTCGTCAGCGATCCCCGACTGGCGCTCGATGCCGTCCAGGCGCACTCGCGCCTGCAGTCACTGGGGGTCGGGGGGCGCGACGAGTTTGCCTGGCGCCTGTGGGAGAGCGGTGGCGACGCTCGGTCACCATCGTTCGCCCGGTTGGCGGCCCTGGAGCTGCTCGCGCTCGGGAGTGCGGCAAATTGGATTCGCTCCCCCTGTACCGACGCCTGGCTTGCCATGCTGGCCCGCGGCATTGTCGCTCAGGCGCCCACGCTCAAGGCCTGGCTGCAGTCGCTCGCCCCCTTGAACGACCCGGCGCTGGATGCCGCCGGGCGCGAGCTTCTGGCTCGCGAGCGTCAGCAGCGTGGCGTCTCATGGTCTGCGCTTCGCCACCGCCTCAAGTCCATCGATTCACCGGCATCCCAGGATGCCGCCGGATTCGATTCTCTCCCGTCCCTGTCTGCCGATCTCTGGCCGGAAGGCCTGTGGCGAGCCAGGGCTGCCATGGCGCCGGTACTGGCCTGGCCGGTCGATATCCCGCTCGAGGAACAGCGCCAGTACCGGACGCTGCTGCGCGAGCAGGACGACGTCGGGGGGCGTGAAGAGCTCATGGCGCTGCTGTTCTGGCTCGCGGGGCAGGGGCATCGCTATGGCTGGGATCTGGACGCCGTGCGGATGTCACGTCAACGCCCCGAGGCGCAGCTCGAGTGGCTCTCGGGATTGAACGATCAGCACGATTATGGTCGCGTGCTGCTGGCGTTCCTGGCCGATGCGGAGCCGCTGGAGTGGGCGGCATGGGACTGGTTCCGACTCATCGATCAGGCGTATCTCGGCCACTGCGCCGGGTGGCTGACGACGCAGGAGGCGGAGCAGTTCGCGAGCCATGGCATCGACCTCCTGCAGCAGCGCTATGCGGACTGGGAGGCAGCGGCTCGGGCGTATCAACGGGGGCGCAGCCTGTTCGAGGGGCGAGACCTGCGGCCCGTCTTCGATGAGGAGTGGGGTGGCCTGCTCTCCGCCGACACCAGTCCATGGGCGGTCCCGCTCGCCGATACGCTGGAGGAGGGGTTGCGCGAGTCGTCCCGCGAGTTCGTTCGTCAGTACCGCCAGGATCCCGGCTGCTGGGTATTGAGCGTCGCCTCGATCCGCGACCCGGATCTGATCCACCGTCGATCCCTCGGCGAAGCGTTGGGACCGGAACGGGTCCAGGAGGCGGAGCGCTATCTCGAAGAGGTGCTGGGCCTGCGTCGGGAAGAGGGCACCGCGGGGCTGGCGAGGTTCTGGATGCCGGCACAGGCGCATCACCTCAACCAACTGGCCGCCGACTCCCGCCATACCGCCACTCGCCGGTCGCCGCCGGGGGCATCGCGGCGGTTGGCCGTCTGCGCGGATCACGCGGCGACGATCACGATGGCGGAAAAGTACGCGTTCTATCTGGTGATGGCGTCGGACAGCGGGCGCTATTCGACCGTCGAGATCGAGGCTCTGGCGCAGTCGCTGTGTGACGTGCTGAGTCGCTTCTACCGCGACGCCGAGAGTCTGCTCTCGGCATGGCAAGCCTGGGAAACCGTCCTGAGCGAGGATGAAACGCCGGAGGAGGTGTCGCTGGCGGACGATATCGCCTGGCATCGGCGCGATCCCGGCTCCCCCTTTCACTGGCTGACCCCGTCGCGGTCGCTGACGTGGCTCGAGCCGGGGGTGCGGCCGACGTTGACGCGGTTCACCGCGATCTCGCTGGCAGGACCGCTCAACGAAGCGCTATGGCAGGCGCCGCAGCCGCTGGCACCCCAAGACAGAGAAGCGCTGGGGGAGTGGGTCGAACATCAGTATGCCCTGCAGGGTGCCGCGGGGCTGGTCGACTTCCTGGATTTCCTGGCCGAGGCGGGAGACCGGCAGGACTATCAGATCAACTATGCTCCCTACACCCTGAATCGTACTCGCCTGGAAGCGGAAATCGCGATTCTCGAATCGGGGGCATGCGCGGAAGAGGACCGCGTCCACCTGATGCGGCTGAAGCACGTGCGGGACAATGCCTGTCACTGCAACGATCAGGACATGACGGCATGGGATATCGCGCAGCTGGTCGATCTGGCGCTGGCTGGTCGGCAGCTCGACTGGCTCTCCGAGGATCGCCTCGCGCACTATCTCGATGCCGCCATGCGCCTGGCGGAGCGCCACTACAGCAACTGGCGGGATTATGCCGAAGGGCTGTACAGCGGCTTCGGATTCTTCATGGACGACACGCCGGAGCGCGAAGCTTTCCTGCAGCGCTTTCGCGAAGCGCTCACTGCCTGGCTGGAGGCGGAGCCTCTACTGGCCGGCGCCTGGGCGAGTCTCGATTTTCCGGGCAGCCCCATGACGCACTGGACATCACTTCATGTCGACATTCTTCCCGGCGAACCCAGTCTTTTACATTAACGCCGTTCATTAACCGAGAACACTCGCCAAAGCGTTTTCAATGACATATGATCTCCGCTGTGCTACGCCCGCTGGAAAGAGGGCGTGGCTTTTTTCTGTCCGATTGATCATGATTCGAGCCCAATACAGGCCGTTCTGGCGGTGACACCTCGTCGAGGTGTGTCACCACCACAGCGACTCCAATTCGCCGGATGATTCGTCATGAGTCGTCGCAAGAGGCGGTGCCCGTAATGGCTCACAGGCGAACGAGGTCGCGCTGAATGCTAAGACGCACAGCCATGGGGTTGGCACTGGCGATAGTCATATCCGGTTGCTCCGCCCCCGTGAAACAACAACAAGTCAACGCGCAGTATTCACTTCCCCTGGTCAAGACTCGCACCGTTGCGGTCGACATTCCCAAGAGCGTCCCACCGGCACCCCAGAAGATCCGGGACTTCCGGCCGCAGAGCGTCTCCCCGGCGCTAATACGCAAGGCCCTGCTGGATGAACATCAACGGTGGGTCGGAACGCCTTACGTGCTCGGCGGAACGACGCACCGTGGCATCGACTGCTCTGCGCTGATGCAGCACATATTCGGTGAAGCCTTCGCTTTCGAGCTGCCGCGGACGACCGAAGAACAGGTTCTGGAAGGTAATCGGATCGCGGAACAGAATCTCAAGGCAGGGGATCTGGTCTTCTTCCAGCCGCCTGGACCCTACAACCATGTCGGCGTCTACGTGGGCGACGGCTACTTTCTTCACGCCTCCTCGTCGCAAGGGGTGAAGCTGTCTCGCCTCGATAACGTCTACTGGAAGCGATATTACTGGCAAGCGCGCCGTCCGGTCGAACGAACACAACTGGCTCAGCGGGTCATGCTGGCCAAAGAAGGTTGAATCGGGGCAGGCCGCGCGCTGGGGATCCCCGTCGCGATCTCGCCCCGGTACCCGTTCCACCGGGGGCGCGGCATCGGATCGGCGCAACACGAGCATGAAAAAAGGGCAGCCTCCTGGCTGCCCTTTTTCGTGGAGGGCGTACCCCCACCGATCGAACTGACCTCCGGCGGGAGGCCTGTTCGACGATCAGTGCTCGTGACCACCTTCGCCATGGACGTGGCCATGGGACACTTCTTCTTCGGTCGCTTCCCGCACTTCGGCAATCTCGACATCGAAGTTCAGCTTCTCGCCAGCCAGGGGGTGGTTGCCGTCGACCGTCACGGTGTCGCCTTCCACCTTGGTGACGGTGACCATCAACGGTCCTTCCTGGGTCTGAGCCTGGAACTGCATGCCGGGCTCGACAGCGTCAACGCCCTGAAAGGCGTCCCGCGGAACTTCCTGGACCAGTGCCGGCTGGACTTCGCCGTACCCTTCGCTCGGCGCGACGGCGACCTGAAGCTTGTCACCGCTTCCGTGGCCCTCGAGTTCTTTCTCGAGCCCCGGAATGATGTTGCCCGCACCGTGTAGATAGGTCAGCGGATCGCGACCTTCGGAACTGTCCAGGACCTCTCCTGCATCATTGGTCAATGTATAGTGGAACGCGACCACGGAGTTCTGGGCAATCTGCATCTCGGAACCTTTGCGTTTGTGCATGTCTGTCACATCCTAACGCGCCACGGCCTTCCTGTCAGGTCGCAATGACCGTGAAGTCGGGCCGATCGGGCGCTTATCTCGAACGGCGTCCCTGGTAGTTGCGCCACTTCGAGGGTGTGGTTACCCTGACGTCACGACCAATTACCGTGATTTTGCGGCCGAGGAGAAGTTCGTCATGACCGTGTTCGTCGTTTGGCTCGTTGCCTTCGCCGTTTTTCTCTTTCTACTTCTCAAGGCTTGGGATGGGGCGCTTGGCGCGATGGTCAAACGCCGGTTGCCGACCCAGTTGCAGGGGGAACCCGCCCAGGACCGCTGGGTCATGTCGACCGCGCTGGCGGTGCTCGGCGCGACGTTCATCATCAAGCCGGTATCCATGCTCCTGACCTTGATTCTGCTGGCCATCGGGATCTGGGTGGGGCTGCGCGTCGCCTGCTGGGCGGTGCGCAAAGCCAAGCTGCACTGAATAGGGTCTTGGTCGCCTGGAGCGGCCCATGCAGGTAGACGGGCGATGCCGACGGCATCGCCCGTCGTGATTTCTGGATCCGCGGCCTAGAGCCAGGTGGAGAGGGTGATCGAGCCGAATTGATCGCCATCGTCCTGGGTCTCGAACTCGTGAGTTCGCCACACCGAGCTGTAGGTCAACTGCCAGCGATCCCAGGATACGGCGAGGCCGAGTTGGGCATCCCCCACCCAAGGCCGTCTATCCACGGAGTGGCTGTCCTCGAAGGTGTTGCCGTCGAGCAGCATGTTGTAGGCCATCAGCCGACCCTCAAGGTTGGCGAACAGGTACCAGTTGAAGCCGCTATCCTTCTCGAAGAAAACCCTGCTGCCTTGAGAGGGGGCCACGGCCGGCACGCCGAAGCTCTCGTCCAGCCCCTGCCCGATACGCAACCCCAAGCCGGTCGCACCATAGGTGTAGAGATTGCCGACGGCCAGGCCGACCGACGGCCCGTATTCGGCTTCCAGCGCTCCCAGGTGGCCCTGTTTCCACCAGGCGGTCTGGTAGGCGACATTGACGAAGGGCTCGTTGTGCAGCTGATTGTGCCAGCCCTCGGCTTCGTCGCTGCCGACCAGATGGTGAAAGTTGTTCTGTACCGTGTGGCCCCCCGCTCCCGGGCCGACAAGGCCGACGTCGAAATACACGCCACTGGTACGTCGCCATCCGCTCAACTGCTGGTCATCGAACAGGGAGAGTCCGGCGTAGAGGACACCGGCGTAGGGGCGATCGTTCTCGATCAAGCCTCTCTCGTCGATGTCCTCCGGCGTATAGATCTGCTGTCCGAACCGGTAGGAGGCACCATCCAGCGAGGCGGCACTCCAGCCAGGAATCAGCTCCGCGAGGTCGCGGGTCCAGTGGTCCCGTGAAGGTCTGAAGGACCAGTCGGCCTCGATACCATTGGTGTAGTGACCGTCATCGCCGCTGGCGAAGATATCGTTTTCCGACTTCAGTGTCAGGATGCCATCCGCCCACGCGGTGCTGGAAATGGCCGCCATGGTTATGGCAAGGCCGGTTCTCGACCAGAGGTGTCCCTTCATGTTCCGCCTTATTCCCTTAAAACGAATAATTGAATCTGCGGGACATACAATAGCGTACGTAAAACCTCGAGAACATAGAAAATTAGTATCACGCTAACAGAAAGCGGCGCCCTGGGGCGCCGCTGGCATGGGATCTGGCTGTCGTCCTGCGATCAGTAGGGGGCGACGCTGACGCTGGAGCCACTGGCGACCAGCTTGACACGTTGGCCGACTTGCCAGTTGCGGTCCGCCTTCTGGACGACCACGACGTTCTGGCCGCTGTCCTGGCGAATCTCCAGTTCGTAGCCATCGACGCGGTCGGTGGCCTGCTGGATCTTGCTGCCCGCCACCGTGCCACCGAGGGCGCCGGCCGCGGTCGCGATCGTGCGGCCGGAGCCACCGCCGACCTGGTTGCCCAGCAGACCGCCGATGACCGCGCCGCCCAGGCTGCCCAGCACGCTCTCGCCGTTGCCGCCCTGGATCTGTACCGGACGCACCGACTGGATGGTTCCATAGCTCACGGACTGCGCCGTGCCCGCTTGATCTCCCCGGTAGACGTCACCCGAGTAGGTCGAGGTGTTGGTACAGCCCGCCAGAGCCAGCAGGCCCATGACCAGTGCGGGGGCGATGAGTCGTTTCATGATGATTCTCCTTAACATCCAGGTATGGCTTCGTGCCCAGTACATTAAAACAGTGTTCTAAAACTAGTCCAGTGCTAATGAGTCCTTCGGCACTGTACCCAGCACGGATTGAGTGTAGGAGCCACTGGCAATTCCTGCCTCTCACTCCTGATGATCCCGGTCGCTGTCGGCGAAGCCCAGACTGCCGCTGTCGACGAGCGTCGCCAGCAGGCGCGCGCCGCCTGGATGGTTGAGCGCACTGGCATCTATGGGCGCGTTCGACGCCAGCAGCCGGGCCAGCTCGAGCGGGCAGTCGACGGCGTCTCCGTCGACGAACAGGGTGGCGTTGGCCTCGTCCAGGCGGTGCCAGGCGAAACGCGAGCCGAGGCTGCGGGCCAGTTCGTCGCCGCCCTCGAGCGCGGCGCGCAGCGCTTCCGGTGCGGTAGGGGAGTCTGGCGGGGCCAACTGATCCAGATACTTGGGCTGCGTCATGGCACGCCCGAACCATTGCGCCATCTGATCGGGTCGGTCGATGACGTCCAGCAGTAGCCTGCGCACGCGGGCCACGGCCTGCTCGTCCAGCTCGCCCGACGCGAACGGTGGTTGCAGGTCGGGGTCGGCATAGCGTTGGCCGTCGCCGAGCTGTTCACCGATGTAGTCGGCGAAGGAGGTGACGATCTCGTCGGCCGAAGGTGCCCGGAAGCCGATCGAGTAGGTCAGGCAATCGTCGGCTTCGCTGATACCGTGATGAGCCACGCCGGGGGGGAGGTAGAGCATGTCGCCGGGCTCCAGTACCCACTCCTGGTCGGCCTGTACGGTGAAGTCTTCGAGGATGCGCAGATCGATCCCGTGGATCAGCCGGGCATCCGCGCCGGGGCTGCCGCCCAGCTGCCAGCGCCGGCGTCCGCTGGCCTGCAACAGAAAGACGTCGTACTGGTCGACGTGCGCGCCAACGCTGCCGCCTGGCGGCGCATAGCTGACCATGATGTCGTCGAGTCGCCAGCTCGGCAGAAAATCGAAGGACGCCAGCAGTTCGGCGACTTCCGGCACGTAGTGGTCCACCGCCTGTACCAGCAGCGACCAGCCGCTGGCGGGCAGGCGCGCGAAGGTCTCGTCGTCGAACGGCCCGTGGCTGACCTGCCACGCCTTGTCCGGCCCTTTCTCCTCCACCAGCCTGGCCTCGATTCCCTCTTCACAGGCGAGGCCGGCCAGATCGTCCGGTTCCAGGGGCGAGACGAAGTCGGGAAACGCACCGCGAATCAACAGCGGCGATTTCTGCCAGTGCTGACTGAGGAACTGGGCGGGGGTGAGACCACCGAGCAGCGTACGTGGCTTGTTGGCGGACGTCATGTCGGTCTCCTGGACGAAAACGTGTACGGCGCGCTCAGAGCGCCTTGGCCTGATCGATGGCGTTGCCGATGTAAGTCGCCGGCGACAGGGCCTTGAGTTCGGTCTTCACCTCGTCCGGCAGCGCCAGCGTGTCGATGAAGGCGGCAAAACCGGCCTGGTCGATGCGCTTGCCGCGAGTCAGCTCCTTGAGCTTCTCGTAGGGCTTCTCGATCCCGTAGCGGCGCATGACGGTCTGGATCGGCTCGGCCAGCACCTCCCAGCTCTGGTCGAGATCGTCATCGAGACGCTGGGGGTTGGCTTCCAGCTTGCCGATACCCTTGAGTGCCGCTTCGTACGCGATCAGGCCGTAGGCCAGGCCGACGCCGAGGTTGCGCAGCACGGTGGAGTCGGTCAGGTCACGCTGCCAGCGGGAGATGGGTAGCTTCCGGGCCAGATGATCGAGCAGCGCGTTGGCCAGCCCCAGATTCCCCTCTGAGTTCTCGAAGTCGATCGGATTGACCTTGTGCGGCATGGTGGAGGAGCCGATCTCGCCCGCCACCGTGCGTTGCTTGAAGTAACCGAGAGAGATATAGCCCCACACGTCGCGATCGAAATCGATCAGGATGGTGTTGAAGCGGCTGATGGCATCGAACAGCTCGGCGATGTAGTCGTGGGGTTCGATCTGGGTGGTGTAGGGGTTGAACGTGAGGCCGAGCGACTCGACGAAGGTGCGGGCGTTCTCGGCCCAGTCCACCTCCGGATAGGTCGCCAGGTGCGCGTTGTAGTTGCCGACGGCACCGTTGATCTTGCCCAGCAGTTCGACGGACGCTATCTGCTTGAGCTGGCGCCTCAGGCGATAGGCGACGTTGGCCATCTCCTTGCCAAGCGTGGTGGGGCTGGCGGTCTGGCCGTGCGTCCGTGACAGCATCGGCTGTTCGGCATGCTGGTGGGCCAGATGGGCGATCGCATCGTGGACTGCCTGCATCGTCGGCGTCAGGGCATCGAGGCCGTCCCGCATCATTAAGGCGTAGGACAGGTTGTTGATGTCCTCGCTGGTACAGGCGAAGTGCACGAATTCCGTGATCGCGTGGAGCTCCGGCTGATCGGCGATGGCCTCCTTGATGAAATACTCGACCGCCTTCACGTCGTGGTTGGTGGTGCGCTCGATGGTCTTGATGCGCTCGGCATCGGCCACCGAGAAATCACTCACCAGGGTGTCCAGAAACGCCTGCGCCTTGGCGGAAAGCGGCGGCACCTCGACGATGCCGGGATGGGCCGCCAGACGTTCCAGCCAGCGGACCTCGACGGTAACGCGCGCCCGGATCAATCCGAACTCGCTGAAATGTTCGCGCAGCGGGGCGGCCTTGGTGGCGTAGCGGCCGTCGACGGGGGAAAGGGCGGTCAGTGCGGAGAGTTCGATCATCGTGGGTTCCCGAGACATCGCGCGAGCCAGCAGCTCGCGATTGAGAGATTCGTGCGGCTCGATTCATGGGCTCGACGTCAGTGAGTGTCGAGCTGCCGCAGGGTGCGCCGGATGGCGCTCCGCTGGAAGATCAGGCGCCAGCGGCGGCCCCCTTGCTGGTGCCAGAGGAGGGCGAAGCGAACGCCGGCGAGCAGGGCCGTGCGGATGCGTTCCGGCATCATTCGGCTCTGCAGCAAGCTGGGTTCGCCCTGCACCACGATCCGATAGCGGAAGGTGGAGAGTGTCTCCTGGTAGAGCTCGCCGAGGCTCGCGATCACGTTCTCGTGGGTCTCGCCGAAGTGCTCGGCCTGGCCCTGGACGCGCCCCAGCCGTTGGCCGAGGGTCTCCATCATGGCGCTGTCCTTGCGTAGCTTCTGCATCAGCAGCACCATCGAGAAGCCGTAGCGCATGACAGCCGGCTGCGCGCTCTGGCGTGACATGACTGCCAGCAGCGTGTCGATGCCCAGACGCAGGTTGTTGTGGTGGCCGCCGTAGATCGACTCGAAACTGGGCGGGTCGGTGTCCAGCGTGGCGTGAATCAGGGTATTCCAGGCGCGCTCGTCGCACTGCCCGGTGCGGGCCAGTTGATCGACGACGGATGCCGCCTGGAAGACGCCGGCCAGGGCCAGTGCCTGTCGGCCGTTGCTATCGAGCGGTGCCGATTGAATGGGCGTCGGGTTCATGCCGAGCGCTGGCTCCCTGTCATGGCGGAGGGGGTGTCGGTGAGTTCGGCGACGGCGGCGCCATCGTCGGTTCCGGTGGCGCGAATGACGGCGCCGCCCAGGCAGACTTCGCCATCGTAGAGCACCAGCGATTGGCCTGGCGTGACCGCACGCTGTGGGGTATCGAACCGGACCTCGAGTTCGCCGTCGGCCAGCTGCGTCACCTCGCAGGGAACGTCGTGCTGGCGATAGCGGGTCTTGGCGCTCAGGCGCGACGCCTCGGGCGGCGTTCCCGCGATCCAGGCTGCCGGCTCGCAGTAGACGACATCGCTGTAGAGCAAGGGGTGTTCGCCCTGAACGACCACGAGGACATTGCGCTCGAGATCCTTGGCGGCCACGAACCACGGATCCTCGCTGTGGTTCCTCAGGCCTCCGATGCCCAGGCCGCGTCGCTGGCCCAGGGTGTAGTACATCAGCCCCATGTGTTCGCCGATCGGGTCACCTTCAGGCGTTTCGATTCGCCCGGGCTGGGCGGGGAGATACTGCTTGAGGAAGTCGCTGAAGCGCCGCTCACCGATGAAGCAGATGCCGGTGGAGTCCTTCTTGCTCGCCGTCGCCAGACCGTGGCGCTCCGCCAGGGCTCGCACCTGCGGTTTCTCCAGCTCGCCAACGGGAAACAGCGTCCTCTCGATGGCGGCACCGGGAACCGCGTGCAGGAAATAGCTCTGGTCCTTGTTGCCATCCAGCCCCTTGAGCAACCGAGCCCGACCGTCGTCGTCGAGCCCTCTTCGCACATAGTGACCGGTCGCGATCAGGTCGGCGCCGAGCATTTCGGCGTAGTCGAGAAAGACTTTGAACTTGATCTCGCGGTTGCACAGGATATCCGGGTTGGGCGTGCGTCCGGCCTGATACTCGGCAAGGAAGTGTTCGAAGACGTTGTCCCAGTATTCGGCGGCGAAGTTGGCCGTATGCAGCTTGATCCCGAGGGTCTCGCAGACCGCCTCGGCGTCCGCCAGGTCCGCCATGGCGGTGCAGTACTCGGTGCCGTCGTCCTCGTCCCAGTTCTTCATGAACAGGCCCTCGACGTGGTAGCCCTGCTCCAGCAGCAGCAGCGCGGTCACGGAGGAGTCGACGCCACCCGACATGCCGACGATGACTTTCCGGGGGCCTTCGCTGGATGAGTGCGCGGTATCGCTGATTGCGCTGGCTGTGGTCATGACGATTTCCGGGGCAGGTGAGGGCGGGTCGTGAGACCCTGCGCGCCAGTGGCGGTGCCCGGCGAGCGTGCAGGATCCGATCAACGACCGACTCGGATGAGCGGCCCGCGATTATAGCCGAAAGCGGGGTATCGCATCGAGCCCATCGACAATTTCCCGAGGGCTGGGCGTGTGGTGACAGGCGGCGAGGCCAATTCCGCTTACCGATCAGCGCTCGCGAATGACATCGAGCGGGTAGCGGCGACCGTCGCGTGTGTCGCGCAGCCGTTGCATCACGACCGGGCTCCTCAGCCGG
Source organism: Salinicola lusitanus (assembly GCF_003206045.1). Classification (GTDB taxonomy): domain Bacteria; phylum Pseudomonadota; class Gammaproteobacteria; order Pseudomonadales; family Halomonadaceae; genus Salinicola; species Salinicola lusitanus. The sequence goes on from NZ_PZJM01000006.1 coordinate 149,269, forward strand.
TGGCTGCGGTCGAGATCGTCGATCTCGTCGAAGGTGAGCCAGTGGGTGCCAATGATGCCTTTGTCCAGCGTATTGCCCAGATGGGCCAGTGGCAGGCTGAGGAACGCATGGCTGTGGAAGGTGAGGCCATCCGACGTCTGGTGGACGTAGAGCCCTAGATAGTCGGTGATGGCGACCTGCCAGGCAGACTCTTCGCGAACTTCTCGTTCGGCGGCCGCGATCAGGCGCTCACCCCGTTCCAGGTGGCCCGCGGGTTGGTTGAACAGGCTGAACGGGCCGCCGCGATCCTCCTCCACCATCAGGTAACGACCTGCTCGCTCCACCACCACGGCAACGGTCACGCGAGGCGTCCAACGGTTCATGTCATCATTCTCCCGACTCGATGCTCTGCCCTCGACATCCGGCCGTGGGACTCCAGCCGATCATACCCGGTCTACGCCAATTCGAAAGCCCGCTATCGGATTGGTGGGCCGGACGTCTGCCTGTTTCGCTTCGATTCAGCGCTTGCGAGGGGAGTTCGAGCGCCGGTTCGCGTCGCGCCCAGGCGGACGCCGGGGGGCGTTCACCGTCTCGCTGCGCCAGTGGCCCGACGGCAGGTCGCCGAGCCGCCACGGTCCGATGCCGACGCGGATCAGCCGCAGGGTCGGGTGACCCACGTGTGCGGTCATCCTGCGTACCTGGCGGTTGCGCCCTTCGCGCAGTTCTATCTCCAGCCAGGTCGTCGGCACCGAGGGCCGGTAGCGCACGGGAGGATCGCGGGGTGGCGGCTCCGTTGGCGCCAGCCTTCTGACCTTGGCCGGGCGAGTCGGTCCGTCCTTCAGGATGACCCCCTCGCGAAGCGCCTTCAGGGCGCTCTGGTCCGGCTCGCCTTCCACCTGGACCCAGTACTGCTTGGGCAGCTTGTGCCGGGGATCGCTGATACGGTGAATCAGCGCGCCATCTTCGGTCAGCAGCAGCAGCCCCTCCGAATCGTAATCGAGACGACCGGCGGGGTAGACACCGGGCACCTCGAGGCAGTCGGCCAGCGTTCGGCGCCCATGAGCATCGGTGAATTGGCAGAGCACGTTGTAGGGCTTGTGCAGCAGATAGATTCGACTCATGGCGCGCCGCCCACGCTGGTTCTGGCCGGCTCTCGGGGCGCTCCCGGCGCGTCGCGCCATGGCGGGCAGCGGCGATCGAGACTATTTTCAGGGAAGGCTTGCATACCGGCTCCATCGGCCGCATCTTCAAGGAACTTCGGGTCTTCAACGGTATCCAATACCTCATCGAGTCCCGGCTTGCCGTATCTGAGCCGATGCATCCAGGGATTCATCCTTACTATGTCAGAGATCTCAAACAGAGTGTCGCCTTACCTTGCCAGGGAGCCGGCCCGCACGGGTATGACGCGTCCTCCCGACCCTGCACACGACGAGCAGGGTGATGTTGCCGAACAGGTGTCGGATCCGCAACTGGCGCCGCCGCCGATGTACAAGGTCGTGCTGTACAACGATGACTACACCCCGATGGAGTTCGTCGTCGAGGTGCTGCAGCGATTCTTCGCCATGGACAGCGAGAAGGCGGTTCAGATCATGCTGGCCGTCCATACCCAGGGGAAGGCGACCTGCGGCATCTTCACCCGTGACGTGGCGGAGACCAAGTGCCACCTCGTCAATGAATATGCGAAAGAGTGCGAGCATCCTCTCATGTGCGACGTGGATGCCGCGGAATAGATGGCGGACACACATCGTCGACGCTTTTGTCTTCGAAGACTTGCGAAACCGCTGTTTGTGCCCGATTGTGAAAGTGCCGACCGACGCCCTCAGTGGCTAAAAGGGGACTGCCATGTTGAGTAAAGAACTTGAACTCACCCTGAACACGGCCTTCACCGTGGCGCGTTCCAAGCGACACGAGTTCATGACCGTGGAGCACTTGCTGCTGGCGCTTCTCGATAATGCCTCGGCAGCCGACGTGCTGAATGCCTGTGGGGCGAATCTGGAAAAGCTTCGTGCCGATCTGCAGGATTTCATCAATTCCACGACACCGTTGATTCCCGAAGAGCAGGAAGACCGGGAAACGCAGCCTACGCTGGGCTTCCAGCGCGTGCTGCAGCGCGCGGTCTTCCACGTGCAATCCTCCGGCAAGAGTGAGGTGACCGGCGCCAACGTACTGGTGGCGATCTTCTCCGAGCAGGAGAGCCAGGCGGTCTACTTCCTCAAGCAGCAGAGCGTGGCACGGGTGGATGCGGTCAACTACATCGCCCATGGCATCTCCAAGGTCGCTGGCCATGGCCAGGCCCAACAGCCCTCCCAGGAGTCCGAGGACGGCGAGGAGGCCGCCGGGGAAAACGGGCAGAGCCCGCTCTCCAACTACGCCACCAATCTCAACGACCAGGCCCGACTGGGCAAGATCGATCCGCTGATCGGTCGTGACCACGAGCTCGAGCGGGTGGTGCAGATTCTGGCCCGTCGACGCAAGAACAACCCGCTGCTGGTGGGCGAGGCCGGCGTCGGCAAGACCGCCATCGCCGAAGGCCTGGCCAAGCGAATCGTCGAGGAAGACGTGCCGGACGTGATCGCCGATGCCGTGGTCTACTCGCTGGACATGGGCGCGCTGCTGGCGGGCACGAAGTACCGCGGCGATTTCGAGAAGCGGTTGAAAGGGCTGCTGGCCGAGTTGCGCAAGCAGGACAATTCGATCCTGTTCATCGACGAGATTCACACGGTCATTGGTGCCGGCGCGGCATCGGGCGGGGTCATGGATGCCTCCAACCTGCTCAAGCCGCTGCTCTCCTCCGGCGAGCTGCGCTGCATCGGCTCGACCACGTTCCAGGAGTTCCGTGGCATCTTCGAGAAGGATCGAGCGCTGGCCCGTCGTTTCCAGAAGGTCGATGTGCCGGAGCCGACCGTCGAGGATACCATTCGCATTCTCAAGGGGCTGCGAGGCCGCTTCGAAGAGCATCACCAGTTGAAGTACACCGATGGCGCGCTGGAAAGCGCAGCCCGCCTGGCCGATCGCTATATAAATGATCGTCACCTGCCGGACAAGGCGATCGACGTGATCGACGAGGCCGGCGCGCACCAGCGCCTGCTGCCCCCGGAAGCGCGGATCGCGACCATCGATGTCGATCAGGTCGAAGCGGTGGTGGCTTCCATTGCGCGCATCCCGCCGAAGAGCGTTTCGACTTCGGACCGCAAGCTGCTCTCGAACCTGGAGCGCGACCTGAAGATGCTGGTATTCGGCCAGGACGAAGCGATCACCAGTCTGTCGGCGGCGATCAAGCTCTCTCGTGCCGGTCTCAAGTCGCCGGACAAGCCGGTGGGCAGCTTCCTGTTCGCTGGCCCGACCGGCGTCGGCAAGACCGAGGTCGCTCGGCAGTTGTCGCACCTGATGGGGATCGAACTGGTCCGCTTCGACATGTCGGAGTACATGGAGCGCCACACGGTATCGCGTCTCATCGGGGCGCCCCCGGGCTACGTCGGTTACGACCAGGGCGGCCTGCTGACCGAGGCGATCACCAAGCAGCCGCACTGCGTGCTGCTGCTAGACGAGATCGAGAAGGCGCATCCGGAAGTCTTCAACCTGCTGTTGCAGGTCATGGACCATGGTCGCTTGACCGACAACAACGGCCGCGAGGCGGACTTCCGGCATGTGATCGTCATCATGACCTCCAATGCCGGCGCCGAACAGATCTCTCGTCGCTCGATCGGCTTCCAGACCCAGGATCACTCGACCGATGGTATGGAGGTGATTCGCCGGACCTTCACGCCGGAGTTCCGCAATCGCCTGGACGGGATCATCCAGTTCCACGGTCTCGAACCATCCATCGTCCGCAACGTCGTCGACAAGTTCCTGGTCGAGTTGCAGGCTCAGCTCGATGAGAAACGGGTGCAGCTCGATGTCGATGACGACGCCCGCGTCTGGCTGGCCGAAAAGGGGTACGACCCCGAGATGGGGGCGCGGCCGATGGCCAGGGTCATCCAGGAGAAGCTCAAGAAGCCACTGGCCGAGATGATCCTGTTCGGCGACTTGGCCGAGAACGGCGGCATCGTCCACGTGCGGGTCGACAACGACGAGTTGCAGCTAGAGACCGAAGCCGAGCTGGCCTGAACCGGTCGCAACGGCACGATAACGCCTCGCCATGGCAACATGGCGAGGCGTTTTTGGATTCGTATCATCTCTGATTGCCCGCCTGACGGAGATAGAATATCAGGACTGTTCCTGAGGGCGGGAAGCCGTTCGGGGAAGGCGGAGCCGGGACAGGCTCGCGAATTAGCGAGAGCGGTAGACGATACGCCCTTTGGAGAGGTCGTAGGGAGTCAGCTCGACCTTGACCTTGTCGCCGGTCAGGATGCGGATGTAGTTCTTGCGCATCTTGCCGGAGATGTGGGCAGTCACAACGTGGCCATTCTCCAGTTCAACGCGGAACATGGTGTTGGGAAGCGTGTCGACGACGACGCCTTCCATTTCGATATGATCTTCTCGTGCCATATAGGCGATCCCTCTTGAACGTGTTGAGAACGGGGCTTGGTTTGAGGGCCTGACACGGCGCCTCGCGGTTGGCTATCGACGCGGAATGCCGCGAAAGGCATGGGTGCCATTCACGTCATCATCGAACCAGCCCGCCCTTGGGCCTCTGAAGTGCGCGATATTATGGGCTATCTCGCCAGGGAAGGCAAAAATCCGTCGTAAATCGAATGGATCTCGGCTCATGGCCTATCGCCAGGCCTGCGGTGCGGGAGCTTTCGAACCGGTGAATCGTCTCTCCACCGTTCGGCGCTACCGAGGCGGATCGCGGCGCCGAGTTCGGCCTGGCGCGGTACGGTCCATCCTCGTCATCACAGCGCCTTGGCGGGAACCATGCGCTGCCAGCGCCCCCCGTTGAGGTACTCCAGCGGTTGATAGTCCTGCTTGTAGCGCATTTTCTGGCAGGCCCGTATCCAGTAGCCGAGATAGAGATAGGGTAGCCGGCGCTCGCGCGCCAGCTCGATCTGGCTGAGTATGGCGAAGCCGCCGAGCGAGCGTCGCTCGAAGATCGGATCCGGGTCGAAAAACGTATAGATCGCGGAGAGGCCGTGGCCCAGGCAGTCGGTGGCGGCCACTGCCATCAGATGATCGCCCAGCCGGAACTCCAGCAATTTGGCAAAAGGGTGTGCCTGGGTCAGAAACATCCGGTACTGCTCGCGGCTGGGGGGAAACATGTCGCCGTCGGCGTGTCGGGCGCGAATGTAGCGGGCATATAACGAGTAGTGTTGCTCGTCGAATACCGCCGGGCGCCATCGTGTGGTGAGATCCCGGTTACGGTTGATCAGTTTGCGCTGGGTCCGGCTGGGGGTAAAATCCTCGACCGGAATTCTGACGGAAGTGCAGGCGCTGCAGGCCTCGCAGTGGGGGCGATAGAGATTGCTGCCACTACGCCGGAAGCCCAGCAGGGTGAGAGCGTCGTAAACCTCGGGCGCGACCGTTTCCTCGGGGTCGAGAAACAGCGTCGTCGCCTCCCGTCCCTTCAGGTAGCTGCAGGGGTGGGGCACCGTCAGGAAGAAACGAAGATCGCGTGCCTGACGTTGCGGGTTGTTCGCATTGTCGCTGCTCACGGTGGCTCCGTTGGCCAGAGGTCGGCCGGGTTGGGTGAGTTGACGTTGCCTTCAAGGTAGTCGATGAACGTCTCCCGGGCGATGTCTCTGGCACCCATGCTGGCCAGATGGGGGGTATGCATCTGGCAGTCGATCAAGGCGAAATCGTGCAGTCGGAGTCGCCGCGCCAGATGGACCAGGGCGACTTTCGAGGCGTCGGGGACGTGGCTGAACATCGACTCCCCGAAGAATATACGGCCGATCGACAGGCCGTAGAGGCCGCCTACCAGCGTTTGCGCCCGCCAGACCTCGACACTGTGAGCGTGTCCCAAGCGGTGAAGCTCGAGATAGGCCTGTCGCATCGCGTCGTCGATCCAAGTCCCCTCCGCGTCCGCGCGAGTCTCGGCGCAGGCCGTGATGACGCGCTCGAAGGCGTGATCGAATGTCACCGCGAAGCCACCGTTGCGGAGCCGTTTGGCCAGGCTTCTGCGGACACGTATCTCCTCGGGAAAGAGCACCATGCGTGGATCGGGGGACCACCACAGGATCGGCTGGCCCTCCGCGTACCACGGGAAGATGCCGCGGCGATAAGCGCTCAGGAGCCACTCCGACGTCAACGCGCCCCCGGCGGCCAGCAAGCCATCCGGTTCATCCAGGGCGTGGGAGACCGGCGGGAAGGCGACGAGATGAGGTGGTAGCCAGGGCAGCATGCAGGGGACCCGATAGGAAAGCGATCCACAGCATAGCAAACACCGGAAGCGTGATCCTTGGCCTACCTTTGCCGAAAGAGGCATCAAGAATAGTTCAGCCGTTGCCGATAGATTCTCGACTCCTCAACCTGTGGAAAGAATCATGGCTGCACTCCGACAACGCCTTCGTCATGCCAGCATCGGCACCAAATTGGCCATCATTGTCGCCCTGTTGCAGGTTGTCGTGCTCATGGGGCTGGCTTTCGCCATGGCCCAGGCGAGCACGTCGCAACTGCGCGAGGCCACGACTCGCGAGTTGAAAACCCAGCAGGACTCGATTTCCGCCATGCTGTCGCTGTTCGATTACAGCCTTCAGCAGCAGGCTGACCGGTTCCTGAGTATCTTCTCGGACCAGTACTCGGGGCGGTTCGCACTGAGCCCGGACCAGAAGGTCGAGGTCTCCGGGCGTCAGACACCGACGCTCAGGGATGGACTCGAGGTGCTCAACGACAATACGTGGAAGCTCGATCGCTTCAGCGCGCAGACCGGCACGCCGGCGACGATCTTCGCCCGCGACGGCGACGACTTCGTGCGCATCTCCACCTCTCTCAAGGACCAAGATGACAAGAGGGCGATGGGAACGCTGCTCAACCGGGAATCCAAGAGCTACGCCAGGCTGATGGCGAACGAATCCTATATCGGACTCGCCAAGCTTTTCGGCACGCCTTACATCACCAAGTACCAGCCGATACAGGATGGTGACGGCAAGGTGGTCGGGGCGCTGTTCGTGGGGGTCGATATCAGCGCCGAGATGGCCCAGGTCCAGAACCGTATCCGCAAGATGGGGATTGGCAACGGTGGCTACACCATGCTGATCTCCGCCGCCGGGGATCAGAAGGGGGAGGTCATCGCGGGTGGACCCTTCGAAGGACAGAACCTGTTGAATTCCGTGGACGCCGACGCCTTCGCGCCACTGTTCGCTCAGGAATCCGGCGAGATCAGTTACGTCTCCGGCAGCGGCGACAATCGTCTGGCGCTCTACTCCCGCTATCCCGAGTGGCAATGGATCATCGCCGGCTCGGTGTCGGTCGACGAGATCGAGGCCGGTGTCATCGCCGCTCGCGATCGCTTCCTGCTGATCGCGCTGGTGCTGGCGGCGGCGTTGAGCCTGACGCTCTACTGGATCGCCAAGCAACTGGTCACGAAGCCGATGAATCGCGCTGTCGGCCTGGCCCAGGCGCTGGCGGAGGGGGATCTGTCGCAGCGCATCGAGACGCGTCGTCGTGACGAGATCGGCCAGTTGGTCGGCGCCATGAACGGCATCGGCGACGGCCTCGAGCGGATCGTGGGGCAGGTGCGTCACGCGGTCGTGGAGACCGAGAACCATACCCAGGAACTGGCCTCGGGGAACGCCGAGCTCTCCTCGCGTACCGAGTCTCAGGCAGCGAGCCTCGAGGAGACCGCCGCCAGCACCGAAGAGATCAACGCGACCGTGCGCCAGAACACGCAGCGGGCGCAGGAGAGCGACGAGCAGACCCGGCAGACCGTGCTGGCCGCGGGCGAGGCCCAGAACACGGTCGAAGCCACGTCTGACGCCATGCAGCGCATCGTCGGGATGGCAAAGCAGATCTCCGAGGTGGTCGGCGTGATCGACGGCATCGCCTTCCAGACCAACCTGCTCGCGCTGAACGCCTCCGTCGAGGCCGCCAGGGCCGGCGAGCATGGCAGAGGCTTTGCCGTGGTCGCGCAGGAGGTTCGTGGTCTGGCCGAGCGCTGTTCGACCTCGGCGCAGGAGATCAAGGCGCTGATCGGGCGGACTGTCGACGAGGTCGACAACGGCAATCTGCGGGCTGCGGAGGCTGGGCAGCGGGTGTCGGAGATCGTGTCGCAGGTGGAGCGTATCAGCACCCTGATTTCGGAAATTCGTCTGGCTTCCGAGGAGCAGTCCCACGGGATCGAACAGATCAACCAGGCCATCGCGCAGATCGACGAGACCACCCAGAGCAATGCGGCGCTGGTTCGTCAGTCCAGTGCTTCGACCCAGCAGTTGAACGAACAGAGCCGACGGCTGGCGGAGACGGTCTCGGTCTTCCGGCTGCGCGACGGTTCGGCCCTCGATCGGCAGGGGGCGGCCCTGGGGTCTCCCGCCGCCAGTCTGACCCGACATGGTTCGACGGAGGAGCCGCTACCGGCTTGATTCGGCGTCGCCGATTCGATCGGCGCTCGACGCAACCCGCGCCCCCTGTGATGTCGGCGCGGGCCCCGGTATGATGGCGGGTTGAAAACACCGGGCCCGTCCTGGGGCCGGTCATTGATCGCCAATGCCGCGAGCGGAATGGAATGCCGCCAGCGGCGTGGCAGTTGACTGCGCTACGCCACGCCATACCGGGCGCGAGGGGGTTGATCATTTGAGTGCCAAGAGTTCGGCCAAGAAGAGCCGTCGTTCATCGACGCAAGCGCAAGCCAGGGAGCAGGCGCGCCACGTGATCATGCGCCTGCAGGGCGTGACTCGCGAGGGCGCCGTGATTCTGCTGCTCGCCATCTGCGTTTTTCTGCTGTTGGCTCTGTTCAGCTACACACCGACGGACCCTGGCTGGTCGCACAGCGGGCCGGACCAGTCGGTCTCGAACTGGATGGGCAAGATCGGCGCCTGGTTGTCCGATGTCCTCTATTCGCTATTCGGCGCCAGCGCGCTCTGGTGGCCAGGCATGTTCGGGCTGGGCGCCTGGCGACTGATGCGTCAGGCTCAGGTCCAGATAGCCTGGGACCCGATGGCGCTGGCCGTCCATACCGGCGGGCTACTGCTGTTGCTGATGAGCACGACCACGCTGGGTGACCTGCACTTCTACAGCGCTGCCAGTGACCTCCCCAATCAGGCGGGGGGCATTCTCGGTCGTGGCATTGCCAATTCCCTGACCGCCCTGGTGGGCGTGCGGGGAACCACCCTGATTGCCATCGCGGCGTTCATGTCGGGTTTCACGCTGTTCACCGGCATGTCGTGGTTGACGGTGATGGACGAGCTGGGCAGTTCGTTGAACCGACTGTTCCACTGGACGAAGTCACGGGCCAGCGAGCGCCGCGAAGCACGCCAGAACCGACGATCCGACAAGGCCGATGCCCGCCGGGACGCGGCCGAGTCGATGGAGCGGGATCGCCCAGACGACCGGGTCGATGCGGCCGTGGCGGACGAGGACGAACCGCCGGCCAGGACATCCTGGTGGGCCAAGTGGCTGCCATGGCACAAGGCGCCCGATCTGGAGCGCTGGGACCACGACGAGTTGGAGCATGCCCGTCAGTCACGCCAGGAGCCCGGCTGGGAAAATGTCGTCGGCGCCGGCGAGGGCCTGGAACATCGCGACTCCTCGATGTGGCGCCACGATGGCCGGACCGACATCCCGTGGGACGTGCCGGCGCGAACGCCCTCCGCCAAGCGCCCCGAGGCTTCCTATACCGCCCGTCAGCAGCGCGACGAAGCGCGCGAGCCGACGTTGGGCCGTCTGCCCGCGACCGACGCCGACGCCTCAGCGCGGACGATGACGCGTGGCGAACCGGGGCGGCCGGCAGCCTCCGATTCGGTGACGCCGGGCCGGATATCGGCCGCCGACTCCTCGGCCGCGACGGCCGCGGCCTCGCAGGCGGGTTCGGCAGCCGACTCGACCGCTTCTCCGGAAAGGATGCCCTTCCGGGCCGACGTCACACGACGGCGTATACCCGATGCCTTCCAGGCCCCGGGAGAGACGGCTTCTTCTCCGAGCGGCGCTACCGGCAGTGAAGCGCCGTCGAGCGAGACTGCGCGTGACGACCTCGACGATCGTCGCCCCGAATCGCCGGTCAACGGGGTCTCGGCCCGCGACGACGATGCGCCGGTCCAGCAGTGGGGAATTCGCGCCGAGCGCCACGATCCGGCAACGGATCGGCATCACGCCACGATATCGCGGGACGATGCACCCGAAGAGACGGTCGAACGCGCGGGCGAACCGGAACAGCCGGCGCATCGGCGTACCGGTGTCGACTGGAGCCATATCGAGGCGGAGAGCGGCGACATGCCGGCGGACCCGACGCTTTCCTCATCCCTGGCCGATGAGGAACCTCGTATCGAGGGGGCGGCGCGGCAGCGCCAGGAGCCGCGTTTCGATGTCGCCGCCGAAGAGCGGCACGACGTGCCTGGTCCGGTCTCGCCGGAGCGCCAGCCGCCGCGTTTCGATGTCGCTGACGAAGAGCGGCATGACGCGGCCGGCCCGGTCTTGCCGGAGCGCCAGCCGCCGACCGCGCCAGCGCCGCCCGTCGCTCGCCCCGATCCCGCGACACCGGCCGCGCCGAGTACAATACCGAGCGGCGAAGGCCCGCTGGCCACCGCGGATCAGGCCAGAGCGGCTGCCGAGGACCAGCCGACGCTATGGACCGTCGAGCATCTGCAGAGCCAGCGTCCGGTAATGGACGATCTGCCGGAGCCGAGCGGTAATCTGCCGTCGATTCGTCTGACCACGCCCGCCGACCCAGAGCAGCCGAACTACTCGCCGGAACAGCTGGAAGACATGGCCGAACTGCTCGAGATGCGGCTGCGCGAGTATGGCGTCAAGGCGGAAGTGGTGGAGACCTGGCCGGGGCCGGTCATCACCCGGTTCGAAATCCGCCCTGCGGCCGGGGTGAAGGTCTCCAAGATCAGCAACCTGGCCAAGGACCTGGCGCGCTCGCTGATGGTCAAGAGCGTGCGCGTGGTCGAGATCATCCCCGGTAAACCGACCGTCGGGATCGAGATTCCCAACCCGCATCGGGCGATGATTCGGATTCGCCAGGTGCTGGACTCGGACGTCTATCAGCATGCCGAGTCGCCGGTGACGCTGGCGCTCGGGCACGACATCGGCGGCAAGCCGGTGGTCGCCAATCTCAACAAGATGCCCCACCTGCTGGTGGCGGGCACCACCGGTTCGGGCAAGTCGGTGGGGATCAACACCATGCTGGTGTCGATGCTGCTCAAGGCGACCCCGGACGAAGTCCGAATGATCATGGTCGATCCCAAGATGCTGGAGCTCTCCGTCTACGACGGTATTCCTCATCTGTTGGCCCCGGTGGTGACCGACATGAAGGAGGCGGCCAACGCACTGCGCTGGTGTGTTGCCGAGATGGAGCGACGCTACAAGCTGATGGCGGCGATGGGGGTGCGCAACATCGCCGGATTCAACGCCAAGCTCGACGAAGCCGAGAGCCATGGGGCCCAGGTTCAGGACCCGCTGTGGGAGCCGCAGCCGTGGGAGATGCACCAGCCGCCGCCGACACTGGCGAAGCTGCCTTACATCGTCGTGGTGATCGACGAGTTCGCCGACATGTTCATGATCGTCGGCAAGAAGGTCGAGGAGTTGATCGCGCGGCTGGCCCAGAAGGCGCGGGCAGCGGGTATTCACCTGATCCTGGCCACCCAGCGGCCGTCGGTCGACGTGGTGACCGGGCTGATCAAGGCCAACATCCCCACCCGCATGGCGTTCCAGGTGTCGTCCAAGATCGATTCGCGCACCATTCTCGACCAGGGCGGTGCCGAGAACCTGCTGGGTCACGGTGACATGCTCTACCTGCCGGCCGGGGCCGGCATGCCGCAGCGCGTCCACGGCGCCTTCGTCGATGACGACGAGGTGCACCGCATCGTCGAGGACTGGAAGCGCCGGGGCGAGCCCGAATACATCGAGGAGATCCTCTCCGGGGGTGTTTCCGCGGACGCTCTGGCCGGGCTCGAGGCCGAGGGTGGCGGCGATGGCGACGATGCCGAGCAGGACGCGCTCTACGACGAGGCGGTGCAGTTCGTCACCGAGACCCGTCGGGCGTCGATCTCCGCCGTGCAGCGCCGTTTCAAGATCGGCTACAACCGCGCGGCGAGACTGGTCGAGGCGATGGAGCAGGCGGGTGTCGTCTCGTCCATGGGCAACAACGGCTCCCGCGAAGTCTTGGCGCCGCCCCCCGTCGGGCACTGATTCGAGCGGCCACGAGGAATTAAACCCCGTGGCCGTTTTGCTGTCCTAGCATTCACCAGATTCATGATCGTCGATCTCGGATCGACGATTCCCGATAAGGAATGTCCATGCGCAAGATGAAGACCTTGGCCTTGGCCGGATCGCTGTTGCTGGCGCCGGTATTGATGACCCAGTCGGCACTGGCGGATCAAGCATCCGCCGATCGGCTGACCCACCTGCTCGAGCCGCTGAAGACCTACTCCGCGGATTTCGAGCAGCAGATCCTGGATGCCTCGGGCTCCAGCCTGCAGGACACCAGCGGCCACATGTGGCTGTCCCGCCCGGGGCATTTTCGTTGGGAAGTGAACGAGCCCTACCGGCAACTGGTCGTCTCCGACGGCAACGAAGTCTCGCTCTACGACCCCGATCTCGAGCAGGTCACGATCCAGCCGCTGGACGACCGGGTCACCCACACGCCGGCACTGCTGCTCTCCGGGAGTGCTTCCGAACTCGCCGACAACTACGATGTCACGCGACAGCAGCAGGGCGCCAGCGAGACCTTCACACTGGTACCGCAGGCCAACGACACCCTGTTCGAGCAGCTCAAGCTGACCTTCTACGGCGAGCAGCTCGATGCGCTGCAGATGACCGACAGCACCGGCCAGCGCACCGCGATCGATTTCGACAACGCGCAGACCAATGTCGATATCGATCCCGCCCAGTTCCAGTTTCAGGCCCCTGAAGGTGCCGACGTGATTCGCGAGCAGTCTCCCGCCACGCCGTGACGCCAGGCTCGCCGCTCGACTCGCCCCGCCGTGGTCTCCACGCCGGGGCGAGTGCCGTTTGACGGCAGGCGACGTCTCTCAGGAGTCGCCGTCCGCCTGGCGATCCAGCTCCTCGCGCCAGGCCTGCATCTGCTGGAAGCGTTTCTCCTGACCGTAGTCGCTGGGCTCGTAGAAGCGGGTCTGCGGCAGGTTCGGCGGCCAGCAGTCGTGGCGGCTGCCGGCCGGGTAGCCGTTGGGCTCGTTGTGGGCGTAGCGATAACCCTCGCCGTAACCCAGCGAAGCCATCAACTCGGTAGGGGCATTGCGCAGATAGACTGGCACCTCCAGGTCGGGATGCTCGGCGACGAATGCCTTGGCCTGGCTCCAGGCCTGATCGATGCGGTTGCTCTTGGGGGCGATCGCCAGGTGGATCACCGCATGGGCAATGGCGCGCTGGCCCTCGTAGTCGCCCAGCCGCAGGTAGGCGTCCCAGGCGGCTATCACCAGCGGCAGGGCGCGCGGATCGGCGTTGCCGACGTCCTCCGAAGCGATCGCGGCGAGGCGCCGGACGATGTCCAGCGGATCACCGCCGCCGCTGATGAATTGGGCGACATAGAGCAGCGCGGCATCGGGGCGCGACGAGCGAACCGACTTGTGAATGGCCGACAGCACGTCGTAATAGTGCTCCCCCTGTTTGTCGAACGCCGCCGCCTGATGCCCGATCACCTCGATCACGGCGTCGCGATCGAGAATCTCGCCGTGCTCGTCGCTCTTGACGAAGTCACAGGCGGTCTCGAGCAGGCCGAGGGCGCGGCGCGCATCCCCCGATGCCGCCCTCGCCAGAATCGACAGCGTCTCGTCGCTGGCGCGGATATTGCGCCGCCCGAGGCCCAGAGTCTCGTTGCCGAGGGCGCGTTTGAGCACCGTGATCAGCTCGCTCTCGTCGAGGGCTTTCAGGACATAGACCCGGGCACGGGAGAGCAGCGCCGAGTTGACCTCGAAGGAGGGGTTTTCGGTGGTGGCGCCGATCAGCGTCAGCAGGCCGGATTCGACGTGGGGGAGCAGGGCATCCTGTTGGCTCTTGTTGAGTCGATGGATCTCGTCCAGGAAGAGAAGGGTGCGGCGATCGCGCATCTGCCCCTCGCGGGCTCGTTCCACCGCCGCCCGAATCTCCTTCACCCCCGCCATCACCGCCGACAGCTGCTCGAGCCGGGCGCCGGAGGCTTCGGCGAGAATCTCCGCCAGCGTGGTCTTGCCCACCCCGGGAGGGCCCCACAGGATCATCGAGCGTACGCTGGCGGTCTCCGCCATGCGTCGAAGCGGCTTGCCCGGACCCACCAGCGCTTGCTGGCCGATGTAGTCATCGAGGGTGCGCGGGCGCAGACGGTAGGCGAGGGGCGCGCTGTCCGGATGCGGGTCGCCTCGGGAGGCGTCGTCGGAAAATAGGTCCATGGGGCTTCCAGGCTGGCTGACGGCAGCGAAACGGTACATTTCGCTACACTGATTCAGACGTTAGGCGTAGAGCGTTTATCGGAAAAACCGCTAGGGTAGGAAATTCTAGCGTGTCGCTGGAGGCAGGCCCAACCGATCATCGACCAAGATGTCATTCGAGGCTCGTTTGCCGGTCTCCGGCCGAGGTAATCTATGGCGTACTTCGTCGGCTCCGATGGCGGCTGTCGGGATGGCGATGCCTTCGATCACTCCAGGCAACACCGGTGGCGGACCGTCGAGACGGGTTCCGGCACCAATGTCGTCGACAGGCACTACACTAGGCTGACTAGGCGACGGACGTCACTCGACACCGCGCTTCACGGACAGGAGACTCACCATGCCCATGCTGACCCAACTGCGTCAGGACCATGCCAACATGGCGCGCCTGCTGCATGTGTTGCAACTCAAGCACAAGACACTGGCCGACGGCGAGCGTCCTGACTTCCGGCTGATTCGGGAAGTCGTGGACTATATCCTCGATTACATGAACGGATTCACGATTCCCCTCGAGCGTCTCTGCAGCGATCAACTGGCGGCTAAGGCGTCCGGCATCCATGACTTGAGCACGCGTCTGGCCGAGGATTATCAGCATCTGCACGAACAGCTGATGCGTCTGTCCCAGGACCTCGACATGATCCTGATGGATGGCGTGATGCCGATGGACAGGTTCGCCGACGACCTCAAGTCCTATCTCGAAGCGCATCGGGCCTATCTGCGCGCCGAGCGGGAGGAGCTGTTCCCGCTGATTCGCGAGCATTTCGACGAGGACGATCTCGCCCGTCTCGCCGACGAGCTGCCTCCCCAGGCGGGCGCCGAGCTGGCGCGGCTGCAGGAAGCGTATCCGGAACTGTATACCGAATTTCGCGAGGCCCCTTCGCCGCTGTAGGCGTGGCGCCTCGCTTCCCTTCGCTACCCGACACCCCGGCGATCGCCACTGCGCGATCGCCGTCGCTTGCGTAGAATGGCCGCCTGGAACGAGAGGACGGGGGCAGGATGGATCGACTGCAAGCGATGCAGGTTTTCCGCGCGGTCATCGACGCCGGAAGTTTTGCCGGCGGCGCACGGCGCCTGGGCGTTTCCAATGCCATGGTCAGCAAGCAGGTTTCCCGGCTCGAGGAGATGCTGGGCGTACGGCTGCTGGTGCGAACCACGCGGCGTCTGCAGTTGACCGCCGAGGGCGAGCGCTACCTGACCACCGTCGTTCGCCTGCTCGACGAACTTCAGGAGCTGGAGGCTGGCATCGGCGAGCAGCGCGGCGAGATTCGTGGCCGGCTGCGGCTATCCGCGCCGGTGGATTTCGGGGCGCGCTCGTTGATGCCGGCGTTGCAGGCCTTCGAGGCGGCGCATCCGGCGGTGTCACTCGACCTGGTGCTCGAGGATCGCCGCGTCGATCCGCTGGCGGAGGATTTCGATCTTGTGGTGCGAATCGGCGAGCTGGAGGATTCCAGCTTGATCGCGCGGCCCTTGATGCAGATTCCGATGCACCTCTACGCGTCGCCAGGCTATCTCCAGCGCCATGGCACGCCCCGTCATCCCCAGGAGCTTCGGGATCACCGCTGTCTGCACTACACCCTGTCGAGACACGGGCTCTACTGGCCGTTCCGGGTCGACGGCGAGATCTACCGTTTCCGGCTGCAACCGGCACTCTCCTGCAACAACGGCAGGGCGCTGATCGAGGCCGCGGTACTCGGCATGGGATTGACCTTGAAACCGGCGTCCCTGGCCGCGCCGGAAGAGCGGGCCGGGCAACTGGTGCGCGTGCTCGAGGCCTTCGAGATGCCGCCGCTCGATATCCATCTCCTGTACGCCGAACGTGATTACATGCCTGCGCGCCTGCGCGCCTTGATCGAGGCCCTGCTCGGCTATTTTGGCGACGGTCAGCCCTATGATTGACGCATTGATCTTCGATTCCGGTGTCGGCGGGCTCTCCGTCAGCGAGGAGATTCGCCGGCGGATGCCGGATTGTTCGCTGGGCTATCTTTGCGACAACGCGGCGCTGCCCTACGGCACCAGGCGTGACGACTGGCTGATCGAGAGGATCGTCGCCGTCTGCGTGAGTGCGTGCGAACTGGCGCGCCCCCGCGTGCTGGTGGTGGCGTGCAACACCGCCAG
Source organism: Salinicola lusitanus (assembly GCF_003206045.1). Classification (GTDB taxonomy): domain Bacteria; phylum Pseudomonadota; class Gammaproteobacteria; order Pseudomonadales; family Halomonadaceae; genus Salinicola; species Salinicola lusitanus. Next base: position 165,816 of record NZ_PZJM01000006.1, read on the forward strand.
CACACTGGCCCTGGCGGCATTGAGGGCGCGGCTACCGATACCGGTCATCGGCACCGTTCCGGCCATCAAGCCCGCGGCCGAAGCGTCCCGCAGCCGGACGATCGGACTGCTCGCCACCGGCGCGACCGTTCATCGGCCATACCTGGACCGGCTGATCGCCGATCATGCATCGGATTGCCGGGTGGTGCGCGTGGCGGCTGATGCCCTGGTGATCCAGGCCGAATCCCATCTCGCGGGCAAGGCGATCGATGCCCGCACGCTCCAGATGGCCGTTGCGCCATTGAGAGCGGCGGCGGAGCTCGATGTCGTGGTGCTGGGGTGCACGCATTTTCCGTTGCTGCGTGGGCTGCTCGAACCGCTGATGCCCGACAGGCTCTGGATCGACTCCGGGGCGGCGATCGCCCGCCGACTGAGTCAGGTGCTCGGTGATACCCGGTCGGTCCCCGCGCCGCCAGGCGAGGCGAGCGAGGCGCCCAGCTGGGCCACGGCGCCCCAGGTCCCGAGTCTGGGTCCGATTCTGAGGCGTTTCGGTTACTCGTCGCCGCTGGCCCTGGAGATCACCCAGCCGGCGGTCGCCACCCCCGTTTCATGAACCATTGCGCCAATTTTGTCCGAGGATTTCTGGTTTGGTGATTTTCGATATTGATCCCTCGCGTTACGACGCCCAGCTCGAAGCCAAGCGCGAGCGCATCGAGCGTCAATTCGATCGCTTTTCGCCACCGCCGCTGGAGGTGTTCGCCTCGCCGCCGTCCCACTACCGGATGCGCGCCGAGTTCCGTATCTGGCACGAGGGAGACGATCTTTTCTACGCGATGTTCGAGGCCGACCCGGAGGCACCGCTTCAGCGAGGCCGAGTCGCCCAGCGCGTTGTCCGTATCGACCGGTTCCCGGTCGCCTGCGAGCGCATCAACGCACTGATGCCGCGTCTGCTCGATGCGATTCGTGATGAGCCGCTGATGCGGCGCAAGCTGTTCCAGGTGGAGTTCCTCACGACCTTGAGCGGGGAAGCGCTGGTCACGATGATCTACCACAAGCCGCTGGGAGAGGAGTGGGAGGCACAGGCCCGCGAGCTCCAGGACCGGCTCGGGGTGTCGTTGATCGGGCGCTCCCGCAAGCAGCGGCTGGTGCTGGATCGCGACCACGTCTGGGAGCGACTCGAGGTGGATGGCCGGGAGCTCCACTATCAACAGGTCGAGAACAGCTTCACCCAGCCCAATGCCGAGATATGTCGTGCCATGCTGCACTGGGCCCGGGACGTCACCGCCGACAGCCAGGGGGATCTGGTCGAGCTATACTGCGGCAACGGCAATTTCACGGTAGCGCTGGCGCCCAATTTCCGGCGCGTGGTCGCCACCGAGATCTCGCGGACGTCGGTCGCCTCGGCCCAGGCCAACCTCGACGCCAACGGTATCGACAACGTGCATGTGGCGCGGATGTCGGCGGAGGAGTTCGCCCTGGCGCTGAGCGGCGAGAAGCAGGGGCGACGTGTCGCCGCCATGGCGCTCGACGAGTGCGACTTCTCGACCGTGCTGGTGGACCCGCCGAGGGCAGGTCTGGACGCCGACAGCTGCGCGCCGCTGATGCGCTATTCCCGCATTGTCTACATTTCATGCAATCCCGATACGCTGGCCACCAATCTGGAGCAGCTGACCCGTACTCATCGGGTGATTCGGATGGCGCTGTTTGACCAATTCCCGTGGACGGACCACTGTGAGTGCGGGGTGCTGCTCGAGCGCCTGCCGTCGGCATGATTCGAGGGGCGGTGCCGGCCCGGACCGGGCCATCATCGCCGCTTGTCAACCGCCGATGCGGCCAGGCAGCCCCGTCGTTGATGCATAACCGACATGCGTCATGACGAAGCTTCAATTGTGTAGGGCGCCATAGGGCGCTGACGTAAGCTTCCAGCCTATTGAATGCGGCCGCCATGTTGACGGTCGATGCCAGCCGAGGTGATAGATGCAACACGTCGCGATCGAGGGAAAAACGGAATTTCTGGAGCAGTTGCAGGAAAAACTGTCCAAGCGGCTCCCCGAGGACAAGGTCAAGCGGATCACGGCGTTCGCCGAGGATCTCTATGCCACCGCGCCTTTCGAAGAGGCTGCGGACCGGCAGCTCGATGATGTCTATGGCGCGACCCTGGCGGCCTGGCATTTCATGCGCACCTTCGATCCCGATGAAGCCAAGGTGCGCGTCTTCAATCCCAGCTTCGAATCGCACGGCTGGCAGTCGCCCCACACGGTGGTCGCCGTGCTGCATCGCGACATGCCGTTTCTGGTCGACTCGGTGCGCATGGAGCTCAACCGCCGCGGTCTCACGCTGCACGCGATTCACAATGCGGTGCTGGCGGTCGATCGCGATGCGCGCCACCACGCCACGCGAATTACCGGCACCCGGGCCAAGCAGGCCCCGGAGGCGCGCGAGTCGATCATCCTGATCGAGGTGGATCGTCATACCGACAGCGAGACACTGTCCGATCTCGAGCAGGGCTTGCGCGACGTGCTGCTGGACGTGCGGACGGCGGTCGCCGATTTCGATCCGATGTGCGACAAGGTCCGTGAGGTCATCGACGCGCTGGACGCCCACAAGCCGAGCGGTATCACCGCGGCGGATCAGAAGGAGACGGTGGCCTTCCTCAAATGGCTGCTCGACGAGCACTTCACGTTCCTCGGCTATGTCGAGAGCCGCTTCGTCGGCACTGGCAAGAAAGCGCGCAGCGAGCGGATCGATGGCAGCGAGCTCGGCGTGCTCAAGCTGGACCAGCCGCGCTACCGGGAGCCGGTGCGATTCGAGCCGGACGAAGGGACGGCGCTGCTGCACTTCGCCAAGAGCGCCTACCATGCGCGCGTGCATCGTCCGACCTATCCCGACTACATCGCCATCACACGCTACGACGCCAAGGGCAAGGCGGTGGGCGAGTGGCGCTTCTTCGGGCTGTTCACGTCGCTGGTCTACAACGAATCGCCGCGCACCGTACCGATCCTGCGCCGCAAGGTCCAGGCGGTCATCGACGCGGCCGGGGTCAACCCGAAAGGGCACAACGGCAAGCTGCTGCTGCAGGTGCTGGAAGTTCACCCCCGCGACGATCTGTTCCAGAGTTCCACCGAGGAGCTGAGCCGGACCGCGTTCGGCATTCTCAACATCCGTGAGCGCCGGCGGGTGCGTCTTTTCATTCGCGAGGATCGGGCTGGTCAGTTCTACTCCTGCCTGGTGTTCGTGCCGCGGGATATCTTTTCGACGGACCTGCGTCTGCGCATCCAGAAACTGCTGTGCGAGGAGCTCGACGCGACCTTCGCCGACTTCAATCCCTATCTCTCGGAGTCGATCCTGGCGCGTATCCAGTTCACGCTGCGTTTCAACGGCGACAAGCCCGTCGATTTCGACAGTCGCGCGCTGGAGAAGAAGGTCATCAACCTGGCCCGCAACTGGCGCGAGGAGCTGCACGGTGCGTTGATCGAGGCGCTGGGCGAGGAGGCGGGCAACCGTCAGGCCCAGGCCTTCCGCGACGCCTTCCCCAGCAGCTACCGCGACGACTTCTCGGCACGCACCGCCGCCAACGACATCCGTCATCTCGAGGCACTCGATGAGGGTGCCCCGATCGGGGTCAGTCTCTATCACCTGGCGGAGAGCGCCGCCGGCAGCGTCAATCTCAAGCTCTACCATCAGGATACGCCGATCCCGCTCTCCGACATGCTGCCGGTGCTCGAGAATCTGGGGCTGCGGGTGATCAGCGAGCGGCCCTACCGTATCGCCAGCGGCCAGCAGACCTACTGGATTCACGATTTCACCTTCGAGTATCGCGGCGCGGGCGATGTTGACCTGGGCGACATGCGCGACAACTTCATCGACGCCTTCTCCAGGATCTGGGTCGGTGATGCGGAGAACGATACCTACAACCGGTTGATCATCGGTGCCGACCTGGAGTGGCGCCAGGTCGCCGTGCTGCGCGCCTACGCGCGCTACATGAAGCAGCTGCGGATCGGGCTTTCGCAGGCCTACATCGCCAACACGCTGGCGGCCCATGCCGACATCACCCGAGGGCTCTCGCGGCTGTTCACGCTGCGCTTCTCCCCCGAGCTCGAGTCCCGTGAAGCGCAGTGCCAGAGCTGCATCGACGAACTCAACGCCATGCTCGATCAGGTCGCCAGCCTCAACGACGACCTGTTGCTGCGCCGCTACGTCGACCTGATCCTGGCGACCGTGCGTACCAATTTCTTCCAGCCACGCGAAGATGGCAGCGCCAAGGAGTACATCTCGTTCAAGCTGGAGCCGAGCAAGGTGCCCGGCATGCCCAAGCCGCGGCCGATGTTCGAGGTCTTCGTCTATTCGCCGAGGATGGAGGGTGTCCATCTGCGCGGTGGCAAGGTGGCACGGGGCGGCCTGCGCTGGTCGGACCGCAACGAGGATTTCCGCACCGAGATCCTGGGGCTGATGAAGGCGCAGCAGGTCAAGAACTCGGTCATCGTCCCGGTCGGCGCCAAGGGTGGCTTCATCTGCAAGCGCATGCCGGAAAACGCCGATCGCGACGCGATCCAGGCCGAGGGGGTCGAGTGTTACCGGATCCTGATCCGCGGCCTGCTGGACATCACCGACAATCTCGACGGCACCACGGTCGTCCCGCCGCGCACCGTGGTACGCCACGATCCGGACGATCCCTACCTGGTGGTGGCGGCGGACAAGGGCACGGCGACCTTCTCCGACTACGCCAACGCGATCTCGATCGAGTACGACTTCTGGCTGCGTGACGCCTTCGCTTCCGGTGGCGCCCAGGGCTACGACCACAAGGGAATGGCGATCACCGCTCGCGGCGCCTGGGAGTCGGTCAAGCGTCACTTCCGGGAGATGGGCCTGAACACCCAGAAGGAGACTTTCAGCGTACTCGGCATCGGCGACATGGCCGGCGATGTCTTCGGCAACGGCATGCTGCTGTCGGACAAGATCCTGCTGGTGGGCGCTTTCAACCACCGGCACATCTTCGTCGACCCGAATCCCGACGCCGCCAAGTCCTTCGCCGAGCGCAAGCGCCTGTTTGCGCAGCCGCGCTCGAGCTGGTCGGACTACGACGAGAAGCTGATCTCGGAAGGCGGCGGCGTCTTCTCCCGCGATGCCAAGTCGATCGCCATCTCGGCGCCGATGAAGAAGGTCTTCGGCATCAAGGCGGACAAGCTGTCGCCCAACGACCTGATCAACGCGATGCTCAAATCCAAGGTCGATCTGATCTGGAACGGCGGCATCGGCACCTACGTCAAGGCCGCCAGCGAGAGCCACGCCGATGTCGGCGACAAGGCCAACGACGGTCTGCGCATCGATGGCCGCGAGCTCAACTGCCGTGTGGTCGGTGAGGGCGGCAACCTGGGGCTGACCCAGCGTGGTCGGATGGAGGCTGCGGAGAAGGGGATTCGCGTCAACACCGACTTCATCGATAACGCCGGCGGCGTCAACTGCTCGGATCACGAGGTCAATATCAAGATTCTGCTCGACGGTATCGTCCAGCGTGGCGACATGACCGAGAAGCAGCGCAACCAGTTGCTGGTCGAGATGACGCAGGAGGTGGGTGAACTGGTCGTGCGGGACAACTATCGCCAGACCCAGGCGCTGTCGCTCTCCGAGCTGCAATCGAAGGAGGGGCTGGGGCCGTACCGCCGGTTCATCAACGAGCTGGAGGCGGCCGGCAGTCTCGACCGGGAGCTCGAGTTCCTGCCGAGCGACGAGCAGTTGATCGAGCGCAGCAACAACGATGGCGGGCTCACGCTGCCGGAGTTGAGCGTGCTGATCTCCTACGCCAAGAGCACGCTCAAGAGCGATCTGATCGCGACGGAGCTGCCCTCCGATTTGCCGTTGCAGCAGCACGTGACGAGAGCGTTCCCCGAGACGCTGGCGGAACGCTATCCGGAGGACCTTTACCAGCACCGCCTCAAGCGCGAGATCGTGGCGACCCAGATCGCCAACGATCTGGTCGACCACATGGGCATCACCTTCGTGCGCCAGTTGCGCGACTCCACCGGCGCATCGCGGGTCGAGATCGCCCAGGCCTATGTCATCGCCCGCGACAGTTTCGGCTTGAACCAGCTGTGGGAGCAGATCGAGGCGCTGGATTATCGTGTCGACAGCCAGACCCAGTACGCCATGATGCTCGACCTGATGCGGCTGTTGCGTCGGGCGACACGCTGGTTCCTGCGTCACCGGGGCTCGCTCGGCGTCAAGGAGTGCGTCGAGCAGTATGCTCCTCAGCTGGCACAGCTGCAGGAAGATATCGGCAACCGTCTCAGTGGCGACGAGCGTGAAGCCTGGAGCCAGCGCCGGGATGCGCTGGTCAAGGCGAAGGTGCCGGAAGGTCTGGCATCGATCGTCGCCGCCGCTTCCAGCCTCTATGCCGGACTGGGGATCATCCAGGCGGCGCGGACCAGTGGCGAGAAGATCCAGCGGGTCGCGGAGACCTACTACACGATCGGCCAGCGGCTGGAGCTGCCGCGGATGATGCAGCAGATCAACAGCTTGGAAGTGCGGGACAGCTGGCAGGCTCAGGCGCGGGAAACGTTCCGTGACGACCTCGATCGCCAGCAGTTGGCGCTGACGGTCAAGGTACTGGGCATGTCGGATGCCCCGCGCGAGATCGAACCCCGGGTCGAGCACTGGCAGGAGTTGCACTCGCCACTGTTCGATCGCTGGAATGCCCTGTTGGTAGAGATCGACTCGGGCTCCCAGATCAGCTTTCCGCTGGTCGCCGTGGCCATCCGGGAACTGGTCGACCTTGCCGAGAGCGAAAGCGAGGGCTAAGGTGGCCTGCAGGCCGGGCGGCAGCCATGCCGCCCGGCATCGCTGCTCCGCCTCGTCAGCCATCAGGTCGGCGAGGCAGTGCAGCGGCTATTCAGCACGGAGGCGCTCTCCCAGGCCCTTTAAGGTGCCTCGGGGAGCGTCTCTGTTATGCTTCGGCTCCGATTCGGTCGCAGAGTGCAGAGAGAGGCCCCATGAAGTATCGCGCGTTTTCCACCCTTATCTTGGCCGTCGGTGTCGCCACCGCGCTGCCCGCCATGGCGCAGAGCGAGGCGCTCAAGCAGGCGCAGGCCGCAGCCGCCAAGGTCGACCTGACCAGCTTCTTCAAGTCCAGCTCCGATGCCCGCAGCCAGAGCTTCTTCTTCGGTGGCGTGCAGCAGCACCCGTTCACCGTCGACGAGGCCGGACGCTACCGCTTCACCAGTTCGACCCTGCCGGGCGAATCCCAGGACTACCGCATCAAGGCCACGCTGATCGATGCCAACGGCAACGTCCTGGCCAAGAGCAGCGGGCTTGGCAACACCGGCGGTCTGGAGATGGAGCAGCGGCTCGAGCCGGGCAACTACACGCTGCAGGTCTCGGGACAGAAGTTCGGCAGCACCAAGACCGGCGGTAACAGCTTCAACATCCAGGTCGATGCGCTGGACGCCAGTGGCAAGGTGATCACCGCCGACCAGGGCGGGGTCGACAACGGTGGTGGCATCATGTTCGGTGGTCCCGGCAGCAGCGGCCGCACCACCGCCTTCGTCGACGACAAGGACGATGTGGCGACGCTCAGCGCGCCGGGACGTGAAGCGGCCGGTGCGGTTGCCGGTGGCGCAGCCGCGGGCAACGGCGAGGCCGCCCCCAAGGGCCCCGACTTCGGCACCGCCAATACCGGCTCGGCGGCCAAGCCGGCGACGGCCGGGCAGGCCAGCGCGCCGGCCGGTGCCTCCGCCCGCGAGCGTCAGCAGGCGCCGCTGCCGAGCAGCTTCGACGAGATCGTCTCCGACATCAAAGTGCTGCAGCAGGGCGAAGTGCTCACCTTCGATGTTGCCCAGGCCGGTACGGTCTCCGTCACCAGCTCGACCTTCCCCGGTCACGAAGGCAGCTTCCGCCTCCAGGCCAAGGTGCTCGACGCCGACGGTCGCACGGTGGCCAGTGACGAGGGCTCGCTGGCCGATGGCAACTTCGATATCAAGACCGAGCTCCAGCCCGGCCGCTATCGGGTCTGGGTCAAGGGCCAGCGGTTCGGCTCGGCGATGAACTCGGTCAACAACTACACCCTGCGCGTACAGCAGCTCGATTCACGGTAATCCACGCCTCTTCGCGGCACGACACCCGGCGCCTCGGCGCCGGGTTCGTCGTTCATGGACAGGGAAACTTCTCCACGGCGTGCGAGTCGTCCGCCGCGAGTTCGTCCCGAGACGCCAAGGTGGGATATACTCCTCCGCCGTCACGGATTCCCTTTGTTACCGACGAGACTTCCCATGTACGCCCTCGTTCGTTCGCTGTTGTTTCGGCTGGAGCCGGAAACCGCACACCGCCTGACGCTGACCGCGCTGGATAGTGTCCATCGTGCCCGTCTGTCCGGCCTGCTGGGCGATACCTACGTCGCTTCCACGGCCGTCGACGTGATGGGGCTGACTTTCCCCAATCGGGTGGGTTTGGCTGCCGGGCTGGACAAAAACGCCGATCATCTCGATGCCCTCGGCGCGCTGGGTTTCGGCTTCGTCGAGGTCGGCACCGTCACGCCCAAGCCTCAGTTGGGGAATCCCAAGCCGCGCCTGTTCCGGCTGACCGGGCCGCAAGCGATCATCAATCGAATGGGGTTCAACAACGCCGGGGTCGATCACCTGGTCGCCAATGTCCGCCGCAGTCGCTACAACGGGGTCATCGGCATCAACATCGGCAAGAACCTGACCACGCCGGTCGAGCGGGCGGTGGACGATTACGTGACGTGCCTGCGCAAGGCGCATGAGGCGGCGCACTACATCACGGTGAATATCTCCTCGCCCAACACGCCGGGGCTGCGCAGCCTGCAGTTCGGTGACCACCTCGATACGCTGCTGAGCGCCTTGAAGGCCGAGGTGACCAGGCTCGACGCCGAGCACGGGCGCCGCGTACCGCTGGCGGTCAAGATCGCCCCGGACATGACACTGGACGAGATGGCGCTGGTGGCCAACACCCTGCAGACCAACGACATCGATGGCGTGATCGCGACCAATACCACCGTGTCGCGCGAGCACGTGACCGGCATGCCCCACGCTCACGAGGCCGGCGGTCTCTCGGGCGCGCCGCTGTTCGCCAGTTCCACGGCGGTGGTCCGGGAGTTGAGACGACTGTTGCCGAGCATCCCGATCATTGGCGCAGGCGGGATCGACAGTGGGGTTCGCGCGAGCGAGAAGTGTCAGGCTGGCGCCGACCTGGTGCAACTTTACACGGGCTTCATCTATCGCGGGCCCGAACTGATCGGTGAGTGCGTGAGAGCGACGCAGCCCGAGGGGCGAGTTCGCCAATGACGCCATGAGCGGCGATAGCCGGGGTAGGGCTCGAAACCGATGGACCCATAAAAAGGCCCACCAGTGGCGGGCCTTGAGATACCGAAATGGCACCAACTTGCGTAACGACTATGTCATGACCGTAGGGTTCTTGTGGATACCCGAGACGCCTGTCATACCGGCCCATTGGTCTCCGCGACCCTCACGCCAACCACTCATCCAGTTTTCGCGCAGATTCACATCCTGGCTCGGACATTCGTCGCGTGAGCGACCGACGACCCCCGCCTTGTAGCCGTGGAGAAATGCCCGCTGGTTGCGATCACGTTTCTGTCGTTTCATCGTGTAGTAGCCTCTTGTCAGAACAAGTGCATCTTCTGAGGAAAACTACAGCCAGTCGGGCGGCATCGAGCCAAATCCGACCGACTGCCCGCGAAAACGTCCGGACAGGCAAACCGCATGCGTTGTTTCGTAGCTACGACTGTTAGCTTTAGTCGAAATGAGAAACGATGTCGATAGGCGTTTTGTCATATAAAGCCTCTCTTCACTGCATTCACAGGAATATGACCGCTCCATAACGGTCGGATGACGCCGCCATGAAAGACGATAACTCCCTGTTAAGCCTTCATATCACCTGCCCCTGGGGGATCGAAGCCCTGCTGGCCGAAGAGGTCGTCGAACTGGGCGGCGAGATACAAAAAACTACTGTCGCCGGCCTCCATGCGCTGGCCGATCGAGCGACGGCGTATCGGATCTGTCTCTGGTCGCGATTGGCGAATCGGGTGATCCTGACGCTGGGGCGAGAGACGAATTGCGAAGCGCCGGCGTCGATCGTCGAAGCGGTCAGGGGCCTGCCCTGGGCGCGGGTGCTCAAACCGGGGCAGACGCTGGCGGTGGATTTCCACGGCCAGTCTCCCGCCATCCGGCATACGCGCTTCGGCGCACAGGTGGTCAAGGACGGCGTGGTCGACGCGCTGCGCGCGGCGGGCTGGGAACGCCCGGACATCGCTCCGCGCGACGCGGACGTCAGGCTGTTCGCGCATCTCCACAAGGGGCAACTGCTGGTCGGCATCGACCTGGTGGGAGCGAGCCTGCACCAGCGGGGTTATCGTCGTGACTCGGGCCATGCGCCGCTCAAGGAGAATCTCGCCGCGGCGCTGCTGATGCGAGCCGACTGGCCGGCGCGAGCCCGGCGTGGCGAGCCGCTCGTCGATCCGATGTGCGGTGCCGGCACGCTGCTGATCGAAGCGGCGATGATGGCGGCCGACATGGCGCCACAACTGAATCGGGAACGGTTTGCCTTCGAGACCCTGGCCGACTTCGATGTTGAAGCCTGGCATGTCCTGCAGCGAGAGGTACAGGCTCGCGCCAACGTCGGTCGGCGCCGGGCCCGATCGAGCCTGTTCGGCCTGGATCAGAGTCCACAGGCGATCAGCGCGGCGAGGAGCAACGCCATGCGTGCCGGCATCCCCGCCTTGATCACGCTGGCTGGCGGCTCGGTGAAGGCGCTCGAATGCCCGGCCGAAATCCGGGCGGAGGAGGGCAGGGCCGGGCTGGTGATGACCAATCCGCCCTACGGCGAGCGGCTGGGCGAACTGCCCGAACTGGTCGCGCTCTACAGCGATCTCGGCGAACGGATGCGTCGTCAGTTTCCGGGCTGGCAGCTGGCACTGTTCACGGGCAACCCGGACCTGGGGCATCGGCTCGGGCTGCGGGCACACAAGCAGTACGCGTTCAAGAACGGTCCGCTCGACTGCAAGCTGCTGCTGATCGATATCGCCGCCCAGGAGGTTCCGGTCGAGGAGCGTGAACCGGCGCGTTCGGCGCCGCGGGAGAGCGTGCTGAGCGAGGGGGCGCAGATGTTCGCCAACCGCTTGCAGAAGAATCGCAAGCGGCTGAACAAGTGGCTGAAGCAGTCCGGGGAGTCCTGCTATCGACTCTACGATGCCGACATGCCGGAGTATGCGCTGGCTATCGACGTCTACGGGCATCAGGTCCATGTCCAGGAGTACGCGGCACCCAAGTCGATCGATCCGGGCAAGGCGCAGCGCCGCCTGATGGATGCATTGAGCGCGATTCCGGTTGCCCTGGACGTTCGGCCCGAGCAGATCCACTACAAGCAGCGCGAGCGTCAGAGCGGCAAGGCGCAGTATCGCAAGCAGGGCGACAGCGGCGACCGTTTCGTGGTCACGGAGGGCAGAGCCAAGCTGTGGGTGAACCTCAAGGACTACCTCGATACCGGCCTGTTTCTGGATCACCGGCCGGTACGCCGTCTCCTGGCCGAGAAGGCGGGCGGCAAGCGCTTCCTGAACCTGTTCTGCTACACCGGCACGGCGACGGTGCAGGCCGCGTTGGGTGGCGCCGGCGACAGCGTCAGCGTCGACCTGTCGAACACCTACCTGGAGTGGGCGAAGGACAATTTTCTCTTGAACAAGCTCGATCCCGGCCGGCATCGGGTCGTGCGCGACGACTGCCTGCGCTGGCTGGAGACGGCGGGCGGGGAGTTCGATCTGATCTTCATGGATCCGCCGACCTTCTCCAACTCCAAGCGGATGGAGGGCACGTTGGACATCCAGCGCGACCATGCCCGCCTGATCGAGTTGGCCATGGCGCGCCTGGCCCCGGCGGGAGAGCTGATCTTCTCCAACAATCAGCAGCGTTTCAGCCTGGATGCCTCATTGGCGTCGCGCTATCGGGTCGAGGAGATCACCGCTCAGACCTATGACCCGGACTTCACCCGGCGGGCCAACCTGCATCACTGTTTCCGTATCCGCCACGCGGGCTGACACGTCGGACTGGTGTTCAGTCAAGTAGCGACAGCTGGGCCACGGCCTGCCGTCCTTCGGGGGTATCGTCCTCGGCCTCCAGCACCTTGCGGTAACCGCGCGCCGTCTGTATGTGCGAGAGGTCGTCGAGCCACATCATGGCCTGATCGTAGCTGTCGGCGACGGCATGCTTGAGGCCGCCGTACTGGGTACCGATCTGGCCCCAGGCGCGACTGTAGATCCAGTCGCCAAACATGTCCTGGTGCAGATGGACCAGGACGTAGTCATGCTCACTTTCCCAACGGACGATCACGCGGACTCCTGCTGCTTGGTGCTCATCGCTTGTTCATCGCGAATGGCCGGCCTAATATGGCTGCGCCGAGCGTCGCGGCTCAACAATCCCGCGACGCGCCCGACGTCAGGCGCCATTGTAAAGCAAGCCCCGTAGAAATCGACGCCGGTGTCGATGCGCAAGGCGCGAATCGCGATGCTGTCTGGTCCCCCTGACGCCGGGCTCGAACGAAACGAGAGGGTAGTCATGCGCATCCTGGTGGACGAGAACATTCCGCTGGCGGAGGAATTCTTCGGCGAGTTGGGAGAGGTCACGCGCCAGCCTGGCCGCGAGATGACCGCGGCCACTCTTCGTGGCCACGACGTCCTGGTGGTCCGCTCGATCACGCAGGTGGATCAAGCGCTGCTGGAGGGCGCGGACAAGCTGAAGTTCGTCGGCACCTGCACGATCGGCACCGATCACATCGATACCAGCCTGCTGGCCGAGCGCAATATCGGTTTCGCCAGCGCCCCGGGCAGCAACGCCGAATCCGTTGTCGACTACGTGCTCTCGAGTCTGCTGCTGCTGTCCGAGGAGGACGGGTTCTCGCTTTCCGGCAAGACCGTCGGAATCGTCGGTGCCGGCAACGTCGGCGGTCGCCTGGCGGCGCGGCTGGACAATCTGGACGTCGACTGTCTGATCTGCGATCCGCCGCGTGCCGAGGCCGAAGGGCGGGAGGATTTTGTCGACCTGGACACGATGATCGAGCGGGCCGACATCATCTGCCTGCACACGCCGTTGGTGGCCGCCGGCGAGCATGCCACCCATCACCTCATGGATCGTCGACGCATCGACGCCCTCGGGCCGGGCACGGTGCTGGTCAATGCCGGGCGTGGCGACTGCCTCGATGGCGACGCCCTGCGCGAGCGTCTCGAGAGTCAAGGCGATCTGCGCACGGTCCTCGACGTGTGGGAACACGAGCCTGCCGTCGACGAGGCGCTGTTCGAGCTGGTCGATATCGGGACGCCTCACATCGCCGGCTACAGCGTCGACGGCAAGATGCTGGGCACCGAGATGATCTATCAGGCGGTGATGCGGCACTTCGGCCTGCCGGCGCGCAAGAAGCTCGGCCAGCTCAAGCCCGATCCCTGGTTGCGCAAGATCGTCCTGCACAGCTGGACGCCGCCGCTGGAGGCGCTGTCGCTCTGCGCCCGGGCCTGCTACGACGTGCGCCGGGACATGCTGGCGTTCGATCGTTACCGTCGGCGACTGGGCATGGCGGCGGGATTCGACGCCTACCGGCGCGAATATCCCCCCCGTCGCGAATTCCAGACGCTGCGGGTCGAACTGAAGAAGAACAAGGGCGGCCTGCGCGACGCCCTGGAGGGCTTCGGCTTCAGCGTCAAGCTCGGCAAGTAGCCGGGCCCGGAGAGCGCCGCCACTCGTGGACTCGGCTCAGGCGGTGCTCCCCGCTTCCTCATCGGTCGCTGTCCTCACGCTTGGCCATCCGGTGGCCATCCTCGCTGGCGCCCAGTTTCCAGTAGCTCGAAATGTACATCGCTCGCTTGTCCACCCCGCGATCGTCGATCAGGTGGCGACGCAGCTTGCGCATGGCGGAAAACTCGCAGGCGACCCAGATTCCCGGTACGCCCGGAAGCCAGTCGAACTCGCGCAGGGCCGCGACGAGACGGTCGCTGTCGCTGCCGGGGTGCGGGTTGATCAGCCAGTTGATCCGCATGCCGCGGGGCAGGTCGAACCACTGGATATCCGCTTCGCTGGTCACTTCGATGATGGCGTACCCACTGGCCTCCGGGGGCAGACGCTCCAGGTTGGCACCGATCGCCGGCAGCGACGTCATGTCGCCGACCAGCAGATACCAGTCGGCTTCTTCCGGCAGGCGTTTCACGGATCCCTGGCCACCGATCAGAATCGTGTCACCCGGTTGCGCCGCTGCCGCCCAGGTCGCGGCCGGACCGCCATCCTCGTGCAGTACGACGTCAACGTCGATCTCGCCGGGACGCTGGCGGCGAACGGTGTAGGTGCGCAGCACGGTGCGGGGCTTGCCTTGGTCATCTTCGCCGTCAGGCACCATCAGTTTGACATAGGCGCTCTCCTGATCGTCGGGAAATTCGGTCATCCCTTCTCCACCGAACGTCAGCCGTAGCATGTGGGGCGTGATGAGTTGGCGATTCAGGACGGTGTAATGTCTGGGGGCGGGTTTGGGCATCGGGACTCTCGTTACCTCAGGTTGGCGATCATCAACCGCGACAGGCGCAGAAACGCCTCCAGATCCGTCCGCGTCATCCCGCTCGAGAGCTGCTCGTGGGCCTCGCGTTCGCAGGCATCGATACGTGCCAGCAAATCCCGGCCGTGGCCGGTCAACGACAGCATCTGGCTGCGACGATCATCCGGATGAGGTGCCTTGACGACGATATCCGCATCGAGCAGGTCACGAAGCAGCCGGGTGATCTGGGCCTTGTCGCGCTGGGTACGATGCGCGATGTCCTGCGCGGTGCAGGGCATCTGGCCGCGGATCGCCTTGAGCGTGCGGATGTGCGAAACGGTGAGGTCCAGACCGGCGTCGGTATAGGCCCGGCGCAGCGCCCGCTTGTAGGCATGCATGAGCTGATGCAGGGATTCACCGACCGTCGTCTCGGACATGTCGCGCCTAATTGGTTGNNCAACCAATTAGGCGCTTGGCGTCGGCGAATGTCAACCATTCGCATTGGCGCCGGGGTAGAAGCTGGCCGCGCCCATCAAGGGCGCGGCCTTCCAGAGGCGGGGAGGTGGCGAATTACAGCTCGACGGCGCGGCCGATGAACTGAATCGGTCCAGTCGGGCGGTCGAGCGGGGACCCGGAATCGTCCTCGAGAGTCAGTTCGAAGAGCTGGTTGTCCTCGAGTGGCGGGAGGTCGTCCAGCGACAGCTGCTTGGTCTCGCCGGGCTCGACCAGGCCCAGCGAGACGGGACCGCTCCAGTCGTCCGCCTTGGTCCAGAACTCCAGCGCCTTGCCGGGCGGCACCTCGAAAGTGCCGATCGGCTTCAGGCTGATCCGTTGCGGTGAGCTTGCCTGCACGATCCAGCCGGCTTGCGTATGTTGAGGCGTCATCAATACGACCAGATAGCGAGAGGAGGGCGTCTGCCCGGGGCCGAGTGCCAGCATGGCGGCGAGGCCGATGGCGACGACAATGCTGGCGAGACTCACGCCTCGCCATAGGGTCAGGTCATGCCACAGTCGATTCAGCAGCCCGCCCGGACGCGTGGCGCGCTCTTCCGCCGACGATCGAGAAGTCTCCCGATCATCGAGCGTGCGGGAGATGCGCTGCCACAGCCGGCTTGACGGCGCGATCGGCTCGACCATTGCCGTATAGGGCTGGAGGCGTCTCTCCCAAGCCCATATCGCCTCCTGCAATTTCGTGTCCTCCTGCAGGCGACGCTCGACATCGAGACGCTGTTCGGCGCTCAGCGTACCAAGCACGTACTCGCCTGCCAGATCGTCGGTCTCCTCCGGGCCGAGCGGAGGCGACGACGCCGAACGATCGCTCATGACAGGCACTCGCGCAGTGCAGCCAGGCTGCGTTTGATCCAGGCCTTGACGGTGCCGAGAGGGCGATCCATGCGTGTGGCAATCTCCGGGTGGCTGAAGCCGTCGACATAGGCGTGAAACAGGCAGTTACGCCGCTCGGGCGCCAGTTGCGCCAGGCAGCGATCCAGATCCCCGTGACCTAGCCAGTCGAAATGATCCTGCATGTCCGTCTCCACTTCGTGAGCGCGCTCGGCGTCGAGCCTGTCGGCAGTTTCGTCGTCCACGGTCACTTCCCGGTGCCGGGTTCTGACATGGTTGAGCGCCAGGTGGCGCGCGACGCTGAAGATCCAGGTCTTGCCTGATCCACGAGTGGCATCGAAGGTGTGCGCCTTGTTCCAGATATTGACGAAGGCGTCGTGAATGATGTCTTCAGCGATACCGCGATCGCCGACGATGCGTACGACCACACCCAGCAGGCGCGACCCTTCCTGTGCATAGAGCTGCTGCAGCGCTTGGCGCTCTCCCCTGGCGCAAGCCTCGAGCAGGGCGCCATGATCGGCTGCCGACGGATTGAACGCTGCTACGTCGTCTGTCACACGAACTTCCTTGAAGCGCACCCCGCTGGGGCTAAGACATCTCATACTACGCAACACGGGCTCGTCATGGCGAGCCCGTGCTGGTCTGCAATGACCCGCCGTCGTGATCAGCGGGCGCTGCCGGTCATCCGCGTTGTCGGATCAGCTGGCTTTCCAGAACAGGTAGTCCGCCTGATACTCGACCACCTCTTCGTCGCCGACGTTGTCCGCGCTGCAGGCCATATCCGGCGCTACGCCGCCCTGGGTATTCAGGCGCTGTACGTAGGTGACGCCGGACATGTGGCCATCACCCTCTGCCGGGTTGGCTTCCACCAGCTGGAAGGGGATGTTGCCATCGCCGCCGGGGGCCGTGGCGAGCTGGGTACCGGTGATCTTGGAGCCGTCGCTGGATTCCCAGGTCGCCGGCGGGCCGTAGTAGCTGCCGACCTGGTTACCGTCCGCATCGTTGAGCTTGGCATCCGGTCCCTTGAACACCCACTCGTGGGCGCCATCCTTCATCTCGCAGGCGTAGGTGATCTCGCCGACGCCCACCGTCTCCATGGCAATCTCGTTGCCATCCGGGACCTGCACGTCCGCCGGGACGTCGTTGGCGTGTGCCGCGAGGCTGAAGCCGCCCAGCAGGGTGGCGGTCAGGGTAACGCTGGCTAGTTGTCGGGTTTTCATTGGCGTCTCTCCGAGCGTGAATAGGGCAGAACTTCATGTCCTGCACCGGGGATACACGTGGGTCGGAGAGACGGATGCAGCCGGCGTCGGTTTTTTTGCGAGTGGCGCGACATGGGTCCGAGCCTTGCCGGGAGGGCTATAGGGCCGGCTTCATGGATCGTTGGCCCAGGCAGCGGCAGCACAGCGGGTAGAGCGCCAGCGCCAGCGCGATGCCGACCAGCGGCGGCGCCCATGGCGAGAACCAGGCGCCCAGGGTTGCCAACGCATAGGCGCCGAGCCCGGGAAGATGAAACGCCGGCAATACGGCCGCGTCGAGTCTGGGGTAGTGGCCACGACGCAGGAAGAGGTAATCGGCGATGATCACTCCCCCCAGCGGTGGGATGCAGGTACCCAGCGCGATCAGGAAGGGCACCAGTAGCGCATCCATTCCGGCCAGCGCCAGCAGCGTGCCGATCGCCGCGCCGCCAAGCGTCACCCAGCCGCGCTGGCGGGTGCGCAGCAGGTTGCAGCCGGCGGCGGCAAAGTTGTAGATGGTGTTGTCCTGCGTGGTCCACAGGTTGAGGAACAGCATGGCCAGGCCGACGGTGGTCAGGCCTTGCAGGATCAGTACCTCGACCACATCCGGCTGCTGGTAGACAAGGGCACCCACGGCGCCGATCAGCACCATCAGGCCATTACCGATGAAGAACGCCAACAGGGTCGCCGTGACCGCCTGGCGTGGTGTACGCGCGAAACGGCTCCAGTTGCTGGCCTGCGTTGCGCCGGATACGAAGGTGCCGAAGATGATGGTGATACCGGCTGCCCAGCCCAGCTCTGAACTGGGAGCGATGGCGGTCAGGCCGGTCCAGCCGCCGCCATCGCGCCAGGCGATGATCATGCTGATGGCGATCAGCAGCGCCATCGCCGGCACCGCCACGTTGGATAGCAGCGCCAGGCCACGGTAGCCGATGAAGGCGGTTAGACAGAAGCCGATACCGAACAGCACCATCAACGGAGCCGCCCAGCCTGGTGCGAGCCCCAATGTCGATACCAGCACGTTGGCGATGGTCGCCACGCCCCAGGCGTACCAGCCGACCTGGGTGATGCCGAGCAGCAGATCGGACAGCGCGCTGCCGCGCTCACCCAGGGCGAATCGTGACATCAGCGCCGTGCTGAGCCCGGAGTGGGCGGCGATGCCGGCGATTGCCGCGGCATAGATGCCCAGCAGCAGATTGCCCACCACGATCAACGCCAGCAGCTCGGTGAACGAGAAGGCGGCGCCGATCTGGCCGCCAGCGAACATGGTTGCGGTGAAGAAGGTGAAACCCAGCAACAGCAGCGCCAGCGATGCGAAGGGTTTGCGTGCGTCGCCAGGCACTTCGCTCAGCGGATAGTCATTGTCGGCTTGGGGCAGGGCCATGGGTCGATCCTCACTAGGGCAGTCGTGACTGACCAAGCAAGCTGTATGCCGCGGCGCGGAAAAGGGTTATCCATCCACGTTCTCCACGAATCGACGGCCTGGCCTGGGCGCCAGGTCTGCACGCCTGTGGTGCAGAACAAGCCGGATCGAGTCGTCGGTTTGCCGAAAGGGGGCTACGAGAGGGGACCCGGCTCGGGTGGCTATCCGGATAAGCCAACGCCCCGCACAGGGCGGGGCGTTGGAGGGGGCTGGCAGCATCTCGGGCATCGCCGAACGGATGTCACTCCCGGTAGGCGGATTCCTTCAGCGCCCGGATGCGATCATCCAATGGCGGGTGGCTGGCGAACAGTTTCTCCATGATCTTGCGGGTCTGCCCGGTAGTGATGGCGAAGGCCGTCAACGAATCGGGCATCTGGTCTGGCTGGCTGGTCTCGGATTTCAATCTGGCCAGGGCGTTGATCATGGCGCCACTGCCGGCATATTTGGCGCCGGCGGCATCGGCACGATACTCCCGGAAGCGCGAGAACCAGGCGACGATGATCGACGCCACCAGGCCGAATACGATCTCGGCGACGATGACGACGGCAAAATAACCCATGAAGCCCAGGCCGCCGCCGTTGTCGCGTCCGCGCAGGAAACTGTCGACGACCTGGGCGACCACCCGCGCGAAGAACATCACGAAGGTGTTCAGCACCCCCTGGATCAGTGCCAGCGTGACCATGTCACCGTTGGCGACGTGGCCGATCTCATGCGCCAGCACCGCACGAATTTCCTCGGGGCGCATGCGCTCGAGCAGCCCCTGGGAAACCGCTACCAGGGCGTCGTTCTTGTTCCAGCCGGTGGCGAAGGCGTTGGACTGCTGGGCCGGGAAGATCGCCACTTCCGGCATCTTGATATTGGCCTGCTGCGCCAGTTCGCGCACCGTGTCGAGCAGCCACTGCTCGGTGGAATTGGCGGGCTGATCGATCACCTTGGCCTTGGTGCTCATCTTCGCCATCCATTTGGAGATGAACAGCGATACCAGCGATCCGGCCATGCCGAACACGAAGCAGAAGATCAGCAGGCTGTTCATGTTCAGCCCGTTGGCGTTGAGATAGGGCTCGACGCCCAGTAGTCGCAACGTGATGCTGGCGACGAGAATCACCGCCAGGTTGGTTGCCAGGAACAGGATGATTCGCATCATCGGTCTTTACCCTCAGTCGTGGAAAGCGTGGCCGGCGTCATGTCGTGCGCCGGCTTATGATTAGTTCGTTGTTCGTTAATACCTGGTAATCAGGCGGTTATGAACCGTTAGATACGACTTTCGTGAATAGGTTTCAAGAGGGGGAGTGGCCGCGCGTCGAAACGCGCGGCCCTGTCATGTGGCGGTGACTGGCCACCGCCACGGATCACTGGCGATAACGTGAGAGGAAGCGGGCGAAGCGGTCGATGGCGTCGCCGAGCTGATCGGCCCAGGGCAGGGTCACGATGCGCACGTGGTCCGGCGTCGGCCAGTTGAAGGCCGTACCCTGGACCAGCAGGATACGCTCCTGCAGCAGCAGGTCGAGCACCATCTGGGCATCGTCATGAATGGGATAGACCTCCGGGTCGAGCCGCGGAAAGGCGTAGAGCGCCCCCATCGGTTTGACACAGGAGACCCCGGGGATCGCGTTGAGCTTTTCATGCACGACGTTGCGCTGAGCCAGCAGTCGCCCGCCGGGCAGGATCAGGTCGTTGATCGACTGGTAGCCACCGAGGCCGGTCTGGATCGCGTGCTGCGCCGGCACGTTGGCGCACAGTCGCATCGAGGCGAGCATGGTGAGACCCTGGATGAAGTCCTCGGCGTTCTGCTTCCCCAGCCCGCCGGACAGGATCATCCAGCCGGAGCGGAAGCCGGCGCAGCGGTAGCTCTTGGAGAGCCCGTTCATGGTCACGACCAGTTGGTCGTCCTCGGCCAGGGCGCCGGTGGAGACATGCTCGACGCCGTCGTAGAGGATCTTGTCGTAGATCTCGTCGGAGAAGACGACGAGGCCGTGCTGACGGGCGACCGCCAGAATCTCCTTGACCACCGCCGGCGGGTAGACCGCACCGGTCGGGTTGTTGGGGTTGATCAGCACGATCGCGCGCGTCCGTGCCGTGATCTTGTCGCGGATATCGGCGATATCCGGTGACCAGCCGGCGTTCTCGTCGCACAGATAGTGAACCGGATGGCCGCCGGAGAGATTCGCCGCGGCGGTCCACAGCGGATAATCCGGCGCAGGAATCAGCACCTCGTCGCCATCGTTGAGCAGCGCCTGCATCGCCATCACGATCAGCTCGGAAACCCCATTGCCGACGAACACATCCTCGATGCCCACGCCCGGGATTCCTTTGCGCTGGCACTCCTGCATGATCGCCTTGCGCGCCGAGTAGAGCCCCTTCGAGTCGCAGTAACCCTGGGCCGTCGGCAGATTGCGCATCACGTCCTGGAGAATCTCCTCGGGCGCTTCGAAACCGAAGGGCGCGGGATTGCCGATATTGAGCTTGAGAATGCGATGGCCTTCGTCCTCGAGGCGCTTGGCATGATCGAGAACGGGCCCACGAATGTCGTAGCAGACATTGTCGAGCTTGTGCGATTTCCGAATGGGGCTGTTCATTGAAGTTCCGTAAGCTGCACAGCCTAAAACGTCAGGCGGGTTGAAGAGGGCGGGAAGTGGCTATTCCCCGGTGGGCTGTGTCACCGATTCCCAGCATAACGCCGCGCTGGCGCGGCGCAAGAGGCAGAAACGGAAGGATTTTCGGTGCATCTGTATGGTGGGGGTCAGTGCTCGGCCGCGTCGATATCTTCCTCGACGGGATCGGGGATATCCGCCGGCAGCTCCAGGGTCAACCGGCCGAGCTTGCCATCACGCAGCTCATGCAGCAGTACCTCGGCGCCACGGTGGAGGTTGATCACCCCACCGGCCTTCAGGCCGCCGCGTTTGCGCGCGATCTCGTTCATGATCGCGTGACCGTCGAAGCCCGCCCTGGCCTGGAAGTCGACCAGCCTGGGACCGTCGGCATCGACGCTATCGGTCTCGGTCGGCGCCACGTAGGCGGGTAGCTCGCCGAGCCGGTAGCGCTCGCGCAGGGCATCGGGATAGCGCTTGGCCAGTTCGGCGGCACAGACGATGGCGACATCGACGTACTCGATCGCGGTATCGCGGATGGCACCGCTGGCCGCCAGCCGGTAGGCACTGGCCTGATCCTCGATCTTCGGCCACAGCACGCCGGGGGTGTCGATCAGCGAGACGCGTCCGTCGATACGGATCTTCTGCTGGCGCTTGGTCACGGCCGGCTCGTTGCCGGTCTTGGCGATCTTGCGCCCGGCGAGGCCGTTGATCAGCGTCGACTTGCCGACGTTGGGAATGCCCATCACCATCACGCGCACATCGCGGTCGGCGCGTACCTGTCCAGCCAGTTCATGACACAGCGCCGGGATCTGCTTGAGTTCACGCGCCTGGGTCGTGGTGACGGCAATCGCGCGGCTGTCCGGCTGAGCGTCGAAGTGCGCGATCCACGCCTGGGTGGCCTCGGGGTCGGCCAGGTCGGCACGCGAGAGAATTTTCAGTACGGGTTTATGCTCGGTCAGCTCTGCCAGCATCGGGTTGCCGCTGGAGTAGGGCAGGCGGGCATCGAGCACCTCGATCACCACATCGATCTCCGGCAGCGCCTCGGTGATCTGGCGCCGCGCCTTGTTCATGTGTCCGGGATACCAGCCGAGCATGATCTTCTCCTGCCTGTTCTTCGAATCGTGCCGCGCCCAACGGCAAGCGGGCGGACATTCTAGCAGGATGCTGAGGTGGTGTGCTGGAGGCCCATATTGGGTGGTCTGCTGCTTCAAGCTGCTGACGCGTGGGGCGTCCGTGGGCCAAGGCGCCCCATTGCTTCATCCCGTTCCAGGCCCCTGCAGCCTCGGATCGGCTCTGGGAGTCGATCCACTTCACATAGCTCCCATGAGCATGGCGTAATCCCGGAGCCTCATCTGCTTGGCAACGAAGGCCAGGTTGCCATGGGCCGTCAGCGACCAGCAGGCGATAGTGTGGCGAGTCTGGCAGGGCCGGCGGCGTGCGGCATGAACTCTGGCAAGCGCACTCAACTGACGGATCGTCCCCAGTGAGCCGCCTTTTCGACGATGGCATCGATTTCGGCGCGGACGCGGGCCGACGGACGCTCCATCGAGGTATCGCCAAGCGCCTGCAGTGCGGCCACGCGGGGATCTTCGTCCGTCACCACGGCTCGGTAGACACCCGTGGCCTCGAGGCGCCCGAGGATCTCGGCCTGCATCAGCAGGATCGCGTCCAGCTTTTCGTCGGTTGTGGCCATGTGGTCAGCCCTTCGATGCGGAGTGTTGGAACGCCGACTGTAGACCACTGACGGCATGGCCAGCTATTGCACACAAGTCGACCCGCGGAGGGTCACGACGACGTCTCGGGGGAGCACACCACGACAGTTCACATCGCTGACGACTCCAGTCGGACGCGACCCATGGCCAGAATCCACATGGCCAGGGGTCCGGCTCGAGCGGGTTGGTGGAGGTACCTGAGACTATGGTTTACGAGTAAGCCGGTGGGCCGTTGGTTACGGTGATCAGGGAATGTCTTTGAACAGAGAAGCGAGGTGACGAATGCGCGGCTTCCTATTGATTTCGGGCTTGGCCCTGGCGAGTCTGTGCGGGCTGGTTCAAGCGGCGCAGTCGTGCGACGACGCCGCTACGCAGCAAGAGATGAACGCCTGTGCGGGCGACGAGTATCAAGCCGCGGATAAGGCGCTGAATACCACCTATGCCGAAATCATGGGCCGGCTCGATGGAGACGCCAAGGAGCGTCTGGGGGCCGCCCAGCGAGCCTGGATCGGGTTCCGCGACGCCGAATGTGAATTTGTCAGTGCGCCGACGTCCGGGGGCAGCATCAACGGGATGGTGAAGGCAGGCTGCCTTGAAGAGCTGACACGGCAGCGCACGGAGACACTGGAGAGCTATTGGGATTGCGAGGAGGGCGATGTCAGTTGCCCAGTGCCTAGGCAATGAAGGGACGATTCCGGTCGCTGTGTCGCACCTGTCGCCACTTCTGATTTCCGTGTCCCGGGGCCAGAGGCGATTCACTTTAGGTATTGGCGAGCTAGCGCCGCAGCCAGCCTCCGCGATATCGAGGGGTGGCGGGACAAGACTGGGGCGAGCCGAGCGCCAAGGTATGTTTTGTTACGCTCAAAGCCTGAAAAGAGGTGTGAGGACAAAGCCCATAACCATGGGCTTTGTCGCTACTTCATGCTGGATGGGCCAACAGGCCCTAGCATTCCAGCAGGATGCCCGCCCGCTCGAAGAGGTCGTTCGGTGTGCTATTCGCCGGCGTGGAAGGTGATCGCTACCGAGTTGATGCAATAACGCTGGCCGGTCGTTTCCGCCGGGCCGTCCGGAAAGACGTGGCCCAGGTGAGCGTCGCAACGTCGGCAGGTCACCTCGATCCGGCGCATGCCATGGCTGTCGTCCTGATGCTCTTCGACCGAGGCGGCTGCCAGGGGCCGGTCGAAACTCGGCCAGCCACAATGCGCCTCGAACTTGTGCTCGTTCTCGAATAGCGGCGCACCACAGCAGACGCAGTGGTAGATACCCTGAACCGCCTCGACTTGGTAGTCGCCGGTAAATGGACGCTCGGTGCCCTTCTCGCGGGTAACGTGGTACTGCTCGGGGGTGAGCTTTTCACGCCATTCGGCTTCCGTCTTCTGTACCTTACCCATAGCCAGTTCTCCTTATCGCTTCGACTCGCTCACTGCATTACAGGCCATTTGCCATGCCCTGACCAGTCCCGATTAGGCTATGGCGAAAATCGGTGAAATCAATCGCTTGACACCTCAAAATCGTCTCAGTAACATACGCGCCACTTCGACGGAGCCGAGACATCACGTCCCATTCGTCTAGTGGTCTAGGACACCGCCCTTTCACGGCGGTAACAGGGGTTCGAACCCCCTATGGGACGCCACTTGGTTCAGCGAAGTCGTGTAGAAAGTTACGGTGCGGGAATAGCTCAGTGGTAGAGCATCGCCTTGCCAAGGCGAGGGTCGGGAGTTCGAATCTCCTTTCCCGCTCCAATTTTGCGGTACTGGAAGCGTAAGAGAGGGTCGTGAGCCGGAGCGCCGGTCCGATCGATCTCCTTTCCCGTTCCAACTTTAGGTAGTATCGGAACAGCTCTGCTGCTCCATTGCGTCCCATTCGTCTAGTGGTCCAGGACACCGCCCTTTCACGGCGGTAACAGGGGTTCGAACCCCCTATGGGACGCCACTTCGATGATCCGCCACGATCATCTCGTCGGACCCAGGTCTCGACATCATTCAGCGGGAATAGCTCAGTGGTAGAGCATCGCCTTGCCAAGGCGAGGGTCGGGAGTTCGAATCTCCTTTCCCGCTCCAGTTTAGTAGTTGTTGAAGCGTGGTCGAGGGTCGTGAGCCGGAACGCCGGTCCGATCGATCTCCTTTCCCGCTCCAGTTTAGTAGTTGTTGAAGTGTGGTCGAGGGTTGTGAGCCGGAACGCCGGTCCGCTGGAACGCCAGCCCGACGGAACGTCGCCCGGTCGATCTCCTTCCCCGCTCCCGTTTTATCGTTTCCGAAGCGCATCGATACCTCTCTGTCCGCATCGGCTGATGTGTCGAGATGCTGGCCGTCTGTTGCCATCTTCCTCGGCCTGGCGGTATCGCGCCGGGCGTGTCTTCCCGCTATGCATCGCGTGCCACGATCCCGCTCTCGCCGACGCCGGCTGGCTTCCCGACTACGCTGACACGGTAGCGTCGGTGACGCCGACGATAGTGGTGCACGGGATGGCGATGGAGTTTGTTCGTCTGCTAAAGATTGATTTTCCATCGATCGGCCCCCATATGTGGCGGCACTTCTTCTATGTACTCGACAGGAATCCCTGATGGCAGAACCGGCACTGTCCATCCGCGGGCTGACCAAAGTCTACGGTAATGGATTCGAAGCCCTCAAAGGCATCGACCTCGATGTCGAGCAGGGCGATTTTTTCGCGCTGCTCGGCCCCAACGGCGCGGGCAAGTCCACCACGCTCGGTATCGTCTGTTCGCTGGTCCAGAAAACGGCGGGGCAGGTGAAGATCTTCGGTATCGATATCGACCGCGACTTCGCCAAGGCGAAGTATGCGCTCGGCGTGGTACCGCAGGAGTTCAACTTCAGTCAGTTCGAGAAGGTCGAGGACATCGTCCTCACCCAGGCGGGCTACTACGGCATGCCGATGAAGGAGGCCAAGCCGCGCTGCGAGCGCCTGCTCAAGGATCTTGGCCTGTGGGACAAGCGCAACGGCGCCGCGCGCATGCTCTCCGGCGGCATGAAACGGCGGCTGATGATCGCGCGTGCCCTGATCCACCGCCCGCGCCTGCTGATCCTCGACGAGCCCACCGCCGGGGTCGATATCGAGTTGCGTCGCAGCATGTGGGAGTACATGCGCCGGATCAATGAGGAGGAGGGCACCTCGATCATCCTGACCACCCACTATCTCGAGGAAGCCGAGAGCCTGTGCCGCAATATCGCCATCATCAATCGGGGCGAGATCATCAAGAATACCTCGATGCGCGGTCTGCTGACCGAGCTGGACACCGAAACCTTCCTGCTCGATCTGGCCGAGCCGCTGGAGGCCGCCCCCCAGGTGGAGGGCTTCGAGGTCGAGCGGGTCGACGCGCACCAGTTGGCACTCTCCGTGCGCAAGGGCACCGATCTCAACGATGCCTTCCAGCAATTGACTCGCCAGGGCGTGCGCGTGCTCTCCATGCGTAACCGTGCCAACCGTCTGGAAGAGCTGTTCGTCTCGATGACCTCGCAGCCGGATGCCGGTAGCGGCATCGACAGCGCCACCTCGACACCGGCCAAGGAGACGGCATCTTGAATACCCGGCAACTGCTGATTTCGCTCTGGACCATGGTGGTGAAAGAGGTGCGCCGCTTCGTGCGGATCTGGCCCCAGACCTTGGTGCCGCCCTCCATCACCATGACGATGTACTTCATCATCTTCGGCAATCTGATCGGTTCACGCGTGGGTGAGATGCACGGCATCTCCTACATGTCCTACATCGTGCCCGGTCTGATCATGATGTCGGTGATCACCAACAGCTACTCCAACGTGGCCTCATCGTTCTTCTCCAACAAGTTCCAGCGCAGCGTGGAGGAGATGATGGTCTCGCCGATGCCCAACTGGGTCATTCTGGCCGGCTTCGTCATCGGCGGCGCCGCACGCGGGCTGGGCGTCGGGCTGATCGTGACGGTGGTCTCGCTGTTCTTCACCCATCTCGATCTGCACCATCCGTTCCTGACCCTGATGGTGGTGGTGATGACCGCCTTGCTGTTTTCGATCGGCGGCTTCATCAATGCGCTGCTGGCCAAGAAGTTCGACGATATCTCGATCATTCCGATCTTCGTGCTGACGCCGCTGACCTACCTGGGGGGCGTGTTCTACTCGATCGACCTGCTGCCGGAATTCTGGCAGAAGGTAACCATGATCAACCCGATCCTCTACATGGTTAACGCCTTCCGCTATGGCATTCTCGGCATCTCCGACATTCCGGTGAGCGGGGCGCTGATCGCCATCGCCGCCTTCATCGTCGCCTTCTGGTGCCTGGCGCTGTGGATGCTCAACCGAGGCAAGGGGATTCGTTCATGACCACACCGCGTCCCGACACTCTCGTCGACGCGCCGCTCGGGCGCGAATCCGCTTACCCCGAGCGCTACGACGCCGGCTTGCTGTTCCCCATCGAGCGTGCCGCCAATCGGGCCCCGCTGGGAATCGAGGCGGCGTCACTGCCGTTCGTCGGCGGTGACGAGTGGTGGGCCTTCGAGCTCTCCTGGCTCGACCCGCGCGGCAAGCCGGTGGTCGCGGTGGCGCGCTTCCGGCTGCCGGCGGATTCGCCCTGTCTGATCGAATCCAAATCCTGGAAGCTCTATCTCAACGGCTTCAACCAGACGACGTTCGCCGACCGTGACGCGGTGATCGAACTGCTGCAGCGGGACTTGAGTGCCGCGGCCGGCGCCCCGGTCACGGTCGAGCTGTTCGGTGTCGATGATCCCGCGCTCGCACCGGCGCCGCTGCCGGGTGATGACATCGACGAACTCGATGTCGCTATCGATCGCTACACGCCGGCCCCCGAGCTGCTCGCCTGCGATGAGGGCGATATCGTCGAAGAGACGCTGCACTCGCATCTACTCAAGTCCAACTGCCCGGTCACCGGGCAGCCGGACTGGGGGAGTGTGCTGATCGCCTATCGCGGGCCGCGACTCGATCGAGCCGCGCTGCTGCGCTACATCGTCTCCTATCGACAGCATCAGGATTTTCACGAGCACTGCGTCGAGCATATCTTCGTTGACCTGATGGCACGCTGCCGCCCCGAGCGGCTGCTGGTGATGGCGCGCTACGTGCGCCGCGGTGGGCTCGATATCAACCCGTGGCGGGCCACGCCGGGTTGGACGCCGGAGCTGCCCCCACGCCTGCTGCGGCAGTAGCGCTTTTGACGTAGAGTCGAGCGATCCCTTGCTTGTTACCCCCGATCTCTCAGAGGAGTCAGACATGGATGCCATGACGCTACTGCATCAGCGTCGTTCGATGGGCAAGCTGGCCGGTCCGGCGCCCACCGCCGAGCAGCTCGACGCCATCTACCGTGCGGCACTGCGGGCGCCGGATCACAAGGAAATGACCCCGTACCGCTTCATCGAGATCAGCGGTGAAGGGCTCGATCGGCTGGGTGAACTGTTCGCCCGCTCCGATTATCAGGCCAACCCGCATATCGATGACGGCAACCTCGACGCCGCCCGCAAGAAACCCAAGCGGGCGCCGATGATCATCGCGGTGATCGCACGCATCACACCGGACCTGCCCAAGGTGCCACCGGTAGAACAGCTCATCTCCGCGGGTTGCGCCGCGCATGCCATGCTCTACGCGGCTTTCGCGCAAGGGCTGGGGGCCATGTGGCGCACCGGTACCTATGCCCATGACAAGAGCGTGTGGCGCGGTCTCGGACTGGGTGAGCACGAGGAGCTGATCGGCTATCTCTACCTTGGCCAGGTTGGCGGGCGCTATCCTGAGGCGCCATCGCGCGATCCGGAGGCGTATCTGGAGCGATGGCGCTAGTGCAGGGCTTTCCGTGCTGGAGAGATCGTAAAAGGTCGTCGGAAAAGGAAAAACGGCTTGCGATCACGGGTTTAGCTCGTTACTATGTGCGCCGTTCTGAACGCAGCGGCAACGCCGCTACGAGCGGGGCGACAATGCGGAGGGGTGTCCGAGTGGTCGAAGGAGCACGCCTGGAAAGTGTGTAAGTCGAAAGGCTTCGAGGGTTCGAATCCCTCCCCCTCCGCCACGAATTGAAAAGAACCGGCTCTCAGTGGCCGGTTTTTTCATGCCTGGAATTAGGCATTGGTTAGGGGGGAGTGGATGAGAACCCTCCGGTTCGCACCGAGGCGCTCGCGGTTCTGGTGTTCGAGCGCCGACAAACGGCAGCAATCCTTCCTCCGCCACGAATTCTGAATCAACCGTGTCGGCAGCCGGCGTTTTCCTGTGCCGGAATAGGACGCAGGGGGAAGTAAAATCCGAGCATTCTACGGTGTCGTCGAGCCCCGTCACGATCCAAAGACGGTATGATAAAAGTGTCGAGGAGAGGCCAAGCGGGGATCGGGATGAAAACCATCGGTGTACTGGGCGGCATGAGCTGGGAGTCCACCCAGAGTTACTACCGCATGCTCAACGAAGGCGTGCGAGCGCGCCTCGGCGGATATCACTCGGCCAGGATCGCGATGGTGAGCGTCGACTTTGCCGAGATCGAGGCGCTGCAGCAGAGTGGCGATTGGGACGAGGCCGGGGAGAAGTTGGCGTTGGCGGCCCGTCAGGTCGAGACCGCCGGCGCGGAGTGCCTGTTGCTGGCAACCAATACCATGCACAAGGTGGCCGACGCGATCGAGTCGGCGCTAAGCGTCCCCTTTCTCCACATTGCCGATGGCACCGGATCACGATTGCGTGCCGATGGCGTCGAGCAGGTCGGTTTGCTGGGGACGCGCTTCACGATGGAGCAGGAGTTCTATCGAGGCCGGCTGCTCGACGAGCATGGCATCTCCTGCCTGGTACCGTCCCAGGAAGATCGGGACAGCGTTCATCGCATCATCTTCGAGGAGTTGGTCCAGGGTGTCATCACCGAGCCGTCGCGGCAGGCGTATCGGGATATCGTCACCAGGCTCCAGCAGCAGGGTGCGCAGGCCGTGATTCTGGGGTGCACGGAAATCGCCTTGCTACTTCGGCCGCAGGATTGCGACCTGCCGCTCTACGACACGACCGCGCTGCATGTCGACATGGGGCTTGCATTTGCCCTGGGTGAGTAGCCGGTCGCTAGCGCAATCTCCCCCGGATTGACGAGACAATTCAGCCTGATGAAGTGTGCCCGCCGATCGATAATGGCGCCGGGGACTATCCCCTGCGTACTTGCCCGGCCTTCGGGCCGGGGCTTTTTCGATGCCCATCCGCTAACGCCGCTTCTTGTCCGCCTTTCCCGTTCGTGATGTTCTTTTCCATAAAGCCTGCCGGTGGTAAATGCCCGATCCGGGAATGCCCGCATGGCTGTGAACGCCGCGGCGACTGATATTCAGGTTGGCGCCGCGGGGGCCGATCGAGAGCGTCGGGCCTTGGCTGTCGAGCCGGATCCGCAGGCCTGGTGCCAGCCGCAGCATGCGGCGGAAACGAAGTCCCATGGGAGATCTCCTGGAAATCTGTTCATGGTTGACTGCGATCGGCGGCATTCGTTCGGCGGGTCTGCCGCGCTCGCCACAGCGGGCTGCCGGGGACGACCAGCGCCAGCAGGATGCAGGCGGCCGCGGGGGAGAGTACATCGAGAATCGAGTCCGGCGACCAGTGGTGAACCAGTCCATAGAAGTAGCCGACCGCATTGGGTCCTCCACCGGCATATTCGTGCTGGGCGATCTCGCGCCCGAGAAACACCGCGACGATCAGCGAACCGCCTACCCAGCGACCGACCAACGGCCATAGCAGGCATTGAAAGGCGACAGCGATGATGGCGTGTTCGAGATGGCTGGTGTTCATGTCGACCTCGTGGGCAAGCGGTTGGCATCAGCATAGTTGCCCACGAGGTGCATGGTGGCGCGTCAGTCCCTGCGCGGCTGCCTGACCCGACTGGCGCCCGGGGTAACATGGCGACAGGCGGGCAGGACCCGCTCGCGTAGATAGCGCTGGTTGGCGGCGCAGACGCTGAGGCCGTCGCCACCATAATGCTCCAGGCAGATCACGCCGCGAAAGCCGGCTTCCACGGCGAGCTTCATCGCCTGGCGATAGTTGATTAGGCCGCTCTCCATCGGTGCGGGGAAGGCGACATAATGGTCTCGCTCGGTGTCCTCGTCGCGCATGTAGTTCTTGGCATGCCAGAAATTCGACCACGGCAGCACCTTGCGCATGGCCTCGAGCCAAGGCTCCACCGGCCGGTGCAGCCGGATCAGGTTGCCGATATCCGGATTCAATCCCACCGAGGCCAGGCCGATCTCCTCGACCATGGCCACCGCCGAGTCGGCACTGCCGAGATAGGTATCCTCGTACATCTCCAGCGACAGCACGATACCGAGTTCGGCGGCGTGCTGGCCGAGTTCGCGGATCCGCGTCACCGCCTTTTGCCACTGTGCCCGATCGTCGGGGTCGTCACGGTGACCCGCCACGGTCCAGAACCAGAGCTGTCGCTGCTGGGCCTCGGTCAATGGCCGATGCAGGCCGATCGAGACGGTGCCGATGCCAAGCCTGGCGGCGGCCTCCAGCGAGCGATGGCTGTAGGCGAGATGGTCGTCGCCATGGCGTTCGTCGATCACGCTCGAGCGCACCACCGAGATCGAGCCGGGTTTCAGGCGTGCCGACTTGATCACGCTGGCGAGTGCGTCCAGCTGGTCGCTCTGCATGTCGCCGGGGCGAAAGCAGTTGTCGGAGAGATCGACGTGGTCGAAGCCGGCTTCGGCGATCTCCTGAAACAGCGGGTGCCACTGTTCGGCGCTGGCCGCCTGCAGTGGCGAGCCATCCGGCAGACGGTTGGAGAACGGCAGCATGGCGGCGGCGATGGGCCAGTCGGCAAGGTCGTTGGTCATCTGGGGGTCTCGATAGTGGCGTGGGTCGATGTCATGGCGTCGGCGAAGAACAGCGAATCCTGGGTCTGGCGCAGCTTCCACAACCATGAGCTTTCGTCGATCGCGACATCGCGCAGACGAATGGGCTCGCCGGCGCGGACCGGGCGCATCAATACCCGGTTGGCGGCGAGATAGTAGGGCAGCGGCGCGTCGTCGCCGAGCGGGCTGGCCGGCACCAGCGCCGACGATACGTGATCGATGCTGTGGTGGTGGCCGTGAGCGGTGAGCGTGGTGCCTTCGGTCAGGTTGGAACCGGCAACGGCGATCAGGTCGACATGGGGTCGCGGCTGGCCGACGCTGCTGGGAACGCCGCGGCGCACCATCTCCAGCAGGGTGGTGGCGGCTTCCAGCCCGAGCAGGTGGCGGGGTAGCGGCAGCATCGCGCTGTCGCCGCGCCGGCTGACCAGGTGCCCTTTCTCGGCCAGCATCTGCCAACTGGTGCGATCATGGCCGCGCACGACCACGAACACGCCGCCTGCAAGGCTGAACTCGTCCGGCCGCCGCAGGCAGTGGAAGACCTCCAGCGCCGGTGTCCGCGTCAACAGGCCCCCGTCGGCGGTCGGCACGAACAGTTCGGCGATCTCGCCGAGACGGGCGATGGGGTAGTGCAGTGAGGGACGGTCGGGCATCACGCCGGTCGCGTTGGCGACGATCGCCATCTCGCACAGGTCCGGCACCGCGTGCTGCGGCAGATCAACGGCCAGGCGAGCGCGATCCGCCACCCATTGACGGTGACCCTCACTGTCCAGGCCTTCGGGCAGATCCCAGCGCTCCCCGAAGCCGCGGACGTCGATGCGTTTGCCGTTGCTGGCCAGGGTTTCCGTCGAGGGGGCGAAGACGAAGTCGTATTCGCTCGACTTGCCAGCGGCGAGGATCTCCAGCCCCACCGTCTCGGCCCAACTGACCAGGCCGATCGCCAGCGCAGGCTGGTCGCCATCCACCGGGCTGATCACGCAGCCGCGCTTGCGAGCCATGGCCGCCAGGCCGGGGCCGACCACGCTGTCGACTTCCTTGGTGACCAGGGCCACATGATGGCCGGCTTCCAGCGCGAGCGCGGCATGGCGGGCGCCGGCTTCGGGGTGACCGGTGGCCTCGATGACGACGTCCAGGGGAAGTTCGATCACCGCCTCCAGCCGGTCGCCGACGATCCAGTCGCCTCGGTCCCAGGCACGGCTGGCTTCTGCCGGCGTCCGGCAGTGCCGGATTCGGCCCGGTTCGATACCGGCGTCGACCAGTGCCTTGGCCGCAAGCGCCGGGTCCAGGTCGATCACCACGCGCGCCTCCATGGCTTCCAGATGCCGGGAATGAAGGATGAAGCTGCGGCCGAAGCCACCCGAGCCGATCACGCAGCAGCGAATCGGGGCGTCACCATCGAGATAGTGGGAGAGGTGCATCGCTGTTTCCTTGTCTCAGGGGCGGGAGTCGGGCGTCGCCGGCTTCGAGGCCTGCGGTTTCTGACGCTGCAGCCGTCGCCGCCAGCCTCTCAGCCCCAGCATGCGGGAGAACAGCGGCCACACCAGCATCAATACCCCGAGTCCCATGATCGTGCTGACTAGCGAGTTGGACCAGAAGATGGTCAACGAGCCGTCGGACATTACCATCGACTGACGGAAGGCTTCCTCGGCGCGATGACCGAGCACCATGGCCAGCACCAGCGGGGCGACCGGGTAGTCGAGCTTCTTGAACAGATAGCCGAGCAGGGCGAAGAACAGCAGCAGCCAGAAGTCGAAGGTGGAGTTGGCGACCTGGTAAACGCCGGTGAAGATGACCGCGACAATGACCGGGCCGATGATGGCGAACGGCACCCGCAGGATCGAGGCGTAGAGCGGCACCGTCGCCAGTACCAGGATGACCGCGACCACGTTGCCCAGATACATGCTGGCGATCAGGCCCCAGACGAAATCCGGACGGGTGATGAACAGCATCGGCCCGGGCGTCAGCCCCCAGATCATCAATCCGCCCATCATCACCGCCGCCGTCGCCGAACCCGGCACCCCGAGTGCCAGCATCGGCAGCAGCGCGGAGGTGCCGGCGGAATGGTCCGCCGCTTCCGGTGAGACGATACCGTTGGGCTCGCCCTTGCCGAAGCGCTCGGGGTGCCGGGAGAAGCGCTTGGCGATGCCGTGGCTCATGAACGAGGCAGCGGTCGGCCCGGCGGGCGTGATGCCCATCCAGATCCCGATCAGGATACTGCGGACCAGCGACGCCCAGTAACGCGGCAGCTCGGCCATGGTGCGCAGGATGTCCCGGACCCGAATGCGGCTCTTGATACCGTTGAAGCTCAGGCCCTCTTCGGTGGTGACCATGAGTTCGGCGATCCCGAACAGCCCCATGACCGCGACCAGGAAGCTGATGCCCTTGACCAGATCGGGAATGCCGAAGGTCAGGCGCAGGCCGCCGGAAACGCTATCCATCCCGACCGTGGCGAAGGCCAGTCCCAGCATCATCGAGACCAGTGTCTTCGAGGGCGCGCTGGAACTCATGCCGATGAAGCTGCAGAACGCCAGGAAGTAGACCGCGAAGTACTCCGGCGAGGAGAACTTCAGGCCGAACTGGGCCACCGAGCTGGCCAGCAGCGTGATCATGACCACGCCAGCGAGCGCACCGAGACCGGCGGACATGAAGGCCAGGGTCAGCGCACGGGTCGCTTCGCCATTGCGTGCCATCGGGTAGCCATCGAAGGTCGTGGCGACCGACGAGGGTTCTCCCGGGATATTGAACAGAATCGAGGTGGTGGAGCCGCCGAACAGCGCCCCCCAGTACATGCAGCTCAACAGAATGATGGCCGACACCGGATCCATGGTGAAAGTCAGCGGCAGCAGCAACGACACGCCGTTGGGGGCGCCCAGTCCCGGCAGCACGCCGACCAGCATGCCCAGCATCACGCCGATCACCATGATCAGCAGATGATTCCAGGTCAGGATGGTGGCAAAGCCATCCATCAGCAGCGATAGGTTGTTCATGGTGCGATCCCCTGAAACGGGCGCTTAGTAGATGCCGAACGCATGCTCCAGGGGGCCTTTCAGTAGCGGCACCTGGAATACGAGTTCGAACAGCAGGTAGAAGCAGACGCTGATGGCCACGCCGCTGACCAGCGATTTCCACCAGGCGTAATGGCCCTGGAGACGCATGGCGAACAGCACGTACAGCGTGGTCCCTACATA
This sequence comes from Salinicola lusitanus, assembly GCF_003206045.1. Lineage (GTDB taxonomy): Bacteria > Pseudomonadota > Gammaproteobacteria > Pseudomonadales > Halomonadaceae > Salinicola > Salinicola lusitanus. The sequence continues at coordinate 200,593 of NZ_PZJM01000006.1, forward strand.
GAGCCCCAGCAGTAGCGAGATCACGGCGAAGCCGAGGATCGGTAGCACGAATCGGGCGAGGGACTTGAGCCGGGCGGCATCCAGGAATATCTCGTCCTTGTGGCGATGCCCGACGATCGTTCGCAGCAGATTGACGACGCTGCCGGCAACGACCAGCACGCCAATCCAGAACGGGAAGTAACCGGAGTCCGGGCCGCTCGGGGTCCACCCGGTACCGACCTGCCAGGCGCCGTAGCAGATCGCGAGACCGATCCCGCCGGTCAGTAGCGCCGTGGCGATCTCCATGCTGTAACGGGAAATGCCGTTGTGGGTCATGCTGATTCCCTCCGAGGCGTGGCGGGCGCCAGTGGCCGCCCGCCGGCATGGGCTCAGGAAGCGTTCCAGCCTTCCTGTTCGAACACCTTCTTGACGCTCTTGGCGTTGTCATCGATGTACTGCTGGAGTTCGTCGCCGGTCAGGAAGCGGCTGGTCTGCACGGTTCGGGTGGTGTAGTCCTTCCATTCAGGTGTCTCGCTGACCTTCTTGAGCAGCTCCTGGTAGTAGGTCACCGCCTCCTCGGGGGCGCCCGCCGGCAGCCAGACGGTCCGCGGCATGCGGTATTCGCTGATATCGATACCCTGGGACTGGCAGGTGGGGATATCGCCCCAGCCCTTGCCCTGGTAGACGGGCTCGCCCTTGGGAAGCTGTTCCGGGCTGAACACGCACAGCGGCTTGACCATGCCGGCCTGCCACTGACCGAGGTTCTCGTTGGGATTGTTGACGTTGGCGTCGACATGGCCGCCGGCCAGTTGCACCAGCGCCTGGCTGCCGCCGTTGAAGGGCACGTAGCGGAAATCGGCGCCGGTGGCTTCCTCGATCATGCTGACCAGCGTCTGGTCGGTGTCCTTGGATTGGCTGCCGGCGAACTGCATCTTGCCGGGGTTCTGCTTGGCGGCATCGATGAAATCCTTGGCGCTGGTGTAGTCGGCGTCACCGTTCACCCAGATCAGGAATTCGTCCATGGCCATGGCCGCCACCGGTTGCAGGTCGGCGGCGGCGTAGGGCATTTCCCCGACTTCGGGCAGCAGGTACTCGTTGTTGGTGCCGAACGTCAGCTTGTAGGGATCATCCGGGGAAGAGGCCGAATAGACGTAGCCCTCGGCGCCGCTGCCTCCGCCCTTGTTGGAGACGATGATCGATTTGTCCATCAGCTTGTGCTTGCCGATGATCGACTGCACGGTGCGCGCGAAGGTGTCGGTACCGCCGCCGGCACCGGAGGTCACCACGAACTCGACGGGGCGTTCCGGTTGCCAGGCGAGCGCGCTCCCGGAGACGGTGAGTGCGGCAAAGAACAGGGCCAGAGGCTTGAGCTGATGGGCGGAAAGGGGGTTGCGCTTGTACATGGCGTTTCTCCTGTCGGTTCTTGCGTTGTTGCTCTTGTCGGTGACGCTCGTGAGCTGTGTCGAATCGGACCTGCCACTACCTTTCAGCGCCACTGGCGGAAGCCGCGGCGATGAAATTTCAGACGCCCGCCTTGCGTGCCTGGTCAGCCATGCGCGCGGCGAGCAGCAACGCCTGTCGGGAGGCGCCCAGATCGGCGATGCCGCGACCGGCAATGTCATAGGCCGTTCCGTGAGCCGGCGTGCAGACCGGGAACGGGAGACCACCGAGCATCGTCACGCCGCTGTCGAATCCCATCATCTTCATCGCGATCTGCCCCTGGTCGTGGTACATGGTCAGTACCGCGTGGAAGCCCTCTTTCACCGCGCGGAGGAAGACGGTGTCGGCGGGGAAGGGGCCTTCGACCTCCAGCCCCTGTTCGCGGGCGCGCCGGATCGCCGGCTCGATGATGTCGATCTCCTCCATGCCGAAGCTGCCGCCGTCGCCGGCGTGAGGGTTGAGGCCGGCGACGGCGATGCGCGGACGGTCATGCCCGGCCTGCTGCAGGCAGCGATGGGTCAGCGTCAGCTCGTCGATGATCGACTCCGGGCTCAGGGCGGCGGCGACGTCTTTCAGCGGGATGTGGGAGGTGACCCGCGCATTCCAGACCGATTCGAGAATATTGAATTCACGAGCCTTGCCGTCGAAGCCGATGGCATCCGCCACGAAGCGAATCTCGTCGTCATAACCGGGGTTGGCATAGCGCATCGCCTTCTTGTTGAACGGCGTGAAGCAGACCGCGTCGACCCGACCGTCGTGGGCCAGCGCGAGCGCGTGACGGAAGTTGGCCGAAGCGAATTCACCGCCGGCCGGAGTCGCCTCGCCCGGATCGACATCTTCCGGCGCCAGGTTGGCAAGATCGAGAAATGCCGGTGTGCTCGCAAGATCGGCAAGCGGGCTCTGCTCGTCGATCGAGTCTAGCGTCGGCGAGAGACCGGCGGTGCGGGCACCTTCGTCGAATATTCGACGGTCGCCGATGATGACCAGGCGTGCGGCTCGCTTGACGGTCTCGTCTGCGGCCAGCCTGGCTGTCAGCTCTGGGCTGATGCCGGCGGGATCGCCCATGGCCAGGGCGATGATCGGCAACTCGGGCGCGGCTTTGCGCGATGATGAAGGCGTCATGGTATCTCCTGATTCTTCGAGGCGGAGTGCCTGCTTGAGAGGAGATTGCGCTCAAAACCAAAATGTATACATTATACGTTGGTATTGAGGTGAAGGTGTCGGCTAGCGCAGTATGATGTCAGCACGCTTTTCGGCTGAGCCGGGTCGCGCAGGGACGGCTCAGGGCTGAATCGAGACATTGCAGGCGCCTATTTCGACCAACGGTTCCCTACCCATGAAGAGATCAGCCATGTCCGACACGACATCGCCACGTTCCGCGATTGCCAGGCACTCGCTTCACGATGCGATCACCAGCCATCTCCGTGACATGATCATCGAGGGTGAGCTCGAGCCGGGGAAACGGATCTACGAAGGTCCACTTTGCGAACGGCTCGGCGTCTCGCGGACGCCTCTACGAGAGGCGCTTCGCTATCTGGCCAGTGAGGGATTGGTGGAACTGACGCCACAGCGTGGCGCCTCGGTTCGACGTTTCTCGGCAAAGGACATCCAGGACATGCTGGTATTGATCCGTACGCTCGAGGAGCTGGCAGGGCGCTTGGCCTGTACCGAAGCGAGCGACGAGGAGATTGCGGGGGTGCGCGCGCTGCACAACGAGATGCTGGATCACTATCGCGAAGGAAACCGGCTCGACTATTACAAGACGAACCAGCGCATTCACTCCGCCATCGTGGCGCTGAGTCACAATGACTCGCTGGTTCAGGTTCATGGTTCACTTCAATCGAAACTCAAGCGGGTTCGATTCATCGGGCACGAGGGCGAGGAGAAGTGGGCGGCAGCCGTTGCCGAGCATGAATCGATGATCGACTCACTCGAGCGACGGGATGCGCCTGCCTTGGTGACGGCATTGAGTGAGCATCTCGAGCACGCCTGGGAGCGGGTGCGTGACGTCGTCTAGCGGGTGCGCTGAAGCCACGGAATCATGTCAACAAGCGGGATAGATATACAAGAGCAGTTCTATTTTGTCGGCAATGTCTTACAAAAAAATCAGATCATTGGCTCTATTTCCCTCCCAGGGGAGAAGATAAAATCGAGATTCGTTGTAGATCCTTGGTTCCCCGACTTCGGTCGGGGATTTTTTTGACGCTGATTAATGATGTCCCCGATCCCTTTTCTTACGTTTCGCCACTACCTGTTCAGTCGGTTAGTGTGTTTTATCGTTACAAATCTCTACTAAACAACCCCTTAATAATTAACGCACGTTAATTTTAAAATCCTCTTTATTGGTGCAGTCTCAAGGTTATCCCTTGGAAGACTCGTACCTTCCACGGCGTGACGATTGAGCTTTTCACTGGTGGCCAAGGAAGATATCACGGTATTCACCAAGGACGGCTGCGCCAGGGAATCGGGGGCTACTCCCCCGGGCCGTCAGCTGGCCAGGCGCAAGCTGATCGAGAGTCCGGTCTTCCTCAGGAGGGCCGGGCTCTCTCTTGTCCGCCGTTGATGCACGACCGGGATGGACGGCAGCGAAATACAGGCTTGCAAAGGCCAAGTTCCCGGACTTACGATCTAGCCCGTGGCGGGTGTAGCTCAATGGTAGAGCAGAAGCTTCCCAAGCTTAAGACGAGGGTTCGATTCCCTTCACCCGCTCCATTTCAGTAATCAGACACGTCCGAAAATATCCCTCTATCGCCCTCCAGCCCGCACGGTGACTGGGCTAATCCGTTCGAATACGTCCAGATATCAACGCGGGTAGCCACGATCCTCTTGTATGGCCAGGTCTCAGCCATGCATGGAAGCTGGGGTGAAACGCGATCAGCTCGAGCGGCGCCCGCTGGCGGATACCGCACTCGCCAAGCTCGAACCGGAATCTCGAGAGTATCGCGAAAGTCTCGATCTCGATCGCCACTATTTCGTATCGCCGCCTCTGGCGGGGAGCGGTGGGGCTCGGTCCAGTGAGCCGGCCACCGGCCGATCACCTGGATGGGGCTCGGCGGCAACCCCTGCCCATCGGCTCGGCGGGCCCGTGCTCGGGCGCAAGAGGCGATCGATCGTGTGACGTTCGGACCCGGCGTCGTCTCGAGCTAGTCCTGCGCGGGCGGCAGCAAGCTCGCGCGGGCCTCGCCGGTGGCGAGAGAGCTCGAGTAGGGCGGCGCGCCCGGGTCGGCCTGGACGATACCGACAAAGGTGGTCATGACGCCGCTTCCGTTTCCGCCGCGTTCCAGGTGACCAGCGCCTCGGCGGCGCCGACACGATTGACCGAGACGTCTTCCAGTTCCTCGAATTCGTTGAGCATACGCTCCCAGGCGACGGGATCGTCCTCGTCGAAGCGGTAGACAGTGACAGCATACTGCTCACGATCGCGCGCCCGGGCGATCTGTCGCTGGATGCGGCGGGTCAACTGCTGATACGACGCGGCGGCTTTGAACTGTGCGGACATGACAGCGTGCTCCCTGAGATTGCTGGATATATGTACAGTATCAGGCAAGAGTCATCAAGTAGGCAAGTCGCTCGAATTGCTTACAGTCAGGCCCTCTTCAGGAAGATTCTCCAGCGGAAACCGCTAATCCCTGTGGCCAATGGGCTAGGGGACAGAGGATTGAAGGCCCATCGTGGCGATGGGCCGAAGGTAAGAGACTACATCTGTTCGTTTTGGGCGCCAGAGCCTTTGCGCGCTTTGCCGAGAGAGGGCTCCTGGCCCTCCGGCTCCGGCTGCTGACGTGTGGAGTACTCCGCTCGGCCGTCTAGCGACGGACCCGTGTTCCAGCGCCCCTCAGGCGCCTTCTTGTCGGTCAGGGTGTTGAGGTAGTAGTAGGAGTGCTCTGTCGCTTCGTGAGCCTCGGGGGTGGAGTTTGGAATCGGCAAATTCTTCTCGAGTCCGCCCAGCTCTTCGATCACCGCTAGCCACTGCTGTTGATGATAGGTGTCACGGGCGATGAGGAACGAGAGAAAGTCCTTCATGCCCTTGTCGTCGGTCCAATTGTAGAGCCGCGAGGCCAGGACGCGGCCACCGGATTCCGCAGCAACGTTGGCCATCATGTCCGCGGCGATGTTGCCGGTCGCATAGACATGGCTCATGTCGAACGGTACGCCGTTGGCATTGACCGGCATTGCCGACAGCCCGGACGACAGCAGGTGGCGCGGATTGGCGCCGCCGAGTATCGCGTTGATGATGGGGTCCTTGGCCGACTCCTCCTGATAGGAGACTGGGGCACCTTCCAGGTTGAGCGCGACGGCGTGGCCGAGCATCTCGATGTGCGAGAGTTCTTCCGTTGCCGTCGACATGAGCAAGTCGCGGATGCGGTCATCGCCGCGTGCTCCCATGGCCTGGAAGAAGTACTGCATCGCAACGCGGATCTCGCCCTCGACCCCGCCGATCGCTTGCTGCAAAAGCATCGCGAACTGGGGATCGGGCGCGTCGACCTTTACGGGGTACTGAAGCTTCGATGAATGCTGGAACATGATGTTCTCCGCAGATGTTGGACCGCGAAATCGCGATCACCCTGTGAGGCTAAATCAATGCGGAGGAGAGGCTCCCAACATACGTTAAGCTCGAGTGCCATTGGTGCTTTGTCTTCCACGAGGGAGGAGCTACTTCACGTCAACTCCTGTCCTGGGCCCGGCTCGGGCCCAGGACACGGCGAGTGAAGCAGGACGAGAAGGCCGAACCGCGTAGCTGAGAGACTTGCTGCCGTTCACAGCGAAAGGCACAACATCGGCTATTCTCAGGGAGTTATCTTGGCCCAATCCTCTGATGTGAACTTGCTTATGACCCGCTCAATTTCGCCGAACGATTTGCTGATCCGAAGGCTGCAAAGTATTCATCCCGTGTCGAATGAAGAGATCCGAGCGCTTAGAGATTTGCCCTTGGAGATAGCCTCGCTGGAACCGGGTCACGACATCGTGCGCATGGGAGAGCGGCCCACGCAGTGCTGCGTGGTAATCGAGGGCTTTACCTGCATCTACAAACTGACGTCCGACGGCGGGCGTCAGATCATGGCAATCCATGTCCCGGGGGATATCCCCGATATTCAAAGCCTGCACCTTGGGGTGATGGATTTTGGCCTCGCTCCGATCAGTTCCTGCACCGTGGGCTATATCCCCCACGAGAAGATACAGCAAGTGTGCGATACCTACCCTCGGTTGGGGGTCGCCCTGTGGCGCGAGACGTTGATCGACGCGGCCATATACAGAGACTGGATGCTCAACATTGGTCAGCGTGAAGCCTTTGGAAGGGTAGCGCATCTGGTCTGTGAACTGATGATGCGTCTCAAAGCCGTGGGCCTTACGGAAGGGAGCTCCTTCAAGTTCCCAGTCACTCAAGCGAATCTGGCCGATGCCTTTGGCATCAGCTCAGTCCACATGAGTCGAGTCTACGGGATGCTCGCCAAACAGGGACTTCTCCTGGTGACTCGAACTCATATCACCGTGCTCGACTGGGACGAGCTCCAGGAGGCGGGTGACTTCGATCCCACCTACCTTCATCTCGAAAGGAACGCACCAGCGTAAAGGAGAGTGCGATGCGCGGCGGGGAGCACCTCGACGATGTCGATCCTTTTTTCCCGAGGCCCGAGGGAAAGGCTGCGACGGTGATGCGATGGGTGGCTGGACGAAAAAAGCCGCTCATGGTGAGCGGCCGAAGGGAACAGTACGAAAGCGAGTGTCGGTTCAAGCTGCGGAGGCTACCGCCCGCGTCCACGCCTGATCGCGGGACAGCTCGATAAGCAGTTCCAGCGACTGACTCAGGGTGTGCATGCGGTGGTTGCGTGAGGCGAAGGCGAATTGGTGATCACAGGTGCCAAGGAACTCGCCACACTCCAGGCATTTGATCTCGTCCCAGTCTCTGGCGGTATCGTTTGAGGCTGCTTCGTGATGCCCGCAGCGTGGGCAGGAAATCTCGTGTTTCATGATGGCCATCCTTGGCTTTCTGCTGGCCGGTCTTCCTGACCGGTCGATGTCTGGGAGATGCTCCTGAACTGGGCCCCGAGGCCCGACCTTCCGTCGGCGATCCGTGCCGACGAAAGCATCATGGCATGACGGGAAAAACTGTACAAGATTTGATGTTGTGTACAGGAAATGGATTTCAGACATGTCGGACTACAAGCAGCGCGAGTGGGTCAAATGGAAGTGGGGCGACAACTGGGCGGAAGGTCAGGTGACCCGGAAGTACCAGGAGAAGGTCACCAGGAAACTGCAGGGCAGCGAGGTGACGAGGAAAGGGACCAAGCAAATGCCGGCGTATCTGATCAAGCAGGAGGACGGTACTAGGGTGTTGAAACTGCATTCCGAAATCGAGAAAGCCTAGCCAAGGATGGGTGCCATGAAATTCTCGAAATTTGTACAACTTGCGCGTGACGGGCAGATCTCGGAGCTCCACATCGAGTCCGTAACCTCACAGTCCTTCCATTTCCGCGCCGTCGCTGAAGGATACGCCGTTGCCCTTCGCGATGAACAGGGAAGGCAGATCAGCGACCGGTCCCTGGGGCACGCGAAGCAGAGGCTTCGCAACGTCAGAGGACTCGAGAAACTGCCGCTCTACCTTGTCCAGCAACGGTCCGGTTCGATCATGGTCGGCAACACGGCCTACAGCACCTCGCACAAGACCCCGCTTACGCTGGATGCATCGCCCTTGAGCGTTGCCATCGGAGTTGTCGGAGAGACGGTTGGGACTGCTGACGCCCAGGCGACCCTGTAATGAAGACAAGCTACCCTGACCAGTTGTAAACGTGGGAGTGAAGCGCCCCAGCCTGGGCGCTTTTTTCGTGCCTGCGATCAGCGCTCGGCGTTGTCCCGTACATACCGGGAGATCTGACCCAGCAGCGCACGGAAACGCTGGAGAGCTACTCGCGGTGCGAGGAGGGCGATGTGAGTTGCCCAGGCAGTAGAAATCTTCCTCGTGGCCGGTTCCGCGTCGGTCCCTGAAGCTATTCACGATGTATGGGAAGGGTGATCTTGAGGTTCTTCACCTCATCCCCTTCTTTCCAGATATTGCAGGGGAAGTCGAAGTGATATTCGGCCTCGGCCCTGAGCATATCGATTCGGCGCACGAGGGCGTCCCGGTAGAAGAACGTGCTAGCTGGTATGGTACGGCACATAACTTTGTCAGAGTGTGTGATGCGGATAGGGAATGATTCATTCTGAGTGTCTTGCCATTCTACGACGAATGGCTCGAGCCCCGTTTCGACGAGGCGTTGAGCTTGCCTCTGATTTAATCGCATCGTCGTGTCTCCTCCTTGAGGGCAACTTAGACTTTTAATGTAAGCTAAACGCTACTGGCTGATAAAGGGCGCTCGAGCCTTGCCGCTATTGCTATGACATAACAAGCGGCACTAGGTTTAAGTTGAAACTGACTAACAATGGAGCATTCCTATTTCTCAAGATATTTGTGCTCGCTCTGAATACGACGGCAAGGGCGCTAACCAATGTCCGAAGGGATAGCGAAGCGGTGCTGACAGCAAGCCTGCACGACCGGCCATGTTGACGGGACCGGAGGCTGAGGGCGTGAGGTCGCGGGTGAGAGAAGACACGGTCACCATCGCCGGAGCTTGACGGATAGGCACCCTTATGGGGCATTCGTGCAGTGATGGATTATCTGTATGGCTGAGTGTAAGGACGGCGAAAAAAATGCCTTGGGAGTTCGAAAAACCGCCGCTGTTCGATTCCCTTCACCCGCTCCAGCCGATCCCGGCTGTCGTTGGCGCCTCTTCCTCCCTACTGGGGCCTAGCCTCCTCGATGCCTCAATCCACCAGACGCCGCTTCAGCATTGCCTTCATGACCTGCGCTGGTGTCTCTCGGGGATATGGCGAATCGTCTCGCGAAAGGCGGTCTTCTGCTCTACCGGCCGGGACCGTCGCCTGGGGTGACGTCGAGGAGAAATCGCTCTCCTTGAAGTGTCGCTCCGTCGGCTCGATCTGAGGCGGAAGTGTACTGGGTGAATGAATATTGTGCTGCCATTCATAACGCGCGTCTTTGAGTCGCTGGCGGTGATGATGGCGATTCAGCCACCTGGCTTCTTCGATGGCGGCGGGGCGATTGAAATAGACGTTCATGCATGCCCCCTCCTGCTGGAAATCGGCGACGACGAAATGTTCCATCAGGGTATTGGGGTTGACGGTTCTAACGAAATAGCGATTTGACATGTGCTCGCTCCCTTAACCAGTGCTCGATCATGTTTTATATCAAGGAGTACGCACTTGGCTTTAACTTGGATGCAGATTGGATATTAGCTTTTTTGTCATCGTAATGTGAAGCGAAAGTAACAGCGTCAAAGGCTGGGCGAATCTTGCAGACGCTTTAACGCGCCTTCGTTATTTCGACTGAGTAGGAAATCCTTGGCTCGAGGCCCTATTTTGGCGAAATCGATAGCGCCCGCGGCAAGTCTTGATCGGCAGTTGCGAGGTGCAACCGCCGGTATCGGGGATTCCACGGCGTAACGGAGCATTTGTCACGTGAAATCCACCACGAAATAGCGCCGTGTGCTGTCTTCCGCCTGCCCCTAGCGAGAGTCGGGGCCTGTATCGGGCGCCGTTCCCTTCTTGCGGCGCTGATACTTATCGTAGGCCTGCTTGGCCGTGCGTTTGGCTTTCTCACGGTTTTCCGGTTTTCTCAACCAGTTGGCGATGGCGGCGCCGATCATCTTCTTCATGACATCATCCCGATCGATGGTGGTGCTACATCTCTCGTCAAGGGTTCGCGGGTATTCCTTCGTGACGGCCGTACTAGTCGACGCTACCGATGGGGGCCGTATCGTTGCCGTTGAGGCGCTCGGCTTCCATTTCGGCTTCCTCCGGAAAGGCGTGGCGGGAGATGATCCAGCAAGGCTCCGCACCATCGTCGTAGCGTTGATCGACCACGAGCCACTCTGGTGCCTGGTGTGTTTCATTGATCGTCGAATGACGGACGACGAACGAGTTCAAGGTCGAATGCTCCTCTCGGATTGACGGCTTTCACCGGGCGTCGCGGCACGACCGACCGGTCGTGCTTCGGCCGCAGGTACGATCCGAGTCGGTCTTGCAACTCGGCGTAACTTCACGTTGTCTCGGTGCATGAAAAAAAGAGGGGCCGAGGCCCCTCGGCTATCGCCAGTGGACTATCACTGACTTTCGATGGCATCGCCAGCCGCGTCGCTGTGCCCCTCGGCGTTGATGTCGTCGAGGTCGTCGGATTGCTTGATATCCGTCTTTTCGTCCGTCTCAGCATCGACTGCGTCAAGGGACTGATTGGCAGCGTCGCTGTGACCGCTAGCCTGGTCCGAGGCCTTATCGCCATCCGTCGTGACGCCGCTGCCCGAAGCCATGGGCTGATTGTTCGCCTGTTCGGCTTCTTCCATGGCATCACTTTGTGCAAAGGTGCTGCCAGCGACGCCCATCAGCAACATGGCGGCCACCGCTGAGGTAATCAGATGCTTTCTCATGACAAATTCCTTTTGTGTATGCGATGTTTGTTGCGATATGCAACTCGAAGCACTTTCACTGTAGCCCATAAATGGCATTCGGCTAGAAAATTGACGGCACGAACGTTCATGGAGACCTTGAAGTGACGGCCGGTCGCTGCCATCTAACAAGTATTGCGGAGCGAAGCGCATCCGCGAGTGCAGTTTGACGATCCTGCGATGCAGGAGGGAGACTTTGGATGAATGCTCGAGACTATCTCGCCAAGCAGGGCATCGCGCTGGACAAGGAGCAGGACAAGCCCCAGTCGCTCGAGGAAAAAGCCTGGGCACGGGCGCGCGAGGCCGCCGAACATGGTCCGAGAAGTGGCACGCCGCATGATTGGGAAGACTGGGAAAGGCATCACGAGGAACTTGCCTCGGAGTCTTCCACCATTCAGACCAAGGTAAACAAGGCGCGCTTCACCGACGATGGTCACTGACCAACGACAGCGTTCGCGGTCAAAGGGCGCTATGCTGTGGCGGGGTGAAGCATTATCAGTCGGCGGGATGTCGCCATCCCGTTGTTCAGGTCGGCCGGTTCGACGGTCGCCTGAAACTCCACAATGGATTGTTTGACGCCAATAACGATGTCGTTCTGAGCAAAGGAGGCTACATGGACATCATTCGCATCATCTTCGCCATTCTCTTGCCGCCGGTAGGGGTGTTCCTGCAGGTTGGCCTGGGACTGCAATTCTGGATCAATATCGTGCTGACGCTGCTGGGTTACATCCCGGGCATCATTCATGCCATCTGGATCATTGCGACGCGCTGATACGGTTTCAGCGGTTCCCTTCTTCGGCTTCCCTCGGGAAGCCGTCGTCGTTTCAGCGGACTCGATAACGATAGAGAATACGCTCGTCCTTGCGGGGGCCGACGATTCGCCACTCCAGATCGATACCGTCCGATACCAGTGTGAGCGTGGCGCTATAGGCGTCGGCGGCGCACTGATGGACCTCGGCGCTGACCAGGGTGTCCTCGTCGCTGGCGATGAGATCGAAAAGCCAAACGGCAGCGGCGGTGCCACGGCGTTCGTGGGACAGCGAGATCCGCTCGGAATGAAGATCCCAGCGATAGACGTTGCGCATCGGTATGCTGCGATCCTGGCCATCAGGCGTGAAGGTCCCGGACTCGAAAAATCGCACGGTGTCCTGTTGTCGAGCCACGTCGGCCGTGCCGCTACCCCAGCCGTTCCATCCTACTGCCGAAGCCGCCCCCGATTGCGCCACGAATTCGAAGCGCGACAGGCTGGGCAAAACCGCGCTTAGCCGTATAATGGTTGTCAACTTATCATTTTTCACAGGTTGACCTGCATGTCCTACCTCGTTGGCGTCACGGCGCTCTGGGCCTTCTCTTTCAGTCTGATCGGTGTCTACCTGTCAGGGCAAGTGGATAGCTACTTTGCGGTCATGGTGCGTATCCTTTTGGCGACGCTGATTTTTCTGCCTTTCCTGCGGCCTGCCGCGCTGCGCTGGCCCTCGCGTCTGGGTCTCATGGCCATCGGCAGTCTCCAGCTCGGGGTCATGTATCTCTTCTTCTACCACTCGTTTCTGTTGCTGACCGTGCCGGAAGTGCTGCTGTTCACCATCTTCACGCCGCTCTATATCACCCTGATCGACGACCTGCTGGCGCGGCGCTTCTCGCCGCGCTACCTCGCGGTGGCCGTGCTGGCGGTGATAGGCGCGGCGGTCATTCGATACGATGGAGTCACCGCCAACTACTGGCTCGGCTTTCTGGTCGTGCAGGGCGCGAATCTCTGCTTTGCACTGGGCCAGGTCGGGTATCGGCACCTGGCGCAGCGCTTGCCGACCGAACTGGCGCATCGCCATCTGTTTGGCTGGTTCTATCTGGGAGCTCTGTGCATCGCGTTGCCGGCTTTCTGGGTACTGGGAGACGCCGCCAAGCTGCCCACCACATCGCTCCAGTGGAGTGTGCTGGGTTGGCTGGGAATCGTCGCCTCCGGGCTGGGCTACTTCCTCTGGAACAAGGGGGCCTGCCGCGTCGATGCCGGCACCCTGGCCATCATGAACAATGCGCTGATCCCGGCTGGACTGATCGTCAACCTGTTGATCTGGAACCGGGACGCCGATCTCGTGCGGCTGGGAGTCGGCGCACTGATTCTGGCCGGTTCGCTATGGCTCAACGCACGCTGGGCAAGAGGGCCGGCGGGGGCAGCGGCAGTGCCGGCGGCCACTCGTCCCTGACCACGAAAACCCGGCACTGCTTGCCGTTCGGAAGGACCAGCAGCAGGTGTGCCGACTTGCCCTGGTCGCTGAAATGCCTTGCCAGTGCGCCCTCCAGCGCCGCCAGCGGCAGTGGCGCGGAGAGGGGCGGTGCGAGCCAGTGGGGCTTGATCAGCCAATGGCCAGCCGTGCCTTCGGGCAGTTGTCGCAGCAGCGCTGGCCAGACGCTTCGGTGACACCACAGGCCCTGCTCCGCGCTGTCATTGGCAAGGCGGGGTAGCGGCAGGCGTTGGTCCCAGGGGTGATAGAGACACCCGGGCATGATGATCCGCTGTTGCAGTGATCCGGCGGCGTCCAGCGCCTTGCGCTGTCGTTCGGCGGCGGGGGACAGGCCCTGGGGTAGCTGGTGTGACTGGAGGCGATGACATTTGATGGCCAGCGAGTCGAAGCTCCCGACGCCGATCCAGCGTGCCCCATCGTGTCGATCCCCCGGGCCTTCCGGCAGACCGAGGAAGAACTTGATCGCCAACTCTGCGTGAAAGATATCGGCTTCGCGATCGTCGGATGGCGAGTCGATGCCCGGCGTTGGCGCGTAGAGAAGGTCGAGCTCGCCCAGGGTCTGCCCCTTCTCGCGCAGCGCGATGTTGTGCGCCAGTAGTCGAGTGCGGGGGGCCTGCTCAAGGATCCACTGCCAAAGCGTCTCGTGGTAGATGCCCAGTCGCTGCGAGCGTCGCTTCAGTCGCTGTCGTTGAAAGTCGGCATCCAGGGTCTCCTGCTGGGCCAGCCACGCCCGCCGGCGGTCGTGCCGGTCGAGCCCGAGTTCCGCCAGCGTCGGGCGGCCGAGGCAGCCAAGGGCGGCGATGTCCGGCGCGTGCAGCAACCACGCCATGTCGCGCACCCAGGGCCGGCCGAGTCCCGCCAGATCGTTCATCAGTGGAGATCCCGGCGTCTGAAAGATGTCGAGGCTGACGGTTGGCTGCGAGGGGGCGAACATCGTGACTCTCTCAGCGCGGTCTGGCGGCGGTGCCGATCACGGTGGTGCCGGCGGCGACGCTGTGGGTGACGATGGCCGCAGCGCCGATCCGGGCATCTTCCCCGATTTCGATATTGCCCAGGATGGTGGCACCGGCCCCCAGGAAGGCGCCACGGCGGACCTTGGGGTGACGGTCGCCGCTCACCTTGCCCGAACTGCCGAGGGTCACCCCGTGGAAGATGGTGACATCGTCCTCGACGACGGCGGTTTCACCGATGACGATCCCGGCGCCATGATCGACGAACAGCCCGGCGCCAAGGGTCGCGGCGGGGTGAATGTCGGCACTGAACTGGACTGCCGTGCGGTACTGGAGATGGCTAGCCAGGTCGGTCAGCCCGTCCAGCCACCACTGATGGGCAATGCGGTGACACTGCACGGCCCGGTAGCCGGGAAAGAACAGCAGCGGCGTGAAGGGTTCGGGAATGGCGGCATCCTCGCGGAGCAGCGCGACCAGATCCCGCTCGGCGGCTCTGGCGATCGCCGGATGTCGGTCGAGAAGTGCCTCGACACGCTTCCGCGCTGCCTCCTCCGGCAACTGCGGCGTGGTCAGGGTCTCGGCGATGACCCGGGCCAGGGCGCTCGCGAAGTCCGGCACCTCCAGCAGGGCATGGCGGTACAGCGCGGACAGCAGCGGGTCCCGGTTCATCGCGCTCTTCGCGGCTTCGAGTAGCGTCTGCCACAGGGCGTCGGTATCGATTGGATTCGAGAAGAAGATCGAGCGGTGTCCGGTATCGGCGGGCCCGGTCTGTTCGGTGTCGAAGCGTGGTTTCATCGGCGTGGATTCGGTCTGCGTCGGGAGGAGTGGGGCCGGATCATCCGGGCTGGCGATAGAAGTTGAACTCTTGGGTTCGAGCCGTCCTGATCAGTGTCGACATCCAGCCGGGAGAGATGCTGCGGTGATGGAAGAACAGGGCGCCATGGGTGATATCGGGGAGCGTCCCGTTGAGCGCGCGACGCGCCACTTCCCTGGCTTCGGCGTACTGTTCGGGCT
Source organism: Salinicola lusitanus (assembly GCF_003206045.1). Lineage (GTDB taxonomy): Bacteria > Pseudomonadota > Gammaproteobacteria > Pseudomonadales > Halomonadaceae > Salinicola > Salinicola lusitanus. The sequence continues at coordinate 215,707 of NZ_PZJM01000006.1, forward strand.
CGTTGGCTTCGTCGGGACGGCCATCGCACCACCAGGAGAACTGGCAGTGTCCATGCTCCGATCCTTGCTGAACGATGTCACACAGGCTCGAGGGAAACTCGGGGTTGCCCAGCCGGTTCATGATCACGTTGGCGACCGCCTGCATCTCGCGCTGATCGGTGCCCTTGGCCTCCCAGTAGATCGATCGCGCCAGACAGGTGATCGCATCATCGAGTGGCGCCAAACCCTGCGGATCGACAGCCTCGGTTCCTTCGGGTGTCAGTCGCACTGCCTCGGGGGCGGGTTCGATCCTGTCCGTCTCGACCACGCGCCGCTCGAGCTGCACGGCCTTCTGCTTCGCGATCTCGGCCCTGGTCGGCGGTGGCGAGGCCGACGAAGGGCCGCTCGACAGCAGGCCGGCCAGGACGAGGCCGATCGCCAGGCGTCGATAGCCCCGCTCAGCCAGCGCTTTCATCGCTGCCGATCGTCTGAATGACGTCGAAGCCCTCGAACTTGGGTGGGCCGAGATAGAGGCCTTCACGCCGACTCTGGCCGGCGTTGGCATGGGCCGCACGGAATGCCTCGGAGTGGGTCCAGGCGTCGAAATCGTCGCGAGAGCGCCAGACGGTGTGGGAGGCGTAGAGCACGTGGTCCTCCTCCGCCGGGCCGCGCAGCATCTGGAATTCGACGAATCCGGGCAGCCCCTGGAGATGGGTCTCGCGCTCCAGCCATAGCGTCTCGAACTCCTCGGTGCGCGCGGGGTTGACGCGAAAGCGATTCATGGCGATGAACATGTGGTGACTCCTGCTGGGAAGAGCGGCGCCGGCGAGGAGATCGATGAAAGCCGTCGCCGCGAGTTTTCAGGCATGACTGGGCAACATTGCCAGCATCCGGTGGCCGAAGTCGAGTCGAAAGCGCCGTTGCCCCGGCGAGAGCGTTGACGTCGTCGCGAGTTGATGGGCTAATCGTGGCCACGGTTCCCGCTCTCCGGTCGACACTCATGGACATTCCCCATCAGCGCCTGGTCTATTTTCGCGTCACGGTCGAATCCGGATCGCTGCGCAAGGCGGCGGCGCGGCTGGACATCGCACCCTCGGCGGTCAGTCGCCAGATATCGTTGCTGGAGGCGGCTTTCGAAGCGCCGCTGCTCGAACGCACGCCGAGAGGGATTCGCCCCACGCCGGTGGGCGAGATGGCGCTCGACTACTGCCGTCGACGCGGGGACCTGGACGACGAGTTCATCACCCGGCTGGAGGCCTACCAGCGGCTGGAGACCGGCACCATCTCCCTGGTCGTGGGCGAGGGTTTCATCAATGACTTGATCGACGCCCCGCTCAGAGCCTTTGCCGAACGCTACCGGGGCGTGCGCCTGGACATCGAACAGGCGGGTACGGACGAGATCATCGAGTCGGTGGTGGAGGATCGGGCGCATATCGGGCTGATGTTCCACGAACGGGTGCATCCGCAGATTCGCTTCTGGGCCTCCAGCGGCCAGCCGCTGTTGGCGATCTGCCCCGCCGACCACCCGCTTGCCGGGGACCCTGATCCGATCTCGCTGCAACGACTCAGCGGCATCCCGATGGCGCTCTGGAAACCGGGGCACGGCGTGCGCCGGCTGGTGGATCAGGCGTTCGCCGAGGCGGGCCTGCATCCGCAGGTCGCGGTGGAGACCAACTCGATGGCGGTGCTGCGCCGGGCGGTGGTCGCCGGCATGGGGATCACGCTGCTGCCGCGGTTTGCCGTGGCCCACGAGATAGTCGAGGGCAGCGTGGTGGCGTTACCGGTGGCGTCAGCGCTTTTCCAGAACTCCCAGGCCCACATGATCACCCGGGTCGGCCGGCGCCAGCCGCAGGCGAGCCTCAAGTTGCTGCGCCACCTGGCGGCCTGGATGCAGGCCTTCCGTGCCCCGTCGTGAGCAACGACGTCACGGGGCCCTCGTCCGGTCGGTATCGGCGGGATACCCGCTAACGCTGCTCGAATCGAAGCAGGGTCCCCATGACACCCGGCGCAATGTCGGCCTGGGTTTCGCTGTGACGATGGTAGTCGACCCCGTGCTCCTCCCAGCAGGCGATCGCCGCTGCCAGGCTCCGACAGGTGAGGGTCAGGGCCACGGCGCGTGGGGGTTCCGCCTCGACCTCGCCGAGGGTGGGAAAGGTCGCCGCCAGCGTCCGGGCATCGAGCAGGTGGCAGTCCCCCTTGTGGGTGTGGATCGTCCATGCCGCGTCGCTGCCCCGGACCGAGCCGGCACCGTGAATGCGACGGAAGTGCTCGATGTCGTAATCCGGCTCATCGCTGACGTACCAGACATCGGCGATCGATGTCGCGGTATTGGCATGCGCCTCCTGCGTCGGGTCGACGCGAAACAGCTCCGGGCGTAGCTGCTGGCAGAGGAACTGGGTCAGGAAGGGGCGTTCGGGGTCGTGGAGGATATCCAGTGCCACGCTCACCTCCTCATCGCGGCCGCCGGGCAGGTGGGCCATGCGGCGGAAGATGATCGGGCAAGCGTCGTTGAAGCCACGTGCCGCGACCAGGGCGTGGTCGCGCTGGATGCTGTCGCTGTCCAGCGCCACCATGGCGATGCCGTCGCCTACCGTGATCAGTCGCGCTTCGACCAGGCGGCCGAACTGGAAGCCATTGGCATCCTGGTAGTCCAGGCATTCCGGACGACCGATGCCGATCAGTTCGATGAAGTTGTTGCTGAAGAACAGCAGGTGATTGTCCGTGCCCCACGGATGTTGATGCCGTGAATTGACGGTGAAACCGAGATCCCTGGCTGACTGGGCGGCATGATCGAGATTACTGACCGCCAGTAAAGGGTGATCGATGCCGAAGCTCATGAGCCTTCCATCCCGTCGCGTCGTTGTCTGCAGTATCGCCCAATATCGCAAGGCGCGGGAGACAGGGTACGCGATCGGCTTCGCGTTTTCTCATCTCAACGCCGCCATGGCGCGGTCGATGTCCGCCGAGGTGTTGTGCCAGTGAGGCGAGATCCGCAATAGCGTGCCGGTTGCCGGCAGCCGAACGTTCAGCGGCTCGGCGGCCGTACTGCAGGCCTTGGCGACGATTCCGGCGGCATCGAGCCGCTGAACCACCTGGAGCGGCTCGCTATCCGGCAGGTGGATCGTGGCGATGCCGGTCTCGGGATGGGGCAACAGCGGCCGAAATCCCTGCTCCCGGGCGATGTCGTAGACCTGTCCGGCGAGTGCTGCCAGATGGTCGCGCAGCGGCTGCAGCGCGATCTGCTGCAACTCGTTCAGGGCGGCCGTCAAACCCACCTGATTCAGGATCGAGAGGTCGGAAGCATCGAAACGTCGGGCCTGGGGCAGATCGACGAACCGCTGGCTTGCCGGATCCAGCCTCAGCCCCGCCAGCTCCGGCGTCGGGTTGAGGCGCATCATGGCCATTGCCGGCTGGCTGACGTAGAGCAGTGCCATGCCACGGGGTCCACGAAGCCACTTTCGCGTCGTGGCAACCAGTACGTCACAGCCGAGTCGGCGGACGTCGATCTCCGTCTGTCCCAGCCCCTGTGCGGCATCGACGATCAGCGGACAGTGCGACGGCCGGGGCAGGGCGCCCAGGGCTTCCACCGCGTAGCGCCGACCCTCGATGCTAGTTACCAGCGGCGTCAATATCGCCGCGACGTCGTCGTCGATCTGCCTGGCGATGGCAGCCATGTCCAACCGGCCATCCGCATCCGTCGCCAGCAGTTCGATGGCGCGCGGCGGCTCCCCGCCGAGCCGTCTGAGCATGACGATGTTGGAAGCCCACTCGCCAGGTGCGACCAGCAGCCGTCTTCCGGCGAGGTCCAGGTTGCCGATGATCTGGGCCATGAGCTGCGAGGTGCTGGCACCGAAGGCGAGCTGGGTCTCCGGTGCACCGATCCACTGGCTCAGCTTGGTTCTGGTCGCCTGGCCATCCCAGAGCGCGCTCTCGAGGCGCTGACGCGGATAGGCCGCCATCTCCGCCTCCAGCCAATCCCGCAGGCGAGCCGCGACCGCCGGGCTCTGCAGGCCGACGGAGGCGTTGTTGAGATAACAGAGATCGGCGGGGTGCACGGGCGATTCCTCGTCGGTTCCAGGCTGATGCCTGCGATGATACCCGAACTCGCGCCTGGGCGAGCGACGTCGCTGCCCGCCCTCGACGGCGCCTCAGGCAGCGCCGCTGCCGTAACCCATGGCGACGCTGGCTTCGGCGCCGGTCTCGACCCAGACGCTCTGCGGGACGGTGTATTCACGCAGGCCGTCGAGACCGCTGGACCGGCCAAAGCCGCTGTCACGGAAGCCGCCGAAGGGCGACATCACGTTGATCGCCTTGTAGCTGTTGATCCAGATCGTGCCGGCACGCAGCTGGCCGGCGACGCGATGCGCGCGGGCCGGGTCCTGCGTCCAGACGGCCCCGGCGAGACCGAAGCGGGTCGCATTGGCGAGCCGAACGGCGTCGGCTTCGTCGTCGAACGGCATGGCGACGACCACCGGACCGAACACCTCCTCGCGGGCAATCTCCATGGAGGCGTCGACATCGGCGATCACCGTCGGTGCCAGGTAGTAACCGTCGGCGCCGGGGGGCAGCCCCTCCGGGCGCTGCCCGCCAGTGACGACACGCGCACCGGCGGCCCTGGCACGCTCGATCATGGCGGTGACGCGGCCGTACTGGCGGGCGTTCTGCAGCGGCCCCATGCGGGTGTCCTCATCGGCAGGGAGGCCCACGGCAATCTGGCTGGCGGCCCGACCGACGCGCTCGACCACGGCATCGAAGATGTCGCGCTGGATCAGCAGGCGCGAACCGGCCACGCAGCTCTGCCCGGCGGCAGCGAAGATCGCTGCCTGAGCGCCGGCCACGGCATCGTCGAGCCTGGCATCGTCGAACACGATGTTGGCGGATTTGCCGCCGAGCTCGAGCACGCTGGGGACCAGGCGGCGGGCGCCGGCCTCGGCGATCAGGCGGCCGCTGTCGGGGGAGCCGACGAACACCAGTTTGCTGATGCCGTCGTGGCCTGTCAGCGCGGCGCCGGTGGTCGGGCCGAGGCCGTTGACGATATTGATCAGCCCCCTGGGCAGGCCGCCGCATTCGAGCAGGCGGGCGATCACCACCGATGAGAACGGCGTCAGCTCCGAAGGCTTGAGAACGACGCCGTTGCCCGCGGCGATGGCCGGCGCCAGCTGCCAGGCGCAGGTGAACATCGGTGCGTTCCAGGGGGTGATCTGGCCGACCACGCCGAAGGGGACGTGGCGAACGTAGTTGAGATGGGAGGTAGGCACCGGAATGACCTCGCCGTGCTGCTTGTCGCACCAGCCGGCGTAGTACTCGAACATCTCCCTGACCTTGCCGACCTCGCCCCGGCAGTCCCGAATCGGCTTGCCGGCGACCACGCTCTCGAGCTGAGCGAGGTCCTCCTCGTGGCCCTCCAGCCGACGGACGGCGGCGTTCATGCGCCGGCCGCGTTCACTGGCGGTCAACGCCATCCATTCGAGCTGGGCGCGCGCCGCGGCCTCGACGGCCCGATCGAGCAGCTCGGCGCCGGCATCGCGATAGCTGCCCAGGTCGCCTCCGGTCGCCGGGTTCGTCAGCGCGATGCTGTCGCCCTGACCCGCGACCAGATTGCCGTCGATCCAGTTGGAGCAGGGTGTGTCTCCGGGCTCCAGCGACAAGCCGAACTGGGCGAGAAGACGGTGCAAGGCTTGCTGGGCCTGGGTGTCGAGCGCATTCATGCGGAGGTCTCCTCGTCGTTGGCGGAGCGCCGGGTGAAATCGACCCCGGCCTGGGCCAGGATCGGCGAGACGATATGATTGAAATCGTCGCCGTCCGTCGGGCGTTCGGCGTTGGCATGCCAGCCGGCGACGACCTGATGGAGAAGTGCCAGATCGAGCCCGAGATCGTCGGCGGCGTCCCGGGCGAGACGCAGGTCCTTGCGCATCAGGCCGCTGGTGAAGCCGGAGTCGAAACGGCCGGAAAGGACCCACTCGGGAAAATTGACTTCGCTGACGGCGCTGCGCCCCGAGCCGCTGTTGAGGCCGGACAGGCAGGCCGCCGGATCGACGCCGGCCTTGGCCGCGAGGGCCACGGCTTCGGCGGTCGCGATCAGGTTGGTGGCGCAGAGGTAGTTGTTGGCCAGCTTGACCACGTGGCCGCTGCCCGGGCCGCCCACATGGGTTCGCTTGGCGGACATCGCTTCCAGCATCGGCATGACACGCTCCAGCGTCGCCATGTCGCCACCGAGCAGCATGCCGAGCTTGCCGTTTGCCGCGCCCTTGGGGCCGCCGCTGACCGGGGCGTCCAGCCACTCGAGGCCGGCCGCGATGACCTTGGCGGCGAGTTCGCGGCTCACCACCGGGTCGCTGGTGGAGGTGTCGACGATCACGCTGCCCATGGGTGCGCGGTCGAGCAGTCCAGGTGAGGTTTCGATGACTTCCCGGACGTGATCGGAGGTGGGCAGTGACAGCAGGTAGACATCGCTGGCGGCTATCGCCTCCGGGCCGACGGTAGCGAGGCCCTGCGCCGCCAGACGCTCGCGGGCGGCCTCGAAACGGTCGCTGCCGCTGACATCGAAGCCGGCGCGCTTGAGCGTCAGCGCCATATTGCCACCCATCTGGCCAAGGCCGATGACGGTGATTTTCATCAGGTTCTCCAGGCTTGCTTGCGGATGAATCGTTTTGCTAGGGCCGTCGTCAGTCGTTCAACAGTTTCTTCACCAACGCCTGCCAGTAGGCGACGCCGAGCGGTGAAATGGCGTCGTTGAAGTCATAGGCCGGGTTGTGTAACGCGGCGCTGTCGCCGTTACCCAGCCAGATATAGGCGCCGGGGCAGCGGTCGAGCATGAAGGCGAAATCCTCCGACCCCATGCTGGGCGCCAGGTCGCGGTGGACCTTGTCGATGCCGGGCAGCGCCTCGAGCACCCCGGCACATCGGGTGGCATGCCGGGGCGTATTGATCGTGGCCGGATAGCGCGCCTGGTAGTCGAAATCGGCCTTGAGGCCGTGGAACTGGGCGGTGGCCGTGACGGCGTCGCGGAAGCGCTGTTCCAGCCGGGCCTTGAGCGCCGCATCGAAGCAGCGCACGGTGCCGCGCAGTTCCACCGTCACCGGAATGACGTTGTAGGCGTCGCCGGCGTGGAACTGGGTAATGCTCAGCACGGCGGATTGATGCGGTGGGGTCTCGCGGCTGATCAGCCCCTGCAACTGATTGGCCAGCTGGCAGGCGGCGAGCACCACGTCCGTTCCCAGATGGGGCATGGCCGCGTGGCAGCCGCGCCCGGTCAGCTTGAGCGTGAAGACATCGAACGCCGCCATCACCGGGCCATCGTGGACGGCGGCCTCGCCGACGGCGAGTCCCGGCCAGTTGTGCAGGCCGTAGACCGCCTCCATCGGGAAGCGCTCGAACAGCCCCTCTTCGACCATCACCCGGCCGCCGCCTTCGCTCTCTTCCGCGGGCTGGAAGATACAGTGGACCTGGCCGGCGAAGTCCGGATCCTTCGCCAGCGCGCAGGCCGCGCCCAGCAGCATGGTGGTGTGGCCGTCGTGGCCGCAGGCGTGCATGCGCCCCGGTATCGTCGAGCGATGATCGACGTCGTTGAGTTCGTCGATGGGCAGGGCGTCGATATCGGCCCGCAGCCCGATACGCCGGCCTTCTCCCCGGTTGCCGCTGATGGTGACGACGACGCCGGTGCCTCCGCCAAGCCCGGTGACCGGGTCGAGGCCATGCTCGCGCAGAATGGCGACGATGCGCTCGCTGGTGCGGGTCTCCTCGAAGGCGATCTCCGGATGGCGATGGAAGTCGTGGCGCCACGCGGTCAGCGTCTTCGGGTCGGGATAGGGTGCGATCTGGTTCATGATCTGCTCCAGCAATGGCTCATGATCGATTCGAACGATCGGGTGACGCGCCCGGCTACGGGGGCGAGCGCGTCGCCGATGAAAGCGAGGTGCCTACAGCAGTACCTGGGCCACCACGGCCGAGCCGACGTAGGTACCGGTGAACACCAGCAGCGAGATGATGATCAGCTTCCAGCCGGTCTGGCGAAACATGCTGAACTCGCGCCGGCTGAGGGCCAGGCCGGCGTAGGCCAGGACCGGGGTGACGATGGCGAGGAAGTTGACCGCGGCAAGCTGCTCGACGATCCAACCGCTGCCCGGGAAAAACGGCAGCGTCATGACGATGCTGACCAACGACACCCAGGCCACGGCGGGGAGATAGAACGGCGCCGCCCGAGTGATGACCAGGCCGATCAGGGTCATGACGTAGAGGATGGTCATGCCCGGCAGGGCAGCGATCAGCGAGGCACCGTTGATGGTGTTGGCGATCCAGCCGACGATACAGGCCATGGCCAGTACGGCGGCGGTCTTGGCGAGATCCGCCTCGGGGCGCTCTTCGCGGGTGAGCTCCTTCGCCTCGTCGTCGGTCGTGGCGCCGGTCGTGCTGGCGGCGTGGCGGCGACCGCCCAGGCGACGATAGAGCCACTCGGCGACGGGCAGGGCAATGAAGAGCGAGACATAGAGCCCGGTGGCGTAGGTCAACAGGTTGCTGGCACCGGCAAAGGCGAGCAGGTCGTCGGCGAGATCGGGGACGGCACCGGCCAGCGCGCCGGAACATGCCGCGACCATGCTGCCGCTGCCGACGCCGCAGGCCATCGCCAGCGCACGCGGGTCGAACCAGTCCAGCGAGGCGAGATAGCCGGCCATCAGCGCGAACCATAGCGTGCCGAACATGGTGCCGACGACGTAGACCCCCATCACGCCGACGCCCTCCGGGCCCTTGAGGCCGTACTTGTCGGAGATGATTGCGATGTTGGGTTCGCGCGCGATCGAATAGGTCGCGCCGATCGCTTCCCGTCCCATCTTGAGCACCAGCACCGCCACCGGCAGTGCCACCAGCATGGTGCCGAGATTGCCCAGCTCCTGCAGGATCAGGGCGGGGCCCGCGCTGATGAGCTGGTCGATGGCGGGGCCGATGGTCGAACCGAAGCGCGCGATGAACGGCATGATCGAGATCAGGATCAGCGGGGTGGCCGCCTGGCTGACGCTCTCGGGCAGGAATCGCCGGGTTCCGGAGAACAGGTGCGGGTTGAGCAGCACCCCGAGCACGAAAGCGTAGAACAGCGGCAGTAGCAGTAGCGTTCCCGGCCCGAGCGGGATCTTGACGATACCGATCCACTCGCTGAGCAGCGACAGCAGGACGACCAGCAGATGCAGGCGCCAATTGAACAGTTGAGAAAGGGGCATCGATCGTTACCTCTTTGTTGTTGGTGGAGAGGTCATCCACCGAGTATCCAGAGAGAGTGTGATCGAATGAAAGGCGCGGGGTGTTCTGTTTTTTGGATGACAGGCAGGAGGCGGTGGGCCATAACGTAAACGGGGTAGGCCGAAGCCTACCCCGTGCGGGTGATCACCGAACGGTGTGCGATGCGACGATCACTTCTCCGGCAGGGCGTAGACCACGACCTGGTCGCCCACCTGGTCCTTGAGGATGGTGTTGCCGCCGGCCACGAAGGCGACATACTGCCGGCCCTGATATTCGTAGACCGAGGGATTGGCCACGGCCGGCGCTTGGGCCTGGTCCGACCACAGCTCTTCGCCCGTCTCCAGCGAGAAGGCGCGCAGCTTGGCGTCCATCGAGGCACCGATGAACACGACACCGCCCGCAGTCACCGCGGGGCCACCGATGGTGGGGGAGCCCCACTTCTCGGGCATGAAGAAGCCGTACTGCTGCGATGCCCCGACCGGACGCCGCCACTTCACGTCACCGGTATGCATGTCCAGCGCTACCAGCTCGCCGAAGGGCGGCTCCCAGCACGGCATGCCCAGCCAGTTCGTCGCGACCTCCAGGCGCATGCCGTAGGGGGCGCCCTCCTGCGGCGAGAAGCCGCTCTCGTTGCCGGAACCGCTGTCCGCTTTCTCGTAATCTTCGCGGTTGTACAGCTTGATGGTCTGCACGATATGCGAGGTGTTGACGATCGCGGTCTGGCTCACGGGGTCGAACGCAACCCCGCCCCACTGCACGCCACCTGCGCTGTCCGGATAGGCCAGGGCGCCCTCGCCCTTGGTGGTCGGCGGGGTGTACATGCCCTCGTAGGTCAGGTCGTCCCACAGGCGGGAACACTGGCCGCCACCCACGGCATCGGCGAGGCCCCAGATCTTGGGCTTCTCGGACTGGTCCAGCAGCGGCGCCGGCTTGGTCGGGAAGGGCTGGGTCGGGGCGTAGACCTCGCCTTCGACGCTGCCGTCACCCTGCGGTACCGGACGCTCCTCGATCGGCCAGACGTCTTCGCCGGTCAGGCGATTGACCACGAACAGGAAGCCCTGCTTGGTCGCCTGGATCAGCGCCGGGACCTCCTTGCCATCGACGGTGATATCCATCAGCGTCGGGGCGGAGTTGATGTCATAGTCCCAGATATCGTGGTGAACCCACTGGCGCGACCACACCACCTTGCCGGTCTCGATATCGAGCGCGGTGGTCGAAGTCGCCAGCGGCGCCTCCTCGGTGCGATTGCCGCCCCAGTAGTTCGGCGACGGCGAGGAGACCGGCAGGTAAAGCAGGCCGTTCTCGCGATCGGCGGACATGTGGGTCCAGACGTTGGCGGTACCGCTCTTCTCGCGCATCTCGTCGGAGAGAGCCTGGAATGTCCACTCGAGCTCGCCGGTCTGGGCGTTTAGCGAGAAGATCGTGCCCGGGGGCGCCTGTTCATAGGCCCAGTCCATGCCGGCCCAGCCCAGCATCAGGTGGTCACCGACTACCGTTGGCGGCTGCAGTACGGAGAGCGGCCACTCGGCGTGGGTGTCGTTCCACTGGTTGACATTGAGCACGCCGTTGTCGGCAAAGCCCTTGCAGAGTTCGCCGGTGTCGGCGTCCAGCGCGAATAGCTGGGCGTCCATGGTGCCCATGTAGACGATCTTCTGGCACGGCTCGCCGGCTACGGGATTCTCGGCTTCCCAGTAGGAGACACCGCGGTTCTTGAGTACCGGCTGAGTCAGCGCCTTGCGCGAGGATTTGGTATCGAAACTCCACTTCTCCTCGCCGGTGCCCGGGTCGAGCGCGATCAGGCGATAGAAGGGGGTGCCGATATAGATCGTGTCGTTGGCGAAGACCGGGGTCGCCGACCATACGGTTGCCGGCGTATCGCCGGAGCCGTCGGAGATATCGCCGGTGTGGTACTCCCAGACCTTCTCGAGATCTCCGACGTTATCCGCCGTGATCTGGTCGAGCGGGCTGTATTTCTGGGCATTGAGCTGGCCGTGGAAACTGTCCCAGGTCGGCTTTTCGGGGACGAGCGGGATCGGTGCCCGATTGGCATTCTGCCGATCGCTCGAGTCTGCCGTGCTGACGTCCCGGTTGCTCTCATCGTTGGCCTGCGCCGAACTGGGCGATGCCGTGGTCCCGGATGATGCCGGAGATTCGCTTCGCGTCGAGGTCGGATCGGATTCGGCCGGCTGATCTTGGGCTAGCAGCGGCAGCGGGGCGAGCAGTAGCGCCAGTGCCGTGACCGAACCCAACCGGGTGGCGGCGAGTTTCAGGGTCAGTGTGGACGGCTGTGACAGGGATATGGGCATGACTCGGCTCCTCAGGAATGGGCTGGCGTGGTGGAGGAGGCGGGACTGGCCATCTCCAGCAGCAGGCCGATCAGGCCCACCACCATGGCGGCCGTCAGCCACCACTGGTGCAGCAGCAGCCCGGCGAAGCCGGTGCCGACGAGGTCCAGCAGGATCAGCACGCGCAGTGCCACGCGGCCGCTGCGGCAGGAAAGTGGCGCCAGGACCAGCGTCAGGATGGCCAGTGCGATCGTCGATAGAATGACGACAAGGGCGCCAAGGGATCCATTGACCCCGGTGAGCGGCGTGAAATAGGCATAGAGCGCCACGGCGAGCCCGGCGAGCGAGCCCAGGAGCATGACGATGATGCCCGGCCTGAATGATCCAGATTGCGACATGAAGCTTTTTTCTCCTGATGAGAGCGGTTTTGCGAGCCTGGCGGTTGCCTTTCAGTCCGATATGGCATCGGACCGGAAAGACCGCGCCGATAGCGCTTGGTGAAGGGGGACGTGCGGGCGTGAACTCCCTGCGCCAGGCCGGCCAAAGTATAGGATATTTTAGACCGTTAGCCCCAGGCCGATTGGCTCGCCCTCCCGTCCCGATTGAGATTTCGGGCGGGGGCGTCGGCCGTGTCTTGCGCGGACGGGTGCGCTTGGCGTGGGGGGCAGTTCATGCCTCACGCCGGGAGCGAATCGTCGGGTTTGCCGGGGAGCGAGCCCAGCCAGCATAATGGCGGGCCGTCACGTCGCGTAGAGACACGCTGTATGGAATCGTTCAACACCATCGGCCTGATCGGCCGTTTGGGTAGCGACAAGGTGGTCGAGACGCTCAAGCGTCTGGTGATCTTCCTCGAACGTCGTGGTCTCGACATCGTGATCGAGGACCGCACGGCGGCGCTGCTGCAGGGGCACGGCCACGGCGAAGCCAGACGCCGCGAGCTGGGTACGCTGTGCGACCTGGTGATCGTGGTGGGAGGTGACGGCAGCCTGCTGGGCGCCGCACGGGCGCTGTGTCACAGCGGGACGCCGGTACTCGGCATCAACCGTGGCCGGCTGGGATTTCTGACCGATATTTCGCCGGACGAGGTGGAGCAGAAGGTCGCCGAGGTGCTGGAAGGGCAGTACGATAGCGAGCGACGCTTTCTGCTCGAGGCGGAGCTCTATCGTGGCGAGCGCCTGATCGGCTCCGGCTCCAGTCTCAACGATGTCGTCGTGCATCCCGGCAAGGCAGCCCGAATGATCGAGTTCGAGCTGTTCGTCGACGATCGCTTCGTCTACTCCCAGCGCTCCGATGGCTTGATCATGGCGACCCCGACTGGCTCCACCGCCTACGCGCTGTCGGGGGGCGGGCCTATCGTGCATCCGGGGCTGGAAGCCATCACGCTGGTGCCGATGTTCCCGCATACGCTCTCCAGCCGGCCGATCGTGATCGATGCCGCCAGCGAGATTCGCGTGCATATCGGCGACATCAACCAGGCCTATCCCCACGTCAGTTGCGATGGCCAGACCCGCGTCGTCTGCAAGCCCGACGACGTCCTCTATGTCCGCCGCCAGGCCGAGCGGCTGACCTTGATCCACCCGCGCGGACACAGTTTCTTCGAGGCCTGCCGCTCCAAGCTGGGTTGGAGCAGCAGGCTGGGAGACTGACATGGCAAATGACGATGGTGTCGACGGCTACGACCTGATCGGAGACGTGCACGGTTGCGGGCACACCCTGATACGTCTGCTCGAAAAGCTTGGCTATCGGGCAGACGATGGTGTCTTTCGTCATCCAAGCCGGCGCGTGATCTTCCTGGGGGATCTGATCGATCGCGGACCCAGCATCCGGCTGGCGGTCGCCGTGGCCAAGGGCATGGTCGATGCCGGCGAGGCCCGTATCGTGATGGGCAATCACGAGGTCAACGCCCTGGCCTACTGTCATCAGGCACCGAGCGATAGAGAGCGTGAGTGGCTACGGGAGCACACCCCGCGTAACAACCGGATCATCGGTCGCACCCTGGAGCAGTTCCACGCCTTTCCGCTGGAGTGGGAGAACTGTCTCTCCTGGTTCATGACACTGCCGTTGTGCCTTGACCTGGGAGGATTGCGGGTGGTCCACGCATGCTGGGACGAGCCGCTGATCGCCGCCTTCCTGGCGCGCCGCCCCGATGCCCGTATCGATCGGGACTTTCTGATCGAATCGATCGATCACGGCAGCCTGGCGCAGCGTGTCCTGGATCGGCTCACCCGCGGCACTCAACTGCCGTTGCCCCCGGGGGTGGAGATCCGCTCCGGCGATGGCTTCACGCGGCGCTCGTTTCGTACCCATTTCTGGTGCCGGAACCCGCGCACCTACGGGGATGTTGTCTTTCAGCCCGACAACCTGCCGCTGGGGCTCGAGGATCGCTCCCTGAGCGCCGGCGAACGGGAGCGGTTGAGTTACTACTCGGAATCGGCACCGCCGCTGTTCGTCGGCCACTACTGGTGCAAGGGGGTCCCGGCGCTGCCGCGGGCGAACATCGCCTGTCTCGATTACAGCGCGGTGAAGTATGGCCGACTGGTGGCCTACCGCTGGGAAGGGGAGGCGCGGCTAGATGCCAACCGGTTCGTCTGGGTCGACGTCGAGAGGGAGGGCGCGCGCAATTGACGTCGTGAGCCTGCCTGCTGCGATTTTTGCATTTTTTTACAATGATTTTAGCAATTGATTTATCGAGTTTTTTTGACAGCCCGGTGCCAATCGGGAAAAAAATGGGATTTTTTTTCCTCTGCCGAGGAACTCCGTCCGGCGGATACCCTCAAAGTCAGTGTTCCCTTGAATGATCCCTTGCTCTTATCCGGCGGCCTTCCGCCGGATTTTTCTTTTTCTGGTCTGTAGAATGGCGGCGTCGAACGATCATCGATGTCGTCGAGCTCCGGGTCGTCCGTCCGGTGCGCTCACGTGTCGTCGACTCTCGTCGACACTCTTTCTCGGAAACCGGGTCGGACCTCTCCCATGTACAAGTTACTCGAACTGCCCGGCGATCTGGATACGCGTCCGCTTCGACAAGCGATGTGGGCGAACCATATCGGCCATCGCTTCACCCAGGAGGCCGATCGGCAGGTGTTGTGGCTGGCGAATCCCGAGCAGCGGGACGAGGCGGCACGGCTGATCGAGCTGTGGCATCGTGGCGAGCTGGAGGCGTCGGCTGCCCAGTCGGCGCCTCGCCGGCGTCCCAGCATCACCGGCCAGGCCTTCGGCCAGGCGCCGCTCGCGGCAGGGCTGATTGCGGTCTGCGTGGCGGTCTTCCTCTGCATGACGTTTGCCGGCGATGCCATCGTACGTGCTTTCACCATCGTGCCTCTCGAAGTGATAGGGCAGCGGCTGGTGCCCGGCGATCTCGTCTCCGACACCCTGGCCGGGGGCCAGGTATGGCGGCTGTTCACGCCGGCGCTGCTGCACTTCGGCTGGATGCACCTGATCTTCAACATGCTGTGGGTGTGGTACTTCGGCCGCCAGGTAGAGTCGCTCCAGGGCTGGCGCCGACTGGGTGTCATCGTCGTCGTGGCCGCGCTGTTCTCGAATCTGGCCCAGTACTTCACCGGCACCGTGCTGTTCGGGGGAATGTCCGGCGTCGACTATGCGCTGCTCGGCTATGTCTGGCTGATGTCCCGGCGCCGCCCCGAAAGCGGCCTCTTCGTGCCTCAGATGCTGATGGTCTTCATGCTGGGCTGGATGGTCTTTACCATGACCGGGCTGGGCGACGCCTTCGGCTTCGACAACGTTGCCAACGAGGCGCATCTGGGAGGATTGCTGATCGGGTTGATCATGGGCTGGTTCGCCAGCCGCAATGCACCGGGAGGCGCCGGCCACGACGCCTCGGGAGACAGGTAATGAGCGAGATGAATTTCGACCGCATGGTCGCGCAGATGACGCCGGAGATGTACCAGAACTTCAAGCAGGCCATCGAGCGCCGCAAGTGGCCGGACGGCCGCCGGCTGAGCGCCGAACAGACCGAGCTGTGCATGGAGGCCGTGATCAAGTACGAGATGATCCACGACGTTCCCGCGGAGCAGCGCGTCGGCTATCTGGAGCGCAACGAGTGCGCCTCCGGCAGCCACTCTTCCGCCGAGGAAGCCGCGGTCAAATGGATCAACTGATTCCGCTGACAGCCGGTGACGAAAGTCTCCCGGGAGAAGACCGGCAAGATCGGGCCCGTGGCCAGTTGCGCAAGCTCGATATCCGGCTGCCGGTGCCGGGGCGCCCGGCGGAGTACACGCTGCGGGCCGGCGACCAGCGCGTGGGGCTCAACGCCTGGCTGGGCCGGCGCGTCGAGCTGCGTCACACCGGCGAGATTCACTGTATCGAGTGCGCTCGGGCCACGCGCAAGAGCTTCGGCCAGGGGCACTGCTACCCCTGTTTTTCATCGCTGGCGCACTGCGATCTCTGCATGATGCGCCCGGAGACCTGTCACTATTTCCAGGGTACCTGCCGCGATCCCGCCTGGGGGGAGCGTCACTGCTTTCGTCCGCACACCGTTTACCTGGCCAACGCCTCCGGGCTCAAGGTCGGTATCACGCGTGGCACCAACATGCCGACACGCTGGCTCGACCAAGGGGCGATTCAGGCGCTGCCGATTCTCGACGTGGAGACCCGTCAGCAGTCCGGTTTCGTCGAGACGCTGTTCAAGGCGCAGGTCTCCGATCGCACCAACTGGCGGGCGATGCTCAAGGGCGAGGTCGACCCGCTCGATCTGGTTGCCGAGCGCGATCGGCTGCTGGCGTCGCTGGAGCCCGGGCTGGCAGAACTGCGTCGACGGTTCGGTCACGACGCCATCCAGGCGGTTGATGGCGTCGCACCGCTGTCGATCGACTACCCGGTGCTCGAGTGGCCGCGCAAGATCGTGTCGTTCAATTTCGACAAGACGCCCCGGATCGAGGGCACCCTGATGGGGCTCAAGGGCCAGTACCTGATCCTCGACACCGGCGTCGTCAACCTGCGCAAATTCGCCGGCTACCAGGTGGCCGTGAGCGCCGGGGCGGCCTGAACCGGGAGGATCAGCGCGGCTTGTGCTCGAGCTGGCGCTCCATGCGGTTCAGGAACACCGTCATCACCCGTTCGTAGAGTTTATCCTTCAGCACCACGTCCTCCACGCCCGCGTCCAGGTTGGGGTTGTCGTTGACCTCGATGACCACGACACGGTCGCCGATCTGCTTGAGGTCGACCCCGTAGAGGCCATTGCCGATCAGCTTGGTCGCCCGCAGCGCGGCCTTGACCACCGGTGGCGGCACTTCGGACAGGTCGTGGGTGGTGAAGCCCCCGCTGCGCGTCTTGCCGCTGGAGTGGTCGTAGATCTGCCAGTGGCCGCGGGCCATGTAGTAGCGGCTGGCGAACAGCATCTGGCCGTCGAGCACGCCGATGCGCCAGTCGAAGTCGGTGGGCAGCCACTCCTGAAGCAGCAGCAGGGCGGAAGATTCGAACAGCTTGGGGGCCTCCGCGACCAGCTCCTCCCGCGATCGAATCTTGACCACGCCCTTGGAAAAAGCGCCGTCCGGCACCTTCAACACCAGCGGATACTCCAGGTGGGCCAGCTTCTCGTCGAGCCGCTCCATGTCGCCGCGATAGAGCAGTTGGCCGCGAGGCGCGGGGATCTTGTGGGTGCCCAGCAACTCATGGAGAAAAATCTTGTTGGTGCAGCGCAGGATCGACTGCGGGTCGTCGATCACCACCAGCCCCTCGTGTTCGGCCTTCTTGGCCATGCGGTAGGTGTGGTGGTCCAGCCGGGTCGTTTCGCGGATGAAAAGCGCGTCGAATTCGGCCAGCCGACCGGCATCGCGATGGGTGATCAGGTTGACGTCGATGCCCAGCCGCCGGCCGGCGCGGATGAAACGCTTGATGGCTCCCCGGTTGCTGGGCGGCAACGCTTCCTGCGGGTCGACCAGGATCGCCAGGTCGAAACGGTAGCGACGACGGGCGCGCGGTGTGCGCCAGACCCGGGTCGAGTGGCGGTTCAGCGCCGTCGCGAACAGATCCTCCTCGCCGGACTGCAGCGCGGTCAGTGCCAAGGGCTTGAGCCTCGCCAGTCGCCAGACGTTCTGGCGTTTCTCGAAACGGGCTTCCAGCAATGGATGGGGCAGGCGCTCGAACAGCCTTCGAGCCAGGCGCTGCAGCTCGGGCTCGCGACACTCACCGAAGAACACGCGCAGGGTGAAGGTGTCGCCCGCCAGCGCACCGCGCTTGTCCAGTTCCATCAACAAGGGGTCGATGGCGGCCAGCTGCATGTCGATCAGGGCCTTGCGCGACAGCTGGTTGAGGGTTTCCACGCTGGGCAGGACGCGCTGGTCGCGGGCCTGGGCCAGCAGCGACACGTAATACCCGGTTTCCAGGTAATCGAGGTTGGCACACAGGTTGATGACATGGGTGGCATCGTCCGCTGCCACCGAGCCGTCCAGTGCCAGGAAGGCGTCGGCGCTGATCAGATCCTCGGAAGGGTAGTAGGGTTGCCAGTCGGCAAGGCGGTCGACGACGATACGCAGGCGTGACATGAAATCGGTGGCTCCTTTTCCCGCCATCTCCCGATGGGAGGCGGCGGAGATCGATACGGCAGGCGTCGAGGCTGCGGGGGGAACAGCATGCGACGACGGGAAGGCGGCGACAAGTCGTTGTCGGCGTGAAATAATTTCAGCATCGCCGGTACGTTGAAGGTCCCTCCGAGGGCCTGCCGGTGCGGTTTCAGGGCGATGAAGACCTGAAGACACTGAAATTCTAGATGAATCTGATGAGAGCGCACGCATGCTCCGCACGCTTCGTCGCGGCTTACCCGCCGATTGCGACGCCTTGTACCAACTGGAAGAGCGCTGCTTCGACAGTGACCGCTTCAGCCGGCGCCAACTGGCGCACCTGTTGACCCGTGCCAATGCCGTCAACCTGCTGGCGGTGTCAGAGGATCAGTGTGTCGTCGGCTACGGCACGTTGCTGTTTCGGCGCAACAGCACCACGGCGAGGCTCTACTCCTTCTGCGTCGATCCGGCCGCACGCGGCACCGGGCTGGGGCGGGAGCTGCTCCAGGCGCTGGAGGAGGCGGCGCGGGCGCGCGGCAGCCAACGCCTACTGCTCGAGGTGCGTGCCGACAACCGTGTCGCGATGGGGCTCTATCGCCGGATGGGGTTCATCGCCCATCGCTGGCTGGACGACTACTATGCCGATGGCTGTGCCGCCTGGCAGATGGACAAGCGACTCGACGTTTCCGAGACGCCCGACGCGGCGTCAGCCGACTGACCCTTGCCGCAGCCGCGGTGGATTTTTTGACTGAGGACTATTCCCATGCCGTCTTTCGATATCGTCTCCGAATTCGATCGTCATGAAGCGACCAACGCCGTCGACCAGGCGAACCGCGAGATACAGACCCGCTTCGACTTCCGCGGCGTTGATGCCAGCTTTTCGCTGGAGGGCGAGACCGTGTCACTCGAGGCGGATGCCGAGTTCCAGCTTCAGCAAATGATCGACGTGCTGCGCAACAAGCTGATCGCTCGTGGTATCGACCCGCGCTGCATGGAGATCGAGGATGCCCAGACCTCCGGCGTCAAGGCGCGCCAGCAGGTCAAGCTCAAGCAGGGCCTGGAACAGCCCGATGCCAAGGCGATCGTCAAGCTGCTCAAGGAGTCGAAGCTCAAGGTGCAGCCGGCGATCCAGGGCGACAAGGTCCGGGTGACCGGCAAGAAGCGCGACGACCTGCAGCAGGCGATCGCATTGCTCAAGGGAGAAGAGGGTCCCGACCTGCCGCTGCAGTACGACAACTTCCGGGATTGACGCTGCCGGCCGCCCGGGACGCTCCTGGCTCCACTCGCTAAGCGGCGGCGGTGTCGAGCCGCCCCGGCAGCTCCTCGCTACCCAGCGCCAGCATGCTCAGATTGCCGAACATGAAGCTCTCGTGAAGCGTCCGCAGCGGCCGCCCCTCCACGGCACCCACGCACATCAGCAACGGCAGGAAGTGCTCGGGCGTCGGGTGCGCGTAGCGGGCGTTTGGCGCATCCCGCCACGCTCTCATCGCGTCGAGGTCGCCACGTGCGGCGACGTCGATGGCCCAGTCGTGGAACTGCCGTGCCCAGGTATCCGGCGCATCGTGGATGACGTGCCGGGCGCCGAGATTGTGGGTGGCGGCACCGGAGCCGATCAGCATCACGCCGTTGGTTGCGGCCCATCGGCCCAATGCCGCCGCTATCTGGAGCTGAGTTGCGGTATCGGCCGCCATGGGCACGCTGACCGGTATCAGCGGCACGTCGGCGTCCGGCCACAGCAGCGAGAGCGGTGACCAGATACCATGATCCAGCGGCCTGGTGGGGTCCAGGCGAGCGTCGATACCTGACACGGCGAGATCCTCGCTCAGTTGCCGTGCCATTGTCGGCGCTCCGGCGGCGGGATATCGCAGCCGGTAGAGTGGCTCGGGGAAACCGTGGAAATCGTGCCAGGTAGCGGGCGTCGCTGCACTGCCCAGAACCAGCCCCGGCGCTTCGAAGTGCGCCGAGATCACCAGCGCGGCCGGCGGCCTGATCAACCGCGCGCCGAGATCGGCCAGGAAGGCGCGGGCCGGATGGTCGGTCAGGCTGAGATCGGGGGAGCCGTGGGAGAGATAGAGGATTTGGCGCGTCGTCATGGCAGTCGCTTCCGTGAAAATGGGTATTACCGACAGCCTACGCTGAAGACCGGGCCACACTAGCCGTCTCCAGGCGAAGGGACGGTTTCGCTATCGTCAACATTGGCGTTTTCCATCGACGGAGATTGGAGGGCGGGGAGGAGGCTGGTTTACACTACCTGACCAAGCGTCCTCTTCGGGCGGCGCCTCGATCCATCGCAGTGGGGATGTCCGGCATGCGTAATGCCATCTATGTCACCTTGGCCGCCATCAGCTTCGCGCTGGGCGTGATCGGTCTGTTCCTGCCGGTGATGCCGACCACCTGTTTCATGCTGGCGGCGGTCTGGCTGGCGTCGCGAGGCTCGCCGCGATTTGCCAACTGGATTCGCAATCATCCGCGCTTCGGCCCGCCGATCCAGTCGTGGGAGCGCGAGCGTGCCATCCCCAAGCACGCCAAGATCATGGCAGTGATCATGCTCGGCGTGTCGTGCCTGATCATCGCTTTCACCGTCTCCCTCTGGCCACTCAAGTTGGGCCTGATCCTGGGTCTGGCGGGGCTGGCTCTCTGGATCGTGACGCGGCCCCTGCCGAGTCTGCAGTGCCCGGTGCGTGGGGTGTGGTCGGAAGAGGCCCCCGAGCGCCGCTGAACCCGGGGCCGATAATCGCGGCTGTCGTCCCGCCCGGCTTCTCCGGGCGTCATCCTGATTCGATATCGTTCCGGTCACGCGGGTAGAATGGTGCTCGATCGTCGGTCGTCGGGTCCGTTTTCCAATTCGACCCGCCGTCGCGACCTGCCCACTTCCACAAGGAGCGTTGCCATGTCTGGGATGCAAGCGACCTATCTCAAGGACTATCTGCCGCCGGCGTACCGCGTCACCCATACCGAGCTCACCTTCGATCTCGCGCCGGCCGCCACCCGGGTCAAGGCGCGCTTGCATATGGAACGCCATCCCGATCGCGAGCCCGGTGACGCTGAAACCAGCCTGCCGCTGGAACTGGCCGGGAGCGAGCTCAAGCTGATCCGTATCGCCGTCGACGGCCAGACGCTGGAGCCGGGGGAGTTCGAGGTCGGCGACGGCAAGCTCACCGTCGCGACCGTGCCGGAGCGCTTCCTGCTCGATACCGAGGTCGAGATCGACCCCGATGCCAATACCGCGCTGGAGGGGCTGTATCGCTCCAATGGCATGTTCTGCACCCAGTGCGAGCCGGAAGGATTCCGCCGGATCACCTACTATCCCGATCGGCCGGACGTGATGGCGACCTTCTCGACCACGGTGATCGGCAATCGCGAGTCGCTGCCGGTGCTGCTCTCCAACGGCAATCCGGTGGAAAAGGGTGAGTTGCCCAACAATCGTCACTTCGTGACCTGGGAGGATCCTCACCCCAAGCCGAGCTACCTGTTCGCGCTGGTCGCCGGCAGCCTGGAGAAGGTCGAGGATCACTACACCACCGCGAGCTGCCGCGAGGTGCTGCTGCAGATCTGGGTCGAGCCGGAGAATCTCGACAAGACCGAGCACGCCATGGCCTCGCTCAAGCGTTCGATGCAGTGGGACGAAGAGACCTATGGTCGCGAGTACGATCTCGACCGCTTCATGATCGTTGCCGTCAACGACTTCAACATGGGCGCGATGGAGAACAAGGGGCTCAACATCTTCAACTCGGCGGCGGTGCTGACCCACCCGCAGACCGCCAACGATGCGACCTTCCAGCGCGTGGAGGGGATCGTCGCCCATGAATACTTCCACAACTGGTCGGGCAACCGGGTCACCTGCCGCGACTGGTTCCAGCTCTCGCTGAAGGAAGGCTTCACCGTCTTCCGTGACCAGACCTTCTCCGCCGACGTCAATTCGGCGCCGGTCAAGCGGATCGAGGACGTCTCGTTCTTCCGCACCGCCCAGTTCGCCGAGGACGCCGGGCCCACCGCCCATCCCGTCCGTCCCGATCATTACATCGAGATATCCAACTTCTACACCCTGACCATCTACGAGAAGGGCGCGGAACTGGTGCGCATGCTGCGCCACCTGCTGGGGTGGGAGGATTTTCGTCGCGGCAGCGATCTCTACTTCGCGCGCTTCGATGGCCAGGCGGTGACGATCGAGGACTTCGTCGCCTGCATGGCGGAAGTGTCCGGGCTCGACCTCGAACAGTTCCTGCGCTGGTACTCGCAGGCAGGAACGCCGGAGGTCGACGCCCATGGCGAGTACGATTACGCCACCGGCGAATACCGTCTGCGCCTGACGCAGCGTACCCCGGCGACGCCGGGACAGACCGACAAGTTGCCGCTGCACATTCCGGTTCGCATGGGCCTGGTGGGGACCAAGTCCGGGCACGATCTGACCCTGACGCTGGACGGTGAAAAGCGTGGCAAGGACGCGGTCATTCATCTGCGCGAAGCCGAGCAGACCTTCGTCTTCACCGACGTCGAAGAGGCGCCGGTGCCATCGCTGCTGCGCGGATTCTCGGCGCCGGTGAAGTTGCGCTATCCCTACTCGCGCGAGGAACTGGCGTTCCTGCTGACCCACGACTCCGACGGTTTCAATCGCTGGGATGCCGGTCAGCGCCTGACCATGCTGGCGCTGGACGACCTCATCGCCGCGCACCGCAACGGCGTCGAGAAGGTGATGGACGTGCGCCTGGTCGAGGCGTATCGCAGTCTGCTCAATGAGCCCGGCGACGACAAGGCGGTGCTGGCGGAGATGCTGACGCTACCGTCGGAGGCGTACATCGCCGAACAGCAGCCGGTGGTCGATGTCGATGCCATCCATGCCGCGCGCGAGTTCGTGCGCCAGTCGCTGGCGTGGCAACTGCGCGACGAGTTTCTCGCCGTCTACCGTGACAACCAGAGTGACGAGCCCTATGCGCCGACGCCGGAGCAGATCGCGAGCCGTCGGCTCAAGAACGTCGCCCTGGCTTACCTGATGAGCATCGAGGACGACGAAGCCATCAGTCTCACCCAGCAGCAACTGGAGCGGGGCGCCAACATGACCGACGTGCGCGCCGCGTTGACGCTGCTGGCGCACAGCGACCGTACCGATCTGGCCGAGCCGGCACTCAAGGCCTTCGGCGAGAAGTGGGCGCACGACCCGCTGGTGATGGATCAGTGGTTCACCATCCAGGTCACCCGCCCCCAGCCCGATGTGCTCGAGCGCGTGCGCTTCTTGATGGGGCATCCGCTGTTCTCGATGAAGAATCCCAACAAGGTGCGCGCGCTGATCGGCGCCTTCGCTCAGAACCGGGTCAACTTCCACCGGCTCGATGGCGAGGGCTACAAGCTGTTGGCGGACGTGGTGATCGAGCTCAACCGCCTCAATCCGGAGATCGCGGCGCGCATCATCACCCCGTTGACCCGCTGGCAGCGCTTCGACGAAGAGCGCCAGGCGCTGATGAAGGCCGAACTCGAGCGCATTCGTGCCGAGAAGCTCTCGCCCAACGTCTATGAGATGGTCGAGCGCGCCCTGGCGGATGCCTGATGACCGCTGTCGCCCGGTCGGGCCGGGTCGCACCTGGCGTGCGGCTCGGTGGCCGTGCCGATAACCGGCCCCGGAGAGTGCTCGACGGATGAGATCGCCCAACCGTCATTTTTTCGTGTCGCTGCTGCTGTCGCGGCTGGCGGACCAGATGCTGCTGTTCCTGGTGCCGCTGGTGATCTATCAGTTGACCGGCAGTGTCGCCTGGTCGGGTCTGGCGTTCTTCTTCGAGACCCTGCCACGGTTTCTGGCCTTTCCTTTGTGCGGTCAGCTCTGCGATCGTCACCGCAACGATCGGTTGCTGCGATCCAGCCAGCGCTGGCGCATGGCGACGTGCATCGCAGCGATCCTGGGCTATCTGGCGATGCCCCATGTGGCATGGTTGATCGGCCTGTCGGCGCTGGTCGGCGTATTGTCGACCCAGGGCGTGATGGCGCGAGAGATGCTGTTGGTGCAGGCCTTCGGTGCCACTCGCTACGAGCGGCTCGTCTCCCACGCCCAACTGTTCGACCAGGTGGGGACGGTACTTGGCCCGCTGGTGGCGGCGGCGCTGCTGGCGCGGCTCGAGTGGGAGGCGGTGGTGGTGGTGATCGCGCTCGGTTTCGCGCTCGGCGATCTCGCGATCTGGCGCTGGCAGCGCCTGGCCAGACCCGAGTTGCCGACGCCGCGACCGAATGCCGCCAACGGGTATCGGGCGCTGCTGATCGCGGGCCGTCATCTCCGCGTGAGTCCCGCGCTGCCGGCATCGATTGGCCTGGCAATGGCCGTCAATCTACT
This sequence comes from Salinicola lusitanus, assembly GCF_003206045.1. Lineage (GTDB taxonomy): Bacteria > Pseudomonadota > Gammaproteobacteria > Pseudomonadales > Halomonadaceae > Salinicola > Salinicola lusitanus. Next base: position 240,033 of record NZ_PZJM01000006.1, read on the forward strand.
GCTGGGAACGCTGCTGGCCACGGCGCCCGCCGTGGTCACCGGCGTTCAGAGCCACGGCGAAATCTACTATGGCGTGTTGCAGGCCGGCGGTGCGCTGGCCACGGTGTTGGTGTTGCTGTTCACGGCAAGATCGCTGATACCGGCGGACCGGCTCGGGCTGCTGGCCTATGCGACGATGGCGCTAGGCGGGCTGATGGCGAGCGTGACCGCGATCTCGTCGCTCTACGCGCTCGGATTTCTGCTGGTGATCGGTTTCGACAAGATGTTCAGTGTCTCGATTCGCAGCCTGCGCCGTCGGGTGATTCCCTCGGAAGACTTCGGCAAGACCACGGGGCTGGTGGTGATGCTCAACAATCTGACTCAGCCGCTGGGCGGGTTGATCGTGAGCACGACGGCGGGGTTTCTGGCGACGGGCTCGATCCTGCTGGCGGTCGCACTCGTCATGGTTTTCGCCGGGGTGTTCATCCTGTGGCGCTACCGTGAACATGTGCTGCCGTCGCTTGGGCAGTGCCAGCAGAGCGATAGCCGGTAACGAGTACGGGCCGCCACTGGCGGCCCGTTAGCGGGAAAGTCGGTGCTTCGATCAGGAATAGTGCACGTACATCGTCTTGCTCTTGACGTAGGCTTCCAGCCCGTACTTGCCGTCTTCGCCGCCGAGACCACTGTTGCGATACCCCTTGTGGAAGCCCTGGACGGATTCGCCGGCACCGCGGTTGACGTAGATCTCGCCGAAGTCGAGCTCACGGGTCAGCGCCATCAGGTGCTTGACGTTCTGGGTGAACACATAGGCGGATAGGCCGTACTCCGAGGCGTTGGCGTACGCCATCGCCTGTTCGAAGTCGTCGACCTTCATGATCGGCGCCACCGGACCGAAGATCTCCTCCTTCATGATATCCATGTCGTTGTCGACGTCGGTCAGTATCGTCGGCGCGTAGTAGTTGCCCTTGTCGTAGTCGCCACCGGTCAGCCGCTTGCCGCCGGTCAACAGTTGCGCGCCCTGGCTCTGGGCGTGCTCGACCATCTTGTGGATCTTGTCGAGCTCCCCGGCGTTGATCTTGGGTCCCATGTCGACATCCTCGTCGGTCAGCGGGTTGCCCACCTTGAGCGCCTCGACGCGCTGCTTGAAGCGCTCCAGGAAGCGATCGTAGATACCGGACTGGACGTACATGCGCTCGTTGCAGGTGCAGACCTGGCCGCAGTTGTTGTAGCGCGAGGCGATGGCGGCATCGACCGCCGGATCGAGATCGGCATCGTCGAGCACGATGAACGGTGCCTTGCCGCCCAGCTCGAGACGCACGATCTTGAGATGCTCGGCAGCGGCCTTGTTGATCTCGCGGCCGCCGCGCACGCTGCCGGTCATGCTGACCAGTTGGGTGATCGGGCTGGTGATCAGGTGATTGCCGATGTCACGGCCGCGACCGTTGATCAGATTGACGACGCCATCGGGAATGCCGGCCTGACGCGCCAGCTCGACGATCTCCAGCGCGGTCAGCGGCGTCTCTTCCGAGGGCTTGAGCACGATGGTGTTGCCCGCGGCCAGCGCCGGGCCGAGCTTGCGACCGATCAGCGCGGCGGGGAAGTTCCAGGCGGTGATGCCGACCACCACGCCATGCGGCACCTTCTGGATCCAGATCTGCTCGTCGGGGTCGTCCGCCGGGATGATGTCGCCCTCGAGCCGGCGGGTGTTTTCCGCCGCGAAGCGGATCAGGTCGCAGCACATGCCGACGTCCGCATCGGCTTCCGAGAGCGGCTTGCCTTGCTCGGTAGTGATCAGCCGGGCCAGACGGTCCCGGTTGTCCTGGATCAGATCCACCAGCTTGTAGAGATGATCGGCGCGCTCGACGGCAGTCTTGCGTGACCAGGCGGGGAAGGCGTCCTGCGCTGCCTGGAGTGCCTGGTCGGCCAGCTTTTCATCGGCCAGTCGGGCCCGTGCAATGACCTCGCCGGTGGCGGGATTGAGGACGTCCAGCAACTCGCCGTCACCGGTGAGCCACTGGCCACCAATGAACTGGTTGTAGACGTCGACGCCGTTCTGCTGCGCTTTGAGTGACTGACTCATCCTGATGTCTCCTTGTCTGACGTGACGACAGAATCTGTCGTCAATCGGTCACCAATCAATGTGACCTTGCGACCTCAAGGTGGTAGACGAAAGAGGGTATGACAAGGAGGTCACGGGGGCTCAGGAGGAATAGGCATGTCTTCCCGCCGATTGTTGCAATCGGGAAGAGACCCGAATCAACGAATCAGCCAGCTTAGTATCAGCAGCCCCAGCAGCAGCCAAACGATGCCGCCGACGATACCGCCGCGCACCAGCGAGCGGAGGCCGTTGATCAGCAGCAGCACGCCAATCACCAGGACGGCGATGCTGAAGATCGAATCGCTGATGCCCAGCGAACCGGTCAACCCTTCGATGAAGCCGTCGATGGCCTGCCAGAGCCCGCCGAAGATGCCGTGCAGCCCGTTGATCACGGCGCGAATCACGTTGCCGATCGCCTCGCCGAGCCAGTTGAAGAATCCATCCATGGTGAGGTCTGTCCTGAAAAGTTAATCGGCGTGCTGCTGATCGCGCAGCCACTGGATCTCGTCCGGCCAGATCGCCGGCTCGACGGTTTCCAGTATCAGCGGTATCTCATCGGTGCGGGGGTCGCGCATCAACGCGGTGAATCCCGCCAGGCCGATATTACCCTTGCCGAGGCTGTGGTGACGGTCGACCCGACTGGCGAACTCGCTCTTGGCATCGTTGAGGTGCATGCCGCGAAGAAATCGAGCACCAACCACGCGCTCGAACTCGTCGAGCATTGCAATGGCGTCCGCCTCGGTACGCAGGTCGTAGCCGGCGGCGAAGGCGTGACAGGTATCGATGCAGGCACCCACGCGGGACTTGTCGTCGACCTGTTCGATGATCTCGGCCAATTGCTCGAACCGGAAACCGAGATTCGAACCCTGGCCGGCAGTATTTTCGATCACCGCGACCACCGAGTGGGTCGCCGCATGGGTCTCGTTGATCGACTCCGCGATCCGCGCCAGGCAGTCGCGCTCGCTGATCTTGTTGAGATGGCTGCCAGGATGGAAGTTGAGCAGCGTCAGCCCCAGTTGCTCACAGCGCTGACACTCGTCGAGAAAGGCCGCGCGGGATTTGGCCAGCCCCTCCGGTTCGGGGTGGCCCAGATTGATCAGGTAGCTGTCATGGGGAAGTATCTGACCCGGGCCAAAACCCTGCTCGCGACAGGCGGTCTTGAATGCCTCGATCGTACGCTCTTCCAGGGGCTTGGCCTTCCACTGGCGCTGATTCTTGGTGAACAGCGCAAAAGCGTTGGCGCCGATCTCGGTGGCGCGACTCACGGCCTGATCGACACCGCCCGCGGCGCTGACGTGGGCTCCGATGGTTTTCATGAGGTCATCCAATCCTTGGGCTGGCGCTCGCAGTGTAGCAGCCGCGCCATGGCGGTGTCCTGAGGCGGGAGGGGTGGCAAGGCGGGAGTGAAGAGTCGCTGCGCGATGCCGATAACTGTTCTGATCGGCATGCCTGCCGACGCCCGGTGGATTTACCGGCCCCGACAACAAGATCGTGAGAGACGCCATGGATTCATCGTTTTCGTCCAGGGACCTGCTGACCGGTGTCTACGTTCGCGCCAATCGCCTGATGGCGCTGCTGCTGGTCGTTCTTGGTGTCACGACACTAGGAATGGCCGCCGTGCACGGTCTGTGGTGGCCTGCCCTCGTGGTGGGATTGCCGGCCAGTATCATACCCATCGTGATGATCCGGTGCTGGCCGACTGCGCTGACGACGCGGCTGTGCGTGGCGACGGCGTTCATGGTCCATGCGGGGCTGCAGATCCACCTGCTGCTGGGGATGATCGAGGGGCACTTCGTCATCTTCGTGCTGCTGTCGATCCTGCTGGCGTATCGCGACTGGCGAGTGCTCGCCTGCGGCGCGGGAGTGATAGCGGGTCACCACCTGCTGTTCTGCTACCTGCAACATCAGGGGTGGGACATCTATGTGATGCCGCAATCGCACATGATGGCCTATCTGCCGATGGTCCTGATCCACGCCGCCTACGTGGTCGTCCAGACGGTGGTGCTGGGGTTCCTGGCGCGCCAGATGGCACGTGACGCCATCAGCGCCGAGGAGCTGAGCCGTCTCAGCAGGCACATCGGGCGCCGTGAAGGCATCTTCGATCTCGGGTTCGACGATACGACGATGCTCAGCCACGTCGGTGGGGAGTTCAAGCGCACGATGCAGGTCGTGCGCGCGACGCTCGGGCGCGTGAAGACGACGCTCGTCGAGGTCGCGGCGGTATCCACCACGATCAATCACGGCAACGACGAGCTTGCTGATCGCAATCGCCGGCAGGAGACGGCGCTGGTCCGCACCCAAGGTAAACTCGAGGCGATCGGCGGCTCCGTGCAGGAAAACAGCGACCATGCCCAACGCGCCAGTATGCTGGCCAGCGAAGCCGGCGACGTGGCGGACGAGGGCCAGCGGATGGTTAACGCATTGACGGGGGCAATGCATCAGCTGCGCGAAAGCTCGAACAGGATCACCGAAATCACCGATCTGATCGACAGTATTGCCTTTCAGACCAATATCCTGGCGCTCAATGCTGCCGTGGAGGCGGCGCGCGCAGGGGAAAGCGGGCGTGGCTTTGCGGTCGTCGCCGGCGAAGTGCAGGCGCTGGCGAATCGCAGCGCCGAAGCGTCCCGCGATATCAGGGCGCTGATTGGCGAGTCTCGGCAGCAAGTCGTGAACGGTACCGCCAGGGCGGAAGACGTCGCGCGTACCATGACCGACATGCATGGCCGGACGAACGACGTCGCCCGGTTGATCGACGGAATCAGTCAGGCCTGTTGCCGTCAGAGCGACGATATCGGCGAGGTCAACGCCGATCTACGTGGGATCGCCCAAGATACCGAGGAGAACGGATCCCTGGTCGAGAGCGTCTCGCACGCCTCCGAGCGACTGCGTCAGCAATCCTCTCTGCTGGATGAAGCGGTCTCATCCTTCGACCTGGGGAAGACGATCGGGGCGGCAGCATCATCGCCATCGAACCGATCTTTGGCGGGAGCGGGCACCCGGGGGAAACAAGCGCTTCCCCAGGTGACCGGCCGCGCGCCGGCGACAGCGGGATAGCCCATTTACCCCCCGGTGAACGACAGCCCGTCACTGATCGCGCGTAACCGCTTCATGGCCTCGTCGCTGGAGAACGGCGGCTGTCGAGGCGGATCGTAAACCTCGCCGTTGGTTCCCTGCACGATCAGGTCGATGGCGTAGCAGGTATCGTTGACCACGGCGCGATAGCCTTCGACGTTCTGGAAGTGGCTCATGCCGGCGTCTCCGAGGGTGAAGCCGGTAAACGCCTCTCCCGCCAGGGTGGTCTTCGAGGGCATTGCCTGAGCATTGACGGGCAGGCTCAGGCAGTTGGCCACAGCCTTGGCGTCGCGGCTTGCGCCCAGGCGCCACAGGGCGGTCGCCACGTCGTCGGATTCGGGGAGTTTCAGCAGGATCAGGCGATCTCCGGGGGCGTCCTTCGACAGTTGCCAGCCGCCGTTGTCGAAATAGTTGGAGACCTCGCCATCGATGCGTATCAGCGAGGCGTCGTATCGCACCTCGAGCGGGTAATTCGCCGCTTGGAAGGTCTCCCTGGCAGCGTCGGTATGCTGATTCGAAACGTCACGCTGCTGGCAGGCGCTCAAGGCAACGCCGGCACAGAGGGTGAGGGTGAGGGCGAGGGTCAACGAGAGTCTGGGCATCGAAATATCCTTCGGACGGTAAACGCTTGACCGGGTTGGAATTGCGCGGTCAAGCGTAGCCGATAGCGTGGTGATTTTCTCTACAGGAGAGCCTGGCTGCGGTTTCTGCTCGCGTCGGATGGCTAAAGTCGGTGGGGCGTCGCGCCGATAGACCGATGGATGGACCGAAAAATCGAGAAACCGAGAGTGCCATGGAAGCGTGGCCTTTCTTCGGATCGAGGAGTTTGTGATGGATACTGCAGTCAATGCCGCCGTCGGTACGGCGCTGGCGCTACAGAACTTCAATCAGGACCAGCAAGCGCAGAATAGTCTGTTGAAGCAGTCGCTGGATGGGCAGGCATCACACATCGCGCAGTTGATGTCCTCGGTGGCGCCGTCGCCGGAGCTGGCATCCTCTGGCAGTGTGGGAACACAAATCAACACCTATGCCTGAAGCCTTCGCTCGACGTGCGCTGTGCTGTGCGCGCCGGGCGTTTCGGGTCTTGCCGAACCATAGCGTTGTCGATCGATCCCGGTTCTCCACGCCACATAACTCCGGCGTGATCGCGGCACTCTCGCTTTTCTGGCCTCGAGTTCTCATCCCAGCGGGCTCGAAGAAGTTCTCCCTATTTCGTTTTTTCCGGTTGACGCCGGTAGAGGCCTCGTTTTTAATCAAATGACCGAAGGGAATAAGATTATTGCTTTCGGTAATTCGATAGCGAATGACGTTATCGAAACGCTTCCATTCATATTCGGAAATCGTGATGAATTCCCATCGCCTGACCTGGTCAACGTCCTTCAATATCGCGCGTCTGCGCGGTATGCGAGCACGTTGTCGGTCGCGCGCCCTGGATTGAATTTCATCATCGGCCGCGACACCTATCGCGGCCGAAAGACGACGAAAGTCCCCGCCTTTTTACTGCGATTCGTGTCCGGCCTCCGCCAGCCTGGAGATCGGGGACATGAAGTTTTCAAGCATTTTCAAAGCATTGTTGCAGCATCTCGCCGCGAGCCGTCAATATCGGCACGACTTGAAGGCCCTGAGTGGGTTGAACGACCACATGCTCAAGGATATCGGTCTGCGCCGATTCGAGAACGAGATCGTGTCGGCCTTCCCGACCTTTGACGAGAAAGCGAAGGTGAAGGATCGCGTTCTTGGCGATATCGAGCGTGCCGCAGGGCAGCGGAAGGTGGCGGACGTTACGCGGGCAGCGGAAGCATTGCCGGGCGTCGAGTCCCTCACCAACAAGACCGTGATATGTCGATATTGCGGAGAACGAGTGGCTTAGCCAAGCCCCGGTCACAGGATGTGGCCGGGGCTTTTTCGATGATTCGCTTGTGCTGGCAACCACCATCCAGGGCGGGGGCTCAGTAGCCGAGACTCGATTTCGGCCGAGGGATATCGGACTTGTAGCGCGAAATCGTCTCGATGGCAGCCTGGTGCAGCAGGCTGATATCGATACCCACGGCGATGAAGTCGAAACCCCATTGCGCATACCGTTTGGCATCCGCCTCGGCGGGCGCCAGGATGCCGGCGGCCTTGCCGGCGGCGTGGGTGGCCTCGAGGGTACGACGGATCATCGCCTGCACGTCGGGATGGTTCGGATTGCCGGCATGGCCGACCCCGGTGGAGAGGTCCACGGGGCCGACGAAAACGGCATCGACGCCTTCGGTTTTCGCTATCGCTTCGGCGTTGTCGACGCCGGTTCGCGACTCCACCTGGACTATCAGGCAAAGTTCCTCATGGGCTCGGGCCAGGTAATTCTCGACGCCGTCCCACCGGGTAGCACGGGTCAGACCGCCACCGACGCCCCGAAAGCCGTGCGGCGGGTAACGGGTCGCGGCGACCAGTCTGGTGGCCTGCTCGGCCGCATCGACCATCGGGATCATCAACGTCTGGGCACCAATGTCGAGCAACTGTTTGATCAGGGCAGGGTCGTGGTTGACGGTACGCACGACCGGCGCGCTAGGGTAGGGCGCCACGGCCTGCAGCTGCGACAGGATGGACGGGACCGTATTGGGCGCGTGTTCACCATCGATCAACAGCCAGTCGAATCCGGTGGTGGCGAGAATCTCGGTGGCGTAGCCGGTACCGAAGCCGGCCCAGCAGCCATAGCGCGTATTACCGTCGAGCGAGCGTCGGAACGGATTCTGCGGCAGCTCCATGCAGGTGACCTCTTGAGTAGCTGAGACGAGAAATGACGACGAGCCGGTATCGTCACGACGCCGGCCCGATCGGTTATCGAGTGCAGGGTATCGGGCACCGTCTAATGGGTCAGACCCATCTCGCCCATGATCTTGCCAAATTTCTGGTCATCCTCCGCCATCAGCTGCTCGAAGCCATCGGCGTCTCGCCACACCACGCCATAACCCTGCCTGGCCATGAAGCTCTGATAGGCATCGCTGTCGTAGGCTTTCTTCAGCGCATCCTCGAGCGTGGCCACGACATCTTCACTCATCCCCTTGGGACCGACGATGCCACGCCACGCGCCCAGGGTGAAATCACTGCCGATCTGTTCCTCGAAGGTCGGCACATCGGGAAAGCCTTCCAGTCTTTCCGGTGTCATGACACCGAGGCTTCGGAGCTCGCCGGCATCGATCATCGATCTCGCCTCGGGAAGCGACGAGGCGACCACGTCGATGCTGCCGGAGGCCAGCTCTGTCATGGCCGGTGCGGAGCCCTGGCTGGGGATCCAGGTGATCTTGCCGGCGGCGATGCCCTGATCCATCAGGAAGCCGTTGAGCGCGACGTGCCAGATACCGCCCAGGCCGGTGCCCGATGCGGTATAGGTACCCTTGGGGTTATCTTTGACCTGGGTCACGAACGCTTCGAGATTGTCGAACGGAGAGTCCTCGGCGACCGAAAGGCTGGCGGAGTCGAAGTTGATCTGGGCGATGGGGGTGAAGTCCTGATAGGTGAGGTCGGTCAGCCCTTGCCAATGCATCATCGCGACCTCGACGGTGGCCAGGCCCAGGGTGTAGCCATCTGGTCGGGCGTTGGCGATGGCGGTGTGACCGACCACGCCGCTGCCCCCGGTCCGGTTGACCACGTTGATCGTCTGCCCGAGCTGTTCTTCCAGCGACGAGGCGATGATGCGAGCCGTGGCGTCGGTGCCGCCGCCGGCCGCCCAGGGAACGATCAGGGTAATCGGCTTTTCGGGATACTCCGCCCATGCCAGTGGCGAGGCCAGAACGGCGGCGAACAGCAGCGGAGTAAGATGGCGGGACGCCCTTGATCGGCTCATTGTGACCTCGCTAGACGGGTTCTGTTATCGATAAGATGCACTTTGCATGCAAAGTCTTAACCCGCCGGCAGTATCTCCACAATTGCGCAATCGTCTAATGAGGGGCCGCACGCGACCGGCGCCCGGCAGTACGCCGCCGGGATCGACCCGCCGGCGCCGCCCTGGGCATCTCGGGCGCGTGGGCTGGGGAATTTACTGCGGGGCGATGCGCTGGCTGGCGCTGGTGAAGCCCATCAGCGACAGATCCAAGTCCAGCCGCTTGCCATCGGGAGCGATGGCGCTGACCGTGGCCTTGTTGCCGCCGCGCAGCTGGGCGAGCAACTGCGGCGACAGCGCCAGATTGGCACGGCAGCCTTGCTGCAGGCAGACCTGGTAGGGCATGCCCACCGGCTCGTTGGCGTCCACCTGCAGCTGGATACCCGGCGCCAGGCGCACGCCCAGCGGCAGCAGGAAGACCATGACCGGACCGTCGGCCTGGGCCGGATGACCGACCATGGCACGCATCAGCGGTTCGTTGCTGTCGGGGTTGCTGACCATCTGGCTCATCACGCAGCTCTGGCGCTCACCGCCCTTGGGGCAGCCCACTTCCCAGGATTGGAACTGTTGGGTATCGACCTGCGGTGCGCTCGGCTGCTGAGCCTGCGCCGGCGTCAGGATGGCGGCGGCCAGGGGCAGCAGCGAGGCGAGCAGGGTACGGCGAAGAGACATGGCATTTTCCTGTGTGGTGATCGATGGCGCGTTGTCATGCATGAGTATGGTCCGGGCTTTGCCTGAAGACTCGACGAGCGAAGGCAAGACCGGGGGCGCATAGCCAAGGCAAAAGTGGCGAGAGAACGGACCGGGCTGGCGTGCCAGTCTACGCGGTTTAAATGAGCATGTGACTCGCTCCGCTCGCCCTTCGGACATTCCGAACGATGTTCAGTGAGCCGATTTCTAACGCCGTATGGGCAAGCGTAGTACTTTTCAGACATGGCCGAAGTCGCGTACCGCGTGAGACGGCGGTCACGACATTCCAGCACGCCCGATGCCGGGGTAGCCAGGCGGGGCGCGGGAGCGCTTTTGTCAGTGTCAGATATGCGGTCAGGGCGCCACCGGCACGCCGCGATTTTCGAACACCGGACGCAGCACGAAGTTGGAGTGGACGCCGGAGACGCCCTCGATCGGCGTGATGTGCTGCAGCAGAAGCTGCTGATAGTCGTCCATGTCCTCGACCCGGATCTTGAGCTGATAGTCGACCTCCTGGCCGGTGATCATCAGGCACTCCTGTACCTGGGGCAGCGCCGCCACCTGGCGCTCGAAGTTGGCGAAGCGCTCCGGGGTGTGGCGATCCATGGAGATGTGAACCAGCGCCATCAGCCGGTAGCCCAGTTGCCGTGCGTCGACCAGGGCGCGGTAACCGAGGATCAGGCCGCTCTCCTCCAGCGCGCGCAGGCGGCGCAGGCAGGGCGAGGGCGAGAGCCCGATGCGCTCGGCCAGTTCCTGATTGCTGATCCGGCCTTCCTGCTGGATCAGCTCGAGAATGCGCCGGTCGTAGCGATCGAGGGTAAGAGGCTGTGAGGGGTTCATTGGCAATATCTGTCTCTTGTTTTGTTTTGATTGGCAGATTATGCCATCCGACGGCGAGAAAGATCGATCTTCGCAATGTCCTGTCGGCACAAAAGACTTACACTGTCTCTGCTGCCACAAGCAGCTTCGGGCCGGTTCCCGCACCCGGGGTCCGGCCCCCGTTTCCGCCGCGATCCGCGGTGGCTCAACAGCGGGGCTCGCCCCAACGGCGCGCCCTACAATCCGTCGGCTCTTTTATCTCGTCAGGATGGTTGCCATGTCTGCCTTCGATCATCGCAAGTATCGCCCGGCTCCCCGGGTACCCGCCTTCGACCGCCAGTGGCCGGATCGTGATCTCGATCACGCTCCGATCTGGGTCAGCGAAGACCTGCGCGATGGCAATCAGGCACTACTGGAACCGATGAGCGTCGAGCAGAAGAAGCGGTTCTGGCATCAGATCGTCAAGGTGGGGATCAAGGAAGTCATGGTGGGGTTTCCGTCGGCGAGCCAGCCCGACTACGACTTCGTTCGCTGGTTGATCGAGGATGAGCAGATCCCCGATGACGTTACCATTGCCGTGTTGGTGCAGTGTCGCGAGCATCTGATCGAGAAGACTTTCGAGTCGCTGGTCGGTGCCAAGCGCGCCATCGTCCACCTCTATAACTCGACCTCGACCGTGCAGCGCGAGCGGGTGTTCGAGATGGATCGCGATGGCATCGTCGATATCGCGGTGCAGGGGGCGACCTGGGTCAAGACCTATGCCGAGCGCTACCCGGACGTGGACTGGCGGTTCGAGTACACCCCCGAGAGCTTTTCCAGCACCGAGATCGACTTCTCGCTGCGCATCTGCGAAGCGGTCATGGACGTCTGGCAACCGACCCCGAGTCGCAAGTGCATTCTCAACCTGCCGACCACGGTCGAAGTGGCGGGGCCGCACCATCACGCCGATCAGATCGAGTATTTCTGCCAGCACATCAAGAATCGCGACAGCGTCATCATCTCGATTCATACCCACAACGATCGCGGCGGGGCGGTCGCCTCCGCGGAACTGGCATTGCTGGCCGGTGCCGAGCGCGTCGAAGGTACACTGCTGGGCAACGGCGAGCGTACCGGCAACATGGATATCGTCACTCTGGCGATGAACCTCTACAGCCAGGGGATCGATCCGGAACTCGACCTGTCGCGGCCGGACGAAATCATCGAAGTGGTCAACGAGTGCACCAACATCCCGATTCACCCCCGCCATCCCTGGGTCGGCGAGATGGTCTACACCGCCTTCTCCGGCAGTCATCAGGATGCGATCCGCAAATCGCTCAAGAAGCAGAAACCGGATGAGCCGTGGCAGGTGGCCTATCTGCCGATCGACCCCCATGACATTGGTCGCGACTACCAGGCAGTGATCCGGGTCAACAGCCAGTCCGGCAAGGGCGGCATGGCGTTCCTGCTCGAGCGCGACTACGGCATCAGCCTGCCGCGCTGGATGATGCTGGCGCTGGCGCCTTACGTGCAGCAGGAGAGCGAGAAGCGGGCCAGCGAACTCTCCAGCGAAATCATCCGCCAGGTCATGTTCGACCGGTTCACCAGCGAATCACCGTTGTCGCTGGCCGACTATCGTCTCTCCAAAGGGCAGGACGAAGGCATCGAGGTGACCCTGTGGCAGGGCGCCGAGACGCTGCGTCTCTCCGGCAAGGGCAACGGCGCGATGTCCTCCTTCACCGACGCGTGGCAGAAGCATTCCGGCGTCAGTGTCGGCATCATCGACTACGCCGAGCACTCGCTGGGGGGCGACAGCGAGGCCAACGCCATTGCGTTCGTCCAGCTCAATGTCGACGGGCAGCGCGTCTGCGCCGTCGCCGAGGACAGCGACACCGTCAGTGCTTCGCTCAAGGCGATCCTCTCCGGGATCAACCTGGCCGGAGCGCAACGGGAGTCGCAGGCAAGCGATTCGCGTGCGACCACCGTCGACTGAGCGTCACCGACACCCACGTCGCAAGACGAGAAGGGCGCCCACTGGGCGCCCTTCTGCGTTTGCCACTCTGGTGCCATCGGCCTGATTCAGGGGTAGCTGGGCGGCAGCAGCGTGCGTAGATCATTGTTGAGCGGCAGCTCGAAGCTGGTCGCGCCGAGGATGGCGCGATCGGCGATACGCACCACCCGGACATTGACGAACAGCCGGTCCTGGGCCCGGGCGTAGGTGCCCACCAGCACCGCGCTGGCGTCGTAATCCTGACTCAGCCGCTGCACGTTACGCGACAGGATCAGCTCGCCGGTATTCTCCTCGATGTAGAGGCTATTGCGCAGCTTGACCTCGATCACTGGCACGCCCGACTCGACCAGCCGTGAGACGAACATTTCGCTCAAGGTGCGGCCCAGGGTCGAGGATTGCCCGAGGTGGTCGACGTCGACGAAAGTGGTGGCGACCAGCGGCGCGCTGTCATCGAGCCGCCCCCGACTATTCTCGACCAAGGACTTGGCCGCTGCGTCGACCCGCTCCAGGGTAGTCGGCTGATGAGGGGGGGCGTTGGGGGCGAGCGCCGAGCAGCCCGCCAGTGCCGCCACCAGCAGCACGAGCAGCCAACGCCGAGCGCGGCAAGATAGGGACATCGCGGAACTCTCTCTGCTTTGGCTTACCATTGCGACGATACCTTGAGCTGGCCGGCAGCCGACGCTTGGCCGTACTGGCCGCTATCGCCGGGATTGATGTAGTAGAGGTTGGAGGAGGAGTAGAGCAGGGTCTGATACTCGTCGGCCTGAACCGTGATGATCACCTCCTCGTCGCTCTCAGACGTCCAGCTGCCGCTGAACAGGTCGACCAGCCCGGCGGCGGGGATCAGCGCCAGCGCGGGCTCGCGCCAGTGGTTGAACGGTATCGTCGCCACCGCGATGCCCGCTGCCAGTGCGGTCAACGCGCCCTGGGGTGGGCGGATCGGCTGGCGATCCCGGTGCGCCACGACCTGCACATCGAAGGTGACGGTGGCTGCGCCGAGATCGCTGGTTCTGACCGTGGCGCCCTGTTTCACCAGTTCGCTGGTCAGCAACGAGCGAAAGCCGCGACTGAAGGCGGTTTCGGTCTCGGGGGGCTTGATATAAAGCGCGCGCCGGTCGAGCCGACGGTCGGCCATGATGGCCCGGGCCTCGTGCTGCGCCAGTACCTCCCAATGATAGGCGGCCTGCATGCGCTGCTGGGTGGTCGCCGGGTAGGTGGTGGCCAGCGGGGCCTGGGAGGTATTGACGCCGAAGCAGCCGGAGAGTGCGGCCGCGCCACAGACTATGGCCCAGGTCCTGAATGACATGAATGCAATGTTCCCGTTCGCTGTTCGTGACTCGATGTGGGCTCGAGGATTGTTGGGCCTGTCCCCCACGCGCCCCGTCCCTCCGGGCTGCGCGTCAAATACGCCCAGGCTTCGATGCGTGGCTGGATAGGGAAACGATCCTTATCGGCGTCTCGCGCCTTGCCTTGACGCATTTGTCGCGGCAACGCGGCTCGCGGCGTATCGCGTGAGCAGGCCCTAGGCCTGTATCGGCGAGCGGGCGGCAGGACTTGAATCGACCGGCGGCCTTGAAGTGCAAGGCGGGCGCCGGGACGCCCGCGGTATTTCCACACTCAGGCTTCAGCGATCGCTATCGCTGCGGATCTGGGCGTGGCTGATCAGGGCGAAGATGAAGGTGCCTCCGACCACATTGCCGAGCAGGGTCGGGAAGCCGAAATGGAAGAGATATTCCGACCAGTCGGCATGGCCGGAGAAGACCAGGTACATCACCTCGGTGGAGCCGACGATGATATGGGTGAACTCGCCGATCGCGACGAGGTAGGTCACGATCAGGATGACCCAGATCTTGGCGCTTCCCGCGCTGGGCAGCAGCCAGACCATTGTCGCGATCATCCACCCGGCCACGATGCCCTTGGCGAACATCTGCATCGGCGTGTTCTCGAGAATATGTTCGCCCAGGGTCAGAAACGCCTCGTGGGTCTCCAGCGAGAAGATCGGCAGCGCCAGGATGGCCCAGGCGGAGACGGCGACACCGACCAGGTTGCCGATCAGCACCACGCCCCACAGCCGGAGCAGGCACATGAACTTGCCGAGCCGGGGCTGGCTCATCACGGGAAGCACTGCCGTCACGGTATTTTCGGTGAAGAGCTGCTGGCGCGCCAGGATGACGACCAGGAACCCCACCGTATAGCCCAGCGACTCGACCAGGAAGCCGACGTCGTTTTCCGGCAGATGCGCGCGCAACAGGCCCTTCGCCAGCATCGAGAAGCTCATCGACAGGCCCGCGGCGATGGCGGACCAGAGCAGCGCCGAGACCGTCCGGCTCAACTCCGTTTCTCCCTCCTCCCTGATTGATTCGTGTACGGCGGCGGCGCGTGAGGGCAGTTCCTCGTCGTTGAGCTGAAGGTCGTGTTCTTCCTCGTCTTTTTGCACACGGCTGGGCGGGGTGAGATTGTGGCGTTTGCTCAAGCGTTCGTTCCTTCATGGCTGAAAAGTGGCAAGGCGCGGGTACGGCAAATACCGCCGAGTCTTCTGCGGTGGCCGGTCACAGCCGCTATGCTTGAACGATAGTCGTAAACACGACAGGGAGATAGCCAAGTATGTCGCCGGAATCCTGGACAATGTTGATTCACTTGGGATTGGCCTGGCTGGCGGGAAGCCTGATCGGACTGGAGCGGACCTTTCATGGGCGGCCGGCGGGCTTTCGCACCCATGCGCTGGTCTGCGTGTCGTCGGCCCTGCTGATGATGGTCACGGTCTATCAGTTGCAGTGGCTGGGCACCAACGTTCCGGAAGCGACCGTTCGCACCGATCCCACCCGGATGGCTCAAGGGATCATGACCGGGATCGGGTTCCTGGGCGCCGGCGTGATCTTCAAGGAGGGATTGACGGTCCGGGGATTGACCACGGCCGCCTCGATCTGGGTCACATCCACGTTGGGCATTCTCTATGGCATCGGCTTTCTGTTTCCGGCCGTGGTGGCGACAGTGGTCACCTTGCTGACACTCTCCCTTTTCCGGGTGGTGGAGGGGCGTATGCCCAGTCGGATCTTTGCCCGCTGCATCCTGCGTTTCGACAGTGGTAGCGTGATGTCCGAAACGCAGATCCATGACCTGATGGCGTCTCACCGATTCAGGGTCGAGAGCCTGAGCTACCGGACGCGCGACGATGGCCGGCAGTTCGAGTACCGCCTGATGTTGCGCACGCATGACCGTAAGTACATCCCGCCGCTGGCCGCCGATCTTCGAGAGCATGATCGGCTGCTGGAGTTCCAGCTCTCTCCGACTGGGGATTGATATCGAGAATGGTTGTCATTCCCCCGTCAATCGATAGAGTAGGCGCTCCTGAATGGTGGTGAGGCAGTCATGCAGCAACAAGGACGTCCGGCTTTCTGGATATTGATGGGCGCGGTCATGCTGTCGCCACTGGCGATCGACATCTACCTGCCGGCACTGACCGCGATGGCGGCGGAATTCGAGCGTTCCTACGCGGCGATGCAGTTGACCATCACTCTGTTCCTGATGAGCGTCGGTGTCGGGCAGCTCATGGTCGGCCCGCTGACCGACCGTTTCGGGCGCCGCCCGGTGCTGCTGGGGGGAGCTGCCATCTACATGGTCGCGGCGTTGATCGGTATGTCGGCCGTGTCGATAGAGATGCTCTACGCTTCCCGCGTGCTCCAGGGGTTTGGGGCCTGCGCCTCCGTCACGGTGGCCTTTGCGGCAGTGCGTGACAGCTATCCTCCCATCGAGGGCGCCAAGCTCTACAGTTATCTCAACGGTTCGCTGACGCTGGTGCCCTCACTGGCGCCGGTACTGGGCGGGGCCCTGACAGTATGGCTGGGGTGGCGGAGCAACTTTGCCTTCATGACCGGGTTCGCGGGGCTGTTGTGGCTGGGAGCCTGCTGGCGATTCGGGGAGACACGGCCCCATGACACGCTGATCGAACGGCGTCTCTATCGCTGGTCGCGCTATCGCCCGGTACTGTTCCATCGGCGGTTTCTCTACTATGCCATTCTCGTCAGCACGATGATGGCCGCCATTCTGGTTTATGTGTCCGCAGCGCCGGTGGTGATGATGGACCGGCTGCGGCAGCCGGAATGGGTCTTCAGCCTCTGGTTTGGTGGCAATGCCCTGGTCAGTACCGTGGCGTTCTTCGTCGTGCCCCGGTTGATGGCACGCTGGGGGCGCAGGCCGACCGTGCAGCGGGGGCTGGTCGTCGTCGTGGGCGGGGGCGCCCTGATCGCCGGCCTGTACTGGGGGTTGCCGGTTTCCGTACTCACCTTCATGGGCCCCGTGGCGCTGCTGTCGGTGGGATTCTCGATGGTGCTGGGGGCTGCGGCGAGCCTGGCGCTGGAGCCGTTCCCTCTACGGGCGGGGACCGCGGCAGCATTGCTGGGCGCCATTCAACTGGGCGGTGGCGCGTCGATGGCAACCCTGTTGCTGATCACGCCGCTGGCACCGCAGACGTCGTTGGCACTGATATGTTGTGGTGGCGGTTTGGCGTTGTGGGTGGTCGGAAGAAGATTGGCGGACGCCACCACCGCCGGCGAGTGACCCGATCGGTGGCGGCGTTTGCCTCGCCTTCGGGAGCGTCGGCGTGGTGCGGGACGCCGCCGCGTTGGCGCGAGGTTTAACACGTCGAATATCGGTATGGCGCCAACGCGCTAGAATGAGCGGGTTCGTCGTATCGACAGCGCAAGATTTCACGGCACGGCCGAGATGAATCGACCGGCCCCGGGAAAGGACGAGACAGGTATGGCCAGTCATGGCAAGGAAAGCACATGGTTGATACTCAACGGTAAATCGGCCCAGCAGCCCGAGATTCGCGACGCGGTCGAGGAGCTTCGCCGTCAAGGTCACGATCTTCAGGTTCGGGTCACCTGGGAGGGTGGCGATGGCGTCTGGATGGTGGATGCCGCGGTAGCGGGTGGCGCCGCGAGAATCATCGCCGGCGGTGGCGATGGCTCGATCAACGAGATCGTCGCCGGGCTGATGCGCCAGCCTCCGGAGCGTCGCCCGGCTCTCGGCATCCTGCCGCTGGGCAGCGCCAACGACTTCGCCCACGGCCTGAACCTGCCGATGGGTCCGCGTGACGCCTTGAAGCTGGCCCTGACCGGCAGCGTCCGGCAGGTGGATGTCGGCAAGCTCGATGACGAGGCCTTCGTCAATGTGGCGTCCGGCGGGTTCGGTGCCGAGATCACGACTTCCACGCCGGTAGGATTGAAGAGACTGCTGGGTGGCGGTGCCTACTCGCTGATGGGCATGTTGAAAGCGTGGAATTACCAGCCCTTCGAAGGTCACATGCGCTGGCCGGAGGGGGAAGCGCGGGTTCCGCTCTTCATGCTGGCCATCGGTAACGGATGCCAGGCCGGTGGAGGGCAACGCCTGGCGCCTTCCGCGAGATTGGACGATGGTCTGCTCGAACTGCTGTTCGTGCGTCACTTCAACTCGTTGGGCGAGTTGAAGCGCATCATCGATGAACTCGAGAACCTCCCGCAGGATGGGGAGTTCGTGCGCTATCTTCGTGTGCCATGGGTCGAGTTCGATAGCGACGGCGCTTTCCCTCTCAATCTCGATGGTGAGCCACGGCGGTACGAGCACTTCCGGGCCTCGCTCGATCGCGAGGCCTTACCGCTGGTGGTTCCCGAAGACTGCCCCTTGCTGCGTCGTGCCGGTTGATACCGGCCCGCGACAGGACGGCGTCACAATCCGATCAACGTGCTAGAGGAGAGCTCGACGTGGATGAATTCATGCAGGCGGCGGTCGAACAGGCGAGGCGCAGTCTCGACGAGGGGGGCGTGCCGATCGGGTCTGTCCTGGTCCACCGGGGTGAGATCATCGGGCGAGGGCACAATCAGCGCCAGCAGCGGGGGAGTGCCATTCTTCACGGCGAGATGGATGCCTTGGAGAATGCAGGTCGCCTCCCGGCTTCTGTCTATCGGGATTCGACGCTCTACACGACCTTGTCGCCATGCTCGATGTGCAGCGGCGCGATCCTGCTCTACGGCATACCCAGGATCGTCGTCGGCGAGAATCGAACCTTCATGGGCGAAGAGGCGTTGCTCAGAGAGCGTGGGGTTGCAGTCGAGGTCCTCGACGATCCGGTGTGCCGGGAGTTGATGTCACAGTTCATCGCCGTCCATCCGGAGGTCTGGCACGAAGATATCGGCGAGCCCTGATGGGCCGGGGCGTGTGAGCTTTCGACGCGCCCACTAAAAAGCCCACCATCCGGTGGGCTTTGCTCAAGGCGGTGAAACGCTTGGAATCGATCCCTGCGTCTGGAACCTTTCGCCGGTGTTAGCCAGCGACCTTGATGTTGGCGGCCTGAAGGCCTTTCTTGCCCTGAGTGACGTCGAAGGTAACCTTCTGGCCGTCCTGCAGAGTTTTGAAGCCTTCTGCCTGAATTTCGGAGAAGTGCGCGAACAGATCATCGCCGCCGTCATCGGGAGAGATGAAACCGTAGCCTTTGGTGTCGTTAAACCATTTGACAGTGCCAGTTGCCATTGTCGATATCCTTAACTTGCATAGTGATGTACCCGAGCCTCCCGGGGGATGCCCGAAATGCGTGGTCAGACTAGGGGGGAATGCGCACTAGGAGTTGGACGAGATCGACTAACAACTGACGACATTCTACCTGCAAACCTACGCAACGGATGTTGCATTGGGGGATATACCTGGTCAAGCGTCTGAAGGCTTGACTTTGGTAGCACCGTTTCCCATGCCCCGCTCACAAACCATAGATGGAAAATTTATGCGCGTCTACAGCCTGCCAACGCCTTTTTTCTGGGCTGATCGCGTCACACGGTATGATTTTATTAACCCTTTTTAAGAAGATTGACAGAAAACGGTCACGCTCGTCCCGACAGGCGCCGTTACAGGCGAGAAGCATTCGGGATTTGCCGTCAGCGACGGTGGATTTGTCTCTCGGGCGTCGCGATCGCAGCAGATATTGCGGACCTTGCCGTGGCCGGGCCAGCATCTCGAAACGCCACTATGTATCGTGTCGGCGACCTTGGGTAAGCTGTCGCCCGCTGCTCGCGGGGCGCGTCAGCGCGGCAAGCCGGCGCCGGCCAGCGGTTTTCACACATCAAACGAGTCAGGAGCAACGCGCGTGGCACAACACGGTTTGAGTCTCAACGACACGCACAGCAAGGTCATCGGGTATCTGCTGTGGATCTTCGGGTTCACCGGAGCCCACCGGTTCTACTACGGCAAACCCGTCACCGGCACGATCTGGTTTCTAACGCTGGGGCTGTTCGGGATCGGCTGGCTGATCGACCTGTTCCTGATCCCGAGCATGGACCGCCAGGCGGACCTGCGTTTCCGGGCTGGCCCGACCAGTTACACCCTGGCGTGGATCCTGCTGACGTTCCTGGGGATCTTCGGCATTCATCGGATGTACATGGGGAAGTGGATCACCGGGTTGATCTACCTGTTGACCGGCGGCTTGTTCCTGATCGGCGTTCTCTACGACTTCTGGACGCTCAACGATCAGATCTCGTTGAAGCATGCCCGCCGCGGCCTTTGAGCGCGTCGTTCACAGGCCCGTTATCAGGATGCTAGTCATGACGTTACAGGGAGGTGACGTATGTCGGAGCGGATGAAGCTCACCGATATTCTCGAGACACTCGACCAGCAGGTCGAGGATGAGACGATAACGCTGCAGGATATCGTCGATACCTTCAATGCCCGCGGGTTCGGTCCCGTGGTGTTGCTGCCGGCGCTGATTGCATTGCTGCCCACCGGTGGCGTGCCAGGGGTGCCGAGTCTCTGCGGCATTTTCATTGCGCTGATGGCGATCCAACTGGTTTTCGGGCGCAGGAGCCCGTGGCTACCGGGCACCCTGGCCGAACGCGGCATCAGCCACGAACGGTGGCATCGCGTCACCCAGCGCGTCAGGCCCTGGACGCGGAGAATCGATCGATTCCTCGCGCCTAGGCTGTCCTGGCTGATGGGGGACGTGACCCAGCGCCTGCTGGCGCTGCT
This sequence comes from Salinicola lusitanus, assembly GCF_003206045.1. Classification (GTDB taxonomy): domain Bacteria; phylum Pseudomonadota; class Gammaproteobacteria; order Pseudomonadales; family Halomonadaceae; genus Salinicola; species Salinicola lusitanus. The sequence continues at coordinate 260,529 of NZ_PZJM01000006.1, forward strand.
GATGGTGGTGCTGGGGCTTGGGATGATGCCACTGGAGTTGCTGCCGTTCGCCGCTGCCATCCCCGCACTGGCGATCGTCATCATGGCGCTAGGCCTGACCGCCGGGGACGGACTGATGATGCTGATCGGCCTCGCCATCACCGTGGCCGGGGGCGTCGGCCTCGGTCTCTGGCTGATCTGATCGGTTCGCGCTCCTGGCCCGTTCGACCCGACTCGCCCCGTACGCCCGGAACTGGCACTCCATTTCCGGGCGTTAAGGGCGTTGCGTCGAGCGATTGAGACCGAGTCAGTTTCGGGCGATCAGGGTGGGATCGTAATTCCCCTGGCGCTCGGCCTGGGAGAGCATGGCGACGCCCTGGGTATCGCCCTGTTTGGCCAGGCTCTCGAAGATGACCCGGTAGGCCAGCACGGCCTGCACGTAATCCCGGGTCTCCCGGAAAGGGATGCTCTCGACGAAGCGGTCGAATTCACGCGGCGCACTGGTCAGCCATCGATCCACGCGCTGGGGGCCGGCGTTGTAGGCCGCCGTCGCCGCGATCCGGTTGCCGCGATAGCGCTCCAGCATCGAATGGATGTAGGTGCTGCCCAGGCGGATGTTGATCTGAGGCTCGAACAGCTCCGAGGTGCTGGGGGCGCTGATGCCGAGATTACGGGCGACATGGTCGGCGGTGCCCGGCATCAGCTGCATCAGCCCGCGCGCTCCCACCGGGGATGTCGCCTGCGGGTTGAAGGCACTCTCGCGCCTGGCGATACCCATCAGCAGGTAGGGGTCGACCTGGTTGAGCTCGCCCCACTTGATGAACGAGTCGCGATAGGCCGCCGGAAAGCGCCAGGGCAGAGCGTCCCACTGTTTCGCGGCAATGGTGGTCTGTATCGCCATGCCGAACCAGCCCTGACGAATCGCGTAGTCGGCCAGTGCCTCGGCCTGGTCCGGTGTGTCGCGAGCGGCGGCGGTATACCACTCGCTACGCGCCAGGCCCTCTTCGCCGATGCGCATCAGCGCCTCGGTGCGCTTCACCACCGGCAGCATGCCCGTCAGTTCCTGCTGTAACGTCGAGACCTGGGTATTGGCCATCTGCAGCTGATAGGGCTGCCCCAGGCGATCGGCGGCGGCAAAGCCGAAAAAGCTACGATCCTGTGCGGCCAGCTGGTAGGCCTGGCGCGCCTTGGCCTCGTCTCCCATCGCCTCGCTGGCGCGTCCGAGCCAGTACTGCCAATGGGCCTCCGCCCGTACGTCGGGCGGGAGCGCTTCGCTCCAGCGCGCGACATTGGGCCAATTGCCTTCGGTGACCGCATTGCGAATGCGCAGCTCGATCAGATCGGCGTCCGCGAGACGCGGTAGCGTCGTGTCGACCCAGCCCTGGTTGTTGTCGACGTCGCGAACCATGGAGTAGAACGCCAGGTCGTGCTCTATCCGGTGACGTCGCTCCTCGCTGAGCGACACATGGGGCGCAATCTTGCGCCAGGCCTCCAGCGAGGCTTCGGTATCGGCGCGCGTCAGGCCGTGCATGGCGGCGGCGATCAGGGCTCCGCTGGCCTCGCCGTCAGGCCCCAGGTCCAGCGGAACCCGGGTCACCCCGGCATAATTGCCGCGGACGCTATCGAAGCTGTCGATGGCGCGCTGCCAACTGTCGTCCAGGCCGCGCTCGAGGTAGGTGACCAGCCCGTCCTGACCGTTCTCCCACGCCAGCATCATGCGCTCCCAGGTGTCCTCGTCGGTCAGCACGCCGCGCTGCTGAAGCGTCGAGAACAGAGTGTCGCAGGCCTCGGGCTGGGAGGCGCCGACGTGCCACAGCTTCTCCCCGCCCGCCGCGGCCTCGGCCGGATCGCGGTCGAGAAGCGCGGTGTAGTAGTAGCACTGACGGATGGTCGCGGAGGGCTCGCCATCGCTGATCGCCAGCAGGTCGTCGAAGCGTCCCAACTGGCCGAAACGGGTCTGGGCGGCGCCGCGCATCCAGTCCGCCAGCGGGGAGTCGCATTGGCGAACGATGAAGTCGTTGACCTCCGCCGCAGACGCAGTGGCGAGCCGGGCACGAAGCCGGTGGTACTCCACGTAACCGGCCAGTACATGGTCCTGTATGGCGGCCTGGTCGATATCGTCCCAGCGCCGGTCGCGGGCGGCATCCAGCGCCTGCTTCATGATCCGGTCGTCATTGGTGCTGACGTCTGGCGACGTCACGACGGCCTGGGCACCGGTGCTCAAGCCCATGGCGCCGGCCAGGCACCAGCTGAACCAACGTCTGCGGATGGGCAATGCGGGCATTGGGTCTCTCTCTTTTTTCGAAGCGCTCTCGTCGTCGAACGCGGCTGATCTGATCGTGCGGCCGACGACAGCCTCGCCAGCGCCGGAGGCGGCGCCGCGGCCGGGCCGTCCGCCAGGACCGGGTCGACTCATGGCGACCATCGTCGCCGATGGGGAGCGACTTGGGTAGCCCCGTTTCACAACGCCAACGTTGAATCTTGGTCGAATCGTGACCATCTATAGGGCCAGGTAACGGCGATCGCGCCTTCTCCCCCCATCCATCACTAGAGGTTCGACCATGAATCCCTGGCGTTTCGTGACCCAGCTCTCCCGCCTCAGACAGCGTGGCGGCGCCTTGGCCCGGATCGGACGCGCCTTTCGCGTCTTCGGACCCATGAGCATGGATGTCCTTCGTGGACGCTACCGCCCCATTCCGTGGGCGGCTTTCGGGTGGATGGCGCTGGCACTGGTCTACCTGGTGTCGCCGCTGGACCTGATCCCCGACTTCCTGATGATCATCGGGCTAATCGATGACGTCTTCATCGTCGGCTGGTTGCTGACGCGGGTCGACCGGGCGATGGGCGACTATCGCCGCTGGAAGGGCATCGACGACGAGGTCGTCGTCGACTGAACGCGCTTCCCGCGCGCATGGCTTGAAATGGGGCTGGCCAGCCCCATATCGCAGAGCACCCGATTTCGTTCGTCTTTATTTCCCGTTTCGTCTTCATTACGAAAAACCGTCAAGAGGCCATCAATGACCACCGCGACTCAAGAAGAAACGCTAGGCTTTCAGACCGAGGTCAAGCAGCTTCTCCATTTGATGATCCACTCCCTGTACTCCAACCGGGAGATTTTCCTGCGTGAGCTGATCTCCAATTCGGCTGACGCCTGCGACAAGCTGCGCTACGAGGCGCTGGAGAATGACGGCCTCTACGCCGGTGATGCCGAGTTGCGCGTCGAGATCGAGCATGACGCCGCGGCGGGCACGGTGACCGTGCGCGATACCGGTATCGGCATGAGCCGCGACGAGGTGATCAAGAACCTGGGGACGATCGCCAAGAGCGGTACCGCGGATTTCCTCAAGCAGCTCTCCGGCGAAAAGCAGAAAGACGCCAAGCTGATCGGCCAGTTCGGCGTGGGCTTCTACTCCGGTTTCATCGTCGCCGACGAGATGGTCGTGCGCACGCGCCGCGCCGACAGCGATCAGGGGGTCGAGTGGCGCTCGAAAGGCGAGGGCGAGTTCACCATCGCCGACATCGACTACCCCCAGCGCGGTACCGAGATCGTGCTTCATCTGAAGGATGACGCCAAGGAGTTCGCCGACGACTTCCGGCTCAAGAATCTAGTTCGCAAGTACTCGGATCACATCGATGTGCCGGTGCGCATGCCCAAGGTCGAGAAGGCTCGCGACGAAGAGGGCAACGAGATCGAAGGCAGCGAGACGGTCAGTTGGGAGACCGTCAACGAGGCGACCGCGCTGTGGGTGCGACCCAAGGCCGAGATCGGCGACGACGAGTACAAGGCGTTCTACAAGCATATCGCCCACGATTTCAGCGACCCGCTGACCTGGAGCCACAACAAGGTCGAAGGCAAGCTCGAGTACACCAGCCTGCTCTACGTGCCGGAGCGTGCCCCGTTCGACCTCTACCAGCGTGACGGCGTGCGCGGGCTTAAGCTCTACGTCCAGCGTGTCTTCATCATGGACGATGCCGAGGCTTTCCTGCCGCTCTATCTGCGCTTCGTCAAGGGCGTGCTGGATTCCCGCGATCTGCCGTTGAACGTCTCCCGCGAGCTGCTGCAGAAATCGCCGCAGGTCGACTCGATGAAGTCGGCGTTGACCAAGCGTGCGCTGGACATGCTCAAGAAGCTGTCGAAGGACAAGGAAGCCTATCAGACCTTCTGGAATACCTTCGGTGACGTACTGAAGGAAGGTCCGGCGGAGGATTACGCCAACCGCGACAAGATCTCGGGGCTGCTGCGTTTCTCGACCACCCATACCGACAGTGCGACGCAGGACCAGTCGCTGGCGGATTACGTCGAGCGCATGAAGGAGGGCCAGAAGAAGATCTATTACATCGTCGCGGACGGTTTCAACGCGGCCAGCCACAGCCCGCACCTGGAGATCTTCCGCAAGAAGGGGATCGAGGTCCTGCTGCTGCATGATCGCATCGACGAGTGGCTGATGAGCCATCTGACCGAGTTCGACGGCAAGTCTTTTGCCGATGTCGCCAAGGGCGATCTGGAACTCGACGACATGGCCGATGAAGCCGAGAAGCAGGCCCAGGAAGAGACGGCCAAGTCGAAAGAGGAACTGGTCAAGCGAGTCAAGGAGGTGCTGGGCGATAATGTTCAGGAGGTGCGGGTCACCCATCGCCTGACCGATTCTCCGGCCTGCGTGGTCCTGCCGGAGCACGAGATGGGCTTCCAGATGCGTCGCATGATGGAGGCGGCCGGGCAGCCGTTGCCGGAAGTGAAACCTATCCTCGAGCTCAATCCGGAACACGCCCTCGTGTCACGACTCGAAAGTACCGAGGGGGGCAATTTCGACGATCTGGCCCATATCCTGCTGGATCAGGCGGTCATTGCCGAGGGTGGCCACCTCGACGATCCGGCAGCCTACGTCAAGCGCCTCAACCTGCTGCTAAGTGCCTGATCGATATCAGGCATCGCGCATGTAGCGTGTCATGGCCGGCCTTCGTGGCCGGCCATTCTTTTACTGAAAATGGGCTAATTGCACCTTTTTTCCTCAAGTTTGCAGTCAATGGCTGGTAACCTGCCGACTTCTTTTCAACGGAGGAGCGAGCATGTCGCGTTCCTTTTTATCGTGTTTGTCTGAATTTTCCCCCGTCGACTCCCGTCGGCGCAGTCGTCGCAAGCTACCGCAGCACGCCGCCGTGGCCATCGTGGGACTGGGGATCACGCTCAGCACTGCAACGTTTTCGATAGCGGCTCATGGCGAACCGCTCTCAAAAACTCCTCAGTCGCCCCCTCACACCGTGTCGACGCTCACGTCTCGCGTTCACCCCCCGGCCCTGGATCCGGTCAGTGAGCTTCCGGATCTGGGCGAGATCAAGGCGGGCCCGAAGCGCAAGGCCGCTTTCCTGAGCATGCTGGTCCCCCTGGTGCAGGCCGAGAACGCCCGCATTCAGAGCGACCGCAACTGGCTGTTCGCGGTCAGCACCCGTGTCAATCCGCTGCGCGACGACGAGAAGGCGCGTCTGGCGCGACTGTGCGACGCCTACGGGGTGACCTGCGAGCCGGGCCAGGTGAGCCGGGAGCTGCTCAGCCGGGTCAATACCATTCCGCTGGAGATGGTGGTGATCCAGGCCGTCGAGGAGTCCGGCTGGGGGACCTCGCGCATCGCCCGCGAGAGCAACAATCTGTTCGGTATGCGCTGCTTCTCGGCCGGCTGCGGCATTGCCCAGAACGGCACCTCGCGGCGCTTCCAGGTGTTCGATAGCGTGCGTGACGGCGTCCGTGCCTATCTGCACAACCTGAACACCCACCGTGCCTATGCCCAACTGCGCCAGGAGCGCATGGTGCTCGCCACGAGTGGCCGTTCGATCTCGGCCGAGCGGCTGATCGGCAAGCTGCACAACTACTCGACGTCACCCAACTATCAGCAGCAGCTGTTGTCGCTGTTGCGCACCAACGGTGACCTGATCCGGGATCATGGCATCGACGATCCTTTCGCGGCAGGCAGCCCGGCCTGATTCGTCAGGCCGAGTACTCGACTCGAACCGGACCTCGCGAGCGCTACCGAGGAGAGATCGTCGGGTAGCGCCGGTTCGTGTGTGACCGCTCTTTTGGGCTAGACTACAGCCAATCCCCGCCAACCCGAGGAGGCCGCCATGGCCAGCGCGACATCCCTCGAGTCACTGACCTTCGACAATGTCTGGTCTCGCTTTCCCCAGGACTTCTTCAGCCGGGTGAACCCAACCCCCTGGCGCGACACTCGGCTGCTCGACGTCAGCCCTGCGGGCGCCGCGCGGCTGGGGCTGGATGTGGACGATATCGATCGGGAGCGGTTGACAGCCCTGATGAGCGGTGAGCGCCTGCTGGACGGCATGGAGCCGCTGGCCCAGAAATACACCGGCCACCAGTTCGGTACCTACAACCCAGCGCTCGGCGACGGCCGCGGGTTGCTGCTGGGTGAGGCGATGACGCCGCAGGGGCCGATCGACCTGCATCTCAAGGGTGCCGGCCAGACGCCTTACTCGCGTTTCGGCGATGGCCGCGCGGTACTGCGCTCCTCGATCCGCGAATATCTGGCCGGGGAGGCGATGACCGGGCTCAAGATCCCCACCACTCAGGCGTTGGCCGTCGCCATCAATGGCGAGAAGGTCATGCGCGAGCGTGTCGAGCCGGGCGCGACCCTGCTGCGGCTGGCCGAGAGTCACGTCCGATTCGGTCACTTCGAATGGCTCTACCAGCAGCAGCGGGTGGAGGACATCGAGCGGCTGATGCGCCACTTGATCGATCGCCACCGCTCAGACCTGGCCCAGGAGGAGGCGCCGCTCGAGGCGCTGTTCCAGGACGTGGTCACCCGCACCGCCGAACTGGTCGCCCGCTGGCAGGCGTACGGTTTCGTGCATGCGGTGATGAACACCGACAACATGTCGATTCTGGGACTGACGCTGGACTACGGTCCCTATGCGTTCATGGATCGCTTCGAGTCCAATCTGACTCCCAACCATACCGATGCCTCGGGTCGCTACGCCTTCGACCAGCAGCCGGGCGTGGCGTTGTGGAACCTGACCGTACTGGGGCAATCACTGACGCCCTTGATCGAAGTGGCGCGGCTGCGTGAAATGCTCGACAGCTACGAGCCCACGTTGCAGGCAGCCTACGCCATCCTGATGCGGGGGCGTCTCGGGCTCGAGACCGAGCAGGAGAGCGACGGTGAACTGATCGACGAATGGCTCGACCTGCTCGAGCGCTCGCGGGCCGATTTCCATCGCAGTTTTCGCGCACTGAGTGACCGGGATGTGGTCGGTGGCCTGTCACTGGCCGAGGAGTTCGACAGCCCCGCGCTCGGTCCCTGGCTCGAGCGCTACCATCAGCGGCTGGCTTGCGAGCACCGCGGGGAGACCGAGCGTCTGGCGGCGATGCGGCGTGTCAATCCGCTCTATGTCCTGCGCACCCATCTGGCGCAACAGGTGATCGAGGCAGCGGAGGAGGGCGACACTCGTCCACTCGCCACGTTTCGCGAGCTGCTTTCATCGCCGTTCAATCGTCGACCCGGCATGGATATCTGGGCCGAGGCACCGGCGGCGAGCGCGCCACCGGTATGCCTCTCCTGTTCGTCCTGATGGCCAGGTGCCGGTGGATTCCACCGGCATTATCGGTGATAAGTCATTCGTTATAAGTTGGATAACGAAAATGTGACGTTCATTTTTTAATATTGAAAACAAGCGGTTGTTGGCGGTTTTAAACATAACGCATTCATTATGCCTGCCATAAAATATTGATCGGGTTGGTTTTTCTCCTAATTACTTGATTCGCCTCCATTCTTGCCGGAAAACTGTCGTACCTATCCACAACGCTCAACCCGATGATCGTTGCCTTCTCTGCCTGGCTCATCGCTGCCGGGCACTGGGCCGCTGCGTCATCGGCGAACCGGTCATCGGGAATCGTTGAGCGATATACGAAAGAAGGAATCTCGACACATGGGTGATCATCGGGAGAACGACGAATGAAAATTGGGGCGCCGAAGGAGCTCGCCAAGGGAGAGGCGCGGGTGGCGCTGACGCCCGAGAGTGCGCAGCAGATACAGAAACTGGGGCATGAGTGCCTGATCGAGAGCGGTGCCGGCGTGCTGGCCGGGTTCAGCGACGAGGCTTATCGCGATGCCGGTGTCAGCGTGGTGGAAGGCGCTGCCGCCCTTTGGCGCGAAGCCGAGGTGGTGATCAAGGTGCGCGAGCCTCTGGCCGAGGAGACCGAGCGGCTAAGGGAAGGGCAGACGCTGATCACGTTCTTCTGGCCGGCGCAGAACGAGGAGAATCTCGAGCGTTGCCGTGCCAAGGGCGCGACGGTGGTCGCCATGGACATGGTGCCGCGGATCTCGCGTGCCCAGAAGATGGACGCGCTCTCCAGCACCGCCAACATTGCCGGCTACCGTGCCGTGATCGAAGCCGGCAATCAGTTCGGGCGCTTCTTCACCGGCCAGGTGACGGCAGCGGGCAAGGTGCCGCCGGCCAAGGTGCTGATCGTCGGCGCCGGCGTCGCCGGTCTGGCGGCGATCGGTACCGCCACCAGCCTGGGCGCGGTGGTGCGCGCCTTCGACGTACGCCCGGAAGTCGCCGAGCAGATCGAGTCGATGGGCGCCGAGTTCCTGTTCCTCGATTTCGAGGATAGCCAGGATGGCGCGGGCAGCGGCGGGTATGCGGCACCCTCCAGCCCCGAGTTTCGTGACAAGCAGCTGGCACTGTTCCGCGAGCAGGCGCCGGAAGTGGACATCGTCATCACCACCGCGCTGATCCCGGGCCGGCCGGCACCCAAGCTGTGGCTCGAGGACATGGTCGCGCTGATGAAGCCCGGTTCGGTGATCGTCGATCTGGCCGCCGAGAAGGGCGGCAACTGCGATCTGACCGTACCCGACGAGCGCATCGTCACCGACAACGGCGTGATCGTGGTCGGATACACCGATTTCCCCTCGCGCATGGCGACCCAGGCTTCGCTGCTCTACGCCACCAACATTCGCCACATGCTGACCGATCTGACGCCGGAGAAGGATGGCGTCATCGTCCATGACATGGAGGATGACGTCATTCGTGGGGCCACGGTGACGCACGCCGGTGAAGTCACCTTCCCGCCGCCCCCGCCCAAGGTCAAGGCGATCGCGGCTGCCAAGCCCAAGCCCAAGGTCAAGGAGCCGACACCGGAGGAGAAGAAGGCGGCCGATCACGCCGCATTCCTGGCCCAGAGCAAGCGCCAGATCGGCATTCTCGTCGCCGGTGGCGTGCTGATGTGGTTGCTGGGGATGGTCGCGCCGGCGTCGTTCATGCAGCACTTCATCGTTTTCGTCCTGGCCTGCTTCGTCGGGTTCCAGGTGATCTGGAACGTCAGTCACTCGTTGCATACGCCGTTGATGGCGGTGACCAATGCGATCTCCGGCATCGTCATCCTGGGCGCGATCATGCAGATCGGCTCCGGCAGTGGGCTGGTGGCGCTACTGGCGGCCGTCTCGGTGCTGATCGCGTCGATCAACATCGTCGGTGGCTTCCTGGTGACCCGTCGCATGCTCGCCATGTTCCAGAAATCCTGACCCGCGGAGAGAAAGGCAATGTTGCAACATGAGTTCGTTTCCGCCGCGGCGATCGCGGCGAGTGTCCTGTTCATCCTCTCCCTGGGCGGGTTGAGCAATCAGGAGAAGGCCAAGCGCGCGGTCTGGTACGGTATCGTCGGGATGGCGATCGCAGTGTTCTTCACCGCCCTGGGGCCGCTGATCGGCGGCTACGGCTGGATGATCCCGATGATGCTGGTCGGCGGTCTGGTCGGCGCCTGGCTGTCACGCAAGGTCGAGATGACCGAGATGCCGCAACTGGTGGCGGCGCTGCACAGCTTCGTCGGGCTGGCGGCGGTGTTCATCGGCTGGAACGCCGAGCTGGAACGCGCCCGGGTCATGGCGATCAAGGCCGCCGGTGTCTCCTTCGACGGGCTGTCGGCGTTCGCCGCGACCCTGGCCCACAAGACGCCGGCGGAACTCGCTTTCCTGCAGGGTGAAGTGGTGCTGGGCGTGTTCATCGGTGCGGTAACGTTTACCGGCTCGGTGGTGGCGTTCGGCAAGCTGGCCGGCAGGATCGGCGGCAAGCCGCACAAGCTGCCCGGCGGGCATCTGCTCAACGCCGGCGCGGTAGCGCTGTGCCTGCTGCTGGCCATCGCCTATTTCAACGGTGCCGGTTTCTGGACGCTGTTGCTGCTGGCGGCGCTGGCGTTCTTCATCGGCTGGCATCTGATCATGGGCATCGGCGGCGCCGACATGCCGGTGGTGGTATCGATGCTCAACAGCTACTCCGGCTGGGCGGCGGCGGCGATCGGTTTCACCCTCTCCAACGATCTGCTGATCGTCACCGGGGCCCTGGTCGGTTCCTCCGGTGCGATTCTCTCCTACATCATGTGCAAGGCGATGAATCGCAACTTCGTCAGCGTGATTCTGGGCGGCTTCGGCGGGACCCAGGGGCCGGCCGCGGAGATCGAGGGCGAGCAGATCGCCATCGACACGGGTGGCGTGGCGAGCGCGCTCAACGATGCCGACAGCGTGATCATCGTCCCCGGTTACGGCATGGCCGTGGCCCAGGCCCAGAACGCGGTGAGCGATCTGGTGCGCAAGCTGAGGGCGGCGGGCAAGGAGGTACGTTTCGGTATCCATCCCGTCGCCGGCCGCCTGCCGGGGCACATGAATGTGCTGCTGGCGGAGGCCCGCGTGCCCTACGACATCGTGCTGGAGATGGACGAGATCAATGACGATTTCGCCACCACCGACGTGGTGATCGTCATCGGCTCCAACGACATCGTCAATCCGGCGGCGCAGGAAGATCCCGCGAGCCCCATCGCCGGCATGCCGGTGCTGAAGGTTTGGGAGTCGAAGCAGGTGTTCGTGTGCAAGCGAGGCCAGGGCACCGGCTACTCCGGTATCGAGAACCCGCTGTTCTTCAAGGACAACACGCGCATGCTCTACGGCGATGCCCGCGCCAGCATCGACTCACTGGTGGGGATGATCGACTAGGTCATGTCGGCAGCGTCGGCAAGCGATAACCGGGAGGCAAGGATTGGTCGAGAGGCGGGCCGATCCTTGACGACACATGGCCGAGCCCGGCTTTGGTGCCAGGCCTGGCGACCGCGACCTGCCGTCGATATCGCTGATTTGGCAAGAGCAACGCCCCGTTTTCGGGGCGTTTTTTCGTTACACTGTGGGTATCGCTCATCGTCAATGGAACGACCATGTCAGACAAGCACGGGTCAGAACAACGCATGCAGGTCGCGGTACTCGGCGGGGGCAGCTTCGGGACCGCCATCGCCAGCATCGCCGCCGACAATGGCGCCGAGGTTCGTCAATGGCTGCGCGACGAGGCCCTGGTCGATCAGATCAACCGTGAGCACCGAAATGGCCGCTATCTGCCGGACTATCCGATCAATCCGGCAGTGGTGGCCTCCACCGATCTGGCGACCACCGTCGCCGAGGCCGCCGTGGTGTTCATCGCGATCCCCTCCAAGGCGTTCCGCCAGGTGCTTCAGCAGGTGCGCCCGCATCTGAGGCCGGAGCAGATTCTGGTCAGTACCACCAAGGGGATCGAGGCCGACGGCTTCAAGCTGATGAGCCAGGTGATCGAGGAGGAGACCGGCTCGTCGCATATCGGGGCGTTGTCCGGCCCCAACCTGGCTGCGGAGATCGCCCAGAAGCATCTCACGGCCACGGTGATCGCCAGCGACGACCCGGTGACGAGGGCCTACGTCCAGGCGGCGCTGGGCTGCAGTTACTTCCGCGTCTATGCGGGCAACGATCGTTACGGCGCGGAGCTCGGGGGCTCGCTCAAGAACATCTACGCCATCGCCGCGGGCATGGCGGCGGCGCTGGGCATGGGCGAGAATACCCGCAGCATGTTGATGACCCGGGCGCTGGCCGAGATGAGCCGCTTTGCGGTGGCCCTTGGCGCCAATCCGATGACCTTTCTGGGGCTTTCCGGCGTCGGCGACCTGATCGTGACCTGCTCATCCGAGCTGTCGCGCAACTACCGGGTTGGCTATGCCCTGGGCCAGGGACACGATCTCGACTCCGCCATCGAAGTGCTCGGCCAGGTGGCGGAAGGCGTCAACACGGTCAAGCTGGTGTGCGAGAAAGCCCGCCAGGAGGATATCTACATGCCGCTGGCCCAGGGACTCCACCAGGTCATGTTCGGCGGTATCCCGGCCAAGGACATGGCCAAGGCGCTGATGGAGAGCGAGCAGAGCAGCGACGTCGAGTTCATGCTGTCGCGAGAGGCGGTCTCCCGCGCTCACGACCTCGCGCCGGACAACGATTGATGGGCTGGCTGGCGGTGGTGCGACATGGCGAGGCGGGGCCCGGGCGTCCTGACCGGGAGCGTCGATTGACCCCGCGTGGCGAACGCGAGGCGGAGGGCGCCGGGCGATGGTTGGCCGCTCGTCCCGAGCTGCAGGGGGCGATAGTGTGGGCCAGCCCGTACGATCGCGCCCAGCAGACGGCGCAGGCCGTGGTCGAGGCGACGCGTTGCGACCTTGAGACCGTGGACACGATAACGCCGGATGACGATGTCGATGCCCTCGTCGAACGACTGACGGCACTCGAGTTGTCGCGACCCTTGATCATCGTCAGCCATATGCCGCTGGTCGGCGCATTGGTCGGGCGGCTGGTCGAGGGCTCCCCTGGTGCCGGCATCGCCTTTCCGACCGCCGGCATCGCGCTGCTCGAGGCCGATGTCTGGGCGGCGGGCTGCGCCACGTCGAGGGCCTTCGTCGGGCCTCCACATGCTTGAGGCGCGAGTGGTACACCGGGATCTCCAGCCTCTATTCACTGTCGAGATAGCCCCGTTCACTGTCGAGATAGCCCCGTGCGATCCACGGAATCGATAGGCCGCCGAATGAGTCATGACAGCCATGGACGATAACAGCACCAGGGGGCGCTCTTCCCGCTCCACCGGCAGCGCACGTCTGACCGACGTGGCGCGGGTGGCGGGCGTGGCGCCAATGACCGTGTCGCGGGCCCTCAATCGGCCGGAGCTGGTCAGCGAAAGCACGCGGCTGCGGGTGCAGCGGGCGGTACTGGAGACCGGCTACGTGCCCAACCGGGTTGCCGGCGCACTGGCGTCGAGCCGCAGCCGGCTGGTGGCGCTGCTGGTGCCGACGGTGGCGCACTCGCTGTTCGCCGAGGTGGTGCAGACGGTGATGGGCGTCCTGGCCCCGCAAGGTTATCAGGTGCTGCTGGGCCTGACCGGCTACACGCCGGAACAGGAGGAGACGATTCTCGAGACCGTGCTGAGCCGCCGGCCCGACGGGATCGTGCTGACCGGCTGCCGTCACTCGGCGCTGACGCGTCAGCGACTCCTGTCGGCCAAGGTGCCGCTGGTCGAGATCTGGGACATGAGCGACGACCCGGTGGACATGTTGGTCGGGTTTTCCCATGAAGCGGTGGGGCGTGCCGTGGCCGAGCACCTGCTGGCACGTGGCTATCGCCGGTTCGGGCTCATCAGCGCGGATGATTCCCGCGGCAGGCGCCGCGTCGCCGGATTCATCGGTGGGCTCGAGGGCGCGGGCGAGGGCACCTATCAGTTGCGCGAGGTCGGTACACCCTCGAGCATGCCCTGGGGGCGAGGCATGGGCGCCGAGTTGCTCGATAGCCATTCGCTCGATGCGATCGTCTGCAGTTCCGATATCCTTGCCTTGGGTGTGCTGGCGGAAGCGCAGAGTCGCGGGCTGGCGGTGCCGGATCGACTGGCGATCATGGGGTTTGGCGATAGTAGCTATGCGGGTGCCAGCTTCCCGGCGCTGAGCACCGTGCGTATCGACGGTGCCGCCATCGGCCTGCGCGCGGCCGAGCATCTGCTCCAGCGGATGGCCCAGCCGACGTTCGAGCGCGCGGGCCAATCACAGGATGTCGGCTTCGAAATCATCGATCGCGACACCACCTGACCGTCCAGAATCCGCCAGGTGCGCCTTTCATCCTTTGGTCGAAGCCGCTCCCGTGACGCTTTGTCATACAAACTGATTGCGCTAACATTTCCTTGTCCAAGACTCGAATGCTGTAGTGATAGCGCAATCATTCGCAGTGTCGAGACCCTCGGGAGCCAAGCCTCCCAGCTACGATAACGAGGAATCCGAATGTCTAGCGATTCGATCCGCTGGGTCCGTTTTTCCCATGTGCGGTTGCCACTGGCGACTCCCATCAGTGATGCCAAGGTACTGACCGGTCGCCAGAAGCCCATGACCGAGGTCTCGTTTCTGTTTGCCGAGATCGAAACCCGCGACGGTCATCAAGGTATCGGCTTCAGCTACTCCAAGCGCGCAGGGGGGGATGGTCAGTTTGCCCACGCCAAGGAGATCGCTCCGGCCATTCTGGATGAGGACCCCAGCGACATCGGCAAGCTCTGGCAGAAACTGGTCTGGGCCGGTGCGTCGGTGGGGCGTAGCGGAGTGTCGACGCAGGCGATCGCCGCCATCGATGTCGGGCTGTGGGATCTCAAGGCCAGGCGGGCCGGACTGCCTCTGGCCAAGCTGCTGGGTGCGTATCGCGACTCCGTGCAGTGCTACAACACCTCGGGAGGTTTTCTGCACACGCCGATCGAGGAGGTCAAGGAGAACGCCACGCGCTCGCTCGAGAACGGTATCAAGGGCATCAAGATCAAGGTTGGCCAGCCCGACTCGCGTCTCGACCTGCAGCGGGTGGAGACGGTGCGCAAGCACTTGGGCGATGACGTCCCGTTGATGATCGACGCCAACCAGCAGTGGGATCGTGCCACGGCACTGCGCTTCGGCCGGGCCATGGAGCCTTACAATCTGGTGTGGATCGAGGAACCGCTGGACGCCTACGACGTGGAGGGGCATGCCGCGCTGGCCAGCGCGCTGGACACGCCGATCGCGACGGGAGAAATGCTGGCGAGTGTGGGCGAGCACATGGAGCTGATCAAGCATCGCAGCGCCGACATCATTCAACCGGACGCGCCACGCATCGGTGGGATCACCCAGTTCCTCAAGCTGGCGACGCTGGCGGATGCCGCCGGTCTGCAGTTGGCGCCGCACTTCGCGATGGAGATTCACTTGCATCTGGCGGCCGCTTATCCGGCCGAGCCGTGGGTCGAGCATTTCGACTGGCTCGAGCCGCTGTTCAACGAGAGCCTGGAGACCCGTGACGGTCGCATGCGAGTACCGGATCGGCCGGGGCTCGGCATCACGCTGACCGAGCAGGCACGTCGGTGGACGGTGGCTAGCGCCGAGTTCGGCAAGCGCGGCTAGCAAAGCCGGAATCAATAGCTGCGCAGGTGAATCGCCGCGTCGCCCGGTGCCGGGGCGCCGGGCGCCTTGCGCTTCATCTTGCGCGCGGACTGCTGCGGCGTTTTTGAAACGATTGAATATCGAGGAGTGCGATATGAGTTTCCCCAAGATTACCAGGATGACCGTGATGCCGGTCGCCGGCTACGACAGCTTCCTGCTCAACCTGAGCGGCGGCCACGCACCTTGGTTCATTCGCTGCCTGTTGATTCTCGAGGATGATGCCGGTAATCAGGGCGTCGGCGAGATTCCCTCCAGCGAGGGCATCCTCAAGGGACTCGAGCAGTGCCGTTCCCTGGTCGAGGGGGCTCGCGTCAACGAGGTCAAGCAGACGCTCAATCGTGCGCGGCGGCTGCTGGCCAGTAACGGCCGCGAGGAGCGGGGCCGCCAGACCTTCGACCTGCGCGTCGCCGTCCATGTCCTGACCGCCATCGAATCGGCGTTGTTCGATCTTTACGGTCAGGCGCTCGGTCAGCCGGTCGCCGACCTGCTGGGGCGGTTCGGGCGTCAGCGCGATGAGGTCGAGGCGCTGGGCTATCTGTTCCTGCTCGGCGATCCGGGCAAGACCGATCTGCCATATCCCAATGCCGACAGTCCGGCGGATGCCTGGGACGAGGTGCGCTGCAGGGAAGCCCTGACGCCGGACGCGGTGGCCAATCTGGCCAAGGCGGCCTATGAGCGTTATGGCTTCAGGGACTTCAAGCTCAAGGGCGGCGTCCTGCGCGGCGAGGAGGAGGCCGATTGCATTCGAGCGCTGCACGACGTCTTCCCCGAGGCGCGGCTGACCCTCGATCCCAACGGGGCCTGGAAGCTCGACGAGGCGGTCAGGATTCTCGAGCCGATCAAGGAGATTCTGAGCTACGCCGAAGACCCTTGTGGCCAGGAGGATAGCTGGTCGGGTCGAGAGACCATGGCCGAGTTCAAGAAACGTACCGGGCTACCCACCGCCACCAACATGATCGCCACCGATTTCAAGCAGTTGCAGTATGCGGTGGCACTCAATGCGGTCGACATCCCCCTGGCGGATTGCCACTTCTGGACAATGCAGGGCGCGGTCATGGTCGGCGAGCTGTGCGACGAGTGGGGCATGACCTGGGGCTCTCACTCCAACAATCACTTCGATGTCTCCCTGGCGATGATGACCCACGTGGCAGCAGCCTGCCCCGGCAATATCACGGCCATCGATACCCACTGGATCTGGCAGGATGGGCAACGCCTGACCGAGCGACCCTTCGAAATTCGGGATGGCAAGTTGAAAGTGCCGAAGACGGGGGGGCTCGGGGTCAAGCTCGATATGGCCCAGGTGGAGAAGGCCCACGCGCTCTACAAGTCGCTCGATGTGCGCAGCCGTAACGACGCCATGGCGATGCAGTACCTGATCGATGGCTGGTCGTTCGATCCCAAGCGCCCGGCGCTGGTGCGTTGAGTCGGCTGTATCAGCTCGGAGTGGGCCTGCGCCGGCCGCGCTGCATCAATGGCCGAGGAGGAGCCGGAAGCGGGCATCAGGCAGGGTAGCGGGCAGGACGAGGGCGTCAGAGGAGAGAGGAGGGTACTGCTAAATTACCTTTAGATACTTAACTTGACACTTGGTTTCATGACACTATGAGTTCCCCTGAGCGGTAGGAGCTCATCATGCGCGTGATCGGTGCCGTGACCGGCCTGTGCGTATTGCTGATCGGCATATTCGTGGCCTGGAGCTGGGCCACGCGTGAGCCCGAGGGTGAGATACCGAGTGTCGAGCCCAGCGGTTGGGAGTACCGCTGGGGCGATTCACCGCAGGATAGCGCCGGGCTGCCTGCCTGGCTGAACCCCGCTGCCCCCGGCTGGCAGCCGATTGCTTTTCCCGCCGACCCTCCGGCGCGTGACGGTCGCGACAAGGTGTGGTTTCGCCTGCGCCTGCCGGGCAACCAATGGCACGATCCGGTGCTGTTCATCTCCAGCATCGATCTGATCGCACAGGTCTATCTCGGCGACCGGCTGATCTACCAGCACGGCGACTTCGACGAGGGCGACGGGATCGCCTTTGCCGGCTGGCCCTGGCACATGATCGCGCTGCCTCAGGACTTCGACGGGCAGACCCTCTGTCTGCGTATCTTCTCCGACTACACCAGTATCGGCCTATGGGGCCAGGTGCGCCTGATGGAGCGCGGAGAGGCCTATCGTCAGATCATCCGGCGCTCGGCCTGGGACGTGGCGGTGAGCGCGCTAGCCCTGGCGCTCTCGGTGTTCGCCGCGATCTTCGCCGCCAGCGGGGTCGAGCGGCGCAGCTTCGGTGCCATCGCGCTGTTCGCCGGCGCCTCGGGGCTGATGCTGCTGGCCGAGGCGCCGGCACGGCAATTGATCGCCGGCAACCCGCTGGGATGGGATCTGGTCAGGGCCTTCAGCTATTACATGCTGCCGGTGGCGACCGGGTTGATCCTGGCCCACTGGCTCCAGGGCCGTCCGCGGCGCTGGATGCAGCGGCTGTGGGCGCTGCATCTCGCCTACGTGGTGCTGGTGCTGGGGCTGGTCCAGGGAAATGTGATCAATCTGTCGCTGACCTTTCCGATCTTCGACGGCCTGCTGGTGGCAACGCTGCCGGCGATGCTGGCACTGGCGCTATGGCAGTGGCGCGCGCTGGATGGTACCCAGCGTACCGTGGTGCTCTGCTTCGCGCTGTTCGCGCCGTTGCTGCTGGCCGATATGCTGGTGGCCCACGGCTTCATCTCGTGGCAACCGATACCGCTGAGTTTCGGCTCTCTGGCCTTCTCACTCTCCTGCGTGGCGATCTCGCTGCACCGCTACCATCGGGTCCATCGTGAGCTGGCCCGTTCCCACGAGACGCTGGAGCAGCAGGTGACAACGCGCACCGAGGAGCTGGCACGACTGGTCGAGGAGCTCGAGGGGCTATCCTATCGCGATGCCTTGACCGGGCTCTACAACCGTCGTCACTTCGACGCCGCCTACGCCCAGGCGTGCCGGCGGGCGGTATCACGCGGCGAGTGTCTGACACTGGCGATTCTCGATCTCGACCATTTCAAGCGGATCAACGATCGCTTCGGGCATGACGCCGGCGACAACGTGCTGGTGACCCTGGCCGGGCTGCTCAAGGCGCACCATGAGGTCGGCGAGAGCGTCTGCCGCCTGGGCGGCGAGGAGTTCGCGCTGTTTTCCCACGCCTCGCCGGCGGCGCTGGCCGAGCGCCTCGAGCGGCTGCTGGGGCGGCTCCTCGCGACGCCGCTCAAGCGTGGCGAATTGTGCCTGGGCCATGTCACCTTCTCCGCCGGTATCGCCAGCTACCCGGTGCACAGTGCAAGTCCAGACAGCCTGCTGCGACTGGCCGACGAAGCGCTCTACCGCGCCAAGCGTGGCGGGCGCAGTGCGGTGGCGATCTATTCGGCCTCGGCCGCGCCGTCCCTGCAGGAGGCGGATTCCGGTCGCGAGCGGTGCGGTGCGAGCGGCGATGCTCAGCCGCCGCGGGCGGAGGCGGGGCAGGGGTGACCGGCGAGGCAGTACCTGATCGCCGGACGGTCGTTCGATCCCAGGCGCCCCTCACTGATGCGTTGATGCAGGGGGCGCGATTCTTGATCTGGAGAGAGTGGGAAGGAGTCGCCTCGGAGGCGCCACATCTCTCTCCTTCGAGAATCGAAATCCGCGTCACCTGAAATGCCAGTTCGATTTCTCGGTTAACGAAAAGAATCATGAAGTTGTCATTTTAAGTAATAATTTAGAGACAAAATTTTGTTTCATGACAATGAATTATCAGACATTCGTCTGCGATCCCAAAGTCTAATATTGTTCTAAGTATGATGTATGGCAGCCTGTGAAACGATAACAAACAGGCGACCCATCGCTACAGGAGCAGATCATGCCGCAATCTCTTTTCTCGAGAATGACCGTGCCGCTGACGGCGCTATTGACCGCCGGTGCGCTGATGGGCGTCGCCGCGAGTGCCTCGGCGGAAGATTGGAGAGGTTGGAACGTCCACCCCGATGGTTATCCCAACTCGCTGGCGCTGAAATCCTTTGCCGACGAGGTCTCCGACAAGACGCAAGGCCGGGTCAATCCGCGCGTCTACAACAATGCGGTGCTGGGCGATCAGCCGGATGCGATCGATCAGACGCGCAGCGGGGCGCTGGACTTCGGCAATTTCAACATGGGGCCGATGGGCCCGATCGTGCCGGAAACCGACGTGCTATCGCTGCCATTCCTGTTCGACAGCGTCGACCAGATGTACCGGGTCATGGATGGGGACATCGGCAAGCGCTTCGCCGACGCGCTGGCCGACAAGGATCTGATCGCGCTGTCGTGGTTCGGCTCCGGTGCACGAAGCTTCTACGATACCGACCACCCGATCGAGGAGCCGGACGACGTCAAGGGGCTGAAACTGCGGGTCATGAACAACGACCTGTACGTGCAGATGGTCGATGCGCTGGGCGGCAACGCCACGCCGATGTCCTATGGTGAGGTCTTCCAGTCTCTCAAGACCGGGGTCATCGACGGTGCCGAGAACAATTTCCCGTCGTTCGAATCCAGCAACCACTACGAAGTCGCCAAGTACTTCTCCGAAACCGATCACCTGATCATTCCGGAGTGCCTGTGCATCGCCAAGACGAGCTGGGACGCACTCTCCGACGAGGACAAGTCGATCGTGCGCACCGCCGCGGAGAACGCCGCCACCGAGCAGCGAAAACTATGGGCGGAGCAAGTCGAGAAGAGTCGCGAGATCGTCGAGAAAGCGGGCGTGAAGGTCAACCAAGTCAAGGACAAGAGTGCGTTTCAAGCTCGGATGGAGCCCATCTATCAGGCATTCATCAAGGAGCATCCCGACCTGGAATCGCTGATCGACGATATCCGCAACACCCAGTGACAACTGCAGGGGGGCGGGGCCGGGTCACCGGCGCTCGCCACTCGCTCTCGACATCGATAGGACAACCCACGTGGACAAGGTTCCGGATTCGGCTTCCGCCCCTGGCTCGACATCGGACAGGGTGCTGGATGGTCTGGCACGTCTGTGTCTGATCGTCGCCGGCATTCTGCTGGTGTTTCTCATCTTCTCGTTCGGCTGGCTGGTGTTCGGGCGCTACGTGCTCAACGACACACCGACCTGGATCGAGCAGTCGTCGCTCTTGATCGTCGTCTACATCACCTGTCTCGGCACCGCGGCCGGGGTGCGCTTCAATTCCCACTTGAGTATCGATTTCCTGCGAGAGGGCGCGCCCCGCGTACCCCGCGCGATCATGCACGCCATCGCCGATGGCTTCGTGATCCTGTTCGGCGCCTTCATGGCGTGGCAGGGCGGGCTGATGGTCATGAACAACGCGGGGCGGCCGATCCCGATGATCGGATTGTCGGAGAGCTGGCGAGCCGCGCCGCTCGTCGTGTGTGGTGTACTGCTGGTGATCTTCACCGGCGCCAATCTCATCAAGCGATGGTTTTCGAACCCGCGGGCGGGGAGCTGAATTCATGGGACTGGCAATACTCTTCGGTGTTTTCCTGCTCGGCCTGATCGTGGGCGCTCCGATCGCTTTCGCCGTGGGACTCGCTTCGATCGTGACCTTTCTCTACGAAGGACTGCCGCTGTTCGTGGGCTTCCAGCGTATCGTGTCGGGAATCTCCGTCTTTTCGCTGCTGGCGATTCCGTTCTTCATCTTCGCCGGCGAGCTGATGCTCCATGGCGGAATCTCAAGCCGGCTGGTGCGTTTCGCCTCGGCGGCCGTCGGGCGCATGCGCGGCGGGCTCGGCATGGTCAACGTCACCTCGTCGATGCTGTTCGGCGGCATTTCCGGGTCGGCGGTCGCGGACACGTCCGCGCTGGGCTCGATCCTGATCCCGGTGATGAAGGAGAAGGGTTATGACACCGACTATGCGGTCAACGTCACCGTCACTTCCTCCATCGCCGGTGTCGTGATTCCGCCGAGCCACAACATGATCCTCTATGCGGTGGCCGCCGGCGGGGGTGTCTCGGTGACGCAGCTTTTCGTCGCCGGCATCGTGCCGGGGGTGCTGATGTGTCTGGCCCTGGCGGTGGCGGCCTATCTCGTTGCCGTCAAGCGGGGCTACGGTGGCGAGGCGTTTCCGGGCTGGGCGGCGCTGGTGGTCAGCTTCTTCGCCTCGTTACCGGGCCTGCTGACGGCGGTGATCATCGTCGGCGGTGTGCTCTCCGGCATCCTGACCGTGACCGAGTCGGGGGCGTTCGGCGCCATCTACGCGATCGTGATTACCGGCCTGGTCTACCGGGAGCTGCGCTGGTCGGCCTTCAAGACAGCGGTCTACCAGGCCGTCAAGACCACCGCGCTGGTCATGATCCTGGTCGGCTGTGCCTCGGCATTTTCCTACCTGCTGGCACTCTACAACGTGCCGGAGCTGCTCGCCGAGGCGCTGACCTCCATCTCCAGCAATCCGGTGGTGGTGCTGTTGATGCTCAATCTGCTGCTGCTGGCACTTGGCATGATCATGGACATGGCGCCGTTGATCCTGATCTGCACGCCGATCTTCCTGCCGGTGGCGCAGCAGTTCGGCATGGATCCGATCCAGTTCGGCATCCTGATGATGATGAACCTGGGAATCGGGCTCTGCACGCCCCCGGTCGGCGGCTGCCTGTTCGTCGGCAGCGCCATCGGCGGGATCAAGATCGAGCAGACGGTCAAGACCATCTGGCCGTTCTATCTGGCACTGTTCGTGGTACTGATGCTGGTGACCTATGTCCCCGCCGTGTCGTTGGCGCTGCCGAACTGGCTACAGTGATCCCGTTTCCCACGTCAGGCCCGACCCGATTTGGGCCCTGGACATCCTGTGAATGATCTGACTCGAGGAGTCGACCGATGTTGAACCGACTGTTGGTCACCGGCGCCGCCGGTGGCGTGGGTCAAGCGATCCGCCCTCATTTTTCCCGGCTGGCCCGACAGGTACGCCTGTCCGATATCGCCGATCTGGGCAGTGCGGCCGATCACGAGGAACTCGTTTCCTGCGAGCTGTCGGATGCCCAGGCCGTCGCCCGGCTCGTCGACGGTTGCGATGGCGTCGTCCACCTGGGAGGCATCTCGGTGGAGAAGCCCTGGGAAGGTATCCTCCAGGCCAATATCATCGGCGTCTACAATCTCTATGAAGCAGCTCGCCAACAGGGCAGGCCGCGAGTCGTGTTCGCCAGCTCGAATCACACCATCGGGTACTACGAACGCGCGACGCACATCGATACCCAGGTTCCCCACCGGCCGGATTCGCTCTACGGCGTTTCCAAGTGCTTCGGCGAGGATCTGGCGAGTCTCTATTTCGATAAGTTCGCGATCGAGACCCTGAGTGTTCGTATCGGCTCCTGCTTTCCCCGGCCCAAGGATACCCGGATGCTGGCCACTTGGCTGGGAACCGAGGACTTCGTGGCGCTACTCGAGCGCGCCTTCCAGGCACCACGGCTGGGTCATACGGTGATCTACGGGGTTTCGGACAACGATGAACGCTGGTGGGACAACCGCCATGCGCAGTTTCTCGGTTGGGTGCCGCAAGAGAGTTCGTCTCCGTGGCGTGATGAGGTGGAGGCCCAGGCCCGCCAGGCGCCCCAGGATCCGCAGGACCCGGCGGTCGTCCGCCAAGGGGGTAAATTCGTCACCCTGGGGCATCCCGACGACGAAACATGAGCCCGTGGCCGCCAGATCGAACTGGTATGCTGATGGTCTCGAAGGTCATACAGCGCTGGCGATGTCCGAGTGATTCGGATGTCGGACAAGAAAATCGATAAGGTAGGCAGCACGATGGAGCAGACCAAGGCTTGGGAGATCAAGCGTATCTCGTCTCAGGAGAGTCTTTCGCGCCAGATTGCCCGGCAACTGGAGGCGCTGATCACTCAGGAGCGGATCGCGGTGGGGGACAAGTTGCCGACCGAGAGTCAGCTGTGCGACATGTTCGGTGTCAGCCGGACGGCGGTGCGCGAGGCGATCGCTCATCTCAAGTCGATGGGGCTGGTCGAGACGCGTCGCGGTATCGGTACGCGTGTGCTGCGCTCCGCACCGGATCACCACTTTCCTGCGCGTCGCATCAGTGCCACCACGGTGGAGGACATCCTGCACGTGCTGGAGATGCGCATCACGCTGGACTCCCAGGCCGCAGCGCTGGCGGCCGAGCGGCATACGTCGGACGATGTCGCGGCGCTGGAATCGGCCCACGAACGGTTTCTGGCTGCCTGCAAGACCGACAGTCAGGCGCGTCACGAGGATTATGTCTTTCATCGCGCGGTCGTCGAGGCCACTCACAATCCGTTTTTCGTGTCGCTGTACGACCAGCTCCACGAGGGCGCCATCCCTCGCACCAAACTCCTGTCCGTGGAACTCGACCCGGAAGCCGTATCTTACTATCTTGAAAGGGTTGCGCGTGAGCACGCCGAGGTCCTGCAGGCCATCGTCTCGGGCGAGGCCGAAGCCGCGCGCAATGCCATGCATCGTCATCTTCAGCGGGCGTACGATAATTACGCCGCGTATCAGGATCATTCCCAAGCGTGACGCCCACCGGCCCGGACCGGTGTCCGGGCTGGCCAACTGCAGTCCATCCGCGCCTATCGCCCTCGCCAGGAGGGTGGCGGCGTTGCATTGGCGTCCGCACATTCAAGCGCTATCCAGGAGGTAACGTGAATCTGACTGGCGAATTATTGATCGGGCAGCAAACCGTCAAAGGTAGCCGCGACCCCATCGTGGCGATCAATCCGGCGACCGGAGAGCGGCTGCCGACCGAGTTCCCAGGGGGAACGGCGGAGGACGTTTCGCGAGCCTGCGAGCTGGCCTGGTCGGCCTTCGATACCTACCGTGAATCCTCGCTCGAGACACGCGCCAGCTTCCTCGAGACGATTGCCGACGAGATCGAAGCGATCGGCGATGACCTGATCGAGCGTGCGGTGGCCGAATCCGGCCTGCCGCAGGCGCGTATCCAGGGCGAGCGAGGGCGCACTTGCGGCCAGCTCCGGCTGTTCGCCAAGACCGTACGGGCCGGCGAATGGCTGGACGTGCGGGTCGACCCGGCCCTGCCGGATCGGCAGCCGATGCCGCGGGTCGATCTGCGTCAGCGCCACATCGCCCTGGGGCCGGTGGCCGTCTTCGGCGCCAGCAATTTTCCGCTGGCGTTCTCCGTGGCCGGCGGCGATACCGCCTCGGCGCTGGCCGCGGGCTGTCCCGTGGTGGTGAAAGCACACCCGGCGCATCCAGGCACCTGTGAACTGGTCGGCCGCGCGGTGCAAGCGGCCGTGAAGCAGTGCGGGCTGCCGGAAGGGGTCTTCTCGATGCTGCACGACGCCAGCTTCGAGGTCGGCCAGGCTCTGGTCGCCGATCCACGGATCAAGGCCGGCGGCTTCACCGGGTCGCGCAAGGGCGGACTGGCGCTGCTGGATATCGCCCAGCGTCGTCCGGAGCCGATTCCTTTCTACGCCGAGATGAGCAGCATCAATCCGGTTTTCCTGATGCCGGCGGCGCTCAAGGCGCGGGGCAAGGCGCTGGGCGAGGCGTTCGTGGGCTCTCTCAACATGGGGGCCGGGCAGTTCTGCACCAACCCGGGGCTGGTGATCGCGATCGAGGGCCCGGATCTCGATGCCTTCCTCGACGCTGCCGCGCAAGCCGTTGAGGCGAGCGCCGCCCAGACGATGCTGACCCCGGGCATCCACGATGCCTACGAGCATGGCGTCAGTGTCCTGGCCGCGAGCGCCAAGGTGAAAGAAGTCGCGCGGGGCCAGCAGGGCGACGGCCCCAACCAGTGCCAGAGCGGACTGTTCATGGCCGCTGGGGAAGACGTGATCGCCGACGAATCGCTTCAGGCCGAGATATTCGGGGCCTCCTCGCTGGTCGTCGCGTGCCGTGACGCCGCCGAGGTCAAGCGCGTGGCCGAGGCGCTGGAAGGACAGCTCACGGCAACCCTGCAGATGGACGATGGCGATCTCGAAGCCGCCAGGGCGCTGTTGCCGATCCTGGAGCGCAAGGCCGGTCGCATCATGGCCAACGGCTGGCCGACCGGCGTCGAGGTGTGTCACGCCATGGTCCACGGCGGCCCGTTCCCGGCCACCTCCGATGCGCGTTCCACTTCCGTTGGCACGGCGGCGATCTTCCGCTTCCTGCGGCCGGTCTGCTACCAGGACCTGCCGGATGCGCTGTTGCCGGAAGCCGTTCGCGAGGACAATCCGTTGAAGCTGCGCCGGCTGCTGGACGGGGAGCGCGAGGGCTGAGACCCCGGCCAGGGTGCCGATCCCTGGCACGCCAGTGAAATGGGCCGCTCGAGAGAGCGGCCCATTTTTTTCGAGGAACGCGGTGGCCGGCTATATCAGCGCCAGCCACTTCAGCAGGAAGAGCCCCAGGCTCAAGCTGAACATGGAGGCGAAGGTGGTGATGACGATGATGTTGGCGGCCAGCTTGTCGTTGGCCTTGAACGCCTTGGCCATGACGAAGCTGGCCGCCGCCCCGGGGCAGCCCAGGTAAAGGAACAGGATCCCCAGGGCGGGCCCCCGGATGCCCATGGCAAGTGCCCCGGCAATCCCGAGCAGTGGAACCCAGACCAGCTTCCACAGGCTGGCATCGAGAGCGATGCTGCTGCTGCGCTTGAACGCGCTGACCGATAGCGTGCCGCCGATGCAGATCAATCCCAACGGCAGCGACATGCCGGCAAGATAGCCGCCTGAGGTCATGGCCCAGCCGGGCAGCTCGATGCCCGACAGCGCCACCGGAATGGCGAAGACCACGCTCAGGATCAGGGGGTTTTTGGCCAGGTTCTTGGCCAGGCTGCGGAAGTCGGTGGCGATCTGGTCGCTGTAGAACGACAGGATGAAGACCGAAAAGACGTTGTAGATGACGATGACAGCACCGGCCAGCACGCCACCGACGGAGAGACCGTAGTCACCGTATTGGCCGGCGGCCAGCGCCAGTCCGACGATACCGTTGTTGGCCCGGAACGCCCCCTGGGTGAAGATGCCGCGCTCTATCCGCGGATGTCGCCAGACCGCCCAGGCCCAGGCGAGGAAGAAGCTGACCACGGTATAGCCGATGAAGTAGCCGATCAGCTCCGGTTGCAGCGCACGGTTCAGGTCGGCTTTGACAATGCTGAGGAACAGCAGCGCCGGCATGGTGACCTTGAACACCAGCATCGACGCCGTGGTGATGAAATGGGCGTCGATCCAGCCGATGCGCTTGAGTCCGAGGCCCAAGAAGACCATCAGGAAGACGGGGAGGGTGATCTCCAGCGTGTGGGTAAAGGCGGCCAGCAGCCCCATCGTTCACTCTCCGCCGCGTACCAGCCAGAAGCCGACGATTAGCGCGGCGATCAGCAGGGCCCAGAATAATCGGTTACGCAAACGCGTATCGCGATGGGATCCTTTGCGAGACACAGTACAATCCTTTTTGGCAAACGCTTCGAACGCGCGTTCGACGAGCGTGTCGACGATAACGTCGGCAAGATGAAGCGGTAAAAATGTATAGCCGATAGTCTAAGGGAATTTGGATGTCGATGCTGCCTTATCCACTGGTCTTCGCCCACGCCAACGGCTTCACTGGCGCCAGTTATCGGACGCTGCTGTCGCCGTTGTCAGAGCGTTTCGCACTGCATCCGTTGGATCGTCTGGCTCACGACCCTCGCTATCCGGTCGGACGCAACTGGCTGGCGCTTCGCGAGGAGTATCTCGCCGCAATCGAGCCGCTGGCAGCGCCGGTCGTGGCCGTGGGTCACTCCATGGGCGGGGTGTTGTCGATCATGGCTGCGGCCAAGGCGCCACAACGTTTCCGGGCCGTGGTGGCGCTGGATCCTCCGCTGCTGCTCGGGCGCGACGCCTGGATGTTGAAGGCCGCCAAGCTGACAGGGTTCGTCGACCGGGTGACGCCGGCGGGCAAGACGCTGAAACGCCGCGAGACCTGGCCCAGCCGCGACGCCATGGCGGCGGCACTGCGTCGCCGCTCGCTGTTTCAGCGCTTCACCGAGACTGCCATGAGCGACTACGTCACCGGGGCTACCACGATCGACGATGACAGCGGCGCCGCCAGTTTGCGATATGCGCCCCGAACCGAAGCGGCCGTGTTTCGCCACCTGCCCGATCATCTGACGTCGGTGCTGCGCAAGCTCACCGTGCCGCTGACGGTGATCGCCGGTGAGCAGTCCGACCTGCTGACGCCCGTTCGGCGACGCTCGCTCGAGCGGTTGGGCATTCGACTTCGCTGCGTACCCGGGGGGCACATGTTCCCGTTCGAACAACCGGAAGCCACTCGCGAGGCGATCGTCAGGGCCGTTGGCGAGATGTTGGGAGAGAGCGCGTGAGACCGACAGAAACGGTATTGGGAGAAGGGCGACTGGCGGCATTGAGCTGGGGCGACGAAACCGCGCCGACCTGGGTGGCCCTGCATGGCTGGCTAGACAATGCCGCGTCCTTCGCTCGCCTGGCGCCGGCGCTGGTCAACGAGCTGGGCATCCGTCTGGTGGCGCTGGACTTGCCGGGGCATGGTCATTCGCCGCATCGCGGCGAGCGCGCCGACTACCCGCTGTGGGGCTACGTCCCCGACGTGCTCGAGGCGCTGGATGGGTTGAATCTACGCGCCGCGACGCTGGTCGGCCACTCGATGGGTGCGGGGGTCGCCAGCCTGCTCGCCGCGGCGATGCCGGCGCGAGTGGAGCGGCTGGTGCTGATCGACGGGCTCGCCTCGACCACCAACGAACCGGCCGAAACGGTGGCACAGCTGCAGGCGGCGCTGGGGGCACGCGCTCGGTCGCGCGGCGATACTGGCGGCTATCCCAGCGTGGAAGACGCCGTCGCCGCGCGGGTTCGGGGCGGAGTCACCCCGATCGATGCGGATACCGCGCGGCCCATCGTCGAGCGGAACCTGGCGAGAGCGCAGGATGGGCGCTATCGCTGGCGCACCGACCGGCGCTTGACCTGGCCATCGCTGCTGCGTTGGACGCCGGACCAGATGCTTGAGACGGTCGCCGCGATTCGGGCACCGGTATTGCTGTTACAGGCCACGGGCGGGGTGTTGACCCAGCGGCCGCACCTCGGCGATGCCTGTCGTCGGCTCGCCAGGCTCGAACGACGCATCGTCTCCGGCGGTCATCATCTGCATCTGGAACGAATCAGAGTGGCGCAGGTGACGGACGAAATCGTACGCTGGCATCAATCGACCGTCGGGGAGTGCGTGTCATGAAACCTCGAGTCTCGTTGGTATTGGGCAGTGGTGGTGCGCGGGGCTATGCGCATATCGGCGTGATCGAGGAACTCGAGGCACGAGGCTACGAGATCGCCTCGATCTCCGGTTGCTCGATGGGGGCCCTGATCGGTGGCATCCATGCCGCCGGCCAGCTCGATGCCTATCGCGACTGGGTCTGTAAGCTCGACTATTTCGATGTGCTGCGACTGGTCGACATCACCTGGAGCGCCATGGGCGCGATGCGCGCCGGCAAGGTGATGACCAAGCTGGAGTCACTGGTCGGCGACATCCGCATCGAGGATCTGCCGATGCCGTTCACCGCCGTGGCGACGGACCTGGGGCGGCAGCGCGAAGTGTGGTTCCAGAGCGGGCCGCTGCTGCGGGCGATCCGTGCCTCGATCGCGGTACCGGGAATCATCACCCCGGTCCAGGAAAACGGCCACGTCCTGGTCGACGGCGGGCTGCTGAACCCGCTCCCGATCATCCCCACGGTGTCGGTCGACGCGGATCTGGTGCTGGCGGTCAACGCCACCGCCCAGACGCCGCGGCCGGTGACGCTGGAGGAGTTGCTGCCGGCCGACCAGGCAGCCCAGGAACACGCCCGCGAGATCGAGCGCGAGGCCGAGGGCAAGAGCTTCAGCGGCTGGCTGAAGAACGTGCGTACGCGGGTCCAGGGCATGGTCTCCTCGTTCAGCGACGAGGAGGAAGCCTCCGAGAACGTCAGTTGGTCGAGCCAGACCGAGCGCGCCTGGAGCAAGCTGGACATGATGCTGGCCTCGTTCGATATCACCCAGGCCGCGCTGGCCAAGTACAAGGTCGCCGGTTATCCACCCGATATCCTGATCGACGTGCCCAAGAGCGTCTGCGGAGCCTACGAGTTCCATCGGGCGGAGGCGCTGATCGAGCTGGGGCGCTATCTCACCGCCCAGGCCCTGGATCGCCATGAGCGCCAGCGTGACCGGACCATGGTGGCCGGTGAGCCAGTCGACGGCCGCCGCCATCCTTCCAGTAGCGGCGACCCCCAGGGGCGGTTGCCGCTGCCGCTGTCGTCGCCCAAGCGGCACGGTTGAAGACACGGCAGGGCCGCCTGGGTGAGTCGTGCGTCGCGCGAGTTCGCCCTTCCTCGAGCCCAATCTCGATCCAGGTCTCTGTTTCGCCGCGCGCTCCCTGGGCGTCCCAGGTGACGATTCAGCGGCTTGAATCGGCCCGGGTGCGCAGCAGGACATAGAGCGCGCCGGTGCCGCCGTCGATCTCGCTGGCGGAGCAGAAAGCGATCACTCGCGACCAGTTCTTGAGCCAGGCATTGACGTGGCTCTTGATCACCGGGTAGTCCGCGCCGCTGCCGCGATAGCCACGGGCCTTGCCATGGACCACCAGCACGCAGCGGACCCGGTTGGCGATGGCGTCGTCGATGAACGATTCGAGTTCGAGGCGCGCCTCGTCGAGGGTGTGGCCGTGGAGGTCGAGTCCGCCTTCCCAGGCGATATGGCCCCGCTTGAGTTTGGCAAAGGTGCGCGGGGGGAGGTCGGGGATCGCGAATTCCAGCCGCTGGTGCGGTGTGACGGCCTCGACGCCACCGTCGGAGAGCTGGGACTGCACCACCGGCGGAGCCTGTTCGGCGGCTTCACGGCGGATATCGGCGTTGATGTCGTTGCGGCGCGGCTTGCCGACGGCGGCGCGATTGACGCTGAGCCGCCTGACGCCGGCCGCTTTCAGCGCGTCGCGGAACGCATTTTGATCGTCATCGTCGCCTGAAGTCATGACCGTGGAACCTCCGCTTGCCATCGTCGTGTCGGCTGGAATCGTCGCGCGGCGCAAAGGGTAAACGATTCCAGGCTTCATGGCTTGTCTGCGGGGAGCGGTAGGCGATGAATCAGCCCGGCTGTGAACCCGCCACCCTTGAGGGTACAATCGTCGTCCGTTTTTCAGCCTGATGCGAGTCCCGTCCATGCCCCGTTTGCCGTCGACCCTGACGCTAGCCGACGATGCCATCGTCGCCGATCTGTTCAGCGTGCGGGACTGCCTGCGTTGGGCAACCAGCGAATTCCACGCCCACCGCCTCCATTTCGGCCACGGCACCGACAGCGCCTGGGACGAAGCGGTGGCGCTGGTGCTGGGGGCGCTGCATCTGCCTTGGGACGTCGACCCGGCGGTGCTCGATTCGCGGCTTCTGGGCGTCGAACGCGAACGCATCGTGGCACTGGTCAGGACTCGCATCGAGACGCGCCAGCCGCTGCCTTACCTGATCGGCGAGGCGTTTTTCGCCGGCTTCCCGTTCGAGGTCGACGAACGAGTGCTGATTCCACGTTCGCCGACGGCGGAGCTGATCGAACAGGGGTTCTCGGCCTGGTTCGACGACAGGCCCCCGGCTCGCGTCCTCGATCTCTGTACCGGCTCCGGCTGCATGGGCATCGCCACCGCGCTTCACCTGCCGACCTGCGAGGTGGACCTGGTCGATATCAGCGTCGACGCGCTCGACGTGGCCAAGGCCAATATCGTGCGCCACGACGTCGGCCGGCGCGTGCGTGCCGTGGCCTCCGACCTGTTCGAGGGCGTCGCCGGGCAGCGCTACGACCTGATCGTCAGCAACCCGCCCTATGTCGACAGTCGCGATCTGGCAGCGATGCCGGCGGAGTATCGCCACGAACCCGACCTGGCGCTGGGCGCCGGTCGAGACGGTCTCGACATCGTGCGACGCATCCTGCGCGAGGCGCGGGCCTATCTGAACGACGGCGGTATGCTGATCGTCGAGGTCGGCAATTCTCAGCACCACCTCGAGGCGGCCTTTCCGACGGTGCCGTTTCTCTGGCTCGAGTTCGAGCGCGGGGGCGAAGGCGTTTTCGCACTCAGTGCCGAGGATCTCGATACCTACGCGGATGTTTTCGCCGCTTCCCAAGCGCGCTGATTGCGAGCTTTTACCCTTTTCTGAGGATCGCGCATGTCCGGCAACACCTTCGGCAAACTGTTCACCGTCACCACTTTCGGTGAGAGTCACGGCCCCGCGCTGGGCGCCATCGTCGATGGCTGTCCGCCGGGACTCGAGATCGGCGAAGCGGACCTTCAGGTCGATCTGGACCGCCGTCGCCCCGGCTCCTCGCGTCATACTACCCAGCGCCGGGAGCCCGACCAGGTGAAGATCCTCTCCGGGGTGTTCGAGGGCAGGACCACCGGCACGCCGATCGGGCTGTTGATCGAGAACACCGACCAGCGCTCCAAGGACTACTCCAAGATCGCGGAGCAATTCCGGCCGGCGCACGCCGACTACACCTACCATCACAAGTACGGCATCCGCGACTATCGGGGTGGCGGACGCTCCAGCGCTCGCGAGACCGCGATGCGGGTGGCCGCCGGCGCCATCGCCAAGGCCTGGCTGGCGCAACAGGGCATCCGGGTGCGCGGCTACATGAGCCAGCTCGGGCCGATCGAGCTCGACTTCAAGAGCTGGGAGGGGGTGGACGACAACCCGTTCTTCTGTCCCGATCCGGACAGGCTCCCGGAGCTCGAGGCCTACATGGATCAGCTGCGCCGTGACCAGGATTCGGTCGGCGCGAGAATCACCGTGGTTGCCGAGGGTGTACCGGTGGGGCTGGGCGAGCCGGTCTTCGACCGTCTGGATGCCGACCTCGCCCACGCCCTGATGGGCATCAATGCGGTGAAGGGCGTCGAGATCGGCGATGGCTTCGGTGTCGTGGCGCAACGGGGCAGCGAACACCGCGACGAGATGACGCCCGAAGGCTTTCTCTCCAATCATGCCGGTGGCATTCTCGGTGGGATCTCCAGCGGCCAGCCGATCGTCGCGCATCTGGCGCTGAAGCCGACCTCCAGCATCACCCGGCCGGGGCGTTCCATCGACGTGCACGGCGAGCCGGTGGAGGTGGTCACCAAGGGCCGTCACGACCCCTGCGTCGGCATCCGCGCCACACCGATCGCCGAGGCGATGATGGCGCTGACGCTGATCGATCACCTGCTGCGCCACCGGGGGCAGAACGGCGACGTCCGCATCGATACGCCACGCCTCGGCCAGCGCTGACGCATCCGGGCTGGCGCGCCCGGTGACGCGTGGTGTGCTCAGGAGCGCGGGTCGGCGTCGTCCTTCTCGCTCCTCTCTTGCCGTTCTCCCTGGGTCTTCGCTTCCTCGTCCGCTGCTTGGCGCTCCTTGACCTTGCGCTGGCGAAGCTGCTGGCGATAGCCGTAGGTCGCGCTGCGGATCGTTTCGTCGCTCTCCAGGCTCGACCCCAGGGCGCCGGCGACGGTGGCCACCGAGGCGGCGAGCCAGGCCAGGGCAGGGAAGTTGAGCCAGTTGATCGATTGGCCAACCGTCGTCTCCAGCAGGTTGGCAGGGACGAACAGGATCACCGCCGCCAGAAACAGGGCGAACAGGATGACGTAATAGCAGGCAACGCCCGCTGTCAGCGTTAGCACCGTGGTCAGATTGTAGAAGCCCGTCAGGCGGTTCGATCCGCTGTATCGCCTGGGTTCCCACAGGCCGTGATCGAGTATCAGCCAGGTCACCATCGCTGCCATGGCGGCGATCATCAGAATCACGAAACGGTAGAGCTCGTAGGCGGCGCTGAGTTTCCACAGCGAGGGAAAAATCAGGCCGTAGGCGCCAGTGGCGAAGGCCACCGCGATGACGCGGCGGAAGGCGGGCAGGATGGTCCAGGGGCGATTGGCCCGCACCATGCCGCCGAGCAGTTTGGCGTACCCCCGCCACTTGGCGGCGCTGACGAAGCGCACATCGACATGCTTCTCGTGCTCATCGGAAGGCGTGATCCTCTGGATTGGGACCAGTCGCTCGGAGAGCCGCCAACCCATCAGCTCGCGTGAATTGCGATTGCGAATCCCGCTCCGTTCACGGGCCTCTCGCCCCTGCTCGAGATGCTGCTGCTGACGCTCGCGCTCTTCCCCATCGCTGCCGTGATGCATCTCGTTGACCAGATGCAGGATCGCTTCCCTTAGCCGCCGCCTGAGCGGCGAAATGCCCAGCGCGGGCTGCGAGATGATCGCCACGCCCAGATTCTCGCTGGCTTCCGCCAGTGTCAGGCGGTCATCGCGGAAGAGCGGCAGGTCGGTAATGCAGACCACGTAGTGCCAGCCGTGGTCACGCTTGATCCGCTCTGCCTGATCGATGACGTTGTCCGTCGAATCCTCGGCCCCGATCAGTGCGTCGGTGACGCACTCCACCCGCCACCGATGACGATCATCGGTGTGACGCTCGAGCAGTTCGGACAGCTCGTCGGTGATCAGGCCGGCGACCCGCTCCGGCAGCTCCGGTGCCGGGACCAGGCCCAGGCGCAATACATCCTCGCAACGCGCCTCCCGTGTCGTCGATTCCTGCGATCCATCCCCATGGTCCTGCGCCATGCGCGACAACTCCTCACTTTCTGGATTGGCGCCTCTCGAACGAGGGCGTCTCGAATGACTCCACTTCGAACCCGAACCGATCGGGCGTGGCCTTGCAACAGGGCCTGCGACGAGGCTAAGCGTAGCCGCTTCGGGAGGCTTCGGCCGCCCTGATCGTCTCGAGTTCGGCGATCATCGCGCGACCGGCGTTGGAGAGCGTGCGTTCGCGGTGAACCAGGTAGCCGAGGCGACGCACGATCGGCGGGTGATCCACCGGCAGCACCGCGATGTCGTCGTCGATCAGGCTTTCCGGCAGCACGCTCCAGCCCAGGCCGATGCTCGCCATCATCTTGAGCGTTTCGAGATAGTTGGTGGACAGCGCCACGTCGATGGAGAGTGCCGCCCGGGTGAAGGAGTTGATCACGATATCGCGGGTAAAGGTGAGAGGGCCGGGCAGGACCGCGGGATAATCGACGAGATCGGCGAGCGAGAGCGAGTCCCTCGCGGTCAGTGGGTGGTCGGGCGCGGCGAGGAATCGCAGCTGATCGATCCACACCGGCACCGACTCCACCTGCGGGTAGGGTTGGGGTGAGAGCGTCACCACGGCCAGTTCGATCTCACCGGCGATCACGCCATGATAGGCCTGCTCGGAGTCGAGGAAGCGCAGGTCCAGATCGACATCGGGATAGCGCTGGGTGAAGGCCTTGAGCACCGGCGGTAGCCGGTGAAGGCCGACATGGTGGCTGGTCGCCAGCGTCAGGTTGCCCTCGACGCTGCCGCTCAGGTTGCTCAAGGTGCGGCGGCTGTCCTCGACCAGCTGCAGGATCTGACGAGCGCGTGGCAGTAGCAGCCGTCCGGCTTCGGTCAGGCTGACCCGACGATTGATGCGATCGAACAGTTTGGCCCCGGTCTGATACTCCAGTGCGGCGATGCGTTTGCTGATCGCCGGCTGGGTGAGGTGCAACTGCTCTCCGGCCAGCGAGAACGAGGCCGTGTCGGCGACCGCGATGAAGGCCTGCAGGCTCTGCGTGTCCATGGCGCGGGGTTCCTGATGATGATTTCGTGAATTCTGTTATGGAATGCAAAGCATAATCAAGATGAATTGATTTTATGCATGCTCTGGCCGTATCTTGACGCTTCAATCAGTTGCAGCGCTGAAGCGAAGCGCTGCGATTCGCAGGCATCACGTCACTCAAGCTGCGACAGACAGCGTGACGGAGGAGATAACCCCAATGGCAAGCCAGACGCTCTACGACAAGTTGTGGGCCCAGCACCTGGTGACTCAGCGCGATGACGGTTCCGCGCTGATCTACATCGATCGTCACCTGCTGCACGAAGTCACCTCGCCCCAGGCGTTCGAAGGGCTGCGGCTGGCCGGTCGCAAGCCGTGGCGCCGCGATGCCAATCTGGCGACTCCCGATCACAACGTGCCGACCACGCTCAAGGAGCGTAGCGCCGGCAATGCCGGGATACTCGACGATGTCTCGCGGATTCAGGTCGAAACCCTGGATGCCAACTGCGAGAGCTTCGACATCGAGGAGTTTCGCATCAACGATGAGCGCCAGGGCATCGTCCACGTGGTCGGGCCCGAGCAGGGCGCCACGCTGCCGGGCATGACCGTGGTCTGTGGCGACTCCCACACCGCGACCCACGGCGCCTTCGCCGCGCTCTCCCACGGTATCGGCACCTCCGAGGTGGAGCACGTGCTGGCGACGCAGTGCCTGATCGCGCAGAAGATGAAGAACATGCAGGTGCGGGTCGAGGGCAAGCTGGGGCTCGGCGTCACCGCCAAGGATATCGTGCTGGCGATCATCGGCCGTATCGGTACCGCCGGTGGCACCGGTTATGCCATCGAGTTCGCCGGCAGCGCGATTCGTGAGCTCTCCATGGAAGGTCGCATGACGATCTGCAACATGGCGATCGAAGCCGGTGCCCGCGTTGGCCTGGTGGCGGTGGACGACCACACCATCGATTACCTGAAAGGTCGGCCCTATGCGCCCTCGGCCGAGCAGTGGCCGGCGGCCGTCGAGGCCTGGCGTGATCTGGTCTCGGACGATGGCGCGCATTTCGACAAGATCGTCGAACTCGACGCTGCCGAGATCGAGCCGCAGGTGACCTGGGGAACCAGCCCGGAGATGGTCGTCAACGTCTCCGCGGAGGTGCCTGATCCGGCCGGCGCCGCCGACGAGACCGTCACTCAGGGCATGACCCGCGCGCTGGAGTACATGGGACTCAGCGCCGGGCAGAAGATCACCGATATCCAGCTCGATAAGGTGTTCATCGGCTCCTGCACCAACTCGCGGATCGAGGATCTGCGCGAGGCCGCCAAGGTGGCGAAAGGGCGCAAGGTCGCCGATAACATCCAGTTGGCCATGGTGGTACCGGGCTCCGGCCTGGTGAAGCGCCTGGCCGAAGCGGAAGGACTCGACAAGATTTTCGTCGAGGCCGGCTTCGAGTGGCGCGAGCCGGGCTGCTCGATGTGTCTGGCGATGAATGCCGACAAGCTGGGCGCCGGCGAGCGCTGCGCCTCGACCTCCAACCGCAACTTCGAGGGGCGCCAGGGCTATGGCGGCCGGACCCATCTGGTCAGCCCGGCGATGGCGGCGGCCGCTGCCATCGAAGGCCATTTCGTCGATGTCCGCGAGTACGACTATGACCGGGGCAATGCACGGGAGATGAGCGCATGAAGAAGTTCGAACGCCTGCAGGGTCTGGTCGCGCCGCTCGATCGGGCCAACGTCGATACCGACCTGATCATTCCCAAGCAGTTCCTGAAGTCGATCAAGCGCACCGGCTTCGGTCCCAACCTGTTCGACGAGCTGCGCTACCTCGACGAAGGCTATCCCGGCCAGGATGCGTCGAGTCGGCCGCTCAATCCGGACTTCGTGCTCAACCAGTCGCGCTACCGCGATGCGCAGGTATTGCTGGCCCGGCGCAATTTCGGCTGCGGCAGTTCGCGAGAGCACGCGCCCTGGGCGCTGGACGATTTCGGTTTCCGTGTGGTGATCGCGCCGAGCTTCGCCGATATCTTCTATAACAACTCGTTCAAGAACGGCATCCTGTTGATCACCCTGGACGAGGAGACGGTCGACAGGCTGTTCCTGGAGACCGAGGCGACCGAAGGCTACCGTCTGGATATCGATCTCGAAAGGCAGACGGTCACCACGCCGGATGGCGAGGCGATCCCGTTCGAGGTCGATGCCTTCCGCAAGCACTGCCTGATCGAGGGGCTCGACGATATCGGCCTGACCCTCGAGCAGTCCGGCGCGATCCACGATTTCGAGCGCGGTCACCGCGCCGCGCGTCCGTGGCTGTTTCGTGAAGCCTGAGGCCCCCGGCAGCGCCGATCATGGCGCCGTCGTCGAGCGCCAGTTCGGCGCCCGGGCGGCGGCCTATCTGAGCAGCAGCGTGCATGCCCAGGGCCAGGAGTTCGCCCAGCTTCGCGCGCGGGTCGGCGAGATCGATGCACCCCGGGTGCTGGATCTGGGCTGCGGCGCCGGCCATGTCAGTTTCCAGCTGGCCGATCTGGCGTCCGAGGTTGTCGCCTACGACCTGTCGCCGCGGATGCTCGCGGTGGTCAGTGAGGCGGCCGGCGAGCGTGGCTTCGGCAATATCTGCACGGTACAGGGGGTCGCCGAGTCGCTGCCGTTCGCCGCTGACAGTTTCGACGTGGTGTGCAGCCGTTTCTCCGCCCACCACTGGCGCGACGTGGGGCTGGCGCTGCGGGAAGCGAGGCGGGTCCTGAAACCGGGTGGCCTGGCGGCGTTCATCGACGTCGCCGCCTCCGAGCAGCCGCTGTTCGACAGCTTCCTGCAGACGGTCGAGATGCTGCGCGATACCAGTCATGTGCGGGATTACGCGCCCAGCGAATGGGCGAAGATGGTGGGCGAGGCGGGGCTGGCGGTGATCGCCAGTTCGCGCCAGCGACTACGGCTGGATTTCGAGACATGGATCGCGCGCATGCGCACGCCTGACGTCATGCGCGATGCGATCCGCCACCTGCAGAGTCAGGTCGGCCAGGAAGTGCGAGACGCCTTCGAGATCGGTGAGGATGGCTCCTTCACGACCGACATGCTGGTGTTGTGGGCGACCAAGGAACACGTTTGAGGACAATGCATGAGCAAGAAGATTCTGGTTCTTCCCGGTGACGGCATCGGCCCGGAAATCACCGCCGAGGCGGTCAAGATTCTGAATGCCTGCCGCGAAGCCGGGCTGAATGCCGAGCTGGAAGAGGCGCTGGTCGGCGGTGCCGGCTACGACGCCGAAGGGCACCCGCTGCCCGAGGCCACTTTGGCCAAGGCCAAGGCGGCGGACGCGATCCTGCTCGGCGCCGTCGGCGGCCCGAAATGGGACACGCTGGAAGATCTGAGCAAGCGTCCCGAGAAGGGGCTGCTGGGGCTGCGCAAGCATCTCAACCTGTTCGGCAACCTGCGACCGGCGCTGCTCTATCCGCAGCTGGCCGAGGCGTCGACGCTGAAACCGGAAGTGGTCTCCGGGCTCGATATCATGATCGTGCGCGAGCTCACCGGAGGGATCTACTTCGGCCAGCCGCGGGGCATCGAGGAGCGTGACGGCGAGCGGGTCGGGTTCAACACCTACGTCTACTCGGAGTCCGAGATCGAGCGGATCGGTCGGGTCGCCTTCGAGATGGCGCAGAAGCGTAGCAAGAAACTCTGCTCGGTGGACAAGGCCAACGTGCTCGAAGTCACCATCCTGTGGCGCGAGGTGATGAACCGGCTGGCACCCGAGTATCCGGACGTCGAGCTGTCGCACATGTACGTCGACAACGCCGCCATGCAGCTGGTGCGCGCGCCCAAGCAGTTCGACGTGGTGGTCACCGGCAACATGTTCGGCGATATCCTGTCGGATGCCGCGGCGATGCTGACCGGCTCCATCGGCATGCTGCCGTCGGCGTCGCTCAACGAGCATCAGCAGGGCATGTACGAGCCATGCCACGGCAGCGCACCGGACATCGCCGGCCAGGGCCTGGCCAACCCGCTGGCGACGATCCTGTCGGTGGCGATGATGCTGCGCTATTCGCTGGGGGAGCCGGCCCTGGCCGAGCGCATCGAGCGGGCGGTCGGCAGCGTTCTCGATCAGGGCCTGCGAACCGCCGATATCGCCTATCCGGGCACGCGTCAGGTTTCCACCAGCGAGATGGGGGATGCGGTACTGGCGGCTTTCGCCGACGCCTGAGCGCGGATAGCGGGCGCCAATGCGCTATAATGTGCCTTCAAGATCGACATGATACGACGACTCGAATGAGT
Organism: Salinicola lusitanus; assembly: GCF_003206045.1. Classification (GTDB taxonomy): domain Bacteria; phylum Pseudomonadota; class Gammaproteobacteria; order Pseudomonadales; family Halomonadaceae; genus Salinicola; species Salinicola lusitanus. The sequence goes on from NZ_PZJM01000006.1 coordinate 299,509, forward strand.
CGTCGTGTCGCATTCATGATCATGAAAAGTGTCCGGTGGCCCGCGTGGCCACGCAGACGCCACTTTTCCAACAGCTTCGGGGTAACCAATCTATGTTGAAAGTCGGATTCGTCGGCTGGCGCGGTATGGTCGGTTCCGTTCTGATGCAGCGCATGCTGGATGACAACGATTTCGCCGGGCTCGAGCCCGTCTTCTTTTCCACCTCGCAGGCAGGTCAGGCCGGGCCCGATATCGGCATAGACGTGCCGGCGTTGAAAGATGCCAACGACATTGAGTCGCTCAAGGCGATGGACGTGATCGTCACCTGTCAGGGGGGCGACTACACCGGCGCGGTCTATCAGCCGCTGCGCCAGGCCGGCTGGAAAGGCTACTGGATCGATGCGGCCAGCACCCTGCGCATGGCGGAGGAGTCGTCCATCGTGCTCGATCCGGTCAATCGACACGTGATCGATGCCCAGCTCGCCAAGGGTGCCAGAACCTTCGTCGGCGGCAACTGTACCGTCAGCCTGATGCTGATGGGCCTCGGGGGGCTGTTCGAAGCCGGCATGGTCGAGTGGATGACTTCCATGACCTATCAGGCGGCCTCGGGGTCCGGCGCCAAGCACATGCGCGAGTTGCTGTCGCAGATGGGCGCACTGCAGTCGGCCGTGGCTCGTGATCTCGCCACGCCCTCCAGCGCCATCCTCGACATCGACCGCGATGTCACTGCCGCGATGCGCGGGGGCGAATTCCCGATCGATAACTTCGGCGCGCCGCTGGCCGGCAGCCTGCTGCCGTGGATCGACAAGGCGATGGAGAACGGTCAGAGCAAGGAAGAGTGGAAGGGGGGCGTCGAAACCAACAAGATTCTCGCCACCGGCAACAATCCGATTCCCATCGACGGTCTCTGCGTGCGGATCGGCGCGATGCGCTCCCACAGTCAGGCGTTCACCATCAAGCTCAAGCAGGACGTGCCGATCGACGAGATCGAGGATCGCCTGGCCAAGCACAACGACTGGGTCAAGGTCATCCCCAACGAGAAGGAGGCCACGCTGGCGCAACTGACGCCGGCGGCTGTCAGCGGCACGCTCACCGTTCCGGTGGGTCGACTGCGCAAGCTGGCCATGGGGGGCGAGTACTTGACCGCATTTAGCGTCGGCGACCAGCTACTGTGGGGCGCAGCCGAACCACTCAAGCGCATGCTGAAGATTCTGCGCGAGCAAGCCTGAAGGCAGTCCGCGTTTGCGGTATCGCTGCGAGGTCGAGCCCCGTCAACGTTCGTTGGCGGGGCTTTTGTTATCCGATTGTTAACGGAAAGATAAAGTTTAGTGAGCCTGTGCCGATGAGTGATTCGAGATTCACTCCAACGCGTTGGCGAGGACACCATGCGGCAATGGCTCACAATGATGGCCTGCGGACTCTGTCTGGCACTGGCTTCGGCTGCCCATGCACTCGGCGTTGGCGATCCGCAGCAGGTGTCGCCGCTCAATCGTCCGCTGCATGTGGTACTGCCCCTGAGCGATGCGAAAGGGCTGGATGCATCGCGAATCTCGGTCGTCGTAGCCGACGCCGCGGCCTATCGCCAGGCGGGGCTGACCCGGACTGCCCTGGTCGACACCGTGTCGACTAGGGTCGTGCGTCAGGACGGCGGGTTGACGCTGGTGCTCGAGAGCCCGAATCGGGTGCGGGAACCTTACCTCGATCTGTTGCTGGTGGTGACCTGGCCGGAGGGGCAGTGGCAACGGGACGTGTCGTTACTGTTCGATCCCGTCGACTATGCCAGTTCGAAGCCGCTGCTGGACGGCGATGCCTCGGCGGAGTCACGGCCAGCGTCGACATCGCCCGCACCGGCACCACCTCCGGTGCGGGCAGTGACAGCTGCGCCCGGGGCCTGGCCTGCCCATCTGCCTGTGCAGCCGGGTGACTCGCTGTCGGGCCTGGCGGCCTCGCTACTGCCTCGCGCCGGGATCAGTCGCCAGGCGTTGATGGTGAGTCTCTTTCAGGCCAACCCCGCGGCATTCATCGATGGCGATATCGGCCGGCTGCGGGCCGGGGCCGATCTGCAGGTCCCTGCGGTCGACGCCGTGACCGGATTGTCCCGTGAAGATGCCGTGGCTCGGTTGCGGACGCTGGCGGGACAGGCCCGTGAGAGACGCCCGGTCGTCGATGCCCCAGGGTGGCAGCAAGCGTCCGATCGAGCTGGCAGCGCACCGACCTCGCAGCTCGCCTCGCTGGAGCAGCGTCTGGCCGAGTTGACCGCCGAATCCGAACGGCAACGGACCACCATCGATGCCTTGAGCGCCGAGCGCGACGAACTGCTGGAGACCCTCGCGGCGGTGCCCGCGGTCGGCGTTCAGTCGGCAGCAACGGTGCGCGATGACGATCCCGCTCCCGAACGTTCCCTCGCGGGCCAGACTCCCGCCGGGGAGGCCGATGTCGCGAGCGATCCGGCGGCGGCAGCGGTCGCGCCGGTGGCCGCGGGCAGGAGCGTCTCCGATGCCGGGGCAGCGACCTTGGCGGTGTCTGCCCCGAGCGTCGCTCGCGCGTCGACGCCGATGACTTCGGCGGGAGGGTCGCTGCTGGATCACCTGGACTGGGTCGGTGGCGGATTGGTGGTGGTGCTGCTGGCGCTGTGGGGCTTTCAGCGGCGGCGTCGAGCCAAGGGCGAGGCGCCTCCGGTCGCCGACGATCCCTCCCCGAAAGGGGCGACGGAAGCCGGTGCAAACAGCGCCGCGAGGACATCCCCGCTTCGGCGCGCGGCGGGTCCCGACCTGGATCTCGACTCCGCCTCGATCAGCCAGGCCGATATCTACATGGCCTACGGTCGCTACGCCGAGGCTCGTGATTGGCTGCGCCAGCACCTCGCAGAGCGGGAGGATGCCCAGCTTCGGCTGGGCCTGCTGAGAGCGCTGGGGGAGCTCCGGGATATGGATGCGCTGGAGCTGGCGCTATCCGGCTTTGGCGAGGATGCCACGCCACAACAGCGACGAGCAGGCCAGACCCTGGTCGACGAATACCGCGTCCGCCACGTCGAGGAGAGCTGGCAGGAGGCGACAGGCGACGGCATCACGAGTGATGGTGAAGCAGGGTGGCAGGCGAACGTGGACGACGTCGATGCGCTGTTCGAGTCCCAGGTCCCGCACGCTGCCCCCGAGATCCCGGCCTCGAGGGGAATCGACGGCATTGCGTCTTTCCAGGCGGCCTCGTCCCGAAGCGAAGACGCGCGTTTCGATCTCGATGCCGCTCCCCGTCGGTCCCCACAGGGGGACGTCGAGGAAGCGGGGACGGGGCGCGACGCCTTGGCAGCGCTGTTCGAGGATGACCTGAGCGCGGCTGTCGAAGCTTCGGAAAGGTCACCGCTCGTTGCCCGCATCGAGTACGAAGCGCCGACGCTGGAGCTGGCGACGGAACCGTCAGAGAAAACCACGCCGGCCTCCTCTGAGGCCAGACCCGTCGTCGACTTCTCGGCCCTCTCGCTGGAGCCCATGGAACGGTCGCTGGAGCCCACGGAGCATTCCCTGGAGCCCACGGAGCATTCCCTGGAAATCGTGGCCGGGCCGGAGCGCGGAGGCAGGCTCGAGCCGACGGATGCGGAGTCGTTCGACGACGGCGAATTCGGCATCAGGATCGATGACGCCGCGAGTGCGGCGCCAAGGCATGCCGATGGTGCTGGCGTCGTGTCGAGGATCTCCGAGGAGGCTATTAGCCGTCGACGCGAAGTTCCCGCCGATCGGGACGTCGAGGAGGTGGAATTCCGGTCGTCGCATCGGGATAATGGGCGCCCCTAACGACTTTCGGCTGCACAGGTTTCGATGGCGTTTTTCTCCCGGCAGGACGACAACCAGCCGCTGACGGGCCGTCTGGCCCTTGGCGTCGAGTACGACGGCACGCACTACTGCGGCTGGCAACGCTTGCGCCAGGCTCCATCGGTGCAGGGCGCGCTCGAGGCGGCGTTGACCAAGATCGCCGCCGCGCCAGTGCGCGTGCTCTGCAGTGGGCGCACCGACAGTGGCGTCCACGCCACGCGCCAGATCGTTCACTTCGATGCGCCGGTCCCGCGTACTCAGAAAGCCTGGCTGTTCGGCGCCAACGCGCAGTTGCCGCGGGATATCGCGGTGCGCTGGCTCAAGCCGGTCGCCGACGACTTTCATGCCCGCTTCTCGGCGCTGGCCCGCCGCTATCGCTACCTCATTCTCAATCAGCCGACGCGCCCGGTCATGGAACGGAACAACGTGACATGGTGCCGGGAGCCGCTGGATGCCGAGCGCATGCATCGCGCCGCTCAAGCTTTGGTCGGCGAACACGACTTCTCCAGCTACCGGGCCGCCGGCTGCCAGTCGAAGGTGCCGGTGCGCCACCTCCATTTCATCGAGGTACGCCGCCTGGGGCCGCTGGTCATGATCGATGTGCAGGCCAACGCCTTCCTGCATCACATGATCCGCAACATCGCTGGCGTGCTGGTGGCGGTCGGGCGGGGAGACGAGGATGAAACCTATCCCGCCAGGCTCCTGGCGCTGAGGGATCGCAAGCTGGGTAACGTCACCGCTCCCGCCTGCGGGCTGCACTTCGTCGACGTGCGCTTCGACGAACGCTTCGCGTTGCCCGAGGAGCCGGTCGGGCCGAACCTGATGGCGTTTCTCGGTGACTGGACCGGCGAGCGGGACATGATCCCGGATACACCGCTGATGCGCCGGCGTCGGGTATGGCCGAAGTGGATCGACGATCAGGGCCGGGTGGTCGACCAGCATCCCCAGGCCACGACAGAAGCCGGAGAGGAGGTCTCGCCATGAGTACGGAGATCGATCCGGTCAGAATCAAGATCTGCGGTCTGACCCGAACCGAGGACATTCGGGTCGCCATCGCTTGCGGGGCCGACGCCCTGGGTTTCGTGATGTGGGCGGGCAGCGCTCGCGCCATCGATGCCGACAGACTCGCGACGTTGAGTGCCACGGTGTCGCCGTTCGTGACCCGGGTGGGCCTGTTCGTCGACCCGGGCGTTACCGATGTCGAGGCGTGTCTACCCTATCTCGACCTGCTACAGTTCCATGGCGACGAGCCTGCCGATTTCTGCGCTCGGTTCGGCAAGCCCTGGATCAAGGCGATCCGAATGCGCGACGAGATCGATCTCGGAGCGGCGGCCGAGACCTACTCGGGAGCCGGTGCGCTGCTTCTCGATGCGTTTCGCCCGGGTGTCCCCGGCGGCACGGGAGAGACCTTCGACTGGCAGCGCATCCCCGACTCGCTGGCCAAACCCGTGATCCTCGCCGGTGGCCTGACCCCCGACAATGTCGCCGCCGCCGTCATGCAGGTGCGACCCTATGCGGTCGATGTTTCCGGCGGCGTCGAGTCGGGCAAGGGCATCAAGGATCCGCTGCGGATCCGGGCTTTCTGCGCGCAGGTGCAGGCGACGACCGCCGCACTGTCCGCGGAGTCGTCCGCTGCGCCGTTCACCACCAAATCATCCACCGCCAACTGATGAGGGTCCCTTCGTGAGCCGATTCCACGACCTGACGCAACTGCCGGACGCTCGCGGCCACTTCGGTCCATACGGCGGCCGTTTCGTATCCGAGACCCTGAGCTTCGCGCTGGAGGAGCTCGAGACCATCTATGCCGGTCTCAAGGACGATCCCGAGTTCCAGGCGGAGTTCGACCGTGACCTGACACACTATGTCGGTCGGCCATCCCCGCTCTACCACGCCGAACGCTGGTCGCGGGAGATCGGCGGGGCGCAGATCTGGCTCAAGCGCGAGGATCTGAACCATACCGGCGCGCACAAGGTGAACAACACCATCGGTCAGGCGCTGCTGGCCAAGAAGTCCGGCAAACCCCGGGTGATCGCGGAGACCGGTGCCGGGCAGCATGGCGTTGCCACCGCGACGGTCGCCGCGCGCCTGGGCCTGAAGTGCGAGATCTACATGGGCGCCGAGGATGTCGAGCGTCAGAAGCTCAACGTCTATCGCATGCATCTGCTGGGCGCCACGGTGGTGCCGGTGGAGTCCGGCTCGCGGACGCTCAAGGATGCGATGAACGAAGCGCTGCGCGACTGGGTCACCAATGTCGACGACACCTTCTACATCATCGGCACCGTGGCCGGTCCGCATCCTTATCCGATGCTGGTCCGCGACTTCAGCGCCATCGTCGGGCGCGAGGCGCGTCGTCAGTCCCTCGAGCAGATCGGGCGGCTGCCCGATGCGCTGGTGGCGTGCGTGGGCGGCGGTTCCAACGCCATGGGCCTGTTCTACCCGTTCGTCGAGGACGACGACGTCATCATGTACGGCGTCGAAGCCGGTGGTGAAGGCGTTGCCACCGGTCGTCACGCCGCGCCGCTGACGGCCAACGCGCCGCGGGGCGTGCTCCACGGTAACCGGACCTACCTGATGTCCGACGAGGGCGGACAGGTCGCCGACACCCAGTCGATCTCCGCCGGCCTGGATTATCCCGGTGTCGGCCCCGAGCATGCGCTGTGGAAGGATGTCGGCCGGGTGCGCTACGTGGCGGCGGACGACGACGAGGTGCTGGCGGCGTTTCGCGAACTGACGCTCGTCGAGGGCATCATGCCCGCGCTGGAATCCGCTCACGCGCTGGCCCACGCCAAGAAGCTGGCGGGGGAGATGTCGCCGGACCAGCATATCGTCGTCAACCTCTCCGGGCGCGGTGACAAGGACATCCACACCGTCGCCAAGCTCGACGGCATCGAATTTTGACTGGGGTCGACATGAATCGAACCGCATCCAACCGTATCGACCGACGCTTCGCGGCGCTCAAGGCCCAGGGCCGGACCGCGCTGATCCCTTACATCACTGCCGGTGATCCGGCACCGGCGCACACGGTCGATTTCATGCATGCCTGCGTGGAAGCGGGCGCCGACGTCCTTGAGCTCGGGGTGCCGTTCTCCGATCCGATGGCGGACGGGCCGGTGATCCAGAAGGCGTGCGAGCGGGCGCTGGTGCACGGTACCCGGCTACACCACGTGCTGGAAATGGTGGCCGAATTTCGCCAGCGGGACAGCGAAACGCCGGTGGTGCTGATGGGGTATCTCAACCCCATCGAGCGGATGGGATATGACGTCTTCACGCGCCAGGCGGAAGCGTCCGGTGTCGACGGGGTTCTGGTGGTCGATATGCCGCCGGAGGAAGCCGGCGACAATGCCGCGCTGTTCGCGGCCCACGGCCTGCAGTCGATCTTCCTGCTCGCACCGACGACCTCCGAGGCGCGAGCCAGGGAGATCTGCCGCCACGGCGAAGGCTATCTCTATTACGTTTCGCTCAAGGGCGTGACCGGTGCGGCAACGCTCGACGCCGATGCCGTCGGCGAGCAGCTGAGCAAGCTCCGGCGCGTGACCGAGCTGCCGCTGTGCGTCGGCTTCGGCATCCGTGATGGCGAGACGGCGGCGGCGATCGGCCGGGTGGCCGACGGCGTCATCGTCGGCAGCGCCCTGGTCGGTCGTATCGCCGAGCGTGCCGACGACCCGGCCTCCATCCCCGCGGCGCTGAAGTCGATCCTCGGCGAGATGCGGGAAGCGCTCGACCGTGACGTGGCCGGCTGAGGCCGGGGCGACGATTTGATATCATCCAGCGTTTCCGTTTCTCGTATGGCTGTTTTCAACACTTTCTGTTTTGGCAAATAGGGAAGCTTTCCTGACATGAGCTGGCTAGACAAGATCGTTCCGTCGATGAGCCGCACCCAGCGCAATGACCGCCGCGCTAGCGTGCCGGACGGCCTGTGGCGCAAGTGCCCGAACTGTGAATCGGTGCTCTACCTTCCCGAACTGGAGAAGCACCAGAACGTCTGCCCCAAGTGCCAGCATCACCTGCGGCTGACCGCGCGCAAGCGGCTCAACTGGTTTCTCGACGCGGAAGGGCGCGAGGAGATCGCCGGCGATCTTCAACCGAGCGACCGGCTCAAGTTCCGCGACTCCAAGAAGTACAAGGATCGGCTGGCGTCGGCCCAGAAGTCGACCGACGAGAACGATGCGCTGATCGCCATGCGCGGGACGCTCGATGGCCTGCCGGTGGTGGCGGTGGCGTTCGAATTCTCGTTCATGGGCGGCTCCATGGGGGCGATCGTCGGCGAGAAGTTCGTGCGTGCGGCGACGCTGGCCCTCGAAGAGCGGGTCCCGCTGGTCTGCTTTGCCGCCTCCGGTGGCGCGCGCATGCAGGAAGCCCTGTTCTCGCTGATGCAGATGGCCAAGACGTCGGCCGCGCTCGAGAAGCTCAAGCTGGCCGGCGTGCCCTATATTTCGGTGCTCACCGACCCCGTCTTCGGCGGTGTGTCGGCGTCGCTGGCGATGCTGGGTGACCTCAACGTGGCAGAACCCAATGCCCTGATCGGCTTCGCCGGCCCGCGCGTTATCGAGCAGACAGTACGCGAGACCCTGCCTGAAGGCTTCCAGCGCAGCGAGTTCCTGCTCGAGCACGGCACCGTCGACATGATCGTGTCGCGACCGGAGCTTCGCGAGCGACTGGGCAGCGTGCTGCGCAAGCTGACGCATCAGCCGGTCGTCGGCGTGGCGGCGGACGAAACGTCCGAAGCGGTCGAGGATTTCTCTCCACTACCGGAAGAGCCGGACGCTTCCCGAGCCTCGCGTTAAGGAACCTGTCGAGCCATGAGTGCCACCCTCGACGACTGGCTGGCGCGTCTCGAGCGCCAGCATCCGGTCGCCATCGATATGGGACTGGAGCGGGTGGCCGTCGTGGCCGAGCGGCTCGGTCTGACGCAGGACCCGATCGCGCACCGTGTGGTGACCGTTGCCGGTACCAATGGCAAAGGTTCCACGGTGGCGATGCTGGAGCGGCTGGCTCGAGCCCACGGTTTGACGACGGCCAGTTATACCTCGCCTCACCTCCTGCGCTACAACGAGCGGCTCTGCTTCGACGGTCGTGCGGCCGGGGACGAACTCCTGGTTGCCGGGTTCGAGCGCGTCGAGGCGGCGCGCCTGGCCGGCGATCCCGTCAGCCTGACCTATTTTGAAGCGGGAACCCTGGCGGCACTGGTGACGATCGCCGACGTCCGCCCCGAGCTGGCCATTCTGGAGGTGGGCCTGGGCGGTCGCCTGGACGCGGTCAACGTGGTCGACAGCGACGTCGCGATCATCACCACCATCGCCCAGGATCATGCGGATTTTCTCGGCACCGATCTCGAGGGCATCGGCTTCGAGAAAGCCGGCATCCTCAGGCAGGGGCGACCCGCGGTGCTGGGTAGTCGTGAACTGCCGGTGAGCGTGTCTCGGCGGATCCAGGCGCTGGCCGTCGCCGATCATTGGCTGGGCCGCGATTTCGATCACGCCGAGGCCGGCGATGGTGGCTGGTCCTGGCAGGGCCGGTCGGAGGTGGGTGATCGCTATCGTCTCGATAGCTTGCCCGACCCGGGGTTGCCGCTGGACAATGCCGCCGTCGCGCTCGAGGCCCTGAGCCTGTGCGGTGTGCCGCCACGAGAGGCCGAATCTCGCCAGGCGATGTCGAACGTGGCGCTGGCGGGTCGGCTGCAGTGGCTGGGGAACTGGTGCTTCGACGTGGCGCACAACCCGCATGCGGCCCGTTACGTGGGCTCTCGGCTGGCCCGGCGCCCCCGACCGGCACGCCGTATCGGACTGCTCGGCGTGCTCAGGGACAAGGACGCCGAGGCGCTGATCGAGGCGCTGGCACCGGTCGTCGACGTGTGGCTGCCGGTGGGCTTGCCGGGTGAGCGCGGCCGCTCCGGTGAGGAGCTTGCCACGGTCGTTGCCTCGCAGGGCGGAGAGACGTTGGCGGCGGCCTCGTCGCCGGCGGCGGCTGTCGCCTGGCTGGCGCCTCGTCTTGCGCCCGATGAAGAAGTGTTAGTATGCGGTTCGTTTCTGACCGTGGCCGGCGCGCTCGAGGCGCTCCAGACCCGGCTGAATGACGAGGCGTAGTGAATTCGATCACAGGATGATCGAGCGGCTGTCGAAGCATGTCTAAGGAGGTCCAGGTCCTATGAAGTATGGATGGCGTGAACGTATCAGCGGCGCGGTCATTCTCGTCGCGCTGGGGGCCATTTTTCTGCCGATGCTGTTCGACGATCCCGAACCGCGCCAGCAGGAACCAGGGCCGGTCATGGTGATCGAACAGCCGATCGACGGAGGCGAGACACGTCAGCGCATCATCGAGTCGCCGCAGCCGCCGGCGTCGGTCGCTACTCAGAATGGCACCAACGGTGGCGATACTGCCGTCCCCGAGCCGGATACCCGCGGTCAGCTGGGGACGGGCAGTGACGACTCGTTCGGCCAGAACGGCGCTGGCGGCGGATCATCCACCACCAGCGGCGATGATCCGATTGCCGATATCGCCCAGTCCGAGCAGCCACAGTCGGCTTCCCGTCAGCCCGAACCGGAGCCGGAACCGGAACCGGCCAAGCCCGCTGTCAGCCAGCCCTCCTCGCCGCCGCAGGCGTCGACGCCCGAACGCACCCCGGCGAGCAGCGATGGCAGCTGGGTGGTCCAGGTCGGCAGCTTCGGTCAGTCCGACAACGCCACGCGACTGGCGGCCAAGCTCAAGGAGCAGGGCTTCGCGGCATACTCCCAGCCCCGGGACAACAATCTGACCACGGTCTACGTGGGGCCGTTCTCGTCGTCGGACGCCGGTGAAAAAGCTCGCGCCGAGCTCAAGCAGGCCGCCAATATCCAGGGGCTGCTGATCCGCAAGCCGGGTAGCTGATGACATTGACCTGGCTCGACTATGCCTTCCTGCTGGTATTGACGATATCGATGCTGGCAGGTTTCATGCGTGGCCTGGTACGGGAGGCGCTGGGACTCGGCGCCTGGATCGTGGCGTTGCTGGCGGCACGGGTATTCGCCAAACCGATCGCCGATCTGCTGGCACCGTACATCTCCCACCCCGACGCACGGCTGGTACTCGGTTTCGTGCTGATCATCTTCGTGGTGGTGATGATCTGCGGCTTCGTCATCCGGCTGCTCAATGCGGCGGTAGAGTGGGTCGGCATGGGCTTCTTCAATCGTCTGGCCGGAGCGGTCTTCGGTCTGGCCCGGGGAGCCGCGATCCTGGTGATCGTCACGGTCGTCATCGGGCTGACACCGCTGGCGCAGTTGCAGGCGTGGCAGCAGGCGCAGTTGAGGCCATCGTTCGAATCCCTGCGCGAGTGGGCACTGGTTCAGCTGCAGAGCTGGGACGTCGATACGACGGCTGCGGAGGATGCCATGCGGCAACTGCCGATGACATTACCGCAAAGCGACAATTCTTCATCCAGTCAGAACGGGCGGGGTGTGACGATTCCGATCCCCGGTCCGACCGAAAAACCAGCGCCCTGAAGGAAGCGATGAACGAATAGGCGAGCAGGATGAAGTGCCGGATATCCGCAGCGCAGGCCCCTGACGCATGGGACCTGGGCGATGATTCCGGGGATCGCGTCACGGCGCGATTCATCCACGCTGGCATTCGTGCACTGTTTCCCGAGTGGGTGCGACCAAGCGAGGTAAGTCGGCATGTGCGGTATCGTAGGCCTCATGGCCAATGAAGCGGTCAATCAGTTGATCTATGACGCATTGACGGTTTTGCAGCACCGCGGACAGGACGCCGCCGGCATGATGACCTGGGATGAAGGTCGCTTTCTGCTGCGCAAGAACAACGGGCTGGTTCGCGATGTCTTTCATACGCGCCACATGAAGCGTCTGCAGGGCCACCTGGGGATCGGTCATGTGCGCTATCCGACCGCGGGTTCGGCGAGCGAGGCCGAGTCCCAGCCGTTCTACGTCAACTCGCCCTACGGCATCACCTTGGCCCACAACGGCAACCTGACCAACTCCGATCAGCTCAAGCAGGAGCTGTTCTCTTCCGACCTGCGTCACATCAATACCAGCTCCGATTCCGAGGTGCTGCTCAACGTGTTCGCCCATGAGTTGGGCAAGCAGGGGCTCTACCTGACGCCGGAGGACATCTTCGACGCGCTGCGTCGCGTCCATCGCCGCTGCAGTGGCGGTTACGCGGCGGTCGCGATCATCAATGGCTTCGGCCTGGTGGCGTTCCGCGACCCCCATGGCATCCGGCCGGTGGTCTACGGCACGCGCCAGACCGCCGAGGGCCAGGAGGTGATGATCGCCTCCGAGTCGGTGGCGCTCGATGTCGCCGGCTTCGAACTGGTGCGCGACCTGGCACCGGGCGAAGCGATCTTCGTCGACATGGACAAGAATATCCATACGCAACAGTGCGCCGACAAGCCGCGGCTGACACCCTGCATCTTCGAGCACGTCTACCTGGCGCGCCCCGACTCGATGCTCGACGGTGCCTACGTCTACGGCACCCGGATGCAGATGGGTCGCAAGCTGGGCGATCGCATCCAGCGCGAGTGGCCGGATCACGATATCGATGTGGTGATCCCGATTCCGGATACCTCCCGGACCACGGCGCTGGAACTGGCCCAGCACATCGGGGTGACCTTCCGTGAAGGTTTCATGAAGAACCGCTACATCGGGCGGACCTTCATCATGCCGGGCCAGACCCAGCGCAAGAAATCGGTTCGCCAGAAGCTCAATGCCATCGCCAGCGAGTTCGAGGGCAAGAACGTGCTGCTGGTGGACGACTCCATCGTGCGTGGCACGACCTGCAAGCAGATCATCCAGATGGCGCGGGACGCTGGCGCCAACAAGGTCTACTTCGCTTCCGCCGCACCGGCGGTGCGCTATCCCAACGTCTACGGCATCGACATGCCGGTGGCCACCGAGCTGGTCGCCCACGGTCGCACCGATGCCGAGGTCAGCGAACTGATCGGCGCCGACAAGCTGATCTACCAGGACCTGGAGGACCTCAAGGCCGCCTGCCGTGAGGTCAATCCAGCGCTGGACGATTTCGATTGTTCCGTCTTCGACGGCAGTTACGTGACCGGCGATGTCGACGAGGCCTATTTCGCCGCGCTGGAGGCTTCGCGCAACGATGCCGCCAAGCAGCGCGAGAGCCTCAATGCCGTGGTCGACCTGCACAACGATATCGAAGACGATTGAATCTTCCGACCCGATGATCCGCTCATCGGGTCCTGCTTTCAGGAGCTGCAGGATGAGTTTTGACGACGACCTCACGCCGGGGTTGGAGACCCTGGGTCTGGAGACGCTGGCGATCCGCGCGGGGCACGAGCGTACCCACGAGCAGGAGCACGGCGAGCCGATCTTCCCGACCTCGAGCTTCGTCTACGGCAGCGCTGCGGAGGCGGCGCGCAAGTTCAAGGGCGAGGAGCCGGGCAACGTCTACTCTCGCTTCACCAATCCCACGGTGCGCACCTTCGAACGGCGGCTGGCGGCGCTCGAGGGTGGCGAGCGCTGCGTCGCCACCAGCTCCGGCATGGCCGCGATCCTCTCCACTGTGTTGGCGCTGCTGGAAGCGGGCGACGAAGTCATCGTCTCGCGCTCGGTATTCGGCTCGACCATTGCTTTGTTCGACAAGTACCTCGCCAAATTCGGCGTGGTGCCGCGCTATGTCGAGCTCAACGACCTGGCGCAGTGGGAAGCGGCGATCACGCCCCGGACCAAGCTGCTCTTCGCGGAGACGCCGTCGAATCCGCTCAACGAGCTGGTCGACATCGCGGCGTTGGCCGAGCTGGCCCACCGCCACGGCGCCTGGCTTGCGATCGACAACTGCTTCCTCACCCCGGCGCTGCAGCGGCCGCTGGATCTGGGCGCGGACCTGGTCATTCACTCGGCGACCAAGTATCTCGACGGTCAGGGCCGCGCGATCGGCGGGGCGGTCGTGGGGCGTGACCAGGAGCTCGAGCAGCTCTACGGCGTCGTTCGTACCTGCGGCCCGTGCATGAGCCCGTTCAACGCCTGGATCTTCCTCAAGGGGCTGGAGACGCTGAGCCTGCGGATGGAGGCCCATAGCCGCAACGCGCTGGCGTTCGCCGAGTGGCTGGAGTCGCAGCCCGCCATCGAGCGTGTCCACTACAGCGGACTCGAGAGCCATGCGCAGCATTCACTGGCCAGGCAGCAGCAGCGGGGGTTCGGCGCCGTGATGGGGCTCGAGGTGAAGGGCGGCCAGGAGGCGGCATGGACGGTGATCGACAACACCCGGTTGATGTCGATCACCGGCAACCTGGGGGACGTCAAGACCACCATCACCCACCCCGGTACCACCACCCACGGCCGTCTCAGCGACGAGCAGCGCGCTTCCGCCGGCATCCGTGACGGCCTGATTCGCATCGCCGTCGGGCTGGAGACGCTCGACGATCTCAAGGCCGATCTCGAACGGGGCCTGAAATTGCTCTAGCCGCTCCGTCGGCCGTTTCGATAAGCTCCGGCATTCTCGTCGGAGCTTTTTTCTTTTCTCCTGAACGCCCGCTCCGTCCAGAGCAGGTTTCGCCGTTGCCGCACGTCCCAGATCCTACCGGTAGACGCTGCGACGCCATTGTTTCCCGTTCGTCATCAATCGTTTTACGGATCCCGCTCTAGCGTCCTGATCGTCAGGCAGTATGCTGAATCGGAACGAAGGGGAGATACGCCGTGTGGGGTAATACGCGATCGGGTTGGGGCTGGGTCAGCATCGCCATTCACTGGGCGAGCGCGCTGGCGATTTTCGGTCTGTTCGCCCTGGGCTGGTGGATGACCGGTCTGGGTTACTACGATCACTGGTATCACCTGGCACCGTGGTGGCACAAGTCGATAGGCATCCTGGTACTGCTGGTGAGTGTCCTGAGGGTGATCTGGAGAGTGCTGCAGCCGACGCCGGTCGCCCATGGCACGCGGCTTGAACGACGTGCGGCGCACATCGGCCATGGCCTGATCTATGCGCTGATGTTCGTCGTGATGATCTCCGGTTACCTGATTTCCACGGCGGAAGGCGATGGCATCAGCGTGTTCGGCTGGTTCACCATGCCGGCGCTGGTGTCGGGTCTGCCGAATCAGGCCGTGCTGGCGGGCGACGTGCACTGGTACGCGGCTTGGGCGCTGGTCGTTCTGGCCGTCGGCCACGGTCTGGCGGCATGCAAGCATCACTGGCTGGATCGCCAGGATACGCTGGTTCGGATGCTGACGCCCCGCGCGGCCAGGCAGCGCTGATCACGTTTTCCCGGCCAGGGCGACCGACTTACGAGCCGGTCGCCCTGGCCGAATCGCTCGACAATACGAACGCAAACGCTTCGAGGAGCAAGACGATGTTGAAGAAGACCGCACTCGCCACGCTGATCGCCGCCGCGTCGGCCATGCCGCTGGCCCAGGCCCAGGCAGCCGACTACAAGATCGACACCGAGGGCCAGCACGCCTTCATCCAGTTCAAGATCAGCCACCTCGGCTACTCGTACATTCTGGGCAACTTCAAGTCGTTCGACGGCGGATTCAGCTACGATCCCGAGTCCCCGGACGACTCCAGCGTCAACGTCACCGTTGACGTCGACAGCCTGGAAACCAATCACGCCGAGCGTAACAAGCACATCCTGAGCGGTGACTTCCTCAACGCGGGCGAGTTCCCCCAGGCCACGTTCCAGTCCACCAGCTTCGACGTCGACGATGATGGCGAGGAAGCCGAAATGACCGGCGACCTCACCCTTCATGGCGTGACCAAGCCGGTCACCTTCGAGGTCGATCACATCGGTGGCGGCGACGACCCGTGGGGCGGCTATCGGCAGGGCTTCGAAGCTTCCACGACACTGGATCTGGCCGATTTCGATATCGACATGAGCCAGTTCCCGGAGCCGATGCACAGCGTCGAACTCTATATCGTGCTCGAGGGTATTCGTCAGTAAGACGTTTCGGGCAGGGAGGGCGTCCGCCGACGACCTCCCAGTACGGGATCCCGGCCATGTGCCGGGATCTTGCGTCATGGGGTATCGGTGCGGGAAGCGTCGTCTGGCCCGCCGTGGCAGAGATCAGCGCTCGCCCAGATAGTGCGCGACCTCGCGCCGGTCGCGTCGGTGCTTCCAGCGCCGAACCCAGCGGCCGCGGCACCAGAGCGGGCCGCGCCAGGCGATGTCACGAAGATCGCCCAGGTTGAGCGCCTTCCAGTGCTCGTTGTGGCCGTGGTGCAGGGCCCGGGATTCTCCGCCGGCAGCCTCTTCCAGCGAGGCCAGCAGCAGCGCGTTGCGCTCGCGCGTGGTCAGCCTCGCGCTGCGACCGGCGGGCTTCTCCCTGGCGAGAAACAGGTTCGGATCTTGTCGGCTACGCAGTTTCGCGTCGACATCGATGGCGTCGTTCTCGTCCCGGGTCAGACCGAACATCTCGAGCGTGGGCGAGGGTTTCAGGTGATCGGTCACGACGAGTAGATCGGCGTCGACACCGCTGCCATCGTCCAGGATCAACTGACCCCGGTGGTAGCGGGTTGCCTTCGCGACCAGCTCCAGTTGCAGCCCGCGACGATGCAGGCGCTGCGTCAGCCAGCGATTGGCGCGCTGGCAGGCGCCGGGAAGCAACTTCCGGTCGTTGGCGATCAGCGTCACCGGCAGTCGCCGTCCATAGCGTTCGCCGAGTGCCAGCAGATTGGCGGCAAGCTCGACGCCATTCGGCCCGCCGCCGAGGAGTGCGACTCGTGGCAGTCTGGCCGCGGCGCCGGCGAGTTGGCTTTCCAGTCGTTGGCGCAATTGCCACAGATCGTCGGCGGAAACCGTGAAAACGCCCTGCGCGGTATAGAAACCGGGGATGGCGTGCTCATCCACGACCGGTGGCAGGTCGAGCGATAGCCAGTCGTAATCGAGCTCGCGCCCGTCGGTGAGCGTGAGTCGGCGCTGGTGTCGATCGACCTGGACCACGTCGGCGCCAACATGTACGCCGCCGTGAACGGCGATGCGGTCGGCAGGAAGACGAACGTCGTCGCGCTGCCATTCGCCGCCCAGCATGCCGCCGAACCAATCCGAGAATGCGAAATCCTGCCGGGTGACCAGCGTCACTCGGACACCGTGTCGTATGAGCCGCTCTGCATGAGCAGCAACGTGGAGATGGGCGTCGCCGTTGCCGACGAGTATCAAATGCCGGCCCTCGGGCGGAGGGTCGGTAGCGCGCGGCTGGGTATTTGGCATGCCTCGATCCGGGCGGAAAATCAGCATTCAGTCTAGCATGGGCTGGGAGCAGGGCTTGAAGATGTCGTTTTCACCCACAGTCTCCTTCTAGCCACGCTTCGATTTCATCTGACCTTTCCGATCAAGGAGAAAGCATCGTGACACGTCATCTACTGCCGCAACCCGGTCTGGGAACGTATCGTCTCAAGGAGCAGGCGGTGATCGATTCGGTGACCTCCGCACTCGAACTCGGCTATCGCCATCTCGACAGCGCCCAGATGTACGAGAACGAGGCGGCGGTGGGCAAGGCGATCCGCCAGAGCGGCGTTGCGCGCGACGAGCTGTTCGTGACCACCAAGATCTGGTGGGACAAGCTGGAGCCGGAGGCGCTGACCCGGGCCGTCGAGCAGAGCCTCGAGAACTTCGGTCTCGAGCAGCTCGATCTGATCCTGATCCATTGGCCTTCGCCCGGTGACGAGGTGCCGATGGCGGATTATATCGCCGCCCTGGATGCGGCCCGGGCGCGCGGCCTGACCAGGCACATCGGGGTTTCCAACTTCACCGTCGCCCAGATCGACCAGGCGCTCGGCTTGCCGGGTGGCGAGAACATCGTCACCAACCAGATCGAGGTGCACCCGTTCCTCGCCAACCGCAAGCTGGTCGAGCACTGTCAGGCCAAAGGGCTCGATGTCACGGCCTACATGCCGCTGGCGGTGGGCAAGGTGATGAAGGACCCGGTGCTCGAACGGATCGCCAACGCCCACGATGCCTCTCCGGCGCAGGTCGCCCTGGCCTGGATCGCGGCACGCGATATCATCGTGATTCCGTCCTCGACCAACCCGGCCAATCAGAAATCCAATCTCGAGGCGATGAAGCTTCGACTCAGCGACGACGAGATCGCCCAGATCGACGATCTCGATCGGGGCGACCGGCAGGCCAATCCATCGTTCGCGCCGCAATGGGACGAATGAAACCGGGCGGCGAGCGCGAGTGGCCTCACGCCAGTTGCCGTGAGACGAAGCTTTGCCGCCATCGAATCTTTATCGCGCTCGCGGGTCAAAGCGTTACCGTTTCAAGAGGACAAGCGATGCGTACATGGATGATGGCGAAGCGAGGGTGTTCCGGCCTGCGCCCTGGCCTGGGTCTGGGCGTGGGCGTTCTGGCAGCCATGCTGGCGTTACCGGTCTGGGCCCAGGATGGTACGACGACGCAGGATTCGGCGCCGAATGCCGCGGCAAGCGATGAAGCGCCGCAGGCGCCGGCCAATGCCTCCCAGGTCGACCACGAGTCGATCGAGAAATCCGGCGGTGTCGGGCGGGAGAACGCCGGTTTCACCGATGGTGGCGCCCAGACTCCAGTCGACCAGCGCCCCAACGCCTTGAGCTTCGATCAACTGGATGTGGATGGTGATGGCGTGATCGACGAGGACGAGGCGGTCAGCGCCAAGCAGCAGGCCCTGTTCCAGCAGCTCAATGATCCGGAAGCCGGCGGCGTGACTCGGGAGCGCTTCGAGCAGGCGATGGGTGCCGATACGTTACCCGAATGACATCGTGACGCCGTGGCGTGACCATCCCAGAAAGAAAAATCCCGGCCTGAGCCGGGATTTTTTTCGTCGAGCCGGGTGAACGATGCCGGGTTCAGTCGACGACGGCAGCGATCGCCTTGGCCACGTAGGGCAGGTTCTCGCTGGTGAAACCGGCGACGTTGGCGCGGCCGGAGCCCACCATGTAGATGCTGAACTCGTCGCGCAGCCGCTTGACCTGCTCGGTGGAGAGCCCGGTATAGGAGAACATGCCGCGTTGCTCTGCCACGTGGGCAAAGCGCTGGTCGAGGCCATAGGGCTTGAGCGAATCGACCAGGTCGCGACGCAGGGTATTGATGCGGTCGCACATCTCGGTCAGTTCGCTTTTCCAGAGCTGGGTCAACTCTTCGGACTCGAGAATGTCGACCACGATGGCTGCGCCATGGGAGGGCGGCGTCGAGTAGTTCTCGCGCGCGACGATCGCCATCTGGGAACGTACGTTCTCCATCTGCTCGGCGGTCTTGGCGATCACGATCAGGCAGCCGGTACGCTCGCGGTAGAGGCCGAAGTTCTTCGAGCAGGAGCTGGTGATCAGCATCTCCTCGAGATTCTCGGCCAGCAGGCGGACGCCGAAGGCATCGATCTCCAGGCCGTCACCGAAACCCTGGTAGGCGAAGTCGACCAGCGGCAGCAACCCGCGCTCCTGGACGACGTCCAGGACCTGGCGCCACTGCGCCTGGTTGAGGTCGAAACCGGACGGGTTGTGGCAGCAGGCATGGAGCAGCACCACGTCACCCTGGGGGATCTGCTTGAGGGCAGCCAGCATGCCGTCGAAGTCGAGACGGTTGTTCTCGTCGACATAGGGGTAGCGCTGGATCGGGATCTCGGCGCCCTCGAAGATGCCGATGTGGTTGGGCCAGGTCGGATTGGATAGCCACACGCTCTTGCCCGGCAACTGGGTGCGGATGAAATCCGCCGCCAGGCGCAGGGCGCCGGTGCCGCCGGGTGACTGGGTGGCGCTGGCCCGGTTGGCGGCCAGGACCGGCGAATCCGGACCCAGCACCAGTGGCAGGACAGCCTTGCCGTAACGCGGATCGCCATGGGAGCCGATGTAGCTCTTGGTCGTCTCGCTCTCCAGCAGGCGAGCCTCGGCCTGTTTCACGGCGCGCATGATCGGCGTGTTGCCGTTGGGATCCCGGTAGACGCCGACGCCGAGATCGACCTTCTGCGGATTGGCATCCTGATTGTACGCTTCGATCAGCCCGAGGATGGCATCTCCCGGGACGCGCTCGATCTTCTCAAACATTAGCGTGCACTACCTCGTCGGTTCTGGCGGCCATGATGAAATCGTTGCGATGCAGGCCGCGGATCTTGTGGGTCCACCAGGTCACGGTGACCTGGCCCCATTCGGTGGTGATCGCCGGGTGATGGCCTTGCGACTCGGCGAGTTCGCCCACGCGGTTGGTGAAATCCAGGGCCTGCGCGAAATTGCGGAACGTGAAGCTTCGCTGCAACTGCATGATGCCATCGCGTTCCACGATCTGCCACTTGGGCAGGGCCGGAAGCAGGTGGTCGATCTGCTCCGGCGTCAGCGGCGCTGCGTCCCGGTGACAGGCGCTGCAGTGCTGTTCGGCGAGGGTCGGCATGGCTCGATCTCCCGGCATGAATGACAAGCGCCATGCGGCTTTGGCATGGCGCGGAACGCCGCCGCCGGACGTCAGGCGAACCCGACGACCTCATGCGGCACGTAGGGTGCTTCCAGTTTCTCGACCTCCTCCGCTGTCAGGGTGATCTCCAGCGCACCCAGGGCCTGATCCAGATGAGGTGCCTTGCTGGCGCCGACGATGGGAGCGGTGATCCCGGGTTTCTGCAGCAGCCAGGCCAGCGCGATCTGTGCAGGTGAGACGTTGCGCGACTCGGCGAGCCCTTGCAGCGCCTCGATGACCGGGGCGTCACGCTCGAGCCCCAGCTTCCAGTTGCGCATCTGCTCGTCGCTCCTGGCGCGCGTGGTACTGCCTTCGCTGCCCACCGGCTTGCTGCCGGCGAGAATGCCGCGGGCCAGCGGGCTCCATGGAATCACGCCCACACCCTGATCCAGGCACTGGGGAATCATCTCGCGCTCCTCCTCGCGGTAGATCAGGTTGACCATCGGCTGCATGGTGGCGAACTGGGTCCAGCCGTTGCGTTCGGCGACGTGCTGGGCCTTGGCGAACTGCCAGGCGTGCATGCTGGAGGCGCCGATATAGCGCGCCTTGCCTGCCTTGACCACTTCGTGGAGCGCTTCCATGGTCTCCTCGATGGGCGTGTCATAGTCCCAGCGATGGGTCTGATAGAGATCGACGTAATCCATCCCCAGACGCTCGAGCGAGGCGTCGATGGCGTGGTGAATGTGCTTGCGCGACAAGCCGCGTTCATTGGGCGACTTGTTGCCGGTGGGGTTGTAGACCTTGGTCGCCACGACCACCTCCTCGCGCCGGGCGAAATCGTTGAGCGCCTTGCCGACGACTCGCTCCGACTCGCCGTCGGAGTACATGTCGGCGGTATCGAAGAAGTTGATGCCGGCAGCCAGTGCCTGCTGGATGAAAGGGCGGCTCTCGGCTTCGTCCAGCACCCAGTCGCGCCACTGCGGCGTGCCGTAGGTCATGGTACCGAGACAGAGGGGGGAGACCTTGAGGCCAGTGCGGCCGAGACGACGGTATTCCATGCGAGAACTCCCGGTGAAGCGTGGATGAAGGGGACTTCTCACCATAGCAGTCAATGGCGACTTCGTTACGCGGATCGCCATGACCCGACAGTCCATCCTTGGCATAATGCTGCGCTTTCTCTCGTTGTTCCCCGTCTGGAGTCGACATGACCGCCTGGAACAAGCTGCTGGTCGCGACGACGCGGCTGCTGGATCTACACGACAGCGCCCACGAACCGGGCTCGCCCTTCGTTCAGGTCTCCCAGGAGCAGCGTCGCGGCCTTCGCGACGGCTACTGGCTCGACCTGGGCTGCCTGCTGCTGGACTACCTGCTCGAGGTGGACTTCGCCACCAACAGCGCCTTCGTCACCCAGCGTCGCTGCCTGGCCCACCTGCGGGGGGATTATCCCGAGCTGCCCGCGGACGACCTGAGCTTCGTCATCAACCTGCTGGCGACCCCCAGCGAGATCCACTATCGGGAGTGGCAGCCGGATGCCGCCGACAGCGGGACCGATGAAGGCGAAACCTCACCGGGAACGCGCAGCGGCCGCAGCACCAAGCGCACGGCGTTGATCGAGAAGCAGGGCCAGACCGGCCAGGTGCGATTGACCCCCAGCGGTCGCCAGGCAGTCACCCTGGCCAGCCAGGTCGAGGACCTGCTCTATTCGGAGTATGACGCCGCCAAGGTCATCGCTGCGCTCTCGCGTGGGGACTACGCCCGCGTGCCCGACATCACTCAGCAGATCCTGATGGCGATCCGCGCGCTGACCCAGGAGCTGCGGCGGGTTCGCGAGAACCCGACTCACGAGGGCAAGCTGGCCGCGCTGCTGGACAACGAGCGTCACTACCACAATGCGTTGAGCACCATTCAGAGCACGCTGCTCAGCGCGCGTTCGCAGCTCTCGACGCCGACCCTGACCGCCCATTTCGAGGCCTGGGCCGAGCGCCAGGAGGAGGAGTGGGACCTGCGCATGCTCTCCGCCACCATCGGCCGTGTGTTGAACGCCATCGAGAATCTCTCCCGGCGACTCTCCGAGCTGCTGTCGGATATCGCCGAGGGGCGGATCCAGTCGATGGGCGTGATCGACTTCGCTGGGGTGGCGCACCAGTTGCTGCTCTCGCCGCCCCCCGAGCGTCTGCAGGATGCGGTGGTCGCGCGGATGATGCCGCTCGGCACGCAGGTGGCGATGCCACGGGTGGAGACGTTGCTGCCGCTGGTGGAAACCCGTCGCGCCGAGCGCAGCGGGGCGGCGCTGGTCTTCGACGAGGCCAGTGACAGACCCAGCGCCGATCCGCTGCTGGCGCGCTATCTCAAGGCGCGTGGCCCGGCCCTGCGCCGGCGTCTGCGCCAGTCGCCGCTGTCGCTGCCGGACGCCCTCAGCGAGGGCTGGCACCACTTCGAGGCGGGGTCGGACTCGGCGCACGCCGAAACCCTGGACTGCCTGCCGCAGCTGCTCAATACCTTCGTCGATACCCAACTGCTCGACGACCAGCTGAGCGTCGGTATCGACGACACCCCATTCGCGATCGCGCTGCCCGACGGCCGCCGCATCGAGGGCGCGGTGACGCCCTCGCTTCGCCTGCGACCGGCGCCAACGAAAGAACAGGAAGTCTGACTGATGAACATGATGGAAATGGGTGAAGTCGTTGCCTATCTGTTGCGCTACCGAACCGCGGAACGAGTCCCCAGCGGCGGTCGCAAGCGCCGCGCCGCGCGCGAGGGCCAGCTCTCCGAGCGCGACGTCTGTGCCCTGATCGACGATGCCCAGGAGAACGAGCGCGAGGCGCTGCGGGACTTTCTTGCCGGCCAGGGGCTGCGGCTCAAGGCGTTCGAGTCCGGCGACTATCCGGGCATCGCGCCGGGATCGCGTTTCTTCGCGCTGCTACCGGATCCCGAGCTCGAGCAGCCGCCGCTCTACACCCGTGAAGCGGTATTCGAGGCGCTCAAGCTGCGCCAGGAGAGCCGGGCCGAGCTGGCATTGTGGTACCTGCAGCTGTGGCTGTTGCTGCACACCCTGATCTACACCCGGCTGAACCGCGCGCTCTCCGACGTCAGCCGCTATCAGGAGGCCACGTTCGTCACCCGCGAGCTGGTCGAACTGGTGCGCGATCAACTGGAGACGCTGCGCGGCCTGGGCGATCGGGCACCGGAGAACAGCCGGGTGCTGCTCGACGAGCGCGGCGAGGACATCCCTCGCCGGGTCAAGGCGTTCATCGATCTGCTGGTGCGTGCCGGCCATCTCGAGGCGGTCCGCGAAGCCGCCGACGAGGATGTCTGGCAGCAGACCCTGCTGGGCGCGCTGGAGGCCGAGCAGATCGGGGTCAACCACCTGACCCACCTGATCGAACTGACCTCCACCGAGTCCTCGGACCGGCCCTTTGAAGGTGCCGGGCAGGAACTCGCCGACGAGGCGCCGGCGCAGGATGCGGACGAGGGCTCTCGGGATGCCGACGTCGACGGCGGCGAAGAGTCCGAGATACGCGCCGCCGACATGTTCGACCAGCCGACGGAAGACGCGAATGGCTCGACGACCGAGAACGCCGAGGAGAATCGCCGGTGAGTGTCATCAACCGTATCGAGATCGCCAACCTGCTCAACAAGCACGGTGACATCGCTTCGCCCTGGGAAGCCAAGATGCGCCACCTGCTGCTGGACCTGCGCGGACAGTCGAGCGCGATCAGCATGGAGAACGGCTTCGGCAAGACCACCATGGCCGAGGCCCTGATCGGCATGCTCTCCCGCGATCGCCAGCTCCTGACCCGGACCCGGCGCAAGTGTTCGCCGTCGAAGGTCAACGGCGAGGGTCGCAGCTGGACGCACCTGCGCGTCGAGTTTCGCGCCCAGGACAGCGCCAGCCAGCAGGACGACATGCTTGCCGTGGCCGGCGAGGAAGTCGCCGGCGAGACCTTCGTGTTCGGCATGTACGGCTACAGCGACGGCAGCGGGCTGGTGTTCTACCACTATCCGGGCAGGCTGGCCGACGTGCCGGTGCATCACATCACCCGCGATGGCAAGCTGGCGCTCTACGCCAATGCCGACTTCCAGAGCACGATGCGCGCGCAGGGAGTGACCCGAGCCCACAACCGCGAGGAGTGGCTGGAAGCGGTGGGAGCGCATATCTCGCGCCGTGAACTGGCGCAGATGGCGGCGTTCCAGAAGGAGGGCGGTGCCGACAAGAGCCAGATCTTCAACGCGATCAAGCCGCGGGCCGGCGAGAAGGCCGATCAGGCGTTCTTCTACGAAGTGCTGGCGCCACAAATTCTCTCCGGGGCGACTCGCGGCGAGACCGACGAGGAAGAGGAGCTGATCGAGGATGTAATCCTCAACTCCGGCACCCGGATCACCGAACTTCGCCATCGGCTGGCGGAAGCCGAGAGCGATCAGCAGCGCGCCAGCGACAAGGTCGAGCGGCTGGCCACCTTGAACGAAGAGGGCGAGGGTCTGCTCGAGGCGCGTCGCCAGTTGACCGAGCTCGATGCTTCGCTGCTCGAGGCCGAGCGACTGCTGGGCGGGCAGGCGCTGGCGCCGCTGCCGGGCCTGCCGGGAGGCAGCGGCAGCGTCGAACAGGCAGCGCCCGCCAAGGAGGCGGCCGACAACGCGGTTGGGTTTGCCTGGGTGGCCGGCGATACCGAACGGCCGCGGGTCTCCACCTGGCTGCTGGCCAAGCTGTCGCGTCAGGCCGAGCGCAACGTGCGGCTGGCGCTCTCCGAGCGCGGCGCGCGAGTCGACACGCATCGTCGTCTGATCCACCTGCCGCAGGCGGCCTGGACCACGGCCCGCGACATCGGCCATGTCTCGTTCGACCAGGCGCGGGCCTGGCTGGCGGACAGCCACGCCTTCAATGACGACGCCTCGCGCTATCGTGCTCTCGGCCTGCTCGATGACGCCGCCGAGGCGTTCGAGTCGATGGATGGCAACCGTTTCCGCGAAGAGGTGATCGCCGACCGCGAATATCGCCGTTCGCTGCGCCTCGATGCCGAGCAGTTCGACGAGGAGATGGAGCGGCTGGAGCAGGAGCGCGAGCAGTTGGAATCGCGCCAGCGCGACTTCATCGACAATCAGAGCGTCTACACCCAGGCGCTGGCCGAGGGGCTCTTCACCGAGGCCGAACTGGAAACGCCGGAAGCCACCCGCGAGAGCGCGCAGGCGAGGTTGGCCGAGGCGCGCAAGGCGCATGCCGACCACCTGGGGCGGATTGGCGAGCTGAAGCAGCCGGCGCAGTGGTACGAAGCGTTCCTTGCCGAGCACCCCGATACCTCACCTGACGAACTGCTGGCGACCAAGGAAGCGCAGCAGGAGCAGCTGGAAGCGCAGCTCGACGATTGGGACGCGCAGGCAAACTCACTGGATAGCCAGCGCGAGACGGTTCGCGAAGCGCTGCAGGTGCGACGCGAGCAGCGCCAGCGCCTGGAAGGGGAGCTGGCGCCGCTGGCCTCCGGCCGGCAGGCCTGGCAGACCTTCGCCGAACTCTGGCCCGAGCATTCGGCGGTGGGGTTCTGGAGCGAGCGCAAGAATGCGCTGGCAGCACACGAGCAGGCGCTGGCCGAGAGCCGTCGGGCCCAAAGCGATGCCCAGGCGCGTCTCGAACGGCTGGCGCCGCTCAGGGACGCCGCCGAGCGTTATCGTCACTGGCATGGCGAGGCCTCGCCGGTGCATCTGCGGGACACCCTCTATCGCCAGTCACGGGAAGCGCAGGATGGGCTGTATCGACTCGACCAGCAGGTCCAGCAACTCGGGACTCTGCAGCAGGCGCTGCAAGACTTCCGGGAACTCAGCGAACAGGCGCCGTCGGCCTGGCTCAAGGATGCCAAGGCGCGCTATCCCCGCCTGCTGCGAGAGCAGGAGACGCTGGCTGCCGCCATCGACGCGCGCGAGCAGTATCTCGAAAGCTTGAGCGGCGACCCCCTGGCCCGGCTCGCTTCCGAGGCCGAAGCCCGGGCGTGTCTCGATGCCCGGGAGATCGCCTTTCGCCCCCTCCACGAGGTGCTGGCCGCTATCGAGGCGGAAGATGGCCAGCGCCGCGACTGGCTGGCCCAGGCTGCCGGCCAGCTGTTCGCGCCGGTGGTCGAAGGCGAGGACAACGCCCGCGAAGCGTCGCAGTGTCTGGTCGATGCCGGCTGCGGCGTTCCGGTGCTTGAGGCCGGTCGCCTGCAGGCAACGCTGGCACGTGGCGAGTTGCCGCTGGGGGCGGTGCAAGGTGTGGAAACGCTGGCGGTCAAGGCCGCGCTCGATCCCGCTTATCTGACCGCGCTGCGGGAGGAGACCCAGCAGCGTCTCGCGGTCGACCGTGAACGCCGGCTGGCGTTGGAAGCCGAGGTCCAGCGACTCGACCCCCACGGCGAGCGTTTTCATCTGGCGCTTCAGGCCGACGAAGCGGTCAGCCAGGATGTCGAAGTGCAACTGGCGGCGCTGGAGGAGCAGCGCGAGCGGGCGGAGAGCGAACGGCAGGCGCTCGAGCCGCGCTTGAGCGAGGCGGCGATGAAATCGATCGACGACTTCCAGCGCTTTCTCGAGGAGGGCGGCGAGCCCGCGCTGGAAGCGGCCGTCGAGGAGAGCGAGACCGCCGCGGCTCGTATCGAGACGCTGAGTCCGCAGCGCGAGCAGGCCGCCAGGGAGCTGGAGACCCACGGTGAGCTCTGGCTGGCGGCGGAGCGGTTCGCCGCGGCCGGCGGTGTCGAGCGACTGGAGGAGATCGATGCCAGCCTGGCGGCGCTGACCGAAACCCTGACCGAGCACGAGGAACGGTTCGCCGAAATCGCGCTGCAGAGTGAAGAGTTGAACGCCCGTCGCGACGAGTGTCGCGAGCAGTTGCGTCATCTGTTCGCCGACGGAGAGCGTGAACGTCTGCGCCGCCTGGCAGCGTTCGTCGCCGAGGAGGGACCGGGCTTCATGCGCGATGCCGAGACGCGGGAAACGGCGCTGGCGGCCGCCCTGGCCCAGGCCAGCCGACGAGCCGACTTCGATTTCGCGCGGATCCGGGCATTCCTGGATGTCCGCGACGACCAGGGGGGCAATCGCACCCTGGAACGCGATATCGGCCGCCTCAAGCAGTCGCTCAAGGAGGCCCGGGAGCGGCGCAAGACCAATGGCCGCGAGCAGGGCGTGGTGGAAACCCGCGTGGCCCGTCACCAGCAGGCGCTGATGGTGGTGGATCAGCTGGCGGTGGCGTGGCTGGAGGTCTTGCGTCAACTGCCCGAGGGCTGGCTGGAACGTGCCGCTGCGGACGCCACGGCTCGCTGGCCGGCGGTGGGTGTCGATGCGCCACGGCTCGACGCGGCCATGGACGAGTGGTGCCAGTGGCTGGCATCGGCACTGGACGATCCCGGCGAGAAGACGGATGCCGCCGCGTTCGACCTCGAGGCCTTGGAGACCTGTCAGCAGACCCTGCTGGAAGGGCTGGGCGGGCTCAACCTTGGCGAGCGTGCCCGCAACCGGGAGCGCCAGGCCCGCGATGTGACGGCCCGGGAGAAGGCGCTGGCCTTGTCGCTGGAGTCGGCCAGTGCCAGTCGACTGTTCAACGAAACCGAGCGCGCGCGACTGGATACGCTGGAGGGCGTCAGCCACGCGGCGCTGGAGTCGCTGCGCGGCCTGCACCGTCAGTTGGGAGGGCAACTGGATGAGCATCGCCAGCGTGTGGCCCGGTTGCACGCCTCCCGGGAGCAGATCGAGGACACCCTGGTCGAGCGCCTGAGTTCGATCATCATCGACGCGGCCGGCAATCTGGAGATTCTCAAGCGTGTCGCGAAACGCTCCAGCGGTGGCGGCGCTTACTTCGAGGTCAAGGCCGACCTGATCGCCGACGAGTCGGTGCGGGAGCTGATCCAGCAGTTGCTGGCGGACATCGACGCCCATCTCGCGGTCCAGCGGCGGCGCCTCGAGCAGGTCGGCGATGGCGCGCAGGCCAAGGGTGGCCGCGACGACGAACTGACCCGCCAGATCCGCCGGCGCATCTACCGCGGGCTGTTCTGCGACGTCACCATCCGCCTCAAGCACGATGCGATCCGTCCCCACGGCCGGCTGTTCTCGCTCAATGAGGACATGTCGGAAGGCCAGCGCGAGGCGGTCTCGCTGATGTGGCTGGTGAAGCTCTCCGAATTCGCCATCGAGCGCGAGCTGCGCGAACTGCCCGGCAGCCACAAGCGGCGGGCCCGTGCCAGCCGCGAGAGTGTCATCCTGCTCGATGGCCTGTTCTCCAAGCTCTCCCACCGCCGCCTGATCCAGGATTCGCTGGAGTCGTTGCGCAACACCCGAGGGCGTTTCCAGATGATCGGCCTGATCCACAACCCCAACTACGAGAACGATCCGAGCATCTTCCCCACCTATCTGGTCGGCAGCGTGATTGGCGGCCAGCAGGGGCAGGGCGGTCACGTCATCGTGCGCGAGGGGCAGGCAGTGGCTCCCGAGGAGACCGGTCGGGGTAGCGGCGAAGCCAGCCTGTTCGGTATCCACGTGACCCCGGCTCCGGTGGAGTGATCGGCAAGGCCCGGAAAATGGCCCAGTCTCATGACACTCGCGGCGATGAAGTAAGGTAAAAAAAAGGGCCTGCCGCTGTGGCAGGCCCTTTTTCTCTCACGTGAGTTTCAGCCTTCAACACTCTTCGTCGCTCGTGGTCCGGATCAGCGCGGCGAGTCGTAACGTCCGCCGCGACCGTTGGAGTAGACCACCTGCCATAGCTGGAGATCCCGCGCCCGGAAGGCGCCGGCGCAGGAGCCGAGATAGTAGAGGAACATCCGCTTGACCCGCTCCCCGTAGTTGCCGGCGATCTCGTGCCAGTGGGCGAGCAGGTTCTCCTGCCATGCCATCAGCGTGGTGTCGTAGTCGGCGCCGAAGTTCTGCCAGTCTTCCATCACCAACTTGCCTTCGCTGGCGTCGGCGACCTGCTGGACCGAGGGCAAGATGCCGTTGGGGAAGATGTACTTGTTGATCCAGGGGTCGACGCTGACATCGTTAGTGTTGGAGCCGATCGTGTGCAACACGAATAGGCCACCGGGCTTCAACAGCCGTTTGACGGTATCGAAGTAGGTGGCGTAGTTGCGCTGACCGACGTGTTCGAACATGCCGATCGACACGATACGGTCGAATTCGCCGCTGAGCTCGCGATAATCCTCGAGCAGTATCTCCACCGGCAGCCCGGCGCAGCGTTCACGGCCCAGCTTTGCCTGCTCCTCGGAGATGGTGATGCCGGTGACTTCGACGCCGTACTGGCGGGCGGCGTGCTCGGCGAAGCTGGCCCAGCCGCAGCCGATGTCGAGCACTTGCATGCCAGGCTCGAGATCGAGCTTGCGGCAGGCGAGATCGAGCTTGGCGATTTGTGCCTCGTGCAGTGTTCGGGCTTCCTTCCAGTAGCCGCAGGAGTAGCAGAGCGTCTCGTCCAGCATGCGAGTGAAAAGATCGTTGCCGAAGTCGTAGTGCTCCTTGCCGACGATATAGGCCCTTGCCTTGCTCTGCAGGTTCATCAGGCTCGACTGCAGTTTGTAGACGATGCGCTCGGCGGTGGTATGCGCAATGCTGCCGAGCCCGTGACGCAGCAGGCGATGAATCATCTCGTCGATGCGATCACACTCCCACCAGCCATCCATGTAGGCTTCGCCGAAGCCGATGGATCCCTGGCGGATGACTCTCGAGAAGAGATCGGGATGGTGGACGCGGATATCCCAGGGTTGATTGCCATTGAGGGTGACGCCGGAGCCCTCGAGCATTCTTGCGAGGGTCTGGCGGGCGCGGGTATCGGGCAACGCGACGGGGGCGATAGGCGTATTACTGGTCATATTGTTTCCTAGCAAGGGGCGCAATGCGTACCCCGGCCGCCTGAAAACATCGTTTCGTTCGAACGACGAAAAATAACCATTTGACTTGCGGATTCGACCGCGCTGACGCGTTTTTTCGGTCATTTTCCACTCGCTTGAAACGGCCCGAAGGATCAAGCTATGGCGGCGGAGGCGTGGTGCGCCATGGTCCCTGTTCCCTACTGGCCATGCGGTATCCGAAGCCGCCGTGTTCGCCGACATTCCAGACACAGCCCAGCCTGATGGTATTAGCCATATTTACATTGCGTGCTAACGTCTTTGCCGTCAATAAGCCTAGCGCTATTGTCACGATAGTCCAGACCGGATTGTGCTTTTTACAGAGGATCCGTTGCATCGATACACTGGATCGGCCCCGGTCGAATCCACCCACCGGGCGGGGCCGGGATGCGAACGGCACAGTACCGCGCAACGGAAAAATCGATCAGAGGAGCGAAGTCATGCACGTCATCGTCGATCTATGCGTCGTGCCGCTGGGGGTCGGGGTCTCGGTGTCGACCCATGTGGCGGAATGCCAGCGAATCATCGAGGCGTCCGGTCTCCATCACCGGATGCACGCCTACGGCACCAACATCGAGGGGCCATGGGACGAGGTGATGGCTGTGATCAAGGCATGCCACGAAGGGGTTCATGCGATGGGAGCGCCACGTATCACCACGACGTTGAAGATGGGGACGCGGACGGATCGCGAGCAACGCATGGATGACAAGGTCGAAAGTGTCGAGGCCCTGCGCCGCTGACGCTGTCCGACATTAACAACGTCTGAAGAGCGCCTAAGCTCGACCATGTCGCGTCCGAACCGGCTCACCGAACAACGTTCAGGACGGCCCGGTCTCTCCCTCGCTGGCGGTTTTTCGGATGGAGCCTTGGCCGCGTCGACGGGTGATCAAGGCCTGGAGGGTAGTCGCCGGCCGTAATGGCCGGCGAGAGGGGATCAGCCGCAGCGAATGGTCCAGGTCACCTTGTAGCCATCGCCTTCCTGGGTAGCGGCCTGGAGTTCGGTATCCTCGTCTACCGTCGCACCCTCGAGTTGCTGATTGGTGCTGGCGGCCTTGCTCGAGTCCTCGCCGGGCCCCATCGTCTGCTGTTTCACGATCACGAACTTGTCGTAGTCCTGCGCCTCACACTGCTCCAGGGCGCGCTCCTTGGCATTGCTCATCGCCTCGTCCTGATCGTCGCCCAGTCCGGTCACGACATAGCGAGTCGCCTCTTTCTCGACCGAGCTGCTGTCGCTGGCGCAACCCGCGAGAGTGCCCAGCGTAAGCAGGCCGGCCAATACCATCCAGATCGGTGTCGTTGCCATCGTCGTCTTGCTCATGTCACTGCTCCTTGTGTCACGGTGTTCCATCGGCCCGCCATGATGCCCGGCGGTGCCGGGTTATCATTCTAGTGTAGAATCTGGGCTGCCATTCGCAAGCCCGTGAATGACGTAAGTCTTTCTACGGCCGGGAAAATGTCGCCTTTGTGCGACGTGTTGCCGATCAGGCCGAGGCAGTCGGCGTCGCTTCCGGTGCTCTCAGCCACGTATCGCCGGCAGACAGCAGGTGCGCGGTCAGGGCATCGAGCAGCTCGCCGCCGTGACGCCAGAAGTGCCAGTAGAGCGGCACATCCAACGGGCGCTGCGGGTCGAGATCGACCAGATCACCACTCGATAGCCAATCGCTGCCCTGGCACTCGGGGATCATGGCATAGCCGATACCGGCGAGAGCCATGTGCAACACGCCTTCCGACGATGGGCAGAGGTGGTGCGGAAACGGATCCTTGAACCCGTGCAGGTCGAGGTAGCGCTGATGCAGACGATCCTCTGGTCCGTAGAGAATCGCTGGCGCCCGCTCCAGCGCCTGCTGGGAGATGCCCTCCGCGAAATGACGCTCGGCGAATCCGGGGCTGGCCATGACGCGGTAGCGCATGGCGCCGAGGGCGCGCGACCGTGCACCCTGGACCGGTCGCGCGGTAGCACAGATGCAGCCGGCCACCTCGCCATCGCGCATGCGGCGCAGCGCTACCTCCTGATCGTCCACCACCAGGTCCAGCAGCACGCCGCGACGATGGCAGAAATCGCCGAGGGTCGGCGCCCACCAGGTTGCGAGACTGTCGGCGTTGATCGCCAGCCTGAGCCGCTGCGTTCCCTCTCCCAGCGCCGGGATCCGGTCCAGCAGATCATGCTCCAGCAGCCGCACCTGCTGGGCGTGATTGAGAAGTCGCTGGCCCAGCGGGGTCGGCAGCAGGCGCGGGGTGCGGACGACCACCGGCTGGCCCAGACGCGCTTCCAGCAGCTTGATTCGTTGGGAGACTGCCGACTGGGTCAGATTGAGCTGTTGAGCGCCACGATCGAAGCCGCCTTGATCGACGATGGCGGAGAGAGCTTCAAGGAGTTTGTAATCCAGCATCAAGTTTTCTAATGCCTCATTAGCTGATTCATTTTTATTAATAGACGATGTCGCCGCATGATGCGAATCCCCGTGCCTTCACGCCGTCACATGAGACACCGTCATGATCACCTCCGTCATCCAGGGTTTGCTGGTCGGCTTCACGCTGATCGTGGCCATCGGGGCGCAGAATGCGTTCGTCCTGAGGCAGGGTCTGCGTCGCGAACACGGCTGGCTGGTGGCCGGGATCTGCGCCTGTTGCGACCTGGCGCTGGTAGCCGCTGGGGTGGCGGGCCTCGCACCGCTGATCGCCTCGAGCGCTACCGCGCTGCAACTGGCTCGGTGGGGTGGCGTCGGCTGGCTCGTGTGGCAGGCGGCGATAGCGTGCCGTCGTGCAATGCGCCCTCGGCACCTGGAGGTGGCAGCGACCGCGAACGACCTCTCCGCGACGCCGGCGAGGCCGGTGATCCTGGCGACCCTGGCGGTCACGCTGCTCAATCCCCACGTCTATCTGGACACGGTGGTGATGCTGGGCATCATCGGTGGCCAGCAGCCGAGTCCGGCCGGGTTCGTGGCCGGAGCCTCGCTGGCGTCGCTGGTCTGGTTCTTCGGCCTGGTCGGAATGGCCCATTGGCTGTCGCCAAGACTTCAGGACCCGCGATGGTGGCAGGGCATCGATATCGCCGTCGGCACAATCATGCTGGTGGTCGCCTGGCAGCTCGCGACTCGCACGCTGTGAACAGTGGCTAGCCAATCTGAATTTCGCCCCTGGCGTAGCGCACGCCCCTTGCCTGCCGTGTCGCCAGGAAATAGCCCACGGAGAGCGGACCCACACGCCCCAGCAGCATGGTCAGCCCCAGCAGGAACTGTCCCGGCAGCGAAAGATCGCTGGTGATGCCCCGGGAGAGTCCCACGGTGCCGAAGGCAGATACGGTCTCGAACGCCAGGTCGAGAAACGACTGCTCGCCGTCGGTGATGGTGAGCCCGAACAGCGTCAGCACTACCAGCAGCACCCCGGCCAGCGCCACCGTGATCGCCTTGATCACCGTCTCCTGGGGGATCGAACGGCCGAAGGCCGTCGGGTGTTCGGTATTGCGGTAGAACGCGCGGGCCGTCAGCAGCAATACCACGAAGGTGGTGATCTTGATGCCGCTGGCGGTGGAACTGGAGCCGGCACCGATGAACATCAGCACCATCACCAACAGTGTCGAGGCGTCGGTCAACGCGCCGATCTCCAAGGTGTTGAAGCCGGCCGTACGCGGGGTGACGGCCTGGAACCAGGCTGCCTGCAGCTTGGCGAAGCCATCTTCCAGGCCGCCCAGGGTGCCCGGGTTGGACCACTCCAGGCCGAGCAGGATCGCGGTGGCGATCACGTTGAGCCAGAACGTGGCCAGCAGGACGACCTTGGTCTGCATCGCCAGGCGCGACCAGCGACGATGACGATAGAGATCGCTGACGACCACGAAACCCAAGCCGCCGACGATGAACATCAACGTCACCGTGGCATTGACGAGCGGGTTGCCGACCTCCTGGATCAGGCTGTCGGAAAAGGTCGAGAAGCCGGCGTTGTTGAACGCCGAGACGGCGTGGAAGAGGCTGTGCCACAGGCCCATCGCCAGCCCCTGTTCCGGCACCCAGTGGCAGGCCAGCAGCAGCGTGCCGATGGTCTCGGTGATGAAGGCGAAGGCGATCACCAGCTTGACCAGGTCGCGGATGTCGCTGAAGGCGATCTCCCCCAGCGCCTCGCGGACGAGGTTCTGCTGGCTCAGCGGTAGCCGCGTGCCCAGCAGCAGCACCGTCAGCGCGGCAAAGGTCATGAAGCCCAGGCCGCCGACCTGGATCAGGACCAGGACCACCAGTTGGCCGATGAATGTCAGGTCCTTGCCCACGTCGATCACGCTGAGACCGGTGACGGTGACCGCGGAAGTCGCCGTGAACAGGGCCTCGTGCCAGGCCAGGGGGCGCGTCGCACTGCCGGGAAGCCACAGCAGCAAGGCGCCAGCGGCGCAAAGCAGGGCGAACCCGAGCAGCAGTATTTCCGGCGGCGATAGCCTGATCACACCGCCGTGCGGGGCGCGGCGGAAGGGCTGCTTGAGTCGTTGCCAACGTCTCACGTGCGAGCTCCAGCATCCCTGTTGGGGCAATTGGCGAGCGCCTCGAGACCGTCTCGGTCGGCGGATGACAACCAGCTCATATCTGTTTGCCGATTTCGCGCAGCGCTTGCAGGTCGCCCATCAGGATCAGGCTGTCGCCGGAGCGGAGTGGCGTGTCGTCATCCGGATTGCGAATCACCTCTTCGCCCCGCTTGATGGCGACCAGAAACAGCGCCTCGGGATCGATCGACAGGTTGGCGACGCTGGCGCAGTTCTCTACCAGGCGGTCGGTGGTCTCGATCTCGACGATGAACTGGCGCTCGCCCAGCCGGATGAAATCGACCATGGCATGATAGTTGAGGCTCTCCGCGACCCGCACGCCGACGTCGTACTCCGGGTAGACGACCCGATCGGCGCCCAGCCGCTTGAGCAACTTGTAGTGGGCATCGGAGTGCGCCTTGGCCCAGATCTCCTTGGCGCCCAGCTCCTTGACGTGGAGCGTGCAGGTGACGCTGGCCTCGACATTGTCGTCGACATCGATCACCACGACATCGTAGGCATCCAGCGAGAGCTCGCCGAGCGCCTTCTCGTCGGTGAGGTCGGCGATCACCGCATGATCGAGCGTGTCCGACAGCGCATCGACCCGCGTCTCGTCGGCGTCGACCCCGAGCACCTGGTTCTGATGACGTTTGAGTTCGCGTGCAACGGTGCTGCCGAAGTAGCCCAACCCCAGAATGGCGAAGTGCCGGGACATCGGAATCTCCTTGTCGATCGATGCCGGTAATGCCGACCGGCGAGTGGGCGGGATCATCGCTGTGGGCCAAGCTTTGCACAAGCCCCGGCATCCTAACAATCACGACCCGGTCGCGCATGTCCCGCGCCGACGCTACAATCCTCCGCCGCATCGTCCGCCATCGGGCGACTCCTTGCGCCGTACCCGGCTTCGATACGGGCTGGCCCATTCAGGCCGTCCACTGGAACGAAAGAGGAAGCATGACCGCAATCGCACGACCCAAGAACCTGTGGCTGGGACGCTGGGGCTTCGTCCTGGCGGCGACTGGCTCGTCCGTGGGCCTGGGCAATATCTGGAAATTCCCGTACATGACCGGCGAATACGGTGGCGGCGCCTTCGTCATGGTCTACCTGGTCTGCATCGCGGCCATCGGCGTGCCGGTGATGATGACCGAGATCGCGCTGGGGCGCAGAGGCCGGGGCAGTCCGGTGGATGCGATCCGGCGGGTGGTGCGGGAGTCCGGACGCAGCGGGCTGTGGTCGGGACTTGGCTGGATGGCGATGCTGTGCGGTTTCATGATCCTGTCGTTCTACGTCGTGGTTGCCGGCTGGGCCGTCTCCTATCTGTGGAAGTCGCTCAGCGGCGGCCTGACGGCCGATAGCGTCGAGGGCATGGCGGCCATCTTCGGTGCCAACAACGCCAACCCGTGGAATCTCGGCTTCTGGAGTACGCTCGTTACCGTGGCGACAATGGCGATCGTCGGGCTGGGTGTCCAGGCGGGCATCGAGCGCAGCGTACGCTGGATGATGCCTGGCCTGGTGGTCATGCTGGTGGTGATGATCGTGTACGCGGTGTTCTCCGGCAGCTTCGGTGCCGGCGTACAGTTCCTGTTCGCCTTCGACCCCGGCAAGCTCACCGGGCAGGCCATTCTGGCGGCAATGGGGCACGCCTTCTTCACCCTGTCGCTGGCCTCCGGCGCGATTCTCACCTACGGCGCCTACCTGCCGGCGGATCAATCCATCGGCCGCACCACGCTGGTGGTCGCTCTCTGCGACACGCTGGTGGCACTGATGGCAGGGTTGGCGATCTTTCCCGTGATCTTCGCCAACGGCATGGACCCGGCTTCCGGTCCCGGTCTCATTTTCATGAGTCTGCCGTTGGCATTCCAGCAGATGCCGCTGGGCGGGGTGATCGAGACGATCTTCTTTTTGATGCTGACCGTGGCCGCGCTGACCTCCGCCATCTCGATGATCGAAGCCACGGTCGCGTGGCTGAACGAAAGTCATGGCCTGTCGCGGGTCAGGGCGGCCTGGGGCGTCGGCATCCTGCTGTGGATCGTGAGCACGCTGGCGATGCTGTCATTCAATGTCGGAGCGGACTGGAAGCTGGCGGGACGCCACTTCTTCGACTGGCTGGATTTCCTGACCTCGCGCTTCCTGATGCCGCTGGGCGGCCTGGGAACGGCGCTGCTGGCCGGCTTCGTGCTACGTCGAGAGAGCCTCGAGGAGGAGTTGGGGCTGCCATCGGCCCTCTACGCCCTGTGGCGGTTCACCGTCCGCTACGTCTGTCCGGTGGCGATCGTGATGGTGTTCCTGGATGCCCTGGGGGTGCCGAACTCAGGTTTCGACTGGCGTTGGCTGGCAATGGTGCTGGTGCTGGCGGTGCTGGCGGAGGTCGCCCTCGCTCGCCTGACACGTCGGGCGTGAGCCTGGTGTCACGCCATGGGCGGGCCTTGCGGCCCGCCCGACATCGTCTCAGTCGTCGATTTCCCAGGTCACGCTGACGCCGGCGTCGATACTGATCTCGCCGCTGCGATATTCGGCCGAGCTGGCGCTGTCGGCCTCGGCGGCGCGCATCATCATCTGCGGCTGATAGCGGGGCGCCGTGGTCTCCTCG
Organism: Salinicola lusitanus; assembly: GCF_003206045.1. GTDB lineage: Bacteria > Pseudomonadota > Gammaproteobacteria > Pseudomonadales > Halomonadaceae > Salinicola > Salinicola lusitanus. The sequence goes on from NZ_PZJM01000006.1 coordinate 336,527, forward strand.
ATATTGACGACGTCGCCCAGGTCGACATTCAGGGTGTCGGCCATCATCTCGGCCTTCTGGCGCGCGCGCTCCAGCGCTTGCTTGAGGGCACGGTCGTCGGCCGCGTCGCTGTCCTGCAGACCGTAGCTGACACCGTCGAGGGAGTCGACGCCAGCGGTGGTCAGGGCATCGAGCACCCGTGGCAGCCGGTCGAGGTCGTTCAGCGTCAACGACACCGACCGCTCGATCCGGGTACGCACCTTCGGCGGCGGGCCGTCGTCACCCCGACTGCCGGTCTGGACGATGTCCGGGCGCACGCTGAGGGAGCCGGCACGGATCTGCTGGCTGTCGATGCCGGCATTCTCCAGGGTACGGATCAACTCACCGGTGCGGCTCTCCAGCCGATCACGCGCTGTCTTGATGGCGTCACTGTCGCCCGAGGACTCCTCTCCCTGAACCTGGGCCGGCGTCAGCTCCCACAATCGCGCATTCAGCGTTGCCTGATCCGGGGCGACATCGATCGTGGCGTTGGCCTGGACATGGAGCTGGTGTGGCGTCTTGTCGGCGAGCGCCGGTGTGGCCAATGCCACGGTCGCCACCATCCCGGCGAGCCCCAGGCCCAGGTGACGGGCCAGGCGACTCCGGCGGGATGAAGTGTGGGCCGAACGATTGAACAGAGCGTCTCGAGACATGGAACTTCCTCTATCGAAAAACGGATGTCGTGCAAGATGTGGGCGCTGCATAGACGCCTCCGGCGTCATTCGGTTCCCATGCTATGCTCGCCGACACCTTCAGCCCAACTCGTAGAACCGATGATGCGCTCTCTTTCCCCATTGCGGCATGCCGTGATGTCGTGCTTCCGGTGGTGGCCAGCGCTCGCCGCCATCGGCGCGCTGTTTTTGCCGCTGCACGCGCTGGCGGCGAGAGACCTCATCAGCGTCGAGGACGACAGCGGGCGTACCGTCGCGCTGGCCCGGCCCGCCCAGCGCATCGTGGCGCTGGCGCCGCATCTGGTGGAGATGAGTTATGCCGTCGGCGCCGGCGGCCAACTGGTCGGCGTCATCGAGGGCAGCGACTATCCATCGGCGGCGAGAGAGATCGGCCGGGTCGGCAGCTACCGTGGCATTCCCCTCGAAGCGATCGTCGCCAAGCAGCCGGATCTGGTGCTGGTCTGGGGCAGTGGCACCCCGGCATCGCTGATCGAGCAACTGGATCGGCTGGGCATCCCCGTTTACCGCAGCGAACCGCGGCGCCTCGGACAGATCGCCGGCGATCTGCGCGATATCGGTCGACTGACGGGACACGACGCTGCCGGAGAACAGGCCGCCTCGCGGTTCGAGGACGGGCTGAGACGCAGTTCACAGACGTTGTCGCCGGTACCGCGGGTCTTCTATCAGTTGGGGCAGTCGCCATTGACCACGCTGGCCGGCGGGCAGATCGTAACTCAGGTCATTCGTCACTGCGGTGGCGTGCCGCTGTTCGAAGAGGCTTCGGTGCTGGTGCCGCAGATTGGCTGGGAATCGCTGCTCGAAGCGCAGCCGGAGATCATCCTGGCAGCCGGTGCCGACGACCGCTGGAAAGCGTTCTGGGCCGGCCGTGACGAGCTGCCGGCGGTGCGCAACGACGCGTTGTACACCTTGGACCCGGATACGATCAGCCGCCCCGGGCCGCGCATGATCCAGGCGGTGCGAGAGGTGTGCAGAGCTCTGGGCGGAGATCGCGGTCGATAGTCTCGACAAGCCTTGGAACAACGTGGGCGAGGCAGGCAAGACAAGGCAAAACGGCCATGCCAACGCAGATCGCTTTTCTCAGTAGTCGATGCCGCGGCGCGCCTGCACCCCCGCATCGAAGGCGTGCTTGGTGTCGTGCATGTCGGTGACCGTGTCCGCCATCTCGACCAGCTCGCGATGGGCGTTGCGCCCGGTGACGATGACGCTCTGCTCCGGCGGGCGATCGGCGATGGCGCGCTTGACCGTATCGATGTCGAGATAGCCGAACTTGAGCATGTAGGTGATCTCGTCGAGCACCACCAGGTAGACCTCGGGGTCGGCGAGCAAGCGCTCGGCTTCCCGCCAGACCTCGAGGCAGGCGGCGGTGTCGCTGTCGCGGTTCTGGGTATCCCAGGTGAAGCCCGTGGCCATGACGTGGACCTCGAGATGGGGATCCTCGACCAACCGCTCGCGCTCGCCGCACTCCCACAGCCCCTTGATGAACTGGATCACGCCGACACGGTAGCCGTAGCCCAGCGCTCGGGTCACCGTGCCCCACGCCGCCGTGGTCTTGCCCTTGCCGTTGCCGGTGAAGACCAGCAGCAGGCCGCGCTGCTCGGTAGCGGCGGCGACCTTCTCGTCGACATGGGATTTGAGCTTCTGCATGGCTTGCTGATGACGCTGCTGGCGATCGCTCATGGGCGACTCCGGTTGCTGATGGTCGGGAGGGCAGGGCCGTGGCGAACTCAGGGCCTGTGCAGCGGATAGCCCAGGGCACTGGCGATCTGCTCGGCATGGTCGTTCACCCAAGTCGAGGAAATGGGTCCCCAGTCACGGATCACGTAGCGGCCGATCTGATGGCGTTCGCCGCGGGACTGCTCGAACTCGCAGCGGATATCGAGTTCCGCGAGCGCTGTCAGGGTGTCCTGGGCCGTGCGGCGCGGCATGCCACTGAGCTCGACGATGGCCGGAACGCTGGCTGCGACGCCGGCATCGATCAGGTGGGCGACGTAGAGGCGGCGATAGAAACTGGTTCGGGTCTTGCTCAACGGCATGCTTGGACTCGTCGTTAGGGGAATTGTGCCAGATGCTACGCCAACGCTTCCCGTTCGACGACCACCGGACTTGCGGTGGTGACGGCTATCAAGCGGCCATGGCATCCAGCATCAGCTCGCGGTAGTCGAGCAGCCAGGTGACGAACTGGTCGATTCCTTCCTCCAGGGAGACTCGAGGGGTGTAGTCGATGACCGATCGCAGCTTGTGAGTATCCGCCCAGGTTCGCTCGACATCACCCGGCTGCATCTGCTTGAAATGTCTTGTGGCGTCGACTCCCAGACGCTTTTCAAGCGTGTCGACGAAGTCGAGCAGGGCGATCGGCTTGCCGCGGCCCAGGTTGTAGATTTCGTGTGGCGCGGGCCGGTCAGCGTCGGGATGTGGTGCATGAGGCAGCAGCCGCACGATGCATTCGACCACGTCGTCGATATAGGTAAAGTCCCTCGCCATGCGACCGTGATTGAAGATCTCGATAGGCTCTCCCCGCAGCAGGCTCGACGCGAACAGGCAAGGTGCCATGTCCGGGCGTCCCCACGGGCCGTAGACCGTGAAGAATCGCATCCCGGTGGCGGGCAGCCGGTGCAGGTCGGCGTAGCTGTAGGCCATCATCTCGTTGGCGCGCTTGGTGGCGGCGTAGATCGACGCGGGCTGGTCCACCGGGTCGGTTTCCCGGAAGGGCAGCGTCTTCTGGCGCCCGTAGACCGAGCTGGAGGAGGCGTAGAGAAGATGTTCGATGTCGTGTCGCTTGCACACGTCGAGCAGGTTGAGAAATCCCGTCAGATTGCTGCGGCCGTACTCGTGGGGATGCTCCACGGAGTGGCGTACCCCGGCCTGCGCCGCGAGATTGACGACATGGGTGAAGCGTTCGCGCGCGAAAAGCGTCTCCAGCGATTCGAGGTCCGCGATATCCATGCGATGGAAGGGAATGCCCGTCAATCGTTCCCTGCGCGCTTGCTTGAGCGACACGGCGTAGTAGTCGTTGAGATTGTCCAGCGCGACGACGCTGTGGCCCTCGCGAGCGAGGCGGTCGGCGAGGTGAAAGCCGATGAATCCGGCCGCGCCGGTGACGAGAATTTTCATGCTGGTTCCTGTATTGAAAGAATCTTCACCGCTCGGGCCGGTGAGCCGCGACCGAATTCTACCAGTCGCAAGCGGGTCGTCGGGGACTAAATGACAGCGCGATGACAGGCACGATGTCCAGCTTTCCGCCACGATAGTCGAACACATGGGCGGCGCCATCCTGGGCGATCAGCGGGCCCAGGTCGCGCTCTCGACCCACGATCCAGCCGGTCGGAGACTGTTGCCCGAACTGGCAGAGATCGGCGGGATTGCCGGAAAGCGTAACCAGTGGCCTTTCCAGGCGTCCGGCAAACTGGAAGGTGGCCTGATAGTTGTCGCCATTGAAGGCGACGGGAACACCGCTGGCTTCGAGCCTGGCCAACAGCCTGCTCGGCGCGCCGATGTCGTAGTGGCTCCAGAGCGGGGCCAGCACCAGTTGAGCCGTTATCAGCGTGGCGACAGCCGTGCCCAGCGCGAGGCCGCGGGTAGCCTGGGCGCTGCTTCGCCAGCGTTGCCGCCATACGATGGCGGCGAACGCGAGCAGCACTAGTGCGCCGAAAGGCGAAATCATCGAGCCGACGACCTCGGCGCGGCCGAACCCCGCCAGGCCGAGCGCCGCCACGCCCAGCAGCATTATCGCCGCTGCCGCCGACCGTAGGCTAAATGGCTTGTCCGGGGCGACCTGACCCAGGCGGTCCATGACCAGCAGCGCCAGTGCAGGCAGCAGCGGCATCAGATAGTGGATCTGCTTGCCGCTGATCAACGAGAAGACCAGTAACGGTGCGGCCAGCCAGATCCAGGCCAGTCGCTGATGGCGCTGCCGGGGGAGGCGTGGCCACCCGGCGGGCCACAGCGACCACGGGAAGGTCAGCAATGGCAGCCACGGCAGGTACCACCACGCCGGGCGCGCATGGGCCATGGCGTGCTGCAGGCGGTCGACACTCTGACCCCAGAGCAGGTCCTTGGCGTAAGCGGCACCGCCCAGCCAGGCGGCGGACAGCGCCCAGGCCAATAGCATCGAGATCCCGAGCACCAAGGCGAAGGCCAGGCGCCGCCGGCCGGGCCCACCCAACGGCGAGGCGCGCCAGAGCGGAATCGACAGCAGAATCGGCACCAGCGTCACGAAGGCCGCCGGCCCCTTGGCCAGCAGCGCCAAGCCTAGCCACAGGCCACTGATGATGGCCTTGCGTGAGGTGAACTGACCCGCTATCAATGGCGAGATGGCGCCCAGCAGGCAGGCACTCAGCAGTACGTCGAACATCAATGCGCCAGCGTAGAGATTCCACATCAGCATGGCGCCAAGCACCATCGGGGCCAGACGCGCCTGACTACCGGCGTAACCCAGTCGGCGTGCGATTCGATAGAGATGGATCATCGCGATCAGTGAGGCCAGCGGCGAGATCGACTTGGGCCACCAGTCATTGACGCCGAACAGCGTCCAGCCCGACTGGATCAGCCAGAACAGCAGCGGAGGCTTGTCGGCGTAGGCTTCGCCATTCATGAGCGGCAGCCAGAACGAGTGGTTGTGCCACATCTCCCAGGCCACCGAGACGTAACGTGTCTCGTCGATCGGCATCAGCGGCCTGAACAGCGCGCAGGCCAGCGACATCGCCCACAGCACGAGGATGACGAGGGCGTCTCGATGCCTGGCCTGCAACCGTAGCGTGTACGATAAGGGCGAAAATTTCTGGATGCTGATCACGCGATGACGTCCCGAGGTGGCTTCGAGAGGCCACTTTGGCGCCGCTGGCTTAACGAAACATTATCCGGCAGGCAAGACGGTCGGCATCCGGCTGGGTAGCCCATCCACAGGAATATCGAGGCAGGATGTGATAAGAAATCGTTAAGCCAGGTGTGCCTCAATGGAGGAGAAGAGCGAGATCCCCCGGATCTCCACGGGTAAACCAAGACGGAAACCGCAATGCGCGTATTGTTGGTGGAAGATGACCCCTTGCTGGGTGACGGCATCCGCACTGCCCTGATCCGAGAGGGCTACGTCGTCGATTGGCTGCTGAAAGGTCGCGACGCACTGGAAGCGGTGCGCGTCGAACCGTTCTCGCTGGTCATTCTCGACCTGGGACTGCCGGATGTCGATGGGTTGATGGTATTGAAGGAGATGCGTCGGCAGCATTCGATCCCGGTCCTGATCCTGACCGCACGCGACGCCGTCGAGCAGCGCATCCAGGGGTTGGATGCGGGCGCCGACGACTACGTCCTCAAGCCGTTCGATCTGCAGGAGCTGCTGGCGCGGATGCGGGTGGTGACCCGTCGCGCCGAGGGGCGTTCGACCCAACTGCTCTCGATTGGACAGTTGACGATCGATGAGTCGCAGCATGTGGTCAGTTGGCGAGGCGACACGATCACCCTCGGGCGCCGTGAGTTCGCGTTGCTGCTGGAACTGGCCAGAAACAGCGACAAGGTGATGTCCCGGCCCAAGCTGGAAAGCCTGCTCTATGGCTGGGGGGAGGAGGTCGGCTCCAACGCGCTCGAAGTCCATGTCCATCACTTGCGGCGCAAGCTCGACAAGCACCTGATCACCACCGTCAGAGGGATCGGTTATCGCCTGGATAGCCGCGTGGCATGACATCGATTCGCCGCTATCTCAATTTCACCCTCGCTGGTGTTCTGCTTCTGGTCATGGCGCTGGCCGTGACCGCCGCCTACCTGATCACCCGTCATGAGATGGAAGAGATCTTCGACGCCCAGTTGAGCCTGCAGGCGCGCGTGGTGTCGGGGCTCGTCGATACCGACACCAAGCCGCAAGCCTATGCCGCCATCGCGGAGCAGCTCTCTCAGCCGGGCCATTTCGCCCACTGGTATGGCCAGGCCGAGGCGGAGCTCTCTCCGGATACCGACCCGAAGCTCTACGATCACGAGGAGCGGATGCTGTCAGTGGGCTTCTGGGACGACGAGCTTCACCCCATCCTGCTGGGTTCCCGCTGGGGCGAAAATGACGAGGGATTCCCTCCGCCACGCAAGACCGGACATCGCTGGGTCACCTACGAGGGTCACCGGTGGCGGGTCTTCAGCATGCCGGTGGATGGTGGTCGCTGGATCAGCGTCGGTTTGAGAGAGTCTTTTCAGGACGAGCTGTCCAACAAGGTCGCGCTGGGCAATTTCATACCGCTGCTGCTGGCGCTGCCTGTTCTGATCTGGCTGATTGCGCGGCTGATCCGACGTGGCCTGGGGCCCATCGATCATCTATCGCGCCAAGTCAGATCACGGGACGAAAAGGACCTCAGCCCGATCCGGGTGGCGGTACCAAGGGAGTTGCAGACCCTGCGTGGCGCGCTCAATGACTTCATCGATCGACTCGCCCAGACGCTGGAGCGCGAACGCCGCTTCACTGCCGATGCCGCCCACGAGCTGCGCACGCCACTGGCCGCGATGAAGATTCATCTGGACAACGCCCGCTTCGGTGAGCCCAGTGCGCTGGACAAGGCCTACAACGGCATCGAGCGGTTGCAGCGAGTGGTCGAACAGCTGCTGCTGCTGGCCCGGCTCGATATTGACCAGCCACGACCGGCTCCCGAACCGGTCGCGTTACCGGCGCTGGTCATGGATCTGGCTGCCGATCTATGGCCGCTGGCCGAGTCGCAGCAGCAGGCGCTGGAAATCGTCGAGGGCAAGCCCGTCACCGTGATGGGCAATGCCACCGAGCTGGGGATCCTGATCCGCAACCTGATGGACAACGCGCTGCGTTACACCCCGCCGGGAGGGCGGGTCGTCGTGACCGTGGGGATCGACGGCCAGCGAGCGTGGTTGAGCATCGAAGACTCCGGGCCGGGAATCCCCGAATCGATGCTGGAAGCCGTGACCCAACGCTTCCAGCGGGCCTCCGACCAGCGCATCAGCGGCAGCGGTCTGGGGTTGTCGATCGCCGTCGAGATCGCCGAGCGCCAGCGCCTGAGCCTGTCTCTCGCCAACCGCGACGACGGCGGACTGAGGGTGCGGCTCGACTGGTTGGACACCGTGGCCTGAGTCCCTGCCTCGAGCCATGAGTCTGGCCCCGGTTTCGGGGCGCCAGATTCAACGCCTCGCAAGGTGCCCGGACTCCAGTGGAGCCCTCCCTGGGGCGAGAAACCCGTTGTCGTCAGACCCTGGGCGCGCTGCCGGTGTGATCCGGCAGCGTGGTGGGTGCCACGAACAGCGGTGCTGCGTTGGCGTCGCCCTGGCACCGATCGACGGCGGTTGCCGGGATCAGCCACCAGTCGTCGCCGTTCTGAATGCCCAGGTCATGAATCTGGTCCCGGTCGATGCAGTCGTAATCCTCGGCTTGGCGCTGCATCGCGAACATCCAGCGGCTTCGATCCTGCTGCAGCCAGGCGAACGCCCGCCGGAACTGGGCGCTGGCGGGGGTGCGGTCGCCGAACTGGATGCTGGGCTGGCGGGACTGGAGCAGGAATTCCTCGTCGAAGTCCGGCATGGCCAGCCAGGCGTCGGCGCCAGTGATCGACCGCACCTGTGCCATCATGTCACGCGGCGAGCGCGCATGATCCTGCAGCGCGTAGCCCCAGGTCGACCAGCTCACCCAGAACACCACCAGCCAACTGGCCAGTGCCCAGAGTCCGCGGCGAGGCCGCAGGATGACTAGCAGCCCCACGGCGATGGCGCCGATCACGATCCACCAGGCCCATGGGAACACGGCGTGACGCTCGGCGACCTTGGTCAGCGCGGGCAGACCGGCAGCGCCGAGAATGCCAGCGGCCAGCAGCAGCCCCCCCAGCAATGCCAACAGGCCGAAACCCAGCCACTGAAGGCGCTTTCGGGTGACGAGCCCCGGCAGCAGCGGTGCCATCGCCAATACCAGCAACGGCAAGGTTGGCAGCATGTAGACGCCGCGCTTGCCGGGCGAGAGGGAAAAGAAGGTCACGATCAGTACCACCGAACTGAGCGGCAGCAGGACTCGCGGGTCGGAGCGCCGCAGCCGACGCCACCAGGCGGGGAGGGCCCACGGAAAGGCCAGGACCAATGGCATCCATGCCCAGGGCAGCACGTTGACCAGGTAGTAATACCAGGGTTCGAGGTGGGTCCAGGAGTCGGCATACCTCTGGCCGGTCTGCTTGAACAGGATGTTGTCTCGGTAGGCTGCCAGCGAGGGATCGTCTCCCCAGGTCGCCATCACGATCATCGGCACGGCCCAGGCCGCGATGCAGGCCACCATGACGGCCACCCCCTGGAGCGCCGCCTTGAGCGTGATGGGGGCGATTCGTCCACGAGAACGGCTGGAGTAGGCCATCCATAGCCAGGCCGGAAGCAGCGTCAGTGGCAGAATGCCGACACCCTTGGTGATGATGCCCAGCCCCATCGCCGCCCAGCCCACCAGCCACCAGCGCCGGGCCGGGCCTAGCAGGGCGTGGCGCAACAGGCCATAGGTGGCGAGCGTGGTACAGAAGGTCAACATCATGTCGATCTGCGCAGTCTTGGCCTGCAGCACGAACTGGAACGCGCTCAGTAGCGCCAGCCCCGACATCAGTGCGATACGGCGACCGTACAGGCGGCGACACAGATCGACCGTCAGCAGCAGGGTGCCGATACCCGCGAGCGTGGTGGGGATCAAAAATCCCCAGCGCACGGAGCCGGTCAGCCAGATGCTCAGCGCGGATGCCCACATGAATACCGGCGGCTTGTCGGGATAGAGCTCGCCGCCGCGATGCGGAAACCAGAACTGCCCGGTGCGCAACATCTCCAGCGCGTTGAGGGCGAAACGCGGTTCGTCGGCCGGCCAGGGGTCCCGCAGGCCGATACCGATGCCCAGCAGCACGGTGGTGAACAGCAGCAACAGCAGCCAGGCACGCCGATAGTGGGCCTGTGAGGGATCGGACAGGAAGCGCCGCATGAGCGAGATCTCGTTCAGGAATTCGAGGGGGTTTCCGGGACGCTAGCCTGGTGCTTCTCCCGCCGGATCAGCATCAGATTGCGAACGTAGATGACCAGGCCAGCACCCTGTCCGGCGATGAACACCGGGTCGCGACGGTAGATCGCGTAGGCCAGCAGGGTGGCACCGCCGCCGATGCTGAAGAACCAGAATGCGACGGGAATGATGCTGCGCCTGGCGCGCTCGCTGGCGAGCCACTGAATGATGAAACGGGCCGAAAACAGGGTCTGGCCGATAAAGCCGATGATCACCCATATCCACTCTTGGCTCATGACGTCGCCTCCTCACCGTCGGGGCGCCGGTGATCGGCCGCGTCACCCTGGGCCGTCAGCTCGAGGCACGCCGCGGGCAACCGGCTACGGCGGCGTAACCACATGACGCCGACCATATCCACCAGCCCGACCCACAGGCGATTGTTGAGCCCGTAGTGTGACGCCCCGGTCCCCCGAGGGCGGTGGTTGACCGGAACGGAGACGCACTGGCCGCCTTGGGCGCGAATCAACGCCGGCAGAAAGCGGTGCATGTGGTCAAAGTAGGGGAGTGACACGAAGGCATCACGGTGCACCACCTTCAGCCCGCAACCGGTATCCGGCGTGGCGTCGTTCAGCAGCGCCGAGCGCACGCGATTGGCCACCTTGGAGGACAGGCGCTTGATCCAGTCGTCACGGCGATTGGTGCGGTGTCCTGCGACCAGTGTGACATCCCCACGCCGGGCGCGTTCGAATAGCCTGGGAAGATCGGCCGGGTCGTTCTGGCCGTCGCCATCGAGCGTGCCGAGCCAGACACCTCGTGCGGCCCTGGCCGCCTGCCAGACCGAGGTGCTCTGCCCCGCACTCCGGGCGTGACGCATCGGGCGCAGGCGGGGATCCCGCGCGGCCCGTCGTTCCAGCAGATCCCAGGTGCCGTCGGTCGAGGCGTCGTCGACCACGATGACTTCGTGGTCGATATCCGCCAGTGCCCGCTCGATCTCATCGAGCAGGCCTGGCAGATTGCCGGCCTCGTCCTTGGCCGGGATCAGGATCGAGAGCAGGGGAGAGCGAAGGGATGAATGCATGGATGGCAATTTCCTGGCGAGGTGACCGATGGCCTGGGCAATGGATGAAACCCGCCTCTCCGAATGTATGGCCCAGGCGGTTCGGTCTGGCTCGGTTGATCGTGTCGCGGAGCGCGCGAGCGGCGTGCCGCCATGGTCGCGGGCCAGACTTAAAGGAAGCTTAAGCGACAATCGCGACAACGACATTCCTACCATGGAATGTCGTCGGCAGGTGTTGGCCGGTTCCCGAGAATCAGCCGAACAGGTCCTGCTGGGCATGAGGCGCGCGGAAGTGGGTGGTCTCGAGCCCCATGTCCGCCCGTTGACCCATTCCCAACCGCTTGGCCGCGCGGCGGAAGCGCTGACCGATCATATCCACGAACAGGCCCTCGCCACGCATGCGATGGCCGAAGCGACTGTCGTTGGCGTGGCCGCCGCGGGACTGGCGGACCAGGCTCATCACCTTGCCCGCACGCTCCGGGTAGTGCTGTTCCAGCCAGGCCTCGAACAGCGGCGACACCTCGCGCGGCAGGCGCAGCAGCGTCCAGTTGCCGGTTCTGGCGCCGGCGTCGGCGGCCCGGGCCAGGAGGGTCTCGATCTCGCTATCGTTGATGGCAGGAATGACCGGCGCCACCAGCACGCCGACCGGTATTCCCGCCTGGTGCAGCTCCCGGATGACCTTGATGCGCGCCGCCGGAGAGGCGGTACGCGGCTCCAGGGTGCGTTTCAACTCGTTGTCGAGCGAGGTGAGACTGACGAAGACCCTGACCAGACGCTGGCGCGCCATCTCGGCCAGCAGTTCACGGTCGCGCAGAACGAGCGCGCTCTTGGTCACCAGCGTGACCGGGTGGCGACACGTCAGCAGGAGTTCCAGCAGCGAGCGCGTCGTCCCATGTTGGGCCTCGATCGGCTGGTAGCAGTCGGTGTTGCCGGAGAGATTGATGGGGCGGCAGACGTAACCGGGCTTGCACAGTTCCTCGCGCAGCCGGTCCACCATGCCGGTCTTGGCGATCAGCCGGGTCTCGAAATCGATGCCGGGAGAGAGATCCCAATAGGCGTGGCTGGGCCGGGCGTAGCAATAGATACAGCCGTGCTCGCAGCCGCGATAGGGGTTGAGCGAGCGATCGAACCCCAGATCCGGCGATTGATTCCAGGAGAGCGCCGTGCGAGGCGCCTCGAACTGGACCTGGGTAGCGATTCGCGGCGGCAGCTCCTCCTGCCACCAGCCGTCGTCTTCACGTGTGCTGTGGGTCGGCTGGAAACGGTTGTCGGGGTTGTAGGTCGCGCCGCGGCCTTTCATGGGCCTGGAGGGAGACGTCATGCCAGCGACTCCTATGGTGACTGTTTATATATACAGTATCACCGGGCGCGAAGAGGGAGAAGCTGTTTCAAGAGGGAAGAGGGAAGAGGGAAGAGGGAAGCGGCGCCGGGGAGTCGGCGCCGCTGCATGTGAAAGGCAGTCAGAAGCTGAGCTTCACGCCACCTTCGAGATAGCGGTCCTGGGTGTTGTAGCCATCCACCAGCTGATAATCCTTGTCGAAGGCGTTTTTCAGCTTGGCAAACAGTTCGACGGTCGGCGTGACCTGCCAGGCGGTGCGCAGGTCGACCACGCCGTAGCCGGCCGTGGTGGTGTCGCCGTAGGGAAAGGAGAACTGGGTGTCGCGGCGGTCGCCCGCGGCGCGCAGGGTGGCGCCAACGGACCAGGCAGCGAGGCTGTAGTCGGCATCGACCCGGCCAAATGTCCTGGCGCGGCGCTTGAGTCGGTCGCCGGTATCGCGATCCTCTGGATCCTGGTGAGTCAGGCTGGCGCGCAGGGCGAAACCGCCGCGCTGCCAGCCGCCGCTCAACTCGACGCCCCGGATGCGCGCTTCATCGACGTTGTAGGGAATATAGGTCGTCGGGTCGTAGCTGATCAGGTCGTCGATCCGGCTTTCGAACACGGACACCCGAGCGTCCCAGGGGCCGCGGTCCAGGGCCCAGAAGGCCTCCAGTGTCTTCGAGGTCTCGGCGTCGAGATCGGGGTTGGTGCCGTAGGGTCCGTAGAGGTCGATCAGATTGGGCGCCTTGAAGGCGGTGCCGTAGCTGACGCCGATTCGTTGGAACCGGGTCAGGTGATAGGCATAGCCGAGATTACCGGTCGTCTCGTCGCCGAACCGCGAATCATCGTCGTAGCGCAGTGAGCCCGACACCTCGTGGGGACCATATTGACGCTGGACCATAGCGTAGAGGCCATAGTTCTCGCGGCTATCCTTTTGATATCGCGAACCATAGGCGTAATCGTCGTAATCGAGACGCTCCTCGCGATAGTCGACCCCGAGCACGTCGACGCCATTTTGCCGCGTGAAGCGGTGCTGCAATCCCAGCTCGTTGCGGTGTGACTCGGTGCGGCTGTTGCGCTCGCCGGCGTAACGCTCCTCCCGCTGCTCGTCGAAATGACCCGCGGTGAGAATCATGTCCCAGTCGGTGTCGAGCGCAACGTCGAGCTGACCGCCGAAGGTCTGCAGGTAGCCCTTGGTCCGGCAGTCCTGGGACGCGCCCAGGGCGCTGGCGGGATAACAGTCATCATAATCGGTGTCGAAATTCTGGCGCAGGGCATTGAAGCTGAAGTCGACCCGATCGCTGAAACGGTGAGAGAGGCCCAATTGACCACCGCTGCGTTCGAAGCCATCCCGCTCGCCGCTGGTGTCGGCCTCGGTGGCGTTGAAGCCGTCGCCGTCGCGGCGAAACAGGGTGGCGTTAAGGCGGGTGTCGTCGTCTCCCGTGGAGACGAACAGATTCTGCTTGTTGGTGCTGTTCTCCCCGACTCTCAGGTTCAGCGCGCCTCGAGTGCCATCGCCGCCGCGCCGGGTGAATATCTGGATCACGCCGCCGATGGCATCGGCGCCATAGGCCGCCGCTCGTGGGCCGCGGACGATTTCGATGCGGTCGATCGCTTCCGGCGGCAGGAACTCCAGGCTGGCACCGCCGCTCGTCGCCGAGTTGATCCGAACGCCATCGACCAGCACGACGCTATGATCGGATTCGCTGCCGCGCATGAACAGGCTGGTGAGACTGCCCGGCGCGCCGGTCTGGGCGATTTCGATGCCGGCGCGACCCTGCAGCAGTTCGACCACGCTGTCGGCCTGGCTGCGCTCGATCTCGGCGCGGTCGATGATGGTGGTGCTGGCCAGCACGTCGGCCTGCGATTGCGGCAGGCGATTGGCGGTGACCTGGACGTCGTCGAGCTGCTGCTGTCGGGCCGAGACCTGCTGGGCATGGGCCGGCAGCGTGGCCATGGCCACCGTGAGCGCGAGGCTCGAGATAACCGCGCTTTTCTTGTAACGCATGTGATGTGATCCCCAACTGCGTGGCGCCATCGACTACCGCCGCTGGTGGGGCGAGGCCGATGGTGCTGAATCCTGACGAGAACGCAATGGGAGGACGGACGTGACGAAGCCCGCCCCGGGCGTCAGTGCACTCGGGCAGGTGGGGTCGTCACTGGATGAGCCCTCCGCATCAACCAGTGAAGAGAAACGCGCCGGTCTCCGGACTCTCGCGGGGTGACCCTCGGGTCATCCGATACACACGCCTTCCCATGACCCCGGACGTTCCCTTGACACGAACGCTTTCGAATCGATATCCGGTGGATCACAGTGGCTGGATGGCTCGATGGCGCATCCCGGTGGTATCCAGGGAAATGCAACATTCCCAACGCGATTACCGTTGCGGGGGCAGTGCGGGGTTCTCACCCGCTTCCCGTGCACACGTCTCTCGACGGGGCGGATTGTCGCAGCTTCCTTCCCACAAGTGAATTCAGGATCGGCAGGGATGGCCGATGGCATTCCTGCGCGGGGCGGCGCTCGCGGCGCCGCGACCCGGGGCGAGTCGTCACGGCGTCGGCGAGTTCGATTCCTGAAGCACCAGCTCCACGCGGCGATTGCTGGCGCGACCGGTGGGGGTGTGGTTGCTGGCCAGGGGGTGGGTCGAGGCGTAGCCGATCGCCCGTAGCCGGTCGCCGTCGATACCGGCCAACCGCAGTACGCGCACCACCGCCGAGGCTCGCGCCGCCGAGAGCTCCCAGTTGGAGGGGAAGCGCGGGGTCGAGATCGGGACGCTGTCGGTATGGCCTTCGACCGAGATGGTGCCGTTGAAAGCCTGCAGTGTCGGGATCAGCCGTTCGACCAGTTGTCGGCCGCTGTCGCTGAGCCCCACGGCGCTGCTGTCGAAGAGCAGGTGATCCTGGATCCGCAGGTTGAATCCGTGGGGAATCGCGGTGACCTCGACGCCGTCGATCTGCGGCAGTGCGGCTGTGGGCGTGGCGTCGGGCAGGTCGAACAGCGGCACGCTGAACACCATCGGTGCCTCGGCCACCCTTTCTTCTGGGACCGCGACCGGGCCGGGCGAATAGAAGCCGACATCACTTGCCAGCGGCGCCGGGGCGAGCTGTCGCGGCGGGCGATAGAACTCGCCGACGGTCGCGGCGGGGAGAGGCGCCGGGGGGCGAACCGCCGGCACGTGCAGCGGCAGGGCCGTGACCGCGGGCGTCTCGAGGTCGCGATCGACGAGCTGGCCGCCGTAGAGCGCCAGCATCAGCACGAAGAAGGTGATCAGCAGCATGAGCATGTCGAGATAGCTCATCAGCCAAGAGTCGCTCTCGCTGCTGCGGCCGGCGTCGTCGAAGGGGCCGTCGTCGAACAGCAGGTCGGAGAAGGGGCCGCCGGGGGAGATCGCGGCCAGGCTCATGCGGATTCGGCCGCGGCGTCGGCGGGCTGCGGGCGTCGCGCGTCGCGCATCTCGTCGCGATGTTCGGCACGGTAGGTGTTCAGCGCCTCCTCGATGAACGCCGGCAGACGACGCTTGCTGACCATCATGATCCCTTCGAGAAGCAGCGTCATGGCCATCAGCCGGGCCTCGGTGCGGCGTTCGAGCTTGACCGCGATCGGCTTGAACAACAGGTTGGCCAGCAGAATGCCGTAGAAGGTCGACATCAGTGCCACCGCCAGGCGTGGGCCGATCACCGCCAGGTCGCCGGCCTGGATCACCTCGAGCATGTTGATCAGTCCGACCAGCGTGCCCAGCATCCCGAATGCCGGCGCATAGACCGCCATGGTGCGCAGGATCTGCGCCTCGGTGCGCTCCTTGGCCTTCACCCGCACCATGCGCCAGCGCAGCATTTCACGGATCTCCTCCTCCCGGGTGTTGGCGATCACCATCTGTATGCCGGTCCGCAGGAAAGGGTTGGTGGTGCTCTCCAGTGCGCCTTCGATGGCGCGGATATTGCCACGGCTCCAGTGGCGCGACATTTCGATCAACTGCTCGAGGTCGCTCTCCAGCTCGCTGGCCTGGGGCTCGCGTCGAAACACGACGGCGATCTGGCGGCACAGCCGCTGCATCTCCCGAAGCGGGTAGCTGATGAAGCTGGCCGCCAGCGTGCCGGTAAGCACGATCGCGAGCCCCGGCAGGTTGAAGAAGCTGCTCGGGGCCTGAGCGGTGAATAGCACGACGGTCGCCAGCAGCAGTGCGCTGGCGATGATGCCGATGAGCGTGGATGGGTTCATGAACGGCTCGCGACCTGGAAAACGGGCATGGTGCACATCTTATGCCCAGGAAGGCGCCGTCAAAGGTTCTAATTGGCGGGTGTATCAGGCGCTTTTTGTCTCCGATGCGCGGGCGGCGGCCTCTCCCGCGTGGACGACGAAACGCGTGGGATCATCGCTGATCACGCCATCGACGCCCCAGTCCCAGAGCTTTTCGAAGGTGACCGGGTCGTTGGCGGTGTAGCAGAACAGCTTGATCTCCTCGTCGGCGATCTCCTGGGCCCGCTTGATCTTCAGCTTGCGCCAGTCCAGGTGCAGGCTGTAGGCGGAGAGCCGCTCGGTCTCCAGCCACCAGCGCTTGGGAGCCTTGTCGTCGAGCACGCCGAGGCGCAGCCGGTCGGGATCGGACTCCAGTGCCCGTGCCGCCGTGAGGGCGTGACGATCGAACGAGGAGACGATCAGTTTCTCCGCCGGCAGCGCTTCCAGCGTCGGCGGCAGGGCGGCCTGCACGAGCTCGATGGCGTTGCGGCCGCGACAGACCTTGAGTTCCAGATTGAGACCCAGGCCGAGTCGCGTGATCAATGCCAGCATCGCTTCCAGGGTCGCCATGGCCTCGCCCCGATACTGCGCGCCGAACCAACTGCCGGCATCCAGCTTGGCGGCGCTCTCGGCATCCAGCTTCACCAGCTTGCCACGGCCATCGGAACAGCGCTTGATCCCCGCGTCGTGCCAGATCACGGGGGTGCCGTCGCCAAGCAGCTGGACGTCCAGCTCGACCCACTCGCAACCGGCGTCGTACGCCGCCTGCACGGCCGCCAGGGTATTTTCGGGGGCGCGTGCGGACAGGCCGCGATGCGCGATGTAACGGGGGGCGTCGCTGGCTGGCGCGGTCACACTCTGAGTCATTGCGTCGAGGTCTCCGGCGACTACCGTCTGCGGCACTCGCCAACAATCCATGTTCCAGTGATAGAGAGTTCCCCTGTCGCGGCGCTGGCGCACCGAGGCGCTGCGGATCACACCGGGGAAATGCAGGCGCGGCCATGGGGCGCCGTGCCAAGGGTTGACCTTCGGCTACGCGGGGGCCGTCGTCAAGCTGAACCGTCGGATGAGCACCGCAAACGTTCAAGCGTAGCGGTGCCGGGGCGTCAGGCGGGAAAAATAGCGCACCAAGATGACGATTGCGTGATCCCGCCATCGATTTTCATATGAGAATGTTTATCGTTAGTTGTTGCGTTTGCATATTGTTTGCAATAATGCGCCGCCAGTCTCTCCCGGCCAGTCGGCGCGGGGCGAGGCGAGGTTGAAAAATAACGACGAGAAAATCGGCGAGAGGCGGATCATGCGGATGAACGGCGAGAGGGTATTACTGGGAACGTTGCTGATATCGGCGGGGTGGGGCGCGGCGGCGCAAGTCTTGGCGGCCGATGCCGCTTCCACCACGGCGGACGTCTCGAACGAAACGATGGTCATCACGGCGACGCGCTCCGGTGCCGAGCGACAGGACTCGCCGCAGGTGATTCGCGTGATCACGCGCGAGGAGCTCGAACAGCAGCAGCGGATCACCTCTGACTCGTCGGAGATGCTCAGCAACCTGCTGCCGGACTATTCGCCCCCGCGCCAGAAGATGAGCGGGAGTGGCGAGACGCTGCGCGGGCGGGCGCCGCTGGTCATGATCGATGGCATCCCACAGTCCAACCCGTTGCGCCCCACCGGGCGCGAGCTGCACACCATCGACTTCTCGATGATCGACCATATCGAGGTCATCAAGGGGGCGAACGCCACCAATGGCCTGGGTGCGGCCGGTGGCGTCATCAACCTGATCACCAAGCGTCCCGAGCCGGGCGCGTTCACTCAGCACTTCGAGGCCGAGGTGACCACGCCGACGTCGGGGCTGGACGGGGATACCACCAGCTATCGCACCAACTATGGTTTCAGTGGCAACAAGGACGCCCTCGATTATCTCTTTTCGTTGAGCTATGAGGATCAGGGGCTCTACGTGGATGGGGACGGCGATCCCATCGGCGTCGACAATACCCAGGGCGATCTGATGGACTCCGACGCCTACGACGTGTTCGGCAAGGTCGCCTACTGGTTCGACGATGACCGGCGGCTGCAGTTGAGCGTCAATCACTATCGCCTCGAGGGGCAGAACCACTACGTCAGCGTCGCGGGCGATCGTGAAGCAGGGGTGCCCACCACTTCGGAGCGTGGTGACCCCGAGGGCCACAGCCAGTACAACAGGGTCTGGACCACGGGCATCACCTGGGACGACTACGATCTGGCGGGAATGCACTTGAACGTGCTGGGCTTCTACCAGGATTACGAGTCGCTGTTCGGTGCCACCGATTCGGGGTCGTTCCAGGATTCTGCCATCGCGCCGGTGGGCACGCTCTACGACCAGACGATGGCGGAGACGCAGAAATACGGGCTCAAGACGTCGCTGACCAAGGATGGCCTTTGGGACGACCGCATCAAGCTCACGCTTGGTTTTGATGTCATGCGTGATGACACCGAGCAGTATCTGTGGGGCACGGATCGCACCTATGTGCCCAAGGTGAAATACACCGATCTGTCGCCATTCATGCAGGTGGATTTCAGTCCCATCGATTCGCTGACGCTCTCGGCCGGTGCGCGCTACGAGTATGCCAAGCTCGATATCGACAGCTACCGAACCGTCGCCGCGAATAACGGTGTCGAGGTCGAGGGCGGTTCGCCCGACTTCGAGGAGACGCTCTACAACGCCGGGGTGGTATGGCGTCCGGTCCAGCACTGGAGTCTGTTCGCGAACTACGCCGAGGGCTTCGTGATTCCCGACGTGGGCCGCGTGTTGCGTGGCATCAGCACGCCTGGGCAGTCGGTCGACAATTTCTCGAACCTGCGGCCCATCGTGACCGATAACGTGGAGACCGGCGTGCGCTACGACGACGGGCGGCTAAACGCCGAGTTGAGCTACTACGTCTCGTCTTCCGACTTCGGTTCGCGAATCGCGACGCAGGGCGACGCCTTTGTCATGCAGCGTGAAGAGACACGGATCGATGGCATCGAGGCTTCGGTGGGCTACCAGTTCAACGAGGCGCATTCCGGCAAGTTGGCGTACTCCCACATGCGGGGACGTTATGACAGCGACAACAATGGCACGCTGGATGCCAAGCTGGATGGCCTGAACGTCTCTCCCGATCGTCTCGTCGCCAGCTGGTCGGCCCAGTGGTCGCCGTTGTGGACGACCTTCGTGCAGCTCAACCACGCCTTCGACAAGGACTTCGACGATAGCGGCAACGGCTGGGATCGTGATTTCGATGGCTACACCCTGGTCGACGCTGCCGTCGGTTACCAATTGCCGGTGGGCGAACTGAACGTCGGCATCGCCAACCTGTTCGACAAGCAGTACATCACCTACTACTCCCAGAGCGCGCTCGATAGCCCCAATGCCGGCTACATGAACGATCGCTATTTCGCGGGGCGCGGACGGACGCTGTCCGTGGGCTACAGTGTCGACTTCTAATCAATGGCGCGGCAAGCGACCTGGCCCTGGGGATCGGTGGCAGGCAAGGGCCCGATGACACGGCGTGAGTTATTGGTCATGGCACTGGCCCTGGGGGTGGCGCCTGGTGTGGCATTCTCCGCAGGCGACAAGCGCGACGCTTCCGCGCCACGCATCGTGACGCTATTTCAGGGCGCTACGGATACGGCGGTAGCGCTGGGGGTGGTACCGGTCGGGGTCGTCGAATCGTGGCTCGACAAGCCGATCTATCCTTACCTGCGCTCGGCGCTGTCGGAGACCACCCTGGTTGGCCTCGAGACTCAGCCGAGTCTCGAGGACATCGCGCTGCTCGGGCCCGACCTGATCGTGGCGTCACGCTTTCGTCACCAGCGCATCGAACCGCTGCTCTCCCAATTGGCGCCGGTGGTGATGTTCGATGAAATCTACCGCTATCGGGAGACGCTGACGGTGATGGGGGAGGCACTGTCCAGGCAGGCGAACGCGGCGGCGTTGTCGACCCGACTCACGCGACGGCTGTCGTGGTTGCGTCGGCGCCTGCGCGAGCATTTCGGGGCGCGCTGGCCGGTGACGGTGTCCCTGCTCGACATCCGTGCCAATGAGGTGCGCAGCTATCTCGCCGAGAGCTTCGGCGGATCGGTTCTGGCCGCATTGGGTTTTCGCTGGAACGATGCGCAGCGTGGTCTTTCCGGCGTCTCGCTCAAGCTGAGCGGCGTCGAGGGCCTGCCGGCGCTGGATGCCGACGTGTTCTTCGTCATGCGTCACGGTCGCGGTGCCGCCGTGGCGGACCACGAGCGTCGATTGAGAGCCCACCTGCTATGGCAGCGGATGGCCGCGCCGAGTCAGGGCGAAGTCTGGGAAATCGATGCCATCGACTGGAGCCTTTCCGGAGGCATCCTGGGCGTTTTCGCCATGCTCGACGACATCGACGCCTGGTTGACGGACGCGGAACGGCGGGGGCGGACATGAGTGGCGATGTCGGTCTGGAATCGACGCGCGCACGGTTCTGGGTCGCGCCGGGTCTACTTGTATTGTCGCTCGTGCTGGTGATGTCGGTCAGCCTGATGGCCGGGCCGCAGTGGTTTGGCTTCGGCAAGCTCTGGCACGCGCTCTGGTCGCCGTCGCCGACCAATGTCGATGATCTGCTGATTCGTACCACACGGCTGCCGCGGACTTTGCTGGCCGCGGTGGTCGGAGCCAGCCTCGGGGTGGCGGGTGGCATCATGCAGACGTTGACACGCAACCCCCTGGCCGCACCCGGCCTGCTGGGGGTCAACGCCGGCGCGCTGTTCGTCGTCGTCGCCCTTGCCACGATGGGAGGTGGCTTGTCGGCAGCGGTGGCCAACCTGGGAGCATTCGTCGGTGCGGCGCTGGCGGTCGCGCTGGTATGGAGCCTTGCCATGCGCCGAGGTCCAACTGCCGGGCCGCTGCGGCTGCTGCTGGCCGGCGCGGCATTGACGGCGCTGTTCCATGCCTTCAGTCAGGCGCTTCTGGTGGTCGATCAGCAGGGCCTGGATTCGGTGCTCTTCTGGCTTGCCGGCTCGGTCGCCGGCCGGCCGCTCACGGACACCTGGCCGATGCTGATACTGGCGCTGGTGGCGCTACTGGCTTGCGTGCCCTGGCTACGCCAATGGAACGTGCTGGCGGCCGGGGAGGCAGTCGCCGTGGGCGCCGGGGTATCCGTGAGGCGTCTGCAGTTGGCATCGATCACGCTGATCGTGCTGCTGGCGGGGGCCTCGGTCAGCATGGCGGGCAATATTGCCTTCGTCGGTCTGATCGTGCCTCACATGGCGCGGCGTCTGTCGACGCCGGATCATCGTCATTGGCTCCCGCTGGCCGCATTGATCGGCGCCGTCCTGCTGCTGTGTGCCGATATCGCCGCGCGGACGTTGATCCCGCCCGGTGAGGTACCGCTGGGTGTGATGACCGCGCTGGTCGGTGCCCCGTTTTTCATGCTGCTGGTGAGACGACAGGGCGTTCGCCATGGCTGAGATCCGGGCGCTGAGGTTGGGCCGATTCTCGCGAGCTATCGTATGGCGTCCATGGTGGCGCGTGTTGATGGCCTGGGTGGTGGTGGGTGTGGCGCTGGCGGGCTGCCTGTCGCTGGGCAAGATACCGTTGACGCCGCGTGAATTGCTGGCCGCCCTGTCGGCGCCGCTCAGCGACACGGGACTGATCGTCTGGCAACTGCGTTTGCCGCGGACCCTGCTGGCAGCGCTGGTGGGCGGGGCGCTGGCGCTTTCCGGCTGGCTGCTGCAGCAGGTCATGCGCAACCCTTTGGCATCGCCGGATACCCTGGGCGTGACCAGCGGTGCCAGCGCCGCCGCCGTGGCTTATTTCTCGCTATTGGCCGCCGACCTGGGCCATGCCTGGCTTCCGTTGGCGGCGGCCGGGGGCGCCTTGATGGCGGTCGGCATCGTGTACTGGCTGGCCTGGCAGCAGGGTGTGACGCCGTTACGGCTGGTGCTGATGGGAATCGGGCTCTCCGCACTGCTGACCGCGGCCACCACGTTTCTGCTGGTTTCCAGTCCGTTTTCAACCACGCTGTCGGCCTACGTGTGGCTGACCGGGAGCGTATACGGCGGCAACTGGTCCGAGGTCGAGCGCCTCTCGATCGGTCTCGCCCTGGCGCTCGTCGCGATGGCACCGCTGGTACGGTACGCGTTGCTGGCGGCGGTCGACGATGCCCTGGCGGTCGGCATCGGGGTACGCGTGCAGCGGATGCGGGGTGCGCTCACGCTGCTGGCGGCGGTGCTTGCCGGACTGGCCGTGGCCTGGGGCGGGGCGATCGCGTTCGTGGGTCTCATGGCACCGCACCTTGCCAGACGTCTGGTGCCCGTGCCGGGCGCGGCGCAGATCGTGATGACGATCGCCGCTGGCGCGACCGTGGTCATGCTGGCGGACCTGGTGGGGCGGACGCTATTTCTGCCGCTGGATCTACCGGCGGGCATTTTCGTGGCGGCCATTGGCGCGCCGTTCTTTCTGATGTTGCTGATCCGACAGGTGCGTTGATCCATGGCGATGCTCTCCGCGAACGATCTCACGCTGGGCTACCAGCGTCAGGCCATTCTGCGTCATCTCTCGCTGGATCTGCCTGAGAGCAAGATATCGGTGCTGGTGGGCAGCAATGGCTGCGGCAAGAGCACGTTGCTGAAAGCTCTGGCCCGACTATTGATGCCTTGGCAGGGCGGTGTCGCGCTGGATGGCAAGAATATTCATCGCCAGCCAACCCGGATCGTGGCACGAACGCTATCGCTGTTGCCGCAGCACCCGGTGGCCCCGGAAGGGATCACGGTCCGCCAACTGGTGAGCCTGGGACGCCATCCGCACCAGAGCTGGCGCGCCCAATGGTCCGAAGAGGATGAGCGGCAGGTAGAGCTGGCGCTGTCACGCACCGACCTGCTGGGGGCTGCCCACCGCAGCGTGGACACGCTCTCCGGGGGGCAGCGCCAGCGTGCCTGGATCGCCATGGCGGTGGCCCAGGATACGCCCCTGATGCTGCTCGACGAGCCGACATCCTTTCTCGACCTCGCCCATCAGATGGAGGTACTGGAGTTGCTCGCCAGCCTCAACCGCGAGTCGAGCAAGACGATCGTCATGGTGCTGCACGATCTCAACCTGGCTTGCCGCTACGCCGATCATATCGTCGCCCTGCGCGATGGCGCGATCCTGGCCCAGGGGACGCCTCGGGAGGTCATCACGCGGGAGCGGGTCAAGGCGATCTTCCAGCTCGATTGCCAAGTGATCGACGATCCCTATTTCCATACGCCGCTGTGCATTCCGTTCGCCAGGCAAAAGGCATGAACGACGCGCCCCGTACCCACGGTTTCGACCCCGCGCACTGGCGCTATCTGTCGGATACGCTGCGCTTGAAGCCGGCCGAGCGGGCGGACACGCGCTCGATGGACGTCGCCGATTTTCTCGATCCCAGGCGTTGTCGCGAACTGCTCGACCACCTGGGCCCGATGATCGGCTCCCCCGAACGGCGCACGACGGCATCGTTGCTGTCGAAACGCCTGGGCTTCCTGCTTACCGGTGCACCGCTATACGCCCTGTCGATCTGCGATCGGGGGCTCGATCTCTCCGCCGCCAATTGCGTCATCGAGTATGCGCACGACCAGGGCGTGTGGACGTCGTCGTTGCCGCTATGGACGCTGGAGAGCAAGGCGCTGGCGGCTTCGCGGCGCAATAGCGCCCGCCGGGAGATCCTGCACACGCTGTTCGCACAGACGATCGCCCCGCTATGGCGCACGCTCCGCGAAGCGGGGGGCGTGCCGGAGCGTATCCTGTGGGAAAACCTGGCGGTCAGAATCTATTCGCTCTACGAACGCCGCCTGAGCGACATCGGAAATGCCAGGGCGAGAGAGCGCCGTGAGGCGGATTACGATTTCCTGCTCACCGCCGAGCCGTCGCTTTTCGGACTCGATTTCAATCCCCTGGCGCGCTTCTTCCACGCCCATACCGCTATGAGCGATGGCGACGAGGTTCGCTTCCGCCGGACCTGCTGTCTCTATTTCAAGGCCACCTGTCCACGGGAATACTGTCGGGCGTGCCCGCTGATCAAGCCTTGAAAGCCTGGATGAACGCCGATGCGGATCTCGGCTGGAGTCGCGGCGGGCCCGCTGGGGGAGAGTATGCTAGGCTGCGCGGCTTACTACACCGGCCCGGAGCCGCCGGCGGCGCGCCACAAGGCAACCAGTCAGGAGAAGCATGATGAAGGTCGTTCACGTCAAGAATCCCGAGACCCGCGAAGCCTGTCTCGCCAAACTCTGTGCCAGCGTCTACGGCCAGGAGGCGGGTCTGGCACCGCTGGTGATCTTCGCCGGTACCCAGGGCGTGCTGTTCGAGCAGGAGGCGGCGCGACTGTTCGCGCTGACCGAGGATGACGGCAGCGTGCTGTGTCTGGCCCTGATCTCGTCCGATGTCGACGGCGGGACCATGGAGGTGGACATGCTGTCGACACCGGAGGGCAAGGGCGACACCCGACACAGCCGCCATCTGGTCAAGACCCTGGCGGAGAAGGCCCCGTTACGCGTGACGGCCGCCGACGAGGCGGGCGAGGCGTTCTTCCGACGCTGCGGCATCGAGCGCTGGATCGACGGCGAGGGTGGCCTGCGTATCGGTCTGGGCCCGCTCCATCCGGCGCCGGTGAACGGTGTGCTGCCCAGCGTGGTGCGCTTCAATGGCGACGGTATCGTACGCACCTTCAAGCAGGAGCCCGAGACCTTCGAGGCCTACAAGTCACGCTTCGTCGCGGCCCTGGAGCGCTATTCCAACATCGCCTGACATCGATCGACCCTGACGCGGCCTCGTCCGTCGACTTGACCCGCTCCGGGAATGGCGCTTGGATGACAGACCGAGAGTCACCAGCCCAACAAGGAAACGTCATGGCCAAGCGCATTCAGTTCGCCCGCACCGGCGGCCCCGAAGTCCTCGAGACCGTCGAGGTCGAGCCGGCCGAACCCAAGGCGGGAGAAGTCAGAGTCCAGAACCAAGCCATCGGTCTCAACTTCATCGACATCTATTTCCGCACCGGGCTCTATCCGGCGCCGGCCATGCCGTCCGGGCTGGGGACAGAAGGTGCCGGGGTGGTCGACGCCGTCGGCGAGGGCGTGACCCATCTCGAAGTGGGAGATCGCGTCGCCTATGCCCAGGGCCCCCTTGGCGCCTATTCGCAATACCACGTGCTGCCGGCGGACAAGGTCGTCCAGCTGCCGGAGGACATTCCCTTCGAGACCGCGGCGGCCGCCATGCTCAAGGGGCTGACCACCCAGTATCTGCTGCGCCAAACGTTCCCGCTGGAAGGGGGCGAGACCATCCTCTTCCACGCTGCCGCGGGCGGCGTCGGCTCGATCGCCTGTCAGTGGGCGAAGGCATTGGGCGTCAAGGTGATCGGTACGGTCGGTTCCGCCGAGAAGGCCGAGCTGGCGAAGAAGAACGGCGCCTGGGCGACGATCAACTATCGCGAGGAGAACGTGGTCGAACGCGTTCGCGAGCTGACCGGCGGTGCGATGGTGCCGGTGGTGTACGACTCCGTCGGCAAGGACACCTGGACGACCTCGCTCGATTGCCTGGCGCCCCGGGGGCTGATGGTCAGCTTCGGCAACGCGTCCGGCGCCGTCGACGGCGTCAACGTGGGCATTCTCAACCAGAAGGGCTCGCTCTATCTGACCCGCCCTAGCCTCAATGGCTACGCCGACACGCGCGAGCGCTTCGAGGAGATGTGTCTCGACCTGTTCGACATGCTCGAAAGCGGCAAGGTCAAGGTCGACATCGCCCAGCGCTTCACGCTGGACGAGGCCGGCAAGGCGCAGGAGGCGCTGGCGTCCCGCCGGACCACGGGATCGACGATTCTGATTCCGTAAAGCCCGCGCGCTTTGTCGTATGATATCGAAGCCGACGCCGCGATCACGCGGCGTCGGCTTTTTCGGTCCGGGTGGCCTTCGTTCGCACAAGGAGTGTGTCGATGCAGGATGCATATTGGGTCTTCCTCGTACTGGCGTTGACGCTGGCGGCCTTCGTCTGGGGTCGGTTCCGCTACGATCTGGTGGCGATGGCCGCGCTGCTGGCCTGCGTGCTGCTGGGGGTCGTTCCCGCGGACGAGGCGTTCTCGGGCTTCGGCCATCCGGCGATCATCACGGTGGCGGCGGTACTCGTGCTCAGCCGCGGTTTCGAGCACTCCGGCGTCGTCGACTGGATCGCGGAGAAGACCCTCAAGGCGGGGAGCCAGCCGATCTGGCAGCTGGCGGTGCTGACCACCACGGTCATCCTGCTCTCCGCCGTCATGAACAATGTCGGTGCGCTGGCGCTGTTGCTACCGGTGGCGGTTCGCGTCGCCCGCGAGCACGGTACCTCGCCGTCGCTGCTGTTGATGCCGCTGGCTTTCGGCTCGCTGCTGGGCGGACTGATCACGCTGATCGGCACGCCGCCCAACATCATCATCAGCGCCTTCCGTGCCAGCCAGGGGGAGGGCGCCTTCCGAATGTTCGATTTCGCCCCCGTGGGTGGTGGCGTCGCGCTGGCCGGCCTGGCGTTCATGGTGTTGGTGGGCTGGCGCCTGACGCCGCGGCGGCAAGGGCAGGCCTCCGCCGACGAGCTATTCGAGACCTCGGCCTACCTGAGCGAACTGACGGTTGGGGAAGAGTCCAAGGCGGCAGGCTGGACGCTACGCCAGTTGCGTGAGGTCTGCGACGAGCCGGTACCGGTTCTTGGCGTCGTCCGGGACGGCGAACAGCTTTCCGGCAGCCGTTTCTTCGGCACCCTGCGGGCCGGCGACATCGTGTTGCTCGAGGCGGACCCCGACGATCTCAAGCAGCTGGAGGACAAGGCGGGGCTGACCATCGGTGCCCATGATCGGGACGCCGACGGATCCGACGCCACCGAAGCGCCCAAGCTGAATACGGAAGACCTGCAACTGGTCGAGGCCGTGGTGCGCACCGATTCGATGATGACGCGGCGAACGGTGTCGCAACTGCGACTGCTCGATCAGCATGGGCTTCACCTGGTCGCGGTATCGAGGGACGGAACACGGCTGAAGCAACGGCTGCGGGAGGTGCGTTTCCAGCCAGGAGACGTATTGCTGCTGCAGGGTGATGAGAATGGGCTCAGCGAGAGCCTGGCGGCGCTGGGGTGCTTGCCGCTGGCCAGCCGCAAGCTGTCGTTGGGGCGTCCACGTCAACTGCTGCTGTCGGTCGCGATCTTCGCGGTCGCGATCGGGGCGATGATGTTCGACCTGCTGCCAGCGGCGATCGCGCTGGCGCTGGCGGCGCTGGTCACGCTGGCGCTGGGCGTGCTGCCGCTGCGTGAAGGCTACGACGCCATCGAGGGGCCGGTGATCGTGCTACTGGCAGCGATGTTGCCGGTGGGAACGGCGCTGGAAACCAGCGGCGGCGCCCAGATGGTCGCGGATGGAATGATGGCGCTGGGCAGTGGCTGGCCGCCGTTGGCCACGCTGGTGGCGCTGTTCGCGATCACGCTGCTGCTCTCCAACGTGATCAACAACGCCGCCGCGGCACTGCTGATGGCACCGATCGCCGCCAGTCTCGCCAGTGGCCTCGGGGTCTCCCTCGACCCGTTCCTGATGGCGGTGGCGGTCAGTGCGTCGTGCGCCTTCCTGACGCCGATCGGTCACCAGTCGAATACGCTGGTCATGGGCCCTGGCGGTTACCACTTCCGGGACTACTGGAAGCTCGGGCTGCCGCTGTCACTGGTCGTCATGGTAACGGCAATTCCCTTGATTTTGCTCATTTGGCCACTATCGTGAGCCGATCTTCGATTATGATTGTCGAATTCCGCAATACGCCATGTTCAGATGACATCAGGTATCCGAATGATGACGACCGATTCCGCCGACGCCGTGACTGGGTCGCCCAACCGATCCCGGTCCCGAAAGAGGCTTCTCGCTGCCGCGCTGATGTCGATCCTGCTGGCGGGCTGTGCAACGAGCCCGCATCCGCCGGGGTGGGACTCCCCCTCATCCGGGCAGCCCGCGTCGGCAGCGACCAGCGCCAAGGCGGGCGCGAAATCCGGTGCCAAGTCGAAGAAGGCGGTGGGCAACGACCCCGGCGCGGTCTCTGGTGACGAGCAGGCTCGCTCGGCGCAACCGACGGGGAAAAAGCGGCTGGGCGAGGCGACGTTCTATGCCTCCTACTTCGAAGGGCGGCTGACGGCCAGTGGCGAGCCCTACGACAGCCAGGCTATGACGGCGGCCCACAAGACGTTGCCCTTCGGCACCCGGGTGAAAGTGACCGCGCTGGACTCCGGCGAAAGCACAGTGGTGCGTATCAACGATCGCGGCCCCTTCGTCGATGGCCGCATCATCGACCTCTCGCGAAAGGCCGCCGAACAGCTCGGCATGATCCAGGACGGTGCCGCCGACGTGCAGCTGCAGATCCTGGAGCAGTAATCGCCAGGGTGGCGACCAGACGAAGAAGCCCCCGTCCTGGGACGGGGGCTTCTTCGTGTTGCCGGTCACGCCGACCGCGCCGCTAGGCGGTGGCCTCGTCCTCGATTCCTGAAGTCTCTCTCGTTTCCCGACGCGTGACGAAGGCATCGAAGGCAAAATCGTCCACCGTCAGCATCTCCAGGACTTCCGCCTCGTGGGCGCGCATGAAGGCGGCATCCTCGTCGTTGAGCAGACCGGTCTCGTGGGCGGCATCGATCCACTGCTCGGGATGCAGCGCGACCTCGGGCAGCGCTTTCTTGACCCGCGCCTTGTTGAGCGTGCGATAGATCGTCTCGGCCCGTTCGGCGTTGGCCAGCAGGGCGTTGTAGCGCGCCAGCGCATTCTCCTTCTGACCCTCCTCCCAGCTGTCCCAGGTATTGCTCGTCAGCTTGTGGCGCAGCGCACTGTCGGTGGAGATCGCCCTGGCGATCTCGCGCGTCAGCGTATCCTGCGGCTTGTGCCAGCGGCGCCCCAGCGGCTGGGTGACGAACGACAGCGTGTTGCCCAGGGCGCGGTTGGGCAGATTGTCGAACAGGTCGACCAGCGCCTGCTCGGCACGATTCAGCAACAGCCGGCAGCTGTAGTGGAACAGTGCCGCCTCGTTGTCGACGCGATCGGTTTCGTGCCACTGCTTGAGCACCATCGACAGCAGGTAGAGATTGGAGAGGACGTCGCCGAGACGCGCCGAGATCATCTCGCGCTGCTTGAGCTTGGAGCCGAGGCTGGCCATGGCGGCGTCGGCACACAGGCTGAAGGCGGAAGAGAGTCGCGCGGCATCCTGGGCATAGGGCGCCGCAATGGCATCGAACGGGACGTTCGGCTTGCCGAGACCCAGGGCCTGGGTGAAGGCGCGGGCGCCGTTGCCGAAGATCAGCCCGATGTGGCGGAAGAACAGCCGATCGAAGGCCTCGAAATCGTTGGCATCCTTGGCCGCCAGCTCCTCGAGAACGTAGGGATGGCAGCGGATCGCGCCCTGACCGAAGATCATCAGGTTGCGGGTCATGATGTTGGCGCCCTCGACGGTGATCGAGACCGGGTTGGCACTGTAGCCGATACCGAGATAGTTGCGCGGGCCCAGCGTCACCGTGCGGCCGCCGTGGACATCCATGGCGTCGGCCAGCACGTCGCGCTGGAACTCGGTCAACTGGCTCTTGAGAATCGCCGACGGCACCGCCGGCTTGACGCCGTGATCGATGGTATTGGCAGTCTGCACCACTGCGGCCTGGGAGATGTAGGCCTTGGCGGCGATACGCGCCAGTGGCTCCTGCACTCCCTCCATGTCCGCCACGGCGATGTTGAACTGGCGGCGAATGCGGGTGAAGCCGCCGCTCCAGCCCACCGCATAGCGCCCGATCCCCGCAGCGCCGGAGGGCAGGGTGATGCAGCGGCCCACCGAGAGGCACTCGACCAGCATGCGCCAGCCCTGGCCGGCCATGTCGAGCCCGCCGATCAGGTAATCGAGGGGGATGAACACCTCCTTGCCACGAATCGGCCCGTTCATGAACGGACTGCCGATCGGATGATGGCGGCGGCCGATCTCCATGCCCTCGGTGTCACGCGGGATCAGTGCACAGCTGATGCCGATGTCGCTCTCGCCGCGCTCCAGCAGGTTGTCCGGGTCGAACATGCGGAAGGCCAGGCCGACCACGGTGGCGATCGGCGCCAGGGTGATCCAGCGTTTCTCGAAGGTCAGCTTCAGCCCCAGGACCTCCTTGCCGTCGTGCATGCCGCGGCAGACGATGCCGACATCCGGGATCGAGGTGGCGTCACTGCCGGCCCGGGGGCCGGTCAAGGCGAAGCAGGGGATGTCGCGGCCGTCGGCGAGGCGCGGCAGGTAGTGATCCTTCTGCGCTTCGGTACCGTATTTCAACAGCAGTTCGCCCGGGCCGAGCGAGTTGGGCACGCCGACGGTGCTCATCAGGGTTTCGTTGAAGGCGAGCTTCTGCAGCACGGCGGACTGCGCCTTGGCAGAGAATCCCAGGCCGCCGTAGGCCTTCGGGATGATCATGCCGAAGAAGCGTTCGTTCTTCAGGTACTCCCACAGCGCCTCGGGCATGTCGGCGCGCTCGCGGGCGATCTCCCAGGCGTTGCACATGCCGGCGGCGACGGAACACTGGTGGTCGACGAAAGCCTGCTCCTCCTCGCTCAGCCCGGCATTGTCGAAGTCGAGCAGGCGCTGCCAGTCGGGCCGGCCGCTGAACAGCTCGCCGTCCCAGGCGACGGTACCGGCATCGAGGGCGACCCGCTCGGTTTCGGAGACCCGCGGGGCGATCTTCTTGAACAGCGCGAACAGGCGCGGCGACAGCCACAGCCGACGAATCGGCTTGAGGCCGCAGGCGGCGACGCCGATCGCCGCGATCAGCAACAGCGTACCGATGACGCCGGCGCCCAGCGCCAGCCCGACGACACCCAGCACGGCGAGTACGGCCAGTGCCGCGAGTGCGCCGGCCTCGCGACGCATGACGACCAGACAGCCAATGACGGCCAGGACGATGAGCAGCAGTGTGATCATGACGAACTCCGAGAGGGGAAAACGAAGAATTCAGACGAGCGTTTGAATTTGGTTTTCAGACTAGCGGATCGCACGGCGGCTGACTAGGCCGGCGTGCTTATCCTTTGGGCTAGAGCCACGAGCCACGAGCCACGAGCCACGAGCCACGAGACGAGCTACGAGAAGGGCTCGCGGGCCGGAGCCCCTTCGATGGCGCCCCGAAGCCCGAAGCCCGAGGCTCACGCTTCGCTGGCACGCTCCGAGCCGATCTGGCTTGGCCGCAGTCGGCGATGAAGCCTGTCGAGGTAAAGATAGACCACCGGGGTGGTGTAGAGCGTCAGGATCTGGCTGACGATCAGTCCGCCGATGATGGTGATCCCCAGTGGCGCGCGCAGGCCGGCATTCTCGTCGGTGCCGAGCAGCAGCGGCAGGGCGCCGAGCAGCGCGGCGAGGGTGGTCATCATGATCGGCCGGAAGCGGACCAGCGCGGCGTGGCGAATCGCCTCCTGGGGCGTCATGCCCTGGTCGCGTTCGCAGACGACGGCAAAGTCCACCAGCATGATCGCGTTCTTCTTGACCACGCCGATCAGCAGGATGATGCCGATCAGCGCGATCAGGGTGAACGGCGTGTCCAGCGCCATCAGCGCCAGCAGCGCGCCGACCCCGGCGGAGGGCAGCGTCGACAGGATGGTCAACGGGTGGATGTAGCTCTCGTAGAGAATGCCCAGTACCAGATAGACCGTCACCAGGGCAGCGAGGATCAGCCACGGCATCGCTTCGATACCGCTCTGGAAGGTGCCGGCGCTGCCCTCGAAGTCGACCTGGAGGGCCGTGGGCGGGTGCAGCGCATCGACGGCCTGGCGAATGCGCGCGGTCGCTTCTCCCAGTGACACGCCCTCCTCCAGGTTGAACGAGACCGTCGAGGCGGCGAACTGGCCCTGGTGGTTGACCGTCACCGGGGTGGTGCTGCGCTCGACATGGCTGAACGCCGAGATCGGGATCATCTCGCCATCGCTGGCGCTGACATGGAGGTCGCCGATGGCATCGGGAGCCTGGCGGTAGGGGGCTTCCACCTCCATCACCACGTAGCGCTGCTCATCGGCGTCGTAGAGGCTCACCACCTTGCGCTGGGCGAAGGCGTTGCCCAGGGCTGTGTCGATGGTGCTCATGTCCACGCCGAGACGCGAGGCGGTGTCCCGATCCACGACCAGCCTGGCGGCCAGGCCGTCGCCGCGGTTGTCGCTGTCGACCCCGGTGATGCCGTCGACCTGCTGCATCGCCTGCTGGATCTTCCTGGACCAGTCGCCCAGCAGCTCGAGGTCGTCGCTCTTGAGCGTGATCTCGTATTGGGAAGCGCTGCTGGAGCGTCCGCCGATGCGGATATCCTGCAGCGGGAACATGAAGGTGCTGACCCCGGTCAGCCCCTGCAGACTGGCCATCAGGCGATTGCCAATCGCCTGGGTCGAAGCCTGGCGGTCGGACTTGAGGGTGATGAACAGCGTCGCCGAGGAGCCGCCGCGGCCCGGGCCGCCGCTACCCATGAACCCCAGCACGCTGGCGACGGCGGGATCGGCCTGCAGCCGCTCGCGTACCTGGCCGAGCTTGTCCGAGACGGCGTCGAACGACAGCGCCTGGTCGCCGCGCATGGTGCCGAGCAGGCGTCCGGTGTCCTGATCCGGGATGAATCCCTTGTCGACGGCGGTGTAGAGATAACCGTTGAGCACGATCACGGCGACCAGTGACAGCAGTGTCAGACGGCGGTGCTTCAGGGCGATGTCCAGAGTCCTGGCGTAGCCGCGCACGAAGGCGTGGCCAATGGCGGTCAGGGAGCGCTCCCAGCGGGGCTGACGCTGGCGTTCCGGATGCGGCTTCAGCCAGCGGGCGCACAGCATCGGCGTCAGCGTCAGTGACACCAGCAACGACACCCCGATGGCCAGCGACAGTGTCACCGCGAACTCGTGGAACATCCGCCCGATGAAGCCGCCCAGCAGCAGCAGCGGGATGAACACCGTCACCAGCGACACGCTCATCGCGGTGACCGTGAAGCCGACCTCCCTGGCGCCGAGCAGCGCAGCCTCGAACGGCTTGACGCCCTGCTCGATATGTCGGGCGATGTTCTCCACCACCACGATGGCGTCGTCGACCAGGAAGCCGATCGAGACGATCAGCGCCATCAGCGACAGGGTATCCAGCGAGAAGTCGAACGCCCACATCATCGCGAAGGTGCCGATCAGCGACACCGGAATCGCGACACTGGGGATGATCGTGGCGCGGGCATTGCGCAGGAACAGAAATACCACCAGTACCACCAGCACGACGGCCAGCAGCAACGTCAGTTGCGTCTCGTGCAGCGATGCCTGGATACCGGGTGCCCGGTCGAGCTGCACGCTGAGGTTGACGTTCTGCGGCAGCAGACTGCGCACCTCGTCGAGACGCTCCCTGACGCCGGCGATGGTATCGATGATATTGGCGCCGCTGGCACTGCTGATCACCAGCAGCACGGCAGGGAGATCGTTCTGGAAGCCGACGTTGTAGCGATCTTCCACCCCGTCGACGATCTTCGCGACGTCGCCGAGTCGCATCAGCGAGCCGTCGTCGCCCTTGGCGATCACGATCTGGCTGTAGTCGCTCGCCTTCAGCAGCTGGGAGTCGGTCTGGACCTCCCAGCGGTGCTCGACGGTCTGCACGAACCCGGTGGGCGACTGCGTCGTCGCCGCGCGCAGGGCCCCGGCCACGGCATCCAGCGCGATACCGGCGTGGTTGAGCTTGCGCGGATCGATCGACACCCTGACCGCCGGGGAGGAGCTGCCGCCGACGTTGACGTCGCCGACGCCGGGAACCTGGGCGATGGGTGGCGCGATCTTGCTGTCGGCGAGGCGATAGAGTTCGCTGGTGGGGAGGGTGTCGGAGGTCAGGGACAGGATCATCACCGGCGCCGAGGCCGGATTGAGCTTGCGGTAGTGCGGCCGGCTGGTCATGGCGCTGGGGAGCAGCGGCTGGGCATCGTTGATCGCGGCCTGGACCTCCTGGGCGGCCACGTTGATGTCCTTGTCGAGATCGAACTGGATGATCACGCTGGTGGAGCCGTCGGAACTCGACGAGGTCATCTGGGTGATCCCGGGGATGCGCCCCAGCGAGCGCTCCAGCGGCGTCGCCACCGTCGATGCCATGGTTTCCGGATTGGCGCCGCTCAGGCTCGCCGATACCAGGATGGTCGGGAACGACACGTTGGGCAGCGGTGCCACCGGCAGCCGCTCGTAGGCGAGCGAGCCCAGCAGCACGATGGCCAGCGCCAGCAGGATGGTGGCGACGGGCCGGCGGACGAAGGGCGCCGACAGGCTCACGGCGACACTCCGTCACGACGCTCTTCATCACGGCCCGGCGCATCGCGCTCGTCGTCATGGCGCTGGGCCCGGCCGAAGCGTCCCGCGAGGCGGTCGAAGAACAGGTAGATCACCGGCGTGGTGAACAGCGTCAGCAACTGGCTGAACAGCAGCCCGCCGACCATGGTGACACCCAGCGGCTGGCGCAGCTCGGCGCCGTAGCCGCTGGCGAACATCAGCGGCATGGCGCCGAGCA
The DNA here is from genome assembly GCF_003206045.1 of Salinicola lusitanus. Classification (GTDB taxonomy): domain Bacteria; phylum Pseudomonadota; class Gammaproteobacteria; order Pseudomonadales; family Halomonadaceae; genus Salinicola; species Salinicola lusitanus. The sequence goes on from NZ_PZJM01000006.1 coordinate 371,267, forward strand.
GCGCGGCGAAGGTGGTCATCATGATCGGCCGGAAGCGCAGCAGCGCCGCGGTATGGATCGCCTGCGCCGCCGACATGCCGCGCTCGCGCTGCGCCTCCAGCGCGAAGTCGATCATCATGATGGCGTTCTTCTTGACGATGCCGATCAGCAGGATGATACCGATGACCGCCACCAGACCGAGCGAGTAACCGCCGATCTGCAGCGCCAGCAAGGCGCCGATGGCGGCGGAGGGCAGCGTCGACAGGATCGTCAGCGGGTGGATGTAGCTCTCGTAGAGCACCCCCAGCACGATATACATGGTGACGATGGCGGCCAGGATCAGCCACAGGGTGTCGCCGGTGGAGTCGGTGTAGGCCAGTGCCGAGCCGCGATAGGTGAGCGTGGTCTGGTCGCTGAGCGTGTCCGCCGCCGCCTGGTCGATGGCCGCGAAGGCCTCCGACAGCGAGTGGCCGTCGGCGACGGCGAACGACATCAGCGCCGAGGGGAACTGGTTCTGGCGCTGCAGCGAGAGCGGGGTGGTGCGTTCGGTCAGGGTCACCAGGGTCGACAGCGGCACCAGCTCGCCGTCGTCGTTGGCCACGTAGAGGCGCGACAGCGCCTGCGGGCCTTCGCCGTCGGTGGCGCTGGCGGCCAGCACCACCCGGTACTGGCTGGCCTGGGTGAAGATGGTCGAGATCAGGCGCTGGCCGAAGGCGTCGTAGAGCGCGTCGTCGATATCGGCGACGCTGATCCCGAGCCGGCCGGCGCGGCCGCGGTCGATGGTCACCTCGAGCTTGCGTCCTTCGTTCTGGACGTCGCTGCTGACGCTGGCGATGGCGGGGGAGCGTCCGAGGGCCGCGAGCAGCCTGGCGGCGTCGTCGTTCAACGCCGCGCGGTCGCCCTGGGTCAGGGCGAACTGATAGGGGTAGCGACTGATCGTATCTTCCAGTGTCAGGTCCTGCACCGGCTGCAGTGACAGGGTCAGCCCGGGAATGTCGCGGCTTTGGTCGCGCAGTCGCGCCAGGATGCTGTCCAGGTCGCCGCGTTCGTCCAACGGCTTGAGATTGATCGAGAGGCGGCCGCTATTGAGCGTGGTATTGGTGCCGTCGATGCCGACGCTGGACGAGACGCTCTCGACGGCGGGATCCTTCAGCAGGCGGTCGACCAGTCGCTGCTGGCGCGCCGACATCGCGTCGAACGAGGTGGACTGGGTCGCCGTGGTGATGCCGCGGATGACCCCGGTATCCTGCACCGGGAACAGCCCCTTGGGCGTGGCGATGAACAGCAGGGCGGTGACGCCCAGGGTGGCGACCGCCACCAGCAGCGTCAGCGTCTGGTGACCGAGCACCCAGTTCAGCGCGTGTTCGTAGCCGCGGGTAAGGCGACCGAACAAGCCTTGCCGGCTGCGCACCATGGCCTCGTCGTCCATCTCGTCGCCGCTGCGGCCGGCGGTTTCCGGACGCGGCTTCAGCCAGCGCGCGCAGAGCATCGGCGTCAGCGTCAGCGAGACGAAGGCGGAGATCAGGATCGAGATCGCCAGGGTCAGCGCGAATTCGCGGAACAGGACACCGACCACGCCACTCATGAACACCAGCGGTATCAGCACGGCGAGCAGCGAGACCGTCAGCGAGAGGATGGTAAAGGCGATCTGGCGCGAGCCCTTGAGCGCGGCGGCGAGCGGTCTCTCGCCCTTCTCCACGTAGCGGGTGATGTTCTCCAGCACCACGATGGCGTCGTCGATGACGAAGCCGGTGGCGATGGTCAGCGCCATCAGGGTCAGGTTGTTGAGGCTGAATCCCGCCAGATACATGGCGCCGAAGGTGCCCACCAGCGACAGTGGCACCGCCAGGCTGGGAATCAGTGTGGCCGGGATGTTGCGCAGGAACAGGAAGGTCACCATCACCACCAGCCCGATGGCGAGCATCAGTTCGAACTGCACGTCCTCCACCGCGGCGCGGATGGTAGTTGTGCGATCGGTGAGGATCCTGACGTCGACATTGGCCGGCAGCGTTTTCTCCAGCGCCGGCAGGCTCCGCTTGATGCTGTCCGCCACGCCGACCACGTTGGCGCCGGGCTGGCGCAGCACGTCGATCAGGATCGCGCCCTCGCGATCGGCCCAGGCCGAGAGGTAGGCGTTCTCGGAACCGTCCTCGACCCTGGCCACGTCCGACAGCCGCAGCACCGAACCTTCGTCGTTCTTGAGGATCAGGTCGCGGTAACCGTCCGCCGACAGCAGTTGATCGTTGGCATCGATGCTGTAGGCGCGATAGGGCCCGTAGAGCGTGCCCTTGGCCCGGTTGACGTTGGCGGCATCGACGGCGCTGCGCACGGCGGCGAGATCGAGGCCGTAGGCGGCGAGCTGGCGCGAGTCGACGGTGATGCGCACGGCGGGCTGGTGGCCGCCGGCCAGCTTGACCTGGCCCACGCCGGTGATCTGGGCGATCTTCTGCGCCATGCGCGTATCGACCAGATCGTAGACCTTCGTCAGTGGCAAGGTGTCCGAGCTGACCGCCAGGGTCATGATCGGGGTATCCGCCGGATTCACCTTGCTGTAGCTGGGGGGGCGGGGCAAGTCGTCGGGCAGCAGTGTCTCGGCCTGGCTCAGCGCCGCCTGGACCTCCTGCTCGGCGACGCCCAGGTCGGAGTCGAGCGAGAAACGCAGCGTGATCAGCGAGGCGCCGCCGGTGCTGGTCGAGCTCATGTCCTCCAGTCCCGAAATCTCGCCCAGCTGGTCCTCCAGCGGGGAAGTGACGTGGGAGAGCATCACGTCGGGCCCGGCGCCGGGGTAGAGCGTGGTGACCTGGATGGTGGGGAAGTCCACCTCCGGCAGCGACGAGATCGTCAGCAACCGGTAGGCCATGGCGCCGGCGATCAGAATCGCCAGCATCACCAGCGAGGTGGCGACCGGGCGCAGGATGAACAGGCGAGACGGGTTCATGAGGCGCGGCCGTCACCACCGTCGTCGACCCCGCCATCTGCGCCGGCGGCGTCCATCACCTCGTCGCTCGATTCGCCCGGCAGGGCATCGCTGACCACGCGAACCTTGGCGCCCTCGCGCAGGTTGTCGACGCCGTCCACCACGACCCGCTCTCCGGCTTCGACGCCGGACGACAGCGCGCTCTGGGAGTTCTGGGTTGCGGCCAGTGTCACGTCGCGCCGGGTCACGGTGTCGTCATCCTTGACCACGTAGACGTAGTTGCCCTCCTGGCCGGTCTGCACCGCCGGTTCGGGGACGATCACCTGGTCGCGGAGGATCTGCGACACCAGGCTGACGTCGACGTAGGCGTTGGGATAGAGCCCGCCGGTCGGGTTGTCGAGGATGGCGCGCAGGCGGATCGTGCCGGTGGCGCTGTTGACGTTGCTGTCGATGCTGCTCAACTGGCCCGAGTGGGTCTCGCCATCGGTATCGGTCACGTTCACTACCGGGTGGTCGCCGGCGATCAGGCGGCCACGGACGATATCGACGTAGCGACTGGGCAGCGAAAAGATCACTGAGATCGGATCCAACTGGGTGATGGTGACGATCGGCTCGTCGTCGCCGAGCTGGACGATATTGCCGGGGTCCACGTTGCGAATCCCCGCCACGCCGGTGATCGGCGCGGTGATGTCGGTATAGTCGAGCTGGACCTGGGCGCTCTTGACGCTGGCCTGGTCGCTGGCGACCGTGCCCTGGTACTGACGCACGAGCTGGCGCTGCTGCTCCAGCTCCTGGCGCGAGACATAGTTGGTCTCGATCAGCTTCTCGTAGCGGGCCAGATCTTCTTTTGCCGAGGCCAGTTGGGCCTGATCCTGGGCCAGTTGCCCCTTGGTCTGATCCAGTTGCGCCTGGTAGTCCCGCGGGTCTATCTGGGCGATCCGCTGACCTTTCTGGACCGTTTGGCCCTCCTCGAAGTCGACCGAAATCAGCTCGCCCTCCACCCGTGGCCGCACGGCGACGCTCGAGAGCGGTCGCACCGTCCCCAGCGCCGTCAGCTCGATCGGCAGGTCCCCGCGGCTGGCGGCCACGGCGGAGATGGCCGTGGCGGGCATGCCGCCGGCGCCTGCCTGCCCAGGGGATCCGTCGTTACCCTCGGGCGCGTCGTTCCTGCCGACAAAGTAGTAGGCGAGGCTGGCCGCGACGAGGATCAGCAGCAACCACCATAGCCAGCGTAGCGGCCGGCGGGGGCGAGACGACGTGGAGGAGGATGACATGACGAAAGACGTTCCTTGTACGGACTTTGTGACGTGCGCGCTACACGGTTCGAACGAGCTTGGGGTCGGACTAGCCTAAAGCCGAACCCAGTGTAACGGAACACTGTTCGCACAATGCGCAATTAGCGCGCAAATAAATTAGCGGCGCCAGGCCGATGATGGCACCAATGAACAGGGTCGACGAAAAAAGCCCGGCGTCGGGGCCGGGCCAGGGGAAGAGGCAGGGTAGGCAGCCAGCGTCGCTCGACACTGGCCTTGGATCGTCGAACGCCAACCGCCGACCGGGAAGCGCTCGGGCGACATCACACGCTTCTGGCGGGCGCCTGGCGAGCCGGCGCGCCATCGGCGACGTAGTAGGGCGCCTCCGAGGCCGGCAGCGGCTCGCGCCCGCGTACGCGATCGGCGAGCTTCTCCGCGATCATGATGGTGGTGGCGTTGAGATTGCCGGTCACGATCTGCGGCATGATCGAGGCATCGATCACGCGCAGCCCCTCGATGCCGTGAACGCGACCCTCGCCATCGACCACGGCGTCGTCGTCGCTGCCCATGCGGCAGGTGCCGCAGGGGTGGTAGGCCGTTTCCGCATGCTGACGGACGAAGGCGTCCAGCTCCTCGTCCGACTGTACATCCGGCCCCGGCGAAATCTCCCGGCCACGGTAGGCATCCATGGCCGGCTGCGCGATGATCTCGCGGGTCAGGCGGATCGCGGCGCGAAACTCCTCCCAGTCGCGCTCGGTGGCCATGTAGTTGAACAGGATACTGGGCGCGCTGCGCGGATTCCGGTCGCGCAGCTGCACCCGCCCACGGCTCTCGGAGCGCATCGAGCCGACGTGTGCCTGGAAACCGTGGGCCTGGACCGCACTCTTGCCGTTGTAGCTGATCGCGATCGGCAGGAAGTGATACTGCAGGTTGGGCCACGCCTCGCTGTCGTCGCTGCGGATGAAGCCGCCGGCCTCGAACTGGTTGCTGGCGCCGATGCCCCTGCCCAGGAACATCCACTCCGCGCCGATCTTGGGCTGGTTGTACCACTTGAGTGCCGGATAGAGCGAGACCGGTTGCTTGCACTCATACTGGATGTACATCTCCAGGTGGTCCTGCAGGTTCTCGCCGACGCCCTTGAGCGGATGCACGACGGGAATGCCGAGCTTTTCCAGCAGTTCCGGATTGCCGACCCCGGAGCGCTGCAGGATCTGCGGCGAGGCGATCGCGCCACCGCACAGCAGCACCTCGCGACGGGCCAGGGCCTGGTGCGGCTGGCTGTTGTTGAGACGGTCGTGCAGGTAGTTGACGCCGACGGCCCGCTGATCCTCGAACAGGATCCGGTCCGTGGTCGCGTGGGTGACGATGGTCAGGTTCTCGCGCTGCTTGGCGATGTCCAGATAACCGCGCGCGGTGGAAGAGCGGCGGCCGTTGGGCGTCGTCGAACGGTCCATCGGGCCGAAGCCCTCCTGCTGGTAGCCGTTGAGATCCTCGGTGCGCGGGTAGCCCGCCTCGACACCCGCCTCGATGAACGCCTGGTAGAGCGGGTTGTTGTCGGGTTTCGGCGTCGCCACGCTCAGCGGTCCGTCGCCACCGTGATAGTCGTTGGGGCCGATATCGCGGCTTTCCGCCTTGCGGTAATAGGGCAGGCAGTCGCGATAGCGCCAATCTTCCAGGCCCGGCTCCTTGGCCCAGTTGTCCAGGTCCAGGGCGTTGCCGCGGATGTAG
>NZ_PZJM01000007.1 GCF_003206045.1 Salinicola lusitanus
ATGACCATGTTCATGGGTTCGACGCCGACATCGTTGGTGAAGTTGGTGCCGATGCCGAACGCCATGCCGATACGGTCCTGGCAAAAGGCCTGGATCCGTTCGACCTTCTCCGGTGTCAGGGCGTCGGAGAAGATGATCGTCTTGCTGCGTGGATCGATGCCCAGCTTTTCGTAGTGGGCGATGGTCGAGGCCGCGAAATCGATCGGATCGGCGCTATCGTGCCTGACGCCGTCGAAGAGTTTGGCGAACTTCTTGTCGAAGCTCTCGAAGAAGGCCGAGCTGGTAAAGGTGTCGGTCAGGGCGATGCCCAGATCGCCGCGGTAGACATCGACCCAGTGCTCCAGGGCTAGGCTGTTGGCCATCTTGAAGCCGAACCGGGCACCGTGGAACATGAACCACTCGTGGGCATGGGTGCCGATGGGCTTGACGTCGTGGCGCATCGCCAACAGGACATTGCTGCTGCCACTGAACGCCTCGCCGCCGTGGTGGTGCAGCGCGCCGACCACTCGGTCGTGCACGTCGAACGAAAAACGTCGCCGGGTGCCGAATTCGGCGATTTTCAGCCCCAGCTTCTGGTACTGCTCTATCTTGGCCCGGGTGCGAGCCTCCACCGTCTCGTCGGCATCCCGCTCGACATCGCGCAAGCGGTACCAGAGTTCGCTGATCAGCGCCATCAGCGGGACTTCCCACAGAATGGTGCGATACCACAGCCCCTCGATCGTCACCGAGAGGTCGGCACCCTGCTGGCGGATGGTCACTTCCGCCGGGTCGTAGCGAAAGCCTGCCAGAAAATCGAGGTAAGTCGGATCGAGATAGGGGCAGGTGGCTTCGAGATAGCGCTTTTCGGCGTCGCTCAGGACCAGGTTGGCCATCGCATCCACCTCGCGTCGTAGCGCGTCGCCAAACCCGTCGGGAAACTCATGCTCGCCACGATTGATGAAGGCGTAGCGGGCCTGGGCGTAGGGGAAGCGCTTGATCACGGCGTTCTGCATCGTGATCTTGTAGAAGTCGTTGTCGAGAAGCGAAGTCAGCATGGGAACTCGTCATCAGCGTAGGCAGAACCCGCGGTCGTTGTTTGCCGGCGAGCGTTTCTTCAATGAAATCGGCTACAGGAAAGCCATGACACCGAACATTGTCACGATGAAGCCGCCAAACAGCAAAAGTCCCGCCAGCGACAACAGGATCAACAAATAGCCTAGTATCAAACCGGCCAGGGCCCAGCTATCGCCGGATTCCTGCTTTTGGCGAATCTGGCGTCGAGCGAGATGACCGCACACGACGCCGCCCAGCGCTGCAGGGGGGACGAAGGTGCCCAGCACGCTCAACGCGAACGCCGCCAGTGCCATGGTGTTGGTGGGGCCTGGTGGCGGTGTCGGCTGGCCGGGAGGGGAGGCAGCGGGTGTCATCGTGCTGTACATCTCGCGAGCTGGAACTGTCGGTAGAGTATCGCACGCTTGTCCGCGGCTCTCGAAGTTTTCAACATGAGCAGCGGGCGACGGGAGTTGAATGAACGACGGGAGGAAGGGAATGGCATTGCGGGTCGAGAATATCGGCAGCCTGGCTGCCGTCAGTGCGTCGCGCTGGAATGCCGTGGTCGGTGCCCGCTATCCGTTTCTTCGCTACGAGTTTCTGGCCGTGCTGGAAGCTTGCGGATGCGCCCACACCGAGACCGGTTGGGAACCGGACCATCTGATGGTTTTCGAGGGCGAGCGAGCGGTGGCGGTGCTACCGCGCTACGCCAAGTATCACTCGCGGGGAGAGTACGTGTTCGACTGGTCCTGGGCGGATGCCTGGGAGCGCGCGGGCGGCGATTACTACCCCAAGTCGCTGTCGGCGATTCCGTTCACGCCTGCGATCGGGCCGCGACTGGCGGTGGTCGAGGATGTCGACCGGCGTGCCGTCATCGCCGCACTGGCGCCGCTGATTCGCGACACCGGTCTGCAGAGCTGGCACCTGCTGTTTGCCGATAGCGACGAGGTTGACGACTGGCAGGCCGCGATCGGCGCGCCACTGCTGGAACGCCAGGCGGTGCAGTTCGCCTGGCAGGACGACGGCTTCGGCGACTTCGACGGCTTCCTGGCGCGCATGAGTTCGCGCAAGCGCAAGGAGATACGTCGAGAGCGGCGCAAGCTGTCCGATCAGGGATTCGTGTTCGAGCGCCTGACAGGAGACCGGATCGATGACCAGGTGCTGGCGCAGTTCTACCGCTGCTACTGCATGACCTACCTCGAACGAGGGCAGCGACCCTACCTGTCGCTCGAATTCTTCACTCGACTGCGTGACGGCATGGCCGACTGCCTGGTGCTGGTGCGTGCCAGCATGGCGAGTCGGGCGGTGGCCGCCGCGCTCTGTCTCCAGGGGGGCGACACCCTCTATGGCCGATACTGGGGGAGCGAGGTAGAGGCCGACTTCCTGCACTTCGAGACCTGCTACTACCAGGGGATAGAGCACTGCCTCGAGCGCGGCCTGACAAGGTTCGATCCGGGTACCCAAGGGGAGCACAAGTTGACCCGAGGGTTCGCGCCGGTCATCAGCCGATCGCTTCACTATCTCGAACATGAGGGGTTTCGCGAGGCGGTCGCCGAGTTCTGTCGCGAGGAGCGGGTCTACGTCCACACCTATCTCGAACAGTGTCGGCTACGTCTGCCGTTCAAGGACCCGCCGTCATAGCCCGGTGATCGCGATGGCTGCACCCGGTCGCAGCCCCGGTTAGTGATACTCTGCACCTGGACCCACTTGGGCGGCGCTCCGCCGCGACGAGGATAGAAGGTAGATGGACTTTCTCAATGAGGCGGCCGTTCTGCTCGGGGCGGCCATCATCGCGGTGCCCCTGTTTCAGCGCCTGGGACTAGGGTCGATTCTGGGCTATCTCTGTATCGGCCTGCTGACCGGGCCGTCGGTGACCGGGTTCGTATCCGAGCCGGAGTCCGTGCTGCATTTCTCCGAGTTCGGCGTGGTGATGTTGCTGTTCATCATCGGTCTGGAGCTGGAACCCAAGCGGTTGTGGTCGATGCGCAAGCGGCTGCTGGGACTGGGATCGTTGCAGATGGCCGGCTGCGCAGCCCTGCTGATGCCGATCGGGCTGCTGCTCAATCTACCGCTGAGTATCGCCATCTTCCTCGGCTTGACGCTGGCGCTATCGTCAACCGCCTTCGCGCTGCAGGTCCTCAACGAGCGCCGGCAGCTGGCGACGCCACATGGCCAGAGCGCCTTCGCCATGCTGCTGTTCCAGGATCTGGCAGTGATACCCCTGCTGGCGCTGCTGCCGTTCCTGGCCGGACGCGCGGACGCGGCGCCGGACGATGGCTGGGTCATTGCGCGCAGCATCGGTGTGGTGATCGCCGCCATCGCTTTCGGCCGCCTGGTCTTTCCCCGCGTGCTGGCGTTGATCGCGCGAAGCGACGTGCATGAGATATTTACCGCCGCCGCGCTGTTCCTGGTGCTGGCGATGGCCCTGGTCATGCAGTGGGCGGGCCTGTCGATGGCGCTGGGCGCCTTTCTGGGCGGTGTCATGCTGGCCGATACCCCATACCGGCATGAGCTCGAGGCCAACATCGAGCCGTTCAAGGGGCTACTGCTGGGGCTCTTTTTCATCGCCGTCGGGATGTCGGTCGATCTGTCGCTGGTGTTGGGCAACATCCTGCTGGTCATGGGGCTCGCCGTCGCCATGACCCTGGCCAAGACCGTGGTGCTGGCGATCATCGGCTGGGTGACTCGGTTGCCTCGCACGGAAATTCCCAGGCTGGCGACGATCATCGCCCAGGGCGGGGAGTTCGACTTCGTGCTGCTGACCGCGGCCGTGGCTGCCGGTGTCATCGATCAACGCATCGCCAGCCTCTGCATCGCCGCGGTGACCCTCAGCATGGCCGCGACGCCGTTTCTGTACCAGTTGGGCGAGAAGCTTGGCAACCGACTCAAGGAGAGTCGCCCTTACGACACCGACTTCGGCGATGACACGCCGCCGGTGATCATTGCCGGTCTCGGACGCTTCGGGCAGATGGTGGGGCGCATGCTGAAAATGCAGGGCATCAACTTCACCGCGCTGGATCCCAACATCACCCAGGTCGAATTCATTCGCCGCTTCGGTTCCCGCATCTTCTACGCCGACGCCACGCGTCTCGACCTGCTGCGTGCTGCGGGTATCGACAAGGCCCGGCTGCTGGTAATCGCGGTCGATAGCGAGAGCGCCGCACTGACCATCGCCCGCCTGGCCAAGACCCATTTCCCGGAGCTGTCCGTCTATGCCCGTGCCCGCAACCGCCACCACGCCTGGCAACTGATGGAGATCGGCGTCGACGGCGTGGTGCGGGAAACGTTCGCCTCGAGCATGGAAATGAGCGTCGAGGTACTCAAGGGGCTCGGCTATCCCAGCTCGAACGCCATCAATGCGGTGCGAACTTTCCGCGACTTCGACAACCAGCTGCTCAAGGATACCTATGCCCACCGCAACGACACGGAGCGGTTGATGGCGACCGAGAAGGCGGCGATGGCGGAACTGAGGTCCTTGTTCCAGCAGGAGCTCAACCGGGGCCGTGGCAACAAGGAGAGCGCGCGCGAGGAAGCCGCTGCCAACGATAGCGATGACGTGAACGAGGAGGTAGGTGATGACACAGGTGCTGAGAGAGCGGCTGGCGGCCCTGGGAATGTCCGTTGATGGCGCCGCGATCACACCACTCTCCGGTGGCGACAGTGGGGCAGCGCTATGGCGGGTCGACGGCGCGACGCCCTGTATCGTCAAGCGGGATACGCCCGAGCGTGTCGCCGGCGAGGCCGACGGCCTGCGGGCGTTGAGTGGCGCCTGCCGCAAGCTAATCGTGCCGGAGGTGCTGGCCGAAGACGACGATCTGCTGGTGATGCAGTTCCTGGAGGGCACGGGGAAGCGTGATGGCGCGGCGCTGGGTGAAGGCTTGCGCCAACTGCACCGGGATTCCCGCGACGCTGACGCCGGGCATGGCTGGCCGCGGGACAACGCCTGTGGCTTGACCCCGCAGCCCAACGCCCCGCTGGCCGACGGGCGTGCCTTTCAGCGCGACCGTCGTCTACTGCCGCTGATGAGAGGCTGCCGCGAGCGGGGGCTGCTGGATGCCGCGCTCGCCGGGCGTGTCGAGCGGGCCGCCGATTCGCTGGAGCACTGGCTCGAGCAGGCACCGCCGTCGCTGGTACACGGTGACCTCTGGTCCGGCAACGTGCTGTTCACGCCGCAGGGGCCGGCAATCATCGACCCCGCCGTCTACCGGCACTATCCCGAGGTGGACGTGGCCATGCTGACGCTCTTCGGCGGGCCGGGCGACGCCTTCTTCGAAGCCTACTGGGATGGCGACCGACCCGCGGACTGGGAGCGGCGGGAAGCGCTGTTCCAGCTCTACCCGCTGCTCAACCATCTCTATCTGTTCGGCGGCACCTATCGCCAAGGTGTGGCGCGGGCGGCCGATCGCATTCTGGCCGGCTGACGGCAGTCGCCGATCAGGCGCGTGCCGGAGCGCGAATATCGGTAGGGGCGACGGCCTCGCCGATGACGTGATGCCCTCGGGTATTGAGGGGCACTGCGTAGAGCGACGTGGTGGCGCAGACGTAGAGCCGATTGCGGCTGATGCCGCCGAAGCAGACGTTGGCCACGGTCTCCGGGATCAGGATGCGACCGAGGCGAGTGCCATCCGGGGCATAGCAGTGAACACCGTCGCCGGCGCTGGTCCACAGGTTGCCGGCGATATCCAGGCGAAAACCGTCGAAGAGACCGCAGTCCGACACGGCGAACACCTCGCCGCCCTGCAGGTGATGATTCTGGTCGACGCGGAATCTCCGGAGATGTCGGGGCCCGTCGGCGCGATGCGTCGCGCCGGTATCTGACACGTAGAGCCAGGATTCATCGGGGGAGAAGGCGAGGCCGTTGGGCTTCTCGAAATCGTCGGCCACGCGGCGCAGTTCGCCGCCGGGGGTGAGGCAGTAGACGTGGCAATCCAGCTCGGAGCGTCGCTTGCCACCTTCGTAATCGCTGTCGATGCCGTAGCTGGGATCGGTGAACCAGACCGAACCATCGGACTTGACCGCGACATCGTTGGGCGAGTTGAGCCGGTGGCCCTCGAAGGCATCCGCCAAGGTGGTGATACGGCCGTTGTGCTCGGTGCGAGTGACGCTGCGGCTGCCGTGCTCGCAGGTGATGAGGCGGCCTTCCCGGTCCAGCGTCTGGCCGTTGCTGAAGGCAGCGGGTTGGCGAAACACGGAGACGTGACCGTCATTTTCGTCGTAGCGCAGGATACGGTCGTTGGGGATGTCCGACCAGAGCAGGTAGCGCCCGGCGGCGAAGTAGGCTGGCCCCTCGCACCAGCGGCCGGCCTGCCAAAGTCGCTCGAGCTGGCCGTTGGGCAAGACCAGCGAGGAAAAGCGGTCGTCCTCGACGACTAGCCAGTCTGGATAGGTCATGATCGAAAGCCTCCGGCACAAAGACCGCCCAGTGTCGAGGGTCGAAACGGTGGTGTCTTTGCGACGAAAGTCGTGTCTTCGCCGCCGCCGGCCTGATCGATGGCGCTGCCCGCCCGCGCGGCCGGCATTCAGGAAGAAGAGTGGGGCGGCGAGGTGCAGTGGGGCGTGCATGGCGAGATGCGCTCGAAGAAGGTGTCGATCATGCGCGGGCCGATATCGCCAATATCATAGCGTGTCGGATCGCGCAGCCAGTCGTGCATCAGGCCGCCGAACATCGACATGAGCATGCGGCAGGCGATTTCCGGTTCGATGCTCGCTATCATCGTGCCGGTACGGTTTGCCTCCTCGAAGCGTTCCAGCATGGTCTCGTGGCAGTCGTCGGCGAGCCGTTGATGCAGCTCGAGAATGTCGACGTCGCTGGAGGCCTCGCAGCAGTGAAACAGGATCGTGTGCACCCGCCGGGAGCGTGGACCCTGCAGCCGCTCCAATGCGTGCAGCGCAGCCAACCGCAGACTCTCCAGCGGTGCGCGCGGACGTTCGAGGTCCTCGACATCATCCAGTAACTGACGAAGCGGCATCTTGACGCGATCCAGCATGGCGTGGAACAGGTCGGACTTGTTCTTGAAATGCCAGTAGACGGCGCCGCGGGTCATGCCCGCCTGGCGAGCGATCTGCTCGAGCGAGGTTCTCGAAACGCCGCGCTCGAGAAAAATCACTTCGGCGGCGTCGAGCAGGGCCTCTCGGGTGGCTTCGGCTTCAGCCTTGGTGCGTTTGGGCATGGTGATGTCGTCGCTGGCGTGAGTGAGTCATGGCGAATGGCTTTTCTTATGGGCGGATTAAAGTCGGCAAGATGCAGCATAACGAATTATCGGCAAGTTTACATTCATGTATGTATGCCTGTAAGCTCGCTACATTCCTTTAGGCACCCCTTTCCAGGACGGAGACTCATGCGCCCTAATTTCATGAATGGCACCCTCGGTTTCGGTGGGGCGATGTTGCTGTCGTTGGCATTGGCCGCCTGCGGTGGAGACGATCAGCAGAGTGCTCAGCAAGGTGGGGGGCAACAACAGAAGCCGCCCACCAAGGCTGAAGTGTTGGAGGTCGAGGCCCACGATGTCGCGCTCTCCAAGGAGTATCCCGCCCAGCTTCGGAGTAACCGCGAAGTCACCGTGATGGGGCGCGTGGAGGGGATTCTCGAAGCCCGCCACTATCGCGAGGGGAGCATGGTCGAAAAGGGTGACAAGCTCTTCACCATCGAGCAGGCGCCCTACGAGGCGACGGTCGCTCAGAACCAGGCCGACGTGCAGAGCGCGCAGGCGGAGGTGTATCGCGCCCAGCGCGACGCCGAGCGCTACCAGCGTCTTTACAACCAGAACTCCGTCAGCCAACAGCAGCGCGATCAGGCCCAGGCGGATCTGCGGACCGCGCAAGCCGCCCAGGCCCAGGCCCAGGCGGCGCTGGACAGTGCCCAGATCGATCTCAGCTACACCCAGGTCAATGCGCCGGTCAGCGGCATGATCAGCTTGAGCGAGGTCAATGTCGGTAACCTGGTGCAGCCGCCTCAGGAACTGGCGACCATCACGCCGCTGAATCCGATCGAGGTGCGTTTTTCGCTGCCTGCCGATGATGCGTTTTCCCTCCGTCGCCAGCGTCAACGGGGCGATGCCGAACAGGCCGACGTTGCTGTTTTGACCGCACCGGGCACCGAAAGTGCCAGTCACGAGGCGCTTCAATTGCAGGGCAAGCTCGACTTCCTCGGGTCGAGAGTCGACGAATCCACCAGCACGGTCCAAGCCGAAGCCGTGTTCCAGAACGACGACCAGCTCTTCCTGCCAGGGCAGTTCGTGCGGGTCAAGCTGCCCAACGTGATGCGTTACGACGTCTACGCCGTACCCGCCATCGCGGTGACCGAGGGACTCAAGGGACCCCAGGTCTTCGTCGTCAACGGTGAGGGCAAGGCCGAGTCACGTTTCGTGTCGCTGGGCGAGATCGCGGGAGACTGGCAGATCATTACCGACGGGTTGAATCCGGGCGACCGAGTCGTCGTGTCGGGCATCGGTAGCGTCTCCGCTGGCGACGAGATCGACGCCCAAGCCTTCAACGGCCAAGTGCCGCAGCCGCAGAACAACGCCGGCGAGAATCCCTCCCAGGAGGCCGATGCCCAGGGCGGTGAGGGCGTCGAGGGCGCCCATCGCGATGCGCAAGAGGCGAAAGACGGACAGAACGGGGCCAATTGATGAACTTTTCCAGCGTTTTCATCAGACGCCCGATCTTCGCCACCGTCCTCTCGGTCATCATCACGCTGATCGGGTTGATGGCGATGCGGACGCTGCCCATCGAGCAGTATCCGCCTGTCGTACCACCGACGATCAGCGTCTCCGCGACCTATCCCGGTGCCAGCGCACAGACGGTCTCCGACACGGTCGCCTCGGTGATCGCCCAGGAGATCAACGGTACTCAGGACATGATCTATCTGACCTCGAGCAGTTCGGATAGCGGTCAGATGTCCATGAGTGTCTATTTCAACATCGGCACCGATCCGCAGACGGCGACGATCAACGTCAATAACCGGGTCCAGCGAGCGCTGTCGCAGCTTCCCAGCGAAGTGCAGTCCCAGGGGGTCACGGTCGAGCAGCGGTCATCGAGCATCCTGCTGTTCGTCGGCATCACCTCGGACTCCGATGCCTACGACTCCCTGTATCTGACCAACTACGCCAACATCAACGTGACCGATGAGCTCTCACGCCTTCCTGGCGTGGGGCAGGCCGAAGTACTGGGTAGCCAGGAGTTCGCGATGCGCGTCTGGCTCAACCCGGACAAGCTGGCCCAGTACGATCTGACCCCGGCCGAGGTCTCCTCGGCGATACAGGCGCAGAACGCGGTCGTGGCGGGTGGCAAGCTGGGCGCCGAGCCGCAGAGCGACCCCACCCCCTACACCTATACCATTACCACCCAGGGCCGTTACGAGAGCGTCGATCAGTTTCGCGAGATCGTGCTGCGAACCAACCCGGATGGTTCTTCGCTGCGCCTGAGCGATGTGGCGCGGATCGAGTTGGGGAAAAACAGCTACGGCATTCAGGCCTACGTCAACAACAAGCCGATCGCGCCGATCGCCATCTACCTGCAGCCGGGTGCCAACGCGCTGGATGTGGCATCGGAAGTGAAGACGGCGATGGCGGATCTGAAAACGCGTTTCCCGCCGGGACTGGATTTCGATATCCCCTACGACACGACGCTGTTCATCGACGCCTCCGTGCAGTCGGTGGAGCACACCTTCATCGAGGCCCTGGTGCTCGTGGCGGTGATCGTGTTCCTGTTCCTGCAGAGCTGGCGCTCCACCCTGGTGGCGATGTCGGTGGTGCCGATTTCGGTGGTGGGGACGTTCGCCGGGATGTACCTGCTCGATTTCTCGATCAACCTGCTGTCGCTGTTCGGCATGATACTGGCAATCGGGATCGTGGTGGATGACGCCATCGTGGTCATCGAGAACGTCGAACGCATCATGGAGGAGGACGAGGAGGCTACCCCGTTCAGCGCTGCGCTCGAGGCAATGAAAGAGGTGTCGGGCGCGGTCATCGCGACCGCCTTCATCATGGCCGCGGTGTTCGTGCCGGTCGGTTTCATGAGCGGCCTGACCGGGCAGATGTACCAGCAGTTCGCGATCACCATCGCGATCTCGGTGGCGATTTCGGCCATCGTGGCGCTGTCGTTCACCCCGGCCATGAGCGCGATCTTCCTGAAGAACCAGGATCGCCTCCAGCAGTCCGGCTTCGTCCGCGCCATTCGCAAGCCGTTCGACTGGTTCAACAAGATCTTCGACAAGATCACCGATTTCTTCATGGCGATCACCAACTTCATCATCCATCAGTTGTGGCTGGTGATAGTCGGTCTTGCTGCCGCGGGCATCGTATCCTGGTTGATCTTTGCCCAGTTGCCGGCGGCGCTGCTCCCTTCCGAGGATCAGGGCGTCGCGCTGGCTGCCGTCAACCTGCCCGCAGGATCGTCGGTGGCGCGAACCGATGCCTACGTGCAGGAGCTCAGCCAGCGCCTGCGCGACGAGGTGCCCGGGATCAATTTCGTCACCGGCATACCCGGCTTCGACATCCTGTCGAGCTCGCCCAATACCGCCAAGGGCACGGTCTTCGTGACGATGAAGCCCTGGCAGGATCGTGATATCACCGTCGATCAGTTGACCCAGAAGATCATGCAGATCGGGGCCCAGATCCAGGGGGGGCAGACCGTGGCGTTCAACCTGCCCCCGATTCAGGGCTTGTCGCCGACCGGCGGTTTCACCGGCTATCTGCAATCCTTCGGCGGTGATACGTCGCAGCAGTTGTCGGAGGCCGCCGGCAAGGTGATGCAAGCCGCCGCCAAGCGTCCGGAGCTCGCGGGTGTATTCACGTCGCTCGATGTCAATGTGCCCTCCTACAAGGCCGACGTCGACACGGAAAAGGCGCGCAGCCTGGGGGTCGATATTGCCGACCTGAACACCACCATGGCGAGCACCTTCGGCAGTTCGTTCGTCAACTACTTCACCAGTTCGGGCCGTAACTTCCAGGTTTACCTGCAGTCGGAAGATGACTTCCGCCGCAACCCGGATGACCTGAGCAAGGTCTACGTGCGAGGTGGCGAGGGCCAGCGTATCCCGCTTTCCGAGCTGGTCACGCTGACGCGCGACAAGGCACCCACGGTACTGCAGCGTTACAACACCTATGCGGCCGCTCAGTTCTCGGGTGGGCCGGCACCGGGCTACAGTTCCGGGCAGGCGGTACAGGCGATGCAGGAAGTCGTCACCGATACGTTGGGCTCCAATTACGGAATGGGCTGGAGCGGCGAGGCCTATCAACAGGTCAACGTGGGCACGGCTGCGACACTGGCGCTCTCCTTCGGCGTGATCATGATGTTCCTGATCCTGGCGGCCCAGTACGAGAGCTGGACCTTGCCGCTGGCCGTCGTCTCCGCCGTCCCGTTTGCGTTCATCGGTGCAATTCTGGCCGTTTACCTGGCCGGGTTGAGCACGAGTGTCTACCTGCAGGTGGGGCTGCTGGTGGTGGTCGGCCTGGCGGCCAAGAACGCCATCCTGATCGTCGAGTTCGCCGAGCAGCAGCGCAAGCACGCCGGGTTGTCGGTGGTCGATGCGGCCAAGGTGGCGGCGCGCCAGCGGTTCCGTCCGATCGTGATGACGTCGCTGGCCTTTATCGGCGGCACCCTGCCGTTGGCGCTGGCATCCGGTGCCAGCGCGGCCAGCCGTAACCAGATCGGAACGCCGGTCGTGGGGGGCATGATCTCCATCACCTTGCTGGCCACGGTGTTCGTGCCGGCGACCTACGTGTTGATCATGAAGGTCACCCACGGGCTGCAGTCGAGGCTGGGCCGTGACAAGCGGCGCAACGATCGCCAGCCGACGCCGGACGAAAGTCACTAGCACGCTGTGTCGATGCTGCCGAGAAATCGGCTTTTCAGAGGCAACCTCCCACGGAGGTTGCCTTTTTTAATGGCCGCCGCTTCGAGGGTCGCGGCAGCGAGCCAAACAGGCTTTGACGCTATCCAGCCGGTGGCATATATGTGTAGGAGGGGGCGGCGTCAACGAGCGACGTTCGTCACCCGATCACGCCCGCGAATCATTACCCGGCATTTCGGCACGGGCGACCGACCGTCGGTCTTTGCTATTAACGTCGGTTATGGCCGTCACGGGCTCCCGAGGCGCAGGATGATGTGTCGACGCTGGTTAAACTTGACTGGTGGACTCAATGTTCAGGGAGGCTGAACATGACGCAGGCCGCAGTTCGTGGGAGGCAAAGTCATACGGCTGCGAGATATGGGGAGGACCCCCTTTGGCTCGCGTCGCTATCCGGTCGATCCTCGTCCAGGGCCCCGGCAGGGGCATTGTCACGTCCGCTTCCCTCACCGCCGATTCGTAACCGCCGGGTACTGTTCGTCACCACCGAGATCGCCGACTTCATCAAGGCGGGTGGTCTGGGCGACGTCTCCGCGGCACTGCCCCGGGCATTGAAGCCCAATTATGACGTGCGGGTGCTGATGCCCGGCTATCGCCAACTCCTGACCGCCGGGCGTCCCATCGCCCACGTGGCCAGTCTTCCCGCCCGGCACGATTTGCCGGCCTGCGAGATCGGACGTCTCGTGTGCGAAGACGGCTTGATCATCTACGTCGTGCTGTGTCCCGAACTCTACGATCGGGTCGGCAATGCCTACGGGGACGAACTGGGGGTGGGCTGGCCGGACAACGACATTCGCTTCGCCAGGCTGGCGATGGCGGCGGCCGAGATCGTCAATGACGCGACGCTGCTCGACTGGCAGGTGGAGCTGCTCCATCTCAACGACTGGGCGACCGGTTTGACGGCGGGCTATGTCCGCTGGCTCGGCAAGCGCTACGTTCCCTCGGTCTACACCATTCACAATCTTGCCTATCAAGGGGTGTTTCCACTGGAGCGCATGGCGGCGCTGGGCATTCCGGCATCCGCCTTCCACATTGACGGCGTCGAGTTTTACGGCCAGATATCGTTCATGAAGGCGGCGCTCTCCTACGCCTCCCACGTGACCACGGTCAGCAGCAACTACGCCCAGGAGATCACCACGCCAGCCCTGGGGTGCGGGCTCGAGGGATTGCTCAAGAAGCGCGCCCTGGAAGGGCGGCTCAGCGGCCTGCTCAACGGCATCGACGACCGCTGGGATCCCCGTATCGATCCCCACCTGGCGCCAAATTTCGGCATCAACGACTGGCATGGCAAACGCGCCAACATCCAGCGTGTGCGTCGCATGTTCGGACTCGCGCCCAGTGGCGGTCCGCTGTTTGCCGTGGTCTCGCGGCTGGTGGCGCAGAAGGGGCTCGATCTGACCATCGAGGTCACCGACGCCATCGTGCGGGCCGGCGGCCAGCTGGTCGTGATCGGCCAGGGCGAGCACGCCATCGAGCAGTCGCTCGTCGAGATGGCGACGCGCTACCCGGGCCAGGTGGGCGTCAACATCGGTTTCGACGAGGGCGAGGCGCGTCAGATCTACGCGGGCAGCGACTTCCTGCTGATGCCCTCGCGGTTCGAACCCTGCGGGCTCAGCCAGCTCTACGCTCAGCGCTTCGGTTCGCTGCCGATCGCCCACCGAACGGGGGGGCTGGCGGATACGATACAGGATGGAATCAATGGCTTGCTGTTCGACGACATGAGCCTGGACAGTTATCGCGCCACGGTGCTGCGTGCCTTCGATCTCTTTCGGGCCACCGACCTGTTCTACGCCATGCGCCGCGCGGCGATGGCCGGGCGGCTGCATTGGCGCCAGGCCGTGGTCCCCTATCGCCGGCTCTACGCCGACCTGCTGACCGAGACGTTCGTCCATTCCAAAGAGCAGGTGACTAGCCGATGAAGTACTCCGCAGGAACCAACGGGGCCGGCGCTGGCATGAACTCGATGCCACGAGTGAGCCTCGGGGTTGCAGGCGCTCGCACGAACGATCAGGACGGGACGCTGCCCCGCGCGGCGTCAGGTGTCGGGGGCGCCGCCGATGAGGGGGAGACGGAAGACGCGTGGCCCTGGGACGACGGGGAGTGGATGCGATCGAGAGCGGGGCGTCATGGCGGCGACATGCCATTGTCGCTCTACCGGCTGTGTGGGGCCGATTGGTACGCTTCCCGCTTCCCCCTGCCCCTGAGCTGGAATCAGCTTGCCCAGGAACTGGTGCCTTACGTCGCCGACCTGGGATTTACCCATATCGTGCTCGACGAGGGGATTGTCGCGGTGCCTTACGCGGTGGTCTGCCAGTTCGTCGAGACCTGTCATGTCGCGGGCGTGGGCGTCGTGGTCCAGCGTCCTGCGTCGTTATCGATGTCCGAGGCCGAGTTTGTCGCATGGTGTCAGCGCTGCCATCTCGATGGCATCGACGAAGGCGGCCGCGATGGCGGCTGTCGGTTGTTCGGCAGCGACACCGTCGGGTCGACGCTGACGTTGCATCGCCGACCGCGATGGCAGGTTGCCAGTGCCGACTATCTCGCGCTGGGTCCTACCGGACGCCATCTGCGACACCACGACTGGGTCGAGGCATTGACCCCGCGCGAGAGCTCGCGTGGATTGCTGGAGCAGGTGCCGGATGAGGGCTCGGCGCTAGGCCAGTGGCGACAGACAGTCCACGGAGACGACTGGCAGCGTTTCGCGGCGTTCAGGGCGTGCCTGGCGCTGATGTGGGCGCTGCCTGGTGACAAGCAGGTGGCGATGGGCGTGGAGCTGGGCCAGGTGCTGGCCGGCCCCTGGGAGGCGTCGCTGCATTGGCCACTGCTGTTCGAGACCCGGCATGCGGGGATACTGCGTCTCGTGGCCGATCTCAACCGACTGTACGTCAACGAGCCGGCGCTGCAGATCCGTGCCGACGAGTCGCTCGGATTCGAATGGCTGGTCGACGATGACAGCGACAATAGCGTTGTCGTATTCGCCCGCCATACCGAGAGCGGGCACGCCAGCATGATCTGCCTCTGCAACTTCCAGGCGTGCGTGCACTATCGCTATCGGTTTGGTGTTACCGGCGCGGGCCGGTGGCGGGAGATATTCAACAGCGACAGCGTCTTCTACGGAGGGAGCAATGTGGGTAATGGCCATGGCGCGACGACCGAAGCGATTCCCAGCCACGGCCATGCCCAGTCGCTTGCCGTGACGGTACCGCCCATGGCCGCGCTGTATCTGCGTCACGAGACCTGGTTCGAGGAGGCACCATGAGCGCCAGCACCGAGGTGACCCGTGACGAGGCGCCGACACCCTGGGCGCCTTTCTACGGCGCGACGCCAATGGCCGATGGCCGTACGTGCTTTCGGTTGTGGGCGCCCAGCGCCCGGCGGGTGATGCTGGAGTGCGAGGGCCTGGCACCGCAGCCGATGGATCCGGTTGGCGAGGGCGGATTCGAGCTCGAGCTCGAGTGTCCTTCGCAAGCGGCCTACCGCTATCGTGTCTTCGTCGGGGATGACGATGACGGGATGCCGGTGCCCGATCCCGCCTCGAGAGCACTGCGGGGTGGTGTCGACGGCGCCTCCCTCCTGGTCGACCGCAATCACGAGTGGCGCCATGACGACTGGACGGGCCGTCCTTGGGAAGAGACGGTGATCTACGAGGTCCATCTGGGCGCCTGCGGTGGCATCGATGGCCTGCGTCGGCGCCTGCCGGCACTGGTCGAGCTGGGCATCACCGCCATCGAGCTGATGCCGGTCGCCGAGTGTCCCGGGCAGCGCAACTGGGGCTACGACGGCGTCCAGCCCTATGCCGTCGCGTCCTACTACGGCTCGCCGGAAACACTGAAAGCGCTGGTTGACGAGGTTCACGGGCACGGCCTGATGATCTTTCTCGATGTGGTCTACAACCACTTCGGGCCGGACGGCAACTTCCTGCCCCACTACGCCGAGTCTTTCTTTCGTGACGACCTGCAGACACCCTGGGGCGGGGCCATCGATTTTCGTCGTCCGCAGGTGCGGCGTTTCTTCATCGACAACGCGCTGATGTGGCTGCTCGAGTACCGTTTCGACGGACTCCGGTTCGATGCCGTCCACGCCATCAGCGAACGGGATTTCCTGGTCGAGCTGGGGCAGACCCTGCGCGAGCGCGTCGGCCCGACCCGCCATTGCCACCTGATCCTGGAGAACGAGAACAATCAGGCCAGCCTGCTGGCACCGGGCCTGTTCGACGCCCAGTGGGCCGATGACTGGCATAACGTGATGCATGTGCTGCTGACCGGCGAGCACGAAGGCTATTACGCCGATTTCGTCGAGAACGCCACGACGAAGTTGGCGACGGCGATGGCGGAAGGGTTCGTCTATCAGGGCCAGCGCTCGCGCAAGGGAGAGGCCCGGGGAGAGCCCAGCGGGAACCTGCCGCCCACGGCGTTCGTCAACTTCCTCCAGAATCACGACCAGATCGGCAATCGCGCCCTTGGCGAGCGTCTGTCCCGGTTGAGCGAGCCCGACGCGCTCGATGCCGCGACGCTCCTGCTGCTGCTCTCTCCCGCCATCCCGTTGCTGTTCATGGGCGAGGAGTGGGGGTCGCGGAGACCGTTTCTCTTCTTTACCGACCATCGAGACGATCTGGCCGATGCGGTGCGTGAGGGCCGTCGTCGCGAATTCGCGGACTTCAGCGCATTCGAGGATCCGGCCCAGCGCGAGCGGATTCCCGACCCCAATGCGGCGGCCACTTTCGCGGCTTCGCAGCTCGACGATCAGGAGGCGGCCATGCCCGAGCATCGCGACTATCGGGCGCGCTTCGCAGCATGGCTGGCGCTGCGTCACCGCTTCATCGTCCCCTGCCTGGCGGGCTGCCATGCGCTCGGCGCTCGGGTCCTCGGCGACAAGGCCGTGGAGGCCGTCTGGCGGATGGGCGACGGTCAAGAACTGACCGCCGCGATCAACCTCTCGCCAGGTCCGGTTGGCTTGGGCCTTCGTGGCGACCCGCTGGCCTGCTCGCGACCAGGCGTCATCGACTCTCTCGGCGAGGGCCAATTGCCGGCCCGCGCGAGCGCGGTGTGGCTTGCCCCGGCGGATGCCAAGAGGGTAGCCGATGACGTGGCGGGAGCGCCCCATTCATGACGGACCAGGGTCAGCCTGTGATCGAACGTTCAGATTCGCTGCAACAGCTCGCCGAGTCGGTCGGGCTGCTGGTCGAGTGGACCGGTAGTGACGACCGCCGCCAGTCGCTCTCCGAGACTCGTCAGCGCCGCATGCTCGACTGCCTCGGCTGGCCGGCCGCCGATGATAAGGCGGTTGCGGCCAGCCTGGCTCGCTGGCGAGCCCGCCACCATCCGGTCGCTTTCGATCAACTGCCGCCGTTGCTAATTGCCGACCAGCACCGGCCCTTCCCGGTCCCGGTGGCCGAGGCAGGCGAGTGCGGCTTCGCTGTCCGACTCGAGAGCGGCGAAACGTTGGACGGTCATCTCGATGCCGGTGGGCAGCTGCCCGCCATTCACGAAATCGGCTACCACCGTGTGAGCTTTCTCACCGGCCGGGGCGACGACAGCGTCACCCGTCTGCTGGCGGTGACGCCAGCGCGCTGCTTCACCCTCTCCGATATCGCTGACGAGCGGGGAGAGGCGCGTCCGAGCTACTGGGGGGTTGCCGCGCAACTCTACGGGCTTCGGCGTGATGGCGATGGCGGGATTGGGGGGCTGGCCGCGCTAGATGAGCTGTGCAGCGCGGTGGCCCAGGCCGGGGCGGATGCCGTTGCCATCAGTCCCGTGCATGCGCTGTTCGCGGCGCACCCCGAACGATTTAGTCCCTATTCGCCCTCCAGCCGGCTGTTTCACAACGTCTGGCACGCCTCGCCGGAGAGCCTGTTCGACGACGAGATACTGGATCGGGCAAGAGCGCCCTTCGTCGAGAGCATGACGCGGCAGGAGTCGCTGGCACTGATCGACTGGCCCGCCAGTGCCCGTCTCAAGCTGGCGATGCTGGAGCGGTTATTCCAGTACGTCGAGCATGACGAGAGCGCACTGGAGTGGCGCTCTCGACTGGTCGCCTTCCGGCGTGACGGGGGGGAAGGGCTGGAGCGTCACTGCCGCTTCGAAGTGCTGCAGGCGCATGCCGACGAGGCCGACTGGCGCCAGTGGCCCGAGGAGTGGCGTGATCCGGACAGCGAGGCGGTCGAGGCGTTCGCCGAGCAGCACCGGGAGGCGATCACCTTCGCCGTGTTTCTGCAGTGGCTGGTGGCCGCCGGGCTCGAACGGGTACAGCAGAACGCGCGACGCGCCGGTATGGCGGTTGGATTGATCGCCGACCTGGCGGTGGGTGTCGATCCCGCCGGCAGCCAGGCCTGGAGCGATCCCGCTGAACTCCATCGGGGCTTGAGCGTCGGCTCGCCGCCGGATGCGTTCAATGCCCACGGCCAGAACTGGGGGGTGGCGGCGTTCTCTCCGGAGGGGCTGGTCGATTCCGGGTATCGTGGCTTCCTCGCCATGCTGCGGGCCAGCCTGGCCCACGCCGGCGGCCTGCGCATCGATCATGTACTGGGACTATCGCGGCTATGGCTGGTCCCCGAAGGTGAGTCGTCCCAGCAGGGGGCCTATCTACGCTACCCGCTGGATGATCTCCTGCGCCTGGTCTCGCTGGAATCCTGGCGCCACCGGGCCATCGTCATCGGCGAGGACCTGGGAACGGTCGAGGATGGGCTTCGCGACACCCTGGCGGATCGCGGCGTGCTGGGCATGAGCGTGATGTGGTTCGAACGCGAGGGGGATGCCTTCCTCCCGGCCGGTTCATGGCGCGAGGGCACGATGGCGACGACCAGCACCCATGATCTTCCCACGGTGGCGGGCTGGTGGCTCGAGAACGATCTGCAGTGGCGCGACCGCCTGGGACTGCTCGCCGAAGACGAGACGCTAGCCGAACTCAGGCAGGCGCGAGGCGAGGAGCGGCGACGGCTGGCCACTGTCTGCGGTCTTGGCGTCGACACTGACACCAGCCAGCCCCTGGGCTCCGGTGCCGTTGAGGTCAACGACGTCATCGATGCGGCGCTGGCGCACGTGGCGAGAACGCCGACGCCGCTGGCGCTGTTCCCACTGGAGGATCTGCTGGGCTTGCTGGAGCAAGCCAATTTGCCGGGTACCCTCGATGAGCATCCCAACTGGCGGCGCCGGCTACCGGTCCCGGCGCCCCAGGCGCTCGAGACTCGGACCGTACGGCAACGGCTGACGCGCATAGACCGCATCCGGCGGGGAGATCGATCATGAGAGCCGTTCGCGCCACCGTCAGATTGCAGCTGCACGCCGACTTCACCTTCGATGACGCTCGACGGCAGGTGGACTACTACGCCGCGCTGGGTGTCAGCCACTTCTATCTGTCGCCCTTCCTGACTTCGAGAAAAGGATCGACCCACGGTTACGACGGCGTCGACCCGACCCGGATCGACCCGGAGCTGGGCGGCGAGGCTGGTCTTGCCCGCCTGGTCGAGGCGCTGCATGCCGCGGAGATGGGAATCGTGGCCGATATCGTGCCCAATCATCTGGCGGTGGGGGCAGAGAACCCCTGGTGGCAGGACATGCTGGCTCTGGGGCGCGCCAGTGACTACGTCCGCTGTTTCGACATCGACTGGGAGCAGCCCGGTGCCGACGGCAAGGTCCTGCTGCCTTTTCTGGGGGATCGTTATGTACGGGTCCTGGAAGATGGCGAACTGGTGCTGGCCTGGGACGCGACCCACAGCGCCTTTTTCGTCGCCTACCACGAGCATCGGTTTCCGATCGACCCCGACCAGACCGAAGCGCTGCTGGCGGCCTCGTCAACGGACGCTCGTGAGGCAACCGCCCTCCCGCCGAGGGAGGCGCTAGCCGAGGACCATCCGCTGGTTGCGGCGGTCATTGCGGACCACGATGCCAAGACTCGGGCGGGATGCTCGCGCCTGCACGCACTGCTGGAGCGTCAGCCCTATCGGCTTCTCCACTGGCGTACCGCCAACGATGCGCTCAACTGGCGCCGATTTTTCGATATTACCGAGCTGGCGGGGGTGCGGGTCGAAGACGAGAGCGTGTTCGATCTCTCTCATGCATACATCCTGGCGCTGGTGGAGCGCGGCTGGATCGACGGACTGCGTATCGACCATATCGATGGCCTGGCCGATCCGCGCGGTTATGCGCTGCGGCTGCGCGGTCGTCTCGATGCGATCTCGGAGCGGCAGGGCGCCGGGAGCCAGCGATTGCCGATCTATGTCGAGAAGATCCTGGGGGATGGCGAACGACTCCACGCCGACTGGGGCGTCGACGGCACCACGGGCTATGAATTTCTCGATCTCGTCTCGGGTGTCCAGCACGACCTGGCAGGTCGCGAGCCGTTGACTCGGCTGTGGCGGGAGGTCAGCGGTCGCACCGCGGATTTCGCCGCCGAGGTCGAGATTGCGCGTCAGGAAATGCTGCACGGGTCGCTGACTGCCGAATTCGAGCGTTGCGTCAGGGCGATGCGGGCCCTGGCTGACGCCAGTCCCGCCACCCGCGAATTCAGCCTGCCCGCGATTCGACGTGTCGTTACGGCGCTGGCGATCGGCTATCCGGTCTATCGCAGCTATACCGATCGCAACGGTCGTCCCGAGGCGGATGTCGGCGCGTTCGATCACGCCATGCAGGCGGCGCGGTCGCGGTTATCCGCCGCCGACGCCTCGTGGCTGCCGCTGGTGGATGACTGGCTCGGCGGCAAGGCTCCCGACGCGTTCGATTCGCCACAGCGCGAGTTGCGCTTGGGTGCGATCACCCGCTTCCAACAGCTGACATCGCCACTCGCGGCGAAGGCCGTCGAGGACACTGCCGGCTATCGCTCGGCAGTACTGCTGTCGCGTAACGACGTTGGCTGCGAGGGGGCTCACTTCGCTTATCCGGTCCAGCACTTTCATCAGGAAAACCGGCAGCGTCTGGCGACATTCCCCCATGCCATGCTGACGACCGCGACACACGATCACAAACGTGGCGAGGACGTCCGTGCGCGATTGGCGGCATTGAGCGAATGGAGCGATGTGCTGGCCCCCAAACTGCGTGCCTGGGCCAGAGACTCGCGTCTTTATGACAGTCACGCCGCACCCTGCGGCGGGGACCGCCTGATGATGCTCCAGTTGCTGCTGGCGGCATGGCCATTGGAGTTGGCCCCAACGCAGGCGCGCAGCGAGGAGTCCGCTTCCCGCGAGCGAGAGGCACTACATGAGTACGCCGATCGTCTCGTCGCCTGGCAGCGCAAAGCGATGCGCGAGGCCAAGCTCGCAAGTCACTGGCTGGCCCCCGACGAGCACTACGAGCAGGCGGGCGAGGACGCCATACGGCGTGCGTTGACCGGCGATGCACTGACCCGCGAGCTGGCCTCGGCAGCGGCGGTGCTCGACATGCCCGGCGCGGTCAATGGCTTGGCGCAGACGGTTCTCAGACTCTGCTCACCGGGCATTCCCGACCTCTATCAAGGCACCGAGTTCTGGGACCTTTCCCTGGTCGATCCCGACAATCGTCGCCCGGTCCACATGGCGGCGCGCCGGGAGGCCCTGGATAACGCCGAAACGCCAGTGGCGGCCTGGCGCCACTGGCGGGACGGCGCCGTCAAGCAGGCCGTCCTGCAGCGGTTGTTGAATTTGCGCCGTGACCACCCCTCACTTTTCGACGACGGGGAATATCTGCCACTGCAGGCGACGGGGGCCCACGCCGACCGCGTCATCGCGTTTGCACGCCGAGCGCAGGGCATGACCTTGCTGGTGGTCGTCACCCGGCTCTCTGCGGAGCTGATGGACGAGACCCTCGAGGGTCGGCTCCAGTGGTCGGATACGGCGTTGTCGCTTGAAGCATTGAACCTGAAAGGTGTCGGTCAGGGCTGGCTGACGCCGGCGCCGGTAGCGGCCGAAGCGGAGCTGCCGCTGCATCGCCATTTGTCGGATTTCCCCTGCGGAGTCTGGGTGTGGGCGTCTTGAACCCGCTATCTTGAAGTGAGGCGCCGGCCCTGTCGGCGCTGGTATCGAATGAATCCGGTGGGGTAGGGATGCCCCGTCGAGCCACGCAAACAGAAAGGAGCGCATCATGATGACCGGTCGTGAACAACGTATACGGATGCTGGCTTATCGCATATGGGAGTCGGAAGGGCGCCCCGGCGGTCAGGAGGCGCGTCACTGGGAGATGGCCGAACGTATCGTCGAGGCCGAGAACGCCCGAGAGGAAGAGCAGGAGTGGCGCGCGGCGTCCGACGAACCCTCGCCGCTGGAGGGAGAGGATCCGCCCGCCGAGCCTGACGAACTGGGTATAGACGAGCCGCGTCTGCCGCTGGACGATCCCGAGACCGAGGCGCGCAAGGAGGCGGATACGGGGGTCGAGATACCGCCAAGCCAGCCTCGACCCCGGGCCCCGGCGCGGCGCAAGGCGGCGAGTAGCGACGAAAGCGCCTCGCCGGCGCGTAAACGGAGTCCGGCCAAGGCCACCGAGGGCAGTAGCAGGAAAACGGTTGCCAAGCCGCGCAAGCCCCGCGGGACGAACGGCGACAAGAGCGAATAACCGACCCACACTGGGTATCACAGGGTGACAGGGATGAACCTGGCTCGCCCGGAGGGTAGTCGATGACCGATATGCGTTGGGGACGGGATGGAACGATGGGGCAGGTCGTTCAGGAGGCAGGAACCATGCGGTCTCGGATCCGGGAGGGGCTGCCCTACCCGCTGGGGGCGACATGGGATGGGCTCGGCGTCAACTTCTCGCTGTTTTCGGCCAATGCGACTCGAGTCGAGCTCTGCCTCTTCGATGAATCCGGACAGGAGGAGCTGGAGCGGGTCGTGCTGCCGGAATACACCGATGAGATCTGGCACGGCTATCTGCCGGATGCCCGTCCAGGCCAGCTCTATGGCTATCGGGTCTACGGCCCCTACGATCCGGAAGCCGGCCATCGTTTCAATCATCACAAGCTGCTGATCGACCCCTACGCCAAGCAGCTGGTCGGCGAGTTGATCTGGGACGATGCCCTTTATGGCTACACCATCGGCCACGAGGATGGCGATCTCAGCTTCGACGAGCGAGACAGTGCGCCGTTCATGCCTCGCTGTCGTGTCATCGATCCCGCCTTCACCTGGGGGCGATCCACCGAGATCCGGGTGCCGTGGAGCGACACCGTCATCTACGAGACGCATGTGCGCGGTTACACCATGCGCCACCCGGCGGTACCGGAAGCGCTGCGTGGCACCTTCTCGGGGCTAGCCGTGCCGGAAGTGATCGACTATCTCGTCGATCTGGGCGTCTCCTCCCTCGAGCTGATGCCGATTCACGCCTTTGCCGACGACCGGCACCTGCAGGAGAAGGGGCTGCACAACTACTGGGGTTATAACACCCTGGCTTTCTTCGTGCCGCACCCGAACTACATGTCGACCGAGACCGTCAGCGAGTTCAAGCAGATGGTGGCGCGCTACCATGCTGCCGGCATCGAGGTGCTGCTGGACGTCGTCTACAACCACACGGCGGAAGGCAACGAGATGGGGCCGACGCTGTCGTTCAAGGGCATCGACAACGCCTCCTACTATCGCCTGATGCCGGATGAGCCGCGCTTCTACATCAACGACACCGGCACCGGCAATACGTTGAACCTCTCCCATCCCCGAGTCCTGCAGATGGTGACGGACTCGCTGCGCTACTGGGCCGACGAGATGCGTGTCGACGGCTTCCGTTTCGACCTGGCCACGATCCTCGGGCGCGAGGCCGATGGCTTCGACGAGGGTGGCGGGTTCCTCGACTCCTGTCGCCAGGATCCGCTGCTGTCCCAGTGCAAACTGATCGCCGAACCCTGGGACTGCGGTCCGGGTGGCTATCAGGTCGGCAAGTTTCCGCCCGGTTGGGCGGAGTGGAACGACCGTTTTCGCGACGACATGAGAGCGTTCTGGCGGGGAGACGAGGGTCGCCTGCCTGCCTTTGCCAACCGCCTGACCGCCTCGGCCGATCTGTTCAACCATCGCGGCCGCAAGGCGTTCTCGTCGATCAACTTCATTACCGCCCACGATGGATTCACGCTCCGCGACCTGGTGAGCTACAACAACAAGCACAACGAGGCCAATGGCGAAGACAACAAGGATGGCCACGACGACAACGTGTCCTGGAACCATGGCGTCGAGGGGGAGACCAGCGATACCGCCATCCGCGAGCTGCGCATGCGCCAGATGCGCAACCTGCTCGCCACGCTGATGCTGTCCCAGGGCACGCCGATGCTGCTGGCCGGAGACGAGTTCGGCCGCACGCAGGGCGGTAACAACAACGCCTACTGCCAGGATGGGAACATCGGCTGGGTCGACTGGAACCTGTCCGATGAGGGACGCGGTCTGCTCGCGTTCACTCGCCAGCTGATCCGGTTGCGGCGCCAGTATCCGATCCTGGAACGCGGACGTTTCATGACCGGCAAGCTGGACGAAAACCTGGGCATCAAGGACGTCTCCTGGCTCACGCCAAGCGCGGAGGAGATGACGGTGGACCATTGGCACGACGAGGAGGCCAAGGCGATTGGCGTCATCCTCAACGGGCATGCGCAACCCACCGGGATCTGCCGCTTCGGTTCCGATGTCACGGTGTTCCTGGCACTCAATGCCTCCGACCAGGACGTCGATTTCGTGCTGCCGGACGTCCCGGGGGGGAGCGAGTGGCTGAGACGAGTCGAAACCTTCGATCCAGCCGCCGGGGACGTGCGCTGTCCCATGGAGAGTGGCTACCGGGTCAAGTCGCGTAGCCTCTCGCTGTTCGAACTGATCGAAGAGGAGACATCGGATGATTGATCGCTCTCTCGACATCCTGCGATCGGCAGGTGGCTCATGACACCGACTCACGTTCGCGGCGCGGTCGGCGAGAACGATGCCGAGCTTCCCGTTACACCTTCGCCCAGCCTGGCGGGAGTGAGTGCCTCTCGCCTCAGCGTGGCGGATCTCGAGTCGCTCGCGCATGCGACGCACGCCAACCCTTTCGCCGTACTGGGGCCCCATGTCACGGCCGGCGGCGAGCTGGAAGTCAGCGCCTACCTGCCAGGGGCGCTGTCGGTATCGCTGGTGGAGCGCGACAGTGATCGCTTACTGGGGGAGTGTACACTCGGCGCCATCGATGGATTTTTCGTCGGAAAAATGGCAAAGCCTTGTGCCTACCGGCTGCATGTCCGGTGGCCTGACGGGGAGCAGATCGTCGCCGATCCCTACGCCTTCCCGCTGTTGCTGGGCGACACCGATCTCTACCTGATTGGCGAGGGAAGCCATCGGCGCCTGGGTGAATGCCTCGGGGCCCGCGCAATGACGGTCGAGGGTGTCGAGGGTGTACGCTTCGCGGTATGGGCGCCCAACGCGCAGCGGGTGGCAGTGGTTGGCGACTTCAACGGCTGGGATTCGCGTCGTCACGGGATGCGCTGCCGTTACCCCTCGGGGGTGTGGGAGATTTTCATCCCCGGGATCGGCGCCGGTGAGCGCTACAAGTATGCCTTGATCGACATCAACGGCGAGCGTCTGCTCAAGGCCGATCCGATTGCGCTCTCCACCGAGCCGCCGCCACTGACGGCGTCGGTGGTGGCCGACGCGACGCCGTTTGCCTGGCATGACCAGACCTGGATGGCCGAAAGGCCCGGACGCCATGCCCCCACGGCGCCGATCTCGATCTACGAGGTGCACGCTGGCTCCTGGCGCAAGCATGGCGGCGACGACGGCGGGATCTATGGCTGGCGGGACCTGACCGAATCGCTGATCCCGTACGTGCTCGAGATGGGCTTCACCCATATCGAGCTGATGCCGGTCATGGAGTATCCCTTCGGCGGCTCGTGGGGGTATCAACCGCTATCGCTGTTCGCGCCCAGTGGACGCTTCGGTTCGCCGCAGGAGTTCGCGGCGTTCATCGATGCCTGCCACATGGCGGGTATCGGCGTGATCCTCGATTGGGTCCCCGGGCATTTCCCCTCCGATCCTCACGGCCTGGCGCGTTTCGATGGCACTGCGCTCTACGAATACGCCCATCCCTTCGAGGGCTATCACCAGGATTGGAACACCTACATCTACAACCTGGGGCGGCGCGAGGTCCACGGCTTCATGCTGGCCTCCGCGTTGCACTGGTTGCGTGACTTCCATATCGACGGCCTGCGGGTCGATGCGGTCGCCTCGATGATCTATCGCAACTACTCCCGCCGCGAGGGGGAGTGGATTCCCAACCATCTCGGCGGGCAGGAGAACCTCGAGGCGGTGGCCTTTCTCCAGCATCTCAACCAGGTCGTTCAGGACGAGGTGCCTGGCGCGATCGTCATCGCCGAGGAGTCGACGGCCTGGCCCGGTGTCACGGCGCCGGTCGAGCAGCATGGCCTGGGTTTCAGCTACAAGTGGAACATGGGCTGGATGCACGACAGCCTGAGCTACATGAGTCACGATCCACTCTATCGCCGCTATCATCACGATCAATTGACGTTCGGCCTGATCTACGCCTTCAACGAACGCTTCATGCTGCCGATTTCGCATGACGAGGTGGTACACGGCAAGGGATCGCTGCTGGACAAGATGCCTGGCGATGACTGGCAGCGATTTGCCAACCTGAGGGCTTACCTCAGCTTCATGTGGTTGCATCCCGGCAAGAAACTGCTGTTCATGGGCTGCGAATTCGCCCAGGGCCGAGAGTGGAGCCATGACCGTGAACTCGACTGGTGGCTGTTGCAGGAAGCGCCCAACGCCGGCATTCGGCACCTGGTGGGTGATCTCAATGCCCTCTACCGCTCGCATCCGGCGCTTCACGCACTGGACTGCGAGGCGGATGGCTTTCAATGGGTCATCGGTGACGACAGCCACAACAGTGTCTTCGCCTGGTGGCGTCGGGACCGCCACGGTCGCGAGGCCCTGGCGGTGGCGAACATGACGCCGCAACGGCTCGGCGGCTATCGCATCGGGGTGCCTACCGCCGGGAGCTGGCAGGAGCGTTTCAACTCCGACGCGGCATGCTACGGCGGCAGTAATGCAGGCAACGGTGGCGGTTTGCAGACCGAGGCGGTCGCCGCCCACGGCGAGCCTCAGTCGCTGGTGCTGACGCTGCCGCCGCTGGGGGTGATCCTACTGATGCCCGGCGCGCTGGGCGAGTAGCGCCCGGGTGACGCCATTGGTCCAGCCGAAGCCGTCCTGAAGCGGATATTCGCCGCCGGTGGCGAAATCCGCACCAGGGTAGAGGATGTATTTTTCCACCAGCTTGCTTTCGCGGCGGTAGAGCTCCTCGACCAGGGCCAACCAGCGGTCGGCGATGGTGTCGGCGAGTTCGGTGAAGCCATAACGTCGCAGTCCCTCGATCGCCATCCACTGCAGCGGTGCCCAGCCATTGGGATGATCCCACTGCTGCTGGCTATCGGTGATCTCCGTGGTGGCAAGACCGCCCGGCGTCACGAGTCGGTTGGCGATGATGTTGGCGACACGTTCGGCCTGGGCGTCGGAGGCCGCGCCGACGAACAGCGGAGCGACGCAGGCGGCCGTCAGGTGAACGCTGCTCTGGCCGCGCACGAAGTCGTAGTCGTAATACGCGCCTCGGGTATCGCTCCAGAGATACTTGTCCATTGCCGCTTGCCGGCGCAGCGAGCGGCGGCGGAAATCTCCGGCCTTGGCGTCGTCACCCGTGGCGGTATGGAGGCGACACAGTGTCTGCTCGAGATGGAAGAGCAGCGCGTTGAGTTCCGGCGTGATGAAATGAGTCGTGCGAATGGTGCTGAGATCCGTCACATCCTCCAGCCATCGCCCGCTGAAATCCCATCCGCTCTCTGCGCCGGCGCGAAGATCCCGGAACAGCGCCTCCGCGGGGCGGGCAGCGCGCTGGGATATCTCGATGTCCTCCCGGAACGACTCTTCACGGGGCGTGGCGCGATCGTCCCAGTGCCGATTCAGCCGGTTTTCCTCGTCGAGGCGCACGCAACGTCGATGGCTCTCCCCGGGGGCCAGCGTCTTCTCTCCATCCATCCAGAAAGCGTACTCCCGCTCCAGTTGGGGTAGATAGTCGACCGCCTTGCGCAGACCCTGGCGCTCGGTCAGTTCGACCATCATCGAGAACAGCGGTAGTTGGGACCGGCTGAGATAGTAGGTGCGGTTGCCATTGGGCATATGGCCGTAGCGCATGATCAGATCGGCGCAGTTATCGGTGACCGCGCACATCAGGTGGTTCTCGCCGCTGGCGGCGAGCCCCAGCATGGTGAAGTACGAGTCCCAGTAGTAGTACTCGCGAAACCGCCCGCCGGGCACCACATAGTCGTGGCACAGGGCGAGCAACGAGGACCAGCGCGGATGCTGACGCGAATTGCGGGTCAGCACCGGCCACAGGTTGTCGATATGTTCGATCAGGTCGTGCTCGGGGCGGGCTTCGTAGCCCCTGCCCGGAACCATGTCGCTGTAGAAGTGATCGGAGACGAAGACGGCGAGATCGAATCCCACCTGCCGTCGCTGCTGTTCGTAGGCCTCCATGATCTCCTCGGGCGGCTGTCTCGGAATCGAGTCGGCGAAGGTCTTGGAGTCCTCGAAGATATGCGCCAGCGCGACCGCCTCGAACAGCTCGCCGAAGCGGTCGTGGGGGGTGATCGCCGCTTCGTCGATCGAGCAGGCGCTCCCGGATGACACCTGAAAGCTGTCGAGCATGTCGGTTTCCCTGCATAACGTGGAGCGTACCGGAGACGACATGGCCCCCTGGTTATTCTTCATATTGCCACAGTAGCCCGCCATCCACCGGTAGTGATGCGCCAGTCATGTAGGCGGCATCGTCGGATGCCAGAAATTCGACCACGCCCGCCACGTCCTCGGGCCTGCCCAGACGGTTGAGCGGAATGTTGCCGAGAAGATGGCGCAGTTTCTCCGGGTCCTCTTCGAGCGCCGAATTCATCGGGGTCTTGATGGCGCCGGGCGCCACACTGTTGACGGTGATGCCCAACGGCGCCAGTTCGATGGCCAGGTTGCGGGTCAGCATGCGCATGCCGCCCTTGCTCATGCAGTAGCTG
Source organism: Salinicola lusitanus (assembly GCF_003206045.1). Taxonomy (GTDB): domain Bacteria; phylum Pseudomonadota; class Gammaproteobacteria; order Pseudomonadales; family Halomonadaceae; genus Salinicola; species Salinicola lusitanus. Next base: position 28,844 of record NZ_PZJM01000007.1, read on the forward strand.
GTGAAGCCTGGGAAGGGTAGGTCCTCGTGAACCGAACTCATGTTGATCACGCGGCCGCCACGGCCTTCGTCGCGCAGATGGCGGACGAAGGCCTGGGTAGTGAAGAAGACGCCCTTGAGATTGGTGCGCATGACGTTGTCGTAGTCGGCTTCATCGACGTCAAGGAAGGGGGAATCTATCTCGAGGCCGGCATTGTTGACGAGAATGTCCAGGCGGCCCAGCGCCTCGACGCTCTCCGCGATCAAGCGGCGATTGGTATCGATATCGCCGATGTCTCCGGTCACGATCGCAGCCCGACGGCCATGGGCGCGGACACTGCGTGCGGTCTCCTCGGCGCGCTCCGAGGGCCGGCTACCGCTGACGACGACATCGGCGCCGGCCTGGGCGAGACGCTCGGCAATGGCGCGACCAATGCCCTGGGTGCTGCCGGTCACCAGGGCGACTTTACCTGAAAGGCGCATCTGTCTCTCCTTGCGTGATTTCGCTGGCCCTGCGTGAGCGCCCGAGCGAGGTATGGGAAATGATGATGGAGTCGATGACGGCGGCGGCTGGGGTCGGTCAGACCTCCGTGCCGAGCGCGCCCGTGAGGCAACGTCTCCATTGAAGATAGAGCAGCTTCGACCTTTGGACCAAAGAGTCGAAGCGTTGTTCTGGCCTCGCGTGGATAGCATGATGTCTGGCGACAAGCCCTCGAAGGCTCGATATTGATGCGGACAGGAGTCAACGTGACGGGATTGAGAAAGCTGGGATGGATCTTGGGGCTGGTCCTGACACTGCTGGTCAGCCTGCCGGCATCGGCGCAGTCCTTGACCTCGCTGATGGGCGGCAAGCAGAGCAGCGGTACTCAGTCGGCGCCCGCCCCCACCCCGCAGGAACTGAGTAGCTCGCTCGATCAGATCATCACCACGCTCGAGAACAGCGACCAGCGCCAGTCGCTGCTGGAGCAACTCAAGCAGCTGCGTGATGCTACGGCGGCGGATGCCAGGCAGGAGGGGAGGTCGGAGGGATTGCTGGGCGCCCTCGCTCAGTCGTTCTCTTCCCTGGAAACCGACGGACTCGACAATCCGATCCGCTACTGGTCGACCCGCGCCGACCAGGCCGGAGACGATCTCTCGACGCTGGTCAGCGAACAACGGCATTGGCCTAGAGTCTTTTTCGAACTGGCTTGGGTCACCGCACTCTGGGTCGGGGTGACGTTGCTCGTGGCAACGCTCTGGCGTTGGGGTGTCCGCCAATTGGGGCTGACGTGGCATTTACCGGCGGAGCCGACGACCTGGACGCTCGTTCGCCATATCGTGCGGCGCGTGGTGCCTCTGGCAATCGGCTTCGTTGCCGCGCTGGTGACCGTACATCAGGTCACGACCGGCACGGTGGGCCTGACATTGGCCATGGTCGCGGCGTACGCCACGCTTTGCGGCGCGGTCTTCTCGGCGATCTGTGAAATCGTGTTCTCGCTTTTCGGCAGCGGACACCGTCACACCGCGCTGCGCATCCTGCGGCGGCGCGGAGCCCGCTGGCTGTTTGTGCTGGGGGCGCTGGTCGCGCTGGGCGATGCGGCCAATGCCGAGGCGATGGTCAAGCCGCTGGGCGCAGGGGTCACGACCTTCCTGTCGCTGATCGCCAATGTGTTGGCGGCATCGCTGCTGGGCGCTTTCGTTCTGGTGTTCCGGCGACCCATACGACATTTGATTCGCAACCGCCCCTATTCTCAACGTCAGCAGCGTCGCGCGACCACCGAACTGATCCGGGCGTTCAGCCGGATCTGGCACATCCCCATTCTGGTCATGGTGGCGGTATCGCTGATCGCGATGATCATGTCGGCAGAGGATTCGCGCAGTGCGTTCTTCCGGGCGGTGGTGACGGCTGGGCTCATGATAGCGACCCTGGTGGTTACCGGCCTGATACATCGGCGAGGCGCCAACGTTCGCGAGAACCCCTCCTCGGAATACTCAGCACGCCTGGCGCGCTTCGGCTTCACCCTGGCCCATCTGGCCAGTTGGATGGTATTCGCCGAGCTGGCGATGCGGGTCTGGGGCTCGTCGCTATGGGCGGTGGGCGCTTCCGCCGGCATCGGGCAGCAAATCGTCAAGGGCGTGCTCGGGCTGGGCGCGACATTCCTGTTGGCTTGGCTGGTATGGATTCTGGCGGATACCGCGATCAAGCATGCGCTACTGCGCAGTAGCCGTCGCCACGGCCGGCGGGTCAACGCCAGCGCCCGCGCCCAGACCATCACGCCGTTGCTGCGCAACACCGTGTTCGTGACCATCGCCGTGATCGCATTGATCATCGCGCTGGCCAATCTGGGCGTGAACGTGACGCCGCTGCTGGCGGGTGCCGGTGTCATTGGCCTGGCGGTCGGCTTCGGTGCGCAGACGCTGGTCCAGGATCTGATCACCGGCCTGTTCATCCTGATCGAGGACTCACTGGCGATCGACGATTTCGTCAATCTGGGAACGCACAGCGGCACGGTGGAGGCGTTGAGCATTCGCACCGTCAAGCTGCGAGATCTCGACGGCATCGTGCACATCATCCCGTTCAGTCAGATCCAGGGGATCCAGAACTACTCCCGCGAGTTCGGCATTGCCCTGCTGCGGATTCGGATCGCCCATCACATGAAGATCGACGACGCGATCGAGATCGTGCGCGAGATAGCCGACGATCTGCGCAGCGACCCGATGATGCGCCACCACATCTGGTCGGCACTGGAGGTTCAGGGCATCGAGAGCTTCGATGCCGGGGCGGCGATTCTGCGCGTGCGGATGCGTACCGCGCCGATCATGCAGTGGGACGTGGCCCGCGCCTTCAACCTGCGTCTGAAGCAGCGCTTCGACCAGGATGGGTTGGACCTGGCAATGCCGCGAATGAGTGTGGTGATGGAGCAGACGCCGGTGCCTGCCCGCGGCGAGACAACCCGTGAGTCGGTAACGGCCCCCGGCGAGCCGGACGCCCAGTAGAGTCGAGATACCGTGGGCTTCCCCGGAGGGTGAGATACAGTCGCGCATCTGGCGGCCGATAACGCTTCTAATGAACAATATCATGTGACCAACAACAACAAGAATACGGACCAGGAGCGTTACGATGAGCGAATCGGTGGCGGCGGTCGATGCGCTGTGGGTCACCCTTGGCGCCATACTGGTATTCATGATGCAGGCCGGATTCCTTTGCCTGGAAGCCGGCGTCACGCGCAGCAAGAATGCCATCAACGTGGCGATGAAGAACGTCTGCGATTTCGCGGTGGCGATGCTGGTGTTCTGGTGTGTCGGTTTCGGCGTCATGTTCGGCAGCAGCCAGAGCGGCTGGTTCGGTACGACGTTCTTCTTCCCCGAGTTCGAGGGCACCTTCTGGCTGGCGCTCTACTTTCTCTTCCAGGTCATGTTCTGCGCCACGGCGGCAACCATCGTCTCCGGTGCGGTCGCGGAGCGCATGCCGTTCCAGTCCTATCTGATCATCACCCTGATCGTCAGTGGCCTGATCTACCCGGTCTTCGGCCATTGGGCCTGGGGCGGTGGTTACACCGGTGAGCCGGGCTGGCTGGCCGCGCTCGGCTTCATCGATTTCGCTGGCTCCACCGTGGTCCACAGCGTTGGCGGTTGGGTGGCGCTGGCCGCCGTATTGCGGATCGGGCCAAGACGTGGGCGCTTCGTCTCCGGGCAAGCCACCAAGCTGATGCCGGCGGGCGATCTGCCGCTCGCCATGCTGGGCGTGCTGGTGCTGTTCATCGGCTGGTTCGGATTCAACGGCGGCAGCACGCTGGCGTTCGATGCCAGCGTGCCGGGCGTCCTGATCAATACCGTGATCGCGGCCGTCTCCGGCGTCATGTCGGCCTTGCTGCTGGGCTGGAAACTGCGCGGTTTCGCCGAGGTGCTCTACGCCCTGAACGGTGCGATCGCCGGGTTGGTCGCGATCACTGCCGGCGCTCATGATCTCTCGGTCGATGCGGCGGTGGTGACGGGTGCCGTGGGCGGAGTGCTGATGGTCCTGGTGAGCGAATGGCTGCTGCGATGGCGTATCGACGATGCCGTCGGCGCCATCCCCGCCCACCTCGCTCCCGGTATCTGGGGCACGTTGGCCGTGGGGGTGTTTGGCGACGCCGATCGTCTTGGCACTGGCCTGGGTTGGGCCGCGCAGTGCGGCGTGCAGCTCTTGGGCGTGGTGGTGTGCGGGCTCTGGGCGTTTCTGGTGAGCTGGCTGCTGTTCGGCATGCTGGGGCGGTGGCTGCCGCTGCGAGTCTCGGCCGAGGCCGAGGAGATAGGGCTGAACATGGCTGAGCACGGCGCCCGTACCGAGCTGTTCGAGTTGCTCGACGCCATGCGCCAGCACGAGGAGCATGGCGAGATCGGCGCGCGGGTCGCGGCCGACCCGTTCACCGAGGTCGGCCAGATCGCGGCCAGCTACAACCGGGTGTCGGCGGCGCTGGAGCGGGCGATGACACGCACCCAGGTGATCATGCGCAACCTGCGCGACGGCATGCTGACCTGGCGAAGCGATGGCGTTCTGACCGCGATCAATCCGGGGGCGGAGGCGCTGTTCGGTGTCAGCGCCGAGGCGGTGATGGGGACCTCCGTCGAGGCCTTGATTCGTTGCCGGGTTCCGGCGCCCGGTCAACGTCGCGAGCTGCGTGTCCGCACGGCAGCGGGGACACGCTCTCTGGAAATCCAGGTCAGCGAGGGAGCGTCCGGCTCGGAAGCGGAATTCGCCGGTATGGTGCGTGATATCACCGAGCGCAAGCGAATCGAGGAGCAACTGAGCCGCGAGCGGGAGCTCGCCCTGGTGACACTGGCGTCGATCGGTGATGGGGTGATCACCACCGACCACAGCGGTCTGGTCACCTTCCTCAACGCCGAGGCGGAGCGTTTGACCGGCTGGACGCTGGAGGCTGCCCGGCAACTGCCGGTGGGCCAGATCTACAGCCTCATCGACGAGGCGTCGAACACCCAGGTCGACAATACCGCCCGCCAGGTGCTCGCCAGCGGCAAGGCGATCGCCAGTCTCGAGACGCGCCTGCTGGTCGCGCGCGACGGCAGTCGCTGGCCGGTGCAGGACTCCGCCGCCCCGATTCGCAGTCGCGGCGGCTATACGGTGGGAGCGGTCGTCGTCTTCCAGGACAAGACGCTGACCCGTGAACTGACCCGTAAGCTCAACCATCAGGCCAGCCACGATGCGCTGACCGGGCTGGTCAATCGGCGTGAATTCGAGCAACGACTGCAGGCGGCGCTGCTCGATGCGCTAGGTTTCCATGTGCTCTGCTATCTGGATCTCGATCAATTCAAGATCGTCAACGATACCTGTGGCCACGGGGCGGGAGACGAGCTGCTGCGCCAGCTATCGATGCTGCTTCGCGCCCGGGTTCGGGATACGGACCTGCTGGCGCGACTGGGCGGCGACGAATTCGGCATCGTGTTCTTCGAGTGCGATCTGGACGATGCGCTACGGGTCGCCGAGGGTATTCGTGAGACGATCGACGATTTCCGTTTCAGCTGGGAAGGGCGGACGTTCTCGCTGGGCGCCAGCATCGGCCTGGTTGCGCTGGACGTGGGCCGCTCGGTCGTTCTGAGCGACGCGCTGAGTAGCGCCGATGCCGCCTGCTATGCCGCCAAGGAGGCGGGACGCAATCGCGTTCATGTCTACCAGCCGGACGACCGTCAGCTGCTCGATCGTCATGGCGAATTGCAGTGGGTGCCGCGCCTGCAGGCGGCGCTGGACCAGGATCGCCTCCGGCTTTACGCACAATCGATCGCCTCGGTGGCCAATCCCGGCGACATCCATCATCACGAGATTCTGGTACGGCTGGAGGAGAACGGCAGACTGTATGCGCCGGGTAGTTTCATGCCCTCGGCGGAGCGCTACAACCTGATTGTGCGGATCGATCGCTGGGTGGTGCGCAACACGTTGGCGTGGCTGTCGGATCGGTATCGTCACAAGGCGCGCGCTGGTATCGACACCTGGTCGATGAACCTGTCCGGCGCATCGCTCTCCGACGAACGCTTCTGCGAGGAGCTGGCGGTGTGGGTGCAGCAGGCGGCACTGCCGGCCGGTACGCTCTGCTTCGAGATTACCGAAAGTGCGGCGATCTCCCAGCTATCCACGGTGACACGGTTGATCCATCGTCTCAAGCAGTGGGGCTGTCGGTTCGCACTGGACGATTTCGGCGCTGGCCTCTCCTCGTTCGCCTATCTGAAACAGCTGCCGGTGGATTACCTGAAGATCGATGGTGCCTTCATCAAGGATATCGATACCGACCCCATCAATCGGGCCATGGTGGAAGCGATCAACACGGTGGGACATACCGTGGGGCTGAAGACGATCGCCGAATTCGTCGAAACGCCCGAGATCATGGCGCAGTTGTCGCAGCTAGGCGTCGACTTCGCCCAGGGCTACCTGATCGATCGTCCGCAGCCGCTGGAGAACCTGTCCGATGTGAGAGTCATGCCGCGCTAGACGTCTCTTCGCTTTTTGGCAGAAGTCTGGCTCCACGGCAGGTTTTCGGTCGCCGCGATCCCATAGCCATTGGTCTGACCCACCAATCGCTAATGGCTGATCAGCATCCGTTAATTTATAATTTGTGTTATTAGGTAACTTTAAAGTATCAATTGATTTTTTGTGCATCGGATTGTAAATTTGCCGGGTAGCCTCGAAGTACGCTGCCGACACAACCGATACGAGCAGGGCAGCGCGATCTGAACCAGGCAGGCATGACCAAAAAGTGACGTCGATCGCGCCAGAGCGGCGTCGAAAAACCGGATAGCGGACACCGAATCTCACAAGCCTCGAATTCGGGGCATTGCGGTCCAGCCCGGTAGACAACGATTTCGATACGTGGGGTGCGCAATGAGTCTATTCAGTGTGGGTTGTATTGCCGTCGGCTTCGTCGCTTTCGGGTTGTTCGTCGCGCTGCGTCTGTGCAGCAGCGACAAGTCCCCGCCCGAGGCGCGAGACCGCCTGCAGGAGCCGAATCCGTCGCACAAGGCGGGCGCCGGGCACCGCGCCTGATCGACTATCTGCGGAATGAATGGATGAAAACCGGCAGCGTCAGCGCTGCCGGTTTTTTGCATTCTGGCCCGGGAAATGGAGCGATTCAGGCGCAGGGCGCGATTGGCGCCGTGAGCCCTGACGTTGGGGATCCCGGCGGAACGCCGGCCTCGTTGATCTCCTGGCGATGGAAGGCAGGCACGCCGCGAATGAAGGCGCTGGTCAACCAGGCCAGCGGAGCGAGCTCGGCACCGAAGGCGTTGAAGCAGCCCCAGCGCAGGGCAATGAAGGGCCGCATGAAGATCGGCAGGCGCCGATGGGCACGCAATCCGACGATACGGCGGGTGCGCGTCACCAGCAGATCGACGCGACCGCGCTCTCCCCGAGTGAGCGCTCGGTAGTCGGCGGTGTCGGTAGCAGAGGGAATCTGCCCCTTGGCCGGGTCGCAAGGCTCCAGCAGCAGTCGGGCCAGTTGCTTGACGCTTTGATGTCGCATCCGTTTCTCAGTGTAAGTTCGTGTAGTCTGATGGCTGATTGTCTCTCCCGAAGGCGCGATTGAAAACCGGAGCAGGCATGGAGAAGCGCTGCAATTCGCAAGACGATCCGGCTTCGCTGTGGCAAGGTCCCGATCCGATCCTTTTCTTCGTTCAACTCCCTTCCAAGAGAGAGCAGAGTCCATGCAGCTCGACGACATACCTTTCGCTACGACGGACTGGTCGACGATCACGCCGACCGAGCACGCTGGCGAGACCGGCAAGGCACTCTGGCGAACCCGGCAGTTCGGCGCTGTCCGCGTGCGAATGGTCGAATACACGCCGGGTTACCTGGCGGATCACTGGTGTTCCAAGGGCCATGTGCTGTTGTGTCTCGAAGGTGAGCTCGTCACCGAACTGGAGGACGGCCGAGTCTTTCGACTACTGCCGGGACAGAGCTACCAGGTTGCCGATCAGGCCGAACCGCACCGCTCCTCGACCGAGAGCGGCGCCAAGCTGTTCATCGTCGACTGACTCCGCGGGTGGCGCTCAGCCCAGCACCCACTCCCGGAACGCGCGCATCGGTTCGGTAAGATGTCGGTGCTGCGGCGTCAGCAACGAGAGCCGGCCGCGACTGGGGATCTTGTGCGGGAGGGCGTGAACGAGATTGCCCTGGGCGATCTCGGCAGCGAGAAGGCGGGTCCAGCCGAGCGTGACGCCCTGGCCGGCCAGCGTCGCGTTCATCAGCAGCTGGAAGCTGTTGGCGCGCAGGGTATGAAGGGGTGGCTGCCAGTCGAGTTCCAGCGCCTGGAACCAGAGTTCCCAGGTCAACCAGTCGTGATAGTGATCCTCGACCACCATCAAGGTGTGTCGGTTCAGCAGGTCCTGCGGATCGGCGATGCCCCCGTGACGCTCGAGATAGATCGGGCTGCAGACGGCGGCGACGTCTTCCTGGGCGAAGATGGCATCGGCGGTGAGGCCCGGCGGGTCGACCTCCCGGGGCACGTGGTAGTAGATGCCGAGATCGAATTCGGCCAGGTCGAGGCGGTGAGGGTCCTCGACGGTGAGAATGCGGATCTCGATATCGGGATGGGCGCGCTGGAAGTCCGGCAGTTGCCGGGCCAGCCAGATCGAGGCGATGGTCGGGCTCGACGCCAGCGTCAACTGACGATCGTCGCCGCGACGCCGCAGGCGAGCGGTCTCGTCGCGGAGCTCACGCAACAGGCGTTGTACCACGCGGAAATAGTGCTCGCCGGCCGGGGTCAGTCGCAGGCCGTCATAGTGGCGCTCGAACAACGGGCGCCCCAGGTCCTCCTCGAGCCGCTTGATCTGCCGGCTGACGGCGCTCTGGGTCAGGCTGAGTTCGCTCCCCGCCTGAGTGAAGCTGCCATGACGGGCGGCCGCTTCGAAAGCGCGCAGGCAGGTGAGGGGTGGCAGGGCATCGCGCGTGGACATGGAGGCTTCCGCAACCGTGGAATGACGGCTGCGGAGCATAACATGGGCGTCGTGCGATGCCCCGAGAGGCACGATCAGATGGCGGTTCGCGGAATCTCCCGCTCCCATGATCTATCGCTGATCAACGTTTCACCTTCGAACGCACGCTGCTCGGCACTCAGGTAGAAGGTGGTCTCGTCGCAATGCAGGTGATAGCGGCTGGTCACTTCCACGGAGAACCGACCCTCGCCCTGCTCACGGCTGGCACGATAGACCCACTCGATATCGGCACGGGTACGGGTGGCATCGGTGGGGTGGCTCGAATAGACCTCTTTCGCGCGCTGCTCGACACGCAGGCCGTGGCTCTCGAAGCGCATGTCGCCCATGTCGTCCTCGATGGTGACGGTCACCTCGCCGCTGCCCACGTCTTCATGGATCGTGCGCCTGGGTTGACCGGCGCGCAGCGTCTCGACCCGGCACGGCGTGGCGCTCTCCGGCGGTTCGAACGGCATCGGGATGGTTTCGGCTCGGCATAGCGGTAGTGCCAGTGTCGGCTTGCCAGCCTTGAGCGTCAGGTCGGCACGCTTTTGGGGTGACCAGATCAGCGGAAAACTGGCGCTGGAGAGCGCCAGACGCAGGCGGTGTCCCTTGGGCAGGCGGTAGCCGATCAGATCCAGCGGTAGCCGCACGTCCATCGGCTCGCCGGGAATCGGCGGAGTGATCCTGCCCGCATCGTCGCGGAGGTTGAGGTTGAGCGTGCCGTAGGTGATCAGCGCGCTCTCGCCGCTCGGCGCGACATCGCACAGACGCACGTGGAACTGACCACAAGCTTCGGCGCTGGAGATCGTCGCGGCGACCGTCGGCTGGCCCAGGATATCCAGGCCCTCGGCGTAGGGTTCGGAGTCGAAGGTCAGCGACAGACCATCGTCGCGACGCTGATCCGGCGGAAAGTCGGCGCCGAACCACAGCGGGATGTACTCGCCCTGCAGCGAGCCTGCCGTCAACGGCGAGGCGATCAGACGATCGCCGCTCAATTCGCCGTCGGGGTTCAGGCCACGCTCGCTCAGCGCGAGAATCGTCGTCTCGATCTCGTCGGTTGGCGCGGGCCAGTTTGAGGTGCGTACCCACTCGCCCGGCCGTTCCAGATATTTGGGCGCCGGCGGGACACCATCCTGCAGATAGAAGGTGCAGGGTGGCTCGTCCATGATTCCGGTGTCGATGCCCTTGAGCCAGTAGTCCCACCAGCGCAGCGCCTCCTGCAGAAAGCCGATGGCCGGATCGGGAATCGCGAAGTGGGGGTACTTGTGCATCCAGGGCCCGAGCAGCGCCTTCTTCGGGCAGGAGAGATTCTCCATCATCCGCGGGATCGTATTGACGTAGGAGTCACCCCAGCCGCTGATCATGTAGACCGCGGCTTCGATGTCGCCGTAGTTCTCGCAGATCGAGCCATGCTGCCAATAGGCGTCGCGCTGCTGGTGGCGCAGCCAGGGCTCGGCCAGCAGCGGCATGTTGTCGAGACGATGCTTCCACATCTCTCGCCAGCGTTCGCCGACCAGCAGCGGATCGGGCACCGCGGCGGAGAAGCTCAGCATGGTGGCGGCCCAGCCGAGATTCTCGAGCAGCATGTTGCCGCCCTTGTAGTGGATATCGTCGGCGTAGCGATCGTCGGTGGAGCAGAGGGTGATGATCGCCTTGAGGGGGGCGGGTCTGAGCGCAGCCACCTGCAGGCCATTGAAGCCGCCCCAGGAGATACCCATCATCCCGAGCTTGCCGTCGCACCACGGCTGCCGGGCGATCCAGTCGATCACCTCCAGCGCGTCGGCCTGCTCCTGCGCCGCGTACTCATCCTCCATCAGTCCGTCCGATTCGCCGTTGCCGCGCATGTCGACGCGCACGCTGGCGTAGCCGTGGCCGGCGAAGTAGGGGTGGGTCAACTCGTCGCGCACCGCCGTGCCGTCCCGCTTGCGGTAGGGCAGATACTCGAGGATCGCCGGCACCGGGGTCGTTTCGGCATCCTCCGGTAGCCAGATTCTGGCAGCCAGGCGGGTACCGTCGGCCAGCACGATCCACTGGTTCTCGATTTCGCGCACGCGGTGCGGAAAGTCCTGCTTGATCTTCATGCCTTGTCCTTGGCTGTGGAAGGGGGTGGAGATGTCGGTACGCTGTCGAGTCGCTCGGGATGCTTGAGCCAGGCCCACAGCGAGCCGGTGGCCAGCAGCACGATCAGCATCGCCGGGAGGCCGCCGAGGTTGGAGAGCATCTTGATGCCGTCGATTCCCACGAAACTGACCATGACCCAGGAGACCACGCCGACGATCACGCCCCAGATCACCTTCATCGGGACACCGGCGTTGAGGTCGGAGTCGGCGGTCAGGCCGCGGGTGCAGAGGTTGCCGATGGCGTCGGTCTGGGAGTCCGCCGCGGTGACGTAGGAGATGTAGGCGATGAACAGCAGCAGCGGTATCCACACCTGGGAGAATGGCAACTGACGGAACAGCGCATAGAGCACGTTTTCGACGCCACGATCGTTGAGCACGGCATAGAGGTCGGCGCCGCCCGTGCCGGCATGAGCCTGGAAGTAGAGCGCGGTGCCGGAGAAGATCAGGATCCAGACGCTGGCGAACAGTGCCGGATAGAGCAGATTGACGCGCAGGAACTCGCGCACCGTGTAGCCGCGGGAGATCTTGCCCAGAAACAGCGCCGCCACCGGTGCCCAGGCGAACCACACCGCCCAGTAGAAGATCGACCACCACTGCGGCCACGGGTCGTTGCCCGCGGCGCCGGTGAACAGGCTCTTGGTGAAGAAGTTGTCGAGATAGACGCCGAACGATTCGACACCCAGGGCCAGACAGAAGACCGTCGGGCCGACGATGAACATGAAGACGCCGAGAATCGCGAGCAGCACGGCATTCAACGACGACAATCGGGCGATGCCCTTCTGCAGGCCGCTGGCGGCTGAAATCACGAAGGTCACCACGATGATGGCGATGATCACGCCGAGTCGCAGCGGACTGGTCTCGCCGCCCAGATACTGGCCCGCGCCGCCGGCCAGGGTCAGCGCGCCGGTGCCCAGCGACGAGGCCATGCCGGCCACCAGCGCGTAGAGCGAGATTGCATCGATCAGGCCGCCGAAGCGCTTGATCCTGGGACCGAAGACCGGCTCCAGCATGCTCGAGATCGAGAAGCGCAGGCGCAGATTGTAGAACGCCAGCGCAAAGATCAGCGCCGGCACGGCGTAGATCGCATAGGGCGTGAACGACCAGTGCAGGAACATGGTCGACATGGCGAACAGCATGGCGTCGCTCGATCCCGCTTCCAGCCCGCTGGAGTCGGGTGGGCCCATGTAGTGGTAGAGCGGTTCGGCGGTGGTCCAGAACAGCACACCCACGGCGAGCGTGGTGCACAAGGTGATCGAGAACCAGCGCAGGCGCGACAGCAGCGGCGTGGCATCCCGGCCGCCGATGCGGATACGGCCGAGCGGAGAGAAATAGACGATCACCGCCATGACCAGCAGATAGAGGCTGCCCAGGCTGAACAGCCATGAGAAATTGGTCAGGACCGCATCGTTGAGCGCGCTGGCCGTGGCCAGAAACCCGTCCAGGTCGACATAGCTGGCAATGACCGCGACCAGCAGTATCAAAAAGGTCGGCCAGAATACCAGTGGCCGCAGCGAAGTCTGCATACCCGTCTCCCGTTATGATTGTCGTAGGCGTCGAGGCGCCGTGCTTATGGCGCTATAACCTAACGCCTTTACTGTCCGGTGGAGCAAGCGGCCGCTGGGAATGACGGTATGCATCTGGGTCATGGGGTGGTGGCGGCGACTGTCATCGAACCCTGTAGAATGCGGCCGGGAATCGACGAAGGAGGCACAATGGAGCCCGAAGACCTCACCAGACTGGTCACCCGCAAGATGCCTTTCGGCAAGTACGAGGGGTGGCTGATCGCCGACCTGCCGGGCCCATATCTGAACTGGTTCGCCCGGGAGGGCTTCCCCGACGGGGAGATCGGGCGGCTGCTGGCGCTGATGCACGAGATCGATCACAACGGCTTGAGTTCGCTACTCGAGCCGTTGCGCTGAAGATGTCCTTCTTGCGCTCGAGCGGAAATGGCAGATCGGCGTTGTGCTAACTCAGCCAGCGGCCAACGCCATAAGCGGCGAGCCATCCGATCAGTACGACCAGGGCAAGCCAGGACCAGCGCCTCCAGCGCGTCTGATGGCGGCTGAGTGCGATTTGCAGCTGTTGCGTCAGCAGTTCCTGGCGAACCACGATGCGTTCGGGTGACGAGGAGAAATCGTTGGCGGTGTCCCCTTGCCAGTGGGGGGCATGGGTCATGCCCAGACCCGCCCGCAGCCTGCCGAGGTCGTCCAGCAGGTCATGCAGATCGTCATAGGCTTCGCGATGCGCCGCGTCGCCGAGAGCGCTCAGCGCATCGGCCTTCAGCGTCCGATTGTTGCAGCGTTCTGCAGCCCGGACGATGGTTTTGGGCGCTGCGTCCTTGGCGATGCCGAGTCGGCGATAGAGGTCACGCATGTTGCATCAACAGGTCGTAGGCGTTCTTGATCCGCTGGAAACGCTGCGAAGCTAGGGATATTCGCAAGTCGCCCTGGCCGTGGAAACGATCGGGATGGTGGCGCTGTGCCAAGCGACGGTAGGCTCGTTTGATATCGGTCGAGGAGGCATGCTCGTCGAGTTCCAGGACCTGCAAGGCCAGCCGAATTCGAAAGTGGGGTTGGGGGATGCCGGCCGCCTGTCGCCACTGGCGTTGTCGTCGCTGCTGTTCTTGACTTGAGGCTTCTTCCTGACGCGCTCGCTCTCGGCGCTGGGCGTCGGCCTGACGCTCCTCTTCCTGGCGCTGGGCTTCGGCCTGGCGTGCCCGTTGCAGGCGTTCTTCTTCCTGGCGCCGCCGCTCCGCTCGTTGACGTGCCTGCTGGCGCAGGCGGTCACGCTCAAGGCGATTCTCCCGTCGCCGCGCATGCGCGGCCAGGATTCGGGCTCGCCAGCTTAGCCAGCGGTGAGTCCTGCGCGGGGAGGGAGCCGTGGTGTCTGCCTCGGCTGCCGGCTCGGCCTGTTCTTGCTGCTGCCAGTACGCCTGTCGGCTGGGGTCGCCGGGAGACGTCAGGGCGCGGCCGGCCACCTCGCGGAACAGCCGTGCAAAAGCAGCGGGCGTCACGCCGGAAAGATCGGAGAGAAAGCGCAGAATGTGGTGATTTCGCAAGCTGAGATCGCCCTCGCTCGTGGCCAGCCCGATCGCGCGCCGCAGGAAGGGGTGCGACTGTTCATCGACGCGTTCGCGTAACACCACCTCGGCGGCCAGTTGGATGGCCTTCAGATCGGCTCTGGCGATCGCCAGCAATGTGTCGAGATCCCGGGAATGGCGATAGCCGTTGGCCAGCACTTCGAGATAGCGCCGGTCCTCGGCAAGCACGGCTCGCTTGTTGACGTAGACCCACGTCAACAGCAGCAGAGCCGCGGTATCCGGCGGGTAACGACTTTTCAGCAGCAGAATCTCGAAAGCGGAAAAGCGCGCTGGGGCCATCGATGAATCCAAGCGGAAAAAGGGGTGTTGTCATCATTGATTGGATTCCGAGTATACCCAAACTCGACGAAGAGTCGTCACCGCTGCGTCACGCCGATAGTTTCTGCTGAAGCATAAGCCAGTGCTGCAAGTCGAGACACCGAGCTGCTCATGCGTTGGTGGTGAACGACCCGGTAAGGTCGAGAATGGCCTGGGCCAGACTGCGGTCGACAATGAGCGTATTGAACAGTCCAGCCTTGGCTGCGGCGATCGTTGCCTGGGCTCGATAAGCACCGGCACCGGTACCGATGACACGGGGCACCCTGCGTAATTGGTCCACCGAGATACCGAGAACGCGCCGGTCCAGTTCGCTTTCTATGGCCTGTCCATGCTGATCGAAGAGTCGACCGCTGATTTCGCCGCAGGCGCCTTTGTCGGCTATCTCCTCAGCCTCGCTCGCTGTCAGCAAGTTGTAGAGCGCCGAGCCGGAGGGGCGCCAGGCACCGACCGATACGACGGCGATATCCAATTCCTCGATGCGGGCCAGCGAGCGGGCGATATCGGGTTGGCGCGCCAACGCCCTTGCTGTTTCGGCTTCCTGCAGTACCAGTGGTGCATAGATGGGGTATGCCGTGCCATTGGCGGCTTCTGCGATGATGCGAATGATCTCCACCGATCCGAGTCGGTTGCCGGTGAGGTGGATGGCTCCGGCGAGCTGCACGACCTCACAGGTGGGCAACTGGCGGATCTGGCGTGCCATCGACTCGATCACACGACTCCAGGTCATGCCGACGGTCTGGCCGGGTTTGATCTCGTCGTCGAGCACTATGGCAAGGCGATGGGCTACGGCTTCGATGGTGGATTGGTCGCTACCCGGTGTGCGGTCCACAACGATGGCGTGTTCGATCCCCAAGGCCGCGGCCACGTCCAAGCCCATTTCCGGTGAGAGTTGCGCGGGATGGCGAATGCTGATCATAACCAACCCCGTTTCCCGGGCTTCCTTCAACAGTCGCGCGACCTGAAAACGGCTGATACCGAAGTGACGCGCCAGGTCGCTCTTGGATTCGTCTTCCAGGAAATAACGACGAACCATCTCAAATATTTGATCCTCGCCGACAGAAGCCCTTCGTGGCCGAGTTTTGCTGGCGTCCGTCATAAAGACTCCCTGTACATCCTTAGTTGTAGTCGTCGGTCGAAAACTTGCCCTGAGCGATAGTACCAGCATACGCTTTTGCTCGTTTGAGACGTTTATTGCTCATTCGAGCATCTTCATGGGCGTCTCTTAGTGACTAGATCACCAACGACAACTTGGGTCATGGGTCCGCTGCCTCCTGCCGGAGCCCGCCAAACGAGAGGAATGTCATGAGCGTCGATGATCGGCAGGACCCCACACGGTCAGAGGGCAAATCCAGGAAAGCAGCATTTGCGGCGTTCAGCGGTGCCTTCATCGAATGGTATGACTTCTATCTCTACGGCATCGCCTCGGCGCTGGTGTTTCCGCAACTATTCTTCGCCGATGCCGATGCTTCCGTCAGCCTGATGGCCTCGTTCGGCGCCTTTGCCGCCGGTTTCATCGCCCGCCCCATTGGGGCTTTGCTGTTCGGCCACTTCGGAGACCGGCACGGTCGCAAGACGATGCTGATCATCACCGTTCTCATCATGGGCGTATGCACGCTGTTGATGGGGCTCGTGCCGACTTACGAATCGATCGGCTGGTGGGCGCCCGCGGCGCTGATTACCCTCCGTATCGTGCAGGGGCTGGGAATAGGCGGTGAATTCGGCGGCGGTGCGCTGGTTGCACTGGAGAACGCGCCGAGCCGAAAGCGCGGGCTGATGGGCAGCTTTCACCAGTTGGGTACGCCGATGGGGTTGCTGGTCTCTACCGGGGTCTTCTCCCTGGTCCAACTGTTGCCGGAGTCGAGCTTTCTGGCGTGGGGCTGGCGGATTCCGTTTCTGTTGAGCGGTGTCTTTCTCGTCTTCGCCCTGTTCCTCCGCAGTTCGCTGCCAGAGACGGAAGTCTTCCGCAAGCGGAAGACTCAAGAGCCCGCGCGCCACATCCCGTTGATGAGCCTGCTTCGCGAGCAACCGGGCCATCTGTTGCTCGGGCTCGGCGCACGCATGGCCGATGCGGTGACCTTCAACGTCATCAATGTCTTTGGTATCGCCTACGCCACGTCGACGCTGGGATTGTCGCAGCAGATGATGCTGACCGGTTTCGTCATGTCCGCCGCGGTGCAGGTCTTCCTGACACCGCTGATCGGCATGTTCTCCGACCGGGTGGGGCGCCGTCCGGTCTACATGGCGGGCATCGTCGTCTGCGCCATCGGGGGGCTTGCCTATTTTCCCCTGCTGTCCACCGGAGAGGCCTGGGTCGTCTGGCCGACCATCATCGTGGTGCAGGCGGTGGGCACTGGGCTGATGTTCACCATTCAGGGCACCTTCTTCGCCGAGATGTTCTCGACGCGCGTGCGCTACACCTCGCTCGGCATGATCTATCAGGGCTCGGCGCTGTTGGGCGGTGCACCGACGCCGTTGATCGCCGCCGCGCTGGCCAGTGCCTTCGCCGGTAGTTACTGGGGGCCGGCGCTCTATCTGTTCGCCATGACATTGGTCAGCCTCGCCTGCGTCATCGCGATCACCGAAACCTATCGCAGCGAGCTGTGAAATCGCCATCAATGGAGCAAGGAGCCGCGTCCATGTCAGAGAGGAAAGTTCCCAATATCATGTTCGTGATCACGGACCAGCAGCGATTCGACACGATCCACGCACTGGGACATGAGCACGCGATCACTCCGAATCTTGATCGGCTGGTTCAGGAGGGCACTACCTTCGCGAGAACCTACGTCACGGCGCCATCCTGCGCACCGTCACGAGCCAGTCTGTTCATGGGCCTCTATCCGCACAGCACCGGTGTGTTCCGAAACGACGAGCCGTGGCGGCATTCTTGGGTCGAACAACTGGCGCAGGCGGGCTACCGCTGCGCCAACATCGGCAAGATGCATACCTTCCCGTACGAGACGCCGCTCGGCTTCCACGAGCGCCACGTGGTCGAGAACAAGGATCGCGACCATCCCAACCTGCCGTTCTTCCTCGACCAGTGGGACAAGGCGCTGTGGGCCCGGGGCGTCGACAAGCCGAGCCGGGTGACCTACCGTCACCGCGCCGACTATGACGATTGCCTGGGAGCTTTCGTCTGGGAGGCGCCTGCCGAGCTGCATGCCGACAACTTCGTCGGTGACTTCGCGGCCATGTGGCTCGAGCGTTATCCCGGTGACGAGCCGTTCTTTCTGCAGATTGGGTTTCCCGGACCGCACCCTCCCTACGATCCCACGCCTGAATACCTCCAACCGTTCGAGACGCGTGACGTGCCGATGCCGGTCGGCGACGCGGACGACATCGCCGGTCAGCCGGCGCCGCTCAGGGCGCTGCGCCAGAACCATCTCGACAGCGATCATGACGCGGTCAAGCATCTGGAGCATCCGACCCCCGAGCAGATGGTCCGCCAGCGGCGCCACTATCATGCCAACGTGACGATGATCGATGCGCAGGTCGGGCGGCTGCTCGACGCCTTGGAGAGGCGGGGCGTCCTCGAGGACACCATCATCGTATTCACCTCGGATCACGGCGACTGCCTCAACGACCACGGTCATAGCCAGAAATGGAATATGTACGAGTCGAGTGTGCATGTCCCCGCGATCGTCTGGGGGCCGAAGTTCGTGCGAGGGAGCCAGCACATCGAAGGTTTGACCTCGCTCATGGATCTGGGGCCGACCGTTCTCGAGTTGGCGGGTGTCGAGCCGCCGGCCTGGATGGAAGCGCAATCACTGTTGCCGGCGCTGCAGGGCAAGGCGTGGGCGGGTCGCGAGCATGTCTTCGCCGAGCACGCCCGCGATTTCATCCTGACCGACACCGAATTGATGACCATGGTGCGTGACGACCGCTGGAAGCTGGTGACCTTCGTCGACAGTGACGAGGGGCAGCTCTTCGACCTGGAAAGCGATCCCGACGAGCTCGACAACCGCTGGGACGACCCCTCCTGCCGGGCGCTGCGCGATCACCTCCAGCAGGTGATCGCGCGTTGGCGGGCCGAAAGCGCGACCCATACGTCGACATGGGCGGCGCCTTGGCGCTGAAGGGGGCGTCTCGAATGGCTTCGAACGGTCGTGCCTGCTGTACCCCGCCCTTGGCACGAAAGAACCCGGAGGCCGGGGCCGCCGGGCTTCCGCGTCGACTGGCGGGAGCCGGTAACCATTCGATCGAGCAGGTGGCCATTCCCGCCGGTTCGTTCGTCATGGGGGAAGGTACCGATATCGCCAACCGTCGCGATGGCGAACACCTGACGCATGCGGTCTATCTCGACGCGTTCGTCATCGATGCGACCACCGTTACCAACCGCGATTTCGCGCGTTTCGTCGCCGCCACGGGATATCGCACCGATGCCGAGCGGTGGAGAGTCTCGGCGGTGTTTCGCCATCAAGTGCAGGCAACGACGGAGGACCTGCTCGGCGCCCTCGACGGCATGGCGTGGTGGGTCGCGGTACGGGGTGCGCATTGGCGCGCCCCGGGCGGAGCGTTGTCGACGGTGGATGACCTGCTGGATCATCCGGTCGTGCACGTCAGCTGGCGCGATGCCGTGGCGTACTGTCAATGGGCGGGGCGCTGGTTGCCCAGTGAAGCACAATGGGAGTACGCCTCGCGTGGCGGACTGGCGGGATGCCGCTATCCCTGGGGGAACGAAGTGACGGACGACTGCGGGGCATGGCGCTGCAACATCTGGCAAGGCGACTTCCCCCACACCAATCTCATCGAGGATGGCTGGCGTTTCACCGCGCCGGTCGAGGCCTTCCCGCCCAATGGTTATGGCCTGTATCAGACGGTCGGCAATGTCTGGGAGTGGTGCGGCGATGGCTTCGACCCCGATTACTACGCGCGCTCGCCGTTGAGCAACCCGCCGGGACCGCCCGACGTCGCGCGCCGCGTGATGCGAGGCGGCTCGTTTCTGTGCCACGACTCGTACTGCAATCGCTACCGGAACGCGGCGCGTACCTCGAACACACCGGCAGCTTCGAGCAGCAATATCGGGTTCAGGACGATCGGCGTGAGATCTTGAGCGACTTCTGCATCACCCCGCGCTTCAACCTCACCCCGCTGCGATGAGCGTAGTCATCGATGGCGAGCAGTTCGTAATCGTGGGCGAGATAGAAGTCGATGGCGTTGAGCGCGGCGGAGAGCGTCAAGGTGACGATGCCTTCCTGGCTGGCCAGCTCCTCGGCCCGGGCCAGCAACTGCGAACCACAACCGCGCCGGAAATGGTCCGGGGCGACGAACAGCGCTTCCAGCTCCCGTTCGCCGACGTCGACGACGGTGTAGCCAACGATGTTCCGCCCTTGTTCCGCCACGATCGCGTGACCCTGTCGAAGGAGATGTCGGAAACCGTCGCTCGGTGCGGCAGCGAGCCAGGTCTCCAGTGCGGCGGGCGGGTAGTGCCCCGCGCACTGAACCCTTGCCGCCAGGTTACGGATCGACCAGAGCGCCGGCAGGTCGTCGGGCGCTGCCACGCGAAAGGCGAGCTCGTTGCACATCGCTCAGCGCATCCCTGAGGTCTTGTTCAGGTTCTCCGGACCGAAGGAGTCGGGCAGCAGTTCGTCCATGGTATAGCGCTTGAGCGGGCGGCCCTCGCCGTCGAGAACCACGATCCGGGTCTCCGGCGTGGCAAATTCGCGAATGCGCTGACGGCAGTCGCCGCAGGGCGTGCAGAGGTGCTCGCCGGGGCCGATGACGTAGATCTCATGTATCTCGCGCTCGCCGCTGGAGATCAGCCCGGCGATGGCGCTGGTCTCGGCGCAGAGTCCCTTGTAGTTGGCGCTCTCGACGTTGCAACCCGCGTGGGTCTGGCCGCTCTCGCTGATCAACACTGCGCCCACCGGATGGCCGGAATAGGGCACGTAGGCGTTGTCGCGGACGTGTAGCGCCATCCGCCGGACTTCATCGGATACCTGGATATCGGTCGCGGCCGGTTTCATCGATTCGTCTCCCGATCATCGCGCAACAGCCCTTCCAGGGTGATCGCCATCATCTCGGAAAAGCCGGTCTGGCGCGCCTGGGCATCGAGGGCTTCGCCGGCGAGGATGTGGTCGGAGACGGTGCACACGGTCAGTGCGCGGGCGCCGAATTCGGCGGCGACCCCATACAGGCCGGCGGCCTCCATCTCGACGCCGAGAATCCCGTGGCGCTTCATGGTCTGAAAGAACTCGACGTTCGGCGTGTAGAATAGATCCGCCGAGAACAGGTTGCCGACCTTGATCTTCGTGCCGCGTTCGCGGGCGGCGTCCGCCGCATGGCGGACCAAGTCGAAATCGGCGATGGCGGCAAAATCGTGACCGCCGAAGCGCGCCCGGTTGACGCTGGAGTCGGTGCTCGCCCCCATGCCGATGACGATATCGTTGACCGCGACGTCGTCGCGCACCGCACCGCAGGAGCCGACCCGAACCAGTCGCTCGACGCCATACTCGGTGATCAGCTCCTTGGCGTAGATGGAGCAGGAGGGAATGCCCATGCCGCTACCCATCACCGAGATCCTGCGGCCCTGGTAGGTGCCGGTGAAGCCGAGCATGTTGCGCACCCGGTTGACGCACTCGACATCGTCGAGAAAGGTTTCGGCGATGAACTGGGCGCGCAGCGGGTCGCCAGGCATCAATACGGTGTCGGCGAAGGCGCCCGGTTGGGCGTCGATATGCGGGGTTGCCATCATTTGTCTCCCTGGGGCGATTCCGTCAGTAGTGAACGCCCATGGTCCATCGAGGTCAGTCCGAAATGCTCGGCCAGCGTCTGGCCGATATCGGCGTAGCTTTCGCGGCGGCCGTAGTTGCCGGGGGCCAGCCTGTCACTTGCGATCAGGATGGGCACCTGCTCACGGGTGTGGTCGGTCCCGCGCCAGGTCGGGTCGTTGCCGTGATCGGCGGTGAGGATCAGCAGGTCGCCGGGCTCGAGTCTTGCCATCACCTCCGGCAGACGCCGGTCGAAGGCCTCCAGGGCGCCGGCATAGCCTTCCGGGTCGCGGCGGTGGCCGTAGAGCGTGTCGAAATCGACGAAATTGGTCATCACCAGCGTCCGGTCTCCGGCGTCGCCGATCGCCTTCAGCGTGGCGTCGAACAGCGCCTCGAACCCGTGCGCCTTGCGTACCTCGCTGACGCCGCAGTGGGCGTAGATATCGCCGATCTTGCCGACACCGAGTACCCTGCCACCATCGTCGTGCAGCTTCTGCAGTACGGTCGGCGTCGGCGGTTCGATGGCATAGTCGCGGCGATTGCCGGTACGTTCGAAGGTTTTCGGCGTTTCGCCGATGAAGGGGCGGGCGATGACGCGGCCGATGTTGTAGGGCATCAGCAGTTCGCGGGCGATCTCGCACAGCCGATAGAGGCGGTCGAGACCGAAGTGGGTTTCATGGGCGGCGATCTGGAACACGGAATCCGCCGAGGTGTAGACGATCGGCTTGCCGCTGGCGACATGTTCCTCGCCCAGCGCCTCGATCACCGGCACCCCGGAGGCGTGGCAGTTACCGAGCACCCCGGGCAGCTCGGCGCGCTCGATCAATGCTTCGAGCAGTTCCGGCGGAAAGCTGTTCTCGCGGTCGGTGAAGTAGCCCCATTCGAACAGTGCCGGCACGCCGGCGATCTCCCAGTGGCCAGAGGGGGTGTCCTTGCCGGAGGAGATTTCGCGGGCACAGGCCCAGGCACCCTCGACGGTGTCGGGAACGTCGACGCCGGCCGCCCACTCGCCGGTACTCAGCCGATGGGCGTGATAGAGCCCGAGACGAGCCAGGTTGGGTAGCGCGAGCGGCCGGCCGGCATCGGCGCGATAGTGGGCGATATGTCCCAGGGTGTCGGCACCGGCATCGCCGAAGTCCGCGGCGTCCGGGGCGTTGCCGATGCCGAAGGAGTCGAGGACCAGCAGAATCGCGCGTTTCATCTCTTTGCCTCGTTCATGACAGATCTTCCTGGCGCAGCGTGGCGTGAACCAGCGGGGGCGGCTCGACGGGTGCATCGCCGAGGTCGAAGGCGTGACGCAGGCGTTGGCTGACGGCGTCGGCATCGGCCCGATCCGCGGCATGGATGCGCAGCAGCGGCTGTCCCGGTTCGAGGTGCTGGCCGAGCGGGGCGATGTGTGACAGGCCGACTCGGTGATCGATGGCGTCACCCGCGTTACGTCGGCCGCCGCCCAGCTCGACCACGCCCAGGCCCAGGGCGCGTGTGTCGATGGCGCGGAGGAATCCCGTCCGATCCGCCTCGAGGTCGAGCGTGACCGGGGCGGTGGGGAGATAGTGGCCGGCGCGCTCCGCCAGATCGCCAGGGCCGCCGAGACCCTGCACCATGCGCGAGAAGCGCTCGAGCGCCTCGCCGGAGTCGAGCGCGCGATCCAGGCGCTTGTCGGCATCACCGGCATCGCTGGCCAGGCCGGACTGGATCAGCATCTCCTGGGCCAACGACCGCGTCACCTGATAGAGGCGGCTCTCCTTGCCATGACCGCCAAGCAGCCGCAGTGCCTCGAAGACTTCCAGTGAATTGCCGGCGCAGTCGGCCAGCGGCTGGTTCATGTCGGTCAACAGTACGCAGGTCCGGGTGCCCGCGCCGCACCCGATGGCGACGATCGCCTCGGCCAGCTCGCGCGACGCTTCCGGCGTCGGCATGAAGGCGCCGCTGCCGACCTTGACGTCCATCACCAACGTCTCGAGGCCGCAGGCGAGCTTCTTGCCCAGAATCGAGGCGACGATCAGCGGGATCGACTCCACCGTGGCGGTGACATCGCGAACGCCGTAGAGACGCTTGTCGGCCGGCGCCAGCGACCCGGTCTGGCCGATGATCGCCACGCCGACCTCTTTCACCAGGCGGCGGAAAACGGCGTCGGGCGGGGTCACGTCGTAGCCGGGAATCGATTCGAGCTTGTCCAGGGTGCCGCCGGTGTGGCCCAGGCCGCGACCGGAGACCATCGGCACGTGGCCACCGCAGGCGGCGACCCAGGGGCCGAGGACCAGCGACACCAGATCGCCGACCCCGCCGGTGGAATGCTTGTCGAGCACTGGGCCGTCAAATGCGAGGTCGTCCCAGCGCATCACCTGCCCGGAGTCGCGGATCGATTCGGTCAGCGCCACCGCCTCGTCCCGGTTCATGCCGTTGAGATAGACGGCCATGGCGAACGCGCCGATCTGCGCGTCGCCGATGCTGCCGTCGGCGATGCCGCCCATGACCAGGTCGAGCATCTTGCGGTCGAGGGTCTGTCCATCGCGCTTACGTCGAATGATTTCCTGCGTCAGCATGGCGCTCTCCGCTCATGATCGACCGTGTCAGTATCCGCCGCGGGTCGGTTGGGTGTCGTCGCCCGAGAGTGTCGCGAGCAGCGCGTCCAGTAGACCGGAAGCGCCGAAGCGGAAGCGCGCGGGCGTGAGCCACGCCTCGCCCATGATGCCGGCGGCCAGGTCCAGATAGGCCTTGGCATCGTCGCTGGAGCGGATGCCGCCGGCGGCCTTGAATCCGACGTCACGGCCACTGTCGCGAATGGCGCCAAGCAGTATCTCGGCGGCTTCCAGCGTGGCGTTGGTCGCCACCTTGCCGGTGGAGGTCTTGAGGAAGTCCGCACCGCACTCGAGGGCGATGTCTGCCGCCTGACGGATCAGCGCCGGGTCCTTGAGTTCGCCGGTTTCCAGTATCACCTTGAGCAGGCGGTCGCCGCAGGCGTCGCGGCAGGCGGAGACCAGGGCGCGTCCCGACTCGGCATCGCCGCCGATCAGCGCCTTGTAGGGAAAGACCACGTCGACCTCGTCGGCGCCGGCCGCGACGGCTGCCCGGGTCTCCCGGCAGGCGCGCTCGACGTTGACGCTGCCGTCGGGGAAATTGGTCACCGTGGCGATCCGCACCCGGTCGCGGATTCCCATCGCCGTCAGCTCGCGATCAGCAGCGTCGATGAAGGCGGGGTAGAGGCAGACCGCGGCAGGGGCGCCGTATGGCGTGTCGGTACGACGACACAGGGCTCGAATGGCACCCTCGTCGTCGTCATCGTTGAGCGAGGTGAGGTCCATCATTGCCAGCGCCTGGCTGGCGGCGTGCTCGAGACTGCTCATCCATTTATCTCCTTGTCCGGCGTCTTGCGCCGGTTTCCTGCCGGGCCCGGCTCCCGGCGCGATTCCGTCCAGTCTGCCGGGGCTTCGTGGTGATTGTGCGTCAAGCACTCCGGGTCAGGCGGTACCGGCCAGCGACAGAAAGATCCCGGCCAGGGTGGCCGACATCAGGTTGGAAAGGGTGCCGGCGAGTACGGCCTTGAGGCCGTAGCGGGCGATCTCGGGCCGGCGACTGGGCGCCAGCGTGCCGAGGCCGCCGAGCAGGATCGCGATCGACGAGAGGTTGGCGAAGCCGCACAGCGCGAACGACAGGATCGCGGCGGTGTGGGGGGACATCGCCTGCCCGGTCGACTCGACCACGGTGTCCCCGCTGATATAGGGGGCCAGGTTGATGTATGCCACGAATTCATTGACCACCAGTTTCTGGCCGATGAACGAACCTGCCAGCGTCGCTTCATGCCAGGGAATGCCGAGCACGAACGCCAGCGGCGAAAACAGCCAGCCGAGGATCATCGACAGGCTCAGCGAATCCATCCCGAACCAGCCGCCGACGCCACCGAGGATGCCGTCGATCAGGGCGATCAGACCGATGAAGGCCAGCAGCATCGCGCCGACGTTGGCGGCCAGCATCAGCCCCGACGAGGCACCGGAAGCGGCGGCATCCAGCACGTTGGCCGGCTTGTCCTCGGCTTCCAGGACCTCCTTGGCCTGCTGGGTGCGATCGTCGGGCGTCTCCGTTTCCGGCATCAGAATCTTGGCAAACAGCAGGCCACCGGGCGCCGCCATGAACGAGGCGGCAATCAGGTACTCCATGGGGATGCCGAGTTCCGCGTAACCGGCGAGCACCGAGCCGGCGACGGACGCCAGGCCGCCGCACATGACCGCGAACAGCTCGGAGCGCGTCATGCTTGCCAGGAACGGCCTTACCACCAGCGGCGCTTCGGTCTGGCCGACGAAAATGTTGGCCGTGGCGGAAAGCGATTCGGTGCGCGAGGTGCCCAGCACCTTCTGCAACGCGCCACCCAGGATGCGCACGACCCACTGCATGATGCCCAGGTAGTAGAGCACCGCCGTCAGCGACGAGAAGAAGATGATGATCGGCAACACCTTGATGGCGAAGACGAAGCCGACATTGGTCGGGTCGGCCAGGTTGCCGAACAGGAAGCCGATGCCGTCGTTGGCGTAGCTGATGACCTGGCTGACGGCGCTGGAGACGGAGCCCAGCACGCTCTGGCCGACAGGTACGTAGAGCACGAAGGCGCCGATACCGGCTTGAATGGCGAAAGCGCCGATGACGGTCCGCAAGCGAATCGCCTTGCGGTCGCTCGAGAAGATCAGCGCGATCAGCAGTAGCACGATGACGCCGACCAGACCCATGAGGAGTGTCATGTTGTTGTCCTTGGTGTTGGCCTTTGTGGGTAGGAAGCGCACATGAAGGGCATCGGCGAGCGGGGAGAGGATCCCGTGGCCTGGCGCCTGCGGTCATGGACCGATATGACGGTGGCCGACACTCGAGTAGCGCAGTTCCTGAGATATTTTTAACATTTTTGGGTTTTGCTCGTCACTTATTGTTTTTCTTTTAACAAGCCCATAAAGTAGTTTTGGGCCGTGGGTAGGCCTATATATGGTGTTTTTCAGGCTACTTCGTTACCAGACTTGCTTGTGTCAAGCCGGTGTCGGTCGACGGTGTAGATGAAAAAATAGTCACAAAATCAAGACGGCCATGCCGTAGGCCCTGTTTGAAAAATCGATGAGCGTCGTTCAGCCAAGGCAAGAATCGGCGCGAAGACGCCGTGTGGGTGAGCGCAGGGATTTTTCAGACCAATCGAACAACGATGTCACAACAAACAAGGTAGGGGGATCGCATGATAGAGCGACTTGCATGGCCGAGGGTGGATTCGGTGCGGCCGGCAGACGGGGGAATTCGTCATTCGCGACTGACACTGGCGGCAGGGTTGGGGGCGATGCTGCTCGCCGTCTCTCCGGCCTGGGCCGCCGATGACCAGGGCGGTGCGCCGGTCATCGAGCAGGAGACGCCGGACGAGGGGCCGACCGCCGAAGGGCAAACCGCCGATGGCCCCTATCTTTCCGACTGGTATCATCAGAACCTCACCGTCATCGGCAGCAAGAATATCCGATTCGGGCCGCAGCAGGTCGACGATATCTATCTGGAGTACGAGTTCTTCGGTCGCAAGGGGCCGCTGGATCTCTACGGCTATATCGATTTTCCGAAGTTCTTCGGCGTCGGCAACGCGGCGGACAGCGGCATCTTCGACAAGGGGTCGCCGGTGTTCATGGAGCTGGAGCCGCGCCTCTCCATCGATGACATGACCGGCCAGGACCTCAGCTTCGGCCCGTTCAAGGAGTGGTTCGTCGCCTTCGACTACATCTTCGACTGGGGGCACACCACCGAGAGCCGCCAGAACACCCTTTATGCCGGCCTGGGCACCGATATCGACACCGGCTCGCCGCTCGGGCTCTCGTTCAATCTCTACAAGCGTCGCCAGTGGGAAAACTACGGCGCCGCCAACGAGCACTCCTGGGATGGCTATCGCGCCCAGTTGAACTACTCCTACCCGCTGGGCAGCTTCGATAACGGTGCGTCGCTGGTCTACGTCGGTTTCACCAACCACGACTTCGGTTCGGACCTGGGCGACAACGACCCGACCCGTACCAACGAATCGACCGTGGCGACCAACGTGCTGCTGTATCAGTTCACGCATCTGCGGTTCATGGCAGTGGCGCGTTACTTCCACAACGGCGGCCAGTGGAACGATGGCGAGATGGCGCCGTTCCCCAACAGTCACGGCGACAGTTTCGAGTTGCGCTCCACCGGCTGGGGTTACTACTTCGGCGTCGGCTGGCAGTTCTAACCTGGCGGGGAGGGATTCGCCGACGGGGAGCCTGCGGGCTCCTCGCTGCGTTACAGGGTATGATCATCGACCGACGGCAATACCGCGCTGCCTGCTGCGCCTCCAAGGAGGAGTCCTGCCGTGCGAGACACTGTCGCGACACCCTGATCTGGAAGATGATGTCGGGAGAACCCCATGAATGGCCGCAGCGCCGTAAGGCTCGAGAGACTCCGTGAAGCGATTCGGCGTCACGGTGCGCTTCCGTTGGCGGACGCGGCGACGCTGTGCGATGTCTCCGAAATGACGGTGAGGCGGGATATCGCCGCCAGCAATGGCGCTATCGTCTCTTTCGGCGGCCATCTGGTGATGGCCGATAACCCCCAGTTCGCGGTCGCCTACAATCTCGATGCGCAGAGAGACCGCTACGCGAAGGCCAAGCAACGTCTCTGCGAGGCGGTCGTGTCGATGATCGAGGAGGGTGATACCGTCTTTGTCGATTGCGGCACGACGTTGATGCCGTTCTGCGCGTTGCTGCCGCGCGAGATGAACGTGACCATCGTGACCTACGCCCTCAACGTGGCCAACGCGTTCAGCCAGCGCGACATGCCCAACATGCGCTTGGTGGTGCTCGGGGGGCTCTACTACGCCGCTTCCGACTCCTTCGGCGGGCAGGACGTCACCACGGCGATTCGACGCCTGGGCATCAACAAGGCGTTGATCTCCGCCGCCGGCGTCCATGCCGAAAAGGGAGCCAGCTGTTTCCACTTCCATGAAGTGGCGCCCAAGCAGGCCGCCATCGAGCATGCGGAGCGCAGGATCCTGGTCGCCGACGAGAGCAAGCTCGACGTGATGCGTGCGGCATTTTTTGCCGAACTGTCGGATTTCGACACCCTGCTGACCAGTGGCGATCCCGGCCGGACCTGGCGCGACCGGATGCCCGCAGAGGTGGGCGCGAAGATCGACGTGGTCTAATCATCCTGCTTTTGGTAGAGATATCTGGCGGATAATACCTGTTTTCAGTAGGAGGAATTCGTGTCGGCCTAGGGGTAGGATGGCCAGACTTCCTACGTTTCGAACAGGTGCCCGGATCGATGTCTGCTACCTCACCGTCTTCTCAGAATCCCGCCGTATCGCTTCGCCCACCCGCCGACGCCAGCTACTACGCCGCCTCGATCGTCGGCTTCGATGCCGCTGATGCCGGCCGCTACGCCTTGCGTTCCCCCGCCACCGGGGAGGTGATCGCCGAGGTCGCCGACTGCGGCGTGGCGCAGGCGAAGCTGGCTGTCGACAACGCCCAGCGCGGCTTCGAGGCGTGGCGCAGGACCACCGCCTTCGAACGGTCAGCTCTGCTCAAGGCGTGGCACCAGGCGATGATGGAAGCCAAGGAAGTCCTCGCCGTCACCATGTCCCGGGAGATGGGCAAGCCGATCCGCGAAGCCCGCGGTGAAGTGGACTACGCAGCCAGCTTTCTGGAGTGGTACGCGGAACAGGCCAAGCGTGTCGATGGCGACATTCTGCCCAGCCAGCATCCGGACAAGCGCCTTGCCGTGCTGCGTCAGCCGGTCGGCCCGGTACTCGCCATCACGCCGTGGAACTTCCCGGCCGCGATGATCACCCGCAAGGTGGCGCCGGGGCTGGCGGCCGGCTGCTCGGTGATCGTCAAGCCGGCGGAGCAGACGCCGATCACGGCGCTGCTGCTGGCTCGGCTCTGGCAGCAGGCCGGCGGGCCGGCGGAGGTGTTCCAGGTGATCACCGCCGAACGGCCGGCAGCGGTCAGCGACGTGCTGATGGAAGACCGACGCATCCGCAAGGTGACCTTCACCGGTAGCACGCCGGTTGGCAAGCATCTCTACGCCAAGTCCGCCGCCACCATGAAGCGCATGTCGCTGGAACTGGGTGGGCATGCGCCGTTTCTGATCTTCGACGACGCCGACATCGAGGCCGCGGTGGCCGAGGTGATGGCGAGCAAGTTCCGCAATGGTGGCCAGACTTGCGTCTGTGCCAACCGCATCTACGTTCAGCGTGGCATTCTCGACGCCTTCTCCGAGCGTCTGACGGCCGCGGTCGACGAACTGCGCGTGGGGCAGCCGGAAGACGAGACGACCCAGATCGGTCCGCTGGTCAGCCAGGCGGGGCGCGACAAGGCGCAGTCTCATATCGACGATGCCCTGGCCAAAGGAGCCCGTCGCCTGACGGCCGAGCGTGAGGTCGACGGGTTCTTCGTTGCGCCGACGGTGCTCGCGGACGTTACCAATGACATGCAGGTCATGCAGGAGGAGACCTTCGGTCCCGTCGCCCCGCTGGTTGCCTTCGACAGCGAGGAGGAGGCGGTCGCCGCCGCCAACGCCACGCCGTTCGGTCTCGCCGCCTATCTGTGGACCCGCAACCTGGGGCGGGCGGCGCGCGTTTCCGAAGCGCTGGACTACGGTATCGTCGGTGTCAATGACGGTGCGCCTTCCGTGCCCCAGGCGCCGTTCGGCGGCGTCAAGGATAGCGGGCTGGGCCGCGAGGGGGGGCGTTACGGCATCGACGAATATCTCGACACCAAGTTCGTCTCGACGCGGCTGGATGGCTGACCGCCGTGTCGGTTGACGGAACCGACCTGAAGCGGCCGCCGGTCGAGCTCGACCTGGCCACGGCGCTGCGCGAGACCAATCTGCGTCACGCTCGCGTGGTGGCCGGCGAGCGTTCGTTGGATCGGCCGTTGCGCTGGGTGCACATGGTCGATCATCCCGATATCGTCGCCTGGGTTCGCGAGGGTCAACTGCTGTTGACCACCGGTTACCACTGGCCCGACGAACCTGCCGCCGAGCGCTCGCTGATCGAGGCGCTGGTGAAGAAGGGGCTCGCCGGCGTGGCGCTGGCGGTGCCGAGGTTTCTCACTGCCTTTCCCGAGACCAGCCGTCGCGTCGCCGAATCGCTGGATTTCCCGCTCCTGGAGATTCCCTGGGATGTACCGTTCAGCCAGATCACCGAGGAGGTGCACGCCTGGCTGATCGCCCGTCAGGGGCAGTTGATCGCCCAGGCGGAAAGGATTCATCGCGATCTCACCCGGTCGGCGCTGACTGCGCGCAGTCTGGGCGATATCGCCACGGCATTGAGCCTGTTGCTCGAGCGGGACGTGCTCTTTACCGGTCTGGAGGGTGAATGGCTGGGAGGTAGCGCCGAACTCGACACGAGGCGCCTGCCGACATCGGCCATGCTGGCCGATGCCCAGTTCCTGACCTCGGTCTCGGCGCGCTCTCTGGGCGAGGAGGGCGATGGCCGAATGCTGGCCTGTCCGGTACGGATTCTGGAGATGCCGGCCGCCACGCTGTGGATCGACGAGACGGCGTCTCCCGTCGGCGAGCTGGAACGGCGCGCCGCCGAGCAGGCTGCCCTGATCTCTGCACTGCACCTGTCCCACCAGCGGGCGCTGCAGGCACAGGAGACCCGGCTCGGCTACGCCTTCGTCGACTCGTTGCTGGAAGGGCGGTTCGAGCCCACCCCGGCCGCGCTGGAGCGGGCGTCGCTGCAGGGGTGGGACCCCCGAGCCGGCTACCATGTCTGCGCCATCCTGCTCAACGAGCCGGTGCCGCTGAGCCGAGACGGGCTGCTGCGTCGGGAGCGATGGGAGCGTCGCCTGAGGGAGCTGCTCGAGACCCAGGGCCTGCCGCCGCTGATCTCCGTCTCGCTCAACCAGTTGCTGTTTCTGGTTCGCACCGACATCTCGACCGCAATGCTGTGGCGCGAACTCAACGATGGCGCGGCGGCCATGGCGATCAGTCGCGAAGCGCGGGGGGCGACAGCCATCGCCGAGGGCGCCGGCGACGTGGCGCGCCTGCTGCCCTCCCTCAGGCCGGGAGAACGCCGGGATTTCGAAGCCTTGCTGTTCGACCGGGTGCTGGAGGGCGATGCCGAGGCGCGACGACTGTTCCTCGAACGCATCTCCCGTGCCCTGGGGCAGGGCGCGCGGCGGCAGAGTGCTGTCGAGACGCTCTCGGCGCTGGCGGACAGCGGCTTCCAGCTGGCGCAGACCGCCCGGGCGCTCGATATCCACATCAGCACGCTGCGTTACCGGATCGAGCGATTGGAGACGGCGCTGGGCATGCCCCTGAACGACGCCGACGCCAGACTGCAGCTCCAGGTCGCCATACGCCTGCTCAACACGGAGTCCGGTTGAACGCCAGCCGAAGCATAGACATACGACTCTGGAAACGCATTTCGACACTACCCGAGAGAACACCATGCAATTGACGGATTTCACCACCCTGACCTTCGACGTCTACGGCACCCTGATCGACTGGGAGAGCGGCATGGTCGCCGGGCTGCAGCCGCTGCTGCAGCGCACCGGGCTGAGCCTGAGCCGCGACCAGGTGCTCGAGGCGCACGCCCGACATGAATCGACCCAGCAGCGTTACACGCCACACCTGCAGTATCGGCTGCTGTTGGCGGTCGTCTACAAGCGCCTGGCGGAAGAGTGGGGCGTGGCGGTCAACCATGACGAGTGCCTGGCCTACGGTGACTTCGTCAAGCAGTGGCCGGCCTTCGCCGACACGGCGGAGGCGCTTGGCTATCTCAAGCAGCACTACAAGCTGGTGGTGCTATCCAACGTCGACAACGAGAGCTTCGCTTACAGCCAACGCAAGCTTGGCGTCGAGTTCGATGCGGTCTACACGGCGGAGGACATCGGTTCCTACAAGCCGGCGGCGCGCAACTTCGACTATATGCTGGAAAAACTCGGTGAGCGCGGGATCGACAAGTCGAAAATCCTGCATACCGCCGAGAGCATGTTCCACGATCACCAGCCGGCCAACCGCTATGGACTGGCCAACTGCTGGATCTATCGTCGCCACGACAAGGAAGGCTTCGGCGCGACCATGAATCCCGGCGACATGCCGACGGTCGACTTTCGCTTCAACAGCATGGCGGCGCTCGCCGAGGCGCATCGCGAGTTGGCGTGATCGCCTTCAGCGAAGTGCCCCCCACACCTGCGCTTCGCTGATGCCCAGCGCCTCGAACTCCGCCTGCCTCAGTGGCGCTTCGTCGAGCAGGAAGAATTCGTCTAGCTGTGGCGGGGCGACGTCGGTCTCCGAAAGCATGGCGTGAACCTGGCCACGGTGATGCGTCTAGTGGACGAAGAGATGCGCCAGCACGCGATGTGCTGGCTCGAGCTGTCGACGGTCGGCCCGCTCGAGCGTGACGTTGTCGGCGAGCGTCGAAGGCTTCAGCTCGTCGCAGACAGCGATCAGTCGTCGGTCCAGCATCTCCTGCGCCGGCAGAAGCGTATCGATGCGCGCGTGCGGTGTCTCGTCCTCGAACGCCCGCTGACCGAGCGTGCCCCCCTCGAGCGCGTCGATGTAGTAGGCGTCGACGACCAGGATATGGTTGAGCGTGGCATGGATCGACGGGAAAAAGCTGCTGCGCCTGGCCTGTAGCTCGGCCACCGACAATCTGGCGCAGGCCTCCAGCAGGCGATGGTTCGACCACAGATTGCAGTAGGCCTGATGGCGAAAGTGTTGGATCATGACAGGATTACCTCGCGCTTCTCTTCGGCATCGCAGGAGTCGTCATGGAAATCCTACACGGTTTGGTCGTCATCACCTTCGTGCATCTGCTGGCGGCCGCCTCGCCGGGGCCGGACTTCGTCCTCGTCACCCAACAGACGCTCAACCACGGCAAGCGCATCGGCCTGCTGTGCAGCCTGGGCATCGCGCTGGGCCTGTCGATCCACATCGTCTATTCCGCCTTCGGGCTAGCCGCGGTGATCGCCAATTCCGCGGAAGCGCTGTGGGCGATCAAGCTGCTGGGCGGGGCCTACCTTCTCTATCTTGGGATCAAGGGGGTGCGCTCACGGCCGGCTGCCGTGACGGCTAACATCGGTGACGCCCCGGTGGTGGCGCCGCGCTCGGCGCTGCGCACCGTCGGCACCGGGTTTCTCTGCAACGCGCTCAATCCCAAGGCACCCATCTATTTCGTCTCGCTGTTTACCATCGTGCTGTCGCCGTCGATGCCGCTATACCAGATCGCCATCTACGGCGCCTGGATCATGCTCATCCAACTGGGTTGGTTCTCGGCGGTGGCACTGTTGCTCTCCACGCCGCCAATTCATCGTGCGTTCAAACGCTTCAGTCACTGGATCGACCGGGTGCTGGGGCTGGCGATGGTGGCGTTGGGTATCAAGGTGCTGACGACGCGGGTGTGATCCCCGACCCACGCCTGCGTTCGCCCACATTGCGTTGAAATCCGGCTCAAAATGCTCGTTTACTGCCCGTAAACGGCGTTTCTTCGACGGAGTTTGCCTCCAGGGGTATCGCTCGCGACGTCCGTCGGCACCTCGCCGACGCTTTCCTCGCCGACTCATTTTCGGCATCCTGAATCGCATTCCATCAACCGGCGAGGAAAGCTCATGGAGACTTGGTTGCGTGAACTGCCCAAGGTCGAACTGCATCTGCATATCGAGGGTTCGCTGGAGCCGGAGTTGATGTTCTCGCTGGCGGCGCGCAATAACGTGGCGCTGCCTTACGATACCGTGGACGAAGTGCGCGCGGCCTACGATTTCAGTGATCTGCAATCTTTTCTGGATCTCTACTACCAGGGTATGCGGGTGCTGCACACCGAGCAGGATTTCCATGATCTGGCTATGGCGTACCTCGAGCGCGCCCACGAAGAGGGCGTGGTGCATGTCGAATTGTCATTCGATCCCCAGGCGCATCTGAACCGGGGAGTTGAGCTGGCGATCCCGTTCGAGGGGTTGCGCCGCGCCATGCGAGACGCACAGCGCCGCTGGGGCATGACCACGGCACTGATCATGAGCTTTCTGCGCGATCGTGATGCGAGCGAAGCGATGGACGTGCTCGAGAAAGCAGCACCCTTCTACGAGTCGATCGACGCGGTGGGGCTCGATAGCGCGGAGGTGGGCAATCCGCCGGCCAAGTTCGCGGCGGTATTCGAACGGGCCAAGGCGCTGGGCATTCCTCGCGTAGCGCACGCAGGGGAGGAGGGGCCGGCGGCCTATATCAGCGAAGCGTTGGACGTACTCGATATCTGTCGGGTCGATCACGGCGTTGCCTGCTTGCAGGATGAGGCGCTGCTGGAGCGTCTGCGCGAGTCCCAGATCCCGCTGACCGTCTGTCCGCTTTCCAATGTGCGATTGAAGGTCGTTCCGACGATGGCCGATCATCCGTTGCCCGCGATGATCGAGCAGGGGGTGAAAGTCACGCTCAATTCGGACGATCCGGCCTATTTCGGTGGCGGCGTGCTGAATAATTACCTGGCGTGTTTCGAAGCCTTCGACTGGGATCGGGAGCTTTTCAAGCAGTTGGCGGGTAACGCGATCGAAGTCGCGTTCATGTCGGAGACTCGCCGCAGCGAGCTCTTGGAAAGGCTATCGACCTGCTGAACGGTTTCGAACTCCGCGCGAGACTGCCCGCCGAAGATGGCGGGCAGTCTCGTTCAGCCCTCTAGATAGGCAGTGGTGTCCTGTGACGCGTCGGCCAGATCAGTAAGGAACGGAGTCAGTCGGTCGAGCGCTTCCTTGGCAAGCTCGGGATCGATGGCGAAGCAGATCCGAAGGTAGTCTTCACCCTCCGGACCGAAGGCGCTGCCCGGGGCTACGCCGACTTTGGCTTCCCGCAGAATCCGCTTGGCCATCTCCAGGCTGGATTCATCGAGCCCGTGAACCTTGAAGAAGAGGTAGAAGGTACCTTCGGGTGAGAATACGGTCACGTTGTCCAGCGCGGTCAGCCCGTCGACCAGGACGTCCCGCGATGCCTGGCAGCGGGCGACCTGCTGGGCGATGAACTCATCGCCCTCCTCGAGAGCGACGATGCAGGCCCGCTGAATGAACGATGCCACGCCGGTGGTGTTGTACTGGCAGAGTCGGGCGAACAACTGATCCATGCCGCCGGGGAATGTGATCCATCCCGCACGCCAGCCGGTCATGCACCAATTCTTGGAAAACGTGTTGGTCACCAGCAGCTTGTCATCAGGCTTGCAGATCTGCAGGAAGGATGGCGCCGGGCCTCCGCCGTCATAGACGAAGTGATTGTAGACCTCGTCGGCCACGATCCAGAGCCCTTTCTCTCGGCAGAAGTCTCTCAGCCGCCGCATGTCCTCGAGCGGCATGCGCCAGCCCGTCGGGTTGGACGGTGAGTTGATGAAGACGGCACGGGTGCGCTCGGTCACTCTGGCGAACAGCTTGTCCAGGTCGAGCTCGATATTGCCATCCGGATGGAAGTCGAAGGCAACCGGCACGTTGACTCCTCCCACGATCTCGATCATCTGCCTGGCATTGGGCCAGGCCGGGGTGGGCATGATGACTTCGCTCCCTTCATCGAGAATCGCCTGCATCGCCATGGTGACGGCATTCATGCCTCCGATGGTGACGCAGAAGCGATCGCTGGAGACCTCCACCTGCCAATGGCGACGATGGTAGTCGGCCAGTGCCTGGCGAAGCTCGGGCAACCCTTGAGAGTAGCTGTAGCGGGTATCGTCGTCCGTCAATGCATCCATTGCCGCCTGTTTGATGTATTCAGGTGTCGGCAAGTCACCCTCACCGATCCAGAGCCTGACGACCGAGGCGTCGTGCCGGGCGAGATCCGCGACCGCGACGATCTGGTTGTCGGGCATCGTGTGAACACGGGAAGAGCAGGAAGGACGCAGGCTTGAGGGAATGACGTCAGACATGGAGGGGCTCGCTGGTGGTCAGGGGCGCATGCATCGATCATAACGCCTCGATGGCGAGTCGA
Organism: Salinicola lusitanus; assembly: GCF_003206045.1. Lineage (GTDB taxonomy): Bacteria > Pseudomonadota > Gammaproteobacteria > Pseudomonadales > Halomonadaceae > Salinicola > Salinicola lusitanus. The sequence continues at coordinate 64,929 of NZ_PZJM01000007.1, forward strand.
CTAATGACGGATCTCGTACGGCATCGGGGGAGTGACGGCAAGGCGAGGAATCTTCGTGACATCGCGTTAACGATCAAAGCGAATTGATTACCTTGAAAATATTCGCGGTGAGAGGGGTGCTGAAACTCATGCGGAATCAGGGGTGCGCGACGAAAGATAGCGCCTGCGGAGTATTAAAAAACTAATGAAAAAAGACTATCTGTAGAATGGTGCGTGCAATTCGCCTTTAGTGTGTTACTGTTTGTATCTATATATGGCATAAATCTAATAAATTGGTGGCTTATTGGGGCTCGGCGATTCGGGATGTCGCCGCGATAGCCGCCGCGGACATCTGGCTCGGGGAACAACTGTGACGCAGTCTCAGGATATTTCGCATTTGTTGAGGGTGGTAGGAGAGGACCGGGTACGGTACCAGGAGACCGCTCCCCAGTCCGGTCAAGGACGTTGGTTGCTCCTCAACCAGGTTCGAGGTGTGCCGCTCGCCGACTCCAGTGCGATGGCGCCACCGCCGCCCCGAGTAGAGACAGTCGCCCCTGGCCAGCGGGAGCCTGCCGTCCAACGAGCTGACATTGCGGTGTCGCCGGAGCCGGCGTGCTCGTCCGTGACTCCCGGACTGTACCCCTCGCGGCCGGCACTGGCGCCGCAGGAACAGAACGAGCCGGCGCTGCGCGGGTCGCTGCCGACGCTCGAGAGAGAACGGCCGCATCCGCCTGAACCATTACCGAACTTCAAGCTCTTCGAGGCGGAAGTCCCGGCCAGTGCCTCCTTGGCGTCCGGCCCCTCCGAGGGACACGGCGAGCCTCTGTCCAGCCTGCTGAAGCGGATCTCACGATGCCGCTGATCAATATCATGTCACCCAAGGGCGGTGTCGGTACCACCACGCTCTGCGCCAATCTCGCTGAGGCGCTGCGGCGCCTCGGATATCGCGTCGTCATGATCGACTTCGATCCGCAGAATGCGTTGTGCCTGCATTCCCGGTTCGGTCTGGATGACGAACGAGGGTTGGTGACCCGATTCGAGGAAGAAGGCGACTGGCGCGCCTTGCTGCTGCCGGTCGCGGATGGTGTCGAGATGCTGCCGTTCGGATTGGGCAGCGTCAGCCAGCAGCGAGCACTCTTGCAAGCGCTCGGCCAGCGCAGTTTCGTCGAACCTCATCTCGAGCGACTGATACAGAGTCGCAATACCTTCGTGCTGGTGGATATGCCAGCCGGCCAGAGCCCGGTGACAGAGGTCATGCGTGATATCGCCAACCTGTCGTTGGCCGTGTTCCTGGCGGATCCCGCCTCTCTGGCGCTACTCCCACGAATGAATGCGTTTCACGGTGAAACCGGAGCGACCCAGAATGATGGGCGGTTGGGTTACGTCATCAATCAGATGGACACGCGTTCGCGGCTCAATCGCGAAGTGGTCGGTCTGATGCTCGAGCGCTTCGGCCCGTACCAGTGGGGTGTCGTGCACCGGGATGAAGCCCTCATGGAGGCGTTGGCCGAACAGCGCTCCGTATTTGATCTGGCGCCTGCCAGTGCTGCGGCAAGGGATATCGGGGAACTGGCTCGACGTCTGGCCGAGCGCTTCCCGCTGAATTTTGCCGGTGACGGTGGGAGGCCATTCTAGGTGGCCGTATTCAAGAACGCCGTGTCGCGTCTGTGGCTGGTGATCGTCGTCCTGATCACGTTGCCTGTGATTGCCTTGACCGTATTGACGCCCATGTCGGTGGCGCACCAGGGGCTGTTTGGCCTGATTACCGTAGCGGCGATGCTCATCCTGTTACGGTTGCGGGCGAAGTCCAAGCCCATCGCGGTCTTTCTGATCCTGTTATCCGCCGTCATCTCAACCCGTTATCTGTATTGGCGTGCCACCGAGACACTGGTCTTTCAGAGCACCCTCGAGGCGATTCTGGGGTATGGGCTTTTCGCCGCGGAGACCTACGCATGGCTCATCCTGATCATGGGATACCTGCAGAATCTCTGGCCGCTGGAAAGGAAAGTCGAACCGCTTCCGGACGACATGGAACGGTGGCCGAGCGTTGACGTATATATACCCAGCTATAACGAGAGTCTGCAGATCGTGCAGGATACGGTCCTGGCGGCGCAGAACATCGATTACCCGCGCGACAAGTTGAGCATCTATCTGCTTGACGATGGCCGTCGCCCCGATTTCGCCGCCTTTGCGGCGTCGGCGGGCGTCGGCTATATCACCCGCGATGACAATCAGCACGCCAAGGCGGGCAACCTCAATCACGCTCTGAGCAAGACCGGGGGCGAGCTCATCTGCATCTTTGACTGCGATCATGTGGCCACGCGCGGTTTTCTACAGATGACAACGGGCAGTTTCCTGGTGGATGACAAGCTGGCGCTGATTCAGACTCCGCACCATTTCTACTCCCCCGATCCGTTCGAGCGAAATCTCAGTGTGGGCCATCAGATGCCCAGTGAGGATGAACTTTTCTATGGGCTCATCCAGAAAGGGAACGATTACTGGAACGCGACCTTTTTCTGCGGTTCCTGTGCAGTCATTCGCCGATCGGCGCTGGAGGAAATCGATGGATTCGCCGTGGAAACGGTGACCGAAGATGCACACACGGCGCTCAAGCTTCAGCGCCGAGGCTGGAAGACCGCCTATCTGGGGATCCCTCTGGCCGCAGGCCTGGCCACCGAGCGGCTTTCCCTGCATGTCGGCCAGCGCATGCGTTGGGCGCGTGGTATGACGCAGATCCTGCGCAGGGACAACCCGATGCTGGGCAGAGGGTTATCCTTCATGCAGCGGCTCTGTTATCTAAACGCCATTCTGCACTTTCAGTTCGGTCTGCCGCGAATCGTCTTCCTGACGGCGCCGTTGGCGTATCTGCTGATAGGGCAGAACATCATCGCGGCCTCGGCATCGATGATCTTCGTCTACGCCTTGCCCCACCTGGCCCATACCCTGGCACTCAATTCGCTACTGCAGGGGCGCTATCGTTTCAGCTTTTGGGCGGAAATCTACGAAACGGTGTTGTCCTTCCATTTGGTGAAGGTGACGCTCTCGACACTGATCAACCCGCGGCGAGGCAAGTTCAACGTGACGGACAAGGGGGGACTCCTGCCGGAGGGTTTCTTCGATTTTCGTATCGTGCGTCCTCACTTGATAGTGGCCGTCTTGCTGTTCGTGGCCATCGTCTGGGGCGTGGTCAGGTTGATATGGGATACCCACTTCGGCATCGAACGTGGCGTCATGTTTCTCAATCTGTTCTGGGCCTCCTTCAGTCTGCTGATGCTGATGGCGGCCATTGCCGTCGCCAGGGAAACCCGGCAGGTCCGGCATGATGTGCGGGTGGATGTCTCGTTACCGGCGACGGTATACATGGCCAGCGGGCACGCCATATCGGGATTGGTCAACAACCTGTCGATGGGGGGAGCGCGCATTGAGGTGCCGTCCACGGCGGGCAATTTCGTGGGCGAGATCGAGTGGATCGAGTTACATCAGGATCAGCGCTACATCGCCTTCCCGGTATCCGAAATCCGCCGGGAGGCGCTGGAGGAGCGCCCTGACACCAGCGAGGTGCGGCTGCGTTTCGGGCGCCTGGATATCGGCCAGCGGCGCATGCTGGTGCGGGCCGTGATGGGCCGTGCGGATGCTTGGTTGCCTACTGGCGAGCAGGTCGATCATCCTCTGCGGTCGCTATGGTGGGTCGTCAAGGCCGTCTTCGGGCTATTCTTCACCTCCTGGCAACGCCGGCATGACGGTTCTCGGAAAACCATCGTCCAATCGGCTTGGCCCGCCGGACGCCTGCTCCTGCTTACCTTCCTGGCGGCGCTTCTGCTGATTACGGCACGCAGTGCGCTCAGCCAGGAGTCGGTGTCGTCGGACGTCACTCTTACCGCCGGCCCGCGCCCCTCGGCCGTCACGGGGTTGCCCGCGCCACAACGTCAGGCGGATGGCGGACTCTCGTTTCTCGCTGGGGGCAGCGGCAACGCCTCTTCCGAAGCCTCTGGTCCTGTCTGGGAGAGCGTGACTCTAGGGGAGCTGAATGGCGAGCGTGACATGGTGCTGGGTGGCAGCCAGACCCACTCCGGCGTGGCTTTTTCGCTACGCCCTGATGACATCGCCACGCAAGCTTCACTGGTGCTCGACATTCGCATGCCCGAAACGGAGATGGCCTCGCGTGCGTTTCTCAACGTATCCCTCAATGGCCAGCTTCTGAGAAGCGTCGTTCTCGACAAGGAGGCCGGAGAGCGCTTTTCGCTGACACTGCCCGTCGCCCCCGCACTGCTGGTGACTCACAACCAACTGGACTTTGCGATTACCCGTCAGCAGAGCGAAGAGTGCCTGTTCGAGGAGGGTGTCAGCGGCGGGCTGGTCATTGCCGCCGAGTCGCTGATTCAACTATCGCGGCAGCGATTCGCTCTGGGGCATGATCTGGCCAATTATCCACTGCCGTTCTTCGATGACGTGGCGATATCCCCGCCTCACGTCTCCATCGTCGTTCCCGAGCACCCGAGCGAGACGACATTGCAGGCGGCAGCACTGATGGCCTCCTACATCGGGACTCGCGTCGGATCCCGAGGCATCGACTTCGATACGCATTTGGGCGAACTGCCGGCGGAAGACGCCATCGTCTTCACCAACCGAGACGAGCCGATTCCCGGCATTACCGCCGCACAGTCGGCGGGCGATGGCGTGCGGCTGATCGACAATCCGCGCGATCCGACCCGCACGCTGATGCTGATTCATGGTGACGATGCACCGGGCGTGCTTTCCGCCGCGCGCTATTTCGTGGCCAATCAGCCGACGCTTTCGGGAGCTGAGGTGGCGGCAAAGCCGGTGACGCGTTCCTCTCCGGAGGCCTACCAGGTCCCCAACTGGATCTCGACGCAAGCGCCGGTCAGGCTGGATGCGCTGGTGACGCCCGACACATTGGTCAGTCCGGACATCGCCCACTCGGCCATCGATATCAACTTCAGAGCGTCACCGGATCTCTTCCTGTGGCCGGGAGACACGATTCCCCTGCGTCTGCGTTATACCTTTCCCGGAAGCGATTGGCTGGATGAAACTCGCTCACGGCTGGACGTCAACCTCAACGGGACCTATCTCGGTTCCCTCGGTGTCAACCACACTGGTTTCCTCGAGCGCGCCTGGGGCTGGCTCGGTGGCGACACTCGCCGTGACAGCGGGGTGATCGATATTCCGCCCTACCTGATCTATGGCGAGAATACGCTCAGTCTCTACTTCAATATCCAGACCCAGGATAGTGCCGGCTGCGCGCCGGTCGGCGGCAATGTGCAGAGCGAAGTCGACGGAACGTCGACACTCGATCTAAGCCGGACCCGTCATTTCGACTCGCTTCCCAATCTCTCTTACTTTGTCGGGGCGGGGTTCCCGTTCACGCGATATGCAGATCTCTCGACAACGGCATTCATTCTCTCCGCGCAACCCGATGCCAACGAGCTGACGGCGATGATGGGAGCCGCCGCTCGCCTGGGCGAGTCGAGCGGGGTGGCGGCCTATGGGGCGCGTGTCGGATTGGGCGTGACCGGGTTACAGCAATACAGCGATCGCGACCTGCTGGTCATCGCGACCACGGATTCTCCGGTCTCGGCAGCGCTGCTTGCGGAGGGCTCGGTTCGCATCATCGATAACAAGCTGGTAGCCGAGGATCTGCCATGGAGCCAGCGCATGATGCGCTGGGCTCAGGGCGACTGGCGCAATGACGGCGATGCGTTGCAGCGGGCGCTGATCAGTCGCCGTAGCGTCAACGCCTTGATCGGCGTCGAGGCGCCTTCCGGCGGCGGGCGCAGTGCCATTCTACTGACGGCGGCGGACTCCGGCACCATGCCAAAAATGATGTCGGCCTTCTCGGACCTGGCAGTCAGTGCCGCCATTCGTGGCGACGTCGTTCTGATCGACAGCGACCGTACCGTCAGTAGCTTTTCCCTCTCGCCCAAATATCAGGTCGGTAGCATGCCATTGCCGCTTTACTGGGTATGGCTCTTCAGTCAGCGCCCTTGGTGGCTGATGTGGTTGCTGATCGGTTGTCTGCTGATGTGCACGATGCTCCTCTATCCGGCGCTGAAACAGCGTGCGGCCAATCGCCAGCCCTCGAAGGAGGACCGTCATGAAGCGTGATCTGTGGCGGAAGGCCATTTTATTGTGCGCGCTCGGGGGGAGTGCTTCGGTTCTGGCGCAGTCATCGGATGCGACGCTTCAGCCGTTATTCGAGCAGGCCGATTTCTGGCAGTCACATCAACGCAATGATCTGGCCGAAGAATCCTTGAATCGGGTACTGACAGCGGATCCTGGCAACCCCGAAGCGCTCTATCGTCTGGGAATGATGGCCGTCGCCAATCAGGACACGGAAGCGGTGACACGGTGGCTCTCTCAACTGTCTCAAGCCGCGCCGGACGACCCCCGGGTAGAACGATTGCGCCAGGCGCAGGCGCGCAGTGACATCGACAACGCCGAACTGGCTAGAGCCCGGGCGTTGGCGCGCGCCGGCAATACCGAGCAGGCGGTGCGGGCGTATCAAAGCCTGATCTCACCCACGGACCCACCGTGGGATCTGGCCCCGGAATATTACGAAACGCTGGCAGGTACGCCCGAGGGCTGGGAGCAAGCGCGTGCCGGCCTGGAACGTCTGAATCAGCGGGATCCGGGCGATCACGCCGTGTCTCTGGCGCTGGCCCGGGTTCTCACCTATCGAGCAGAGACTCGCGAGGATGGCATCGCGCGGCTGGCGGCGATGTCCCAGAGTACGGATGTGAAGGCTGCCTGGCGTCAAGCGCTGCTTTGGCTCGATGCCAGTGCTGACGATCAGGGCGTGTACGAACGCTATCTGCAACGTTATCCCGACGACCAGGCGGTGCGGGAGTACTATCTTGCCAAAACCGCGGTACCCGAGACCGACACGCTAGGCGCGGCGCGACAAGCCGGTTACACGGCTCTGGACAAGCAGAACCTCGATGAAGCGCAGCGTCAGTTCCAGCGTGTTCTGGACGAGACGCCAAACGATGCCGAGGCGTTGGCCGGGCTGGGGCTGGTTCAGCTACGCCGGCAGCGTTTCGCCGAGGCGCGGGACGAGCTTGGCAGAGCCATCTCGCTCTCGCCGCAGAGCGCTTCTCGCTGGCAGGGGGCGTTTCGTAGCGCCAGCTTCTATGCGGAATTGGCCGAGGTTCGGCGTCTGGCGGACCAGGGGCATCTCGACCAGGCGCTGAGCAAGGTGGCTCCGCTGGGTCGAACATCCGGCCAGGATGGCCGCTCCGCACAACTGCTCGAGGCAGAACTGCTACGCCGCGACGGACAGCTGGAGGCTGCGGAGCAGGGGTATCGTCGGTTGATGGAGCGCAGTCCCTCCGACGTTGCGGCGGCCAGTGGTCTTGTCAACGTGCTTCGGGACCAGAAACGCTGGGACGAGGCGGCTCAGGTTGCCGAGAAGTTGCCGGCCCGAGTTCGCGACGGCCTTGGCGATCCGCGTCATGATCAGGCGATGGCGTTGCGACAGCAGGCGAACCAGTCTCTGTTGGCAGGTAACTCGACGCAGGCACAGCAGCAGTTGATTCAGGCGGTCAATCTGGCTCCGGAAGATCCCTGGATACGATTGGATCTCGCGCGTCTCTATCAATCTCAGGGCAAGCCGTATCAGGCCAGCTTCGTGATGTCCCCGCTACTGGGAACGGCTGCTTCGCCGGATGCACTCAAGGCGGCGGCGCTGTTGGCCAGCGAGCAGCAGCATTGGGACGAGGCGGCGGAATTTCTCGATCGCCTGCCGACGGAGGGGCGAGATGCGGACACCGTCGCCCTGGCGCAGCGGGTGACGTTCAACCGGCGGCTGGCGTCTCTACGCCAACGCCTGGACAGTCACGATCCCGCCGCGCGACAGGCGCTGCTCGACTGGTATCGACAGCCGCCGCAGACGCCTGCGGATCTGGGTGGCCTGGCGCTGTTGATGGCAGACAACGGCGAGCAGGGAATGGCCCTGCAACTCGTTCGGAGTCGCCTGGCCGATGCCGACATCGACGAGTCCCCAACCGATTATCTGAACTACGCTCTCGTGCTCGCCAAGTCCGGACGTATCCGCGAGGCGAACGATCTGCTGCGACGGCTGGATGAGGCGGCTTCGAGCAGCGAGGATCGTCTGGCAGTCCAGTCGACCGCGCGAGGCCTCGCGGTCGTCGAGGCCGACAGACTGCGTCAGCAGCAGCAGTATGCGGCCGCCTACGACGTGTTGCTGCCCCAGTTGCAAGCCGCGCCGGACGACACCTCGCTGTTGTTGGCTCTGGGGCGACTCTACTCCAGTGGCGACATGCCCGAAGCCGCGGGGACTGTCTATGACCACCTGCTGGAGCGGAATCCGGACAACGATGACGTGCTCGCTGGCGCGGTGAACGCGGCGCTTGAGCAGGGCGAGGGCGACCGTGCCGAGCAACTGCTGGTGGACCATGCTCCCATTCGATCGCCCGAGCTGGTGGTGTTGGCGGCGCGCACCGCGCGCATGAAGGGAGACCATCGGCAGGCCGTTCAACTGCTCGAGCAGGCGCGGGCGCAACGACTCCAGCAGGACGGCGATCAGTGGCTGCTGCCTGGAACACGAGTCGCCAGCAGTCAATTGCTGCTGCCAGGCAATCCTTTCCGCCGGACGCGGGATGCCGCCCGGGTGACCGTCGCGAATGCCGGCGCGATGGCTTCCCGAGGGGCCTGGCTGCCGGGCGCGCCGGATTCGTCGCAAGCGTCGGCGGGTGTCGATTCGATTGCCGATGATCCCGTGCTGGTGGAGATCGACCGCCTGTTGGCGGAACTGCATGACGAGACGGCGACATACCTGAAGCCGGAAGCGACATTGCGTTCCCGAGACGGGGAGGAGGGGCTCAGCGAGCTCACTTCGCTAGGCAGCAGCGTCACTTTTTCGGCGGCGCCATTCAAGCGCGGTCGCCTGGAAGTGTCGCTCTCGCCCGAATATATCTCTGCCGGGACACCGGGCAGCAACGCTCGCGGCCGCTACGGCTCCAACGTGTTCGTGGATGCTGCCGAAAACCTAAGCGACAGTCTGGATGGTGTCGGTACCGTGCTCGACAGCATTCAGCAGTCGGCGGACAGTTACGCGGCGCTGCAGATTCAGGCGCAGGAAAATCCGGATGACCCGCTGATCGAGCGGCAGCTGGCGCGGGCGGCGGAGAACTTCGATGACGCCTTGTCGCGTAATCCGTTCTTCGAGTCCGGAATCGAAACGGCCTCGCTCTCGACCGAGCAGTTGGCACAATTCCGGACGGCGGTTACGGATTTCGTGGTGACGGATGATCTGTCGACAGCCGATCAGGCGCAATTGCGCCGCGATATCGACGTGCTGTTCGACGCGGATTTCCAGAATGTCGACGCCGATGGGTTCGATGATATTCGCCAGACACTGGAAGAGAGCATTGCCAACGTGCAGCAGGGTATCGCGCGCCGTTTGAGTTCGGTGCCCAGCGCGGCACGCAGTCCCGACTCCATCCATGATGCAGGGGTCGGTCTTAGACTGGCATATCGCTGGGATAGCGCGGACATCGATATCGGCGCCACGCCTCAGGGCTTCGAGAAGTCCAATATCGTCGGTGGCGTCGCCTGGCGCCCCAAGTTGACGGACAACACCACGCTGGAACTGAAGATTGAGCGACGGGCGGTGACGGACAGCGTCCTATCCTATGCTGGGGTCAAGGATCCACTGACAGGCGAAACCTGGGGCGGCGTGACGCGCACCGGCGGCGCAATCGGTATCGCCTACGATGATGGTGACAGCGGAGCCTATGCATCTGCAGGCGCCTACGCGTACGACGGCGAGCATGTTGCCGACAACCACTCCGTGGAGGTCACCACGGGTGCCTATGTTCGCCCGATCAACGAGCCGGATCGCCAGCTTCAGATCGGGGTCAACCTCGGCTACATGGGGTACGACAAGAACCTGCGCTACTTTACCTATGGTCACGGAGGCTACTTCAGTCCGCAGGATTACGTGAGCCTCTCGCTGCCGATCAGTTACCGACAGCGCCAGGACAAGTGGACCTACCACGCCAGCATTGCACCGGGTTTTCAGAGCTACAGCGAGGACGATGCTGACTACTTCCCCGAAGATGGTGATGCGCAGGATCTGCTGGACACGCTGGCTGGGGCAGGGCTGGTCAGCCAGTCGCGCTATCAGGGCGAGAGCAAGAGCGGCTTCGGCATCACGCTGAAAGGGGGCGTTGCCTATGAGGTGGCGCCGAACTTGAGCGTCGGGGGCGCGGTCGGCTATGACACCTTTGGTGATTACTCGGAAAGTACGGGGCAGTTGTATCTTGATTATCGCTTGGGGGCGGGACCTTGAAAGCCATCGATGAACACGATCGTCTTAGTCTGGACTACTTCACCCGGCGGCACTGCAGCCGCCAATGGCGAACCTTTCTTAAGGTATTGGCCAGCGAGATGCAGTCATCGGCAGGCAAGGAAGAGAGTGCGAGATTCATGCGCCACGTCGGCCGTCATCTCGCAAGCGAGTACCCGCTGGACGCGCCGGCGACCCTGGGCGATCTCGAAGCTCAGATCAACGCGCGATTGGACAGTATGGATTGGGGATGGTGCACGTTGAACGCAAGCGATGATCATCTGGCTATCGAGCATGTCGCCTACCCCGTGGCGGTCGATACGGTCGAAGATCCGGTGGCTGGCGAAGCCTGGACAAGGACCATCAGCGCATTGCTCGAAGGGCTCTACAAACATTGGCTCGATGGAGAAGGCGGCGATGCCCCTATTGCGTACCGGCATGGAGAGCCGGGGCGATACCTGGCATTTCGCTATGGCGGTTCCTGAGCGTTGGCAGTTCCTGAGCGGGCGACTGCGCCAGGGACTGTGGATCATGGTGATGCTGGCGATGTCGGCCACGGCATGGGCTCAACCCTTCTTCTCCCGCGGTGACGCGGGCTGGGAGAGCTACAAGTCGCATTTTCTGTTGCCGGAGGGTCGGATCATCGATACCGCCAACGGCAATGTCAGTCATACCGAAGGGCAGGGCTGGGGGATGTACCTGGCGGTTCAGTTTCAGGATCGCGAAACCTTCGACCGGTTGTGGCAATGGACCGAAGCTCACTTGGCGAGAGAGGATGTCGCCCTCTATTCGTGGCGCTATGACCCGGCGTCCACGCCTCCCGTCGCGGATATCAACAATGCCAGTGACGGGGATCTGTTCATCGCCTGGGCACTGCAACTGGCCGCTGATCGCTGGGACGACCCGAGATATCGGGCTCGCGCCGACCAGATACTGGATGCGGTCCAGGATGACCTGATCGTGGAGGTAGCGGGATATCGCATCCTGCTGCCCGCCATGCAAGGGTTTCGTCACCCCGGGTACGTGAACATCAACCTGTCCTACTGGGTCTTGCCGGCATTGCGGGATTTCGCGGCCAGGGAGCCCGCCGGTCCCTGGCAGTCGCTGATCGACAGTGGCGCCCGACTGTTGACGCTGGCCCGATTCGGCGACCATGACCTGCCTGCCGACTGGTTGAGATTGAGCGACTCTGCCAGATTGGCGCCTGCCGAGAAGTGGCCGCCACGCTTCGGCTTCGAGAACGTGCGGGTGCCACTCTACTTCACTTGGGGCAATCGTCGAGATGTCGACACGCTCGAGGAGATCGCGCGATTCTGGGATACACCGCTGCCCCCGGCCTGGATCGATGTGACTACCGGCGAGGTCGCAGGGTACCCGCTATCCGAAGGCGGAATGGCCATCAATTCGCTGTTGGCGGGAAAACCGTGGGAGATCCCGCAACAGTCTGCTGCGGGAGAAAACTACTACTCGGCAACGTTACTGATGTTGGCACGGGTCGCGGCCAACCAGCTCAGTCTGAGCGGGAGTTACCCGTGATGGCGAGTCGCGCGGCCGAATCGGCGGTGGATCCGGCGCGACTTGTCTCAGTGGCCGCGGATACTCACCGTCGAGCGTGCCGAGCATCGACCGTGGCGGTTGCTGAGCGTTACCCAACTCGGCGGCGCCCCCGATAGAAGCCGGAGTTAGGGGTCAAGTGAGTGCGGCGGCAAAGGTTCAGCGACCCCTATTCGAAAGTGGCCGACGTTCGCGTTGAATATGGCTCGTCGCCGCTGGACCTGGCATCCACCGACTAGGACTGGCTTGAGAGTCCCCTCCGACATCGAGTTGATACCCCTCAATTCGACACCCGAACCAATACTTCTGATGATCGGCGCCTCTGCCGTTCTTTCCCCCTCAGCCGCGCCGCGCTGTCGATTGATGCGTCGATTGGCCCGAGTCCTAGAAAAGTGTCATGGCTTCTTCCGGACATCGTCTGAATACGGGAAGCAAGGCATTGGGCCAGGTTGGCGGAGAGGGCGTCGCACCAGAAGGTCTCGCCCGGGGCATGGCCCCGGCCAAACCTGTAACGCGATCGATTTAAGGGGGCTAATCGTCTCTTTGGTCGAGTCCCGTTGCGCTAACATTTTATAACACGCTGGATTTGCTAAGGTTTGTAAAAACTGCGCTACGATTAATCAAAGCTCTGCAGGATAATTAATAAAATCTTGTTGCTTCTGGATACCAAACGGTTACTTTTCGCGAATGATGGGGGTGCCCGATTCCCCGTGTCTTCTGTCTGCTGAGGTGAAAGTCGATGGCTGCTCTCGTCGTTATCGTTCGAGTCGATGGCAATGTCTTTTTGATGGACCCCCAAAAGCCCCTGGTGCAGGGGATGGCGGTTCCGGAAGGCGCCATCCTCTTCTCCCCGGATGGCGGCCGACTCATCCTTGCCGACGGTACCGTGCTGCCATTGAGCGCAGGGCAGCCGTTGACTCTACAGGTCATCGAAGGCATCGCCACGGTAGCTGTGGCGGACCCTGCCGCGGCGGATCCGGAGGTAGCGGCACTTCAAGCGGCCATCGCTTCAGGGCAAGACCCTACGGCCATTCAGGAAGCCCCGGCGGCCGGTGCCGGAGAAGGCGGCGGAACGATTGCAGGCGGCGGCGGTTACTCCGCGCCTTTCGATATCGCCCGGACCGGACGTGAAGCGTCCAGCACCTATCGTTATGCGGCAACGCAGGCTGATCCCGAACGGGTAACGGTGACGCCTGCCAGCTTCAACCCCGAGGCCAACACGACGACGGGCGATGGCGCGGCGGGCGGCGGCGGCACGTTGCCCCCGGTCGTCAGTGTCAGCCTCGATGCCATCGCCATCGATGACATCGTCAATCGCGCGGAGTCGGAGCAGAACATCACGCTCAGCGGCAAAGGCGGTGGCGATGCCGTTGCTGGCGACCAGGTGACGATCACCATCGGTGGCATTGCCTATAGCACGGTGCTGAACGAGGATCTCAGCTTTGCGGTCGTCGTTCCGGGCAGCGTGTTGGCTCAATTCCCCTCGGCGACAGCGACGTTGACGCATGTCGGTGACGATAGCGTGGTCACCGCGACCTCGACCCGGCCCTACAGTGTCGACCTCGATGCGCCTGCACCGACCGTGCAGTTGGACACCATCGCCGGCGATGACGTGATCAACGCTGCCGAGTCCGGGGAGTCCATCACCTTGACGGGACGCGTTGGCGGCGATGCCGTTGCGGGCGATACCGTCACGATCGCGATCGGTGGCCAGCAGTACCAGGTGGCTGTCGCCGACGATTTGACCTTCAGCGTCGTCGTGCCGGGCGGGCTCCTGGCGGCTGCGGCAGGCGCGACGGTGACGGCGGTGATCAGCCACACCGACGCGGCCGGCAACACTGGCATTGCCACCACGACGCACGCCTATGGCGTCGACACCGTGCCACCGACGCTCGGTATCATCTTGGACACCATCGCTGGCGACAATGTCGTCAATGCCGCCGAAGCCGGCCAACCGATTCCGGTGACCGGCAAGGTCAGCGGCGATTACGCCGTCGGCGACCGCGTGACGCTGACCGTGGGCAACCAGACCTACAGCGGTAGCGTCAAGGCCGACGGCACGTTCAGCATCACCTTGCCCGGCAGTCAACTGGCCCAGAACGGTTCGATCCAGGCCGTGGTCAGCCACACCGATGCTGCCGGCAACACCGGCACCGCCAATACTGCCGGCAGCTATGCCGTCGATACCACCGCGCCAGTGGTCACGATCAGTCTGAACGCCGTTGCCAGCGACGACGTGATCAATGCCGCCGAGGCGCGGCAGAATGTCACTCTGAGCGGCAGGGCCGGCGGCGATGCGGTTAGCGGCGACACGGTGACGATCGAGATAGGCGGCCAGATCTATACCACGACGGTGGGTGCCAACGGCATCTTCAGCCTCTCTGTCCCGGGGGCGGTGCTGGCCAACGCCGGCACCGATCGGGTCAATGCCACGGTCAGCCACACCGACGGGGCCGGTAATACCGGCACCGCCACGACCACCCACGCTTATGGTGTCGACACCACGCCGCCAACGGCGATTGCCGATACTGGCTCGACCCAGCAGGAGCAGGCGCTGAACATCGATGCGGCACACGGTGTTCTAGCCAACGATTCTGACCTGGGTAGTGACAGGTCGACGCTGCATGTCGTTGCCATCGATGGCAACGCGGAGGGCGTTGGGAGATCTGTCGCCGGTTCCAACGGCGGAACGTTCATCGTGCAATCCGACGGCAGTTATCGATTCCTGCCGGGAAATACCTACGACTCTCTCGCAGCGGGCGAAAAAACCACGTCCCAGATCAGTTACACCGTCAGTGATGGCCACGGTAATGTTTCAGTGGCCACATTGACGGTGACGATCGTCGGTACGAACGATGTGGCTATCATCAGCGGTCCCGCTGTTGGCAGCGTCGTGGAAGATAGTGACGTTAGCGGTGGAAAACTCGCGACGACAGGCTTGCTCTCGGTGACTGACGTCGATACCGGGCAGTCGAGTTTCAACCCGGATAGCGCGATCTTCACGGGCGCCAGTGGTGCGACTGACGGCGTGACTTCCTCGCTGGGCTCGCTTTCCATCACAGCTGATGGCCGTTGGACCTTCAATGTCGATAACAGCAAGGTTCAATACCTTGGTGAAGGCCAGGTTAGGACCGAAACCTTTACGGTGAAATCGGCTGATGGCTCTGCGAGTCAGACCATCACTATCAACATCATCGGCACCAACGACGCCCCAGTGGCCCGCGCCGATACCGG
>NZ_PZJM01000008.1 GCF_003206045.1 Salinicola lusitanus
GCCGCGTTGGCAAGCCCTCGAGTCAAAAAAACTGAAATCGATGACGTCCGACAGCGGAGGTGCGATACATCCCAGGACAATCCGGGCCGATTGTCAGCGTCGTCCCTGGCATGGCAGCGCACCATTGAAGCCTGGCCGCTTCATACTTTGGTCCGAATCGAGGCCCGACAACCGCTACCACCGCAGGCAGCGCTTTGAGCAGTGCCAGAACATTGGTAAAACCAATGACTGCAATCGTTATCGGGAGCTTCATCGCGTGAACTACCCCACCGTCAGGCAGCCTCGTCTTGCCGATGTCATCACCGAACGCCTCGAGACGATGATCCTCGAGGGCAGCCTCAAACCGGGCCACCGCCTGCCGGCCGAAAGGCAACTGGCCGAACGCTTTGGCGTGTCACGCCCCTCGCTACGTGAAGCCATTCAAAAGCTGGCCGCTCGAGGCCTGCTGATCAGCCGGCAAGGTGGTGGCACCTACGTCAGTGAGCGTCTCGCCGCCAGCTACGGCGACCCCATGCTGGAGATGCTGTCGCGTCACGACGAGTTTCACCTGGATGTGCTGGAGTTCCGCGATGCAATGGAGGGGATCACGGCCTACCACGCGGCGATGCGGGCAACCCCGGCCGACAAGGAGATGCTGCAGCAACGGTTCGAGGCGCTGGACAGAAGTTATCGGGATCCCGTTCAACAGGGCGACCCACTACGCGAGGCCAAGGCCGATGCCGCCTTTCATCTCGCCATTGCCGAGGCCGCCCACAATGTCCTGATGCTGCATACCATTCGCGGCCTCTTCCATTTGCTGGAGAAGAGTATCGTCGGCAACCTGGCACATCTGTTCGAGCGCCCCAATGCCCGCCAGCGTCTGATGGCACAGCACCGTGCGCTGCTCGAGGCGATTCAGGAAGGGAGAGCCGAGGATGCTCGCACGTTGGCCCACGAGCATCTCGACTACGTCAAGGCGGGGCTGATCGACATGCAGCGTGCCGAATCGAGGGCCCGGCGCGCCGAGAGGCGCTCGCAGCTGCTGAGCGACCGCCTCGAGCCCTGAGTGCGCCAGCCTCCGATCATTCTCCGCTCAGGTGCTGGTCCTTCAGCTTGACGTAATTTCCCGCGGAGTAACTGAAAAACGTCCGCTCGGCGGCCTTGAGCTCGCGTAGCGGCTTGGCCGGGTTACCGGCGTAGACATGACCGCTCTCCAGCACTTTGCCCGGCGGAACCATGGCGCCCGCGGCGACGATCACCTCATCTTCGATCACGACCCCGTCCAGCACCACGGCGCCCATCCCGATGAGAACCCGATCTCCGATCCGGCAGCCGTGCAGCGTGGCCTGGTGGCCGATCGTGACCTCGTCCCCGATGATCAAGGGATGGCCGCCGGGGTTGTAGTCGCTTGCGTGGGTACAATGCAGCACGCAGCCATCCTGCACACTGGTGCGCGCGCCGATGCGAATGCGATGGACATCACCCCGAATGACCGCCATCGGCCATACCGAGCAGTCGTCACCCAGCGCCACGTCCCCCAGCACGACGCTGGTATCATCGATGAACACTCGTTGACCGAGGCTGGGCGTCACACCCTGAAATGTTCGAATTGCCATGAGTTCTACTCCTGTCGCTATCCAGAATCGGCTTGTCCCTCGCAGCACGGCCTAGAGAAGGCTGGACGCCAGCACCACAACCGTCAGCGGGATCGACACGTAACGCACCAGCCATTGCCATAGTCGGAAACTGCCGGCCCCGACGCCCAGCGCCGCCACGGCGGCCTCCCTCGACATCACCCAGGCCGCGAAGATGGCGATCAGCAGACCACCGACCGGCAGGAATATATCGGGCGGAATGGTCGACACCAGCGTGAAGAAGTTCATCTCGCCGACCCAGTGCACGTCTGCCAGGGTGGAGAACGAGAGCACCGACAACAGCCCCACCAGCCACACCAGCGACCCGATCAGAATAGCAGCGCGGCTGCGACGCCACCCGGAACCGACCAGCATCGACACCATCGGCTCGGCGAGATTGATCGATGACGTCCAGGTCGCCACCAGCAGCAGCAGAAAGAAGGCACCGAGCCAGACCTGTCCGCCCGGCAAATCGCTGAAGGCGATCGGCAGCGTGACGAACATCAGCCCGGGCCCTTCGCTGGGATCGAGACCATGGGTGAAGACCACGGAGAAGATGGCGATACCGGAGAGCAGCGCCACCGTGATGTCGAGCAGAGCCACGGCGAAGACGGCCTTGGGCAAGCTCTGCTCCTCGGGCATGTAGGCGCCATAGGCCATCAGGGCACACGCCCCCACCGCCAGAGTAAAGAAGGCGTGTCCCATGGCATTGAGCACGACGCTCCAGGTAATGGCAGCGACGTTCGGCGTGAACAGCCAGTGCATGGCGGCCCCGAAGCCCGGCGTGGTCACGGCGTAGCCCGCGAGAACGATCAGGATCCCGTAAAGCAGCGGCATCATCACGTTGTTGAGCTTTTCGATCCCGTTGACGATACCGGCCGCCACCACTGACATGGTCAGCAGCATGAAAAGGGTATGGTTGAAGGTCATGCGCAACGGGTCTGCCAGGAAGGCATTGAAGCTCGCACCGACCTGCTGAGGAGAAAGACCGACGAAGTTGCCATTCACGGCACTGACCAGATACTCGATCGACCAGCCGGAGACCACCGAGTAGAACGACAGGATGAAGAAGACCGTGATCGCGCCGAACAGCCCCAGCCATTTCCAGTGACGACTGACATCGGCCTCATCGGCCAGGAACGCCAGCGCCTGCATCGGGCTGCGCCGACCGGCGCGACCGATCATGATCTCGGCCATCATCATCGGCAGCCCCAGCAGCAGTACGAAGACGATGTAGAGCAGCAGGAACGCCGAGCCGCCGTTCTCGCCCGTCATGTAGGGGAAGCGCCAGATGTTGCCCAGCCCCACGGCGGCGCCGGTGACCGCCAGGATGAAGGCACGGCGGGACTGCCAGCGCTCCAGAGTTTCACTCATCATTCGGGACCTTTAGCGAACGGATTGCGGCCGCGGACGACCCACCCGGGACAGGCGGGGCTGGCGCGAAAACGCGAAGAGCCTATCAGCACCGGGGCGGCTCGCCAATCTGGCCCGGGCCAGCGTCCAACAGCGGGCGCTGCCAACTGGAGCCCGGATTGAAAGCTGCCTCGGCTTCCCCCATATAGAATGACACTGATTCCATCGTCCGAGGTGACCATGTCGAATAACCCGCTGCTCGAGCATCATACCCTGCCACCGTTCGAGGCGATCCGTCCCGAACACGTCGTACCGGCCATCGAAAAGATCATTGCCGACAACCGGCAGGCCACCGAGACCCTGGCCCGGCAGCAGGACGTGAGCTGGCAGACCCTGGCCGCGCCGCTGGAATCGCTCGACGACCGCCTGTCCCAGGCGTGGTCGCCGGTGTCCCATCTCAATTCGACGATGAACAGCGACGCGCTGCGCGATGCCTATCAGCAGTGCCTGGCCATGCTTTCCGAGTACGGTACCTGGGTCGGCCAGCACACCGCGCTTTTCCAGGCATTCGAACGTCTGCGGCAGAGCGACGAGTTCGCCTCACTCGAGACCGCGCAGCGCAAGGCGATCGACAACACCCTGCGCAACTTTCGCCTCGCCGGCGTCGATCTGCCAGCCGAGGACAAGAAACGCTACGGCGAAATCCAGGCTCGCCTATCGGAACTCGGCAACACCTTCTCCAACCAGTTGCTGGATGCGACCCAATCCTGGCATCTCGATCTTGCCGACGCCGACCGCCTGGGCGGCCTGCCCGAGAGCGCCCTGGAGACATTGAAGGCCAATGCCGAAGCCAAGGGCGTTACCGGTTATCGGATCACCCTGGACGTCCCCAGCTTCCTGCCGGTCATGACCTTCGCCGAAGATCGCGAACTGCGCCGCGAGGTCTACACCGCCTATGTCACGCGGGCTTCCGACCAGGGCCCCAAGGCCGGCGAAAACGACAATGCACCGGTGATAGAGGAGACGCTGCGGCTGCGTCAGGAGCTGGCCCGTCTGCTCGGTTTCGACACCTATGCCGACTACTCGCTGGCCACCAAGATGGCCGAAACGCCCGAACAGGTGCTCGGCTTCCTCGACGACCTCGCCGAGCGCGCACACCCGCAGGCGCAGCGCGAATTCAACGAGCTCGAAGCCTTCGCCAAGGAGACCCTCGGCCTCGATGCGTTGAAACCGTGGGACACCGGCTTCGCCAGCGAGAAGCTGCGCCAGGCGCGCTACGATATCTCGCAGGAGCAGTTGCGGCCCTACTTCCCGGCGCCGCGCGCCATCGAGGGCCTATTCCGCGTCACCAACAAGCTCTACGGCATCCGCATGGCGGAGAACCCGGAAGCGCCCTGCTATCACCCGGACGTCAAATACTTCGACGTGCTCGATGGCGATCGCCCCATCGCCGGCTTCTATCTGGACCTGTACGCCCGAGAAGGCAAGCGTGGCGGCGCCTGGATGGACGTCTGCCGCACGCGTCTCCAGCGCGAGAATGGCGAACTGCAGCTGCCGGTGGCCTATCTCACCTGCAACTTCACGCCCCCGGTGGCAGGCAAGCCGGCACTGCTGACCCACGAGGAGGTGCTGACGCTGTTCCACGAGTTCGGCCATGGCCTGCACCACATGCTGACGCAGCAGACGGTCGCCGACGTTTCCGGCATCAGCGGCGTCGCCTGGGATGCCGTCGAGCTACCGAGCCAGTTCATGGAGAATTTCTGCTGGGAGCGCGAGGGCCTCGACCTGATCGCCGGCCACGTCGACACCGGCGACAAATTGCCGGACGAGCTGCTGGACAAGCTGCAGGCTGCGCGCAATTTCCAGTCGGCGATGCAGATGATGCGCCAGCTCGAGTTCTCGCTGTTCGACTTCCGTCTCCATCACGAACTCGAGAAACCGAGCGCCAGTGACGTCCAGCGTCTGCTCGATGACGTGAGAGCCAAGGTCTCGGTCGTGCCGACCGTCGACTTCAATCGCTTCCAGAACGGTTTCGCCCATATCTTCGCTGGTGGCTACGCTGCCGGTTACTACAGCTACAAATGGGCCGAGGTGCTGTCGGCGGATGCCTACAGCGCCTTCGAGGAAGCCGGGATTTTCGATCCCGAGACCGGCCGACGCTTCCGCGAAGCGATTCTCGAACAGGGTGGCTCACGGGAAGCGGCAGAGCTGTTCGAAGCCTTCCGTGGCCGTGAACCGAGCATCGATGCGCTACTGCGCCACTCCGGTATCGACGCCAAGAACGCTGCCTGATCCTGGGCGGTGTCTGATCCCACAGTGAACCGGGCGGGCGCCAGTCAGCGCCCGCCCACTGCTTTCGAGGTAATGCATGTCCCAGACGCCGAAACGCTTCATTGCCGGCGCAATCTGCCCTCGCTGTGCCGCCATGGACCGCATACGTTCGTGGGAGCAGAACGGCATTCGCTACCGCGACTGCGTCAGTTGCGACTTCTTCGAGCAATTACCGATCGAGGACGACACGCCGCAGGAAATTCCGACTCGCGTCAATCAACCGCGTGACAAACAGCGGCCAGCCAGCGACGAGGTCCGCCCGGTGCGGATCATCGACCCCGGCAAACTGCATTGACGCCACCGGCGGCAGTCGTCACTGCGCGACAGCGCGCTGAACCAGACGGGCAAGGTCGTCATCCTGCCAGTCCGGCACGTCGCCGAGCTGCGGATCCATTGCCTTGCCCGGCCGTGCGATGAACCCGGTTCGCAGCCCGGCCGCGTTGGCACCGATCAAATCCCAGCCGTGAGCGGCGATCATGATCAGCTCGGCAGTGGCGACGCCCCAGTGGCTCGCCGCATGCCGATAAGGCTCTGGAGACGGCTTGTATCGCCCCACGCTCTCGACACTTAGAATGGCATCGAAATAACCGCTCAGTCCGGCGTTGTCGAGCTGCCGATGCGCTGCCTTCAGCGCGCTATTGGTCAGCGCCGTCAGCGTATGCCCCTGCTCGCGCAGCTGCGCCAGCGCCGCCGCCGAATCGGCGTGGGCCGGCAGCGAGAGAATCGCCTCGACCAGTGCCTGCTCGTCGCCTACAGCGATCGCGACGCCATGTTTGGCCCCGAGTTGGCGCAGCGCACTTCTGGCAATATCTGCAAAGGGCTCGAACTCCCCCACCAGGTTGGCCGTCATCCAGGTCTCCTGAAGCGTCAGGAACCATTCAGAGCGCGCAGCGTCGGTGCCGAACCAGCGCTTGAACAGCGGATCGAGCGCCCCCGTGTCGAGCAGTGTTTCATTGACGTCGAATACCAGATGCATCGTGGACTCCATGCCATCATTGGGGCTGATGATTCAGATCGGATGGGAAAAACGTAGCGAGGGATAACGCCTAACGCTCGCAAGGTTCTCGAGTCGTCGCCATCGATTGGCGGCCCCGCACCAGCGCCTCAGTGCCACAGCGCCACACCCTGCATCACCAGCTGCCGCAGTACCGAGAAGGACGGTAGCCAGCTCAACAGGTGCGCCGATATCAGCGCCAGCATCAGCGCACTGCCCGGAGACTGCCAGCTGAACGGCTTGAGGGCCGTGCCGAACGAACGCTTGAAGCGCGCCCCGGTGAGATCGACGCTGTACAGCTCGTCCAGCGTCAGATGGATGACGAAGCCCAGTGTCATCGCCAACCCGTGGATCCAGGCCAGGCGTTCAGGCTGACCCAGCAGGGAGAAGCTGATCGCTGCCGTCGACAGCCCGCTGATCGACGCTGCCAGCAGCGAATGCCACAACCCGCGGTGAACCGTGAAGCGTGCGAAGATCGCACCGGCCAGGTAGCGCACGCCGAGATAGATACCGCCGCAGGCCGCAAACAGATAGGCCGGCGTGACTCGATGCTGCAGGACCAGCACTGCCAGCACCACCGCGACGACGGCCAGGATATTGAAGATCAGACGAATGGCCTGGGACTGATCGGCATCGATATCCGGAAGAATCCCGCCGAACGCCACCAGCATCGCGACCGCCAGCGACTGCCAGCCGCTCCACTGCCCCGCCTGCCATCCGGCCTGAGCGACCGCGACTCCCCCGACGGTCGCCACGCCGAGATGCGTTCGAAAGTTGGCCATTGGCCGGGCGCCCCACACTGGATAAATGAACAGATTATGGCGCGCCAGCCAACCAGAAAACAATAGCTTAAGAAAACCGACTCAGGACGAACCGGCTTCGCAACGAAACGAAACGGCTCCACCTTTGGTGGAGCCGTCGAGTTGCGTGCCGCTCAATGTTCGTTAGCTACCGTCGATGACGCCGCAGGCCACTCGGCTCCCGCCCCCACCCAACTTGGGCTCGTCGCTGTAGTTGTCGCCACCTTGGTGAATCATCAGTGAGTGACCGGCGAGATCGGCTTCGGTGAGTCGAGGCGCCAGCACTGGTGTCGTCGCTTTGCCGTCGTCCCCGACCGTGAGGGCCGGCAGATCGCCGAGATGGCCCTCGTCGCTGTAGGGCCCCTGGTGGGTGCCGGTCTCGTCAGGGTCGAAATGGCCCCCGGCAGCGCCACCGGGCGTGACTTCGCCATCGGTCTCGCTGGTCTCGCAACTGGCGTTGGTATGCAGGTGGAAACCGTGAAGTCCGGCCTTCAGCCCCGACAGGTCCGGCGTCAGCAACAGACCATAATCGGTGTCCTTGGCGACCACCGTACCGACGCTATCACCGACCCCGTCGGCGGACACCGCATGCATCTCCACCGTGGTTTCCGCCTGTGCCCACCCCGACAGGGCTAGCGCGACCCCCGCGGTCAGACCGATCAATCCATTGCGTTGCATGGCGTTCTCCTCTGCGTGAGTGACGGGTCCCGATCGACGACTTGCTTGATCGGGACTGGTTTCAACGTAGCCAACCGGCGGCCCTAACGCGAACGGCCGGGTTTCGGCGAGGCGAACTCGGCGGCCAGATTCAGCCCAGGTTGTCGAGCACCTTGAGCACCGGCGCGGATTGATTCAGCGTATAGAAATGCAGGCCAGGGGCCCCGCCCTCCAGTAACCGCCGGCACAACCTCGAGATCACCTCGGTACCGAAGGCCTGGATGCTGTCGCTGTCATCGCCGTAGGCCTCGAGCTGCTTGCGGATCCAGCGCGGGATGTCGGCGCCGCAGGTATCGGAGAAACGAGCCAGCTTGGTGTAATTGGTGATCGGCATGATGCCGGGAATGATCGGCGTCTCCACCCCCATGGCGCGAACCCGGTCCACGAAGTGAAAATAGGCGTCGGCGGTGAAGAAGTACTGGGTGATCGCGAGATCCGCGCCCGCCTTGGCCTTGCGGGCGAAGTTTTCCAGGTCACGTTCGAAGCTGGCTGCCTGGGGATGAGCTTCCGGGTAGGCGGCCACCGCGATCTCGAAATGATCGCCGGTCTCGTCGCGAATGAACTCGACCAGCTCGTTGGCGTAACGCAATTCGCCTGCGCCCCCCATGCCAGATGGCAAGTCACCACGCAACGCCACCAGGCTATCCACGCCATCCTCCCGGTAGGTGTGCAGCAGATCACGCAGCGACGACTTGTCGCTACCGACACAGGAGAGGTGTGGCGCCGTGGTGACGCCGCTGCGACGGACCGTCTTGACAGTGTCGAACGTGCGCGCCTGGGTGGAGCCACCGGCCCCATAGGTGACGGAGAAAAACCGCGGCTTGCGAGCAGCCAGCGCATCGCGGACCCCGCCGAGCTTCTCGCGCCCCGCGTCGGTATTGGGAGGGAAGAATTCGAAACTGAACCCCAGTGGAGGCTGCGTGCTCATGACAGTGCTCTCTTCGATGCGGGCCCGCGCGATCACACGCTGGGCGAGGTCTCGCTCTCGAGCGCCGATGTCCCGGTAGCGACGACCGACGATGGATTGACGACCGTATGATGGCGATTCTGCCTCTCCGGGGCGATCACGGCCAATGAAACCTTCCTGCCCTTCTCATGAACAAGGCTCATCACGAAGCGACATCCCGCGCGACGGGCTCAGGGATGCACGATCATGCCGTGGTTGCACTCGCCCCCGGTGAGGCAGTCTCGCGTCTCGACCTGCAGGGTGGCGTGCTGGATCCCGAAGCGGGACTGGAGCATAGCGTAGGCACGCTCGATGACACCGTCGTGTAAGGCGGGAGACTCGATCACCAGGTGCGCGCTGAGCAGCGGGTCCTGCGGCGTCAGGCCCCAGACATGAATGTCGTGCAGGCTCTTGACGCCCTCGACGTCGAGTAGCGCCTGCCGGATCTGGCCGACATCGACACCTTCGGGCGTGCCCTCGAGCAGGGTATGCGCCGAGCGCCCCAGGATCTTCCAGGCGGCGCGCAGAATCAATGTCGCGGCCAGCATCGACAGCAGGGGGTCGATCGGCGTCCAGCCCGTGATCAGGATCACCACGGATGCCACGATGGCCGCCACCGATCCCAGCAGGTCGCCGATCACATGCAGCAAGGCGCCGCGCAGGTTGAGGTTTTCCTGGTCGCCCCCGTGAAGAATTCTGAAGACCACGATGTTCACCAGCAGCCCCAGCACGGCTACCACCATCATCGGACCTGCCAGGACCTCGACCGGCTGGGTGAATCGCTGGATCGCAGCGATCACGATCCATACCGCGATCGCCAGCAGCGTCAGCCCGTTGACGAAGGCGGCCAGCACCTGGAAGCGCTGATAACCGAAAGTGCGAAACCTGTCCGGTGCCTTGTCGCCCATATAGAAGGCGAACAGCGCCAGGCCGAGCGAAAAGCTGTCGCTGAACATGTGGCCGGCGTCGGCCAGCAGCGCCAGCGAGCCGGAGATCCAGCCGCCCACCACCTCCGCCAGCATGAAGCCGGCGGTCAGGATCATCGCCAGCCTGACGCGCCGGACACTGTCCGCCGTCACGGTTGGCGCATGATCGTGGGAGTGCCCATGGTCGTGGCCGTGAGAATGCCCCTGCCCGGCGTGATCATGAGGGTCGTGATGCGAGTGGTCGTGCGAGGCCATGTCATGGATCCTGACGGGTGTGTCCCCGGATCTTAGCTCACGACCCCGACGCTATTGTATTACACGCTGCTGGCGCGGCGAGCGCACTCGACTCCCGAGATATCCCTGGGACAACGGGGTTCGATCGACTACGTTGAGATCACGACCGGGGCGTGCCGGTGCCTGGCCGCCACCCATCGCACCATCACCATCAAGGAGGAAGTCATGAGCGAGCAGACCTTTTTGACCGATATCAAGACGATTCGCGAACGGGCCCGCCAGCATATCGAAAATGGCGCCGTCACCGAGGGATATAGCGCCGACCGCAAGACGGTCATCAAGATTCTCAACGAGGCACTGGCAACCGAGATCGTCTGTGTCCTGCGTTACAAGCGTCATTACTATATGGCCGACGGTCTCAGCGCGAGCATTGCCAAGGACGAATTCCTGGAGCATGCCCAGGAAGAGCAGCAGCACGCCGACCAGCTCGCCGAACGCATTACCCAGTTGGGCGGTGCCCCCAATTTCTCGCCGGAGGGTTTGCTGAGCCGCTCGCACTCGGAGTACGCCGAGGGGGAAACGCTCGAGGAGATGATCAAGGAGGATCTCATTGCCGAGCGGATCGCGATCGACAGCTACCGCGAGATCATCACCTACCTTGGTGACAAGGATCCGACCTCTCGCCGAGTGATGGAGGACATCCTGGCGCAGGAAGAGGAGCATGCCGACGACATGGCGGCGCTACTCGAGGGAGTCAAGACCCGCAACTGATATCGCCATCGGGCCATTTCGACCCATCGAACTGGCCCGAGCCGCCAACGCCTCAGTCGTCATGCCGCGAACGTTGGCGCCAGAGATCCCAGGCAATTCCCGAGGCGATGCCTGCACCAATCCCCCACCCCCATTCGGCAGAGGCCATCCAGACCACCAGCCCTACCACGATACCGATCAGCGAACCCTGCATGGTGTCTCCATCGATGGCGACGTTGTCGTCAGGGCATCATTGTAGTCACGACTTGCACGGAAGCGGGAATCACGATCACGCAGGGGGTCACGCAACGGGCGAGGCCGGTGACAGGGAGAAGCAGACGTCAGCGTGGCTGAGCGTCGAATCCACCGAAATACGCGGTGAGAAGCAAGATATGGATGCCACCGAATCGTGGTAACCGATAGACGGGTAAGAAGAGAGAAGAACCCACTCCCACGTTCCTTCGCGGTGAGAGCCACTTGGCTAAGTGGGCAGTGTCAGAGTGGACCTTCATCGTCGCCACGCCAACGTTTTTCTCGTGATATCTTGATCGTTTTTGCTAATAACAAAACTTAAGTGTTCTTAATCATGCGTTTATAAGTAACTGAGTATTCAACAAAACACGTAATTTTTTGCAACATCCGAAAAATGACCGTTCTCATACCACCGGTACGAGGCAAAGCGCTGGAACCCGACGGCCGCCGACACCGTAAGCCCGCGCGTCTTCAGGGAAGATGATGGCGGAAGAGAGTGGGAGTCGAACCCACCAGAGACTGCTGGCAGCCCCTACAGGAGTTGAAGTCCTGGCGCCCCACCGGGGAACGATTCTCTTCCTGAGAGAGGATTCACGAATTGCCCTTGCCGGCCAACCTCGCAACCCCCTTCGGGCGCTCGACCGCCGAGGCTCGAGCCCAATCACTCGAACAGCATATCGTCCCGAATGACCTTGTGACCATCCCCGACCCGCCGGGTGAATCCGATCCGGTCGAAAAACTCGAGAATCGCCACCGCCAGTTTCCGGCCGCAGCCGATCCGATCGCGAAATACCGCCGCTGTCGCCCCGGCTGGCGACTCGCCATCGATTTGGCGAATCACTGCTGCCAGCTCGGAAACTCGGCTCGCCAGGAAGAAGTGATCATGTCGCAACTGATAGACATTACCCAGTAGCGCGCAGTCATGCAGGAGCCGGCGCACGTCGGTTTCGGCCCACCCGAGCTGCCCGGCGATATCGCGCACTCGAGGTGGATCGTAGGGCTGCGCCATGAGCAGCGGGCGTACCGCATCCCAGCGCTTTTCGTCCTGCGCCGACAGCGACGCCGTATGCGATGCCAGCGCCACGAATGGGCCGTGCTGGGCGAGATCTCCACGCGCTTTCCAGTGTTCGAGCAGCGGCCGAAACAGGTCGGCGGGAAGTCGCGGCGACACCATGCGACGCAGACGATCGATATCGACGCCTCGCATTGCCGGCTCCTGCTCGTGGATCGACGCCAGACGTTCGATCGCGTCGTCATACAGCGATCGCTCATGGATCGGCGCCAGGGCATGCTGTTCCGTCGGGTTTGACAGCACGAGCCAATGCGCCGCTGACGCGCTTCGCTGCACATCGTCGACCGGCACATCGAGATTCACCGCCAGCGCCGCCAGATCCACGCTGGTCATCGCGAGGTTCGCGAGCTCTCGCCGGGGGGAAAACAGCGGCTGCCAATCCGGCGGCCCGGCCCCATCCGACAGCACCTCTCGCAGTCGACTCAACCAGGTCAGCCGATCCGGTTTCCGGGCACCGCGGCGTGGCGGGGCGACGTCCAGCACCCTGGCGCCTCCCAGGGTACGGCTGGCGCCATGATCGCGGATCACGATGCGGTCGCCGTGGATCGCCTGCAGCGGCGAATCCAGCACCAGCTGCGCCAGCGCCGAGCCGCCGGCGTCCAGCGTATCCGCCTCCAGCAGTGCAACCCGCCCCGTCACATGGGCGCTGCCGTGATGCAGATGGACCGGCATCCAGTGCCTGAGCGCTGGCGCTTCCGGCAGCCAGTCCAGGGCGACGTCGAGTCGTGTCCGATCGGCCGCCCGGGAGGCCGCCGCCACGACCCAGTTCCCTCGGGCGAGCCGGCTCCGCTCGATGCCGGACCCGCTCAGATTGATGGCGCAGCGCTCGCCCGGCCGCGCCAGGTCGACCTCACGATCCTGCGCGCGCAGCCCGCGCGCTCGCGCATCCATGTCGCCAGGCAACAGCCGTACCGTGTCGCCGAGGGCGACGCGGCCGCTGCGCACCGTGCCGGTCACCACGACGCCAGCGCCCTGCTTGACGAAGACACGATCGACGGCGAGCCGGAAGCGCCCCGTCTCATGAACGGGCAAGGGCTGCGCCGCCTGCGCCCAGAGCGTGCTCTCGAGCGGTTGCAACCCGGCCCCCGTAACGCTGGAGAGCGGAAAGATCGGCGCGCCGGCGAAAGCTGTCGTGTCGAGCCAGGCGGCAATCTCGCGGCGTACTTCGTCGATGCGCGCCGGCGTCACCCGATCGATCTTGGTCAGCGCGACCCAGGCCTGGGTCACGCCCAGCAGCTCGAGGATGCGGGCATGTTCGAGCGTCTGCGGCATGATGCCGTCGTCTGCCGCGATCACCAGCAACATCGCCTGGATACCCACGGCGCCGGAGAGCATATTGGCAACGAAACGCTCGTGCCCCGGCACATCGATGAACCCCAGCACGGCCCCGGCCTGTCCCGGTGGTGGCTCGGGATAGGCATAGCCGGCCTCGATGGTGAGTCCCCGTGCCTGCTCCTCCTTCAGGCGATCCGTTGCCACGCCGGTCAGCGCGTGGATCAGGGACGTCTTGCCGTGGTCGACGTGACCGGCGGTACCGACGATCATGGAGTGGCACGCCACAGCGACTGAATGCCCGAGAGCTGCGCCAGGAACGACCGCTCGTCCGCCTCACGGCACAGGCAACGAAGATCGAGCCACAGCGCACCTTCGTGCAGGCGACCGATCACCGGTCGCGGTAGCGCGCGCAGGGTGCGCTCGAGCCGGGCGAGCGCCGGGCCCTCGGTGCAACGCATGACCAGCGCCCGGCTGTCGAGCCGATCGACGGGCAGCGAACCGCTGCCGAGCTGACTTCGGCAAGCGCGAGTGACGACCTCGGCGACGCCGTCCAGCGCCGCCTGCATCCGAGGCAACAGTCGCGCCGCCTGAGCATCGATCTCGTCGACGCCACGCGAGAGCATCGCCAGCGTCGGCAGATGCCGGGCTGGCTCGGCACTATCGCGATAACACCGGAGCGTGGCTTCCAAGGCCGCGAGGGTGAGCTTGTCACAGCGCAGTGCCCGCTTTAGCGGATGCTGCTTGAGACGCTCGATCAACTCGCGCTTGCCGACGACGATACCGGCCTGGGGGCCGCCGAGCAGTTTGTCGCCGCTGAAGGTGACCAGATCCGCCCCGGCGGCAATCGCCTCCCCCGGTCGCGCCTCGTGGGGCAGGCCAAGCTCGCGAAAATCGGTCAGCGCCCCGCTGCCGAGATCGATCATGAAGGGGATGCCGTGGTCGTGGGCGATCGTGGCCAGCTCCGCCTCGGGCACGCTGCTGGTGAAGCCGGTAATGGCGTAGTTGGAGGTGTGCGCCTTGACGATCAGGCCACTGTCATCACCGAGAGCCTGACGAAAATCCCGCCCGTGGGTGCGGTTGGTGGCACCGACCTCGACCAAGCGACAGCCTGCCGCGGTCATCACGTCCGGCATCCGGAAGGCGCCGCCGATCTCGATCATCTCGCCGCGGGATATCACTGCCTCGCGGCCGGCGCCGAGCGCCGTCAGGGCCAGCAGTACGGCAGCGGCATTGTTGTTGACCACCGTCGCCGCCTCGGCGCCGGTGAGCTCGATCAGCAGTCCCTCGACCAGGCGATCGCGATCCCCGCGCCGCCCCTTGTCGAGATCGTATTCCAGCGCCACCGGATGGCGCGCCGCGTGGACCACGGCATCGATGGCCGCTTCGGAGAGCGGTGAGCGGCCCAGATTCGTGTGGATGACGGTGCCGGTAAGATTGAAGACGGCGCGGACGTTGAGCCGTGCCTCGGCGGCCAGCGCGCGCTCCACGGCCGCGAGCAGCGCCGCTTCATCGATCGTCGGGAGCGGCGACATCGCCGGATCGCCCAAGCGGCGTCGCCATTCGGCCAAGGTCGTGCGGATGGCGCGGATCACGAGACCATCGCCATGCTCGCGGCGCGAGGCTTCGAAGCGGGGGTGATTTAGCAGTTGGTCGACCGCCGGCAACTGGCGACGCAGGTCATTCGGATTGGCAGCACTATCGGACATGAACGGCTCGCGGTAACCGGCGGGAGGAGTCTCGATTTAATCGTTACCGGCGAGCGGGAACAAGGGTGACGACAGCCAATGACGCCTGGCAAGCCACGGCAAGGGTACGCCGTGGCTCGCCATCGGCACCGCCACCTCACGAACTGCGTGGATTCAGGCCGGCTCGCCCAGCACCAGTAGTGGATTGAAGGCGCGTCGCGCCAGATCGCGGTCGGCGATCATCATGTCGAGCGCCAGGCTGGCGAGGTCGTCGGCCAAGGGATCGGCTGCGGCCTCCCACTCCCGGTTGACCCGTTTCAGATAGCTGTGGCAGTGATCGCAGGTCTCGGCCTGGATGGGCAACACCCGCTCGCCCTGCTCATCCTCCAAGCCGCAGTAATCCAGGTCTTTACTGTTACCGCACTGCGCGCATCTGGCACGCTCGGCGTACCACTCGCTGGCGCACAGCCCGCACTGCAGGTAGCGCACCCGGGAGCGGGCCATGCCGATCTGGACCAGACTTCCCACCGCCGGGGCACCACAGCAAGGGCACAAGGTGCCGGCGGCGCCCGACGGACGCGGCGGCGGCACGGGGAGCGTGCGTGCCTGGCGCGTCCAGGCCACCTGCAGTGCCGCGCCCATCAGCGGCGCCATCCCGCGTTGCTCCAACGCCAGCGGCTGGCCGGCCAGTATGGCCCGGGCCAGTTCGACACGGTCGGCGACGGCGAGATCGCACAGCGCGTCGAACCACGCCCGCTGGGGCGCCACGACCTGGCCGTCCAGTTCCGCCAGCAGTGCGTCGAGGTCTTCCGCCCAGGACATGTCCCGCCACAGCCCATCCAGGGAGAGGGGCGGAATGCCATGGGTCATCGCCAGCTGTGCTCCGCCCACCAACGAGGGCCGGGGCAACTGGACGACGCGATGCTGGGCCTCGACGATCATCGCCATAAAGCGCAGGTAGGCGGTCATCGTCGGCAGCCGGTCGGCCAACTGCCGCAGCCGCAGGGCACGCTCGGCGAAGAGCTTGCGCGAAGGCAGCGTCACCATCGGCGGCGCCCCCGGCGAAGGGGGCGCCTGGCCGAAGGCGTGGTCGCCGTTCGCGCCTGGCGTCGAATCGTCAGGGTTGCTGTTCACGGCGCTGCGCCTCCTCCTGTTCGCGGGCCCACAGGCCATGGTGATGACGCGCCCAGGCGCGGGTCACCCAGCCTCGCGTCATCGAGCGGACCGAGCCCTTGACCCAGATCGCGGCATAGACGTGAACCACGATGGTGACGATGGCAACGAAGGCCGACACCGCATGGAGCAGGCTGGCGAACCGAATCAGCGGAATCGGGAAGTAGCCGGCGAACCACGGCCGCCACATGATCACGCCGCTGATCAGCAGCAGCGCGATCGATACCACCAGCGACCAGTAGACCAGCTTCTGACCGGGGTTGTACTTGCCGATGGGCGGCAACTTCTCGTCGCGATTGTCGAGCACGTCACCGATCTGGCGCATCCACTGCACGTCGTTCTCGCCGAGCAGATTGCGACGCACGTGTCGCGCTGCCATGGCGTAGAACAGCAGTACCAGCACCACACCGAGAAACGGGTGGAGAATCCGCGCCCACACCGGCCCGCCCAGCGTGTGGCTGAGGAAGAAGAATGCCGGGTGGAAGAACGCCAGTCCGGAGAGCGCCAGCAGCACAAAGACCATGGCCATGGTCCAGTGATTGGCGCGATCCAGCGGCGAGTAGCGAATCAGGCGATCCCGAGGCATCTTCATCGATCTTCTCCCTGCGGACGATCGTCCGCATTCCGACCGGCTCCGGGACGCCGCCGGGTAGCGTCATAGCCCAGCGAGGCGGGCGGAACGCCGCCATCGCGCGTCGCTCGATGCTCCTCTTCGGGCGAATCTTCCGGCTCCTCCTTGGGCCCCTTGGTCATGTAGTGGATCACGCCGGCAAAGGCGGTGATGCCGATGATCGCGGACATGATCGGCTTGGTCACGCCCTTCCACGCCCCAACCAGCGGCGAGATGCGGGGATCCTTGGGCAGCCCGCTGTAGCGATTGGGATCGTCGGCATGATGCAGCACGTACATGACGTGGGTTCCGCCGACCCCGGCCGGATCGTAGATGCCGGCATCGCGGAAGCCCAGCGCCTTGAGATCGCCGACCCGCTTCTCCGCCCGTGCCAGCATGTCCGTCTTGGTGCCGAACTCGATGCAGTTGGTCGGGCAGGTCTTGACGCAGGCCGGCTCCATCCCCGCATTGACCCGGTCCGAACAGAGCGTGCACTTGTAGGACTTCTGGTCCTTGGGCGAGATGCGTGGAATGTCGAACGGGCAACCGGTGATGCAGTAGCCGCAGCCGATGCAGTGGTTGGAGTCGAAGTCGACGATGCCGTTGGCGTACTGCACGATCGCGCCGGGGGCCGGGCAGGCCTTGAGGCAGCCCGGCTCGGCACAGTGCATGCAGCCATCCTTGCGAATCAGCCACTCGAGATTGCCGTCGGCGCTTTCATGCTCGCTGAAGCGCATCACCGTCCAGGACTCGGCGGTGAGGTCGGTGGGGTTGTCGTAAGTGCCGTGGCACTCGCCGACGTCGTCGCGCAGGTCGTTCCACTCCATGCACGCCACCTGGCACGCCTTGCAGCCGATGCACTTGGAGACATCGATCAGCTTGGCCACCTCCTCCACATGGCTGCGCACCTGGGGAGGCTCGGTGGTCGTGGCGGAGCGGGCGATGATGTTTTGCGAATTGATCATGGCGAGCTCCCTATGCCTTCTCGACGCGGACGGTGAACGACTTGTATTCCGGCGTCTGCGTGTTGGCGTCACCGACGAACGGCGTCAGGGCGTTGACCAGGTAGCCTTTCTTGGCCACGCCGGTAAAGCCCCAGTGCAGCGGAATGCCCACGTGGTGGACCTGCTTGTCGCCGATCATCATCGGCCGCAGCCGTTTGGTCACCACCGCCACCGCCTTGATGAATCCACGATTGGACGACACCTTGACCCAATCCCCGGCGACGATGCCGATCTCGCCGGCCAGCGCTTCGCCGATTTCGACGAACTGCTGCGGCTGCACGATGGCGTTGAGCTCGGCGTGCTTGGTCCAGAAGTGGAAATGCTCGGTCAGACGATAGGTCGTCGCCGCGTGCGGGAACTCCTCCGGCTTGCCCAGCGCTTCGCGGTCCTCGTCGAAGATCCGGGCGGCCGGATTGTTGCGCGCCTTCTCCTTGCCCGGGTGCAACAGATTCTGCGGCACCGGCGACTCGAACGGTTCGTAGTGCTCGGGGAAGGGCCCGTCGACCATGCTCTGCCCGGCGAACAGATGGCCGACGCCCTCCGGCTGCATAATGAACGGCATCTGCCCCTGGGATGGCGGCGAGTTGGTCGGGAAGTCCGGCACGTCTGCGCCGACCCAGGCCCCCTGCTTGCCGTCCCACCAGATGAACGCCTTGTTGGCGCCCCACGGCCGGCCCTGCAGATCGGCACTGGCGCGGTTGTAGAGGATGCGGCGATTCATCGGCCAGGCCCAGGCCCAGCCCAGGGTATTGCCGGTGCCGTAGGGGTCCGAGTTGTCGCGATTCGCCATCTGGTTGCCGTCTTCGGTCCAGCAGCCGGTGAATATCCAGCAGCCGGCCGCCGTGCGACCGTCGTTGGTCAGTTCCGCGAATCCGGCAAGCTGGTCGCCGGCACGCCGGGTCACGTTGCCCTGTTCGTCGGTGAGATCCTCCAGCGCGCGACCGTTGTACTCCCGCGCGAGCTCCTCCGCCTTGGGCTCCGCGGGGATCTTGTAATCCCAGGTCAGGTTGAGGATCGGATCGGGAAAGACACCGCCCTCATCGAGATAGAGCTGCTTCAGCTTGAGAAACAGCTCACCCATGATCCGGGTGTCCGGCCGGGCGTCACCGGGCGGCGGCGCGGCCGCCCAGTGCCACTGCAGCCAGCGCGCGCTGTTGACGATCGACCCGTCGTCCTCCGCGAAGCAGCAGGTCGGCAGACGGAACACCTCGGTATCGATCTGGCTCGGGTCGACATCGTTGTATTCGCCGTAGTTCTTCCAGAACTCGCTGGTCTCGGTATTGAGCGGGTCCATCACCACCAGATACTTCAGTGACGCCAGCGCCCGGGTAACCTTGGCCCGGTCGGGGAAGGAGGCCAGCGGGTTGAAGCCCTGGCAGAAGTAGCCATTGAGCTCCCCCTTCGACATGCGCTCGAAGGTATCGAGAATGTCGTAGAGCGGTCGCTCGAGCTTGGGCAGCCAGTCGAAGCACCAGTTGTTGCCCTCGTTGGCGGCCTCGCCGAACCATGACTTCATCAGACTGACGTGGAATTTCTCGTAGTTCTTCCAGTAGGAGACCTGCCCCTCCACCGTCGGCTGCTTGATTCGTTTGTCGATGTAGGCGCGGTACTCCTGCTCCTTGGCATTGGCCAGCGTCATGTAGCCCGGCAGCAGTTGGGACAGCAGCCCCAGGTCGGTCAGCCCCTGGATGTTGGAGTGCCCGCGCAGGGCGTTGACGCCGCCGCCAGGCATACCCATGTTGCCCAGCAGCAACTGGACCATGGCCGCGGTGCGGATGATCTGGGAGCCGATCGAGTGCTGCGTCCAACCCAGCGCGTAGAGGATGGTCATGGTCTTGTCGGGCACCGCCATCGCCGCGATCTTCTTCCAGATTCGCTGGATGGTCTCGACCGGAATCCCGGAGATGCTCGAGACCATGTCCGGCGTGTAGCGCGAGTAGTGCTCGCGCAGCAGCTGGTAGACGCAGCGGGGATCGCTCAGCGACTCGTCGCGGCGCACGAAACCATCGTCGCCCATCTCGTACATCCACGACTGCTTGTCGTAGCTGCGGGTCGACTCGTCGTAGCCCGAGAACAGGCCATCCTCGAAGCCGTAATCCGGACGCACGATCAACGCCGCGTCGGTGTAGTTCAACACGTATTCGCGCTGGATCTGGTCAGTCTCGATCAGATAGCTGATCAGCCCGCCGAGAAAGGCGATATCGGTGCCGGTTCGGATGAACGCCTTGTCCTGCGCCACGGCGCCGGTGCGGGTGAAACGAGGATCGATGGTGATCAGCTCGGCGTGGTTGTGCTCGATGGCCTCGGTGACCCAACGGAAGCCCACGGGGTGTGCCTCGGCCGAGTTGCCGCCCATCGACAGAATCAGATTGGCATTGCGGATGTCGACCCAGTGATTGGTCATGGCACCGCGACCGAATGAAGGGGCAAGACCTGCCACCGTCGGTCCGTGTCAGACGCGCGCCTGGTTGTCGAACGCCACCATGCCGAGATTGCGCACCACCTTGTGGGTGATGTAGCCGGCTTCGTTGGAGGAACCGGACGCCGCCAGGAAACCCGTCGTCGTCCAGTGATTGACCGTCTGCCCCTGGGCGTTGCGCTGGACGAAGTTGGCGTCGCGGTCATCCTTCATGTGCCGGGCGATACGTCCGAGCGCCTCGTCCCAGCTGATCCGCTTCCACTCGTCGCTGCCGGCCTCACGAACCTGCGGGTAGGCCAATCGCCCCTTGCTGTGCACGAAGTCCAGCAGACCCGCCCCCTTGGGGCAGAGTGAGCCGCGGGATACCGGATGGTCCGGGTCGCCTTCGATATGGAACACGTTCTGCTCGACGTTCTTGGAACCGTCACCCTTGCTGTAGATCAGGATGCCGCAGCCGACGGAGCAGTAGGTGCAGGTGTTGCGAGTCTCTTTGGCATGGGTCAGCTTGAATTGACGAATCGAGGCCTCGGCGGGCTCCGGGGCGAACCCCATCATCGCCAGGCTCGAACTCGCCAACCCCGCCCCGCCCAGTTTGAAAAACTGGCGCCGAGTGACGTTGATAGCCATCAGTTCTCCTCATCGGTCGTTGACTGACACCTCTGCTGCCGGATGGGTGCCTTGAATTCCTTATAGCAAACCTCGGCCAGGAATGCCCGTCGATGCCACTCGATGGATCGTTGCCACCGCCGGCGACGTGCCCGGTGGCGCCAGGTCCGGTCGACAGCCCACCATCGAAAACGCCCGCCCTCCCTGGCGGGAGCGCGGGCGTTGCCGTAGAGCTCGACGGCGTCATGCAGAAGCAGGCCGCTGTCGGGTAGCCGTCAGTCGCCGACCGGTGCCTGCTGGGGCGGCTTGGCCTTGGCCAGCAGGAACAGCACCACGGTAATCACCGCGCCGACGACATCGCTGGCCAGCCCCGGGAAGATCAGCGCCAGCGCGCCGACCGCCGCCAGGATCCGCCAGAAGGGGTTGAGCGGCCGGCGCAGGTAGCCCTCCACCGCCACCGCCAGCAGCAGCACGCCGACCACGCCGGTCACGATGACCCACAGCGTGTTCCACAGCGTCGCATCGATCATCAGCATGCTGTGGGCGAACACGAACATGTACGGTACCACGAACCCGGCGATCGCCAGCTTCATCGCCTGGAAGCCTGTGGCGTTGGGCGACCCGCCGCTGATGCCGGCGCCCGCATAGGCAGCCAGCGCCACGGGGGGCGTCAGGTTGGCGAACAGCCCGAAGTAGAATACGAACATGTGAGCGACGAAGATCGCCGTCTCGTTGCTGCCGGCCAGCTCGCGGAACAGCGGCAGGTTGAGCAGAATCGGCGCCGCCATGGTGCTGGTGATGATGTAGGTCGGGATACTGGGCAGTCCCATGCCCAGCACGATCGAGGCGATCATGGTCAGCACCAGCGTGACCAGCAGTTGAATCATCGGAATGGGAATCTGCTGGCCCAGTGTCACCACGGCATCCGCCGCTTCCAGCGCAATGCCGGTGAGCGTGGCGATCCCCACGATGACCCCCACCGCGCCGCAGGCCACCGCCACGGGAATCGCGTTGCGCACGCCGTCGTGCATGGCATCGCGGCAATCCCCGACATCCATCTTCTCGGCCACCATCCCGAGCCTGGCCCGGAGCGCATTGATCGCCACCGGAATCGCGATGATCAGGAACAGCACCCAGCGACTGGCCGGGAAATTGGGCAGCGCATGACCACCGATCAGCGCCCGCAGTTGCGGCTCGAAGATCAACAGCGCCAGGATCAGGCTCAAGCCGATGGTCACGCGACGCGTGCCGCAGATCAGCACCGTCGCGGCGATCGACCAGAAGGCGGCGAAGAACGGCGCACGGCCCTCGAACAGCAGCCAGAGCAGCACCGCCATCGGTATCAACAGATGACCGCGCTTGAGCATCACCTCCTTGAGCGGGGTCAACTGCGAACGGGGAATCCCCTCCAGCCCGTTGCGCATGGCCCGCAGATGCACCTGGAACAGCACCCCGAGGTAGTAGAGCAGGGCCGGGATGATGCCGGCCAGGATCACCTGGGTGTAAGGCACCGAGAGCACCTCGGCCATGATGAACGCCGCCGCGCCCATGATCGGCGGCAGGATCTGCCCACCGACGCTGGCCGCGGCCTCCACCGCGCCGGCGAAATTGGGCTTGTAGCCGGTCTTTTTCATCAGTGGAATGGTGAAGGCGCCGGTCGTCACCACGTTGGCGATGGCGGAGCCGTTGATCGACCCCAGGAAGCCGCTGGCGATGACCGCCACCTTGGCCGGGCCGCCCCGGGTATGCCCGGCGATGGCCAGCGCCAGATCGTTGAACAGCTGCCCCAGGCCAGACTTGCCGAGGAAGGCACCGAACAGGATGAACAGGATGATGTAGCTCGCCGAGACCCCGATCGCGGTGCCCAGCAAGCCCTCGGTGATATACACCAGGTGCGAGACGATCTGCTTGCACGTCGCGAGAACGATCGCCTCGTTCACCTGTGGATAGAACGACAGCTTGGCGTAGAAGCCGTAGAGCAGAAACAGCGAGGCCAGGATCGTCAGCCCCCAGCCGGTCACCCGACGCGTGGCATCCAGCACCAGCAGAATCGCCACGAAGCCGACCACCATGTCGACATTGTTGATGCGCCCCGCGGAGGCGATGACCCGATCCGACACCGTCAGCATGTAGACGCCGATGCCGAAGGCGACTAGCGCGAGGATGGCGTCACCCCACGGCACGTGGTCCCGCGCGCCCTTGCGGGTCAACGGATAGAGGATGAACGCCAGCCCCAGCAGCGTATAGAGGTGAATGCTGCGCTGGGCGACGTCCACCAGCGGCCCGGAGAACGAGGTGTAGAGGTGGAACAGCGCCAGCAGTACCGACACCGCGGTGACGAACTGGATCACTCTGTGCGGCAGTCGATCCCGGACCAGGCTCTCGCGATCGAATTTCTCCAGCGCCTCCTTGACCGACGGATCCTCGGGAGCATCGGCGGAAACCGTGACTTTTTGTTCGGACATACTTCTTCCTCGCCAGGCGGGAATCTACGATAACCAGGGACGCAACAGTGCCGGCAGTGCTTGCCACAACGGCACCCTGATGATGGAAAAGGTGAGAATCGGCGGCGGGTCACCCCGAGACAAGGCGATGGTGTGGCCGGCGAAGATCAGCCTGTAGTGCTCCTCTGCCGCGGCCTGGACGGCCAACGGATCGACGTCGCGATCGATCCCGGTCATCACTACCCAACCGTCCTCGAGATGGGTTTCGGTGCCGGCATCCGACGGCACACCGGCGCCGAAGGTCTTGAAGCGCGTCCCGGTGATCTCGATGGCGTCGGCATCGGTCACCCTGAACCACTCTTCCCAGTCCTCTTTTTCGACCGAATGCATCCAGCGAATGGTGAAGGTCGTCCCCTGCCACCCGGGAAACGCGAACCGCCACTGTGGCCCTTCGCGGATGACCAACCACGGCAGCGGAACCGAAGCGGTGGCGATCAAGAGGATCGCCACCGCTGCCAGACTCAACCAGGTTTTACGCATCGGAATCACACGTCATCGCAATGCTTGCCGGTGACGCCCGCCGACGCTCAGGACTGCGGTTCTTTGTCCTGGGCGTTCTCGCTGCCGCTGGTGTCGCTACCTTCGGTCGTGTCGATATTGTCTTCTGGCGTCTCGGCGCTGGTCTGCTTGGCCGGTTCGGATTCGGCGCCATCGGCTTCGGTCGTGGCCGCCTGCTCGTTGGCCGGCATGGAGGCAGTCTCTTCCGAGAGATCGCTGTTGTCGCCAGTGGTCGCGGCGGCGTCGCCGGACTTCGCATCCGCGGAGCCAGCCAGCGTCTCGTAATACGCCTCGGCGCCCGGATGCAACGGCACGACCAGATTCTGGTCCATGGTCGCAGGGTCGAACTGCTTGAGTGCGCCGACGGAAACGTTGCCGGATTCCAGATAGTCGTGGAAGCGTTTGGCCAGGTCCTCGGCGACATCATCGCGCATCGAGGAGGGTACGATCAGGATGTTGCGGATCGCCACCGTGTCCACGGCATCGCCCAGGTTGTAGCGCTCGGGGGCACCGGCCGGGATCTCGTAGTTCTCGTAGTACGGGTATTTCTCCAGCAGCTTGGAGGCGACGTCACCGCTGACCGGTACGAAGGTGATGTCGGTGCTCTGCATCAGACCGGTGATGCTGGAGTTGGGAACGCCGGAGGTGAAGAACGCGGCATCGAGATTGCCGTTGCTCATCTCGGTGACGCTGTCGGCGTAACCGGTATGGCTGACCTGGGCCAGATCGTCGTAGCTCAGACCGGCAGACTCCAGCACCTTGGCGGCGCTCTGCTCGACCCCGGAGCCGACCTTGCCGACGCCGACGCGCTTGCCTTTCAGATCGGCAATGCTGTGGATATCGCTGTCAGCGGTGGCAACGACCTGCACCACGTTCGGATACATCCCGGCGATGGTCTCGATATCGGCGGGCTGGCCGTCGAACTGGTTCTGGCCCTTGACCGCGTCATAGGCCACGTCGCTCATCACGATGGCGACCTGGTTGAGACCATCGGTGATGTTGTTGATGTTCTGCACCGAGGCGCCGGTCGAGACCACCTGCACGCCATTGACCAGATCGCTCTGCTCGAACACGCTCTTCAGCGCGCCGCCGATCGGATAGTAGGAGCCGCCGGTACCGCCGGTGCCGAAGATCAGGTTCACCGGCTCGCCGCCACTGCTGCCTTCGCTGCCGGAGGAGTCGGAAGCGGCCATCTCCTGGGAATCGGAGCCGGAAGACTGGGTTTCCTGCTGGGAGGATGACGGTTCCTGAGTCTCGCTCTTCGCCTGATCATCGCTGTCATCGCCGCAGCCCACCAGCAGCGCGCCGGACAGGCCTAGTGCCGCGACCAGCATCCCTGTGCGTAACATCATGGTTCACCCCGTCATTTTTGAATACCATCGGCCGGTCGGCCGAAGAAGAAGATACAACACGATGACACAAGAGTAAGGAACGCCCGGCGCCGATACCATGCCTGAGCCGTCACATACCACTAAAGTCTAAGACGGGTCAGATCCCTGTGCCAATACCCGCTGCACGACGCCGCCAATGGTCAAGCCCTGGACCAGAATCGAGAACAGCACGATAAGGTAGGTCACCATCACCAGCGTATTGCGGTAATCGCTCTCGGGAAGGCCCAGCGCCAGCGCTACCGAGATTCCGCCCCGCAACCCGCCCCAGGTGAGCACCCGCGTGGTT
This sequence comes from Salinicola lusitanus, assembly GCF_003206045.1. Lineage (GTDB taxonomy): Bacteria > Pseudomonadota > Gammaproteobacteria > Pseudomonadales > Halomonadaceae > Salinicola > Salinicola lusitanus. The sequence continues at coordinate 25,440 of NZ_PZJM01000008.1, forward strand.
CCGTGGCGGAAGTGGACCCAGCGACTCAAGACGACGATGGGCAGGCCGATGGTGGCCAGGCGCGTCAGCAGGATCACGCCGATCACCGGGCCCGCGACGATCAAGTACGACCATTCGAAGGGAATCAGCAGTAACTCGAGGCCGATCAGCACGAACAGCACCGCGTTCAGGATCTCGTCGATCAGTTCCCAGAAGCCATCGACGTAGCGGCGGGTGGTGTCCGACATGGCGTATTCGCGCCCGCGATTGCCGATGAACAGCCCGGCGATGACCATCGAGATGGGCCCCGAGACCTGCAGATGCGTCGCCAGCGTGTAGCCACCCAGTACCAGGGCCAGGGTCACCAGCACTTCGATCTGATACTGGTCGATGCTCTTCATCAACCGGTAGGCGACATACCCCATCACCAGCCCGAGCAGCATCCCGCCCCCGGCCTCTTCCAGAAACAGCATCGCGGAGTGGGTCACCGTCAGCGCCTCCGTCGCGGTCGCCGCTCCCAGCAGCATGGTGAACACCACCACCGCGACCCCATCGTTGAACAGCGACTCGCCGACGATCTTGATCTCCATGTCCTCCGGCGCACCGGCACTGCGCATGATGCCGAGAACGGCGATCGGATCCGTCGGCGAGATCAAGGCGCCGAAGACCAGGCAGTAGAGATAGGGCACACCGATATGGAAGGTGCGGAAGAGCCACCAGGCGGCGCTGCCGATCGCCACCGTCGAGATCAACACCCCGGCGGTGGCGAGCAGGCCGATCGAGTAGCGGTAGCGCTTCAACTGATGGAAATCGACATGCAGCGCACCCGCGAACAGCAGAAAGGAGAGCATTCCGTCCATCAGCAGGGCGTTGAAGTTGATCTGTCCCAGCCAGGCTTCGGCCCAGTCGGTGATGGCGTCGAACCCGAGGTGGCTCGAGGCGATCAGCAGCACCGATGTCACCAGCGAGATGAACATCACGCCGATCGTCGCGGGCAGCTTGATGAATCGATAGTTGAACCACGCGAACAGCGCGGTGATCGTGATGAAGATGGCTGCAATTTCCAGCATCGTCCCCTTCCCTGTCGTCGCCGCCCCATCAAAAAAGCGGACCCGGTGGGCGGGTCCGCTATGTCCTGTACCGCTGGCCGTGCCGGGACTCGTCACAGCCCGGCGGCGGCCCTCAGGGTCTCTGCCCTGTCCGTCTTCTCCCACGGGAAGGCGGTGAAGGTCTCGGTCTGCGTTTCGCCGTTGACGTCGGTCCAGGTATAGCTGGACTCGAACGGCTCGCGGCCGAAGTGGCCGTAGGACGCGGTCAGTTGATACATCGGATGGAGCAGATCGAGCATGCGGGTGATCGCGTGCGGGCGCAGGTCGAAGTGCTCGCGCACCAGTTCGATGATCTTGGCCTCACTGACCCGGGCGGTACCGAAGGTATTGATCGACACCGAGGTCGGCTCGGCGACACCGATGGCGTAGGAGACCTGAATCTCGCACTTGTCGGCCAGCCCCGCGGCAACGATGTTCTTGGCCACGTAACGCCCGGCGTAGGCGGCGCTGCGGTCGACCTTGGAGGGATCCTTGCCGGAGAAGGCACCGCCGCCGTGACGCGCCATGCCGCCATAGGTGTCGACGATGATCTTGCGCCCGGTCAGACCGCAATCGCCCACCGGACCGCCGATCACGAACTTGCCGGTCGGATTGATATGGAACCGGGTGTTGTGGTGAATCCACTTCGCTGGCAGCACGTCGCGGATGATCAGATCCTCCACCGCCTTGCGCAGGTCATCCTGGGAGATGTCCGGATCGTGCTGGGTCGAGAGCACTACGGCATCGACCCCGTTGGGCTGGCCCTGGTCGTCGTAGCTGAAGGTGATCTGGCTCTTGGCGTCCGGACGCAGCCACGAAAGCGTGCCGTTCTTGCGCAGTTCCGCCTGGCGTTCGACGAGACGATGCGAGTAGTGGATCGGCGCCGGCATGAACGACTCGGTCTCGTTGGTGGCGTAGCCGAACATCAGGCCCTGGTCCCCCGCCCCCTGATCCTCGGGCTTGCTGCGGTCGACGCCCTGGGCGATATCGACACTCTGCTTGCCGATCAGGTTGATCACGCCACAGGTTTCGCCATCGAAGCCGACCTCCGACGAGGTATACCCGATATCCATGATCACCTTGCGCACCAGCTCTTCCAGATCGACCCAGGCGGTGGTGGATATCTCGCCGGCGACGATGGCCACGCCGGTCTTGACCAGCGTTTCGCAGGCGACGCGGGCCTGCTTGTCACGGGCAATGATGGCGTCCAGCACGGCATCGGAAATCTGGTCGGCGATCTTGTCCGGGTGCCCCTCGGACACGGACTCGGAGGTAAACAGAGAGTATTCACTCATGGCGTACGGAGATCCCTTCGTTCACTGGTTGCGGGACGCGCGCGGCCCGCCTGACAAAACGCAGCGCCGCCGGTCGGAAGGACGGATGAAACGACGCACGGCATCGCTGCCCCGAGTGGATCGGGACAGGGTACAAAAGTCTACACACAGAATAGCTAGCTGCCTACGTTTTGCCACCGCCGCCATCGCTTTCGCCGTGCGCCGCATCGCCTCCGTCGGCGTCACGCCCATGCACGATGGCGACCAGCCGCTCGATGCCCCCGGTCACGCCCTCGCGCTGCCAGGCGTTGCGGCCGAAGATCACGCCGCTGGCGCCATTGTCCAGCGCACCCCGGGTAAATCGCGTCAACGCCTCGTCATCGTTCATCGCGGCGCCCCCCAGCACGAGCACCGGCACCGGACAGCTCTCCGTCAAAGCCCGCATATCATCGGGATCGCCGGTGTACTGTGCCTTGATCAGGTCGGCTCCCAGCTCGGCGGCGATTCTCGCGACTCGCGCGATACGCTCGCCATCGAGCAACCCTTCCTCCCTGGCCCCCCACACCACCGCCTCGACGATCAGCGGCAGCCCGATCGCTTCGCACTGACGCGCCGCCACCGCCACCGCCTCGAGATTGTCGGCCTCGCGCCGAGGGTCGTCGTAGCCGGAGATCAGGCACATCACCACGGCATCCGCGCCCATCGCCTGCGCCTGGGCGGGGGTGGCGATCATGCGGTGATGCTCCTCCCCCGCCAGGGTGAAGTCGCCCACCATCGGATAGTCGATTCGCAGCACGACCCTGGGAGCTCGACTGTCGGCGAACAGCGCCCCGCAGGACTTGAGCACGCCCGGCGACAGCAGTACCGCATCCGGACGCGAGTTGACGATGGCTTCGCAGGTGCGGCGCGCATCGATCGCATGCGCCACCGGACCCGCCAGCAGCGTGCGATCGAACGCCACCATGCAGGTCAGGCCGGTCTCGCGACGGAACAGCCGCCCCGTTCTCAATCCGCTGGCGGAAAATCTGTGGGTCATGATGCTGACTCCTGAGTGGAGGAGGGTCCCTCCCGCGGGGCGCTTCCCGGCGAAGAAGGAGACGGCTCGGTAGCGCTGCCCGTGGTGTCGTCGGCAGCCGGGGCGAGCGAGACACCGTGCATGCGCACGGCGATCTCCCGTACCCTGTCGATCTCTTCCCGACGACGGTCTTCCGACCACGCCAGGGCCCCGCCGCACAGTGTCGCGACCTCTTCGATCACCGCGCTGTCGAGCAGGCCGGCCAGCGCGATCGGCAGACGCCGGAACAGCACGTCCGCCAGATGCTCGACGCGCTCGAAGCGGCAGACGAAATCGATCTCCCCGACCCGATAACCGGGCAGCGAATCCAGCGGCCGCTGACGGCAGGCGCCGCCGGCATTCATCCCCGCGCAGTGCCGTGCCACCGATTCGCCCCGCGTGCCATAGCGATCCAGCAGGGTAATGGCCCGGTACCGGTCGCCCTCGCAGAGGGCCGTCGCCCGGGCGAGCCACGCCTCCCGCGAGGTCGCATCGCGGGGAAAGTCCCGCCCACCGCCGATGGCCAACTGCCGGGTATCGATCTCGCGCCGACGCCCCAGTCTCGCCAGCAGGTCGTCGGCCGCCTCCTCGGCGAACCCGCGAAACGTGGTCCATTTGCCCCCCACCAGGGACAACACCGGCCAGGCGTGGATGCGATCCTCGACGATGGCGTGATCGCGGCTGATCTGGCCCGGATCGGCGGCATCGCTGCGCGGCAATGGCCGCACGCCGCTATAGCGGTAGCGAACCTGATCCGGACCGATCGTCACCTCGGGAAACAGGTAATGCACCGCTTCGAGCAGGTAGTCGCGCTCGGCGTCGTCGCAGACGACCTGATCCGGGTCGGTGCAGCGGATGTCGGTGGCGCCGACCAGCACATGGCTCATGAACGGATAGATCAGGCAGATGCGGCCATCGGGCGTGCCGAAATAGATCATGCGTCCATCGAGCTGATCGCGGATCCGTGGCACGTCGACGACCAGGTGCCCGCCCTTGGTGCCGCCGATATGCCGCGTCTCCTGGCCCAGTTGACGGTTGATCTCGTCGATCCAGGCGCCGCCGGCGTTGATGATGATCCGCGGGCGCACCTGGAAGGCGCTGCCGTCTCCGTCGGCGAAGGTTATCGCCTCGCCATCGCTACCGGTCAGGGTGACGTGATTGAGCGCCATCGCGCCGCGATGGGCACGGCAGCCGTCGTCGATCAGCTCGAATCCGAGCCGCTCGGCCTGGCTGATCGCGGCATCGTAGTAGGTGTGGAGCGCCTTGACGTCGTGGCGCACGTCCGGCAGCGACTCGCGCACCCGCTTCCCCAGCGTCACCGAGTGACGCGGCATGCTGCGGAAATGGCGGCCGAGGAAGTCGTAGAGCGTCAGCCCCGCTTCGCTGATCAGGATGCCGCGATCGTCGATCTTCGCCGGACGACGCAGAAACCGCTGGATCGACGGCCAGATCCCGCCCCACCAGCTGTGCGTCGGCATTGCCGTGCGCAACGGATGCACCACGTGCGGCGCGTTGCGCAGCAGCAGGTTGCGCTCGCGGGTCGACTGCGCCACCAGCCGAAACTCGCCGGTCTCGAGATATTTGAGTCCCCCATGGATCAGTCGCGACGGTGCGGCGCTGGCGCCGGCGCAGAAGTCCTGCTTGTCGACGATCAAGGTATCGACGCCCTGCAGCGCCAGGTCGCGGAACAGCCCGGCGCCGTTGATTCCGGCACCGATGATCAGCACCGACACCGCGGGATCCGCGCGCAGTCGATCCAGGGTCTGCCGGCGCGTCAGCGGTGCGGCATTGGCGGGTTCCGTCATTGTCCTGCTCCCATCGTCGGCGTGGATTCGGTCGGGGTGTCGGGCAAATCCGAGGGCGACGCCTCGGCATCCAGTGTCGCCCATAGCGCTCTCATGCCTTCGATCAAACACTGATAACGCTCGAAGCCCTGCTGGCACGCTGCCTGGCGCTCCGAATCGGGGCTATAGCGGTGATCGACCTCGCAAAGCGCCGTGGTGGACTCGATGGAGGGAAATATCTCGGCTGCCACGCCGGCGCAGATCGCGGCGCCCCAGGCCGCGGCCTCCTGGATTCGCGACGTTTCCAGCGGTCGCCCCAGCGAGTCGGCGAACAGCTGGGCCAGCCGCGGCGAGTGACTGCCGCCCCCGGTGATCCGGATGCGATCGATAGGGAACGTCGACGCCAGCGCATCGACATGCACCCGGTGATTGAACACCACCCCTTCCAGGATCGCGCGCAGGACATGGCCCCGGTCGTGCCAGCCCTGGAGACCGAACAGCCCGGCACTGGCCGGCTCGTCGTAGGGCGAACCATAAAGGAACGGGTGGTAGACCAGTCGTGACGGGCTGCGGAAGGCGGCGTCGAGCGCCGCCTCCATGTCGGCGAGGAAGGCCCCGGTACCACCGTCTCCCGGCTGCCCCCACTGACGATGAAACCACTCGAGATTGCTCGACGAAGCCGGTGAAATCGCCATGTTGAGCCACTGGCCAGGGCGCAGCCCGTTGCGTGTCGCCCAACGCGGATCGGGCTTGGGCGCGTCGGAAAAGACTTCGTTGATGCTGAACGTCCCGGCCGCAATGGTCAGTGTGTCCGATGCGATATTGCCCAGCCCCACCGCGCTGGCGGTAACGTCGTGCAACCCCGTGGCGACCGGTATACCGGCTTTGAGGCCGGTGGCCCGCGCCGCCGACGCGCAGACCTGGCCGGCGATCTCCTCGGGCAGGCGAACGTCGGGCAGGGCCTCGAAGGCCGAGGCGATGCCCAGCATCGACAGTGCGTCGCGGCTGTAACGCTGGGTGTTGACGTCGGTATAGCCGGTGCTGGCCTCGGTGAAGTCGGTGGCGATCTCGCCGGTCAGCTTGAATCGCAGCCAGTCCTTGCAGGTCAGGACGTGGGCGAGAGCGGCGTAGCGCTCGGGTTGGTTGGCCTGCAGCCACGCCAGCAAGGTCACCGGCGAGAAGGCGAAAGGCGTCTGCCCGATCCGCGTCAGCGCCTCCTCGCGCAGACCCCGCTCGCACCACCGCTCGACGATACCCGCCGCACGGCTATCGAGCGAGGTGATGGCGTGGCCGAGCGGCTCACCCTTTCGATCGAGTGGATAGAGCCCATCGCCGTGGGCCGTGACCCCCACCGCCAGTATCTCACCGCCCTCGAGACCGGCAGCCGCCAGGGCGGCGCGTATCGATTCGGTGGCGCTCGCCCAGGCGACGTTCATGTCACGCTCGACCCAGTGCGCCTGGGGATGCTCGAGCCGGGACGCTTCCCGCCCGATTCCCACGACGTTGCCCCGGGTATCGAAAATCACCGCCTTGGTGGAGCTGGAGCCACCGTCCAGCCCCAGCAGATAACCGCGCGACATGGCTGCCTCCCGTGTATTGGCCCCGCCGGCACACTTGCCTATCGTTGCGAGAGCTTCATGAGCGCCATTTCTAACACCATCTTGTGATACCTGGACGTTAGACGATGGTGTTAAACCAGAACTAAAATTTGAAAAATTAATTTAATTTCAGATAGTTAAAACTAACCCCATGACGAAACGGTTTTATCGAGACCAAAGTCATAGGGCGCATCGTCACTTTTTGATGTTATTTCTTCATCGCCGATCAACATGACAGCGTTCTCCTACACATCAACAAAAAAGCCCTCTCCTCGCAGGAGTGAAACATCATGTGTAACGCCATGCTTCGAAACCTGTTTTATGTGTTTTCGCTGGCCCTGTGGGCGATCTCCACCACCGCCCATGCCGATGATGCCCAGCGCCAGTATCGCTTCGTGGTGGTTCCCAAGGTCGTGCACCCCTGGTTCGACCAGCTCAACGAGGGGGCTCAGGAAGCGGCTCGCGAGATTCAGCGCCTGACCGGTGCCGAGGTCACGGTTCAATACACCGCGCCCCAGAGTGCCAGCGTTGCAGAACAGAATCAGATACTCGAGAGAGCCATCGCGACTCGACCCGACGCCATCATCACCGACCTGCTCGACCCCACCGGCAACCGCGCCGTGATCCGCGAGGCCCTGGAGCAGGAGATTCCCGTCTCGGTCATCGATGACAAGGGGATCGAGGACATGCATCTCCCCGTCGTCGGCAGCGACTACTGCACCCAGGCGATGGTGGCGGCAGAACGCCTGGTCGAACTCCTCGACCAGAAAGGCAACGTGGCCATCATGATGGGCGTGCCAACGGCTTCCAACCACGCGCAGCGCGCCGAGTGCAGCCGTGCGGTGTTCGATCGTTATCCCGACATTGACGTCGTCGCTACCGGTGTCGACAACGACAGCATCTCCACGGCACAGAATCAGGCGGCGGCGATCATGCAGGCCCATCCCGAGCTGGATGGCTGGATTCCCTCCAATGCCGCCGGCCCCATCGGCATTGGCCAGGCAGTCAAGGAAGCCGGCAAGGCGGGGAAGATCAAAATCGTCGGTATCGATGATCTCAACCAGACCTTGAGCCTGATCCAGGAAGGCGTCATCGATTCCACGTCCGCACTACGCCCGAGACTGATGGGGTACTGGTTCATCATCAGTGCCTGGCAGCGCGCCAATGGTGCGGAAGTGCCCGAGTACATCGACACGGGACATGTATTCATCGATCAGGACAACGTCGAAGACTATCTATAGTCGGCGACGTTTGACGTGGATTTCCGCTCACCCGTTCAGGAGACCGTGACGATGCTACCCGATGACATGCAAGCCGTGGTCTGTCGTGGCCCCGGCGACTACCGGCTGGAGCGTGTGCCCACGCCCCGGCCCGGCCCCAACGAACTGATTCTCGGCATCCAGGCCTGCGGCATCTGCTCCAGCGATCTCAAGTGCCGCGACGGGGCCGCCATGTACTGGGGCGACGGCGACCGCTTCGCCCCTTTCGTCAAACCACCGATGATCGTCGGCCACGAATTCGCGGGGGAAGTCGTCGCACTGGGCGAGGGTGCCGGGGAACACTTCGGCGTCTCGCTCGGTGATCGCGTCGTACCGGAACAGATCCTCCCCTGCGGCAAATGCCTCTACTGCCAGCGCGGGCACTATTGGATGTGTGAAGTGCATCATATCTTCGGCTTCCAGGGCGGTGTCGCCGATGGGGGCATGGCCGAGTACCTGCGCGTGCCGGCCAATGCGGTACTGCACCCGGTCGACCCACGCCTGAGCGTCGAGGAAGCCGCCTTTCTCGAACCGCTGGCTTGCGGCATCCACGCCGTCAACCGCGCCGAGATTCAGTTCGACGACACCGTGGTGATCGCCGGTGGCGGCCCGATCGGCCTGGCCATGGTGCAGCTCGCCAGGCTCAAGACGCCCAGGCAGTTGATTCTGGTCGACACCCACGACGACCGCCTGGCAATGGCCTACGACTACGGTGCCGATCACGGTTTCAATCCACATCGCGACGATATCGCCAAGGAGATTCGGGCCCTCACCGGCGGTTACGGCTGCGAGGTCTATATCGACGCCACGGGGTCGTCGAGCGGCGTGGCCCAGGGCCTGGAATCGCTACGCAAGCTCGGCCGCTTCGTCGAGTTCAGCGTCTTCAAGGAGCCCACCAGCGTCGACTGGTCCACTATCGGCGACCGCAAGGAGCTGGATATCCGCGGCTCGCACCTCTCCCCGCATACCTACCCGGTGGCGATCGACCTGCTGGCCCGCGGGCTGGTGACGACTCGCGGCATCGTCACCCACCGTGTTGCGCTGACCGACTTCGAACGCGGCTTCGAGATCGCCGCCCGACGCGACTCGATCAAGGTCGTGTTGACGACGGGAGCGTCATGACCTCGCCCGCAGACATGACGACGCGTGCCGTGACCCGGGGGGCGCCAGCGCGCCGCCAGGCGATGCTGGACTACATCATCCAGGCCGGCTCGGCCCAGGTCGACGAGCTGGCCGAGCGCTTCGACGTCAGCCGGATGACGGTGCACCGCGATCTCGACGCCCTCTCCGAGCAGGGCATGGTCAACAAGCAGCACGGCGGAGTCACCACGCGCTCTTCCAGCGTGTTCGAAAGCAACTTCGCACTGCGCTCGCATATCGCCACGCGAGAAAAGCAGGCCCTGGCCCGCGCGGCGCTGGAGGAGATCGCCCCCGGCGAAGCGGTGATGCTGGACGACTCCACCACTGCCGCCGAACTCGCCCTGCTACTGCCGGCGCGGGAGCCACTGACCGTGATCACCAATGGCCTGGAGAGCATCGACCGGCTCAAGACCGCCAGCGGTATCAAGCTGATCACCCTGGGCGGCGACTACCAGCCCCGTTTCAATGCCACCTTCGGCCTGCTCTGCGAACAGACGCTCGCCAACCTGCGCGCCAATGTCGCGGTGCTTTCCGCCTCGGCGATCCTCGGCACTACCGCCTACGTGCAGGACCCGACGGTGACCCAGATCAAGCGCGCCCAGATGGCGGCGGCAGAGCGCCGGATCCTGCTCGTCCACAGTGCCAAGTTCGGCCATGGCGCGCTGCACCGGCTCGCCGATCTCGACGAGTTCGACCTCGTATTGATCGATGAAAGCCTTACCGTCGAGCATCGCACCACGCTGGACGAGGCCGGGGTTCGTTATCGCCTGATTCGGCTATGACGGGCTCGACCTGAGTAGGCGAAGTTCCGCTCTCCGAGCATCGCTGGGAGTCACCGAAGACCGTTCTTGCGAGAGCAGCGGCGGGAAACTCCCGACTCAGCTCGAAGCGTCAACGGCTACGGGTCCGCTGATGGCCATCGAACTGCTGATAGGCATGGCGGCCACCGATCGAACGAGGAGGACCAATTATCTCGAGATGGTGCCAATGCCGGCGTCAATCGGGCGAGGCCACGGTGGAAAATGCCAGGGTCGAGAACTCCCATAAGGCGACACGCCCCATCGGGTTTATCGTCCATGACAGTGCATTCGTTATGTCTGATATTAAGTCATCCGCAGGACTCGTGAGCGGGTATTCTCCTCGATCGTGACCTGTTGCTAAGATACAGAGACTGAAACCACTTCAGGCCGCGCCTGAAAATTGATTGGCAATGACAGTGTCAAGGCCTCCGCAAAGGTTGAACGCTAAAATAGCTGGCATTTTTGATGAGGCGAAGTAAGAGCATGGGCATCAAAGACAACGTTGACTCGCAGATCATAGAGCTATTGAAAAAGAATGCGAGAGAGAAGCTTTCGAACATCGCCAGGTTGGTGAACCGCTCCAGGACTTCGGTAGAGAAGAGAATCGAGAGACTCGAGGCAGACGGAACCATTCAAGGTTACAACGTAATATTAAATACAGACAAGGAGAGAAGCTCAAAAAAGCTGAGAGGCTTCGTCATCATCAATCATGTCTATGGCTCGCAATGCGAACAGCTGCTTAAAGAACTCGAAACTTTCGATATCATCAAAAGCAAGTACTCCGTTTATGGCGACCTGGATCTGATTTTAGAAATATCTTATGACTCACTCGAGGAGATGATGAAACTCAAATACTTCTTGACTGAACATCCAAAAGTGAAAAGCTCGTCAATCTCCCCAGTGATCAAAATGTGGGACTAGGTCTCCTTGACATCTCACTGCTAAGGCACACTCTTGATCTCGTTTTTCCAGGAGTACAAGAAAATGGAAACCGCAACGATCAGGATCGGATAAATAACGCTTAGCCCCTGCAAAAGCACGATTATCAAGCACACGCCAGCGCCAAGACAGGCAATCATTTTCTCAGCCATTCCTTGCGCCAACTTGAAAAGCACCAGCGCCGAAAACCCATACAGGATCAGAAAATTCTGGCCCGCCAACTTGAGAAGATTATCGATACCCAAAAACCCAATCCAGTCAAAGACGATAACGGTGCTGAAGATGAGAACGATCGTTATCAGTGCATGATATGGCTGGCCTTTGGTGAGATTAACCAGATAGGAGGGCGCGACCCCTTCCTGCGCCAGAGAGTAGACCATCCTTGACACTCCCCACCCGGCAGCACTGAGATTCGCAAAGATCAAGGTGATAGCGATGAGACCGACAATCACGCTTCCATAGGCGCCAAGGTGATTATTGATGATAGTCGCGAAGGGCGCTGCGTAACCGTTCTGCAAATTCGCACGCTGAGCCACATAGGCCATGATCAGATATAGCGCAATGGCTACGAAGAAGGATATCCACATGGCGATGGGGAGATCTTTTCTGGGGTTCTTGAACTCGCCGGTGATGCTGGCTCCCACTTCCCACCCGGTAAAGGCAAAGAAGATCATCGGAACCGCCAACCAAATGGTGCGGAATTCGTCAAGAGAACTTGGAGCTGCGATGGCATGGTATGCAGGCTCACTCGAGACCAGGTAGAGCGACAGCAGTGCCAGGCCAGTCAAGAAAACCACCAGCACCCATGATAGAACCTGATTGAGCTTGCCCGCGGCCTCGACTGACTGCAAATTGAGCAGCAGCACGGCCCCCATGATCAGCAGTCCATAAATGTGTGCGGAGCCGCCAAATGTCGTACTGGCGTAGTAGCCTCCCGTCAAAGCAATCGCAGGGAGGCCCAGAACGACGGCGCCCAGAAACATCAATGAGGCAACGACATAAGCGAACCTGCCGTAAGCTTGTTGCACGTATGCGGCCAGCCCTCCTGGTCCGTGGTGTCGGCAGCCCAGGATAATGAAGATGACGAACAGAGGAGTGGTCAGCACGGCACAAATGATCCATGAGACCAACGAGAGATCTCCAACTCTTTGCACCGTGAGGCCGGGTAAAACGAGCAGCCCTGCCCCCAGAACTATATTGATGAATAGCGCTGCCCCCCTCCAGGCGGTAAGGGTTTTTTGTAGTTCAGCCATGAGACGACTCCTGAAGCTCTTCTAGAAGATGACTGACATCTCGAAAACATATCGTATAGATGCAGCCAGTATTCGAAGCTGTGGACTTGTGACGGGTGCCCGCAGGGAGGATATTTTCGTCGCCTTTCCCGCATTCGACTTGCCCAAAAAATTACACTAAATACAAGACACTCTGAGATAACGACCGTCTTCTGACCCGGCTGATGGCCGCGCCACTCGCGGGCAGGAATCAGATAATCTTTTCCCCCTCTAGAAAGCCCTGATCACTCAATGCCGCAATGGTTATGCTACAGAGTCAGGGAGGATAAAAACATTTCACATAGTGCAAACGATTACGCGAAGTACCTAAACAGGGCTTCAATTTTCACGGCGCTTAGGAATATTCACTAACGTGCTTGGAAAATTACCCACCTCGGGCCTGTGCGATGTGTGGTGACACCATTTCTCGCCAGCGCAACACCCCAGCCACGCCCTTTTCGTTGTCTTGCCACCCTTTATCCAACCACCCGATGATCCGTTGCTGGCATGTCGGGCGACCTGATGCCAGGTGATGCCGCTCCGGCTCGAGCCTACGCCTCGATGATGAGTCAGCGACAAGGTCGACCGGCGGAGCTCGCGGCATTCCAGACATGACGCTGCCGCCGCTGAGCAGGTCACCGATATTTTACAGACCGGACATTTGACGATGTCCCTACCCCTTCACCGCTAGCGCCAACGCCAACGCTCGGACCTGGCCTCAATCGAGACGAAAAAAACCGCCGCGGGCGAGTGCCCGCGGCGGCGTTTCGGGGGACGGCCTTGCGTTTTACTGCTTGAGCACGAACGGCGAGACGTACTTGTCGACGTTATCCGGCGTGATCAGGATGCAATCGAAGAGGTGCTTCTCACCCTGGACACCGGTTTCACCGGTGGTGATGAACTTGTCGGCCATCTGCACCGCCGCCTTGGAGAAGATCGCCACCGGCTGCAGCACGGTATAGGCGAGCTCGCCGGACTTGACCGCGTCGACCGCGTCGGGCGAACCGTCGAAGCCACCGACCACGACATCGTCCAGCTTGCCGGCTTCCTTGAGTGCGGCGATCGCGCCCAGCGCCATCTCGTCGTTGCCGCTGATCACCCCTTGGATGTCAGGGTTGGCCTGCAACAGGCTCTGCATCTTGTTGAATCCCTGGGTACGGTCCCAGTTGGCGACATCCTCGCCGACCTTCTTGAGATCCGGGTACTGGCTCAACACCGTCTCGTAACCGTTGGAGCGGGTCGCGGCGTTGTTGTCCGACGGTGCGCCCTTCAGCTCGACGTAGTTGGCCGAGTCGCCGACCGCCTGTACCCACTGCTGGGCACCGAGAGCGGCACCCTGGGCGTTGTTGGAGACCAGTTGCGCCTTGGCCAGCCCCTGCTCGTTGATTTCCGCGTTGACCAGGAATACCGGGATGCCGGCGTCGACGGCCTTGCGCACCGCACCGACGGAACCATCGGCATTGGCGGGATCGAGAATGATCGCCTTGGCCTGGTTGGTGATCGCGGTATCGATCTGGCGGCTTTCGGTATTGGTATCCCCCTTGTGGGCGCTGACGTTGGCGCGATACCCCAACCCCTCGGCCGTTTCCCGGGCGATCTTGCCTTCGGTGAACCAGTAGGGGTTGGAGGTATCATTGACGATGACCGAGATCAGCCCCTTGTCCTGCGCCATGGCGGTTCCGGCGAGCAACGGCGCGCTGACGGCGAGGGCTGCGATCAGCAGGCGTTTTCCTGTCTTGAACATGATGGATCACCCTTCTTTTGCGATTGTGATGACTAGCGTGCAGCGGTGAGGCTAGTGCTGTGTTGCCGGTTTACCGGCCGTACTTTCCGCCTCGGAGGTCACGCGCGCGGCGTTGCCGCTCGAGGACGGAGAAGAGGGATTGTCGGGTGCCTTCGGTTCCGCGGGCTTGGCCACGCGCTTCCGGCGACCGCCGTACTGAATGCTGTTGAGCAGCACCGCCAGCACGATCACCGCACCGGTAAAGACGGTCTGCCAATATGAGGAGACGCCGATGATGACCAGACCATCGGACAAAAAGCCGATCACGAAGGCCCCCAGCAGCGTGCCGCGCACGGTACCGCGGCCACCGGTCAGCGCCGCCCCGCCGATGACCACGCCGGCGATGGCGGTCAGCTCGTAGGTGGTGCCGGCGGTGGGGCCGGCGGAGGTGAGCTGCGACGACAGCACCAGCCCGGCGATCGCCGCACAGATGCCGGAGAGCACATAGACCGAAACCTGGACCCGCTTGACCGGCACCCCGGAGAGCTCCGCGGCGCGGGCGTTGCCACCGGTGGAGTAGACCCAGCGCCCGAACGGCGTGCGCGCCAGCGCCAGCAGGGTGACGACCGCGACGATCGCCAGCACCCAGACGCCCACCGGCACACCGAACAGGCGATTGAAGCCGAGCCAGTCGAAACCGGTATTGCCCAGCGCCGGATCGCCGCCGAGGTTGTTGTAGGTCAGGCCGTCGGTCATCAGCAGCGCCACGCCGCGGGCCACATAGAGCAGGCCCAGGGTGGCGACGAACGCCGGCACCTTGAAGTAGGCGATCAGCACGCCGTTGATGGCGCCGATGAAGGCCCCGACCCCACAGGTAAGGAGCACCACCACCCAGACCGGCGGATAGAGGGTCACGCCGAACGCATCCAGCGTCACGCCCTGCATCAGAAAGCCGGCGACCACCCCGCACAGGCCCAGGGTCGAGCCCACCGACAGATCGATGCCGCCGGTCAGGATCACCAGCAGCATGCCGATGGAGAGCAGCCCGAAGATCGCCACATGGGACGACATGGTCAGGAAATTGTTGGTCGAGAAATAGACCGGCGACAGCGCCGAGAAGATGATGATGATCGCGATCAGGGCGAAGAAGGCGCGACCCTCGAGCAGCATTCGCCCCAGATCGAAGCCACCACCCTGGCGCGCTGGCGCTTGGCTGTGCTTGGACATAATCAAAACTCCCTTCGAGTAAAAGCGCTCACGCGACCACGGCCTCGCCCGAGGCGGCCATGATCTGCTCCTTGGAGGCGTCGGCGCCGAACTCCGCCGCGATGTGCCCGCGGCTCATCACCACGATGCGGTGGGCGATGCTCAGGCATTCGCCGACTTCGGAAGTGGAGAAGATCACCGCCAGCCCCTGCTTGGCGGCCCCTTCCGCCAGCAGCTTGAACACCTCGGCCTTGGCCCCGATGTCGATACCGCGGCTCGGCTCGTCGAGCACCACCACCCGGGGATGGGTCGCCAGCATCTTGCCGATCACCACCTTCTGCTGGTTGCCGCCGGAGAGCGAACCGATCTCGGCCCTGGGCCCGTCGGTCTTGATATGGACATTGGCGATCGACTCGTCGACCACGCCGCGCTCGCGGCTGCCCGAGGTCAGCAGCCAGCGGGTGAACGCCTTGATGCTGGCCAGCGACAGGTTCTCGCCCACCGACATGGTCTGCACCAGACCATCGCGCTGCCGGTCTTCCGGCACCAGCACCAGGCCCTTGGCGATTCGCTCGGCGATGCTCAGGTGCGAGACGTCCTCGCCTTCCAGCACCACCCGGCCGCCGCTGAGCGGCACGCGGCCGGCCACGCACTCGAGCAGCTCGGTGCGCCCGGCTCCCATCAGGCCATAGATGCAGACGATCTCGCCGGCGCGCACCTCCAGCGACAGATGGTCGACCACCGAGCGGTCCGGCACCGCGGTATCGGCGACGCTGACATCCTCGAGCGACAGCGCCACGTCGCCCATGGCGTGACCGGTCGGCGGCGAGCCGAGATCGAAGTTCTCGCCGACCATGTTGCGCACGATCCACTCCAGATCGATGTCCGCTCGCCGGGCATAGGCCGTCATCACGCCGTCACGCAGCACCACGGCGTGGTCGGTGATGAGCAGCGCCTCCTCCAGGTGGTGGGAGATGTAGACGATCGAGACGCCTCGGCTCTTGAGGTCGCGAATCACCCGGAACAGCACCTCGACCTCGGTCGCCGACAGCGCCGAGGTCGGCTCGTCCATGATCAGGATGCGCGAATTCACCGACAGCGCGCGGGCGATCTCGACGATCTGCTGCTGGCCCAGGCGCAGGTCCTCCACCGGCGTCAGCGGATCGATCGGCTCGTCGAGCTCCTCCATCAACGCCCGGGTCTGACGCGCCTCCTCGGCATAGTCGATACCGGCAGGCCCCTTGATCTCGCGGCCCATGAAGATGTTGTCGCGAACGCTCAGGTTGGGCGCCAGGCTCAGCTCCTGATGGATGATCGAAATGCCCAGGCGCTGGGCATCGGTGGTCGAGGCGAACCGCACCGGCTCACCCTCCAGCACGATCTCGCCGGAGGTCGGCTGGATCACCCCGGACAGGATCTTCATCAGCGTCGACTTGCCGGCCCCGTTCTCGCCGAACAGGGTGGTCACCTGGCCGCGATAGACGTCGAAGTTGACCGTCTTGAGCGCATGCACGCTGCCGAACGATTTGGCGACATCCCGCGCCGACAGCACCACATCGTCGACCGGTTCACCGGCGGGAGCAGGCCGATTCGAGGAGGAAGCCATCACTGCACCTCCATGCTGACGGGGGTCACCAGCCAGTTCTTGGGATTGATCAGCTTGAACACGCCGGTCACGCTGACGGTCTTGCCGCTCAGATCGGCGGTATCGATGCCCGCCAGCACGGCTTTCTTCATGGCGTCGTTGATCGAGGCGCCAGCGTTCTGATACTCGATCTGGTTGGCAAACTCGCCGAACGAGATCTCGCCGGTGGCGTCGCGCAGGTCAGTACCATTGATCGCCGGGCCGGTCTGCACGCGCAGCGTGATCTCGTCGGGCACGCCCTTGGCGTCGACGCTATAGATGCCTGAACGCCCCTCACCGAATGTCCCGCTGAAAGTGACCGGCACCACCGGGCCGAAGCCGTCGCCGACACCGTACTTCTGACCCGCCGCCGTCGAATCCGCGAGTACCGCCGACGCCAGTTCGGCGGCATCGACGGCACGCTCCTCGACGCTCGCCTGAATCGCCGGGAAGTGCTCCCCGCCATAGGTCTCGGCGGAGAAGCCGCCGGCCAACTCCGCCTCGTGGCCGATCTCGACCACCGTGGTATCCCAGGCCATCGCCGCCAGCACCACGACCACGCAGGCGCCGATGATCAGGCGCCCTTTCAGCTTGCCCGGCGCCGCTGGCCGACTGGCAACTGTTGTACTCATCGCTTCGAGCCCTCTTTCCTGATACCGCTGTCTTCGTCTGCGCGGCGCCGGGGCAACCGTCGTCGCCGCGCCGAAATCAGGGGATCAGCACGATCTTCAGTGACTTCGATCCGCTCTTCATCAGCTCGAAGCCTTCCTCGTATTTCTCCAGCGGCAGCTTGTGAGTCACCACACCTTCGGTCGGGAAGTCGCCGTTGCGGATCCCCTCGATGACCAGCGGATAGCAGTACGGGCCGAGGTGGGAACCCAGCACGTCGAGCTCCTTGCGGTCGGAGATGATGCTCCAGTCGACGCTGACCGGATCCTTGAACACGCTGAACTCGACGAAACGCCCCAGCTTGCGAATCATCGACAGCCCCTGCTCCACCGACTTGGGATGCCCGGTCGCCTCGATGTAGACGTCGCAGCCGTAACCCTCGGTCATCTCCTTGATGATCGAGACCACATCGTCGCGCTTGGGGTTTAGGGTCAGGTCGGCGCCGAATTTCCTGGCCAGTTCCAGGCGGTCGTCGAACAGGTCGAGCACGATCAATTTCTCGGCGCCCGCTTTCTTGGCCGCACCGACCATGCCGAGCCCCAGGGTGCCGGCGCCGGAGAGCACCACCACGTCGCCCAGTTCGATCTTGGCGCGCTGCACCGCGTGCAGCGAACAGGCGTAAGGCTCGATCAGGATCGCCTTCTCCAGCGGCAGCTCCTCGGGGACGTGGTAGTTGATCGCCTCCTTGGTGAACTTCATGTACTCGGCCATGCCGCCGTTGACGTTGTTCTGGAAGCCGTACAGGTCATGTTTCTCGCACATCCAGTACTGCCCCCGACCGCAGAAGCGACAGTTCCAGCACGGCACGATCTGCTCGGAGATCACCCGATCGCCGACGGCGTAGCCTTCGACCTGGGAACCGACCTTGACCACCCGGCCGATGAACTCGTGCCCCGGAATCATCGGTGCCTTGATATAGGCGGGCTGGGTCTCGTCACCCCAGAAGCTGGGCGCGCCGTCGTAGGACTTGATGTCCCCGGCGCAGATGCCGCACCCCTCGACCTTGACCAGGATCTCCTTGTCCTCGATCTCGGGGACCGGCACCTCTTCGTAGCGATAATCGTTGGGTGCGTAGGCAACCACCGCTTTCATCGTGCGGGGGATGTCGTCGTGGGAAGTCGCTTGGGTGGATGTCGCAGTGGCGTCGCTCATGGAAGATCTCCTGCGCTTAAACACATGATCAATATTTGGTCATATGTTTTTAGCCCAGCAGCGGAAAAGACATCAATACGCAGAGCGGGAACACACCCTAAGACTTTAGCCAAATGATTTTCATCTTGTTGATAAACATAGATTTAAAATGAATTCATTTGACTTCTTACGACTAAAGTTATCGTCGGGTTGGCGGCAAGATTCGAGAAATCGATTGGAAACAAAATGCGTTAGAATGATCTAAATAAGATCATATGATCACCGCAAGGATCGAAACGCACGATCGTGATCGTGAGCGACGGCAGCGGAGAGGCTCGGGTGGAGCCACTGCCCATGAGAAAGGAGAAGGTCGGTGTCGGGCATCCGGCCGGGGGCCGTGCCACAGCCGGACCGCGACAGCGGCCCGGCTGCCGGGCCGGTCAATCGCGCTTGAAATAGCGCCGGGAAATGGAGTCCAGCGAGATCGCGATCACCACGATGGCGCCGCTCACCATCGACTGCCAGTACGGGGAGATGCCCAGCAGCACGATCACGTTCTCGATCACTCCGATGATCGCCGCGCCGAAGATCGCCCCCAGCGGCGTACCGATGCCGCCCGTGGTCGGCACCCCGCCAATCACCGAGGCGGCGATAGGCCCCAGCACCCACGAATCCCCGATGGAGGGCTGTGCCGAGCCGAGCCGGGCGACCATCAGCATGCCGGCCAGCGCCGCCAGAAAGCCTGCGAAGGCGAACACGCCCAGACGAACACGATCGGCGCGAATGCCCAGCATCCTGGCGGCCGACAGATTGCTGCCGACGGCATACATGTAGCGCCCGAACGGGGTCTTCAGCGTGATGAAACAGGCCACGACCAGGAACAGCAGCATGATCCAGAACGGCACCGGCAGGCCGGCCCACTTGCCGCTGCCGAGAAACCCGATGTCGGCGGGAATGCCGGTGATCGCCACCCCCTTGGTGATGACCAGGTTGAGTCCGCCGTAGACCCCCGCCATGCCGATCGTCAGCACCAGCGAGGGGAGCCGGAGCAGCGTCACCAGCAGGCCGTTGAGCAGCCCGAACAGTGCCCCGATCACCAGGCAGAGCGCGAATGCCAGCCACGGATTCAGCCCCAGCTTGACCATGAGGATGCCGCCGATCACGCCGCAGAAGCCACCGATGGCGCCGAGCGACAGGTCCAGCTCCCCCAGGATCATCAACATCGACTGCGCGATGGTGATCATGCCGATGAAGGCCAGCGACCTGGCGATGATGACCAGGTTGTAGCTGTTCAGGAAATTTTCCGACAGCAGCGACGCCACCACCACGATGAGCGCCAACACCCCCACCACGCCACTCAGGGGATTGCTGACCATGAACCCCATTGCCTTACGCAGCATGCCCGCTTCCCCCATGACCGTGGATGGCTCCGACCAGCGCGTCTCCGCTGGCCTGATCGATATGAAACTCTCCGCTGACCTTCCCTTCGTAGAGTGTGATGATGCGATTGGCGCAGCGCCGCAGCTCATCCATCTCCGAAGACACCAGGATGATTCCCACGCCACGCTCCGCCAGCACCTTCATCAACCGATAGATCTCCATCTTGGTGCGGATATCGATCCCCTTGGTCGGCTCGTCGAAGATCAGTATGCGAGGGTCACAGGCCATGGCGCGCCCGATGATCGCCTTCTGCTGATTGCCGCCCGACAGAAAAGCGATGTTCTTGTTCATGGTCGGCGTCTTGATGTCGTAGTCGCGCACGATGTCGCCGACCCGTGCCCGCTCCCGGCGGGCATCGATCACCCCGTGGCGGGCGGTGGCGCGCAGCAATGCCATGCCGATATTGCGGCGCACGCTCTGGCCGGGAAAGATGCCGTGATACTTGCGCTCCTCGGAGAGATAGAAGAGACCGTGGCGAATGGAGTAGTGCGTATCCCCCAGCCGCCACGCCTCCCCCTCCAGCTGGACCGTCCCGGACCGGGCCGGCAGAAAGCCGAACAGCGTCTGCATCACTTCGGAGCGGCCAGCTCCGACCAGGCCGGCAAATCCCAGAATCTCCCCGCGCCGCAAGGTGAACGAGACATCCTCGAATCGTTTCCCGCAGAGCCCCTCGACTCGCAGCATCACCTCTCCGCTCCCGCCCTCCGGCTGCAGGCGGCTGTCCGTCTTGACCTCCTGCCCCGACATCAGCGAGACCAGTTGGCGGTCATCCAGCTGCGACGCCGGCCGCGTCTCGATCTTGCGACCGTTACGCAACACGCTGATGGTGTCGCTGATGGCGAACATCTCGTCGAACTTGTGCGAAATGAAGACGACACCGCACCCCGAGGCCACCACATCCCGCACCACGCGGAAGACGCGCTCGACCTCGGTCTCCGTCAGCGAAGAGGTCGGCTCGTCGAGGATCAGGATCTTCATCGACTCGTTGGTACAGGCCCGCGCGATCTGCAGCAGCTGCTGATCGGAGATCGAGATATGGCGCACCTTGTCTCCGGGGCTGGCCGCGATCTTGAATCGATCGAGCCAGGTCTGCGCCGCACGCTCCAGCTCGCCACGCCTGAATAGCCAGCCCCCGCGCCGGGAGCGCGAGAACGGCATGAAGAGGTTCTCGGCAACGGTCATGTTGCCGAACAGGTTGATCTCCTGGGGGACATAGGCAATGGTCTTGTGCAGGTGGTCGTGACTCGACGCATCCTGACCGTCGATCATCACCCGCCCCTGGGATGGCTTCTCGGTGCCGGTCAGGATCTTGACCAGCGTCGACTTCCCCGCGCCATTCTCCCCCGCCAGCGTATGCACCCGGCCCATCTCGATCTCGAGCACGACGTCATCCAGCGCCTTGACGCCCGGAAAACGCTTGCTGACATGGTCGACATGCAAGTAAGCCATCGTCGCCTCCCGTGGACTCTCGCGTTGAATCACCATAACCGCCCCCGCCGGAGATATCGCTGCCGGCGGGGGCGCCCTGGGCCTCACTCCATGAAGGAGTCGACGTTATCGGGCGTGATCATGACGTTACCGGTATCGATGTGATTGGGCGTGATCGCCCCGGTAGCCAGTTGCCACATGTTGATCACCGACCAGTAGCCCTGCATGGTCGGGCGCGAAGCCGACGAGGAGTCCGCCACGCCCTCCTTGATCAACACCAGCATCTGGCTGAGGTCATCGAGACCGACCAACTGGACCTTGCCGACCTTGTCGGCCTCCTTGATCGCCTGGCCGATACCGACCGGTCCGGCGGCGTCCGACGCCACCCAGCCATCGAGGTCGGGGTTGGCCTGCATGATCGCGGAGGCCTGCTGCTGCGCGGTATTGATGTCATCGTTGTCGACGCCGGTCGCGACAACCTCGATACCCTCGTGCGCGTCAAACACGGCCTGCGCGCAGCGCGCCCGCTCGGCGTGATTGGGGGCCGTGGGCACGCCCATCATGATTGCCACCTTGCCCTTTCCATCCAACAGCTCGATCAGGCGGTTGGCCGCCATCTCGGCCTGCTCGCAGAAATCGCTGCCGACGGTGGTCAGATTCATTCCCTCGGGGTTGATCGAATCGAACAGCGTGATCGGAATCCCCTGCTCCTGGGCCTCCTCCAGCACGGTGCGGTTGCCGCTGGGATCGAGAAGATCGACGATGATCCCGTCGGGACGCGTCGAGATGGCACGCTCGATGATCTCGTTCTGCTGGGCGACGTTGGCGCTCTGGGGAGCCGAGTACTGGATCTCCACGTCGGATCCGGTCTGCGCCTTGATGGCAGCAGCAGCCTGCTGCGCACCCTGATTGACCTTGTCGAACCAGGGGTGGACCACCTTCGGCACCACCACGAAACGATAGCTATCGTGCTTCTCGGTCCCCGGACCCTCGGCGGCGAGGGTCGATGAAGCCACTCCCGCGGATGCCAGAATGCCGAGTGCCAGTGCCAGACTCGCCTTGACGATTTTCATGAAGAACCCTCCGCAATGATCCAAACCACCATTCAAATGAGACACATGGAGTTCACATGAACACCTCATGTCACCATCACTCACCGCTTGGCTTGCAAACTGAACAAGGCAGGCTTCAGTGGCTGCGATGAAAGCCACCTTTTTTCACTTCAATTTCATTGGCTTAATAAATTTCAGCACGACGACGCATCAAAACAAGGCAAAATCGGGCGCTCATTTCCTCATGATCATATGATCACCATGCAGCAGCCTTTACCTCCCACCCCATATCGAGACCGTCGACCGTCCAGCCATCCCGCTGAAAACACCGGGCGGCACGCCGAGCCTTCAACCCGACTCAGCGATGCTCACGCTCGTAAGCCTCGATCCGGTCCACCTTGGGCTGCGAGCGACCGCCGGGCTCATACTCGTTACTCAGGAAGCTCTCGACGATCGTCTTGGCCAACTCGATACCGATGACGCGCGCGCCCATGGTGACGATCTGGGCATCATTGCTCTTTCGAGCGCGCTCGGCGGAGTAGGTGTCGTGAGCCTGGGCGGCGCGAATGCCGGCCACCTTGTTGGCGGAGATCGCCACGCCAATGCCGGTGCCGCACATCAGGACGCCGCGATCGTAGCGACCCTCGGCAATCGCCTCCGCGACCTCGATCGCGATGTCCGGATAGAGCACCGGCTTCGCCTCGTGGGTGCCGAAGTCCTCGACTTCGTGCCCCAGCGCCCGGACATGCTCGATCATCGCCTGCTTCATCTCATACGCCGCCTCGTCACACCCCAGCGCCACTCGCCACTGCTTTGCCATCACTCACCTCCCATGCTCTCAATGGCGTCGAACGTCGACGGCGTCATCATAGCCACACATTGTTCATATGAACAATAACATCTCATATGAGCAAAAAGTCGTGTATCAAACGGCGTCACCGACGCAAGAATCGGCGTCAAAGCCGCTGGCAAGCCGAGAGAATCACGCTCGAGCCACGAGATGGAACGATGCGATATCACCACCAAAGTCGCATATCCGCGCCCTTTCCGGTCGCTATGATGGTCCCGAGCGTCATAGACAACCAAATGTGCACCATCGGATCATATTTTCATCAGGCCAGATCCGGACAGCGATCGTCCATGGCCTGGCACACATCTCAATCGCCGGGAGCGTCGGCCATGACACGTCTTTACAACGATCCTGTGAATTTCGTCGACGAAGCGACCGAGGGGTTCGTCGCCGCGCATGCGCAGCGGGTCTGCCAGGTACCCGGCGGGGTCATCCGCAGCACCCGCAGCGAACCGGGCACCGTCGCCGTCGTCATCGGCGGCGGCTCCGGCCACTACCCCGCCTTCGCGGGGCTGGTCGGCCAGGGCCTGGCGCATGGCGCGGTAATCGGCAATCTGTTTGCCTCGCCGTCGGCACAGCAGGTCTACAACGTCTGCAAGGCAGCCAACAATGGCGCCGGCGTGCTGCTCAGCTTCGGCAACTACGCCGGCGACGTGCTGCATTTCGGCCAGGCCCGGGAGCGCCTGATCCGCGAGGGCATCCCCTGCGAGATCGTCGCGGTCATCGACGATGTCTCCAGCGCCGGCCAGGACGAGCTGCACAAGCGTCGCGGCATCGCCGGCGACCTGACCGTCTTCAAGATCGCAGCGGCAGCGGCCGAGGCCGGCTATTCGCTGGAAGAAGTGGTACGCGTCTCCCGCGCGGCCAACCTGCGCACCCGCTCCATGGGCGTGGCGTTCGACGGCTGCACGCTGCCGGGTGCGAAGGATGCGCTGTTCCACGTACCCGCCGGCAAGATGGCGGTGGGCCTGGGCATCCACGGCGAACCGGGGATCAGCGAGCAGGACGTTCCCAGCGCCGACGCTCTCGCCGAGCTGCTCGTCTCTCACCTGATGGAGGAGATCCCGGACGGGGTCGGCAGTGTCGAGGGGGCCAAGGCCTCGGTGCTGCTCAACGGCCTGGGCTCGATCAAGTACGAAGAGCTGTTCGTGGTCTATCGGCGGGTCAATCAGTTGCTGACGGAAGCCGGCCTGGAGATCGTCGAGCCGGAAGTGGGGGAACTGGTCACCAGTCTCGACATGGCGGGCGCCTCGTTGACGCTGTTCTGGCTCGACGACGAGCTGGAGCGGTTGTGGAAGGCGCCGGCCGATGCGCCGGCCTATCGCAAGGGCAGTCTCGAGGCCGCCCCGCCGATCGACGCCTCGGAGCTGGACATCCCGGATGCCGATGCCATTCCACCCGCCAGCGAAGCGTCGATCGCTACCGCGCGCTGCCTCTATCAGGCGTTGAGCGCGACGCGCAAGATCATCGACCAGAAGGTGGAGGAGCTGGGACGACTCGATGCCATTGCCGGGGATGGCGACCATGGCATCGGCATGCAGCGCGGGGCGGTCGCCGCGGAACTGGCCGCGGAAGACGCGGTGAGCCGCAGTGCCGGGGCCGGCACGCTGCTGCGCATGGCCGCCGAGGCGTGGTCGGATCGCGCAGGCGGCACCTCCGGCGCGATCTGGGGCGTCATGCTCAATGCCCTCAGCGTGACGCTCGGCGACGACGACGCGCCAACCCCGGCGCACTATGCCGAAGGCATCACCAAGGCCAAGAATGACGTGATGGCATTCGGCAAGGCCAAGCTGGGCGACAAGACGCTGGTCGATGCGCTGGCGCCGTTCAGCGAGGCGCTCGAACAGGCGGTGGATGCCGGCGACGATCTGGCGACGGCATGGCGCAAGGCCGTCGAGGCCTGCGAAGCGGCGGCGACCGCCACCTCCGAGCTCCGGCCGAAGATGGGGCGCGCCCGCCCGCTGGCCGAGAAGAGCCTCGGCACGCCGGATCCCGGCGCGGTCTCGCTCTCCCTGATCGTCGCCGCCATTCAACCCGTCATCGACCGGTGATCCCGTTCTCGATGGCCCAAGGCTAGACAACCGCGAGGACGCCATGGCTCAAGCCCCGATCACCCTGGGCATCAGCTTCAAGATGTACTTCGGCTATGCCCAGACCCTGGAGTGGTGTCGCCGGATCGCCACCCTTCTCGCCCATCACCCGGCCGTCGTCGACGGCCGGGTGTCGCTGTTCGTGCTGCCCAGCTTCCCGGCGCTCGCCCCGGTGCTCGATTGCTTCGCCGACACGCCAGTCGGCGTGGGTGGCCAGAACCTGTATCAGGCACCACCCGGCGCTTATACTGGCGAGGTGAGCGGGGCCATGCTGGCCGAGATGGGCTGTCGTTATGTCGAGATCGGCCATGCCGAACGCCGGCGCCTGTTCGCGGAAGATGACGCTGTCGTTGCCACCAAGACACGGATCGCCCTGGCGCAGGGGCTGATACCGGTGCTCTGCATCGGTGAAGCCGACCATGGCGAGCCGCGCGATGCCATTGCCGACTGCCGGCACCAGATCGACTCGGCGCTGTCGCTGGCAACGCCGGATCAGCGCTCGCAGCCGCTGGTGGTCGCCTATGAACCGCACTGGGCGATCGGTGCCTCGGAACCGGCATCACTGGCACACATTGCAGCGGTCTGCCAGGGGTTGCGGGATCACCTCTCCACGCACCCGTCTGCTAGGGTGATCTATGGTGGCAGCGCCGGCCCCGACCTGTTGACCCGCCTGGCGGGAAAGGTCGATGGTCTGTTCCTGGGGCGTTTCGCCCACGATCCGGCCGCGTTCGAGGCGATCGTGAACGAAGCCTCGCTGCTCGCGTCAAACGGATCAGCCGCGGGGAGCGAATCCTCCGCACCGGATTGACCATCCGCGCTAAACTGAACAGCCACGTTAGACTTGATGCCACGTTAGACTTGATTGCCGTGTCGAACCGAGTGCCAGATCGCGTCTCGCGACATCATCCATTTACGATCTAGGGGATCCGAAAGCCAATGCCATCTCGTCGTCAGCTAGCCAACGCCATCCGCGCGCTTTCCATGGACGCCGTGCAGAAGGCCAACTCCGGCCACCCCGGCATGCCGATGGGCATGGCCGATATCGCGGAAGTGCTGTGGAACGACCATCTCAAGCACAACCCCGCCAACCCGGACTGGGAAGATCGCGACCGTTTCATTCTCTCCAACGGTCACGGCTCGATGCTGCACTACTCGCTGCTTCATCTGACCGGTTACGACCTGCCGATGAAGGAGCTCGAGAACTTCCGCCAGTTGGGTTCTAAGACCCCCGGTCACCCGGAACACGGTTACACGCCCGGTATCGAGACCACCACCGGGCCGCTGGGCCAGGGCCTGGCCAACGGTATCGGCATGGCCATCGCCGAGCGCACTCTGGCGGCGCAGTTCAACCGTGACGGCCACGATATCGTCGACCACCGCATCTGGGTCTTCGCCGGCGACGGCTGCCTGATGGAGGGGATCAGCCACGAGGCGTGCTCGCTAGCCGGCACCCTGGGTCTGGGCAACCTGACCGTGTTCTACGACGACAACGGCATCTCCATCGATGGCGAGGTCGAGGGCTGGTTCACCGACGACACCGCCAAGCGCTTCGAGGCCTACCACTGGCACGTGGTGCGCGACGTCGACGGCCACGACGCCGAGCAGATCAACGCCGCCATCGAGGAAGCCAAGCGTGTCACCGACAAGCCGACCCTGATCATCTGCAAGACCGTGATCGGCTTCGGTTCGCCCAACAAGGCGGGCAAGGAGGAGAGCCACGGTGCCGCCCTCGGCGAAGACGAAGTCGCGGCCGCGCGCAAGGAGCTGGGTTGGGAATATCCGGCGTTCGAGATTCCCGACGACTACTACGCGGCGTGGGACGCCCGCGAGCAGGGCCAGAAACGCGAAGCCGAGTACGACGCCAAGCTGGCGGCTTACGAGCAGGCCTACCCGGAACTGGCCAAGGAGCTGAAACGTCGCTACAACGGCGAGCTGCCGGCCAACTTCGACGGCGATGCCCTGATCAAGACGGCGCAGGAGAAATCCGAGACCACCGCCTCGCGCAAGGCCTCGCTGGGCGTCCTCAACGAGCTGGGACCGGACCTGCCCGAGCTGTTCGGCGGCAGCGCCGACCTCGCCCCCTCCAACCTGACCCTGTGGAAAGGCGCCAAGGCGATCAGCAAGGAAGACTTCGACGGCGGCTACCTGCACTACGGCGTGCGCGAGTTCGGCATGGGCGCGATCGCCAACGGCATCGCCACCCACGGCGGCTTCATTCCCTACGACGCGACCTTCCTGGTGTTCATGGAGTACATGCACAACGCCGTGCGCATGTCGGCGCTGTCGCATACCCGCATCATTCACGTCTTCACCCACGACTCCATCGGTCTCGGCGAAGATGGCCCTACCCACCAGCCGATCGAGCAGCTGGCCGACCTGCGCAATCTGCCCGGTCTGGCAACGTGGCGCCCGTGTGACGCCACCGAGACGACGGCGGCCTGGGTCGAGGGCCTGAAGCGGGAGAAAGGCCCCACGGCGCTGATCTTCTCGCGCCAGGATCTGCCGGCCCAGCCGCGCGACGACGAGCAGCTCAAGCAGATTCGTCGCGGCGGCTACGTGCTCAAGGAAGCCGAGGGCGGCAAGCCGGAGCTGATCCTGATCGCCACCGGTTCCGAAGTGGGCCTGGCGATGGACGCCGCCACCGAACTCGAGGGCAAGGGCAAGAAGGTCCGCGTGGTCTCCATGCCCTGCACCAGCGCCTTCGACGAGCAGGACGAGAGCTATCGCGAGTCGGTGCTGCCGGGCGACGTGCGCAAGCGTCTGGCGGTCGAAGCCGCCATCCCGTCGACCTGGTACAAGTACGTGGGCCTCGATGGCGACGTCATCGGCATGACCACCTATGGCGAGTCCGCCAAGGCCGGCGATCTGTTCAAGCACTTCGGTTTCACGGTCGACAAGGTCGTCGCCCGCGCCGAGAAGCTGCTGGGCTGATCGTCACACCCGATAGCGTCCAACCAGACGCCCGGCCTGTTGGCCGGGCGTTTTTCGTTGGAGGGTTCGCGACACGGCGGCTCGGCCGCTGAGGAACGCTCCGGTCTCAGCCAGCGCTCAATCGGACTTGTCGTCGACCCGGGTCGCCTCGTCCAGGCGCAGAATGGTGTGGGCGTTGGTGACGCTGGTGGCGAGGGTGTCGATCACCCCGGTGCGCAGCGCGCCGAGGATACCGGCCGCCTTGGTGTTCTCGGCGGCGATGGCGATCACGTCGGGGATCCGGGCCAGATCGGTGATGGTCAGGCCGATCACGCGGCCCTGCATCGGCGTCATCGACGGCCGGCCGTAGATGTCGATGAAGTCGTAGCCCATCATGTCGCCGACCGTGCCGGAGAGCCGCGCCTCGGCAGTCTCCTGGGGGGTGAACCAGCCCATCCGCACCATGTTGCTGTTCTCGCTGAGATCGCCGATACCGATCAGGGCGAGATCGGCGCGCCGGGCGCGATCCAGGGTCTGGCGAATGGTCGGGTTCTCGTACATGGCGTCGCGCAGCTCGAGGTTCTGCACCAGCGCTGGCGCGTAGAGCGTCTCGCTGTCGCCGCCGAACTTGATCGCCAGGCGGCGGCAGATATGGTCCGGGTTCATGTACTCCCCCGCCCGCACCGAACCGCCGATGGCGCAGACGAACGAGCACTGCCGCTGCCCCTGCTCGAACACGTTGTCCGCCACCGCACCGACATTGCGCCCCATGCCGACGGCGACGATCGCCCCCTCGCTCAGCTGTCGCGAGAGATGATCGGCCACCAGGCTGGCCACGTTGGCGCGCTGAACGTCGGCATCGGCGTGATCGAGCGCGATCAGGGCGCGCTTGACCCCGAAGCGCCGTTTCAGCGCCTGCTCGATCTCCGCGCTGACGGCGGGATGCTGGCGCACACGAACGTCGACGATGCCTTCCGCCTGCGCGCGCTTGAGCAGGCGTCCCGCCTTGACCCGTGAGATCCCCAATCGATTGGCGATGACCTCCTGGGTCTCACCCTCGGTGTAGTAGAGGGTGGCGATTTCCGTCATCAGAGCGATATCGGCGTTCTCGTTGCGCTCGTTCATGCACGCTTCCATAGTTTGAGAAGATCGAGTGTTGAGAAGATCGGTCTTGAACGGCCCGTGACGGGCGCGTCCCACCCTCGCCCAGCCGGCCGCTTCGACCGGCTCACGATACCACAGGGTCCACCGCGTTCGACTTTCTCGCGCGCCGCGATCGGCGTAAACTATCGGCGGATTGCGGTTCGCCGCGATCGGTTCTCAGGGCGGGGTGCAAGTCCCCACCGGCGGTAATGATGCGGCGTGAAAAGAACGCCAGTATCTCAGCCCGCGAGCGCTCGAAGGTGTCACCTTCGAGGTCAGCAGATTCGGTGAGACTCCGAAGCCGACGGTGATAGTCCGGATGAAAGAGAACGGTTCCCTTGCAACGACGATTCGGTCAGCCGCGCGGCTATCGGTGACATTCACCGTTCGCCCCCACGCCAACCGCCTCCCGTGACTCCCAAGCGGATCCGAAGCCCTGATTCTGGTTAACGTGACTTCGGTCACCGATCAATAGGAAACGACCATGAATCAGCCCTATCCGCCGCAGCTCTCGCCGCAGACGCTGTCGCAACGCATCGCCTTCATTCGTGCCGACTGGCACGGCGATATCGTCGGCAACTGCCACGCTGCCTTCCTCGAAGCGGTCGCCGAACGCGGCTTTGCCACCGAGCAAGTCGATACCTTCACCGTTCCCGGCGTGTTCGAGATTCCGCTCCAGGCCAAGCTGCTGGCCAAGAGCGGCCGCTACGCCGCGATCGTCGCCTCCGGCTTCGTCGTCGACGGCGGCATCTATCGCCACGACTTCGTCTCCACCGCCGTGATCGACGCACTGATGTCACTGCAGGTCGAACAGGAAGTGCCGGTGCTCTCCGCGGTGCTGACGCCGCACCACTTCCATGAGCATGAGGCGCATCTGGGATTCTTCCAGCAGCACTTCCTCACCAAGGGACGCGAGGCCGCCGAGGCGTGCCTGACGACGATGGAAAACCTCAGTCAGGTGCGTAAGCTGAGCGTCGACTGAGCGCCCACCAGTGTCATACTGAAGAGCCCACGCCATCCCCGATGGCGTGGGCTTTTTCGTTCCGTTTCAACCGTTCGACGGGGGATCAGGTCAGCTCTCGACGGCGGCCTGGCGCCGACTCCTCACCCGCAGATAGATCGCGAACGCCAGCGACACGGCGATCAATACCCACAGGCACACGGCGATCGGACTCTTGGTGAAGAAGATCGAATAGTTGCCATATGACTCCAGGCTCTTGACGAAATAGACCTCTGCCGACTTGCCGAGAATGAAGCCGATGATCAGCGGCACCGTCTCCAGTCCGATCTTGTGGGCGACCCAGCCGAACACGCCGAAGATCAGCAGCGTCCAGACATCGAACATGATGCCGTAGTTGATGGCGTAGGCACCGACGACGCACATCATGATGATCAGCGGATAGAGAATGTACTTCGGCACCTCGATCACCCTGGCGATATGGCGGATCGCGAAGTACATGATGCCGAACATCAGCACATTGGCCGCCAGCAGCGCGATGATCATCAGGTACCAGGTATCGAGGTTGTTGCCGATGAACAGCGGGCCGACCTGGATGCCCTGGAGCGTGAACGCGCCGATCAGGATCGCGGTGGTGGAGTCCCCGGGGATACCCAGCGACAGCAGCGGCACCAGCGCACCACCGGTCAGCGCGTTGTTGGAGGACTCCGACGAGACGATCCCCTGCGGGGCGCCCTTGCCCATCTGCGAGGAGTCCCGCGAGAAATTCTTCTCCTGACTGTAGGCCAGTACCGAAGCGGCACTGCCCCCCACGCCCGGCAGGATCCCGACGAAGGTGCCGATGCTCGAGGAGCGTATCAGGTTGGTTAGTTGGCCCTTGAACACGCCGAACCGGAACTTGGCACCGTTCTTGAGCGAAATCGGCCCCTGGCCGGTCTCGTCCCTGAACCCCTTTTCGGCATCCAGCAGCACGGTGGTCAGGCCGAAAATACCGATCAGTACCGGCAGCAGCGAAAAGCCGTCGATCAGGTAGTACTGCATGAAGTCGAACATCAGCCGCGGCTCGCCGTTGCCACCCTCGGTGATCGAGTAGGTGCCGATCAGGCTCAGCCACACCCCCAGCACGCCGCTGAACACGCCCATCAGCATGTTGGAACAGAGCGAGGCGATGACCGTCAGCGCCAGCAGGATGATCAGGAATTTCTCGACGTAGGAGAACTTGATCGCGAAGTCCGCCAGCAACGGCGCGAAGAAGAACAGTACCGCGGCGCTGAACAGCCCGCCGAAGACCGAGGCGACGATCCCGATCTTGAGCGCGCGCTCGCCCTCGCCCCGCTTGGCCATCGGATAGCCGTCGAAGGTGGTGGTGATCGACGATGGCGTGCCGGGGATGTTGATCAGTACGGCCGGCACCATCCCGCCGGAAATGCCGCCGACGTAGAGCCCCAGCAACAGCGCGATGCCGTTCTCGAGGCCGAAGGCGTAGGTCAGCGGCAGACAGACCGCCACCGCCATGGTGGCGGTCATGCCGGGGATCGCGCCGAAGATGATGCCGATCGCGGTCCCCGCGGCGATCAGCGCGAAGAACATCGGCGTGAGATGAGACAGAATATCCATGAAAGACGTCTCCGGCAGTCAGGGCGAAGGAGTTGAGGGCCAGCGGCTCAGGGCAGGGTGATGCGGAAAAGCTGTGCCAGCACGTACCAGGCCAGCGTCGGTGCGATCAGCGCATTCAGCACCAGGATGACCCACAGGCGCCGCGTCGGCCGATCCACGTACAACAGCGAGAGCAGAAACACGAACAGCACCGACATGATCAGAAAGCTGTAGCCGGTGTTGGGAAACACATCGCTCAACACGCCCATCAGATAGAAGTAGGCCGTGGTCAGCGCCAGCGTGCCGAAGAAGCGCCGGTGGTCGAAATCGCCCTCGCGTCCGGCCAGAACGCGCCCCGCGTGCTTGAGCCCCGGCACCAGCCGCCGGTAGCGAGTGATCAGGATGATCGCCAGCAGTACGACCAGAATCCAGGTGACGATTCGCGGAAAGAAGAGATGCGATTGGTCGAAATCGATGGTCACATCGAGCAGCGACAGCCATTGGCTTTCCATGGAAAGCGGCTCCTGCGCCGGGTCATCGCCGGCAGTCTCAGTGGTGGGAACGAGCCGTACCGGCCGACGTCAGTCGGCCGGTACGCGACAGGATCAACCTTTCAGGTCGTTGATGATGGTCTTGTACTGGTCGTTTTTCTCTTTCAGGTAGCTGGCCGCTTCCTGGGAAGGCTTGAAGTCCGGCACGAAGAACGAGCGCTTCTGCTGCTGCTGGATCTCGCCCTCGTCGTAGATCTCCGCCAGCGCGTCGTCGATACACTGGATCGCGGCGGGATCCATGTCCTTGTTGTAGAGGAAGAAAAACTCCTTGTCGAAAGTGAAGTCCTGGTCGGCGGTCATCGGTACGCTGACATTCGGCGTCACGTACTGCAGCAACTGCTCGCGCGTGGTATCGCCCATGCCCGCTTCGTCGGTCTCGGCGATGGTCTGCTCGCGCGCGGTGATCCAGACGAAGCGCATCGCCTTCTGATCATCCGCCGGCAGTTGGGTGTACTGCTCGTTGGCCTGCACCGAGCCGTTGATCACGTCCACCGCCCCGTCGAACAGCAGCTGGTTCTTGTCCGCCTGGGAGCCGGTATTGACGGCAACGATATTGCCCTCCTTGCCGGGATACTTCATGCGCACGGCATTCTTGAGCGCCGAGAACCCGATCTCCGAGACGCTGCCCGGTTGGATCGCGACCTTGATCTGCTTGCCATCGCCCGCGGCCTCGATGATGTCGCTCATCGACTGATAAGGGGAATCCTTGGGCACGAGATAGGCGTTGCCCGGATTGATGGCGATGGTCGGCCCGACGATGAACTTGTCGAAGATATCGGGATAGCCGTTCACCCCGTAGAGATTGCCCAGGTAGGCGCCATCGTGAAAGATCATCACGGTGTTGCCGTGACGGCTGCGCTCCAGCGCCTGGAAGCCGGGCATCACCCCGACGGCATCGACCTTGGCGTTGATATCGAGCTTGTCCGCCAACTGATCCACCACGATGCTCGAGTTCTGGTAAGTGTCGCCCCCGGTAGAGGTCGAGCCGATCACCACGCGCAGGTTGCCCGGCAGCGGACAGTCGTCGGCGGCTTGTGCCGAGGCCGACATCCCGATGGCGGCACTGGCCACGACCGCCAGACAGGTCTTGCTCCAAATCGCTTTCATGACACGTCTCCCTCATACCGTTGCCCACTCGAGTGGCGCGACTCGCGCCGCCCTACCTCGGTGGGGACAAAATGATAGCGTTATCATCCAACACGTCTTG
Source organism: Salinicola lusitanus (assembly GCF_003206045.1). Taxonomy (GTDB): domain Bacteria; phylum Pseudomonadota; class Gammaproteobacteria; order Pseudomonadales; family Halomonadaceae; genus Salinicola; species Salinicola lusitanus. The sequence goes on from NZ_PZJM01000008.1 coordinate 59,204, forward strand.
CACGGTAATGAAGGCGACTTTGTCAGACAATTCAACTTAAGTCCCCAGACCAAGGTCGCATGCCGTCGGTCGGTGCAACTCCCTGAAATCGAGGCAGAAAAAAGCCCGGCGATGGCCGGGCTTCGGAGATTCCGTGGCGTCCTGCGTCCAGCGTCGATCCCGGACCCGGGATCAGGCGACGGTGACATCCTTGGAAAGGTAGACATCCTGAACCGCGTTGAGCAGTTCGATACCCTCGTTCAGCGGCTTCTGGAACGCCTTGCGCCCGGAGATCAGGCCCATGCCGCCGGCACGCTTGTTGATGACCGCCGTACGAACCGCTTCGCCCAGGTCGGAGTGCCCCTTGGAGCCACCACCGGAGTTGATCAGTCCGGCGCGCCCCATGAACGAGTTGGCCACCTGGTAGCGGGCCAGATCGATCGGGTGATCGCTGGTCAGCTCACTGTAGACCTTGTCGTGGGTATGGCCGAAGCCGATCGCCTTGTAGCCGCCGTTGTTCTCGGGCAGCTTCTGCTTGACGATGTCGGCCTTGATGGTCGCCGCCAGGTGCACCGCCTGGCTGGTGAGGTCGGAGGAGACGTGGTAGTCGACACCGTCCTTCTTGAACGCCGGGTTGCGCAGGTAGGACCACAGCACGGTGACCATGCCCAGCTCGTGAGCGCGCTCGAAGGCTTCGCTGACTTCCTGGATCTGGCGACGGCAGTCCTCGGAACCGAAGTAGATGGTGGCGCCGACCGCGATGCAGCCCATGTCATGGGCCTGCTCGATCTGCGCGAACATGGTCTGTTCGTACATCGCCGGCAGCGTCAGGCTCTCGTTATGGTTGAGCTTGAGCATCATCGGGATCTTGTGCGCATAGCGTCGCGCCACCGAAGAGAGCACCCCCAGCGTCGAGCAGACGCAGTTGCAGCCGCCCTGCAGGGCCAGCTCGACGATGTTCTTGGGATCGAAGTACATCGGGTTGGGAGCAAACGACGCACCGGCCGAGTGCTCGATGCCCTGGTCGACCGGCAGGATGCTGAGGTAACCGGTACCGCCCAGGCGACCGGTATTGAACAGCGTCTGCAGGTTACGCATCACGTGCGGGCTGCGATCGGTGTCGGAGAAGACGCGATCGACGAAGTCGGGGCCCGGCAGATACAGGTCTTCTTTCTTGAAGCCCGTGCAGGTATAGCTGAGTAGGCTGTCTGCTTCCTTGCCCAGCAGCTTGGCAATATCGGTCATGTTGCTTTTCCTCTGTCCTCAAGATGGATCATCCGGGAAATCTCGACTTGGGCCGCTTCCCTGTCTACCAAAGATGGCTAACCGATAATGGCTGCGTGGCATGGTCTCGACCCGCTGCCCGTGGCGCCAGCTCCCCTCTCTATCGCGGCGATCATCGACTAGCCGTTGAGAGCGTGTTCACCCAATGGCTGCACCCGACAATACGGCGTATCGGCCTCAAAAGGAGCATTGACCCTCGGGTACGATTACGCCTCGCCCGCTCCGTCTGCGCCGATCCTGCCTGGTCCTGTCTTCGCTCACCGAATTTGTGCACACCCTCTAAGGAAACACCGCAAAATTGTCCGCGCTTCCAGAGATCACCGCCAAGAATAAGCGACTATGCGCCGCAGTTCACGCCCATGCACCATTTCTGCATCGCCTGTCTGCTCGATCGGACGCCCTGACGGGGGCCGTCCCAGATTGTCACGTTTCGTATCCCGGCGACGGCTGAAAATCGTCATGGGAAAGTCTTGAGCGCCGGCCGGGGTCAGAGCGGCGGGTCAGGTCGACGGGACGACGCCAGGCATTTGCTATGATGCTCGTCCCTCACGCGATGCGAGATTGTCAGGATGTCCGTTCTGCGCGGCTTTTTATGGCTGCTGGTCTTTCTGCTACTGGGACAGGCCGCGGTGGAGCTGTTCCATCTCCCGATGCCCAGCGGCGTCATCGGGATGCTGTTGTTGACGCTCTTCTTCGGCTACCGGGGTGGCATGAACCCGGATGTCGTCCACGTCAGCCAGCCGCTGATCGCGATGCTGGCGCTATTGATCATGCCCGGTGTCGTCGAGATATTCTTTGTCGCCGGCCGGTTCGCGGACCAGTGGATCGCCATCGTGACCGCGCTGATCGCAGGCACGCTGCTCAGCGTGCTGTCGAGCCTGCTGCTGATGCGGCGCTATCTACCCGCGAGCGACGTCCCGGGGAATGCCGGCGATGAATGAGTGGCTCGAGCGGCTTTCGCAGCTGCCGCAACAGTGGTTCGACTCCCCGGTCGCCGCCATCGCGCTCACGCTCGGCGCCTATTTCCTCGGTATCCGCCTGTTCAAGCTGATGCATCGGCCCACCTGGTGCCCGCCGATGCTGATCGCGGCGCTCCTGATCGCCGCGGTCATCGCGCTATTGCCCATCGGCATCGACGACTACAACCGCGGCGCCGGCTGGCTCATGCTGCTGCTGGGCCCGGCCACCGTCGCGCTGGCGGTGCCGCTCTACCAGCAACTGCCGCAGATCCGCGCGCTGTGGAAGCCCATCATGCTGACGCTGCCGCTGTCGGCGACCCTGGCGGCCTGCTACGCCGTGATCATCGCCGCCGTCATGGGCGCGCCGCCGGAAGTGCTCGCCTCGCTGGCGCCCAAGTCGGTGACCTCCCCCATCGCGCTCGGACTGGCCGAAGAGCTCGGCGGCTCCCGGGCACTGCTGATGGGGGCACTGCTGACGACCGGCGTCACTGCCATTTTCGGCGTGGAGTGGCTCAGCCGGGTCCTGCGCATTCGCGACCCCCGACTGATCGGCCTGGCACTGGGCATCAACGGACACGCCCTGGGCACGGTGCGCGCGTTCGAGATCAGCAGCGTCGCCGGCGCGTTCGCTTCGCTGGGCATGAGCCTGACGGGTGCCTTCACTGCCATCGTGCTACCTCTCGTCTGGCATCTGTTCGACTGAGCATCGCGGCGTGCCCCCAATCGATGCCTGACAGCGACGCAGATCCCGCTACGCTGTTAGTCAGGCCGTCGCCTGCTGCGACGGTCGCGGCAAGGAACGCCGGACACGGCAACGCCTCGACAGGAGAGACCCGATGACGATAGCCAGTGACAGCGGTCAGGGAAGCCCGACGCTGGTGCTCATGCACTTCTTCGGCAGTTCCCATCATGAGTGGGAGGCGGTCCTGCCGCTTCTCGACGAGCGGTACCGGGTGATCACGCTGGACATGCCCGGCTTCGGCCGCGCCAGTGACGTGGCGGGATTCGATGTCGCCTCGATGACCCGCCACGTGGAGCAGTGTGTCGACGACGCCGATCTCGACGACGTCATCCTGGTCGGTCACTCGTTCTCCGGTCGGATCGCGATGACCGTCGCCGCCGATCGCCCCGCCTGGCTGCGCGCCTTGATCCTGATCGCGCCCTCTCCACCCGGGCCACAGTCGATCAGCGCGGAGGAACACCGGTTCCAGCTCGACTTCGATTTCAGCGAGGCCCAGGCACGCCAGTTCATCGACGGTGCCAGCGAAGTGTCTCTGCCGCCGGCGCTCTACCAGCAGGCGGTGGAAGACGCCATCAACGCCAATCCGTCGGCATGGCGGGCCTGGCCGAAAACGACGTACGCCGAGGACTGGCGCGAGACCGTCGGCAAGCTCCCCTACCCGGCCTGGGTGCTGGTCGGTGACAGGGATCCGTCGCTGCCACCGGACATCCAGCGCTCCGAGGTGATGCCCCACCTCCCCCAAGGCAAGCTGGAAGTCTTTCCTGGCTACGGGCATCTCCTGCCCATGGAGATGCCGGAGACACTGGCGGAGCGCCTCAATGCCATCGCCGCAGAGATGCCGTGACGACCTCAGTGGGTGGAGGGTGCGGGCGCCCGGCCGACCATCGCCACGCAGAGCGCGAGCGGCCACGGCATCTCGGCGCTCGCTCGCAGTGACGCCGGGTCGCTGAGCGGCATGCCACCGAGCGCTCGGCAAGCCTCGGCGAAGCGCGTCGTCGCCTTGCCGGACGCCCCGATCGTCGTCGGCACGCGAAACCCGTCGCCCCACTCGACCAGGCGGGCGACAAGGGCCAGGCCCACCGGGCCGACATCGATATCGCTGCCGACATGCATGCGATCCACGTCGAGCAGCGCCCGAGCGCCACGCAGGCGAGCCATGCGCACGACGACCCGCATCGCGGCCTGGGCGGCCGGGCCGGCGCCGCCATCGAGACAGCGCCGGTCCTCCGGCGATAGCGCGAAGCCATCGTTGGCGGCGGTGACGGGGGCCGACTCGTATCCCAGTTCGCCGCCGGCGGTGACGCTGGCCAACCCCGCCAGGCGGGGGCCGCTCAGGACCAGCCGCCCGCCGCGATAGAGCGAGATGAGATGCGTCGCCTGGGCCATGGCGAAGCGGGCATCGTCCAGCACCACCAGCGGCAGCGAACGTGACAGTATCTCTTCGGCAACGATGGCTTCCAGGGCAACGGCCTGGTCGGGACGGTCGAGCACGACCAGTGCCGGCCCCTGGTCGGCATGGATGGCTTCCAGCAGTCCCGCGCCGGCGCCGCTCGAACCCGACCTGCAGGAAACGACCAGCGCTCGCCCGGTGACGGACTCGCCGCCCGCCCCGTCCCGTTCTGGCGGGCCCTCCCCTAACCGGCAGGGCATCGCGCGGGTCAGGACCACGCCGCTGGCCTCGCCCTCGACCAGGCAGTCGGTGGCGGAAAGGTAGAACGACAGCGACTCGAGGCGGCGCATCACGACGCTGCCCCCTCGAAGAGCGGCGAGGGCGCGAGAACCACGGCAGCGGCGATGGCAACGACGATCAAAGCAGCTTCCCGACAGGAGAGAGATCGTCTCAAACTATGAGCCGAGCGCCCCCGCGTCCAGTGCTTTGGCCTGACATCCGGCTCAGACTCGGCTGGCCCGATGCGAATGCGCTAAGATGGACGGCCTCGAACCTCGCCCTCAACCTCGGGTTATCGGACTCGCCCATGACCTACCGCGTCGCCATCAACGGATACGGCCGTATCGGCCAGAGCGTCCTGCGGGCACTGATCGAGCGCCCCGATCTACCGCTGGAGATCGTCGCCATCAACGAGCGCTCCGATCTCGAGACGATCGCCTACCTGACCCGCTACGACACCACCCACGGGCGCTTCCCCGGTCATGTCGAAGCGGGTAATGGCTGCCTGATCGTCAACGGCAGATCCATTCGTGTCCTCAACGCCGAGGCACCGGAGACGTTGCCGTGGGGGGAGCTCGGCGTCGACCTGTTGCTGGAGTGCTCCGGCAGTTTCAAGGATCGCGCCACCGCCGAACGCCACCTTCAGGCCGGCGCGTCGCGGCTGCTGTTTTCCCAGCCGGCAGAAGCGGATGTCGATGCCACCGTGGTCTACGGCGTCAATCAGGCGGCGATCGCCCCCGGGATGCGAATCGTCTCGGCAGCGTCATGCACCACCAACTGCCTGATACCGATCCTCGACGTGCTGGAAGCCAGCTTCGGCGTCTCCCACGGCGTCACCACCACCATTCACTCGGCAATGAACGACCAGCCGGTGATCGACGCCTACCACAACAGCGATCTGCGCCTGACCCGCTCGGCGATGCACTCCATCATCCCGGTCGATTCCGGCCTGGCGCGCGGCATCGGCCGCTTGATGCCGCATCTGGCCGACCGCTTCGAGTGCCTTCACGTCCGCGTGCCGACCATCAACGTCTCGGCCATGGACCTGTCGATCTCGCTCGAGCGCGATACCGACGCCGATGCGGTCAACGCCTGCCTGGAAGCCGCCACTCGCGAGCGTTACCTGGGCCTGCTCGGCGTGACCTACGAGCCGATGGCCTCGGTCGACTTCAACCACGATCCCCGCTCGGGTATCGTGGATGCCACTCAGACCCGCGTGGCCGGCGGCCGCCTGCTGAAGGCGCTGTGCTGGTTCGACAACGAATGGGGTTTCGCCAACAGAATGCTCGATGTCGCCCGCCACTGGCTCGAACTCTCATCTCCCGTCTCCGAACCCGCCACCTCCTCAGGAGAGGGTATTCAAGAAACAGGCGAACGAAGACGAGGCAAGGCGAAACCGGATGAAACAGCGGAGTTTACGAGCAGTAAATGAGCATGTTGAAGAAGGTTTCAACGCCGTATCGGCGAGTGCAGCCCTTTATTGAACACCCTCTAAGGAAAGGATTTCATGACCGTACTCAAGATGTCTGAACTGGATCTCTCCGGGAAGCGCGTGCTGATCCGCGAGGATCTCAACGTCCCGGTCAAGGGCGGCAAGGTGACCAGCGATGCCCGCATCCGCGCCTGCCTGCCGACGATCCGGGCCGCGCTCGACGCCGGCGCCAGCGTGATGCTGATGAGTCACCTGGGGCGGCCCACCGAGGGCGAGCCCGCCGACGAATTCACCCTGGCCCCGGTGGCCGAACATCTCTCCGAGCTGCTGGGCAAGCCGGTGCGGCTGGAGAAGGAGTACCTCGACGGCAACGTCGAGATCGCCACCGGTGAAGTTGTGCTGCTGGAGAACGTGCGCTACAACGCGGGCGAGAAGAAGGACGACGAAGCGCTGGCCAAGGCGTATGCCGCCCTCTGCGATATCTACGTGATGGACGCCTTTGGCACCGCCCACCGCGCCCAGGCCTCCACCCACGGCGTGATCCGGTTCGCACCGCAATCCTGCGCCGGCCCGCTGCTGGCCAACGAGCTCGACGCACTGGAGCAGGCGCTCAGCGCACCCAAGCGCCCGATGGCCGCCATCGTCGGCGGGTCCAAGGTGTCGACCAAGCTCGACGTGCTCTATTCGCTGTCGGAGAAGTGCGATCAGCTGATCGTCGGCGGCGGCATCGCCAACACCTTCATCGCCGCGGCCGGTTACGGCGTGGGCAAATCGCTCCATGAAGCGGATCTGATCGACAAGGCCAAGGAGCTGATGGCCAAGGTCGAGATCCCGCTGCCCACCGACGTCGTCGTTGCCACCGAGTTCTCCGAATCCGCCACCGCGACCGTCAAACCCGTCGACCAGGTCGGCGACGACGAGATGATCCTGGATATCGGCCCGGAGACCGCCAAGCACCTCGCCAGCCTGCTGGAAAACGCCGGCACCATCCTGTGGAACGGCCCGGTCGGGGTGTTCGAGATCGACCAGTTCGGCAAGGGCACCGAAGTGCTGTCGAAGGCGATCGCCGCCAGCCCCGCCTTCTCCATCGCCGGTGGCGGCGACACCCTGGCCGCCATCGACAAGTACGGCATCGCCGACCAGGTCTCCTACATCTCGACCGGTGGTGGCGCCTTCCTCGAGTACGTCGAAGGCAAGACGCTCCCGGCGGTCGCGGCGCTGGCAGCGACTGCCAAATAGCGCCATTTCATGGCCTGATGACAGACGGCGACACCGACCCGAGGGTCGGTGTCGCCGTCTCTGGGCAACGATCTGCCATTTCACATCGCTTTCTGGCTCACGGCGCCGCCTGGCTCTCGTCCTGACCGCTCTCCGTCAACGCCCGTTTCACCAGCCCGCTCTGCTTCATGCGGGAGAGGAAATCCTCGACGTAGCGCGTGACCTCATCCGACGCCTGCGCCTTCGTCACCGCCATGCACTGCTCGATGGCGGTAAAATGCCCCGCCAGCACGCGATACCCCGGATGCTCTGCGGCGTAGCTCGCCAACGGCTGGCGCACGCCGGCGGCAGCGTCCAGTTGGCGGTCGACGAACAGCTCGATCGCCGCGGCGGACGTGGCGGCGCGAACCAGGCTGGCATGCTTCAACGCCCGTGTCAGATAGAGGTCGTAGGCCGCACCCTTGCCCACGGCGATGCGGACATCGCCCCGATCCAGCTCGTCGACCTCCTGAAACGGCGCCGCCTCCGGCACCAGGTAGGTGCCTTCGATGATCACGTAGGGGGCGGTGAAGTGGATCTTCTCGGCCCGCACCGGGTCGCGGGCGAGAAAGCCGACCCGCCAGACGTCATCGTCGATGGCGGCGAACACGTCACCGGCACCGTCGAAGGTGGCAAATTCCGCTTCCACCCCAAGCTCGTCCGCCAACGCCCGTGCCAGTACCGCCGAGACCCCGGCAGGCTCACCGTTCTCGCCACGCTGGGCCAGGACGATATTGCCGTAGTTGATCGCCACGCGCAGTCGCCCCTGCGGCGCCAGCGCCTCGATGACCGCCGATTTTGCATCGCTCATGTAACGTTCCTCAGAGAGAAAGCGAGTAAGGATAATAGCTGATCCCATTCATCGATCCTGGGTTCCGGCTCTGGCCGCCTGCATCCGCCGACGCAGGATCGGCCCCACGATCACCGGCAGCAGCAGCCCGATGATCGCCACCAGCCACAGCCCGATCGACAGACCGCTGCTCCACAGAATCGACCAGTCG
>NZ_PZJM01000009.1 GCF_003206045.1 Salinicola lusitanus
ACCCTCCCGCCGCCAACCCCCAGAGACCGAAACGCCCGCGCGGGGCGGGCGTTTCAGCGGGATTGCCAAATCGGCTAGCCGATCGTGACCCGGGCGTAGCGCTTCTTGCCGGCCTGAATGACATAGTGCCTGCCGGTGGCGAGCATGGTGTCCTTGGCCGCAACTTCGCCGTCGACCTTCACCCGGCCGTTGTTGAGCATGTCCTTGGCCTGGGCGCTGTTGTTGGCCAGCCCGGCTCGATTGAGCACTGCCGCGATCGGCGCCTGCGCCGCCCCCTCGAAGTCCACCTCGACTTCAGGCAGATCCTCCGGCAGCTCCCCTTCCGCGAGCTGGTTGCCCGCCGAACGGTGCGCATTCGCCGCTGCTTCCGCGCCGTGGTAACGCGTGATCAACTCTCTCGCCAAGGCCATCTTGATGTCGCGCGGGTTGGCCCCCTGTTCGATCTCACGCCGAATCGCCTCGATCTCTTCGTTGGATTTCAGCGACAGCAGCTCGAAGTAGCGCCACATCAGGCCGTCCGGCATCGACACGATCTTGTTGAACATCACGCCGGGGGCGTCGTCGACACCAACATAGTTGTTCAAAGACTTGGACATCTTCTGCACGCCATCCAGCCCTTCGAGCAGCGGCATGGTGATGACGACCTGCGGCTCCTGGCCGAAGTGCTTCTGGATCTCGCGCCCCATCAGCAGGTTGAACTTCTGGTCGGTACCGCCGAGCTCGATGTCCGCCTTCAGTGCGACCGAGTCGTAGCCTTGCACCAGCGGGTAGAGAAACTCGTGGATCGAGATCGACTGACCCGCACGGTAGCGCTTCTCGAAGTCGTCGCGCTCGAGCATGCGGGCCACGGTGGACTGTCCGGAGAGCTCGATCATGTCGGCGGCGGACATCTCCCCGAACCACTCTGCATTGAAGCGCACTTCGGTCCTGTCGGGATCGAGGATCTTGAAGACCTGCTCCCGATAGGTCTGGGCGTTGGCCTTGACCTCCTCCTCGGTGAGCGGCTTGCGGGTGACGTTCTTGCCGGTGGGATCACCGATCCGGCCGGTGAAGTCCCCGATCAGGAAAATCACCTCGTGGCCAAGATCCTGGAACTGACGCATCTTGGTCAGCAAGACACTGTGCCCCAGGTGCAGGTCGGGAGCGGTAGGATCGAAGCCAGCCTTGATCCGGAGCTTGCGACCGGATTCGAGCTTTTTTACCAGCTCGTCTTCGATCAGAATCTCCTGTGTGCCGCGCTTGATCAATGCCAGCGCTTCGTCGACCTGGGCCATCGTATCCGTCTCCACTACTACGCTATCGAGCTTGAAAGGCGGCAATCTTAGCACGACTCTCTTGAACCCGTTGAACCGCTCCGCGACAGGAGAAAGTAGATGACGCTATTCGTGGGCCTGATGTCCGGCACCAGCCTGGATGGGATCGACGCCGCACTCGTCGAGATCGTCGATGACGTCACTCGGCGCCCGCGTCTGATCGACGCGCTGTGCTTACCCATGAGTGCCGAACTGAAAGCGGCGCTGCTCGAGTTGACCCAGGCGTCCCGGGTCTCTTTCGCCATGCTGGGCGCCACCGAAAGCGCCTTCTGCGACCACCAGGCCGAAGCCGTGCGCCAGTTGCTGCAGCGCCACGACCTCGAGCCCTCGGCGATTACCGCCATCGGCAGCCACGGCCAGACCATCGAGCACGCACCCTACGCCGAAACGCCCTTCACTTACCAGCTCGACAATCCCAGCCGGCTGGCCGAGCTGACCGGTTGCCAGGTAGTTGCCGACTTCCGCCGCCGGGACATGGCGGCCGGCGGGCAGGCCGCGCCGTTGGCGCCGATATTCCATCAGGCCCTGTTTTCCGATCCTGTGCGTACTCGACTGATTCTCAACCTGGGCGGTATCGCCAACCTGACACGGCTCCCCCCGGAGACCTCATCGCTGCCGGTCATCGGCTTCGACACCGGCCCGGCAAATTTGCTGCTCGACGCCTGGCACGCCCGGCACCGGCATGGGCCGATCGACGAAGCGGGAAGCTGGGCGGCTAGTGGAAGCATCGATCAGTCGTTGCTGGCCCGCCTGTTCGAGGAGCCGTACTTCGCCGCCCCGCCACCCAAGAGCACGGGACGCGAGCAATTTCACCTAGCCTGGCTGGAAGCGCGACTGTGCGGCAACGAAGCGGCTGCCGACGTCCAGGCGACACTGGCGGAGCTGACCGCGGCCAGCGTCGCAAGGGCCGCGCGCGACTTCATCGTTGCCGACGACACGGATTTGATCGTCTGCGGCGGCGGTGCCCGCAACCGTCACTTGATGAAGCGTCTGGCGACACATCTACCGGCGGTCTCGATCACCCGCTGCGATGCATTCGGCTGGTCGGCCGACTGGCTGGAAGCCGGCGCCTTCGCCTGGCTGGCATGGCGCCGGATTCACCGGCTGACCGGCAACCTGCCGGAGGTGACCGGCGCCAGCGGCCCTCGCGTCCTTGGCGGCATCTACGCACCTTGAACCAGGGGGCATCCGCTCACTCATCGTCGATCAGCGAGAACTTCGTGCCATCATCGCTGCTGTCACCGGCGTCCCGACGCTCGCCATACTTGAGCAGCATGCGCAGGTCATTGGCCGAATCGGCATGCGCCAGCGCCAGACTCTCGCTGATGTCCCCTCGCCGGAACAGCTCGTAGAGCGCCTGGTCGAAGGTCTGCATGCCCTGCTCCCGGGAGCGGCGCATCAGATCCTTCAACTCGGCGACCTCGCCACGACGGATCAGTTCGCTGATCAGGGGAGACTTGAGCAGCACCTCGGTCGCCACACAGCGCCCGGCGCCATCCTGACGCGGCAACAGTCGCTGAGCGACCACGGCACGCAGATTGAGCGACAGATCCATCCCTATCTGCTCCTGGCGTGACGGCGGAAACAGACTGAGAATCCGCTCGATAGCCTGATCGGCGCTGTTGGCGTGCAGCGTGGCCAGGCAGAGATGGCCGGTTTCGGCAAAGCTGAGCGCCAGTTCCATGGTATCCCGGCTGCGTATCTCGCCGATCATGATGACATCCGGCGCCTGGCGCAGGGCATTCTTCAGCGCTACCTCGTAGGATTCGGTGTCGATCCCCACTTCACGCTGGTTGATGATGCCGCGCTGGTGCGGATGCATGTATTCGATAGGGTCTTCGATACAGATGATATGACCGCCAACCGTGCGATTGCGGTGCTGGATCATCGAGGCCAGCGTGGTGGACTTGCCGCTGCCGGTCCCACCCACCACCAGCACCAGTCCACGCCGAATGGAGGCCAATGTCGCCGTCACTTCCGGCAGGCCAAGCGATTCGAGATCGGGAATGTCGAACGCGATCCGGCGAACGACCATCGCCGGTTGGCTGCGCTGGTAGAAGGCGCTGACACGGAAACGCCCCTTGCCGCTGAGGCTGAGGGCGAAATTGGCCTCGTGATCCACCTCGAAAGCCTCTTGCCGCCCCCGGGGCAAAGCGATGGCCACCAGCTCGCGCACCTGGTCCGGCTGCAGGGGGACATCGCCCAGGGCCACCAGTTTTCCATCCAGCTTCAGGCAGGGCGGCGCCCCGGTAGAGATCAGCAGATCCGAAGCCTGCTTGGCCAGCATGATATCGAGAAGCTGCTCAAACCATTGAGAGGGGGTCATTTCAGGTCCTGGTTTCGGAATCCGAAGTGCGAGCTCATTGGTCGAGTCCGGCGCGCGATTTGGCATGAGCTTCCTGGCGGGTCACCACGCCGTCGGCCACCAACTGGGAAAGCGCCGCGTCCAGCGTCTGCATCCCCAGGCTACCGCCGGTCTGAATCGCCGAGTACATCTGGGCCACTTTGCCTTCCCGTATCAGATTGCGAATCGCCGATGTCGCCACCAGAATCTCATGAGCCGCCACACGCCCACCGGCCTCGCGCTTGAGCAGCGTCTGTGAGATCACCGCCTGCAGCGATTCGGACAGCATCGAGCGCACCATGCCCTTCTCGTCACCGGGAAAGACATCGATGATGCGGTCGATGGTCTTGGCCGCCGACGTGGTGTGCAGTGTGCCGAATACCAGATGGCCGGTCTCCGCAGCCGTCAAGGCGAGCCGAATGGTCTCCAGGTCCCTGAGCTCGCCGACCAGGATGACATCGGGATCTTCGCGCAGGGCCGAGCGCAGGGCTGGGGCGAAGCCCTTGGTGTCGCGATGCACTTCACGCTGATTGATCAGGCAACGCTTGCTTTCGTGCACGAATTCGATCGGATCCTCGATGGTCAGGATGTGTTCCTGACGGTTGCTGTTGATGTAGTCGATCATCGCCGCCAGCGTCGTCGACTTGCCACTGCCGGTCGGCCCCGTGACCAGCACCAGGCCTCGCGGCAACATCGACAGACGCCGGAACACGTCGCCCAACCCGAGGTCGTCGAGCGTCAGCACATTGCTGGGAATGGTACGAAAGACCGCGCCGGCACCGCGTCCCTGCGTGAACGCATTGACACGGAAGCGAGACACGCCGGTGACTTCGAACGAGAAGTCGGTCTCGAGCGTAGCTTCGAAATCCCGACGCTGACGGTCGTTCATCACATCATAGATCAGTCGGCGCACCTGGCTGTCGTCGAGCGCGGGCACATTGAGGCGACGCATATCCCCATCGACCCGTATCATGGGCGGCAGCCCCGCCGACAGGTGCAGGTCCGAAGCGTCGTGCTTTGCCGAGAACGCCAGCAGTTCGGTAATATCCATGTTTTTTATTCGATCCCCTGCGTAAGGTCGCCATCCAGTATGCCAGAAGCGTCGGTGTCCGAGTCCCTATCCAGCGCCCGCGAACGTCTCGAGGCGGCGCTCTCCGCAGCCGGCCGGCCGCTAGACAGCGCACACCTGCTTGCCGTCAGCAAAACCAAGCCAGCAAATATGCTGCGCCAGGCCTATGCCGCCGGTCAACGCGCCTTCGGCGAGAACTACCTGCAGGAAGCCCTGGAAAAGCAGCAGGCGCTGGCCGACCTCGACGACATCGAGTGGCATTTCATCGGTGCACTGCAGTCGAACAAGACCCGCGACGTCGCCGAGCATTTCAACTGGGTACATGGCGTCGACCGCGAGAAGATCGCTCGCCGGCTCTCCGAGCAGCGCCCGCCGGCGCTGGGCCCTATCGATATCTGTCTGCAGCTCAACGTCAGCGGCGAAGCCAGCAAGGCGGGGGTCGACATCGACGACCTGCCGGTGCTCGCCGAGTCGCTGCTGACGCTTCCCAATCTCCGCCTGCGGGGCCTGATGGCGCTACCGGCGCCCAGCGACGACCGAGACCGACAGCGTCACGCATTCCGCCAGGTCGCCACCGCGCTGGCCGAGCTGCAGCGCCGCTTTCCCGAAGCCCCCCTGGATACCCTGTCGATGGGCATGAGCGGCGACCTGGAGGCCGCCGTCCTGGAGGGCGCCACCATCGTTCGCCTGGGCACCGCCATCTTCGGCAGCCGCCCGCCACTCGGAAGCTGACCCTATCGCTCCTTCTCTGACCGACCCCAAGGACCCAGTCATGACCGACTCGCCCACCGCCAGCCGCATCGTCTTCATCGGCGCCGGCAACATGGCCAGCGCCATCTTCGGCGGGATGCTCGAAGGCGGCTATCCCGCCGATGCCATCGTCGCCACGTCACGCAGCCAGGAAACGTGCGATACCATCGGTCAGCGCTATGGCATTCGCACGATGCAGGATAATCTGGCCGCGGTCGGGGAAGCGGACGTCATCGTCCTCGCCGTCAAACCGCAAATGATGCGCGACCTCTGCCTGTCGCTGCGGGATAGCGTCCAGTCCCGGCGGCCTCTGATCATTTCGGTGGCGGCCGGACTCGACGCCGCGACGCTGGACGCCTGGCTGGGGGGCGGTCTCGCCGTGATCCGCTGCATGCCCAATACGCCCTCGCTGGTCGGCGAGGGCGCCAGCGGGCTTTACGCCAACGACCGCGTCAGCGATGCCGAACGTCAGCTCGCGACCGACCTGCTGGAATCGGTGGGCCTGGTCGAGTGGGTGGAGGAGGAAGCCCAGATCGAGGCCGTGACGGCTATCTCCGGCAGCGGCCCGGCCTACTTCTTCCTGTTCATGGAGTCACTGGAGGCAGCCGGTACCGCGCTGGGACTCTCCCCCGAGAGTGCGCGCCGACTGGCATTGCAGACCGCCTTCGGCGCCGCCAAGATGGCGCGGGAGAGCGAATTCGACCCCGCCGAGCTGCGTCGGCGGGTCACCTCCCCCAACGGCACCACCGAGCGCGCGATCCACACGTTCGAGGAGGCGGGCCTGGCCGAGATCGTGAGCCGCGCGACCCACGCCTGCGCGGAGCGCGCCCGCGAGTTGTCGAGCGAGCTGGGTCGGAACTGAACGAGCAGGAACGGAATCCATTAGGAGAAAATAATGGGCAGTAATCTTGGAAGCGCCGGCCTGATGCTGGTCAACACGCTGGTCAACATCTATCTGTTTGTGCTGATGCTGCGCTTTTTGCTGCAATTCTCGCAGGCGGACTACTACAACCCGATGAGCCAGGGAATCGTCAAGGCGACCCAGCCGGTGGTCGCGCCGGTCCAGAAGATCCTGCGGCCCGTGGGGCGCATCGACATCGCCACGCTGTTCGTGGGCTTTCTGCTCAAGGTGATCGTGATCACCGCCATCTTCCAGATTGCCGGTTTCGGCATGCCGCCGCTGCAGGGCCTGCTGCTGGCGGGCATCGCGGGCGTACTCAATGCGATTCTCAAGATCTACTTCTTCGCCCTGATCATCATGATCATCCTGAGCTGGGTAGCGCCTCGTGCCAGTCATCCGGGAGCGCTGCTGGTGATGCAGATCGTCGAGCCGATCATGGCCCCGGTACGCCGCGTGATACCCCCGCTGGGCATGATCGACCTCTCGCCGATCGTGGTCTTCATCGCCATCAATCTGCTCGATAGCGTCGTCGTCGGGTCGCTGGCCCGTGCCGCCGGCCTGCCGGGCGCCCTGGTCGGCTTCTGAGCCACGCCGACCGCCTCCGCCGCCGGCCTGAAGACGGTCCACGCCAGCAACAGGTCGTGGACCGCTGACGAACCGCGGCGGGCGGCGCCCGGGCACTCACCGATGTGAATCGGCCAACTGCCCTCGCTGAACCTGGAGACTATCCCGTTTCATGTCCGCTTCCTTTCCGTCCGACTCCGTCGGGCTGGTCACACCGCAGACCGCCACATTCGAGTCTCCGCTGGCTCTGGCCTGCGGCAAGACCCTCGAAAGCTTCGAGCTGGTCTACGAGACCTACGGCACGCTCAACGCCGAGCGCAGCAATGCGGTTCTGATCTGTCACGCCCTGTCCGGTCATCACCATGCGGCGGGCTTTCACGCCGCCGACGAGCTCAAGCCCGGCTGGTGGGACGCCTACATCGGCCCAGGCAAGGTGATCGATACCGACCGGTTCTTTGTCGTCTCGCTCAACAACCTCGGCGGTTGCCACGGCAGCACCGGCCCCGGCAGCGTCGACCCACAGACCGGCCGTCAGTGGGGCCCGACATTTCCGGTCATGACGGTGGCGGACTGGGTTCACAGCCAGGCGCGCCTGGCCGATCGGCTCGGCATCGAGCGTTTCGCCGCCGTGGTGGGCGGCAGTCTCGGCGGCATGCAGGCGATGCAGTGGACGATCGCCTATCCGGAACGCGTCGCCAACGTGGCGGTGATTGCCGCGACCCCGCGCCTGTCGGCGCAGAACATCGCCTTCAACGAAGTCGCCCGTCAGGCGATCCGCTCGGACCCCGATTTCCACGACGGCTGGTACGCCGACCACGGCGCGATTCCCAAGCTGGGCCTGAAACTGGCCCGGATGATCGGTCACATCACCTACCTGTCCGAGCACTCGATGGGCTCGCGCTTCGGGCGCGACCTGCGCAGCGACCAGTTGAATTTCGGCTACGACGTCGAGTTCCAGGTGGAGTCCTACCTGCGCCACCAGGGTGATACCTTCTCGACCCGCTTCGATGCCAACACCTATCTACTGATGACCAAGGCGCTGGACTATTTCGACCCCGCCGGACAGCACGACGGCGACCTGGCCGCCGCGCTGGCACCGGCCGACTGCCCGTTTCTGGTCATCAGCTTCACCACCGACTGGCGCTTCGCCCCGGCCCGCTCGCAGGAACTGGTCAACGCCCTGCTGCGAGCCGGCAAGGCGGTCAGCTACGTCAACGTCGACTCCCCGCACGGGCACGACGCCTTCCTGCTGCCCAACGACCAGTACGAATCGGTCTTCGGCAGCTTCATGCGGCGCATCGATGCGCAACTCAACGGAGGGGCGAGCTGATGCGCGCGGATCTCGAACTGATCTACGGCTGGGTGCCCAATGACGCCCGCATCCTCGACCTGGGCTGCGGCGACGGTACGCTACTGGCAGCGCTGGCACGCCACAAGAACGTCACCGGCTACGGCCTCGAGATCGACCCGGAAGGGATCTCGGCGTGCCTGACCAAGGGCGTCAATGTGCTCGAGCAGAACCTGGACGACGGCCTGGGCAATTTCGTGGACGATGCCTGCGACCTGGTCATCATGACCCAGGCACTACAGGTCCTGCGCCGCCCGGACGCCATGCTGGACGAAATGCTGCGAGTGGCCCCGGAGTGCATCATCGCCTTCCCCAACTTCGCCTACTGGAAGCACCGGCTGCATCTGACGTTCCGTGGTCGCATGCCGGTTTCGCGCTCCCTGCCCCACGCCTGGTACGACACCCCCAACATCCACCTGTCGACGTTCCGGGACTTCGCCAGCCTGTGCCGCGACAAGGGCGTCACCATCGTCGACGAGGCCGTCGGCAGCGCCGAACACGAGGGACACTGGACATCGAGGCTGTGGCCCAACCTGTTCGGCGAGACGGCGATCTTCCGGGTCCGGCGCGGGCGCTAACGCGACTCGGCGGCTTGCCAGCGCCGTTCGAGATTCAGCTCCAGGCGGCGATCCAGCATCACCGCCTCGGGCCGTCCCTGCGCCCACGTCACCCGGCAACCGTAGGCCAGCACTTCGACGCCACGCTCGGCGACCGCCTGGAGCGTGCGTGCGTAGGCGGGGTCGAGATGCGCCGCGGGTGCCACGTCGTCGATACCGGTGTGCGCCGCGCAGAACAGCAGCACCCCGCGGTGGCCACGGGCGACCAGCTCGGCCAGCACCTCGAGATGACGGCGACCACGCTCGCTGACCGAATCGGGAAAATAGCCGTGACCGTCGTCCTCCTTGAGCGTCACCTGCTTGACCTCGACGAAGGTGTCGCGTCCCTGCGCCGCTCTCAAGCGGAAATCGAGCCGGGCCCCCTCGACGCTCGCCTCCCGCTTGAGCTCGGCGAAGCCGGCGAGTTCGGGGACGAGAGCGTCGCGCAGCGCCTCCTCGACCAGCGCGTTGGCACGCCCGGTATGCACCGACACCAGATCGACGCCTCCCTTGCCGTCGGGCAGTTCGATCAGCTCCCAGGTCCAGGACAGCTTGCGGGCGGGATTGGTGCTCGGCGACACCCAGACCCGGCAACCGGGAACGTTGACGGCGCGCATCGAGCCGGTGTTCGGGCAGTGCGCCACGACCTCGCGGCCATCCTCGAGTTCGATGTCGGCCAGGAAGCGCTTGTAGCGTCTCAACAGCGTGCCAGGAATAAGAACGGGATAATGCATGAGGTACTGATATCCACAAAGACGAGTGCCTGGAGAGACTCGCTCCGGCAACACGATAGTCGTGGCATCGCCAACCCGGCGGATGCCAGCCCGATTCCCCGGCGTTCACGAACCGGGGATGAGAAAAATAAAGCGCCCATTCGGTTGCAAAGCGGCAACTTTTTCGCTAAATAAGCATGGCTTCGGGCAGTGGCAGACGCTGCCCCGGCCGATACTCGGCCAGATCACACGCGTCACGACACTTGCGTAACGAGGCCGCCCCCATGCCAGTAGCGGAAAAGAAAACGGAAGCGCCCAGTCAATTCACCCCGTACCAGCCGGCGCCGGGTGAAGAGTATATGAATGACAAACAACTTGCGCATTTCCGTGAGATCCTTCTGGGCTGGAAACAGGATCTGATGGAAGAGGTCGACCGCACGGTCCGCCACTTGCAGGAAGAGGCCAACAACTTCGCGGACCCCGCGGATCGCGCCACGCAGGAAGAGGGGTTCAGCCTGGAACTGCGCACCCGCGATCGCGAGCGCAAGCTGCTCAAGAAGATCAACGAAACGATCGAGAAGATCGACGAGGACGACTACGGTTTCTGCGAGGCCTGTGGCGTCGAGATCGGCATTCGCCGCCTCGAAGCCCGCCCCACGGCAACGCTCTGTGTCGACTGCAAGACGCTGGCCGAACTCAAGGAAAAGCAGCTCGGCGGCTGAATGACCTCGGTCACCTGGGAACCGCGACGGGCACCTTCATCGGTGCCCGTCTTGCGTTCCGCGCTATCCTGGCGTCACCCGGCGCTGCCATGTTCCACCTCACGAGTCGTCTGATGACCACCGCCCCGCTACCTGCCTCGGGCTATGTCGGGCGCTTCGCGCCCACGCCCTCCGGTCCGCTCCACCTGGGCTCCCTGGTGGCGGCCCTGGGCAGCTGGCTGGATGCCAGAGCAGCCGGCGGCCGCTGGCTGCTGCGCATCGAGGATATCGACCCACCACGCTGCCCTCCCGGTGCCGTCGACCAGATTTACCGCCAGTTGGAAGCGTTCGGGCTGGAATGGGATGGGGAGATCCACCACCAGAGCACCCGGGGGGCCACCTATCAGGCCGCACTGGACCGTCTGGTCGCCGACCGGATGGCCTACCCCTGCGGCTGTTCGCGACGCGAATGGCAGCAGCATGGCCACTACCCGGGATGGTGCCGCCATGGCTCGCGCCATCCCGAACGCGCCCAGGCATGGCGGCTGCGAACCGACAAGGGCATCCAGCCGGTGTGCTGGCAGGACCGCCTGTTCGGGAGCCAATGTCTGGACCCGACTGTCCAGGGCGACGTGATACTCAAGCGCAAGGATGGCCTCTGGGCCTATCAGCTAGCGGTGGTGGTCGACGACGCGGAGCAGGGCATAACCGATGTCGTTCGCGGCTTCGACCTGCTCGACAATACGCCGTGGCAGCGCCAGCTGCAGGCCGCCCTGAACTATCCTGAACCGCGCTATCTGCATCTGCCGCTGGTCCTCGGCGAGGATGGCCAGAAACTCTCCAAACAGAATCTCGCGACCGCCATCCCCCACGATGGCACTGCGGCTCGCCCCGTGCTCCATCGGGCACTGCAGCTGCTGGGTCAGGCTCCCCAGGCCGCGCTACGCCAGGCGGAGGTGAGCACTCAACTGGCTCACGCGCTCGCGCGCTGGTCCCCCGAAGCGATAGTTGCCACCCCGGGCCGAAAGCCAGGCTGACGCCCCCGTCGGCAAGGTCTCCCGGCGCCCCCCGCCTGACATGGAGCCTGCCTTCCGGTGACGCCGGAGCCGTCCCTCCCTTCGATTGAAGACTATTGTCTAAGCGAAACTCGCGCCGTTTTGCGCCACCCTGTCGCCATTGCGGAGAGGGGCGCACCACAATCACGCACGATGCGCTGCCGATGCCCCCTTATGAATCATCCGGCTCCCACCACGCCGGCAGCCATAGGGCGACTGGCACGAAGAAAAAACAGCAAGAAATTGATTTTGTTAAAAAAAACAAGGAGTGGCACAGCAAGTGCAATAACTAAGACAAGAAAAACAACAGCGGGTACCGATCCAACCCAACAACAATAGAGATCGGAATGGCCCCCACTGCCGATAACAACAACAACACGGCACTCAAACTAGGAAGGCAGATCGCCACCGGCCCCATAACAACAACACAGGCCCAGAGCGAACGAGGACACGAACAACAACAATCGTCCTCGAGCCGACGCAAAATCAGGACGCGACGCTCTTCATCAACGAGGCAACAACAACAAGCTTCCTCGTGATCTGGAGACTTCCCGGAACAACGACAACAACCGGGAAAGGGCATTGCCTGTCGTGGTTGGATTATTGTTTTGAATACGAGGTGGTCGCTACACACAGCATGGCTGATAACGACAAGCCAGTGACTGCAAGCTCGCTCAGCGACTGTGGTGCGTATTCAAGGCGATGCGCCATCACGAACAAGAAGAAGCGGCATGGACGTTGCGAAGCATTCTTGCAAGGGGAGGCCCACCGGGTCTCCCCTTTTACTATTCTCACCTCAAGGTTCCCATCGACCTCGTTCGTTCGACCGAGAGCTGAGCTGGCGGCGAATATCATCCCCCTACGGCCACAACTCGATCCGTGCGTTGTCTTCTGCGCCCCCTCATCCCGCCATTGCCTTTGCAAGCCCCCTGGCCTCCGCTACACTGGAGTTTTGCTACCTCGCGAGTCGATTTCGCCGCATGTTCAAAGGATTTTCCCGTTTTCTCCAACGTCCCGGTGAACGTTTGAAGACCTTCTTCGGCCCGGAATCCGCTCAGGCGGCCGAAGACGCCACGCCCACCCCGCAAGTCCTTCCCCGCGACGAACACAACGTCTCGCGCCAGAACCTTAGCGAGAGCGCTCTCAAGGTGTTATATCGACTCAATGGCGCGGGTTATGACGCTTATCTGGTCGGAGGCTGCATCCGGGACTCCCTGCTCGGGAACCGGCCCAAGGACTTCGATGTCGCCACCAATGCGACGCCGGACGAGGTGCGTCAGCTGTTTCGTAATTCCCGGATCATCGGCCGACGCTTCCGGATCGTCCACGTCCGCTTCGGGCGCGAAGTGATCGAGGTGACGACGTTCCGCGGACGGCATGGCGAGGAACACACCGGCAATCACAGCCAGCAGTCGGACGAGGGCCTGCTGCTGCGGGACAACGTCTGGGGGAGCGTCGAGGAGGACGCGATCCGGCGCGACTTCACCGTCAATGCGCTCTACTACAGCGTGACCGACTTCGCCATTCATGACTGGACCGGCGGCCTCAAGGACCTGGAAGACCGCGTGCTTCGCCTGATCGGCGATCCGGAGACCCGCTATCGCGAGGATCCGGTGCGCATGCTGCGCGCCGCACGCTTCGCCGCCAAGCTCGACTTCCGGATTGCCGAAGGTACCGAGGCACCGATTCGCGAGCTGGCCCCACTGCTGCTCCAGATCCCGCCGGCGAGGCTGTTCGAGGAGGTGCTCAAGCTGTTTCTCTCCGGCCACGCGCTGCAGAGCTTCCGGGTGCTGCGTGATCACGGCCTGTTCGCGATGCTGTTCCCCGAGAGCGATGAAGTCCTCGACGAGCAGCCCTGGGCCGTCAAGCTGGTCGAGCAGGCGCTGATCAATACCGACGCGCGGATCGCCCAGGACCGGCCGGTCACGCCTGCCTTCCTGTTTGGCGCCCTGCTGTGGCCCTGCGTTCAGCAACGTACTCCCCGCATCGCCCACGAACAGGACCTGCCGGAAGTTCCGGCTCAGCAGGCCGCGGCGCAGCAGGTCATCAGTCGACAGTTGCAACATACATCGATCCCCAAGCGGTTCAGCATCCCGATGCGCGAGATCTGGGACCTTCAGCAGCAACTCCCGCGCCGCCGCGGCCGTCGGGTCTTCCAGACACTGGAACATCCGCGTTTCCGCGCCGCCTACGACTTCCTGCTGCTGCGCGAGGAAGCCGGCGAGCTGACCCCGGGCCTGGGTAGCTGGTGGACCGAGTTTCAGCAGGCGGATGAGGAGGGGCAGCGTCAGCTACTCGCCAACGATGCCGGCGCCAATCCGGCGGGGACCAGCCCCAAGCCGCGCCGTCGCCGTCCACGCAAGCGCCGGCGACCGACCAACAAGCCGACACCGCCGACGCTGGATGACTGACCATCGACACTTCGCCCTGGCCTATATCGGTCTGGGCAGTAACCTGGCGTCGCCGCGTGACCAACTGGCGCGGGCAATGTCGGCGCTGGCAGCGCTACCGGTGAGCGAGTGCGTTGCCGTCTCCTCGCTCTATGCCAGCGCGCCGGTCGGCCCCCAGGACCAACCCGACTTCGTCAACGCCGTCGTCGCCGTTCGTACGCGACTCTCGCCGCTGGCACTGCTCGACCAGCTCCAGGCGATCGAGCAACGCCATCGTCGTGTGCGGCATCGCCACTGGGGACCTCGCACGCTGGATCTGGACCTCCTGTGGTTCGCGGGCCTCAGTTGCCGCTCCCCTCGTCTCACTCTGCCCCACCCGGAGATGACTCACCGCCGTTTCGTGCTCGAACCCCTGGCTGAAATCGCACCAACGCTCTCCCTCGACGGCGAACTACCAGGGTGTCTGGCAAACCGGCTGGAGGATCAGACGCTGCAGCGCCTGCCAGCGTGAACCATCGGCATGCCGCCAACGTCTTGTTGCGTCTGGTGGGCAACTCACTACACTCTGCTCCGCATCGCCCTGTCGGGCATGATGAAATGGGCTCGCGCCCTGGTCGCAAGCCGCAGGACGGAGCCTTCGTCAACGCCGGCGCGAGCAGGGCCCGGCGCGATTGGGAGAGAGAGCATGAGGCGCGTTACCCTGGACACGCTGCGCGACGGCAAGGCCCGCGGCGAGGCGTTCAGCTGTCTGACCGCATATGATGCCACGCTGGCGCGCTGCGCCGATGCCGCCGGTATCGATGTGCTGCTGGTCGGCGATTCGCTGGGCATGGTACTGCAGGGACACCCCAGCACCCTGCCGGTCACCCTGGAAGATATCCGCTATCACACCACCTGCGTGGCGCGGGGCAAGCAGCGAAGCCTGCTGATGGTCGACCTCCCGTTCATGAGCAACGCCGATATCGGTCAACTGCTGCGCGATGCGGGTGAGCTGATGCGCGCCGGCGCCGAACTGATCAAGATCGAAGGCGAAGCCTGGATGGCCGACGGCATCCGCGAACTCACCCGCCGTGGCGTTCCGGTCTGCGCCCATCTCGGGTTGACTCCGCAGAGCGTCCACCAGCTCGGCGGCTTCAAGGTCCAAGGCAAGGCCGCCGATGCGGCCCAGCGCATCGTCGACGATGCCCAGCGGCTGGTCGAGGCCGGCGCCGCCGTCATCCTGCTCGAGTGCGTGCCCAGGGCCGTGGGCAAGGCGGTCCGTGACGCAGTCGCCGCCCCCGTCATCGGCATCGGTGCCGGTCCGGACGTGGATGGGCAGATCCTGGTCATGCACGACACGCTAGGGCTCAACAGTGGCTATGTGCCACGTTTCGTGAAGAATTTCCTGCCTGGTCAGGAGAGTATCGAGGCGGCGTTCCGCGCTTATGACGAAGCGGTCAAGTCCCGCCGCTTCCCGGCCGAGGAGCACTGTTTCTGATGCGGACACTGCACGATATCGCGCCGCTGCGTGAGGCCCTGCAGGCACACCGAATGGCCGGGCGGCGCATCGCCCTGGTGCCGACCATGGGCAATCTCCACGCCGGCCACCTGGCCCTGGTCGATCGGGCCCGGGAGCTCGCCGACGTGGTCGTTGCCACGCTGTTCGTCAACCCGCTGCAGTTCGGCGCCGGCGAGGATTTCGGCCAGTATCCGCGCACCCTCGACAGCGACCGTGATGAGCTGACCGCGCATGGCTGCGATCTGCTCTTCGCTCCCGGCGTCGAGACGCTCTATCCCGGCGGACTCGATACGCAGACCCAGGTCCACGTACCAGACGTTTCCGAAGGGCTCTGCGGCGGCACCCGCATCGGCCATTTCGACGGTGTCGCCACGGTGGTCTCGCTGCTGTTTCACCTGGTGCAGCCGGACATCGCCTGCTTCGGCGAGAAGGATTTCCAGCAGCTGGCGGTCATCCGCAAGCTGGTAGCCGACCTGCATTTCCCGATCGAGATCGTCGGCGTGCCGACCGTTCGCGCCGAGGATGGCCTCGCGCTGTCGTCGCGCAATGGCTATCTCGGCGCCGAGGACCGGGCACTGGCGCCCACCTTCCATCGGGAGCTGTCGCGCTGCCGCGAGGCGCTGGCCGGTGGCCAGTCACCCGACGACGCGCTGGCTCAGGCCAGGCAGGCGCTGCAGGCGTCCGGCTTTCGGCTCGACTATCTCGAGATCCGCGGGCCCGCGCTGGCCCCGTTCGATGCCTCTCGGCATACCGAAGGCCGCCTGCTGGGGGCGGTCTATCTCGGCTCGACGCGACTGATCGACAACCTGGCCGTCTCCTTGCCGCGGCCATCCGGAACCGGCGATCGCCATGGCTGATGCCCGCTGGCGCCCGGCGCTACCGACGGACCTCGCCCGCATCGCCGAATGGATCGGGTCGGCGCAGGCGCTGGAGCACTGGGCCGGCCCCGGGCTGTCGTGGCCGACGGATGGCCCCAGGCTGTGGCGGGAGATCGACGGCGGCGGCCTGCTCTCGTTCTGCCTCGTCTCCGGCAGCGAGCCGCTCGCCTTCGGCCAGCTCGTCGTCAAGGGCGAGCGCCACTATCACCTGGCCCGCATCATCGTGTCGCCAACGCACAGACGCCAGGGGCTTGGCGAAGCGCTGTGTCGTCGCCTGCTGGACGAAGCCCGGCGGCGTCGCGCCGAGCGCGTCACGCTCAATGTCTTCACCGACAACGGGGCGGCGATCGATCTCTACCGGCGACTGGGCTTCACCGAATGCGGCAGCGCCGATTCGCGTGGCATTCGCCCCATGCAACTGAGACAATTTGCCGCCAATGTCGACAATGACCTCTCCTAGCCCCTGCAGCGTACCGATCACGCGGCGGTTCGACAGTGAAAGAGATACGATGAATCAATTGAGACCGGACCCCTTCTCCCCGTATCAGTTCTACACGGCCGAGCAGTGGGCCGAATTTCGAGCCGATACGCCGCAGACCCTGTCGGCGGAGGAGTTGCAGCGACTGCGCTCGCTCAACGACCCGATCGACCTGGGTGAGGTGCGCCGGATCTACCTGTCACTGTCTCGCCTGCTCTCCTCCTACGTCGAAGCCAGCCAGCGGCTTTACGCCCAGCGCAAACGCTTCCTGGACATCGACGATACCCAGAAGACCCCGTTCATCATCGGCATCGCGGGCTCCGTCGCGGTGGGCAAATCGACCACCTCGCGCATCCTCAAGGAGCTGCTGGCGCGCTGGCCGTCGAGCCCCAAGGTCGACCTGGTCACCACCGACGGCTTCCTCTATCCCAACGCCACGCTGCGCGACAAGGCGCTGATGGCCCGCAAGGGCTTCCCGGAGAGTTACGATATCGGCGCCCTGCTGCGCTTTTTGTCATGGATCAAGGCCGGCGCGCGCAATGTCCAGGCCCCGCTCTACTCGCACCTGACCTACGACGTACGCGACAGCGAATACCAGATCGTCGACCGTCCCGACATCCTGATCGTCGAGGGCATCAACGTGCTGCAGGTCCGTGACCTGCCGGAAGACGGCAAGATGGTGCCGTTCGTGTCCGACTTCTTCGACTTCTCGATCTATATCGACGCCGAGGAGGCTCACATCCACGACTGGTATCTGGAACGCTTCAAGCTGCTGCGGCAGACCGCCTTCCAGAACGCCGATTCGTTCTTCCACCGCTATGCCCAGATCGACGAGGCGGCGGCGCTCGAGATCGCCGAAGGGCTGTGGCGTGACATCAATCGCCGCAACCTGCGCGAGAACATACTGCCCACGCGCCCCCGCGCCGACCTCATCCTGCGCAAGGGTCGCGATCACCTGGTGGAGCAGGTAGCACTGCGGAAGCTGTGAATCATGACCGCATCGTGTGGCCCGGCGATGACGCACTACTACACCCGGGCGACGCACTGCAAATAAGAACAGCGTTTTGTAATATTGGGTAATAGCATCGAACTTTTCCGGCATCCACCCTTCTCAAGAGGCGTCTTGGACTTACGGGCAAGGACTCCTAGGGATGCTCATTTCTGTACAGGCGTTACGCGCCCTGGCGGCATGGATCGTCGTCTTCCACCACTTCATGCAGGTCTTCTTCAGCTTCGAGGCGGATAACTGGGTCGAGTATCTTTTCTCCACCCGCGGCCAGGTGGGTGTGGATATCTTCTTCGTCATCAGTGGCTTCATCATCTACGTCTCCAGCCGCGGCAAGCGGCTGACGATGCCGCAATTCCTGCTCCACCGGTTGGTCCGGATCGTCCCCGCCTACTGGCTCTACACGCTGATCACCGCCGCGATCATCTACTTCACCAGCAACGTCATGCCGGAGTACGGCCTGAGTCTCAAGGGCCTGGTCATGTCGCTGTTTTTCCTGCCCACGGAGAACCCCGCCGGCTACGGCTACTATCCGATCCTGCCGGTGGGCTGGACGCTGAACTTCGAGATGCTGTTCTACGTGGTCTTCGCCGCCTCGCTGATGCTCAAGCGCGAATGGCGGCTGTGGAGCGTGGTGCTGGCGATCGTGGTGATCAACACGCTGTTCGCCCATCAGCCATTCATCAGCAACTTCTACACCGACCCGATCATCTTTGAATTCCTGCTGGGCATGGGGATCGGCGCCCTCTACAGACGCTACGGCATGCCCCAGGGACGCTGGTGGCCGATCGCGCTGGCGCTGGCCAGCAGCGCCACGATTCTCCATTTCAACGATCCTTCCGGGGCGCTGCGGTTCCTCGCCTGGGGACTACCGAGCGCGCTGCTGGTGATCGCCTTCATCGGGATGGAAGCCCGTATCGGCAACAACCGGGTGTTCAAGGCGATGGGTGACTGGTCCTACTCCACCTATCTGTTGCATGTGATCGTGCTGTGGTCGGGCAACTACGTGCTGACCGAGCAGTTCGGTCTGCCTCCCTACCTGGCGCTGGCGATCTGCCTGCCCGTCATTGCGCTCTGCTCCTGGCTCAGCTACGAGTTCGTGGAGAAGAAACTCTCCCGCCAGCTCAAGCGCCTCCTGCCGGCGCCGCGCCCCCTGGCCGCCGCGGCATGAGCCACCCATGAAAAACGCCCGGCCTGCATGACGCAGACCGGGCGTTGGCGGTTACCGCCGACGAATCACTCTTCGGTGACGAGAGATGCCTCGAAGGCAGCCTTCTCTTCCGGGGTGATCTCCTTGATCGACAGCTTCACGCGGTTGCGGTTGTCGATGTCGAGCACCTTGACCGTCACTTCCTGACCTTCGCTCAGGTACTCCTTCACGTCGTTGACGCGCTCCGGCACGATCTGGGAGATGTGCACCAGGCCGTCGGTACCCGGCATGAAGTTGACGAAGGCCCCGAAGTCGGCCAGACGCACCACCTTGCCGCGATAGAGCTTGCCGATCTCGGCTTCGGCGGTGATGCCGAGCACGGTGTCGATGGCACGCTTGGCCGCAGCACGATCCTCGGCGTAGATGCGAACGGTGCCGTCATCGTCGATGTCGATCGACGCGCCGGTCTCCTCGCAGATGCCGCGAATCGTCGCGCCGCCCTTGCCGATGACGTCACGGATCTTGTCCGGGGAGATCTTGATCGTCTGCATCGCCGGGGCGTGGTCGGAGACCTCGTTGCGGCTCTCGGCGATCACGGCGTTCATCTTGTCGAGGATCTCGATACGAGCCTGGTGCGCCTGCTGCAGCGCCGTCTCCATGATCTCCTCGTTGATGCCCTCGATCTTGATGTCCATCTGCAGTGCGGTCACGCCATTGGCGGAACCGGCCACCTTGAAGTCCATGTCGCCGAGGTGATCCTCGTCGCCCAGGATATCGGTCAGCACGGCAAAGCCGTCATCGTCCTTGACCAGGCCCATGGCGATACCGGCCACCGGCGCCTTGATCGGCACGCCGGCATCCATCAGCGCCAGCGAGGAGCCACAGACGGACGCCATCGAACTGGAACCGTTGGACTCGGTGATCTCGGACACCACGCGGATGGTGTAGGGAAAGTCGTCTTCGCTGGGCAGCATCGCCTGGATACCGCGTCGCGCCAGGCGGCCATGACCGATCTCGCGACGCTTGGGGCCACCCATGAAACCGGCCTCGCCGACGCTGTACGGCGGGAAGTTGTAGTGCAGCAGGAAGCGGTCCTTGCGCTCGCCTTCCAGCGATTCGATCAACTGGGCGTCGCGCAGCGTGCCCAGGGTGGCGATGACCACGGCCTGGGTTTCGCCACGGGTGAACAGCGCCGAACCGTGGGTACGCGGCAGCACGCCGACCTTGATGTCCAGCGGGCGTACGGTCTTGTGATCACGGCCATCGATACGCGGCTCGCCGGCGATGACACGACGCCGCACGGTGTGCTTCTCGAGGCTGGCCAGGGCGCCGCCGACTTCATCGGCGCTGAACTGCGGCGCGTCGCCGCCGGCCAGTTGCTCGATCGCCTTGGCGCGAATCTCGGCCAGGGCATCCTGGCGCGCCATCTTGTCGGTGATGCGATAGGCTTCACCCACGGCGGACTCGAAACTGCCGGCGACGGCTTCCTTGAGCGCCACGTTGGCGGCGGCCGGCTGCCAATCCCACTTCGGCTTGCCCGCTTCGCCGACCAGCGACTTGATCGCGTCGATCGCGACCTGCATCTCCTGGTGGGCGTAGAGCACGCCGCCCAGCATCTCGTCCTCGGTCAGCTCCTGGGCCTCGGACTCGACCATCAGCACGGCCTTGTCGGTACCCGCCACCACCATGTTGAGCTCGGAGGTGGCCAGCTCTTCCACCGTGGGGTTGAGGAAGTAGCCGCGCGACTCGGTGAAGCCGACACGCGCCGCCCCGATGGGACCGCTGAACGGCAGGCCGGAGATCGCCAGCGCGGCGGAAGTGCCGATCATCGCGGCGATATCGGGATCCTGGTTGCGGTCGGCGGAGAGCACGGTGCAGATGACCTGCACTTCGTTCATGAAACCTTTCGGAAACAGCGGACGGATCGGACGATCGATCAGACGCGACGTCAGCGTCTCCTTCTCGGTCGGACGGCCCTCGCGCTTGAAGAAGCCACCCGGGATCTTGCCCACGGAGTAGGTCTTCTCCTGGTAGTGCACGGAGAGCGGGAAGAAGTCCTGGCCGGGCTTGAGATCCTTGCGCCCGACCACGGTGCACAGCACCACGGTGTCGTCCATGGTAACCAGCACAGCGCCGGTGGCTTGGCGCGCAACGCGCCCGGTTTCTAGGGTGACGGTACTCGAACCGTACTGGAACGTGGTCTGAACCGGATTCACGGGCTTTCCTTTACTTGTCGAATTCATTGGGGTCGTTTGACTCGGCGCTCATTCTAGGCTTTCGAGCGGGATAGAGCTACCGGTGGGCGACCTTGGTCCCATCTCGTCCGGCACGAGGAGAGGCCGTCCGAAACGCCAGGACCCCCGCTCGAGAGCGGGGGTCCTGGGATTGGCACTGCCGAGCCACCGAGCGGTGACCCGGCCACGGCGATGGCGGCTTACGCTTCGCGCTTGCCGTCGACCAAGCGTCGCAGCTTCAGCGGATTGGCCTGCTTGACCGCTGCCGGCAGCAGCGCATCCGGCAGATCCTGGTAGCAGACCGGACGCAGGAAGCGGAAGATCGCCGCGGTGCCCACGGAGGTGGTGCGCGAATCCGACGTCGCCGGGAACGGCCCGCCGTGGACCATGGCATCGCACACTTCCACCCCGGTCGGCCAGCCGTTGACCATCACCCGGCCCGCCTTGCGCTCGAGGATCGGCAGCAGCGCGCGGGCGGCCTCCAGGTCGGCGTCGTCCATCTGCAGCGTCGCCGTCAGTTGGCCTTCCAGATGCTCGGCGACCCGCTCGAGCTCGGCGGCATCGGCGCACTCGACCACCAGCGACGTCGAGCCGAACACCTCCTGCTGCAGCGCGTCGCTGCCAAGGAAGTCCTGCGCCGAGGCCACGAACAGCCCGGTCTGGCACTGGTTGGGACCTTCACCCTTCTGACCGCGCGCCACTTCCTTCGCCTTGCCACTCCCCGCCAGGGTGCTGACGCCATTCTCGTAGGCCTCGAAGATGCCCGGCGTGAGCATGGTCTGGGCGGCGCTGCCCCGGACCGCTTCGCTGGCCGCCTCGACGAAGGCGTCCAGCTCCGGCCCCTTGAGCGCGATCACCAGCCCGGGATTGGTGCAGAACTGGCCGGCACCCATGTTGAGCGAGCCGACGAACGCCTTGCCCATCTCCTCGCCCCGCGCCTTCAGCGCCGCCGGTAGCGGGAACACCGGGTTGATCGAGCTCATCTCGGCGTAGAACGGGATCGGCTCGGGACGCGACTGGGCCGCCTTCCAGAGCGCCAGGCCGCCGCTGCGCGAACCGGTGAAGCCCGCCGCCTTGACGCGCGGGTCGGTGACCAGCGCGGTACCCACTTCACGGCCGGAGCCGTACATCAGCGAGAAGACACCTTCCGGCAGGCCGCATTTCTTGACCGCGGCCTGGATCGCACGCCCCACCAGTTCGCTGGTGCCGGGGTGGGCACCGTGGGCCTTGACGATGACCGGGCAGCCGGCGGCCAGGGCGGAAGCGGTATCGCCGCCGGCCACGGAGAACGCCAGCGGGAAGTTGCTGGCACCGAAGACGACCACCGGGCCCAGCGCGATGTGACGCTGGCGCAGGTCGACCCGCGGCAGCGGCTGGCGATCCGGCAGCGCCGGATCGACACGCACGTCGAGCCACTCGCCGGCCCGCACGGTCTTGGCGAACAGACGGAGCTGGCCGCAGGTACGGCCGCGCTCGCCCTGAATGCGTGCCTGGGGCAGGCCGGACTCGGCCACGGCGCGCTCGATCAGATCGTCGCCGATCGCTTCGATCTCGTCGGCGATCGTCTCCAGAAACTTGGCGCGATCCTCGAGCGAGGTCTCGCGGTAGCTGTCGAAGGCGCTCCAGGCCAGCTCGCAGGCACGGTCGACCTCGGTCTGAGTGCCACCGGGGTAGCTCGGCTCGAGGCGCTCGTTGGTGGCCGGATTGATCGCCTGGATCGGATCACGGCTGCCCTTGACGGCCTGCTGGCCGATCAGCATTTCACCTGTCAGTTTCATGTTGCCTCCTGCAGTGAGGGTGGATACTCATTCATCTTCCGGCCGGAGCCGGATTCAACCTGCCTTGGTCGCCGCGGCGCACCGCTCGGCAAGCCCGGGGCTGGTGCCGGGGTTACCGGCGCGCACCGCCGCCATGCACATCGGGTGGACGGCCGTCACGAGGATGCGTTCGATTCGCTCCGACGGTTGCCACGATAGTTCTGCCAGAGCGTCAGTGCCAGCAGCCCCACCGCGATCACCAGGAACGTCAGACTGATCGGCCGGGTGAAGAACGGAGTCCAGTCGCCCTGGAAGGCCTGCAGCCCGCGGCGCAGGTTGGCCTCCGCGATCGGCCCGAGAATCAGCCCCAGGATGACCGGCGCCGTGCCGAAGTCATAGCGATTGAGGAAATAGCCCAGCACCCCGAAGCCCAGCATCAGATAGAGGTTGAACACATCGCCATCGACGCCGTAGACACCGATGAAGCAGAACACCAGGATCGCCGCCAGCAACTGCTTGCGCGGCACCATCAGCACCCGGATGAACAGCTTGATGCCCAGACACATGATCAGCAGCATGAAGACGTTGGCGGCCAGATAGGCCAGGAAGATGCCGTAGACCGTGCCGCTCTGGTCATCGAACAGCAGCGGGCCGGGGGTGATGCCCTGGATCATCAGACCGCCCAGCAGCACGGCCGTTGCCGCCTCGCCGGGAATCCCCAGCGCCAGCGTCGGTATCAGTGCGCCACCCAGCAGCGCATTGTTGGCACTCTCCACCGACACGATCCCCGGCGCGTGGCCGGTACCGAACTTCTCGGGAGATTTCGAAAATCGTCTCGTCTGGTCGTAGGCGACCAGCGAAGCGATGCTGCCACCGGCGCCGGGGATGGGCCCGACGATGGAGCCGGACAGGATGCCGGCCACGACCGCCTTCCAGTGGCGCAGCGTTTCCAGAAAACGGGGCCGCGCGATATCGATACGGTGGGTGCTCTCCTCGAGGCGCTGGCGCGGATCGTACTCGAAGGCGTCCTTGAGCACCTGGGAGACGGCAAACAGCCCGATCAGCGCCGGCAGCAGGTTGATCCCGGTCAGCAACGAGAGCTGGTCGAAGGTGAAGCGACCCACCCCGGTGATGGGGTCGGTGCCGATGGTCGAGGCGAAAAAGCCGATCAGCCCGGCGATCAGCCCCTTCAACAGCGACTTGCCGGCAACCGAGGCGATGATCACCAGCCCGAAGATGCTCAGCGAAAAATACTCCGCCGCGCCGAAGCGCAGCGCGAACTCCGCGATCGGCGGAGCCAGCAGGCTGAGGATCACCATGCTGGCGACACCGCCGAAGAACGAGGCAACGATCGCCAGCCCCAGCGCGCGGCCGGCCTCGCCCTTCTGGGCCATCGGAAAGCCGTCGAACGTGGTCGCCACCGACGAGGGCGTGCCGGGGATGTTGAGAAGGATGGCCGGGATCGACCCGCTGGCACCAGCCCCGCACAGCGCACCCAGCAGCATGCCGATGCCCATGACCGGCGGCATGCCGAAGGTCACCGGCAGCAGCAGCGCGATCGCCATCGCCGAGGTCAGCCCCGGCAGCGCGCCCATGATGATGCCGAGCAGGGTGCCGCCGGCGATCGCCAGCAGCGTGCCGACCTGCAGCACCATGCCCAGCCCCTCGAGATATCCGGAAATCATGTCTTGCTCCTAAATCGGCTGCCGACGCTGCCACTCAGTCCGGCAGCGGAATCTCGAAGAGATCGGTGAAGACGTAGTAGATCGCCACCGCGAGCACGATCGCGAAGATCGCCGCACCGCCGAGCGATTTCACCCGCTGCGAGGCACTCAGCTCGCCCCAGACACCGCTGGCGATCAGCAAGCCGATGACGCAGCAGAAGGCGAACACCGCCGTGCTGGGTATGTAGCCCAGAGGCTCGAACAGCAGGATGTAGACGACGGTGAGGCCCACGATCCACAACCACTGCATGACCCCGCGTCGGTTGGCGGGCCGAGACCCGCCCGCGGGCACGGCGGCTCGCCACTCGCGCACATCCTTGACGAGACAGGGGATGGCGAACAGAAAGATCATTGCCGAGATCAGTTTGGGGAAGAACGCCGGCGAGAGATCGCCGACGATCTCGATGTCCGGCAGCGCCATCGCAGCGGCAAAAGCCGCTGCCGATGCGATCAACAGCAGAAGATCGAAAATCGGCTTACCGATATCACGTTCCATGGATTCAGACTCCAGCGCCTCGACCAGAAAAAGAGGGACGGTCGTCGGGCGACCCTGTCGGCAGGCCGGGCAGCGCGCGCCAGTGCGCCACGCTGCTCGGCCCTGCGCGCTACTTCGCCAGATCGCCGGCCGCTTCGCGCATCACCTCTGCGGACTGGTCGATGAACGCGTCGAGCTCATCGCCGTAGAGCGGAGAGACCTGCGTCCCGAGATTCTCGGCGGTCTGCTCATAGGAGCCATCGGCGACGATCTGCTTGATCGCATCGACCCAGCGCTTCTCGACGTCGGCAGGCAGCCCCTTGGGCGCCGCGATACCGCGCCATACCGTCAGCGTCAGGTCGTAGCCCTGTTCCTGGAAGGTGGGCACGTCGGGCAGCGAATCGCTGCGTTCGGCGTAACTCATCGCCAGCGCCTTCAAGCGGCCGGACTGCAGCGCCGAGCGCAGCTCTGCGCCGCCCAGCACGACGGCATCGACATGGCCGCCCATGGCGGCGGAGATCGCCTCGGAACCGCCGGGATAGGGAATGATGTTGAACTCGGCACCGGTCCGGTTGGCCATGGCCACGGCGGCGATGTGCGCGGAGGAACCGACGCCGGAAACCCCTACCTTGATGGTGGTGCCGGAAGTGGCCGCGTTCACCAGATCCTCGAGATTGGCGTACTGGCTGTCACCGCCGACCGCGATCACGTAGGGCTCCTCGATCACCTTGGCGATGAAATCGAAGTCGTTGTGCGTGAACGGAACGTTGCCCATCGCCTCCAGCGTCAACATGGCGTTGCTGGCGGCCAGCAGGGTGTAGCCGTCGGGCTTCGAGGCGACCGCGCGGGACATCCCCACGGCACCGCCGCCGCCGGGAATGTTGCGGATGACCAGATCCTCGCCGAGCTGCTTCTCCAGCAGCGGCTGCAAGGCGCGCACGAAGGTATCGTTACCGCCACCCGCGGAAAACGGCACGATCATGTCGATGCTCTTGGTGGGATAGTCATCGGCGAGCGCCGGCCCGCCAACCACCATCGCGGCGGCCAACGTCAGCGTACTGAGTAGCTTTTTCACTATCGGCTCCTTCGGTTCTTTTCTGGATGTCTTGTCTTTCGCGCTTTCGAGCATGCAAGAGGGGCCCAGCCCGGTCGCGTCAGCGAACCAGCGCCGGCCGCTTGGGATCGAACTGCCACCCCTCGATCAGGTACTGCATCGCCATGGCATCGTTGCGGCCACCGGCCGGCAGGCTGCGGTAGAGCGCATTGGCCTGCTCGACCTGGCCCATGTCGATCTCGATACCCAGGCCGGGCGCATCGGTCACCGCGACCTTGCCATCGACGATCCGGGGCGGATTGCGGGTCAGCCGGGCGTCGCCCTCCTGCCAGATCCAGTGCGTGTCCAGCGCCGTGGTGCGGCCGACGGCCGCCGCCCCGACCTGGGCGAACATCGCCAGCGAGATATCGAAGTGATTGTTGGAGTGCGAGCCCCAGGTCATGCCGTGGTCCTGGCACAGCTGGGAGACGCGTACCGCGCCAGATAGCGTCCAGAAGTGCGGATCGGCCAGCGGGATATCCACCGAACGCAACATCAGCGCGTGGGCCATCTCGCGCCAGTTGGTGGCCACCATGTTGGTCGCTACCGGCAACCCGGTGGCATGGCGGAATTCGGCCAGGATCTCGCGCCCCGAGAAGCCCTGCTCCGCGCCACAGGGATCCTCGGCATAGGCGATGACCCCATGCAGGTCCTTGCACAGCCGGATCGCCTCGTCGAGGGACCAGGCGCCGTTGGGATCGATGGTGGTTCGCGCCTCGGGGAAGGCGTCGTGCAACGCGGTGACGGCCTCGATCTCCTGCTCGCCAGGCAGCGCACCGCCCTTGAGCTTGAAGTCCCGGAAGCCGTAGCGGTCCTGGGCGGCGCGAGCGAGCTCGACGATGCGCGCTGGCGTCATCGATGCCATGTCGCGTTGGCGATACCACTCGTGGCCGAGATCGTTGTTGCCACTGTCCTCGGTGCGCTCGCGATAACCGAGCGGTGTCTTCTGGCCGTCGCCGACGAAGAACAGATAGCCCAGGACCTCGACGCTGTCGCGCTGCCTGCCGTCACCCAGCAGCTCGGCCACCGGTACGTCGAGGAACTTGCCGAACAGGTCGAGCAGTGCCGCCTCCAGCGCCGCCACCGCATTGACGCGCAGTTCGAAGGTCCAGGAGCCCTTGCCGAAATCCTCGAAATCGGCACCGCGACCGGCGGTGTGCAGCGATGCCACCATCGATCGCAGCTTGCCGATGGGCTGCCCCACGACCAGCGGTCGCGCCTGCTCCAGGGATTGCTGGATGGTATCGCCGCCAGGCGCCTCGCCGACGCCGACGTGGCCCGCACTGTCCTCGAGGATGACCAGGTTGCGGGTGAACCAGGGCGAGTGGGCGCCACCGATATTGAGCAGCATGCTGTCCCGGCCGGCGACCGGAATCACCTTCATGTTCGTGATGGTTGGCGTGCCGTGGCTCGGCATAGGAAGTCTCCGTCGAGGCGATGAACGCGAAGGGATCGGGCTGGCGACGCCGGGCCGGCCACAGGGCCGCTCCCGGCTTGATGAAGGAGCCGCAGGGGGGTGTCGCTCAGAGCGTGCGCGCTTTCTCGATCAGTTGCTCGAGCGTGGCTCGCTCCTGCTCGCTGGGCATGGTCAGCGGTGCACGCACGTTGCCGCCCGGGTAACCGACCAGATCGGCGCCCGCCTTGATTAGGCTGACGGCATAGCCTTTCTGGGTGTCGCGCAGGGTGACGAAGGGAATGAAGAACTCGCGTGTCGCCTGGCGCACGAAATCGCGGTTGCCCTGGCGCAGCTCCCGGTAGAACTTGACCGCCATCTCCGGCACGAAGTTGAAGACCGCCGACGAATAGGTGCTGACGCCGATGGCGAGGTAGGCTTCGGCGATGATCTCGGCCGTCGGCACGCCGCCGACGTAGGCCAGGCGATCGCCCAGTGTCTTGATGATGATGTTGAGCGCCTGCATGTCGCCCTTGCCATCCTTGAGACCGACCAGGTTCGGACAGCGGTCGGCCAGCGCCTGGACGCCATCGACCGTGAGATAGCCGTTGGCGCGGTTGTAGTAGATCACGCTGAGGTCAGTGGATTCGCAGACGCTGGCGGCATACTCGACGATGCCGGACTGCGGGCACTCGGTAAGGTACGGCGGCATCAGCAGAATACCGTCGGCCCCCGCTTCCTGGGCGGCCTTGCAGTGCGCCTTGGCGAGTTCGGCGCTCTGCCCGGCGCTGGCGATGATCGGCACGTGCCCGCCGATGGTCTCCACCGCGATCGTGACGATCTCGCGGTACTCCTCGATCGTCATGTTGAAGAATTCACCGGTACCGCCAGCCACGAAAAGGGCGGAGACCTCGTACTCCTTCAGCCACAGCAGACGCCGGCGGTAGCTGTCGGCGTCGAATTTGCCGTTGGCATCGAAATCGGTCACCGGGAAGGACAGCAGGCCATCCTTGATAGAGGCAACAACCGCTTCTTTGGAAAAATTCACCTTGGCTCCCCTCATCGTGGGTTAACGTAAATCGGTCACTCAGTCGTCCAGCCGCCTCGCCTCGATCGAGGAAACACAGGCCGAGAAATCGTGATGCCGATATTGTCATACATCATACTATGATGCCGTTAGACCTTAGATGAACGCCATTGCGCCCCCTTCATTTCGCGAACGGCAGCTGCGTCGTCGACAGCACTTCGCGCAGGCCCATGAACGAGCGGATCTGGCGCACGCCAGGCAGATAGATGAGCTGCTCGGCATGCAGTCGATTGAAGCTCTGGTTGTCACGCGTTCGGATCAGCAGGAAATAGTCGAACTCGCCGGTCACGACGTGGCACTCCATGCACCCCGAAATGTGCTGCGCGGCCGCTTCGAAATCGGCGAACGACTGGGGTGTCGAGCGATCCAGCACGACGCCGATCAGCACCACCATGCCGACGTTGAGCTTGTCGGCATCGAGCAGTGCCACTGTCCCCTTGATGATCCCCTGCTGCTTGAGCCTCTCGACCCGTCGCAGGCAGGCGGGCGGACTGAGGTTGACGCGCTCCGCCAACGCAACGTTGGAGATCGAGGCATCGCGCTGGAGCTGGTCGAGGATCTGGCGATCGATTCGATCCAGTGATGCGCCCGCATCGCTGCTGATCTGGGCCATGGCTTGGCCTTACCTCTTGTTAATTTAATTTCTCGCATGACCAGTTACTTAAAACTTAATCCTTTATTTATTCGACATCGGCAACTTTTCAGCCGTTTATCCATTCCAGTTTGCAACACGCCTCAGAGCGTTTCGCTCTAGGATAGATCGAGTCCTCTCCACGACTCCACAACAACAGCCGGAGCTTCCATGAAACTCGACAAGTTCGCTCGCTATCCGCTGACATTCGGCCCCTCTCCCATCACCCCGCTCAAGCGCTTGAGCGAACATCTCGGCGGCGAGGTCGAGCTCTACGCCAAGCGCGAGGACTGCAACAGCGGACTCGCCTTCGGCGGCAACAAGACCCGCAAGCTCGAATACCTGATTCCGGAAGTGCTGGAAGGCGGCTACGACACCCTGGTCTCGATCGGCGGCATCCAGTCCAACCAGACGCGCCAGGTCGCCGCCGTGGCTGCCCATCTGGGGCTCGACTGCGTGCTGGTCCAGGAGAACTGGGTCAACTATCACGATGCCAGCTACGACAAGGTCGGCAACATCGAACTGTCGCGGATCATGGGTGCCGACGTGCGCCTCGACCCGGCCGGCTTCGACATCGGCATTCGCGAAAGCTGGGAACGTGCGATGGAGAGCGTTCGGGCCAAGGGCGGCAAGCCGTTCCCGATTCCCGCCGGCTGTTCGGAGCACCCCTACGGCGGGCTCGGGTTCGTCGGTTTCGCCGAGGAAGTGCGCCAGCAGGAACGCGAGCTGGGCTTCACTTTCGACTACATCGTGGTCTGCTCGGTCACCGGCAGCACCCAGGCCGGCATGGTGGTCGGCTTCGCCGCCGACGGTAGAGCCCGTCAGGTGATCGGTATCGATGCCTCCGCCAAACCGGAGCAGACTCATGCCCAGATTGTGCGCATCGCCCAGCACACCGCCGAGCTGGTGGAGCTCGGCCAGCCGATCACCGCCGACGACGTGGTGCTCGACACGCGGTTCGGCTATCCGGAATACGGCCTGCCCAACGACGGCACGCTGGAAGCGATTCGACTCTGCGGGCGGCTCGAGGGCGTGCTGACCGACCCGGTCTACGAAGGCAAGTCGATGCACGGCATGATCGAGAAAGTTCGTCTCGGCGAATTCCCCGCCGGCGCCAAGGTTCTCTACGCCCACCTGGGTGGCGCACCGGCACTGAGCGCCTACAGCGAGTGGTTCTCTCGCGGCTAAGCACGACCGGTGAAGACCGTGAACCCGGCGGCGTGATCCGGCGCCGGGTTCCAGCTTGGCGGTGGCGATGATTCAGTGCCCCATTGCGCTATGCTGGAGCCTCCTCCAACAACAAGCTCTCCCCTCATGACACCGCTTTCCGATTCGAATCGCGCCGCGCCGGCGTTCGCCCCGAGCGAGATCGTGACCTGGGACGCCACCACGCTGTCGTGCCACCTTCACGATCGCGTCGTCTCCTGCCGGGAGGTGATGAACGCCTATCTCGACCATGTCGACGCCGCCAATCCGCTGGTCAACGCCATCGTTTCCCGCCATGAGCGGGCTGCGCTGCTCGCCGAGGCCGACACCGCCGACCGGGAGCTGACGAATGGACACTCGCGGGGCTGGATGCACGGCTTCCCGCAGGCGATCAAGGATCTCTCCGATGCCAGGGGCCTACCGACCACCCAGGGCTCGCCGCTGCTCGCCGGGCAGATAGCCGCCGCGGACAGCCTGATGGTGGCGCGCATGCGCGACGCCGGTGCCATCGTCATCGGCAAGACCAACACCCCGGAGTTCGGACTCGGCTCGCAATCCTACAATCCGGTCTTCGGTGCGACCCGTAACGCCTTCGATCGCACCCGCACTGCCGGCGGCTCCAGCGGCGGCGCGGCGGCGGCGCTCGCCATGCGGATGCTACCGGTGGCCGACGGTAGCGACATGATGGGGTCGTTGCGCAATCCTGCCGCGTTCAACGACGTGATCGGCTTTCGCCCCTCGTTCGGACGGGTGCCGGGGCTGGCCGCAGACCCGTTCGGCCAGCAGCTCGCCACCAATGGCCCGATGGGCAGAACGATCGCCGATGTCGCCCGACTGCTGGAGATCCAGTCCGGCTTCGATCGGCGCGCCCCGCTCTCCCTGGGAGAGCCGTTACGGCGCGGAACCGACACCGTCGACACCGCGCTGGAACGTGACGTTCGCGGTCTCAGGATCGGCTGGCTGGGCGACTGGGGTGGGCATCTGGCGATGGAATCCGGCGTGCTCGCGCTGTGCGAAGCGGCCTTGAATCGACTCGTCGAATGCGGCGCCGAACTCGACGCCTGCGACACTCCCTTCGACCCGGACACGCTGTGGCAAAGCTGGACCACACTGCGCCACTGGGCCGTCGCCGGCAACCTGGGCGATTACTACGCCGACCCCGCGACCCGCGAACGGTTGAAGCCCGAGGCGCAGTGGGAAGTCGAACGCGGCCTGCCGCTCTCGGCGCAGGAGATCTACGCCGCCAACGTCCAGCGCGGCGACGCCTATCACGCCTGGAGCGCGCTGTTCGAACGGTTCGACTACCTGGCCATGCCCAGCGCGCAACTGTTTCCATTCGACGTCGACACCCACTGGCCCAGCGAGATCGCCGGGCGGCCGATGGACACCTACCACCGCTGGATGGAGGTCGTCGTACCCGCCTCGATGCTCGGCGCACCGGCCATCAGCCTGCCGGCCGGGTTGAGCGAAGAGAGCCTGCCGATGGGCTTCCAGCTGATCGGCCGGCCCCGCGACGACTGGGGCGTGCTGCAGCTGGCCCGCGCCTACGAAAAGGCCAGCGGCGGGCTCGCCCGCCTGCCCCCCGCCCTGCAGCCGGCGCGCTAGCCGACGGCCGGGTGGCCCGCCTTCGCGTCGCCGCCGTGCGCATCGGCGAACAAGGGCCCGGGCATCCGCTGGTACGCCTCGTAGGCTGCCAGTACGGTCGCCCGCTGCGCCGTGGCGGCAGCGGCGAACGCAGCGCCGTAGACGGTCTCGTCGGGATACTCGGTAATCAGGGTCAGCGGCAACCGGTGGCGGTCATCCTCGGCGACGAGGCAGGGAAAGCCGTTGATCATCTCGAATCCGGTCTCACCGGCGTGGATCTCGAACAGGGCGATCTGGCGATCGTTGAAGGCGCGCAGTCCCGGCACCTCGCCGAGCGCCAGCGTGACCGCCTCGATCAGCCAGCGCGAGGCGTCGGCCCAGCCGGACGCATGGCGCAGGATCAGAAAGAACCCCTTGGGCAGCGTCCACATCTCGAAGCCGCGCGGCACATAGCCCGACAGCGGCCGCGTCCACTCATGGGCCGGATAGCCGTGGAGGTTGAGATGCAGCCTGGCCCCGGTCAGCCGCTCCGCCTCGAGACGAATAGCCGTTTCGTGCTCATCCGCTTCGCGGTACTCCAGGTCATCGCCCAGTGCCGTGTAACGGGCGGCGTGGTGCATATGGCACGGGTTGTCCGCCACCAGCCGCTGGTGCAGCGCATAGCCGTCCGGATTTTCCAGCGGGCAGAGCGAGAAGTGCGCGCCCTCGCGCTGCGCCAGTAGACCGGCCGCCTGGAGCGTGCCGGCCGGCGAGGAGGTCTCGTTGGCGTGCTGGCCGGCGGA
Source organism: Salinicola lusitanus (assembly GCF_003206045.1). GTDB lineage: Bacteria > Pseudomonadota > Gammaproteobacteria > Pseudomonadales > Halomonadaceae > Salinicola > Salinicola lusitanus. The sequence continues at coordinate 32,721 of NZ_PZJM01000009.1, forward strand.
GATGATCACGCCCCGGTCGCCCCCGGCCACGTACCGACCCTCGACTCGCCGCCCCGCGACCGAGGTGGCGTAGAACGGCGTCCCGCCGAGCGACTCCAGCTCCTTGGCGATCTGCCGCGGCGACAGTGGCCGGGACACGGCGTCGAGCGATTCACGGGGAGAGGCTATCGTCTCACGGTCGTAGCCACGCGTCTCCACCGTCACCTCGTAGCCGTCGCCGAGCCGGATCTCCGGCACGATCTGCCCCGGCTGCAGATGGCGATCGCCCAGCGGCCTTCCCGAGCGCCGCTGGAACACCTCCAGCAGCGAGAAGTAGAACTCCTCGTGCAGGGCTTCCCGCAGCGACAGCGCCTCGTCGGCGTAGCCGAGCGGCTCATCGGCGATCGGCAGCGTTACGGTGATGTTGAGCTCTTCGAAATAGGGCTCCTGGTCTCTTTCCTGCGTGCTCCACGTGGCCCCGCGGATGGCTGTCATCGCCTCGGCAAAGAGCTGCTCGTAGACCGTCGTCAAGGCGCCGCCTGCACCATCGACGATCTGCCAGCCGCAGGGGGAGAGCGCCGGTTCCTCCGCGAAGTCGACATGCCGGCGGTTGGGCGCCAGCACTTCCAGAGGCTCGTCGCGCCCATCGGCGTAATGCAACCGCAGGCGGTAGACCGGCAACTCGTCACACATGTCCCCCGCCGCGAACTCGAAGCCGACGCCGGGATAGAGTGCTGCCAGCGGATAGCTCTCCAGCAGGAAGCGCGACGCCGGGGCGTCGGGATGCCGGGGGAAGGTAACCTCGACACGCGTCAGACCTTCGGTCGTGATCTCCTCGCGGAAGGCGCAGACCAGCGGCTTGTAGGCCGAGCGACAGCGTGCGGTGATGCCGCGGTCCGCCAGCGCTCTCTCGGCCCGGCGGCGCGTGGCCTGGTCGTCGAACGTCCAGGTTTCCAAGGTGGCAGCCGTGGACGCCTCGACAAGCGTGTCGAGCGTAGCGGGATAACGCTTGTCGAACAGGATCACGGCGATGCTCCTCTCATGACGGTGCCGAAGGGTCGTTTCGAACGAGAAGCGGCGCCCTTGTCAGCAAGAGCGCCGCCGTTCGTCACGCTACGATGACGATGATCGATTGTCACCCCGCGTTCAGAACACGAACGTCAGCAGCAGGTTGAACACCAGCGCGGCGACGAAGCCGAGCGGGGCGGCACGGAACAGCAGCTTGGGCAGCAGTCCCGAGCGCGCTTCGTCCGTCGGGCACGAGCCGAGGATCAGGCTGCCGCCGGAGGAGAACGGCGAGATCGAGGTGGCCTGGGCGCCGACCACGATGGCGATGAAGATGATCATCGGGTCGATCGAGAGCGTACCGGCCAGCGACGGCACCAGCGGGAACAGCGCCGGCGTGACCACACCCAACGTACTCGCGAACAGCGACATGAACGCGGCAACGACGCCGAACGCGACCGGAATCAGCACCGGCGGGATGTTGGTGCCGATCCAGGAGCCGAGCAGATCGATGGTGCCCGCCTTGATCGCCACCGAGATCAGCATGCCGACGCCGCAGATCATGATGATCGTGCCCCAGGGGAGCGAGGCGATCGCCTTGCGCTCGTCACCCAGCTTCATCAGTAGCGCGATGACCGAGAACACGCTGGCGATCAGGCCGATGTCCACCTTGGAATTGACGAACGTCACGGCGGCGTTGTCGGGCAGGATCAGGCTGGCGATGGGCGGCAGCAGTACGGTGGCCATCATCACCAGGGTCAGGATCAGGGTGGCGCGCTGGTCGCGGTCGAGCGGGCTGGGACGCTCGACGTGCTCCAGCGACGCCATCGCGGTGCCGCGCTTGCGGCCGAACAGGATCAGTCCGTACAGCACCACGATCGGCACGATCATGGTGCTGGCGAAGATGCCGAAACTGTTGATGAAAGCCTGGTTGTCGGAGATGCCCGAATTGGTCATCAGGGTACGGAAGATGATGCCACTCTGGCTGGAAACGAAATTGGCACCCGCCAGCGCCCCGTAGTTGACCGCCATGGCACCGACGATCAGGTTCAGCCCGGTGCGGCTGCACAGCAGCAGCGTGATCGGTGCCATGAACGCCAGCACGGTGTAGTAACCCGCACCCAACGCCGAGATCACCACCGCCGCCAGAAAGATGGCGAACGGTAGCAGATGCGGAAAATGCCGGCAGCGATACATCAGGTGCTCGGCCAGTTTCTCCAGCGTGCCGTTGACGATCGCGAAGCTGTAGAACAGACAGACCGAGAAGATGATGAAGAAGATCTTCAGCGGCCACATGGCAATCACTTCCGCGGGTTTCAGACCCAGCCCGAAGCAGCCGATCAGATAGGCGAACGCGATCGCGAACAGCCCGATATTGATCTTGGTGCGGTATCCCAGAATGATGGAGACGACGATCGCCCCTACCACCAGTAGACTCATCATAAGTCGGTTTCCCTCTCGTACTTGTCGTTCGCACTCATGGTGCGTGTTCGTTATTCCGCCCGGCGCCCCTTAGCGCGTGAGATCGATCTTGAACAGCCTGGCCGGGTTGGCGATCATGATCTGGCGGCGCTCTTCGACGTTCGGCAGCAGCGTCTGCATCAGCGCGAACTGGGCGTCGTAGTCGGTGTCGGCCTCGAAGCGGGTGTGCGGCCAGTCGCTGCCCCACAGCAGGCGCTCGCTATGGCCGTAGGCGTCGCGCAGTCGATCGATCGATGCCAGCGCCTGGGCGTGACTGGACCTGCTCCGGTAGGTCGCCGACAGCTTGACCCAGATATCCTCGCTCGAAAGCAGAGACAGCAGCGCCCGATGGCGGGAGTTGACCGGATCGATCTCGCCGGAGGGCAATCCAAAGTGATCGATCACCACCGGCACGTCAGCCGCCAGAATCTGCGGCAGGATCGTGTCCAGGTCCTCCATCCCCCGCTGGATCTCCACCGACCAGCCACGCTTAGCTATTCTGGCGAATAGCGCGCGCCATGGCGGACTACGATAATCCTCGAGAGGCTGCCCGATCAGATTGAGCCGGATGCCGACGACTCCTGACTCCGCCAGCTCATCGAGTTCGTCATTGGATACTTCAGGCGCCACCACCGCCGTACCGCGCAGACGCTGCGGAAACCGACGCAGTGCCGAAACCAGGTGACTGTTGTCGGTACCGAGAAAGCTGGGCTGTACCAGCACGCCATGGGAGAGGCCGCAATGATCGAGATGCCCCAGATACTGCTCGATGGTGGCGTCGTACGCCGGGCTATAACGACGGTCGCCCGCCAGTGGCAGGTCCTGCCGGAAGATGTGCGCATGGGTATCGACGCCGGTCAGCGCGACGGTAGCGGGTTGCGTCATGAGAGGCCCTTGGTGAATGGCGTGAACACTTGACGGCGAACGAATGGTTCGACCTATATATATCTATTCAACTATATGAATAAACTCGGTCAGAGCATACACCCCATTAGTCGCAGTCCGCAGGGTCTACGACTAAAGATGGCAACAAAGTGATACATTTGTTTGAAACAGAGCGGAGGGAAACCATTCATGAGGGGAACGAGCTCGATGACAGACGAACGCCTGCCGCTCTATCAACGTCTACGTGACGACATGCTGGCCAGAATCGCTGCAGGAGAGTGGACACCCGGTGTCGCGATACCGACCGAGGCGGAGCTGACCAGGCACTACGGCGTCGCCGTCGGCACGCTGCGCAAGGCCGTGGACACCCTGGTCCAGGATGGCCTGATGAAGAGGAGCCAAGGGCGTGGCACTTTCATCCTTCGCCCCAATTTCGAGGGGTCGCTGTTCCGCTTCTTCCGCCAGGTAGACGCTCGTGGTGATCGCCGGATCCCCAAGAGCCGCATCCTCTCGCGCCAGCTGGAACCCGCCGCCAAGGATATCGCGGAGGCGCTGGAACTGGCGGTGGCCGAAGAGACCATCCGCCTGGAGCGGATCCGCCAGCTCGACGGAGCGACGCTGCTGCACGAGGATATCTGGCTGCCAGCCGCCCGTTTCGATGCCCTGATGCACATCGATATCGCGGATTTCGGCAACCTGCTCTACCCGTTCTATGAATCGCACTGTGGCCAGTTGATCGGTTCGGCGCGGGAGACGCTCACCGTCGAGACTGCCGAAGCAGCTCTCGCCGACATCCTCCGTATCGGCACCGGGGAACCGGTCGTCATGGTGGAGCGGCTGGCGCTCGGCTACGATCGCACGCCGCTGGAGTACCGGCGTTCGCGTGGCGCCGCCACCACGTTCCGCTATCAGGTCGACATTTCCTGAGGCGAATGGCCCTGGCCGCCGGCGCTCGTAAGGGAACGTAACAACCGGTTCGCGGTCGATGAGTGACCGACGCCGCGCCGTCATGGTGCCGCGTCGCCGTTCATCGCCAATTGCAGGGCCGTCACCGTGTTCCGATCGTTCTTCCCCAAGCCATCGCTTTTCTTCGTCACTGCCCTGGGATGGGCGCTGTTCGCCATCGTCCTGTGGGAGTCCACCGCCAGCGGGTGGGGTGCCGCCATCGGGCTGTCGCCGGCAGGCGAGGCCTCCCTGCCGATCGGCGTCTCGCGATTCTGGTCGGCGTCGTTTCTCTGGTTCTATCTCTACTACGCGCTCTGCGTCGGGCTGTTCAGCGCCGTGTGGTTTCGTTTCGCCCCGCACCGGTGGCAGTACTGGTCGATCCTGGGTAGCGCACTGATCGTCTTCATGACCTACTTCTCGGTCCAGACCAGCGTTGCGGTCAACGCCTGGTATGGCCCGTTCTGGGACATGGTGCAGCAAGCGCTCGCCGGCGGCAGCGACGTCACTGCGCAGGACCTCTACCGGGAGATGCTCACTTTTGCCGGCATCGCCTTCGTCGCGGTGACGGTGGGTGTATTCAACCTGTTCTTCGTCAGCCACTACATCTTTCGCTGGCGCACGGCGATGAACGACTACTACATGGCGCATTGGTCGCAGCTTCGACACGTGGAGGGCGCTGCCCAGCGCGTGCAGGAGGACACCATGCGCTTCTCGACCACGCTGGAAGGGCTGGGCGTCAACCTGCTCAAGGCGGTGCTGACGCTGATCGCCTTTCTACCGCTGCTGGTCACGATGTCGCAGCACATCACCGAACTGCCGCTGGTCGGTCATGTCTCCGATGCGCTGGTGTGGGCGGCGATCGTCTGGTCCGTGTTCGGCACCCTGTTCCTGGCCCTGGTGGGGGTCAAGCTGCCTGGGCTCGAGTTTCGCAACCAGCGGGTGGAGGCGGCCTACCGCAAGGAGCTGGTCTACGGCGAGGACAATGCCGAGCGCGCCCGGCCGGCCACCGTGGCGGAGCTGTATCAGGCGGTACGGCGCAACTACTTCCGGCTCTATTGGCACTACGCCTACTTCAATATCGCCCGCATCTTCTACCTGCAGGCGGACACGATCTTCGCCTTCGTGGTGCTGACGCCATCGATCGTCGCCGGCAAGCTCACCCTCGGCCTGCTCCAGCAGGTGCTCAACGTGTTCGGCCAGGTGCGCGACTCCTTCCAGTATCTGGTCAACTCCTGGTCGACCATCATCGAGCTGCTCTCGATCGTCAAACGCCTGCGCACCTTCGAACGGGTGATCGAACACACGCCGGCTCCCCAGGCGACGACCTGAACGGCGCGGCAGGGCGCGCGCAGCGTCCTGCCGCGCCGTCACCCTGGCCCTGTCACAACGCCGTCACCCGAGTGACATCCGACTGCCACGCTCCTGACATCGTGCCGCCCTAGGGTACGCAACACACCCTGTAACGCTCTGTCAGGAGATGTCATCGTGCGCCTTGTCCAACTGCTTCCGTTCGTCGCTGTCACCGCGCTATCGCTGTCCACTTCGGCCCAGGCGGCCACCACCATCACCTGGTGGCACGCCATGGAGGGCGCGCTCGGCGAGAAGGTCAACGCCATCGCCGACGAATTCAACGCCTCCCAGGACGACTATGTAGTCAAGCCCGTCTACAAGGGCAGCTACAGCGACAACCTGACCGCGACCATCGCCGCCTTCCGCGCCGGCCAGGCGCCGGCGATCACCCAGGTGTTCGAGGTCGGCACGGCAACGATGATGAGCGCCAAGGGCGCGATCTATCCGGTCTACCAGCTGATGCAGGACACCGGCACGCCGTTCGATCCCGACGCCTTCCTGCCGGCGGTGAAGAGCTACTACACCTCGAGCGACGGTCATATGCTGTCGATGCCGTTCAACTCCTCCACACCGGTGCTCTATTACAACCAGGACGCCTTCGCCAAGGCCGGCATCGAGACGCCGCCCAGGACCTGGGCCGAGCTCGGCAGGGACGCCCACAAGCTGGTCGAGAGCGGCGCTGCCGAGTGCGGCCTGACCACCGCCTGGCCGAGCTGGACCCAGCTGGAGAACTTCAGCGCGATCAATGACCTGCCCTTCGCCACTCAGGCCAATGGCTTCAACGGCAGCGATGCCCGCCTGGTGTTCGACCAGCAGCCGGCCACGGTGGCCCATATCCAGGATCTGGCCGAGTGGCAGAAGAGCCACGCCTTCGAGTATGGCGGTCGCGCCGACAGCGGCACCAAGCGCTTCCAGTCGGGTCGCTGCGCCATGCTGACCACCTCCTCGGCCTCGCGTGCGGGTATCCAGGAAGCCGCCAAGGGCAAGTTCGGCTTCGCCATCGCCCCGCTGCCCTATGACGCCGAGGCGGTGAGCCAGCCCAGGAACTCGATCATCGGCGGCGCCTCGCTGTGGGTCATGCAGGGCCAGTCGGACACGGTCTACCAGGGCGTGGCCGAGTTCCTCAACTTCCTCTCCTCGCCGGCGGTACAGGCCGACTGGGCCAGCTTCACCGGCTACGTGCCGATCACCACCGCAGCCTACGAGCAGTTGAAAGCAGAGGGCTTCTACACCAAGACGCCGGGCGCCAGCGTGGCGATCGACCAGCTGACCCGGGGCACGCCGGATGACAACGGCCGCGGCCTGCGCCTGGGCAACATGCCGCAGATCCGCAATATCATCGCCGAGCAGCTGGAGAAGGCGTTCAACGGCAGCGAAACCGCTACCCAGGCGCTGACCACCGCCGCCAAGCGTGGCAATGCGGAGCTCGAGCAGTTCGAGCGCAGCGTCTCGAACTAGGGCTTAGTACGAAAACGACCGGCGCACGCTGATTTTGTGTCCAAACCCTAAGCGCCTGAGATGTCCTTCTCTCCTGTCGAGTCCCTAAAAGCGGGCGGCGCAAGCCGCCCGCTATGCCGATCAAGATGACCACTTTCGAACGTCACTCCGTCACTCCCTGGCTGCTGCTGGCGCCCCAGCTCGCCGTGGTCGCCATCTTCTTCTTCTGGCCCGCCGCCGAGTCGCTGCGCCAGGCGTTCTATGTGCAGGATGCCTTCGGCCTCGGCGAGCGCTTCGTCGGGCTCGCCAACTTTCAGCACGTGCTCAGCTCCCCCGGCTACTGGCACGCCTTCGGCGTCACCGCGCTGTTCAGCCTGCTGGTGGCGGCGGGCGCCATGGGCCTGGCACTGCTGCTGGCGGTGCTCGCCGACCGCGTGCTCCATGGCGCCAGGCTCTATCGGGTGCTGCTCACCTGGCCCTATGCGGTGGCGCCGGCGGTGGCGGGGCTTCTGTGGCTGTTCATGTTCGACCCGGTGCTCGGCGTGCTGACCCACGCCCTGGCCGTCTTCGGCGTGCACTGGGATGCCCAGCTCGACCCCGGCCAGGCGCTGGCGCTGGTGGTGATCGCCTCGATCTGGCAACAGATGAGCTACAACTTCGTGTTCTTTCTCGCCGGGCTGCAGATGATCCCCGCCTCGCTGCTCGAGGCCGCCGCCATCGACGGCGCCGGGCCGTTCCGGTGCTTCTTCGGCATCACCCTGCCGCTGCTGTCGCCGACCGCCTTCTTCCTGCTGGTGATGAACAGTGTCTACGTGCTGTTCGAGACCTTCGCCACCATCGACAACACCACCCTGGGCGGGCCCGGCGGCGCTACCCGTACCCTGGTCTACAAGCTCTACGAGGATGGCTTCGTGGGTCGCGACCTGGGCGGCTCCAGCGCCCAGTCGGTGCTGCTGATGCTGCTGGTCGGGGTGCTCACCTTCATCCAGTTCCGCTATCTCGAACGCAGGGTCGCCTACTGATGCGCTATCGTCGCCCCGGCCTCGACGGCCTCACCCATCTGCTGCTGATCATTGGCGCGGTGATCTTCGGGCTACCGCTATGGCTGGCACTCACCGCCTCCACCCACAGTGCCGCCGACCTGCAGAGCGGCATCGCCCCGCTGTGGTTCGGCGACCAGGGGCTGGTCAACTACTGGCAGCTACTGTCGCAGCCGATGCCCGGGCTCGGCGTCAGTGCGCTGCGCCTGCTCGGCAACTCGCTGGTGATGGCGCTGGGTATCGCGCTGGGCAAGATCGCGATCTCACTGCTGGCCGCCTACGCCATCGTGTTCTTCCGTTTCCCCTGCCGCACGCTCTGCTTCTGGCTGATCTTCGTCACCCTGATGCTGCCGGTGGAGGTGCGCATCGTGCCGACCTACGGCGTGGTGGCGCGCTTCGGGCTGATCGACACCTACGCCGGAATGATCCTGCCGCTGATCGCCTCGGCCACCGCCACCTTCCTGCTGCGCCAGTGTTTTCTGAGCCTGCCGTCGGAGCTGTTCGAGGCGGCGCGGCTGGATGGCGCCGGGCCGCTGCGCTTTCTCAAGGATTTCGTGCTGCCGCTGTCGCGGACCAACCTCGCGGCGCTGTTCGTGATCATGTTCATCTACGGCTGGAACCAGTATCTGTGGCCGCTGCTGGCGGCCAACTCGCCCGATCACGCCACCGCCGTGATCAGCCTGAAGAATCTGGTGCAGTCCACCGACACCTTGCCACCGTGGCAACTGGCCACCGCGATGACGCTGCTCACGGTGCTGCCCCCGGTGGTGGTGATCGTCGCCATGCAGCGCTTCTTCGTGCGTGGGCTGACCGATGCCGAAAAGTGACCTTCAACACCAAGAGACTCGACCCATGGCCACACTGACCTGTCGCCAGCTCGTCAAGACCTACAAGGGCGGCCAGCGCGCCGTCGATGGCATCGATCTGACCCTGGAACCCGGCGAGCTGATGGTCGTCGTGGGCCCCTCGGGGTGCGGAAAGTCGACCTTCCTGCGGATGGTGGCGGGGCTCGAGACGATCAGCGATGGCGAGCTCGAGATCGGCGGGCGGCTGGCCAACCAGCTGGAGCCGGCCCAGCGCGGGGTGGCGATGGTGTTCCAGAACTACGCTCTCTACCCGCACATGAGCGTGTTCGACAACATGGCCTATGCGCTCAAGCTGCAGAAGCGCCCGCGCGAGGAGATCACCCGCCGGGTGCGCGAGGCCGCGGCCCTGCTGGGAATCGAAGCGCTGCTCGAACGCCGCCCGCGCCAACTCTCCGGCGGCCAGCGCCAGCGCGTGGCGATGGGCCGGGCGATCGTGCGCGAGCCGACCGTGTTCCTGTTCGACGAGCCGCTCTCCAATCTCGATGCCGCGCTGCGCGTGCAGATGCGCCTGGAGATTCGGCGCCTGCAGCAGCGCCTGGGCGCGAGCATGCTCTATGTCACCCACGATCAGGTCGAGGCGATGACCCTGGCCGACCGTCTGGTGGTGCTGCGCGATGGCCGGATCGAGCAGATCGGCACCCCGATGAGCCTGTTCGAGACACCCGCCAGCTGCTTCGTGGCGCGCTTCATCGGCTCGCCGGCGATGAACCTGCTGCCGGTGACCCACAGCGACGGCCGCGCGCGACTGCCCGGCGGCCTGATCCTCGAAACAGAAGCACTCGAGAACGACGCCCGCGAGACCGAAGCCCTCGAGACCGAAGCCCTCGAAACCCAAACCAGGGCCAAAGCCGAGCCCGAGACAGCGGCGCGCGCAGACGCCAAGGCACCCAAGCGTGCCGCCACCCTGGGTGTACGCCCGGAGCACCTGCGCCTCGACCCGCAGGGCGAGTTCGCGGTCACCCTGGAGATGATCGAGCGCCTGGGGGTGGATGCCCTGGTCTACTGCCGCCTGCCAGGGCTCGATGCCCCGCTCACCGCGCGACTGCCGCTGGCCACGCTGGAGGCCGCGGCGCTGCGCGAGGGCAGCGAGATCCGGCTCGCGGTCGACGGCCCGCTGCACCTGTTCGACGCCGAGGAGCAGCGTCTGGCACGGCGGGCGCGCCTCGCTGCCGAGACGTCGGCGGCGCAGTCGAGCGTTGCCTGACCCGGTATCGAGCGCGCCGACAGTCGGGGGGCCGACCCAGCAGGCGGCTCGGGTCCGGCAACGGATACTTGACCGGCAGCGCCTAGTCCGGCACGTGCAGGGTGATCACCGGGCAGGGCGCGATATGCGACACCTTGTGCGAGACGCTGCCGACCACCAGGCTTTTGAGGTCGCTGAGGCCACGGCTGCCCATGATGATCATGTCGACGCCGAGATCGGTCGCCTGCTGGACGATCGTCTGGGCCGGCCGCCCTTCCACGACGTGGTAGGTCACTGCGCCGGCGCCCCCGCCTACCGCCTGCCACGCTTCCTCCAGCAAGTGCTCTCCCGCGAGATGCCCCTTCTCCGGCGTGTAGTCGACCGGTGAGGCACCGACCATCGCACCAAGCGAATCCTTGGCAATCGGCACCTCGGGAACGTGCAGCAGGTGAATGCCGGCCTGGGTCGCGCGCTGGATCAGGCAGGCGTGCTCCAGCGCCTTGCGCGCGCTGGCCGAGCCATCGATGGGTACCAGTATCTGCTGAGACATGATCGCTTCCCCTCGAGATGATGACTGACGCGATTCGGCTACCCCGCTCGCCGCGACGAACACCGGGTAGCGTACCTGTCTTTAGCGTAGCCAATTCTCCACCGGAGTTAGCCTCCCCGCCAGACGACGAACGCCGAATGCCCGGAGGCATTCGGCGCTGACGTCACCCGGCAACGGCATTCGCCTCAACCGGCTCGAGCGTACCGGGCCATCGCTTGATCGACATGGATGCAGGCCACTTCGACCCGGTCGTCGACGCGCTCCAGCGGCGGATCGTCCTGGGTGCAGGCATCGGTCGCCAGATGGCAGCGTGGGGCGAACGGGCAGCCCGGCGGCGGCGCCAGCGGCGACGGCGGCTCGCCCTTGAGGTGGACGCGCTCGCGCCGGCGGTTGGGATCCGCCACCGGCGTCGCCGAGAACAGCGCCTGGGTGTAGGGATGGCGCGGGGTGGTGAAGACCTCTTCCGCCGGCCCCGTCTCCACCGGCTGGCCGAAGTACATCACGATCACGTCATCGGCGATGCGTCGCACCACCGATAGGTCGTGGGAGATGAACACGTAGGCCAGCCCGAACTCCTCCTGCAGATCCGCCAGCAGGTTGAGCACCTGGGCCTGGATCGACAGATCCAGCGCCGAGACCGGCTCGTCGAGGACCAGGATCTTGGGGTTGAGCATCAAGGCGCGGGCGATCGCGATACGCTGGCGCTGGCCGCCGGAGAACATGTGCGGATAGCGATCGGCATGCTCCGGACGCAGGCCCACCTTGGCGATCATCTCCAGCGCTGCCTCGCGCCGCGCCGCCGCACTCATCTCCTTGCGATTGAGCTTGAGCGGCTCTTCCAGCATGGTCGCCACGGTCTTGCGCGGATTGAGCGACCCATAGGGATTCTGGAAGATGATCTGGACCTCGCGGCGCAGCGCCGCCGGCGGGCGCTGCCCCTCCTTGAGCGACACCTCGTGCCCGCTGATGGTCAGCTTGCCGCTGGTGGGCGGCTCGATCATCGTCAACACCCGGGCCAGGGTCGACTTGCCGCAGCCGGACTCGCCGACCACCGCCAGGGTCTGGCCGGGATAGAGCTCGAAGGTCGCCTCGTTGAGCGCCTTCACCGTCGCCGGCCGGGAGAACGGGCCACCCTTGATCTGATAGTGACGGGTGAGATTGACGGCGCTCAATACGGCATCGCGACTCATGGGCGCACCTCTCTATGCGGGCTGGACTGCGGGTTGTCTCGCGCCACGCCCGCCGCAGCCGGCGACGGCGAAACCCCATCTTCCAGTGGATAGTGACACAGCGTTCGGGCGGGGTCGTCCGGCGCCGGTACCGGCTCCACCTCGCGGCAGTGCTCGGTGGCGTAGCGACAACGCGGATTGAACAGACACCCGCTCGGACGATCATGCTGGCCGGGGACGACGCCGGGAATGGTCGGCAGCCGGTCCTGATCGCCGGCCCGCTCCGGCAGCGCCGACAGCAGCGCCTCGGTATACGGGTGGCGTGGATTGGCGAACAGCGACTTCACATCCTGTTTCTCGACCTGGCGCCCGGCATACTGCACCACCACGTGCTTGGCGGTCTCCGCCACCACGCCCATGTCGTGGGTGATCAGAATCAGCGCCATGCCGGTGTCTTCCTGCAGCCGCAGCAGCAGCTCGAGAATCTGCGCCTGGATGGTGACGTCGAGCGCCGTGGTCGGCTCGTCGGCGATCAGCAGCCGCGGATTGCAGGAGATCGCCATGGCGATCATCACCCGCTGGCTCATGCCGCCGGACATCTGGTGGGGATAGGCCTTGATCCGGCGTGCCGGATCGGGAATCCCGACCTGTGCCAACAGGTCCAGCGCACGCTCGTGGCGCTCCTTGCGGGAGCCGCCCAGGTGCTGCTTGATCATTTCGTCGATCTGGGTACCGACGGTGAAGCAGGGATTGAGGCTGCTCATCGGCTCCTGGAAGATCATCGACATTTCGCCGCCGACGATTCGTCGGCGCTGACGCGAACTCAGCTGCTGCAGGTCCTGGCCGTCGAACGCCATCTTGTCGGCGGTGACCTGCGCCGTCCACGGCAGCAGGCCCATGGTGGCGAGCATCGACACCGACTTGCCCGAGCCGGATTCGCCGACGATCGACCACACTTCGCCGCGGTCGACATTGATGTCGACCCCTTCCACGGCAGCGAACAGGCCGCTGCTGGTCTTGAAGCGAACACTGAGGCCTTCAATATCTAGTAATGCCATGACAACTCCTCATCGCGTCGCCGCACCCGCCCCGGACGCCAGGCGCCAGGGCGGGCGAAGCGCTCACGATCTTTTCATCTTGGGATCCAGCGCATCGCGCAGGCCATCACCCATCAGGTTGATCATCAGCACGGTCAGCAGGATGATCAGCCCCGGAAACGTCACCGCCCAGTAGGCGCTGCCCATGAACTCGCGGGCGTTGGCCAGCATCGCACCCCACTCCGGCGTCGGCGGCTGGACACCCATGCCGAGGAAGCCCAGCGCCGCGATGTCGAGAATCGCGGTGGAGAACGACAGCGTCGCCTGCACGATCAGCGGCGCCATGCAGTTGGGCAGCAAGGTGTTGAACATCAGGCGCAGGTGCCCGGCACCGGAGAGCCGGCTGGCGATGACGTACTCGCGATTCTTCTCGCCGATCACCGCCGCTCGCGTCAGGCGCACGAAGTAAGGCAACTGGACCAGCGCGATGGCGATCATGGCGCTGGTCAGGCCGGGGCTGAGGATGGCGACCAGGCCCAGCGCCAGCAGCAGGCTGGGGAACGCCAGCACCACGTCCATCACGCGGGTGATGACGGTCTCGATCCAGCCGCGGAAATACCCGGCCAGAAGGCCGAGGAAAATCCCCACGCCCATCGAGATCACCACCACCATGGCGCTGATCGAGAGCGAATAGCGCGCGCCGAAGATCAACCGCGAGAGGATGTCGCGACCTACCGCGTCGGTGCCGAGGATGTAGTTCCAGCTCCCTTCGGCATGCCACACCGGCGGCACCAGCAGCGCCGCACGATCCTGCATCGCCGGGTCGTGAGGTGCGACCCAGGGTGCGAACAGCGCGACGAGCAGAATGAAGACGATGAAGATCAGACCGACCAGCGCGCCACGACTGGCGCTGAAATCGCTCCAGAAGGACGCCAGCTGGTAGCGGAACGAGCCGGGTGCGGCGGGGGTAGAAATGGTACTCATGATGAAAGCCCCCTGTTAATGGCGGATGCGCGGGTTGATGACGCCATAGGCGAGATCGACCAGCAGATTGACGATCATCACGATGAACGCGATCAGGACCAGGCCACCCTGCACCGAGGGATAGTCGCGTCGCGAGATCGCGTCGATCATCCACTTGCCGATGCCGGGCCACGAGAAGATCGTTTCGGTCAGGATCGCTCCCGCCAGCAGCAGGCCCACCTGGAGACCGATCACCGTCACCACCGAAATCAGCGCATTGCGCAGGGTGTGCACCATGATCACGCGGAAATTGGACAGTCCCTTGGCCCGTGCGGTGCGCACGTAGTCCTCGCCCAGCACCTCGAGCATCGAGGAGCGGGTCTGCCGGGCGATGACCGCCAGCGGGATCGTCCCCAGCACGATCGACGGCAGGATCAGGTAGTGCAGCGCGGAGAGAAACGCGCCCCAGTCGCCGGCGATCAGGCTGTCGATGGTCATGAAGCCGGTGACCGGCTCGATGAAGTACATGTACGAGATGCGCCCCGAGACCGGGGTCCAGCCCAGGGTGCTCGAGAACAGCATGATCAGCAGCAGGCCCCACCAGAAGATCGGCATCGAATAGCCGGTCAGGCTGACCCCCATGATGGTGTGATCGAGCGTCTTGCCACGCTTGACCGCGGCCAGCACGCCGGCCGGCAGGCCGATGATGACGGCGAACGCCAGGGCAAAGAGCGAGAGTTCGAGCGTCGCCGGGAAGCGGCTCATGAACTCGTCCATCACCGGGGCGTGGGTCACCAGGGAGTTACCGAGATCGCCATGCAGCAACCCCTTCAGGAAATCGAGATATTGGACGACCAGGGAGCGGTCGAATCCCATTTGGGACTCGAGCTGGGCGTAACGTTCGGCGGAAATGCCGCGCTCCCCCGCCATCAGCAGAATCGGATCGCCCGGCAACAGGCGAATGAAAGCGAACGCAACGATGGTGACGCCAATGAACGTCGGGACCAGCTGCGCCAGCTTGATCAGAAAGAATTTGAACATTTTGGAGGTCTGGCTAGTCACGCGATAAGACGCGGGGCGGCTGTCAGGGCCGCCCCGCGTCTTCGCTAGGAGAGAATCACTCGATGTCGACGCCTTCGAAGCTATGGCCGCCGAGCGGATCGATCTTGTAGCCGGTCACTTCCTTGCGAAGCGGCATGAAGACCGTGGAGTGGGCCAGGGTGTCCCAGGGCGCCTGCTCCTTGAAGATCTCCTGGGCCTGCTCGTAGAGCTTGGCGCGCTCTTCCTGGCTATCCAGGGTGCGAGCTTTCTGGATCAGCTCATCGAACGGCTGATAGCACCACTGGGAACGGTTGGCACCGCCGACACCGTCACAGCCGAGCAGCACGCCCAGGAAGTTGTCCGGATCGCCATTGTCGCCCGTCCAGCCGAGGATGACCGCACCGTCACGGTCGACGTCCGAGGAGCGCTTCAGGTACTCGCCCCATTCGTAGGTGACGATCTGCGCATCGACGCCGACTTTCGACAGGTCCGACTGCATCAGCTCGGCGGTCCGTCGCGCGTTGGGCATGTACGGACGCTGAACCGGCATCGCCCAGATGTTCATCTTCAGATTCTCGACCCCCGCATCCTTCAACATCTGCTCGGCTTTCTCGGGGTCGTACGGATCATCCTGGATGGCGTCGTTGTAGCCCCACATGGACGGCGGGATCGGGTTCTTGGCCACCTGACCGGCGCCCTGGAACACCGCATCGATGATCGCCTGCTTGTTGATCGCCATGTTCAGCGCCTTGCGCACTTCCGGCTTGTCGAACGGTGCCATCTGGGTGTTGTAGGCCAGATACGCCACGTTGAGACCGGCTTCCTCGAGCACGTTGATGTCGGCGTTCTGCTGCATCGCCTGGACGTCGGACGGATTCGGGAACGGCATCACCTGGCACTCGCCGGCCATCAGCTTCTGGTAACGCACCTGGGCATCGGAGGTGATCGCGAAGACCAGGTTGTCGATCGGCTGCTTGCCGCGGAAGTAGTCCGGGTTGGCCTGGTAGCGGATCGCTGCGTCTTCACGATAGTTGACGAACTGGAACGGACCGGTACCGATCGGCTGCTGGTTGGCCAGCTCCGGCTTGCCCTCGTCGAGCAGCTGCTGCTCGTACTCCTTGGAGTGGATCGAGGCAAAGTCCATCGCCAGGTTGGCCACGAACGGTGCGTTGGGCTCGGTCAGCACGAACTTCACGGTGTGGTCGTCGACCTTGTCGATCGACTCGATCAGATCACCCATCGACATCGCGTTGAAGTACTCGAAACTGCCGTTGGCCAGCTTGTAATACGGGTTGTTCTCGTCCATCTGACGCTCGAACGTCCAGATCACGTCGTCGGCGTTGAGCGGTCGGCTGGGAGTGAAGAAGTCGGTGGTCTGGAACTTGACGTCGTCGCGCAGGTGGAAGGTCACTTCCAGGCCGTCGTCCGACACGTCCCAGCTCTCGGCGATGGCCGGTTCGACTTCGGTGGTACCCGGCTTGAACTGCACCAGGCGGTTGTAGATCGTCTTGCTCGACGCGTCGAAGGTGGTGCCAGCCGTGTAGAGCGAGGGATCGAAGCCCTCCGGCGAGCCTTCGGAGCAGTAGACCAGCGTCTTGGCCATGACCGGGGTCGCGCCCATCATCATGGCGGCAATGCCAGCCGCAAGCAGCGTCTTCTTCATTATCCATCTCCTGCACAGCTATCGCTGTTCTTGTGATATCGGCTTGTGGCCGCTTGTCGTTGTAATGCCGGCCTGTCAGACAGCCGGCAATCGGCACAGACTAGAGCGTGAAGTAGCGTTTAATCAATTGTCCAATAGCGTGAGAAGAGGTGGTTGCAGCGAGGGGGCATTCAGTCTAAGTGACCCCATCGGACATCGCCGGGAGCGTGTGGCCGAAAGCCTATGGCTGAATTCGCTCGCCAGCGGCCAGCCATTGATCGACCTGGTCCCGGTTCTCTTCGAGCCAGGCCCGTGCTCCAGCCACCGGGTCGCCTCGAGATTCGATCTCCGACATCAGCGTGCCGAGGCTTTGGTCGCTCATGTGCCAGGCATCGAGCACCGCGGTCAGCCAGGGGTCGTCCTCGGCGAAGCCCTGACGCGAGAACCAGTAGATGGTATCGCCGTCTCCATAGACGTTTTGCGGGTCTGCCAGATACTTCAGATCGTAGTCGGCAAACGCCCAGTGCGGATTCCACAGCGTCACCACGATCGGCGTTTCGTCCCGATAGGCGCTGTCGAGCGCGGACATCATTGCCGGTTCCGAGCTGTTGACCTGCGCCAGCGGTAGATCGTAGGTCTCGATGGCCTCGTCGGTCATCCCGGCGATGGCGGAACCCGGATCGATACCCAGGATCGTGGGACTCCCCTGATATTCGAACTCGTCAGCGTGTTTTGCCAGCTCCGGAATGGTGTCGATATCGACGTAGCTCGGCACGACCAGGCCCAGTCCGGTCTTGTCGTACCAGGCAGCGTGAACCTCGAGCGTGTCCTTGTACGGTGCGAGAAACTCCTTGTCGGTATGCGGCAGCCATATCTCCAGCGACAGGTCGATGTCAGCGGCGGCCATCCCAGCGTAAAGCGCGCTCTTGCCGACGGCTGACAGCTCGACGTCGTAGCCGTGGTTCTCCAGCACCAGCTTCCACAGGTTGGCGACAGCGACGTTCTCCGCCCAGTTGTTGGTGCCGATGGTCAGTCTCTTTTCCTGCGCTAAGGCGTGAATCGGTGAGAGGGACACCGCAGTGAACACCGTGGCTGCCAACGGACAAAGCATCTTTCTCATAACTGGAAACCTCTGTTTTTATGTCATTCAAGAAAAAATCGTTATGAGTATCGCTTAAAGCGCATGATCTTTCAGCTTTGGATCTGCGCTTTAGCACCCGGCTGACCTTCAAGTTTCAGAAGGAGGCGGCACCCCAAACGGGCCGCCATGTTCCGATACGAAACGCAAATATTCGTAAATCGTGTTTCAAACATTCATTGACGAACATTGCTGGTCGCGGCAATACAAGACACATTTATTTGATTTATCTTTATATTTTCAGACCCGCATCCGGGGATGTCGGATCGTCTACGACTTTCTGCCTAGTTCATAATGTTCGATTTCGCGCCACAATGATCTAAACCGAACACACATGAGCAGATCCGAACATGGCCAACGAAAGCTACGATCTGATTGTCATCGGCGGCGGCATCAACGGCGCCGGCATCGCTCGGGATGCCGTGGGCCGCGGCCTTTCGGTGCTGCTGGTCGAGGCCGATGATCTCGCCAGCCATACCTCGTCGGCCTCCACCAAGTTGATTCACGGCGGCCTGCGCTATCTGGAGCAGTACGAGTTCAAGCTCGTGGCCAAGGCGCTATCCGAGCGGGAAGTCCTGCTCAAGATGGCGCCCCATATCATCTGGCCGATGCGCTTCGTGCTCCCCCATCAGAAGCGCCTGCGCCCGGCGTGGATGATCCGTATCGGACTGTTTCTCTATGACCATCTCGGCGGGAAACAGACCCTGGCAAACTCCCACGGCATCAAGTTCGCCGACCATCCGGCCGGGGTGCCGTTGAAAGCGGCGTTCACCAAGGGCTTCGCCTATTCGGATGCCTGGGTCCAGGATGCCCGCCTGGTGGTGCTCAACTGCATGGACGCGGCCGCTCGCGGCGCGCGGATCATGACCCGCACCCGGGCCGAGACGGCGACACGCAGCGCCGACGGTTGGCAGGTGACGCTCAAGACGAGCGACGGCGAGACCAGCGAGGTGCACGCGCGCGGGCTGGTCAACGCGGCAGGCCCCTGGGCGGTTCGCTTCCTGGACGATATCGCCGCCCAGAACCACCCCTACTCGCTGCGTCTGATCAAGGGCAGCCACATCGTGGTCGAGCGCCTGTTCGACCACGACTACGCCTATATCTTCCAGCAGCCGGATGGCCGCATCGTCTTCGCCATTCCCTACGAGCGCGACTTCACCCTGGTCGGCACGACCGATGTCGAACACTCGGGGGCGCCGGGCAAGGTGGCGATCGAGCCGGACGAAATCGCCTACCTCTGCGAGGCCATCAACCGCTACTTCGAGCGCTCGATCAGTGCCGACGACGTGGTCTGGAGCTACTCCGGCGTGCGCCCGCTACTCGACGATCACGAGGACAACGCCAGCGAGATCACCCGCGACTACCGCATCCAGCTCGACACGGCGGGTGGCGCGCCACTGCTCAACGTCTTCGGCGGCAAGCTGACGACCTATCGACGCCTGGCCGAGGATGCCGTCGACCAGCTGGCGCCGACGCTCGGCCGGCATGAGAAGTCCTGGACCCACGACGGTCATCCGCTGCCCGGCGGCGATGACGCCAATCCCCAGCAGCTCGTCGCGGCGCTGCAGACCCGCTACCCCTTCGTGCCCTCGTCGATGGCGACGCGTCTGGTGTTCAACTACGGCACCCGAGCGCTGACGATCCTGGGCAAGGCCGAGCGTCTGACCGATCTCGGCGAACACTTCGGCGCCGATCTCCACGCCGCCGAGGTCGATTACCTGTGCGCGCACGAATGGGCCCGGACCGCGGAAGACATCCTCTGGCGTCGCTCCAAGCTCGGCCTGCGTCTCGACCAGCGCGAGCAGCGCCGGCTCGCCGATTACCTGGGCTGCCCGTCTCTGGCAGCGACGGAGGAGAAAACCTAGCCGACGAACGCACCACGCCTCGACAGCCGATCGAGCCATCGACGTGACGCAGGCCACCGGGGCCATGCCGGCCGGAACATCACTGACAGTAAGGAAGACCATGGGAGTCATAGAAACGATAGTGCTGCATGAGATCGCCGGTACGGCCTGCATGACGCTGCTCGGCTGCGGCGTGGTCGCCAACGTTCTGCTCAAGAAGACCGGCGGTCACAATGGCGGCCCGCTGCTGATCTTCTTCGGCTGGGGACTCGCGGTCTACTGCGGCGTGTGGATCGCGTTCGATACCGGCGCTCATCTCAATCCGGCCATCACGCTCGCGCTGTGGCTGGGGCCGGCCACCGAGTACGCGGACGGCATTCCCATCACCCTGAACAATACGCTGGCCTACTTCACTGGCGAGTTCGTGGGTGCCTGGCTGGGTGCGGTGCTCTGCTACCTTTGTTACAAGAAGCAGTACGACGATACCGAGGACGCCACCACCATCCTGGCCACCTTTTCGACCATTCCCACGATCCGGTCGCGTTTCTGGAACTGCGTGACCGAAGCCATCGGGACCTTCGTGCTGGTGTTCGTCATCATCATGTTCGGCCACACGCCCAACGGCCTGGGGCCACTGGCCGTGGCACTGCTGGTGGTCGCCATCGGCGCCTCGCTGGGCGGGCCCACGGGCTACGCGATCAACCCCGCCCGGGACATGGGGCCGCGTTTGGCCCACGCCATGTTGCCGATCCGGAGCAAGGGTTCCAACGACTGGGGTTACGCCTGGGTGCCGTTCGTCGGCCCGATCATCGGCAGCAGCCTCGCGGCACTCGCTGCCACGGTCTATTGAGCGGCAGCGGGCGATTCAGAGACACGTCGACTCCTCATTCAGGACTCACCATTCAGAAGGATAGTTTCTCATGAGTGACAAGAAATACGTTCTGGCCATCGATCAAGGCACCACCAGCTCGCGCGCCATGCTGTTCGATCACGACGGCAAGATCGCGGGCGTCGCCCAGCGCGAGTTCGAGCAGATCTTTCCGCGTCCGGGCTGGGTCGAGCACAACCCCCGCGACATCATGACCAGCGTGTTGACCACGCTGACCGAAGTGATCAACAACACCCAGGTGGATGTCGAGGAGATCGCCGGCATCGGCATCACCAATCAGCGTGAAACCACGGTGATCTGGGACAAGCACACCGGCCAGCCGGTCTACAACGCCATCGTCTGGCAATCGCGGCACTCGGCCGAAATCTGTGACGAGCTGCGCGACGCCGGTCATGCCGACAGGGTCCGCGACAAGACCGGCCTGGTGATCGATGCCTACTTCTCGGGCACCAAGATCAAGTGGATCTTCGACAACGTCGACGGCGTCAAGGAGAAGGCCGAGAAGGGCGACCTGCTGTTCGGCACCATGGACTCCTGGCTGATCTGGAACCTGACCGGCGGCGCCGTGCATGTCACCGACGTGACCAACGCCTCGCGCACGCTGCTGTTCAACATCCGCGAGCGCCGCTGGGACCCGGAGCTGCTCGAGCTGTTCGGGGTGCCGGAATCGATGCTGCCCGAGGTCAAGTCCTCCAGCGAAGTCTACGGCCACGTGCTGCCGAAGTTCTTC
Source organism: Salinicola lusitanus (assembly GCF_003206045.1). Classification (GTDB taxonomy): domain Bacteria; phylum Pseudomonadota; class Gammaproteobacteria; order Pseudomonadales; family Halomonadaceae; genus Salinicola; species Salinicola lusitanus. Next base: position 53,875 of record NZ_PZJM01000009.1, read on the forward strand.
TTCGGCACGAAGCTGCCGATCGCCGGTATCGCCGGCGACCAGCAGGCGGCGCTGTTCGGTCAGGCCTGCTTCAAGCCCGGCATGGCCAAGAACACCTACGGCACCGGCTGCTTCACGCTCATGAATACCGGCAACGAGGCCACGCAATCGGACAATGGGCTGTTGACGACCATCGCCTGGGAGATCGACGGCGAGGTCGAATATGCCCTGGAAGGATCGATATTCGTGGCCGGCTCGGTGGTCCAGTGGCTGCGTGACGGGCTGCGCATGCTCGGCAAGTCATCGGATTCCGAGGCCTACGCCGAGCGCGCCGGCAGCAACGACGGCGTCTATCTGGTACCGGCCTTCACCGGTCTCGGCGCGCCCTACTGGAACTCCAATGTGCGAGGGGCGATGTTCGGCCTGTCGCGCGGTACCAGCAAGGAGCAGTTCATCCGCGCCGCCATCGAATCGATGGCCTACCAGACCGCGGACGTGCTCGCGGCGATGCAGGCCGACGCGGGTATCGACCTGACCGAACTGCGCGCCGACGGTGGCGCCATCGCCAACAACTTCCTGGCCCAGTTCCAGGCCGACATCCTCGGGGTCGACGTGCTGCGCAGCGAGATCAGCGAGACCACGGCACTGGGTGCCGCCTATCTTGCCGGACTGGCGCTGGGGTTCTGGGAGTCCCGCGAGCAGATCTCCGCGCAGTGGGCGATCGAACGCCGCTTCGAACCCGTCATGGGCCAAGATCGACGCGACGAGCTGTATGGCGGCTGGAAACGGGCGGTGCAGGCCACCATGGCGTTCCAGGTCGCCTCTTAGGCACGTTCGCATCCCGCGACGCCGCCTTGCGAAACACCAGGCCCGAGCCCCACGTCGTTGAGGCTCGGGCCTTTTAGGTCAAGCTCGTCGCCTTCCCGTACATCGTGGCGAAGCGCCAGCCTCGAGCATCCGCCATCCCCCTTCGGCACGCCACCGGCGGTGCGGGCACACGCTCAGCTTCTGGACATCAGTGGTCCTGGATTGGCGAGATAGCTCTCTCGGATCTTGCGCACGGACCAGAACGTCAATGCCGCTACCGTCCCCGTGGGGTTGTGCATCATGTTCTGCGGGAAGTTGCTCGCCCCCATCACGAACAGGTTGTGCGCATCCCAGTGTTGCAGGTAGCGGTTGACCACCGAGGTTTGCGGATCGGTGCCCATCACTGCGCCACCGGTAAGGTGGGTGGATTGATAGTGGGATGGGTCGAACTGATCGCCGACCTTGTGGAAGCTTTCGGTGTGATAGTCCGGCCCCAGCTCGTCGACGATCTCGCGAATCCGATCGGCCATGAACATGGTCATGCGCATGTCGTTCTCTTTCCAGTCGTAGGTCATGCGCAACAGCGGATCGCCATGGGGGTCCCGATAGTTGGGATCGAGATCCAGATAGCAGTCGCGATAGGCCATGTTGGAACCCGTGGTGCCGATCATCATGTGATGACCATATTCGCGCTGGGCATTGCGCTTCCACTCGCTGCCCCAACTCGGAGAGCCTGGTGGGACCCGGGTACCCCCGATGGCACCACCTGGCCCCTGGGTCGTGTAGATGTACGAACCACCGATGAAGCCGTGCTGCTCGGTGTCGAAGGCGTCTGGGGCGAAGTCATCGATCACCTGACCGCTCCCACCCGCGCTGATGAACGGGTTGAACTGGTGCCGTTCGAAATACATGTCGACCGAACCGGTGATCTGATAGGTGAAGTTACGACCTACCACACCGGTATTGCTAATCGGGTCGTACGGCTGTCCGATGCCGGAGAGCAGCAACAGGCGCACGTTGGAAAGCGTGAACGAGCACAGGAAAACCATCTTCGCCGGCTGGAACACCTCGTTGCCATCGCCATCGATATAGGTCACGCCGGTGACGGTCTGGCCATCGCCGGCCTTGTTGATCCGGCGTACATCGCACTGAGTGCGATAGCTGAAATTATCACGCCGCTTGAGCGCGTCCAGCACACAGGTCTGCGGCGACGCCTTGGAATAATTGAGGCAACCGTAATTGCTGCAGAAACCGCAGAAGTTACAGGGCCCCAACTGCATGCCATAGGGGTTGGTGTACGCCTGGGAGACGTTCGCCGAGGGATACGGGTATGGGTGCCAGCCCAGAGACTGGGTCGCCTCGGTGAACAGGGTATCGGTCAGCGTGCGCGGTAACGGCGGCAGCGGAAAGGGGTTGCTGCGCGGCCCCTCGAAGGGGTTACCACCGTCGATGATCTCGCCGTTGAGGTTGCCTGCCTGGCCGGAAAGGCCGGCGATACGTTCGAAGAGGTCAAAGTGCGGCTCGAGCTCGTCGTAGGTAACGCCATAGTCCTGCATCACCATGTTTTCCGGCAGGAACCCCGGTGAAAAGGTAGCGTCGGCAAAGCTCTTCATGGAGAGTTCGGTCGGCGTCGCGCGGTAGAGCACACCGGTCCAGTGGGCACCGCAGCCACCCACGCCATTACCGGGATGGAAGGTGGTCCATTGGCGCTGCGGCAGCGCCGTTTCGCCACCGTTGCGACGAATGGTGACGCCGTCTGTCCGCGGGCTCTGCATCATGCCCAGGCGCACGCCGTACTTCAGTTCGTCGGCGGGCTTGGGATAGAGAAAATCTTCCTTGGTACGATCGGCGCCGCGTTCGAGGGCAACGACATCGAGGCCGGCGTCGGTCATCTCCATGCCGATCAGCGACCCGGTCCATCCGAGCCCGATGATCACGACATCGACTGGCTGTTTGTTGATGGGCACGTTGGTTACTCCTGTTCGCTGGCGTTCGGCTCGGCGTAGACCGGGTCGGGTTGGCTGCTATGGGTCTCTTCGGGGTCGAGCTCGCTTCTCACGGCAGCGACCTGGTCGGCGGAAACGCCGGGGGCCTGGTTACCCCAGCCCTGCCGCAGGAAGGTCGCGAGATTGGCGACCTCTTCGTCGCTCATGCGCCAGGCGAAACCGGGCATCATCAAGCGCTCCGGGGCCTTGGGCGTCGAGGGAAGCTCAGCGCCAGCGAGGATGGTGTGGATCAGGCCGCTGGGATCGTCGGCATTGATCAGGGAGTTGCCGACCAGCGATGGGAATACACGAGGCGCACCCTTGCCATTGGCAAAGTGACAGGCATTGCAGCTATTGAGATAGAGCTCGGCGCCCTCGGAGAGATCGGTCGCGCCAGTGAGCTGCTGCTCGGTGTCGCTATCGGCGGTGGCATCGAAGGCGTGCTGGGTATCGCTCTCGACCGATGGCAGCGTCTTGAGATAGGCCGCTATCGCTTGAAGATCGTCGTCGGACAGATGCGAGGTACTGTGCTCGATGACACTGGTCATCTCGCCGCCCACCGCGGCGTGGGCATTACGTCCCGTCGCCAGGTATTCGACGATCTCCTCCTCGCTCCAGTCGGAGATCCCCATGCCGGCGACACCGTCTCCACCACGCAGGGCCGGGGCCAGCCAACCATTCAGATTGGCGCCGCTAAGAAAGTCGCTGTCGCTGTCGTCGAGCGCCTTGGATTGGTACGCAAGCCCGCGCGGCGTATGGCAACTGCCGCAGTGACCCAGCCCCTCGACCAGATAGCGACCACGAGCCACCGGGTCTTCCCCACCGGGGGCAGTTGCCGTGGTCGGGTCATCGGTGAAGAACCAATCCCATAGAGCGATGCCCCAACGCTGATTGAAAGGGAAGCTCAGATCGGTTTTCGTCGGTTGCTCGGAGACCGGCTCGACGCCGTGCATGAAGTAGGCGTAGAGCGCATCGATATCCTCATCGGAGACTTTGGCGTAAGCCGGGTAAGGCATGGCCGGATACAGGTTGGCGCCATCGGCGCGCACACCCTGGCGCACCGCCGCGGCAAACTGATCGCGGCTGTAGTTGCCGATACCGTGGTCCTTGTCGGGGGTGATGTTGGTCGAATAAATCGCCCCAAACGGGCTGTCGATCGCCAGCCCCCCGGCGAACGGCGTACCACCGGGTGCAGTGTGACAAGCGACGCAGTCACCCGCTCGGGCGAGATAGGCGCCCCGCTCGATCTGGGCGTCATCCGAACTGCCGTGCTCCTGGGCGACAGCAGGCAGCGCGACCGAGACGAGCCCCATCGCCAGCATGCCAACCGAGACCTGGCTCCATGAACGACTCATGGGAGATTCCTTATCCTGAATGTGTCGGGAAACGCCGTGCTCTTCAACAGCGTCAGGTAGCGGCTCATCCCCGCTCGCCGGAAAGGCTGACCGGCCCAAGCGGATAGGGTCGATCGTACTGATCGACCCACTCGCGGAAACTGGCACGCGCGCCCGTGAAACCCAGCATCTTCCAGCCGCCCATGTGCTTGTTGCCGCCGTACTGCGGGTCGGCGAAATACCCTTCCTTGGTGTTCTTGAGCAGAAAGGAAAAGAACGTGGCGCTCGGCAGTTCGCGCCCCTGCTGCGGCGCGAAGTGAATGTCACCGTTTTCCAGACCGCTCAGCACCTCGATCTGACGCTTGGCTTCCAGCTCGGGGAAGTCGGCCTGATAGGTGTCCTGGCAATACCTGCGGGTGGCAGCGATGCCGTAGCGATAGAGGTCCGCCGGGGTGAATGGCAGTTGGTAGCCGAACGCGGCTGGCGCCCCCTTCGGGAAAGGACCTTCCATGTACCAGTTATCGGCGCTGCCGTATTCGCTCCCGAGCTGCAGGTCGAGAAAGATGGGGACGTTGGTGCCCAGAGCGCCGGCGCCGGTCTCGTCTTCAGGGATCAGCCGATCGGTGGCCGCCAGGATGAACTGCCACTCCTCGGTGGAGAAAAAAGTCGGCGTGTAGTCATCGATATGCGGCGGTGCCTCATCGGCGCCCGCTGTCGCGATCAGGCCAATGCCCGTTCCCATCGCAGGCAGCATCAGCAACGAGCCCTTCAGCAGGGCACGTCTATCGGGCTGGAAATCATTCTTCGGCATAATCTTGGCCATCCTCGACTGTCACGGGAAGTCGGTATTATTACGCAACGTCACGCCCTTGGAGGCGTGAGCGATATCGGCCTGCAAGCCAGGCAGGTGTCGACCGTCACCCACCCGAGGGCCCGAAGCGCCAGTTATCAATCGGGTTTCACAGCGATAAAGCGAGCTCTCATGCCGCTGTCAGGGCGACATGGACTCAAATCACAATGGCTGAACCAGCTCCGCCGAGCAAGTGGGCGTGTCAACGACGCCGCAGCCCAAGGTAATATAGCAACGTAATTATGGCACAAACGATAGCAGCCTACATACCGATGCCCATCAGGCCAAGACGCCACCGGTTGAAATCCGGATAATGGCCGGCATCCGCCCGGCCGACGCTCGGGCCACGCCATTCAGCAACCCGGTGCGCCCCATGGAAATCAAGGTCAACTATCTCGACAACCTGCGCCAGGAAGCCAAGTTCGACGACTTCACGGTGATCACCGACCAGCCGATCCGCTACAAGGGCGACGGCTCGGCGCCAGGGCCGTTCGACTACTTCCTCGCCTCCACGGTGCTCTGCGCGGCCTATTTCGTGCGGGTCTACTGCAACGCCCGCGAGATCCCCACCGAGAACATCCGGCTGTCGCAGAACAACATCGTCGACCCGGAGAACCGCTACAACCAGATCTTCCGCATCCAGATCGAGCTGCCGGCGGACATCTCCGACAAGGATCGCACCGGCATTCTGCGCTCGATCGAGCGCTGCTCGGTCAAGCGGGTGATCCAGAACAACCCCGAGTTCCAGATCGAGGCGGTGGAGAACATCGACGAGAACGCCCAGGCGCTGCTGATGGGCGGCTCGCTCGACAAGGACGGCGAGAGCCAGGAGACCTGGATCGAAGGCAAGGACCTGCCGCTGGAGCGGACCATCGCCAACATGACGGGCATCCTCGAGCGTCTCGGCATGAAGATCGAGATCGCCTCCTGGCGCAATATCGTGCCCCACGTCTGGTCGCTGCACATTCGCGACGCCGCTTCGCCGATGTGCTTCACCAACGGCAAGGGAGCGACCAAGGAGGCCGCGCTGTGCTCGGCGCTGGGCGAGTTCATCGAGCGCCTCTCCTGCAACTTCTTCTACAACGATCAGTTCTTCGGCAGCGAGATCGCCGCCAGCGAGTTCGTCCACTATCCGAACGAGCGCTGGTTCCAGCCGGGGCCGGACGACGCGCTGCCCAGCGAGATTCTCGACGACCACTGCCGCGCGATCTTCGACCCGGACGGCGAGCTCCGAGGCTCGCATCTGTATGACACCAACTCCGGACGCACCGACCGCGGCATCGTCTCGCTGCCGTTTCAGCGCTACTCGGACGGCGAGACGGTATGGTTCCCCTCCAACCTGATCGAGAACCTCTATCTCAGCAACGGCATGAGCGCGGGCAACACCCTTGCCGAAGCGCAGGTGCAGTGTCTCTCCGAGATCTTCGAACGGGCGGTGAAGCGCCAGATCATCGAGCAGGAGATCGCGCTACCGGACGTGCCCGAGGCGGTGCTGGCGCAGTACCCGACGATTCTCGAAGGCGTGCAGGCACTGGAAGCCCAGGGCTTCCCGGTGCTGGTCAAGGATGCCTCGCTCGGCGGGCGCTTCCCGGTCGCCTGCGTCACCTTGATGAACCCGCGCACCGGCGGCGTGTTCGCCTCCTTCGGCGCGCACCCCAGCCTGTCGGTCGCCATCGAACGCAGCCTCACCGAACTGCTGCAGGGGCGCAGCTTCGAAGGCATGAACGACCTGCCGCCGCCCACCTTCAACACCCAGGCGGTGAGTGAACCCAACAACTTCGTCGAGCACTTCATCGACTCTTCCGGCGTGGTGTCGTGGCGCTTCTTCAGCGCCACGGCGGACGTCGACTTCGTCGAGTGGGACTTCTCCGGTACGAACGACGAGGAGGCCGAGCGCCTGTTCGCGATTCTCGAGGAGGAGGGCCTGGAGGCCTATGTCGCCCTCCACGATGACCTAGGCGCCCCGGTGTGCCGCATCCTGGTGCCCGGCTACTCCGAGGTCTATCCGGTCGAGGATCTGGTGTGGGACAACACCAACATGGCACTGGCCTTCCGCGAGGATATCCTCGCCCTGCACCGCCTCGACGAGGCGCAGCTGAACGACCTGCTCGAACGTCTGGAGGAGAGTGAGCTCGACGAGCAGATGAAGATCGTCACCCTGATCGGGATCGAGTTCGACGACAACACCGTCTGGTCGGAGCTGACCATCGCCGAGCTGAAGTTGCTGATCCAACTGGCGCTGGGGCGCCTCGAGGACGCCCTGGACGGCGCGCAGATGTTCTTGCAGTTCAACGACAACACCGTCGACCGCGGACTCTTCTATCAGGCACTGTCGGCGGTGCTCGAGATCGCCCTGGACGACGATCTCGATCTCGACGACTACCGCCACAATCTGACCCGCATGTTCGGCGAGGCGAAGATGGCGGACGCCATCGGCGCGGTGGAGGGCTCGGTGCGCTTCCCCGGGCTGACACCGACCAGCCTCGAGCTCGACGGTATCGAGCGCCACCAGCGCCTGCTCGAGAGCTACCGCAAGCTGCACGCCTGGCGGGCCGCCCGGGCGCGCTGAGCGGCGCAACCCGGCCATCACCGGTCGGCGGGGTGATTCACGCCATCGCCGACCGGAATCGGCCCGGGCAGGTCGAACGGATCTACGCCTTCCAGGCAGGCGATGTTGTAGCCGTACTGGTCCGGATTGGAACGCCGCTGATGGTGAGTGTAGATACCGCAGTTGCTGCAGAAATAGTGCCGTGCGGTCATGGTGTTGAACTGATAGCGACGCAGGGTTTCCTCTCCGCTGACGATGCGCAGTCCCGCCAGCGGCACGCTCGCCACGATCGCGCCGCGGCGTCGACACATCGAGCAGTTGCAGCGACGCGGATCGACCACGCCGTCGGGTAGTTCGAGTTCGAGCACCACCGCACCGCAGTGGCAGAGTGCACGGTGGCGTGGCTGGATATCGGTATTGCCGATGCGCTTGATCATCTGTCCCCTCCCCTGCGCTCCCGCTTTCCGTCGCCGCCCTCTGCAGCATAGCGCCGCCCCGCCGACCTTCACCATCACCCCTCCGGTTACGTCTCTTCACATCTCTCTACCTCCGCTTCATGCAAGCGTCACGGGACGGCGCTAGCCTGCCGTTCATCGATGACGAGCCCTCGAGGAGACGAGACATGACGACACCGCCGAAGCCTTTCACGCGACGCGACTTGCTGGTCGCCAGCGGCCACGCCGGGCTCGGCCTGGCGGGCATCGCTCTTCTCGGCGCCCCGGCGATCGTGCTGGCCGAGGGCCGACGCCCGACGGTGGAAGGCGGCGTGATGAGCGGCGACGTGCTGACGGATCGCGCCATGCTGTGGGGCAAGGCAAGCCAGCCGTCGCGAATGCTGATCGAAGTCGCCGACAACCCGGAGTTCCGTGGTGCGCGCCAGTTGCCCGGAGTCGAGGTGCTGCCCAGCACCGACCTGATCGGCAAGCTCGACGCGACCGGGCTGACAGGCATGGACACCGTCCACTACCGGGTGCGATTCGCGGCCTTGGGAGATCCACGGGCGATCAGCGAGCCGGTGGTCGGGCAGTTGCGACTGCCGCCGAGCGCACCGCGCGACCTGCGCTTCGTCTGGTCCGGCGACGTGGTCGGCCAGGGCTGGGGCATCGATGAATCCCGCGGTGGCATGCGCACCTGGGAAACGATGCGCCAGGTCCGGCCGGATTTCTTCATCCACTCCGGCGACACGGTCTACGCCGACGGGCCGCTGGAAGCGCAGACCGAGCTCCCCGATGGCGGTATCTGGCGCAATATCGTCACGCCGGCCAAGCAGAAGGTCGCCGAGACACTGGACGAATATCGCGGCCAGCACGCCTACAACCATCTCGATGCCAACTTCCGCCGCTTTGCCGCCGAAGTGCCGATGCTGGCGCAGTGGGACGATCACGAGACGACCAACAACTGGTATCCGCAGGAGATCCTCGACAACGACCGGTACACGGAAAAGAACGTCGCGCTGCTCGCCGCCCGCGGCCGGCAGGCGTTTCTCGAGTACATGCCGATCCGCCTGCCCGCTTCCGCCCCGCAACGGATCTACCGACGGTTCTCCTACGGCCCGGGGATGGAAGTCTTCATGCTCGACATGCGCAGCTATCGCGGCCCCAACAGCGTCAACCTGCAAGACGAGGAGTCCTCGGCCACCGCGTTCCTGGGTGAAAACCAGTTCCGCTGGCTGCGGCAAGCGCTGAACGACTCCAACGCGACCTGGAAGATCATCGCCGCCGACATGCCGATCGGCATGGTGGTCCCGGATGGCGATCAGTTCGAAGCGATCGCCAACCGTGATCCCGGCCAGCCTCTTGGCCGCGAGCTGGAGATCGCGCGGTTGCTCCAGGCCATTCGCGACGACGATATTGCCAACGTGGTCTGGTTCACCGCCGACGTGCACTACACCGCCGCGCATCACTACGCCCCGGAGCGCGCCAGCTTCAAGGCGTTCAAACCGTTCTGGGAGTTCGTCAGCGGCCCTCTCCACGCCGGCACCTTCGGCCCCAGCGAGATGGACGCCACCTTTGGCCCCGAGGTGACCTTCTTCAAGGCCCCGCCCGAGGGCCAGTCCAACCTGCCGCCCTCGGCGGGCTACCAGTTCTTCGGCCAGGCCGACCTGGATGGCGAGAGCGAGACACTGACTATCCGGCTGAAAGACAGCGACGGCAGGACGCTGCACACCCAGGTGCTGGAGCCCGAGCCCCGTTCCGCCAACGCCTGAGGAGGGCTGGCGGTCGGCGCCGAGGTCACACCAGCTTGCCCGGATTCATGATGCCGAGCGGGTCGAGGGCGGCCTTGATCGCACGCATCACCGCCCACCCTTCACCGTGTTCGGCTTCCATGTAGGCACGCTTGCCGGTGCCGATACCGTGCTCGCCGGTACAGGTGCCGCCGGCGGCCAGGGCACGTTCGATCAGGCGCCGGTTGAATGCCGCCAGTGTCTCGAGTTCTTGTTCGCTATGGCGATCCACCGCGACGACCAGATGAAAGTTGCCATCGCCAACATGGCCGAGCAGCGGCGCGATCAGGCCACTCTCGGCGACATCCGCCTGGGTCGCTTCGATGCACTCGGCGAGCTGCGAGATCGGCACGCAGATATCGGTCGCGAGAAACTCCATCCCCGGGCGCAGTGCCTTGGCCGCGTAAGCGGCATCGTGGCGCGCCTGCCATAGCGCCTGACGCTCCTCCTCCTTCGTCGCCCAGGCGAAATCGCTGCCGCCGAACTCCTGGCACAGTTCCAGCATCGTCTCGGCCTGCTCCTTCACCCCGGCGTGGGTGCCGTGAAACTCCAGGAACAGCGTTGGCTTCTCGGCGTAGTCGAATCCGGAGAAGCGGTTGACCGCCTGCATCGCCAGCGCATCCATCAGCTCGATGCGCGCCATGGGGATGCCGTACTGGATCGAAGCGATCACCGCGTTGACCGCGCCGGCGACATCCTCGAACGCCACCGTCGCCGACGAGATCGCCTCCGGCAGCCCGTGCAGCTTGACGTTGAGTTCGGTGATGATGCCCAGCGTGCCCTCGGCACCGATCATCAGATGGGTCAGATCGTAGCCGGCGGCGGACTTGCGGGCCCGCGTCCCGGTCTTGACGATACGCCCGTCCGGCATCACCACGGTCATCGACAGCACATTGTCGCGAATCGTGCCGTAGCGCACGGTATTGGTGCCGCTGGCCCGGGTCGACGCCATGCCACCCATGCTCGCATCCGCGCCCGGATCGACGGAGAAGAACAGTCCCGTGGCGCGCAGATGAGCGTTGAGCTGAGTGCGAGTCACCCCGGGCTGGACGGTGGCGTCCATGTCTTCCGACCGAACTTCGAGAATGGCATTCATGGCGGAAAGATCGACGCTGAGTCCGCCGTGTTCGGCGATGATCTGGCCTTCGATGGAGGTACCCACCCCGTAGGGGATCACCGGTACCCGGTGGCGAGCGCAGGCCGTGACGACCGCAGCCACCTCTTCGCTGGTGTGGGGGAAACAGACCGCATCCGGCGCGGCCGGATGGTGCCAGGACTCGTCGTGGCCGTGCTGCTCGCGAATGCCCGCCGCCGTGGTGATCCGGTCGCCGAGGATCGGCCCGAGCTCGGCGATCAGCGCTCGAAGTGCATCGGCAGTGGGACGTGAAGGTCGTTCGGCAGGATGTGCAGCGACGGAAGACATGAGAGACACCTCGAGTGGACCAGTAAGGCTTGACCGTGAGCAAGCTATCGATCACCCCAGCATACCCGATTCCGCTCGCGCTGCGGTCACCGCCGGTACCGCCAGGGTCAGTTGGCGACGGTCTCCCTGACGGCGTCGGCAGTCGGCGCGCTCGACCAGGCGGCTCCGGGTGACGGCCGTTCGGCTCACTCCGAGGCCCTCGGGAAAGCACGAGCAATATCCGGGAATCTGCGCGATATTCGTTAAACCGGCTGACCGACCTCTCGAGATGGCAAATCATGTCAACGACAACCTCGCACCACCCCACGGCGCGTAGCCGAATCGGGCTGGATGGCCTGAACTTCTTTCTGGCCGACGTTCGCGATGGTGTGGGGCCGTTTCTCGGCATCTATCTGTTGACTCGCCACGACTGGAGCGCCGGACAGATCGGCGTGGCGATGTCCGCGATGACCTTCGCGACGATGCTCGCACAGAGCCCGGCGGGCATGTTGCTGGATATCACGCGCTTCAAGCGGGCGCTGGTGGCTGTGGCGACACTCGTCGTCGCCATCTGCAGCGTGCTGATGACCCAGCCGGCTTTCGTCAATTTGCCGGCCATCGTCCTATTTCAGGCGCTGATGGGGGTGAGTGCGGCTTTCCTGCTGCCCGCGGTGGCGGCAATCACCCTGGGAATGGTCGGTAATCGACGCTTCCCGCACCGTCAGGGTCGCAACGAAGTGTTCAACCATGCCGGCAACGTGGTTTCGGCATTGCTGGCGGGCGCGCTGGCTCACTTCCTGAGTATCGAGTGGCTGTTCTATGCGCTGGTGATCTTTGCGCTCGGCAGCCTGATCAGCGTGCTCGTGATCCGGGAGGCGGACATCGACCACGCCGCCGCCCGCGGCAAGACCGAGAGCACATCGCCGGCCGACGGGAGCCTCCTGCATGTGCTGAAGAATCGCCGCATATCGATGCTCGGCCTGACCCTGGTGCTATTCCATTTTGCCAACGCCGCGATGCTACCGCTCGTCGGGCAATATCTGACCATTGGCGATCGCGACGCCGCCTCGCTGTACATGTCGGCCTGCATCGTGATCGCGCAGCTGGTGATGATTCCCGTGGCGTGGTGGGCGGGCCGACGGGCAATGAGCTGGGGCCGCCTGCCGGTCTTCATGATCGGACTGCTGGCCCTGCCGCTGCGTGGTGCACTCTACGCCGTCAGCAACGACCCGCTATGGCTGCTGATGGTGCAGGCGCTGGATGGGATCGGCGCCGGCGTCTTCGGCGTACTGTGGCTGATCGTGGCCGCCGACCTCACCCACGGGACGGGACGCTACAACGTCACGGTGGGCGTGCTCGGCACCCTGTTCGCCCTGGGGGCGGCCAGTTCGAACCTGGTCGCGGGCTATGTGGTGGAAGCCAGCGGCTACGCCGGTGGCTTCCTGTTCCTGGCCGCCTTCGGTGTGCTCGCCCCCATCGTCTACTGGCTGGGCGTCGGCGAGACTCGTCCTGACGACGCTGGGCACGCTGCCGCGGGCAAAGTGAATTCCATCCCAACTGCCTAGCCGTGGCGATGCGCTTCAGGCGGTGACGGTCGGGTGGACTCCACGGGTCGACATTGCGACGTCGGTGAAAATCTCCCGTAGATGACGGCGATACTCGGCGGTATGGCGCTCGACGTCCGGCATCTTCATGACGTCATTGGCGATGAATGTCGGTAGCCCTTCCAGCCCGACGAAGGCCTGTGACTTGTGGAATGCGAAATAGACACCGTCGACGCCCTTGCCGTCGAAGAAGTTGCCCGGCTCGTCGAAGGCTTCCCGCGGCGCGTTCCAGGTCAACGACAGCATGTAACGCCGGCCCTGGAGCAGGCCGCCGCTGCCGTACTGCTTGGTGGGATCCTGCCGCGAACGGCCGTCGTTGGCATAGAGCGAGCCGTGGCCGGCGGTGAAGACTTCATCGAGGTAGCGCTTGACGCTCCAGGGCGTACCCATCCACCAGCCCGGCATCTGGTAGACGATGACATCCGCCCACAGGTAGTTCTGCACCTCGGCGTCGATGTCGTAGCCCTGCTCGATCACCGTCTCGCGGATTTCGTGGCCCAGCTCGGTCAGTTGGGCGACGGCGACGGCGTGGAGGGTATTGTTGAGCTCACCGCCGGAATGGGCGAACGGCTTGCCGCCGTTGATCAATAGAATCTTCATCTCGAATGGTTCTCCATCAATATTGGTCATGCGCACTCGGAAACTACCGAGCCCGGAGGAATGAGAGCCATTGTGACGAGAAACTGCCACGGATAAACCACCCGGACGGCAAGTCACTTTTGATTTAAAATCAATAAAACCTCGCAATGCGGCAACGCGATGAAAAGCACCCTGGAAGAGCAGCAAGCCTTTGTCGCCGTGGTCGACAGCGGCTCCATCACCGCCGCCGCCGAACGGCTCGGCCTGACCGTCTCCGGTGTCAGCCGCGCGCTCAACCGGCTGGAGCGGAAGCTCGAGACGACGCTGCTGAGACGAACCACGCGACGCCTGGAGCTGACCGAGGAGGGCGAGACGTTCCTGGGGCACGCCCGTGCGATTCTTGCCGCCGTCGACAACGCCGAGGAGGCGATCGCCAACCGCCACGACCGCCCCCGCGGCCGCTTGCGCATCAACGCAGCGCCGAGCTTCATGCAGTTCGTGATCGTGCCGATCATCGGCGAATTCCGCGACCGCTTTCCGGGCATCACCCTGGAACTCGACACCCACGATCGCTTCATCGACCTGCTGGAACAGCGCGTCGATCTCGCCATCCGTATTGGCGAGCTCGAGGACTCCTCGCTGCATGCCAGGCCGCTGGGCCACAGTCCACTGCGTCTTCTGGCCAGCCCGGATTATCTCAGGCTTCACGGTGCGCCCCGCGGCGTCGGCGATCTCGCGCAGCATAGCCTGCTCGGCTTCAGCCAGCTCGATCATCTCAACGACTGGCCGCTGCTCGACGCCCGCGGCGAGCCGTTTCACGTGAAGCCCTCGCTCTCGGCATCCAGCGGCCCCACGCTACTGGAGCTCGTCCTCGCAGGCGAGGGTATCGCCTGCCTCGCCGACTACATGACCCTCGCCCCACGCCGAAGCGGCGCTCTCGTCGACGTGCTGCCCGAGCAAACCCGGTTCCGGACCCAGCGCATCAATGTCGTCTACTATCGCCAGAGCGCACTCTCGCAGCGCGCGCGGCTGTTCATGGAGTTTCTCGCCGAGCGGCTGCCGGGGAACTACCTGCACGCCTAGAGATCGGCCGTCTTCCTCTTATCTCTTCCCTACTGCCTGTTCCATCGGCATCACCCAATTGACATCCCGGCGTCACGGCAACGTCACACGCCGAGGACAGACTGCAAACGTTTTCATGGTTGCAGGCGAAGTCGCTGTCATGCCGTCATCACGTCCCTCACTGGTCCAGATCGCCGAACGGGTCGGGGTTTCCCCGGCCACGGTGTCGCGTGCCTTCAACCGGCCGGAGCTGCTCAGCGACGCCACTCGCGAGCGGATACTCGCTACTGCCAGGCAGCTCGGTTTCCGGCCCAGCAAGGTGGGCAGTAGCCTGCGATCGGGCAGCACCCGCACGTTGGGGCTACTGCTGCCGACGATGTCCAATCCGGTCTTTGCCGCCTGCTTCGAGGGTGCCGAGGAGCGTGCGCTGAAAGCGGGCTACAGCGTGATGCTGGCGACCACCGGGTACGACAGTCGACGCGAGCGGGCGGCCGCGCACAGCCTGCTCGACCACCGTGTCGAGGGCATGATCCTGACCGTTGCCGACCCGGCACGCAGCGCCACGCTGGCCGAGCTCACCGCCAGCGGCCTGCCGTTCGTGCTCGCCTATAACGAGAGCGATCGGCATCCGTTCGTCAGCGTCGACAATCTCGCCGCCGCCGGCGACATGGTCGAGCATCTGGCCGCCAGCGGTCACCGCCGGCTCGCCATGATCAGTGGGCCGCTGGACGCCTCCGACCGGGCGTCGAAGCGTCTCGACGGCGTCCTGGATCGCGCGGCCCGCCTGGATCTACCCGCACCCACCCATGTCTCGATGCCCCGGCATACCGCGGCGGATCGTGATCGCCTGAGGAGCCTGCTCTCCTCGCCCAGGCCGCCCACCGCCCTGTTCTGCTCCAACGATCTGCTGGCCGCCTCGGTGATCGCGGAGTTGGCGACCCTGGGTCTGCGCGTGCCGGACGACCTTTCCGTCTGCGGCTTCGACGGCATGGCCTTCGGCGCGCTGATGGTGCCGTCGCTGGCCAGCGTCCACCAACCCAGCAGCGAGATCGGCAGCCAGGCCTGCCATGAACTGCTCAATGCCCTCGGCGGCGGAAGCAGCCGCTCCGTGCGCCTGCCACATCGCCTGAGCGGAGGTGGCACCGTCGCCCGCCTGCCGGTCGACTAGCACCGTCGAGCCACTCCAACGTCGCACCACCCAACCACCGCATCGCCAACCCAGAGGATCGGATCATCATGAAACAGACGCTTCGCACCGCCGTCATGGCACTGGGATTCACCGCCGCAGCCCTCGGGTCGCTAGCGGTCCAGGCCGCCGACAACGCCATCTGTTACAACTGCCCGCCGGAGTGGGCCGACTGGGGCACCCAGTTGAAGGCCATCGAGGCGGATACCGGCATCCACGTACCGCAGGACAACAAGAACTCCGGCCAGTCGCTGGCCTCGATCACCGCCGAGAAGAGCAACCCGGTCGCCGATGTCGTCTATTACGGCGTCACCTTCGGCATCCAGGCCGCCGAGCAGGGGCTGGTACAGGGCTACAAGCCGGCCCACTGGGACGAGATACCCGACGGCCTGAAAGACCCCGACGGCAGGTGGTTCGCCATCCACTCGGGCACCCTGGGCTTCATGGTCAACGTCGATGCGCTCAACGGCGCGCCGGTACCGCAGTCGTGGAGCGACCTGCTCAAGCCCGAGTATCGCGGCATGGTCGGCTATCTCGACCCGTCGTCGGCGTTCGTCGGCTATGTCGGCGCGGTTGCCGTCAACGGGGCGCTGGGCGGCTCGCTGGACGATTTCACCCCGGCGATCGAGTGGTTCCGGAAGCTGCAGGCCAACGATCCCATCGTACCCAAGCAGACCGCCTACGCCCGTGTGCTCTCCGGCGAGATTCCGATCCTGCTCGACTACGACTTCAACGCCTACCGGGCGCGCTACGACGACAAGGTCAACGTGCAGTTCGTGATCCCCCAGGAGGGCACCGTCACCGTGCCCTACGTGATGAGCCTGGTCGCCAACGACCCGCACCCGGAAGCGGGCAAGAAGGTGCTCGACTACGTGCTCTCCGACAAGGGTCAGGCGATCTGGGCCAACGCCTACCTGCGCCCGGTCCGTCCCGGCGCGGCGTCGCCGGAAGCGCAGGCGAAGTTCCTGCCGGACAGCGACTACGCCCGCGCCGGAACCGTCGACTACGCCAGGATGGCCGCGGCGCAGCGGGCCTTCTCCCAGCGCTATGCCAACGAGGTGAATTGACGCCATGGGTCGACGACGAGCCTGGTTGGTGATCGCCGCACCCGCCGTGGTGCTGTTCCTCGCCTTCTGGTTACTGCCGATGGCCAAGCTGGCCGGGATCGGTGCCGCCACGCCACAGGGCATGGACGCTTCCGCCTACTGGCTGGTGGTGACCCAACCGCGCTACTGGCAGAGCCTGATCAATACCGTGGCGCTGTCGCTGGGGGCAACGCTGGCCACGCTCGTCATCGCCCTGCCCGTCAGCCGTTTCCTGGCTCGCCACCCCGACTTTCCCGGGCGGCGGGTGCTGATGTCGCTGCTGCTCTTTCCGCTCGCTTTCCCCGGTGTGGTGGTGGGTTTCCTGGTGATTCTCGCCACCGGCCGCCAGGGCGTGCTCAACACACTCTCGAAGGCGCTTTCCGGTGACCCGATGGTACTGGCCTACGGCATGGCAGGGCTCTTCATCGGCTATCTCTACTTTCTGCTGCCGCGCACCATCGGCGTGCTGATGACGGCAGTGGAGGGGATCGACAAGCACTGGCTGGAAGCGGCGCAGACATTGGGCGCAAGCCCCTGGCGCCGGTTCGTCGATATCGAGCTGCCGGCGCTGACCGGCGCGCTGACCGCGGCCGGGGCGATGTGCTTCGCCACCGCCATGGGCGCCTTCGGCACCGTGTTCACCCTCGGTACCCGGATCGACGTGCTGCCGATCACCATCTACGACGAGTTCACCAACTACGCCAACCTCCCGGTCGCCGCGGCGCTCTCGGTGGTACTGGGGCTGGCCACCTGGGCGGTGCTCTACGTCGCCAACAGCCTGGCCGCCCGTACGGCAAGGGGAAACTGAGATGACCGCAGGAGTTCCCACATGAGGCATTCCCGCTTCGACACCCGGCTCGGCCTGACCGCCACGCTCGCCGTCGCCGCCCTCCTGATCGGCCCGGTGCTGCTGTCGGTCACCGCCGGGGTGACGAGGAACTATTTCGTCGGCCTCTCCAGCGGGCTGACGCTGGACTGGATCGTTCAGGTCTGGGATCTCTACGCCGACACGATCTGGCGCTCCTATGGCGTGGCACTGGCCACCCTCGCCATCACCACCATCATCGGCGTACCCGCCGCCTGGGTGCTGACGCTGTTTCCCGGCCGGCTCTCACGCCTGCTGGAGGAGCTGCTGACCCTGCCGGTGGCCGTCCCCGGGCTCGCCACCGCGCTGGCCCTGATCGTCTCCTGGGGCAGCGTCGGCTGGTTGCGCAGCAGCGTGGCGTTCATCGTCATCGGCCATGTGCTGTTCACGCTGCCGTTCATGGTGCGCGCCGTGCGCGCCGGGATGCAGGGGGCCGACCTGGTGGTGCTGGACGAAGCTGCCGCGACCCTCGGTGCCAGTCGCCGCCGGCGCTTCTTCGACATCATCGTGCCTGCCGCCAGAAGCGGCATCGTCACCGGCGCGCTGACCGTGGTGACGCTCTCCATCGGCGAGTTCAACCTGACCTGGCTGCTGCATACGCCGCTGACCAAGACGTTGCCGGTGGGGCTGGCCGACAGCTACGCCTCGATGCGACTCGAGGTCGCCTCCGCCTACACCCTCGTCTTCCTGCTGATGCTGCTGCCGCTGATGGTCGGGCTGCAGTGGATCGCCGCCCGCTCGACGCGCCACGGCGGCCTCGGTCTTGGCGCATCGACATGACTTCATCACGTACATGAGCGACTCAACGACATGACACACCCGCTGACCATCAGGCTCGACAACTGCGCCAAGACCTGGCCCGACGGCACCCGCGCCCTGGCGCCGCTGAACCTGTCGATCGACGCCGGCGAGACGCTGGCGCTGCTCGGCCCCTCGGGCTGCGGCAAGACCACCCTGCTGCGCATGATCTGCGGACTGGAGAGCGCCGACGAGGGTGGCCGGATTCGCTTCGGCGACGACGACGTCACCCAGGTAGCGCCGGAAGCGCGCGGCGTGGGGGTGGTATTCCAGGGCTACGCGCTGTTCCCCAACATGAACGTCGCCGGCAATGTCGGCTACGGTCTGAAGATTCGTGGCGTGGATGCCGCCAGCCGGCGCCGACGCGTGGCGGAAATGCTCGAACTGGTCGAGCTGGGAGCGCTGGCGGAGCGGCGTATCGATCAGCTCTCCGGGGGGCAGCGTCAGCGCGTGGCGCTGGCCCGGGCGATCGCCATCGAGCCCCGCGTGCTGCTGCTCGACGAACCGTTGACCGCACTCGATGCCCGCCTGCGCCAGCAGTTGCGGGTGGATCTCGCCAAGCTGCTCAAGACGCTCGGCATCACTTGCGTCATCGTCACCCACGACCAGGAGGAGGCGATGATGCTGGGTGACCGGGTCGCGGTGATGTCCGCCGGCCGCCTGGAGCAGTTGGGCGCGCCGGAGACCCTCTACCGCGATCCCGCCTCGCCCTTCGTCGCCGATTTCCTCGGCACCCTGTGCCGGCTGGAGGGCGGCGAGGTGGCCACCCGCCATGGCGTCGCAGCGCTGACCTTCCGTCCGCACGAGGTCGAACTCGCGCCCCCCGGCCGGGGATTGCCCGCCCGCGTCCAGGCACGCTTCTTCCTCGGCAGCCATATCCGCTTCGAACTGACGCTCGCCGACGGCCAGCGCTTCACCGCCCTGGCCGCGCCAGACGCCATCTGGCAGCCGGGCGATACCGTCTCCGCTCTCATAGAGCAGGCCCGCGTGGCCTGAATCCGGACAACCTGGAACCTCTGCATGCTGATCGCACAACTCACCGACCTGCACATTCGTCGTCCCGGCCAGAAGGCCTATCGGGTGGTCGAAACCGACCGCTATCTCCCCCCGGCAGTGGCAGCGCTCAACGCGCTCGCCCCCCGGCCCGACGTGGTGCTGATTACCGGCGATGCCACCGATTTCGGCCGCCCGGAGGAGTACGCCACGCTGGCCGAGCAGCTCCAGCCGCTGGAGATCCCGTGGTACCTGATTCCCGGCAACCACGACGATCGCCAGGCGATGCGCGACGCCTTTCCCGATCACGACTATCTCGGCGGCGGCGCGTTCATTCAGTACACCGTCGAACGCTTCCCGCTAAGGCTGCTGGCACTGGACACCCTGGTGCCGGGCGAGAGTCGCGGCGAGCTCTGCGCCGAGCGGCTCGAATGGCTCGCCGCGCGGCTGGCCGAACAGCCCGAGCGCCCGACCCTGATCTTCATGCATCATCCGCCATTCGCCACCGGCATCGCGCACATGGACGCCATCGGCCTGGCCGGCGCTGCCGAGATGGCCGCGATCGTGGCCGATTACCCCAATGTGGAGCGCATTATCTGCGGCCATGTGCATCGCACGATCTTCCAGCGCTTCGCCGGCACCATCGCCAGCTGCTGTCCCAGCACCGCCCATCAGGTCGCCCTCGACCTGCGCGAGGACGGCCCCTCCGCCTTCGTCATGGAACCGCCGGGATACCAGCTCCACCTCTGGCGCGCCAATGAACTGATCACCCACCACGGCGTGATCGGCGACCATGCCGGGCCCTATCCGTTTCACGAGGCGGGCGGGCTGATCGACGAGTGAAGCACCGGTGGCGCAAAGGTCTTCCCCGCGCGGGGGTGCCCTCCGCTGTCGTCACTGGTACGCCACGCCCGGCCATCCCGCCAGCCGCCCCAGCGATCGACTGCAGGGGCACTGGATAGACCACCGTGCACCGACCCCGCACCTGGGCCTGCCCCTCTCGTCTCCGCGGCAACGGACCAGGCGGCCTACGAAGAGGCGAGCCCGCGGGGCAGCATCATCGGTGCGCGGGTTTCCAGCCATTCGCGCCGGCAGGCCAGCAGGGGGCCGGCATGACCTTCAGGCACGTCGATGCAGTGACATCCATCGCCAAGCAGCAACCATCCCGAGCTGGAGGGTAAACCCTGGCGGCCGGGCGCCCCCACCAGAATCAGCTTTTCACTCGCCGCTTCCAGCGCCAGCGTGTCGCCGGCACTGGCGGCGCCGATCCCGATGTCATCATCCTGCAGCACCAGGCCGAGGTTGCGATACACCTCCCCCGCCGGCGTTGGATTGAGCAACCGGTCACAGAGCCCAGTACGCGGAAAATAGCCGCGGTCGAGACTGTTGAAGGTGTCGAGAAACAGATCCTGATCCCGCCAGGCGCACGCTGCGATGACAGCCTCGGCCACGCGGGCGGCGATCAGTGCGTCGTCATCGATGACTTCCGACGGAATTTCGGACGCGAGGCGCACGTTGACGTTGACCCCGATGCCCAGCTCGCGCGCCCTGCGGCCCAATCGCTCGACCGCGCCGATCACCCCTTCGCGCACCGGCACGGTGAAGACGAAGGCGTCGATCAAACCGGCAGCGTCAGAAGTCCGGCTGAAATCCGCGATCTCCTCCCACCGGGATTCGCTGAATCCGTAACTCACGTAGTGGGCGAACTGACTGCCCACCGTGTCGCCATCCGCGGAGCTGGTAATGCAGGCAAGGGCCAACCTGACCGGCAGCGTCGCCCGCCGCGCCGCGATCGCCGCCAGCAGCGCGTGTCGCTCCTGCCACGGCGCAATGATTTCGAAGGTGGCGATCTGCGCGGCATGGCGCTCGACCAGCGACAGCGTCGCTTCGCCAGGGATCCCGAACTGGAAGGCGGTGATCTCGATGCCGAGTTCGCAGAGCAGCTCGAGACGCTCCCGATAGCTCGGGTCGTCGAAATCCCTGAGCGGCACCCTCACCTTGCGGACACCGAAGTCGACCAGGTTGAAAAGCGTGTAGTCGTTGCGCGCCTCCTTGCGCAAAAATTCATCCATCGGCCCGTTGAACGGCAGTTTGACCACTTCCGCCCAATCGTGACGCAGGTTGACACCGAGACGATTGCCCCTCCAGCCGACCGGCGGTATCTGGCGCATGGCGCGATGTTCAGCCGAACTGCCGGCGGTGGCTCCCCGCGTCTCGAGCTCCAGTCCGAGCGTGCGAGCGGTGTGAACGACGACCGCATCCTCGAACACGTCGATGACGAGAAAGCCCAGCTTGGCCGCATCGTCACGGCCGAGTTCGGCGGCAGGTGCCTGGCGAAAGAACTCCGCGTAGTCCTGGCGCACGAACGACGTCGAGGGCAGCACGTAGAAATCGGTCCCGCCCACGCGGTTGTGAAAGAAGTTATGCACGTGGCCCGAAAAGACCGCCGAGACGTTGGCCTGGGCGATCAACCCCATGAGCCACGAGCGCGCCGGCTCGTCGAGGTTGTCATAGTTCGAGGGCTCATCCGGCGCGAGGATATGGGTCGGGTAGTGGGTGAAGACGAAGGTGCGTCCGGCAAACGGCCGGGCAAGCTCCGCTTCGAGCCACGCTTTCTGGACCTGCTCGCGCTCGAGGCCCGAATTCAACAACTCGACGTTCAACAATACGAAGCGGCAGCCCCCGTGTTCGAACGCCTGCCAATCCTCGCCGAAGTTGGCCCGAAATTTCTCGATGCTCTCGGCGTCGACCGGTGCCGCTGGCAGCCCCGGCATGGGTTTGTCGCCGATGTCATGGTTACCGGGAATGACATGTAGCGGCGCGTCGAGTCCGGCGAGGATCTCCTTGGCCTCGCTGATGGCATCTTCGTAGCTCGACAGCGACGGCAGCGGATGGACGACATCCCCCAGGTGCAACACGAAAGCCGGCGCTGCCCGATTGATCAGTTCGACGGCGTAGCGCGCCCGCGCATTGGCCCTGGCATTGACCGGCCAGGGCGAGGAGTCGTCGATGACGCTGGGGCGTACATGGGTGTCGGAGACCACCACGTAGCGAAACAGGAATCGGGAGTCGTTATTCATCGAGGGCGTCCTTGACGGTGGAGGATGGCGTGGATTCAGAGGATCGGTCGCGCCTGACGGCCTGCCACCGGCTCCTGACGATCGAGACGATGGCGATCAGCGTCAGTGCGTAGAAAATCAGCGAGATGGGGCTACTGAAGAGCACGGAGATATCGCCGCCCGAGGCGGCCAGCGAACGGCGCAGCCCCTTCTCGAGCATTGGCCCCAGGATGAAGGCGATGACGAACGGCACCACCGGCAGCCCGACGCGGGCAAAGATCACGCCGACCACGCCGAAGATCAGCATGGTGGCGATGTCGAACAGGTGGTTGTTGCTCGCGTAGGCCCCCAGCACACAGAGCACGAAGATCATCGGGAAGACATAGCCGGTAGGCACGCGCGTGACGTAGCGCCCGATACGAATGAACACCAGGCCGACGAGCCTGAGCGCGATATCGCAGACCAGTAGCGCCACGAAGAGCCCGTAGACCAGATCGGCATGCAGGGCGAAAAACATCGGCCCCGGCTGCAGATTGAAGACCAGCAGCGCACCCAGCATGATCGCGGTGACCACGTCGCCCGGGATACCGAGCGTCAAAAGTGGCGCCAGCGTGGCGCCGTTGACGCCGTTGTTGCCGGATTCAGAGGCCGCGATGCCCTCGAGCGACCCCTTGCCGAACAGGTGGGCCTTCTTGCTGCGACGCTTGGCCTGCTCGTAGCTCACGAAGGCCGCGGGCGTCGCGCCGAGGCCGGGAATGACGCCGAGTGCGAGACCGATCACGCCGCCGCGCAGCATATGCGGCAGGGATTCGAAGAACTCGCGTTTGGTCAGCCGGTCGTTCGCGACGGTCGCACCGCCGTCGGCCAGGGTGATCGGTCCTGTCGCCATGCGGCTGCGACGGTACTGACGCACGAACTCGGGAATGGCGAACAGCCCGATCAACAACGGCACGAAGCCGACGCCACTCAGCAACTCGATCGAACCGAAATCGAAGCGCCCCGAGCCTTCCACCGGATCCATGCCGATGGTCGAAAGCAGAAACCCCATGATGCCGGCGATGATCCCGAGCACGATAGAGCGCCCCGCAACGCTGCCGACGATGGTGATGGCGAAGCAGATCAGTGCGAAGTACTCCGGCGACTTGAAATAGATCGTCACCTTGGCCAGCAGCGGAAACAGCAGAATCACCAGGCAGGTACTGGTGAGGTCGCCGACCATCGACGACACGTTGGCCATCTGGAGTGCCTTGCCGGCCATCCCTTTCTGGGTCAGTGCGTAGCCATCTACCGTGGTACAGGCCGCCGCCGGCGTACCGGGCGTATTGAACAGGATCGCCGAAATCGAGCCACCGTAGATCGCGCCGACATAGACCGCCGACAGCAGCGTGAGCCCGGTGAGCGGCTCCATGCCGTAGCTGAACGGCATGACCAGCGCGACGGCCAGCGTAATGCTCAAACCCGGCAGTGCCCCGAAGAAACAGCCGATGGTGACCCCGCCGAACACCGCCAGCAGGTTGTTCCAGCTCATGAACAGGTGTGCACCGGCCCACAGCCCATGGGCGATGTCGAGCAGGTAGCTCGCCACTGCCACGGGTAAATGCAAAATCGTCTCCATATCGAGTTCCTTGCTATGGGAGCAGGTCGAAAAGCGCGCCGGTGGGAAGCGATACGGAAGCCACCACCACGAACAGCAGATAGAAGAGCGCGATGGTGATCACGGTAACGCCGCCGATTCGCCACAGGCCGGGCATGCGGAAACGCCACATCAGCCACGCTATGAGCAGACCGCAGGTCGGCAGTACGCCGAGCCAGTAAACCGCCGGATAGACCAGCAGCAGCGTGACGACGACCGCGAGCTCGCGCCGCCAGCGCGACCCCGTCGTCACCTCCGGGTCAGGCGCCAGCGAAAGCCACAGCACCTGGACCAGGCGCAGCGCGGCAAGCCCGGCGAGCATCAGGGTGAGAATTTGCGGGAAGAATCGCGGGCCAGGGCCGGCGCCACCGCCGAAAACCGCAATGTGCTGGGGAATCAGCCAGAACCAGAGCAGCAGACAGCCCGCCAGCAGGCAGAGCGGCAGCCACAGCTCGGACGTATGGACCTTGCGCATGGGAATGTCCTGGGAGGGTGTCCGTCGTCACGGCGCCATCGTCACCGCGGCGCTGTCGAATTCGCAGGCGCGCGGCCGAGGCGTGTCGAATCGACACCACCGTCGGCCGGCCACCGGAGGGGTATCAGCGGATCAGTGCGTCAGCCCCAGGCTGTCGCCAATGGCGCGATAGCGCTCGAAGTCCTGCTTTGCGAATTCGGTGAAGTCCGCCCCATTCAGGTAGGCCGGGTCATCACCGAGCTGACGGGTTGCCTCGAGCCAGGCGTCCGACCGGGTGAGCTCGGCGAGCGCCCGATTCCAGCTATCGACGACGTCCTGGGGCAGGTCTTTCGGACCGGCGACGCCGCGCCAACCGACAATGGAGACATCGGGCAGCCCCAGTTCGGTGTAGGTCGGCACGTCCGGCAGCGCGTCGATACGCTCGGGCGTCGTCACCGCCAACGCCTTGACCTGGTCGCCCTGAATGGCGGAGGCCACGGACGGCAGGTTGGCCTGCACGAAATCCACCTCGCCCTGCATCAGCGCGAGCATGGCCGCCGGGTCCGAGTCGTAGTGCACCGGCGTTGCGGCCTCGGTCGGAATGTCCAGCGCCTGGTAGAGCAGAATCGGGCCGAGATGCGTCACCTGCCCTACCCCCGCCGTGCCGTAGCGCAGCTTGCCCTGCCGGGTCTCGAGCGCCTGCTGGAACTCGGCGAAATCGGCATAGGTGCCGTTACGCACGATCAGCACGTTGGGGTTGATCTGCGTGCGTCCGAGGTAGGTCACGTCGTCGTAGTGGTACGGGAGATCCGGGTTGAGCGCCGGGCGGAGGACATTGGAGCCAATCGCCGCCATCAGTAGCGTGTAACCGTCGGCAGCGCTGTCGATCACCTGCTTGGTGCCCACCGCACCGCCGGCACCGGGCACGTTGATCACCGCAATGTCGGCGCCGATGATCGGCGGCAGCTCCTTGGCCAGCACCCGGGCAGCGAGATCGGTCGAGCCGCCGGGGCCGAAAGGCACCACCAGGCGGATCGGTTGGGAGGGGTAATCGCCATCGGCTCGCGCCGGGCCGGCAGCCGCCATGGTCAACGTCGACAGTACCGCTAGGCCGACGGCCAGCCCCTTGAGAGGGCGAGAGAGATTCGCTACAAAAGTCATGGTGTTTCCCTTCCTATTGGTGTTGTTGGATTTAGGAAAAACGCTGTTTTTGTCATTGCTGTGCGGCTTTCAGCCGTGATCCTTCACGCTCCCGTGCTAGCTCATGCCTGCATCTCGGCCAGAAAGACCTGGCGATGCAACGCCAGTCGGGCGGCAGCGTCCTCCAATCGGGTAGAGACGACCGTCAGCTCGCCGTCCCAGCCGAAAGGATCCCGCTCGTTGGGGCTCAAGGCCTGGCGAACCCCCTGTTGATAACTTTCCATCTGCGCGACCGGCCCTGACAGCGCGATACGCTCGGGCGAGGCGATGACGATGCTCGACTTCAAGGCCTCGCCGAGCTGTTCGCCGGCGCGCTCGAGTTCATACGCGATCGTGGAATCGCTCGCCGCGCACGCAAGGACCTCGAACAGTCGGCTGGCCAGCGCGGGAGAGTGCTGCTGGGGCCGCTCGTAGCCCTCGGCACTGCCCAGGCGTCGCAGTACGGCGTACCCCGACGCCACGGTGTTGAGGCACCCCCGTCGACCACAGTTGCAAAGCGCCTCGACGCCCGCCACCGGCATATGTCCCATCGAGGCCAGCGTCTGCGAGCGCGCGCGAACCACCTTGCCATCGACGATCAGGCTGGAGCCGATACCCAGCGCCACCGACACCAGCAGCGACGAGCGCGTTCCCGCCGCCGCCCCGAAAGCGCACTCCGTCGAGTTGAGTGCGTTCTGCATCGTCTCGACGAACACCGGCGGGCCGAGCGACGCCTCCAGCCACTCGGCAACCGGGATCTGGAACCAGCCGATGTCCGGTGAGCTCTCTACCCGCCTGCCCGTGGGGTCGACCTGCCCCGCGCAGGCCACCCCCGTCGCGACCACCTGGTCGAGCGCGATACCGCACTCACTCAGCGCTTCCCTGGCAGCCGTGGCCAGCGCGCTCAAGGAGGCCCTGGGGTCCGGGCTCCAGGAGCGCGAAACTTCACGCCGCGCGAGGACCGTCCCGGTCAGGTTGGCGACTGCCACCGTCTGCTGATAGGCATTGATCGCGATACCAATCACGAAATGTTCATCGGCACACAGATGCAGTTCGATGGCGCGCCGGCCGGGTTGGCGCTTCTCGATCAGCGCCTCGCCCTCGCGCAGATAGCGCGCGTCGATCAACTGCTGCGTCAGCCGGGTCACCGTCGAGGGGTTGATCCCGACGTTCGCCGCCAGTTGGCTTCGCGGCATCGGCCCGCGTAGCAGCAGTTCGGTCAGTAGCCTGCGAATTTGGAGGGTCAGCATTCACGCCTCTTGATTAATTGCTTTATCAAAGCAATTAAATAATCAGACTAACGTCGAAGAGAGTCAACAGGGTTTGGCGAGATTGTGCGATGGACTGCGGTAAACGCAGCGGGAGGGAGGACGGCAGGGGAGTGGCGAGCACCTGGATGAGACATGGCACCACGGCCGATGTCCCCGGGATGGCCGCGTTCGTGGTCGATTACCCCAACGTGGCGCGCATTATCTGCGGGCACGTGCATCGCTGATCTTCCAGCGCTTCGCCGGCACCCTCGCCAGTTGCTGCTTCAGCGCCGCCCACCAGGCCGCCCTCGATCTGCGCGGGGACGGCCCCTCCGCCTTCGTCATGGAGCCGCCGGGTACCAGCTCCACCTCTGGCGCGCCAATGAAGTGATCACCCACCACCGCGTGATCGGCGACCATGCCGGGCCCTACCCGTTTCACGAGGCGGGCGGCCTGATCGACGAGTGAGGCACCGGTGGCGCAGACGTTTTCCCAGCGCGGGGGTGCCCGGCTGTCGTTCAGGCTGCCGTCAGAGCGGCTTCCCGGCGTAGCGCTGCAGCGAGTCGATCAGCGCTTCCGGCAGTTGGATGCCGTCGGCCTCGAGCTGACGTCTCAAGCCGTAGCGCCGCTGCCCCGGGAGCCGCACGCCCTCTTGCGAGAGCATCGCCGAGAACAGCCGCTCGGCCCGGGCCAGATAGCCGGCGCCGAAGCGATCGGGATCGAACGCCAGCAGCAGATGCGCGACATTGGGCGGCTCTCCCTCCGCGTCGAAGAACGAGGTCGCCTCGAAGCCGAAGTGGCCGCCCGTGAGCCCGGCCGTGAGCAGCTCGATCATCAGTGCCAGCGAAGCGCCCTTGGCGTCGCCCATGGGCACCATGCTGCCAGCGAGGGCGGCATCGGGATCGGTGGTATCGCGGCCTTCGACATCGATGGCCCAGCCGGCAGGAATCGTGTCGCCGGCCTTCTTGGCCAGCATCACCTTGCCCCGCGCCACCTTGGACAGCGACAGATCGATCACCAGCGGTTCGGCCGAGGCTCGCGGCGAGGCGAAGGCGATCGGGTTGGTGCCGAACAGCGGCACCCTTCCTCCCCAGGGCGCCATGGCGGAGGGCGCGTTGCTGAACGCCATCGCCAGCAGGCCGGACCGGGCCAGCGACTCCACCGGATGGCCGGCGACCCCGAAGTGATGGGAGCGCCGGATCGCGATAGCGGCCACCCCCAGTTCCTTCGCCACCGGCAGGACACGGTCGACCCCCGCCGCGATGGCCGGAAACGCTAGCCCGTGTCCGGCGTCGACGTGAACCACACTGCCGCGGACCTGGACGTCGGGAATGGCGTTACCCACGACCTTGCCGCTCAGGATCTGGTCGAGATAGAACGGCAGTCGAGCCAGGCCATGGGAGGATAGACCGTCGCATTCGGCGGCGACCAGCGCCCGGCCAGTGATATCGGCCTCGCGGGCGCCCACGCCCGCCGCCTGCAGGGCCTGCGTTGCCAGCTCGCGGACCTGGGGGATCGACAGTCGCCGGTGGCTCATGCGTTCTCCTCCAGCACCCGGCTCACGTTGCGGGCGGTATTGATCCGTGCGGTGTTGATCAGCACGCTGCCTGGGTGCAGGGAAGCGATCGCCTCGGTCACGCCATCGCTGCGGCTTAGCAGGGACTCGAGTGTCTCGACGGTGGTGGCATCCATGAACTCGCCGATCACCACGTCAAACATGTCATGACTCCCTCGGTCGGTAACAGTCGTCGTAGGGCTGCCAAGGTCGTTGGCGTGCCCAGCGTGAAACAGCATGACCGCCAAACAGCATCCCGCGCGGTAGATCGAAGATGAAATAGGGATGGATCGTTGGCAGTGCGCTGACGGCATCCAGTCTGGCACGCTGACGAGCCGATAGCGTCACCTCCAGGGCCGCGATGTTCGCCTACAGCTGTGACGGACGACTCGGACCGAGCAACAGCCCCCCTCCTCGTATCACCGATGAGCCAAGCGAGCGCGACTTGCGCCACGCTCACGTCGATTGCTGCGGCCACTACGCGCGCTCACCGACTTTCTCAAGGTTTGACGTACCGACCGATCCTATCGCAGCTCCGACTCCACCAATCCCTCCAGCACCTTCCCCTCCAGCGAATCGGTGGAGAGCCCCAGTAGCCGGGCGAACGTCGCCCCGGCGCTGTCCATGCGCTGGATGCCGCGAGCGGTATCGAACGCCAGCTCGACGCCGGGCCGAATGCCGGCGCCGTGGAAGAACGCCACGCCGTGGTTGGAGACGAACCCGGTGCTGGCGGTGGGTACCTGCGGGCCATGGTTGGCCCCCGGGGTGACGAGTTCGGCGACGGTATCGCCCCGCTGGTTGGTGCCCCAGACGAAACCGGGGGCGTAGGCGAAGAGCACGTCGCCCATCCGCTCGCCCCAGTAGCCGAGCGGGCTGGCATCCTGCTTCTTGAGCGCCAGCGCGACCACGTTGCGCTCGCCGTCCGGCATGTCGACATACCAGGTGTTCAGCGCCTTGAGGATGCGCGTCTGCACGCGATCGATCTCGCCACTCGGCACGAGGTCGCGATTGACGAAGATCTCCAGCCCACCGCGCTCGTCCTTGAGGAAGGCCTGGCTCGTGGCCGCATCAGGCTTGCCCTCGCCATCGATCGTGCACAGGTCGAATTCCGCCAACCGCCTGTGGATATCACAGAGGTGGGAGTTGGGGACGTCACCGTGATCGGAGGCGAGCACCAGCGTGGTGTCGTCATCGCAGCCGGCCAGCGCCTGGCCCACGGCGTCGTCGAGAATGCGGTACGAGCGCCGGATCACCTCGAGATAACGCGCGTGATCGCTGGCGGTGTAGAACTTGGATTCGGGATCGCACTGGGCGAGACAGGTGTGATGGGTCTCGTCGTTGAGCCGGAACACCGTGGCGAAGAGCGAGAAGCCCTCGTCCCCCAGCAGCGTCAGCGCGCTGTCGACCAGCCACTCGAGCTGGTAGCGCCCCTCTTCGAAGCTGGTCTCGAAGTAGCGGGTATCGGGATCGGCGGAGACCGCCCACTTGGAGATGAACGGGCCGTGGCGTTCGACTAGCCGGCGCGCCAGGCCCGGCCTGCCGCTGCTGCCTTCCGGGGCGGTGACCTGGGACTGCAGCAGGTCGATGCTGCCGTTGGCGACATCGAGATCGAGCAGCTTGAAGCGCACCGCCGCCGGCTTGCCTTCGAGGGCATGCTCGTCCGCCAGCGGGAGCCAGTCGCTCCATTCACCGATGCCCAGGTTAGCCTCGGCCCGCGCCAACTGGAGCCGAAGCCGCTCGCCGTCGAGACGCAACGTTACCGGCACCGGCTTGCCACGATGGGCAGGGATCAAGGCGACGAAACCATCATCCGTGCGCTCGATGGCGAAGCGATTGTGCTTCTGGTGATGGGCCAGCGTGCCGGTGGGCGGCCAACCCAGCGCCTCGCTCGACGGCGTCGAGGTCCACCGGTCGAGATGGGTGCTGTGCAGGCACGCCGGCGCCAGCTCCATCGGCGCGGGGCCGCTACCGCTCCAGAACGGGGCGAAGCAGAGATCGCGCTCGTCCGCGGGCACCAGGCTTTCGGGAAAATGGACCAGCGCCGCCCGCTGGCCGGCGTCGCGCATCAGCTCCAGCAGGTGTGCGGTGCCGCTGGGCGGCTGGCGCTGGCCGACCCAACTGGTGCCGGGCGCCTGGCCGGTGAGAAAGCTGACGAAGTTGGTGTCGCCCCAGGTCGAGATATAGGGCAGCAGCCGCGTCGAGCCACCTTCGTCGCGCAGGCGCTGAATATTCGGCAGCACGCCCTCGGCGCAGAAGCGCTCGACCAGCTCGGGGATCAACCCGTCGACGCCCAGCAGCAAGACTTTATGATTCCGACTCATGAGGCTCTCCTGGGGCACGACTCAGCGAATGGTGTAGTGATCGATGACCGCGCGATCGATCTCGATCCCGAGACCAGGCTTGTCGAGCACCTCGACGCAGCCGCTGGCGTTGAGCTGGAACTCGCCGCCAATCAGCTCCTGACGGAACGGATGCGCCGATTGATCGTACTCGAGCATCGGTTCGTCGGGGGTGAGCGAGAGCGGCTGCGGCGGCAAGGTGGCGATCAGCTGCACAGCCGCCGCCAGACCGATACCGGTGCCCCAGACGTGCGGCATCACCGGCACGTGAAAGGCCTGGGCCAAGGCGGCGATCTTGCGGCATTCGGTCAGCCCACCGGCGGCGCCGATATCGGGCTGGATCACGTCCAACGCCCCTTCGCTGATCCAGTCCCGGTAGCCGATCTTGGAGTACTCGTTTTCGCCGGCGGCGATCCAGGTGCGCGAAACGCCCTTGAGCTCGCGATAGCCGTGGCGGTTCTCCGGGCTCAGCGGCTCCTCGAACAGGTGAACCCGGGTCTCCTCCAGCTCCATCAAGATGCGCCGTGCCGCCGGCACGCTGTAGGCGCAGTTGGCATCCATCATCAGCGCGATCTCGTCGCCCACGGCCTCGCGCACCGCGCGCATATCGCGCAGGTCCGCCTCGATGCCGAAGCCGGTTTTGATCTTCATCGCGCGGTAGCCGTTGGCCTGATGACGCAGCGCCTCCTCGACCACTTCCTCGGGATAGTTGCCGCCTTCGCGACGATAGAAGCCGGTGGCGTAGGGGCGTATCTGATGGCGGAACGCGCCACCCATCAAGCGATGGATCGGCTGGCCCAGCGCCTTGCCGGCCAGATCCCACAGCGCGGTGTCGATGGCGGCGATGCCGAACAGCGCCACGCCCTTCTGACCGTAGGGGCGGGAGTGGTTGTACATCGTCTCCCACAAGACTTCGCGCTCGAAAACCGAGCGTCCGATCACCAGCGGCTTGAGCGCGTACTCGACCATCGCCTGGGCGACCTGCGGCGGCTGCAGGCCGTGGTTGACGCATTCGCCCCAGCCGACCAGGCCATCCTCGGTGTGAACCTCCACCAGCATGGCGGTGCGCTGACGCACCCAGCCCTGGGAGAACGAGAACGGCTGATCCAGCGGCGCGGCGAGAACGTGAGTCTTGATATCGGTGATCTTCATGCAGGATCCCTTATTCGGAAACGGGTTGAGCGGAGGCAGCCTTGCGGCGAGTCGCGGCTCTCGCCCGCCACTCGAGCACGCCCGCCGTCACCGTCCAGATCAGAAATAGCCCGATCAGCACGAACAGCGTGGTGGCGATACCGCTATGGGTGAAGAACGACAGGAAGTCGCCCCGCGAGATCAACAGCCCCCGGCGCAGCGAACTCTCCAGCGCTGGCCCCAGCACCATGCCGATCACCAGCGGTGCCAGCGGATAGCCGCCGCGGCGCAGCACATAGGCGAGAATGCCGGTCAGCGCCGCGACCACCAGGTCCAGCGGATTGCCGCGTACCGACACGGCACCGATGAAGCTGAACATCACGATGCCGCCCATGACGAAGCCCAGCGGCAGCTTGAACAGATAGCGAAACAGGCCGATGGAAGGCTTGCTCAGAACCAGCATGGCGACGTTGACGATGATCAGCACCACGAACAGCGCGTAGACCGTCTGCGCCTGGTCCTGCATCAACCGTACCCCCGGGGTGATGCCGTGGATCACCATGGCACCCATCATCATCGCCGTGACCACATCGCCGGGGATGCCCAGCGCCAGGGTGGGAATGAAGGCGCTGCCGGTCACCGCATTGTTGGAGGACTCCGAGGCGATGATGCCGTCCGGCTCGCCCTTGCCCAGATTGGCCCGCCGCGGCGACAGTTTCTGGGCCGCGGCATAGCTGATGAAGGCCGCCGCGGCCGCGCCGGTACCCGGCAAGGCGCCGACGAAACTGCCGATGAAAGAGCCGCGCACCAGTTCGATCAGGCGTCGGCCGATATCGCGCAGGCCGGGAAAGCGCAACCGTGCCTCCGGAATGGTGGTGGCCTCCTCGTCCCGTGAGGAGAAACGCACGAAGACTTCCGACAGCGCGAAGGCGCCCACCACCACCGGAATCAGATCCAGCCCGGAGCTGAGCGCATAGGTGCCGAAGGTGAAGCGGTCGGCGCCGGTGATGGGATCGCTGCCTACCATCGAGAAGAAGAAGCCCATCATCCCGCAGACGAGGCCCTTGAGCAGGCTGCCGCGGGAGATCCCGACGATGCAGAGCATCGCCAGGCAGACCAGCGCGAAGACCTCGATCGAACCGAAGTTGACCGCGAACTTGGCCAGCTGCGGGGCGCAGAAGATCAGCAGCACGCAGGAGAGCACGCCGCCGAAGAACGAGGCGAAGGTCGCCCAGCCGAGTGCTTCGTCGACCCGGCCCTGCTGGGTCATCGGGTAGCCGTCGAACGTCGTTGCCGCCGACTGCGGCGTACCGGGTGTGTTGATCAGGATCGCGGTGATCGACCCGCCGTAGACCGAGCCGCAGTAGACACCGATCAACAGCGCCATGCTGGTGATGACATCCATGCCGAAGGTGAACGGCAGAAAGATCGTCAAGCCCACCACCGAGCCCAGCCCGGGCAGCCCACCGATGATGATGCCCGCCCAGGTGCCGATCACGATGGCGAGCAGCGCCTGCCAGGTGAAGGCGTCGCCGACCGCCGCCAGAATCACGTCCATCTCAGATCACTCCATTCGTGAGCAGCGCCGGCAACCGGATCATCAGCACGTGATGGAACAGGAACCACAGCCCGCCGCCGATCACGATCGTTCCCAGCACCAACGGCAGCGGCCGCCGGATTCGAAACAGCCATAGCGTCAGCGCCACCAGCGGCAGCACCGGGATCAGGAAACCGAGGCTCGCCGTGGCCACCGCGGCGATCAGCACCGCCGCCATCAAAAGCGGCAGCGGCGAGCGCGCCCTTGGCGCCTTCGCCGTGCGTTGCCTCGGTGCTTGGCGGATCAGCTCGCCGACCAATATCGCCAGGGCCATCACACACCAGATCGTGAGCACGATACGCGGCACCAGCATGGCGCTCTCGGGCCCCTGCCAGGCGGTGATCGAGAGCCCTGCACCGGCCACCAGCAGCGCCAGTGCAGTCAGGACCCGAGGATGTATCAAGGTTGCCAACATGGATCGCGACTCCTGATGATCGGTGGACGGATTACTGTGTCAGCCCCGCATCCTCGAGCACCTGCTTGTTGGCCTCGAAGCGCTTCTGAACGAACGCCTTGAAGTCATCCGGCCCGAGATAAGCGATGTTCGCCTTGGCCTTGTCGGCAAAGGTCTTGAACTTGTCCGATTCGACGGTCGCCTTGCACGCCTCGGCGTACTGCTTGGCACGCTCGTCCGAGATCCCCTTGGGCGCGACGACACCCTGCCAGACCGAGAAATCCAGCGCCGGCAGGCCAAGCTCCTCGATCGTCGGCACGTCGTCATAACCCTCGACGCGGTGATCGGCGAATACCGCCAGCGGGCGCAGATCGTAGTTCTCGAGGATGGTTTCGGTGTCCGCCATGATCTGGATCTCGTTGCCGGCCAGCGCGTTCATCGCCGGGCCCGAGCCGCTGTAGGGCACGTGTTCGGCCTTGAGATCACTGTTGACCACGGTCGCCGCCATGGCGAGATGCGGCAGCGTCCCCGGACCGGAGGAGCCATAGAGGAACGGCTGATCCTGGGATTCCTCCACCAGCTGCTTGAACGAGGTGATATCGGAGGACTTCGAGACCATCAGGAACATCGGGTTGGAAACGGTGCGGCAGATGTAGGTGAAGCTGTCCGGACCGTAGGGCAACTTCTTCAGCGAGGGCTGGATCGACAGCGCACCGGCAGGCTCGTAGCCGATGATATTGGGGTTGCCCTCGCTGTTGGCGACCTCCGCCGTGCCCACCGTGGCGCTGGCACCGGCGACATTGCGCACCACCGACGTGACGCCCAGCTGTTGCGAAAAGGTCGGCTCGAAGCTGCGGGCGACGATATCGGTCGCACCACCTGCCGCGAACGGCACGATGATCTCCAGGTTGTCGGCCGCCATGGCCGCATGAGTGGTGCCGATCAGGGCCAGGGCGGCCAGGGAATAGCGCAGTGACTTCATGGTTGGCTCCATTTCGTAGCGCTGCGAAAAAAACCGAAACCAGCGCTGCCTTTAGATAATTGGTCTCATTCGAGACCATTCAGGAGAATTCGTTCTCGACATGGCTTAAAATCGTAGCGCTACGAATGAACGCTAACAACGCGTCGACATCGTCCATTCGTCGTAGACCCCGATCCAGGTCGCGGTCCGAGCGCGGCGCTTCTCCCCTTACGAAGCGCCGCGCCAGGCCCTTTACACTAGCGGGCGGGCCCTACGCTTTGTCTGAAAAATGCTGCGCTCGCCGGTTTTTCAGACAGAGCTTAGAGGGGGACGAAAAAATTCATATGCTTATCCGGTCCGAGCGCGGGGTCGGAGACGAGGTAACGGAATCTTGGCCAAACGACGACGACGCGGTTCGCAGCGCGTCACCATGGGGGAAGTCGCCAGACTGGCAGACGTGTCACCGAGCACGGTATCACTCTATCTACGTCGGCCGGACGAGGTCTCCCCTGGGCGCGCCGAGAAGATCCAGGCGGCCATCGACCGGCTGGGCTACCTGCCCAACACCATGGCCGGCGGGCTGGCATCCTCGCGCTCCAACGTGATCGGCGTGCTGGTGCCCACCATCACCAACTCGTTCTTCTCGGAGACGCTGGAAACCCTCGAGCGTCATCTGCGAAGCGCCGGTTATCAACTGCTGATCGGCAACACCGAATTCGACGACTCGCGGGAAGAGGAACTGATTCGCTCGATTCTGAGCTGGAACCCCGCCGGCCTGGTGCTGACCGGCTTCCTGCACACCCGCAAGTCGCTATCGGTGCTGGCCAACAACGATACGCCCATCGTCGAGATGTGGGACTACGGCCAGCCGGGGCTGGACATGGTGGTGGGATTCTCTCACTACACCTGCGGCCGCTTGGTGGCCGAGCACATGCTGCGGCAGGGACGCCGACGGATGGCGTTCGTCAGCACCAACTTCGAGCGCGACGTGCGTGCGCGGGATCGCTACCACGGCTTTCGAGAGACAGTGGAAGCCGCCGGAGGGACGGTCGAGCTGCGGGAGCTGAGCGGCCGCAGCCACGCCGAGGAAACCGGGCGGCTGACCCACGCGCTGATGCAGGATCATCCGGAGATCGAAGCCATTGCCTGTTCCAACGACATGGTGGCGCTCGGCGTGCTGTGCGAGTGCCAGCGACAGAAGTGGGACATTCCCGACCGCATCGCCCTTGCCGGCTTCGGTAACCTGGACTTCACCACCAGCACCGTCCCCCCGCTCACCACCATCGAACCGCCACGCCGTGAGATCGGCCAGCACACCGCCCGGCTACTGCTGGCCAGTCTCGCAGGTGAACTCCCGGAGGCGGAGAAACGTCTGGACCTGGGGGTGAGGCTGGTGGAACGGGAGAGCGTTTGAGGGCATCGGTGGCACAAAGACCGAGACATACGCCCACCATCGAACCCGCTCCGATCAGATTCAGAGCGGGTCCTGGAAGGCTGCGGCAGTTGGGCGACGCTCGCCGCTGTCGACCCAGCGAATTAAAAGTATCCCCGGAAGCAGAAGTACAGAATCACTAACACCTCCGCCCAGCCAAGCAGGAAGCAAAACAGCGGCCAGAGAATTTCCTTGGTGCTCAGCGGAGGCTCGGTTTGACGATTGCGTACGTAGGGATCGTCCGGTGCGACCCGGCATTTCTCCTCGACCCACTCAGGCCAACGCGGCACGCGACAGGTCCACTTAGCGAGGATACGGCCGGTGCCGGCCCACATGACCATCGGTGCGAAAATCAGCTGGAATACGCGACTATCAGCGAGGACCTGAGTGGCCTGGATCAACGAGTGGATGAAACTCTCACGTTTGCCATCCAGATCCAGCAGGCGCTGGTCGACCTGATAGGCTTGGATATGGCCATCGGGCTCTTCCATATAGCGGCGCACTAGCTCCCAGATTTCCAGCACGCCTTTCATGCCCTTGAGGCCTTCGTACTTGAAGAAGACGAGGTGATAAAGCATGTTGCCGTTGCGATCGCGTACGTATCCGCGAATTTCCTCACGCGACATACCCCGGCGATCCTGAGACTTGGTCGCCTGACTGCCATAAAATTGAATATCGTCCCAATTCATGGTGACCACACCCATATCTTGAGTCCAAGCATAGACCTTGCGGTCGCGACGGTTAAAGCGCATGGGGTAGTGAGTCTTGCGGAACATGTCCCAGCGAACTAAGGCGTTTAGTATAGGAAATCCTATAAATACTCCTGCTAGGATTGCCAGCCACGTAAATATGTGAACAATCAATGGGAGACTACCAACATCATCGAAGAGGCTAAAAAACAGAGCTCCGAATCCTATTAAAACAGGGATCGCCCCCATGAGACCAAAAAAGGAGGTGACGCCTCGTAGACGCCCTCCCGAATCAATTACTTCAATATAGCTCGAACTAACGGCAATTACCGAGTCATTAAAACGAGGTGACTTTACTTGATCTGGCGTTTGCTTCTTGTCGAGCACTTGGACTTTCTCTCCAAATCCTCTCGAGCGTGACATAGTACTGGAGAACCCCCAGTTTGCCCTGATCAATAAGTTGTAAAGATCCTTGGCAGTCGTCGATTGCATACCCTCCTTCCTTGTGGCTAATGGCTTCGATGCCCTCTAACTGTCCGGTTAGTAACCCGGTTGAGCACGGCTGGGGCCTGTAGATATAAACCGCTGCCGCTGGTGATGACGATTTTATGAATAATATTGTCTGAGGTTGAACTGACTATTTTCGGCGCCTGTGTTAAGTCAGCCACGTTGTCGACGGCCCGCTCGGTGTTAATAGTAGAGCAGGCCCTGGTTGTGCCAACCCAAAGCCTGCTCCCTGTTTAGGTTCAGCGTTTCAAAAATATCCCCGGAAACAGAAGTACAGAATCACTAACACCTCCGCCCATCCCAGCAGGTAGCAGAATAATGGCCAAAGAATTTCCCTCGCACTCAGCGGGCGCTCGGTTTGGCGATTGCGTACGTAGGGGTCGTTTGGATCGACGCGGCATTTTTCCTCGACCCACTCGGGCCAACGCGGCACGCGACAGGTCCACTTTGCGATCAGCCGGCCTGTGCCTGTCCAAGTAATCGCCATTGCAAGAATCACCTGTAGAATGCGGCTGTCTGCAATTACCTGCGTGGCCTGGATCAACGAGTGGATGAAACTCTCACGTTTGCCATCCAGATCCAGCAAGCGCTGGTCGACCTGATAGGCCTGAATATAGCCGTCAGGTTCCTCCATATAGCGGCGCACCAGCTCCCAGATTTCCAGTACGCCTTTCATACCTTTGAAGCCTTCGTACTTGAAGAAGACGAGGTGATAAAGCATATTGCCGTTGCGATCGCGTACGTATCCGCGAATTTCCTCACGCGACATACCTCGGCGATCCTGGGACTTCGTCGCTTCGCTAGTGTAAAACTGAATATCGTCCCAATTCATGGTGACGACGCCCATATCCTGCGACCAGGCGTAGACCTTTCGATCACGGCGATTGAAGC
Source organism: Salinicola lusitanus (assembly GCF_003206045.1). Lineage (GTDB taxonomy): Bacteria > Pseudomonadota > Gammaproteobacteria > Pseudomonadales > Halomonadaceae > Salinicola > Salinicola lusitanus. Next base: position 92,247 of record NZ_PZJM01000009.1, read on the forward strand.
GCATTGGGTAGTGGGTTTTCCGAAACATATCTCGGCGCACGAGAGAGTTAAAAATAGGGAAGCCTATCAAAACTACAAGTAGAAGAAGGAAAGTAGCGAGAAAGTATATGGGGATAGGCACATTAGTGCTTTGCGCAACCATGTAGTAGATAACCAGCCACCCGCTCAGCAGTGTGGCAAGCCCACCAACAAGTCCAAAAGGCGTAGCCAGCCCTCTTAGGCGATTATCTGCATCCACAACTTCTAAAAAGGTGGCATTGATAGAAATCACTGAACAATTAAATTTCGTTTCCTTGACAGATGGAACGCTTGTGTTTTTTTCGAGCGGCCTAGTACTTCCTTTCAACTTGGTGATTTTCGACATTGTTTTCGAGAACCCCCAATTCCCTCTTACATAAAGATTATAAAAATCCTTTTTTGTGGGTTGCATGTCATTTTTCCTTTTGAGTGATTGCTTCAAGTCTTTGCATGTCATTTTCTAGAGCCGCGTTACCAAGACCTAGATCGCCACGTTCGCCGAAGCCACACTCGGCCAACCACTCTTGCAAGTCATTTTCCGAAAACCACCAAATGAAAAGTGTTGCCGCAAACGCAACGATCCCGAGCACACCGACAACACACCAAAGAAAGGCTGTGGAAAAAACCCCGGTCATTCCAATGAAAATCGAGAATGCAACACCACTGCCCAAGATCGTTGGAATACCGGAGGCTAGATAAAGATATCCCATCGTAGTGTCGCCACTTTCAAATTTTTCGATTCCCTCCCACACATCCATCAACCCTAAAATGACCCCACCCGCCAAACCAAACCTCGCCCCCCATCTCAGGAAAAACCTGCTGGATCCGGCCAGTAGATGATCCGTGGCCTCAAATACTTTCCGTGCATGCTCAAACGTCTTACCTACAAGCTCAGCGGCGCCGCTGGCCAAGGCGAACCCCATACCGAGTAGACGCCCTTGGGCTTGTAGGCCCGCGCCAAGGATGCTGTTCATCTTCCCCAGCTGATCGTTCAGGCTTATGTAAGCCAACGCCACCCCAACGATACCTGCCGAGAACTCTAACCTTTCTCGACTTGTCAGGCTTATTGCTCTGGAGGGCGAAGACGTTTCCGCCATAAATTCCTCGAGCGGAGTGAGGTCTATCTGGCGCATATCGAAGGTCACAGGGGGCTCCCCGTTGACCGCGATGAGCGAGCGCGTTTCCACCCGAACCTTCTGCTGGAACTGATGCAGCTCACTCTCACCCCAGTCGGGGTGGACCAACTTGAGCGGCTCGCGGGTTCGGGATAAGGCTTCCTCCAACGTCACGCTGATTTGGGTGATCTGAATCGAGCTTCCCGAGATCATCCCCAAGGTGAGCAGGAATGGCGTCGGATTCTGCGCTTTTGCCACGACACTTTGCATTGGCCCCAGCGCATGGCCGAGCATTCTGGCGGGAGAGACAACTTCGTCGGGATAATCTTCCGTCAGTCCAAGATAAGCAGCGATCAACGGCCCCCAAGGTAAGGTGGCAGGGTTATGGGGTTTGGCACCGAAATTAACATCGCTCGCTGCCATGATCTGTTCGACCAGGGCTTGCTGATTGAGGCACATGCCTCGCAAGAGCAGATTGCTATTGTCGATCTCGCTCGCCGACAGCCATTCAACATACTGTTTGAAGGCAGGCGCGTAGCTTTGGGTACCCAACAGCACGAAGGAGATCACGGAGACGAAATTGATACCCGACTCGACGTTCGCATCATCGAATCGGCTGTTGAGGTAGATCAGCAAGGGATTACCAGTCACCCAGCTCACATAGGCCGATGCCAGTGGCTGCATATTCTCTTCATCGTAATCCGATAGCTGCGAGCGATAGGTGCTCTCCATCCAGTGATCGGGCTCGCCGGGCCGGAGTTTGTCGCCATACTTGCCCCAGGCATCGTTGGCGGCCTCTTCGAGTTCAGACTCACTGATGCTCTTGTAGGCAGCTAGCCGCGTGGCCTCGACCTCTTGCCGATAAGCGGGATCTTCCTTCTGCCGACGCTCGAAGGTGGCTTTGGCTGCATGTGCTATGCCCGGCGGACCTCCATAAGTACGGTAGTACTCATGTTCGAGCCGCTCCTCGACGATCTTATTGGCGCGCTGCATCCGCGCCCGCTCCCGGAAGCCGTCTCGCAGCGCATTGACGATCCCCGCCGTCACTAACGGGCGCTTGATCGCTTCCTGCTCGTTGAACTCATTCTCTCGTGCGGCGAGTAGTGCAGCGAGATCGCTGGTGACACCGGCCGGATCGTCGAGCACGCACAGCGCTGGCGTCATCTCACTCGGCTCGGCCTGGCGTTGCGACCACTCGATGAACCCATCGACATCGCCCTGAATCCCGTTGACGGGTGCCAGGCTGTGGCTCAGCGCGCTCACTTCCGTACTCTGGCTCGCTGCGCTGCCGCCCGTATCGCTCGACTGGCGCTGCACCCAAGGGAAATTGGCCTCGGCCACCCGCTCCCCGAGTTCACTGAGCGGGCGGGTATAGTCCGCCGCGCCTCCTTTCCATTGCGTCAAGGAGAGCCTGCGCATGGCGTCACGCCGGCCATCCGTATTGGCGGCGTGCTCTTTCCAAACCCGCTTGGTCCAGCGGTCATCCGAGAAGGCGAGGTAGAGCTCTGTAGCGTCCTGAGCCGCCGGGACCGTGATACAGCGCCCTGGATAGACATGCTCGGGATTGCCGCGGCAGGGAAACTCGTCATCCTCCACCGGCGCATGGATATCGGCATCGATCGGCCCCGGCGCGTCGGGATCGAGCGCCAGCAGCTCGTCGTTGGTGACATCGATATAGCGGCTGAGAAAACCTTCGTCGGTCACGTAGTAGCCCTGCCAACGTCCACGGGCCGCGTTGAAGACATACAGAAAGCCTTCTCGCAGTAGCCTCAGTGTGTAGTGCTGGTCTCCTGCAAGCGCAATCTGCGAGATGGCATCATCCGCGAGATCCGCCGGCAATCCAGGGGCGCTAATGCTGACATTATCGCTACGCGCCACGGCATATCGTACGGGCAGGATAGGCAGGCCACCGCCGCCACAGAAGCTGCAATCGGGGCGAGGACTATCGGCGCTACTCATGTCCGCTCCTTAACTCTGAAATGAGGATGTTCCATTCGGCGTCATGCCATGCGTCCAGATGACCGCCAGTTTCGGATCGTCGCCGCGTCGCTAGCGCCATGAACTGCTCTACCTGTTCCTGTCCGGCCAGGTCCGGCAGATGCATGGCCGCCCGTTCTGCCAGTAACGACTGATCCTCGGACGATAGGCTCGAGCGTTGCGCATGACGCAGAGTGTCATCCAGCCACTGCCAATGGATCGTGTCCTGCGGCCAGGCGGGGGCCAGCAGGCTCAGACGGCGCAGACTCCGATTCAGTCCCGCAAAGCGATCGATACTCGACCACTGGGCACGAGTCAGTTCCAACCAATCGATGGCGGTAGTGATCTCGGGACGCTTCAGGACATAAGACCGACCCTGCCCATCGAACCAGAACCATTGATCGAGAGGCCCCAGAAGTCGGGCCAGTTGCATCGGCGTCAGCAGCCACGCCAGATGGCGGAAGACGAGCGGATCGTAATAGCGAAACCAGTGATATCGGCGGTCGCCAGGGCGCCGCTGCAGCAGCTGGCGACGCAGGTGGTAGGCCGTTTGTTCGAGATCGGCGCTTGTACTCATCAGCGCCGAGAAAAACGAGGCGCCACGTTTACGATAGCGACGGATGTGGTCGATCACGTCGTCACGCGTCTCATCGGACAAGATCTGGAGATCGACCAGCTGCGGCAGGCGATGACCTCGCGCCGGAGCAGGCGACGTTTCCAACGCCCGGACAGGCAGGTCACGCCAGTCTCGTTCGTGCACGACCAAGGGGTTGATCACGGCGTAGTCGAATTGATGCAGCGACTCTGCCGTTAGACTCGCGTCATCTGTGCGAATCCGGGATGGCTCCATCAATACCGACATGGATCACCCTCCCACGGGCGTACTGCCTGAAGATGACTTATCGGCGCCCGCGAACTGCTTCTCGCACTCTCCCTCCGGCAGCTCAGGCATCGCGACATCCATGCTCGCCGGCCCGCCAAAGCTGTGCTGAGCGCCTTTGATATCAATCGCACCAGGGCCGTGGACGTCGATATTGCCACCTTCGATACGGATATAGCCGCCGCCGCTGGTGAGCAAAATGCCGTTGGCGGCGTTGATCTCGACCCGCCCTTCGGTGGAGGTGATCTTGACGTCCTTCTCCGCGGTCAGCGCCATCTCGTCGCTCTGCGCCTGCACCTCCACCTTGCCGCGGGCGGCGAAGAGCTTGATGCCGGCGCGGTAGACGAACAGCGAGAGCTTCTCGGAGATCGAGGCGACCAGACTCTTGCCGGTGGCGACATTGACGTCCTCGCCGCTGGAGACACTCAGCGAACGCCCCTGGGCCAGGTGGGTCGATTCCGGCGTGCTCATCGTGATGCCGGCGGGCGAGGCGATATGCAGCCAGGGTGCCTTCATCCGCGCCGCTTCGCCGCGGCCGCCGCTGTCGGTGGCGCCACGGGCGTTGCTCTGATCAGCATCCGCAAGCTGTTCGCTATTGCCGTAGCGGTCGTCGGCGTCTTCGCCGGCCTGCTTGAGGTTGTCGCGGCTGTCGAGCGCTTCGGCGTTGTGGTCCGCCGCACTCTGGCTGAGGCTGTCGGTGAGGTTGTAGGCGCTGTCGAGCTGCTGCTTGGCCGGGGTGAGGTCGAGCTGGTCGCCGCTGGCGCCGAGCTGGCCCCAGCTGGTGAGGTAGAGCCCCTGGTTGGCGCGGATGGCACCATAGGCGTCGGTGCGCAGCTCGAACCCGGTGCCGCGGAAGGCGCCGCGGGTGTTGCCGGTCTGGTGGATCAGATAGCCGAGGTTGAGCTGGCTCTTCTCGGCTTCGGAGTTGAGACGCACCCGCTCCTGGTCGGTGGCGTCGTCGAAGACGAGTTCGTTGTACTTGCTGCCACGGTAGGTCTTGCTCTTGAACCCGGAAAGCAGGCCGTGGCTGTGCCAGTCGGGGGTCTGCTCGCCGTTGTAGACCCGGCCGGTGATCAGCGGGCGGTCGGCATCGCCTTCGAGGAAGTCGACCAGCACTTCCTGGCCGATACGCGGCACGAACACCCCGCCCCAGCCGGCACCGGCGTTGGGCTGGGAGACCCGCAGCCAGACGCTGCTATTTTCATCCTGCTGCCCCTGGCGATCCCAGTGGAACTGGACGCGCACCCGGTTGAGGTGGTCGGTGTGGATCTCCTCGTTGGCGGGGCCGACCACGGTGGCGGTCTGGGGTCCGCCGATCACCGGGCGATGGTGGGTCAGCGGATGGCGGTAGGGCTGGCTGCGCCGCTGCGCTTCGAGATCGACCAGAAAGTGGCCGGTACCGCCGGTGGCGTAGTCGCTGAGACGCTCGCCGGTGGGATCTGCAGTGTCACTCTCCAGCCCATGGGCGCGCTTGGCAGCATCGAGCTGCGGCTGCAGGCTGCCCGGCAGTGCCTGGAACTGGGCCGAGACCGGCAGCGCATTCTCGGCGTGCACGGTCACCCCGAGCAGCAGGAACTGACGCTCTTCTTCGCCCCCGGTGTCGTGAAGCGGGTGCTGGGTGAGTTCGAACCAGCGCCCGGCCTGGAGCTGGCGCGCGCCGCCGCTACCACGGAAGCGCTTGGCGCGGGACTCGTGAGACTCGAGGCGGTTCTCGGTCAGGCGCTCGCCGCGCTCATAGCCGTGGTAGTAGTACTCGCCGGCGTAGTCGTAGAGCTCGGTCTTAGGCAGGTTGCCCTGATCGCTGAGGGTGTCGAGCCCGGTGCGCTTGGTCAGCGAGGGCTGCTTGTAGTCGAAGGTGCCGACGCTGACCCGGGTGGGCTGCTGGGCGCGCACGCCGCCCCACTGGGTCAGCGCATCCTCGCGCTCGGTGGCTGCCTGACGGTGGAAGCGGATCGCCTGGGGGCTGACCGGCTGGGTGGTATCGACATCGTCGGTGATGACCAGGCGATGGCCGTCGAAAGTTCGACGCTCGCCTTCGCCGCCGCCGTCAGCCCCTTCGCTATCGTCGCTATATTCGAAGTAATACCAGAGCCCCTCCTCTTCACACAGCCGATTGACGAAGTTGAAATCGCTCTCGCGATACTGCACGCAGTAGCTGCGGGCGGGATAGTCACGACGCAGATCGAAGCGGTAGCGGCCCTTGGCCAGTTCATGACCGTCGAACACGTCGGTGAGGACATCGACGACGCTGCGATCCTGGAAGATCCGGCTGTCGCGACCCAGCTTGAGCATGGCCAGCCACGGCACCAGGGTGAGCTGGTAGTAGGTAACGCCGCCGTCCTCGCCCAGCAACGCCGCCTCACTGACCAGCCCGTGCAAGCGGCGATAGCTGCCGTCGGCCTGCAGGATCGAGAGCCGGGCCGGCTGGGCCATCAGCGTCTTGAGTTCGATATCGCCCTGCTGGGAGACGCAATCGAGGGTGTAGGTGAAGGGCTCGCTGACCCGCTCCTCGCCCACCAGCCGGTGAGGAATGAACGACGTTCCGGCAAGTTCGAGCGTCAGCAGCCGCTGGGACTGCGACAGGTCGATATCGAAAGTGTCGAGTAGTTCGTTGAACATGTTGTCTTCCTGATGACGGGCTCAGGTTCCGGTGCGACTCGGATAGGCAACCGGGTAGCAGTGACCATGAATGACGCAATTCATTAGGGTAACGCGGTATTCATCGAATGTTTGTAGGAGAATTGCTATTGATGACTAAGACTTTTGATGATTCGGCGTGGAGACTGCTCTCGATAAGCCGTGTCCGAAAGGCACTTGTGTCATCTGAAGCGTTCGGGGCCCTGGGCAGATCGGCATGGCCCGATACTATTCGGTTCGGTGTCGAGGGCCTGTCGGTGTTGGCGCCCTGACTGCACCATCGCGTACTCTAGGCTTTGTACGAAAACTGCCTGCGCTCGCCGACCTTTCGTACCAACCCTAGTGACCTCGCCCATTCGACATCTCGATAAAAGATTTCCCGTATGGCACCTGCCATCCCGCAGACTTTCTCGACATTCAATATCCCCCCGACGCGAAGGCACGTCGACACCATCGACTTCCTGCTCGGGCGACCGTCGCTGGAGCTGCTGCCGGAGGCGTTGCGCCCCAGCGCCCGGAGCTTCCTGTCCTATCTCGCCACCCTGCCCGCCAGCGCCCCTCATCAATGTCCGGCCTGCGCGAGCCGCTCGATCTCACTGGCCATCCCCGCTGGCAGTCGTGGGTTGCGTCGCGATGGCTACTACTGCCGAAACTGCAACAAGCGGTTCAACGTGCTGAGCGGCACGCCGCTTCGCCTGCTGCGCTCGGAAGACAAGTGGAAGCCGTGGATGAGCTATCGGTTCCAGGGGTTCTCCCAAGAGCTGATCGCCACCTTCCTGGGGATCAGCAACAAGGCTTCGATGACCTGGAGCCGGGCCTTCATGGAGGCCATGGCCGACTACGATGCCGACCTGCATCGCTGGTGGGAGGACCATCAGTCCACGCAGGTTTCCGAACTGACGGATGAAGTCGAGGAGGCGCTGGAAGCGTGTGTCGCGGCGCTTGCCGAGCTCACTGTCTTGACCGACAGGCACTGTCCCTACTGCGGTTCCTCATCGAACCAGGTGCTGACCAGCCGGCGCGCTACGGAGTATCAATGTCATGGCTGTGGGCGCCGCTACAACAACCTGACCGAGACGCCGCTTTCACATATCCAGCATAAGGAACTGTGGCCGGAATACCTGCGCCTTCTCGTAGTGGGGTATCACGATACGGAGATCGGGGAGCGGTTGGGGCTGAGCAAATCACTGACCAACCTGTGGCGGCAGCGCTTTCTCGAGTTCATGCAGCCCCGCTGGCCGCTGTTGGCTCACTGGACCCTGTGGCAATGGTCACGGCGTCGCGCCAGCAGCTCTGGCGAGCCACTGCCCTGAAGCGCGGGCAACTCGGAGACCGTCGGTTCGCGGGCGCCAGCCAATCACGCCCACTTGGCAACCCGACGAGCCATGGACCATGCTGAGAGTCCCGCACTCGGCAAGGAGGCCAGCATGAAACCCCATACACTCTGGACCATCATCGGTACGTCCACGGCCATCATCTCCGGCGTGGCAACCCGGGAGGCTCTCAAGCACACCACCCGACGTCACGCCTTCGAACCCCCGGTCAACCCGGACGACCCCGATGTGCGTTGGCGCGAGGCGCTCTTGTGGGGCGCTGCTTCCGGCGTCGCGGTTGGCGTGGGTCGTATTCTGGGCTGGAAAATGGCTTCCAGCGGGCTGCGCCGTGCCCGTCGGACTCGCCGGGGCCAACGCCTGCTTTCACGTATCGAGGATTGAAGGCTTGGTGCGTCACCGGTCGCCCTCGTACAGGGGCCAGTCATACCCCCCCCTGGACCATGAACGCGAATCTAACTGAGAAATATTCTTGATTGCATAGAGGTCTCTAAGGATAATCCCCGGGCCCGCCACTAAAAAAATCGCGGGCCTGTCAACAGGGATCATTCACTTGGGGATCATCACGATGAGCGGCCGCAATCGCACGATCGTGGGTCGCGGGAATCCGCCATGGTGGCACCAGACCACCGTGGCGCTTTTCTGCGGCTCCGCACTACTCACCCTTCCCGCGATCGGGAACGCGCAGCAGACGGAAGATCGAGGCGGGGCGTATCGTCTCTCTCCCGTCATCGTCAATGCGCAAGCGGCCCCCGACGACGACAGCGAAACCGTCGTCGCACGGGAGCTTTGGGTAGGCGGCAAGGTCGCCACGAGCATTCAGGACACGCCTGCCTCCGTCTCGGTCATCACCCAGAAAGAGATCGAGCAGCGCGGCGCCCAGACGACCGAGGAGGTGCTGCAATACACCCCCGGGGTCATCACCGACTACTACGGCACCGATGACCGCAACGACTATTTCCAGATTCGCGGCTTCCAGGCCACGACCTATCGCGACGGCATGACCCTGGGTTCCATGCGCGGCGTGCGAGAAGACCCCTACGCCTACGAGCGTATCGAAGTCCTGCGCGGTGCCAACTCCACGCTGTTCGGCCCGGCCGATCCGGGTGGATCGGTCAACTTCGTCAGCAAGCGGCCGCGTTTCGAACGCTTCGGCGAAGGTTTCCTCTCCTACGGCTCGTTCGATCACAAGGAAGCCGGTATCGATGTCGGTGATGTCCTGGATTCGGGCCAGACCCTCGCCTACCGCTTCACCGGCAAGATTCAGGACAGCGACCGCGAGTACGATCACTCGAAGAACAACAACGGGCTGTTGATGGGTGGCCTGACGTGGGAACCGACGGATCAGACCTCGGCGACACTGATCGTCGACTACCTCAATCGCGACGACACCCCCAATAGCGGCGGCTATCCGCTAGACCGGGAGTATGATCGCGACGACTTCTTCGGCGAGCCGGGCTTCAACGATCATGATGTCGACCGGACCAGCGTTACCGGCCAACTGATCCACGATTTCGAGAATGGCCTGACCCTGCGCGCCAACGTTCGCTACAGCGATCTGGAGGACGACTTCCGCTACGTCTACATCACCGATTCCGCGACGCGCGTCGGCACGTTGGTGGATCGCGACTACTTCGGCACCGATACCGATGCTCACGAATTCATCGGCAACACGATCCTGCAGTACGACGCCAGTTTCGGCGACATCGACAGCAGTACCCTGGGCGGCGTCGAGTACCGCGACGCCTCGACTGACTCCCGCTCCATCTACGGGGATGCGACGCCCATCGATATCGCCGACCCGGTCTACAGCGGCAGCCCCGGCGACCTCACGCCCTACCGCTACGAAAATCAGGATTACCGGACTCGCTCGGTCTTCCTGACGCAGAATCTCTCGTTCTACGATCGCGTCGTCGTCAGCGCCGGCGTGCGCAACGACTCGATGGATCTCTCGAGCGAGGGGGAATCCTATGGGGAGGCATTCGACGATAGCGACGACTTCTCGGAGACGACCGTTCGCGGTGCGCTGACCTATATCGTCAATGACGAGCTCTCCACTTACGTCAGCTACGTGGAGTCGGTGGCGCCACCGACCATCGGCGTCACGCCGGAACGGGGCAAGCAGCAGGAGATCGGGCTGAAATACTCGCCCCAAGGCATGAACGCCCAGTTCTCGGCGGCGGTCTACAACCTGGAAAGAGACGACGTGACCATCGCCGTGGTGCAGGACAACGGCGCCATTGACCAGCAGACCGTCGGCAAATCCCGGGCACGCGGCCTCGATCTCGAGGTCAAGGCCGAGCTCACCGACAGCCTGAGCGTCGTCGGTGGCTACTCCTACCTGGATTCGGAGGTCGAGGAGGGCACGCTGCGCGATGGCACCTCGATCAAGGGCAACGACTTCGCCATCGCGCCGAAGCACACCGCCATGCTGTGGGGCTACTACACGCTCCCGGGCGAGCAGATGAGCGTCGGCCTGGGCGCCCGCTACACCGACGGCTACTACTTCGACGCCGCCAATACGGCGAAGAGCGATTCGGCGACCCTGATCGATGCGGCCTTCGACTACCGGATCGTCCGGAACACCGACTTCACGGTCAACGTCAGCAATCTCTTCGACGAACAGCACATCGTCGGCTCCGGCACCGCCAACTACTACAACCCGGGACGCGAGATCCGGGCGAAAGTCAGCTACCGCTGGTAGGGCCGAGGCCGGCATGCGGTGAGATTCCGAGCGGCCCCGGCCGCTCGGAATCCACATCTCTCCTCCTGCCATGCGCGTCGCCGGATTCTCGAGGGCCAACGAGATATCGGCATGGCGAAGGCCCGCGATCGGACCAGCGGCGCGGCGCTGGATCGCGGGCGGTTCAAGAAGTCGGTGCGATCGCCGATAATGACCGAATGAGCAAGCCTGCTCGCCCGCCGCCAGCGCATGATCGTTCGAAGACGCCGTGACGGCAGAACTTTTCCGCCAAGCCACGACGGATCGACACGAACATGGCGTTCGACCCTGCCACGATATTGACCTTGACCATCGCCATCTCGGCCGCCGCCGCGCTCTATCTGCTGATGGAGTGGCGCGGCGCCCGCGACGTCTCGTTGCTGTTCTGGTCCACCGGTTTCGCCTCGATCACGCTGGGCTGCTCGCTCGCGCTGCTGCGCGCCAGCGGCCACTTCTTCATCGGCGTCTGGTTCGCCAACGGCCTGCTGGTATTCGCCCACTGGATGTTTCTGCTCGGTGTCACGCGCTTCGTCGAGCGACGGCTGTCGGCCTGGTGGTGGTTGGTCGTCGCGGTCTGGTGCGCGCTACTGCTGCTGCCGGACGGGCAAGCGTCGTCGAAACTCTATCTGATCGTCAACTCGCTGCTGGTGGCGATCGTGTCGCTCCGGGCCAGCCTGCTGCTGCGTCTGGAGGCCGACGTCGCCACGCTCGGCACTCGTCAGTTGCACTACACGCTGCTCGTCCATGGCGCGTTCTACCTGAGCAAGGTCGGACTGGCACTGGTTCCCGGTACACTGATCGACCTCGTCGTCTACCAGGGCGCAGTGATCCGCATCTCGTTGGTCGAGGGGGTGATGGCGATCCTGCTGATCGCCCTGTCGATGACCGGGACGGTGCGGTATCGGCGGGAGCGCCAGATCGAACAGCTCGCCGAGCGTGACCCGTTGACCGCACTGTTCAACCGCCGGGCCTTCGAGGCGCGCACGCCACGATTCTTGAACCACGCTTCCAGCAAGCGGCCGGGGGCGCTGCTGCTGATCGACGTCGACAACTTCAAGCTGGTCAACGACCTCCATGGCCATGCGGCGGGCGACCGGCTGCTGATCACGTTGAGCGACCTGATTCGGGAGGCGCTGCCGGAAGAGGCCCTCGCCGCCCGACTCGGCGGCGACGAGTTCGCCATCATGCTGCATGACGTCATGCCCAAGGACATTCGGCAACTCAGCGAGACGTTGCGCGCGCGCTTCCATGAAACCGCTGCGCAGAACTTCGACACCCCGGATGCGGTGACGTTGAGCGTCGGCGCCACATACTTCGAGCAGCCACCCGGCGATCTCGAATCCCTGATCGGCCACGGTGACGTGGCACTTTACGACGTCAAGCGCAGCGGCCGAAACGGCACACGCATACTCGAGTTGACCGAGCATAGCCGGGCGTGACGATGCACCAGGGCCAGGCTACATTATCTTGCCCATGGATCTCGTCGTTCGAAAGACGTCGACTGCATTCAGATATGACCAGTGGTCGTGGAAGGGATGAACCCCACACACCGCTTTTCCAGTATTGCGGGATTGGTGATGGCGAATGCCCTCGCCGGCTACACCGGCGAGAGATCCCCCAACTGCTGCGGTCTCAGGTTTGATCGAAGCGAAGGACGTTATCGAGTTCAGCGTCGATGGCCGCAGCCTGCTCTGCGCTCGTTGGCGGCATCGGCATACGCGGCCGCCCGGTCTGCACACCTTGTTTGCTCAGCACGTACTTGACGTTGGCAGGCAAATTGTCGGCGAAGATCGTATTCCAGAATGCTAGCAGCGCTTCGTGAACCTCTCTGGCGAGCTTGTGATCCCCTGCCTTGACGGCATTCCAGAGCGTTACGCAGACCCCGGGTACCGCCGCAGGATTGGCCGCTATCGTGCCGTGGGAGCCAATGGCGAAAGACGGGTAGAGTAGCGCATCAACTGCCGTGAACACTCGACGGCCTTCGGGCACGCTCAGCATCAGATCAGCCATCAATTTGAGATCGCCGGCGCTCTGCTTGACCCCGATCACTTGGGGCAGGCCCTTCATGATCCGTACCAATAGCTGGGGTGAGAGATAGTTCCAAGGCACTACATTATAGATAATAACGGGGATATCGACTTCACGAGTCAAACGCTCGAAGTGTGCGTAGGTGGCATCCTCGGTGGGCTTGAAGACATAATGCACCGGAGTGATCTGCAGCGCGGCGACGTCGAATTTCGAAACGGCCTTGGCCGCCGCGATCGCATCACGCGTACTGTTGGCGATGATCCCCGCGACAACCGGAATCTTGCCGTCGACCTCCTCGCAAGCGATCTCGATGGAGCGAGCGAGCTCCTCGACGGATAGCGTATGCCCCTCCCCCGTACTCCCCCCCAAGCAGATACCGTGGACTTTCTTCTTCAGCATGAAGCGGATGTTATCGCGCAGCGCCTCTTCATCCAGCGTCTCGTCCTCTTTGAACGGCGAGACCAGTGGCGGAATGATACCTTCAAGCTCGTGTTTCATAGCGGTGTCCCTATCAATGAAGTGATGTCAACCGATCGCCGGCTCAGTCGCGATCTGGCGGGCGTTATTGCCGTAACTCGCCGAGCACGCGCTCGGTTTGCTGTTCATGTTCGGCCATGAAGTCACCGAGTTCGTCGGCATTCATCCATACCGGACCAAAACCCCGATCTCTCATACCCTGCTGAAAAGCCTCGGCATCGAAGGCAGCTTTCACCTGCGCCTCGATGACCTTTACCAACGCCGGTGACATGCCCGCTGGCCCTGCGACGCCGCGCCAAGTCCCGCCGGTCACCGGCTCACCGACGGCCTCCTCGACGGTCGGGACGTCCGGGTAGCGATCCAGGCGCTGCTCGGCGAATACGGCAACGTTTTCGACTAACCCCGCTTCGCGCAACGAGTCGGTCTCAGGTAGCGACGACAAGACGACGTCCATACCGCCGGAGGTCAGCTCCTGTAGCCCTGCCGCGGCCCCCTTGGCCGGCACCAGATTGAGCTGAGTGACATCGATACCCTCATCGAGCATCAGAGAAACGAAAGGAATGTCCCAGCTGGCGTTGCACGTACCGCCGCAGGAAATCGTCAAGCTGGTGGGGTCGGCTTTGAGTGCGTCGACAATGTCTTGTAGCGATTCGAGATTGGAATCAGCAGCGACGTGAACTGCGGCCGGATCCATGTTCACCAGCGCGATGGGAGTGAAGCTCTCGCTGGTGAAATCGGCCTGCCCTAGGACGCGATACTGAGCAAAAGGCGACATCTGGCCGAGTGTGTAGCCATCGGGCTCCGCGTTGGTATAGGTCGTCATGCCGACAACGCCACCGCCCTGAGCCTGATTGACCACACTGAACGCCTGCCCCGTATTTTTCTCCAGTTCACGGGAAAGCAAGCGGAAGACGTAATCGCTGCCGCCACCGGCCCCGGCGATCACGACCATCTGTACGGGCCGGGTTGGCCAGGCATCCTGCGCTTGCGCCGAGGATACCCACGCACTGCCAGCCATCATCGCAATCATCAGCATGGTCGTTTTCATTCGATGCCTCTCCTTTATTCCACGGCCCAGCTTCACTCGACACCCCGTCGCTAGAGGCCCTTGGAGATTCGCGCCGGACCCCTTGGTCGCTTATCAAACTACTGGGCCCATACTTCCATTTTTATCGATCCATAGAAATTAAACTATCGTAGTATTCCGAAATACGGAATATCATCCGATAGGTTTCGACTTAAGTTTCTTTTTAGGCCAAATTTGCAGCAGCACGACTCCCGCCCATACCGCGACAGTGACAATACCCAGCACAGCACCGATCTCGCGATCGAAGAAGATGCTCAGATCACCCCGAGACTTGAGCATTGTCGTCATGAACGTTTCCTCGATCATCGGCCCCAGGATCAGGCCGAGAATCGCCGGTGCCAGCGGTATTTCGTTGGATTCCATGACGTAGCCGAGCAAGCCGAAGAGCGCGATAAGCCCTACCGAGAACAGCGTGTTCTCGACCGAGAACGCCCCTAGAATGCAGAACATCAACACCACGGCTGAGACATACGCGCGCGGCAACCGAAGGATGTAACCGAAGCCTCGGATACACAGGATGCCGAGAGGAATCAGTGCCAAGTTGGCAATAAAGAAGATCCCGAAGATCGTGTAGATGACCTCCGGCTGATTCAGAAACAGCGTCGGGCCAGGGTTGATGCCTTTGATGAACATGACCGATATGACGATCGCGGTGATGGCGTCACCGGGTATGCCGAAGACCGTGGCCGGAATGTAAGCCCCACCGAGACTCGCGTTATTGGCCGCGCTGGCCGACATAATCCGCTCCGACGCTCCTATATCGTCCTCCCGCCGCCCCTTCCGGCTTCCTCGGCGTGCAACCGCATAGGAGATCCAGGCGGCTATGTCCGACCCTGCGCCCGGCAGAGCACCGACCAATGTACCGATCGAGCCACCGCGCAGCGTGCCTAACCGGTGTCGCCATAGATTTATGAGGCTTGGGACGAGTATCGGCCCGCTGATGCTAGGTAACGCCTCGGCTCGGGGCGGATTGGCCGCATTACGTAGCAGTTCGGAAACAGCGAACAGGCCGATCAGCACGGGGATCAGCCCAAAACCACCCAGCAGGTCCGGAGATCCGAGCGAAAACCGCGGAATGCCGCTGACTGGGTCCATGCCTACCGTTGCCAGCGACAGTCCCAGAAACAGCGACACCAACCCCTTGGCCAGAGAGCCGCCGGATACGAAAGTCGCACAGCTGAGCCCAAGTACGCCCAGCCAAAAATATTCGACGGAGCTGAATATCAGAGCGATCTTGGCCAGTGACGGCGCTGCCAAGGAGAGCACCAGCGCGCTGATCAGACCACCCAGTGAAGAGGCAATCAGACCGGCACCCAGGGCCACGGCGCCCTTGCCTCGGAGGACCATGCCATTGGCGTCGTTGGTGTAGGCCGCGGATGCTGGCGTACCGGGCATGCGCAGCAGCGCCCCGGGAATGTCGCCGGCGAATATCGCCATGGCCGACGCGGTGATAATGGCAGCGACCGCGGGTATCGGCTGCATGAAGATGACAAATGGCACCAACAGCGCACTGGCCATCAATGCGGTCAACCCAGGTATGGCGCCGATGATTAGCCCATAGGCAGCAGACAGGAGAATCACCAGCAACAGATAGCCATCGGTCAACTGCGATAGCACGGAATAGAACATCACCATATCAACCACCCCGACACCGCAGTCAGCGGTCCCCAAGGCAACGGCACGTGCAATATCGAGGCGAACAGCAAGTTGATAGCCAGGGCGATGATCAGCGCGACGACTGCCGCGCGTCGCGGATGCACCCGGTTGGCAATCATCAGGGCGAACAGCAATAGAGTCGCGGTGATGAGAAAGCCCAGCGGCTCCACCAGTAGTACGTATGCAATGATGGCCACGGGGATCAACCAGAAATTGATCGCGAGTCGCCAGCGCTTCGACCAATCGGGTCGCTCGAACAGCGGTCCCATACGACGCTTCTTGATACCGGCGAAAAGTATGGAGAGCCCTGCCAGTGCGAGACCACTACCGGTGAGCGTAGGAAAGAGATTAGGGCCGTAGGCAAAGCCTTGAGGTTGCGGCAGTGCGGTGGCCCAGACACAGAGCCCAGCCCCCGCCAGAACCACTGCTGGCCCCAATATGATGTCATGTACCCGCATAACGCAGTCTCCATGGTGAGAAACCAAGACGCTGGTTCGATCTGTCTTTGGGTCCCAGCGCCACTTACCATGGAAAATACGCTTTAAAAAAACACTATCAATCCGCAATTCGGATTATAGACTCACCTTTCTCTTCTCAATTCTTGATGCAGACTTACGGCTTTCCCGCCCAGCCCAGTTCGCGCGAGATGGCGTCGGCAGTGCGTATGACGGTCGGAGCCAGACCGTCCTGACGAGCGAGTGGCAGCCGACTGGCCGGGCCTGAAACACTGATGGAGGCGAACACCCGTCCTCGACTGTCTCGGATAGGTGCACCGACACAGCGCACGTCGAGCTCGTTCTCCTCGTCGTCACGGGAGAAGCCACGCTCACGAATACGCTGCAGATCTTCGCGGAGTGCAGACATCTCGACCAAGGTATGTTCCGTTCTGCGCTCCAGCCCCTCCTCCTCGACGATACGCTCGATCAGGGCCTCGCTTTGAAAAGCCAGGAACGCCTTGCCAACGCTAGTGCAGTGGACCGGCGCGGCCTCGATGGTGGTCAGCGTTGTCAGGCGAGCATCGCCCATCTCCTCGCGCTCGATGCAGACCATCTGGCTACCGTCGAACATATGCAGATGCACGATATCTCCAGTGATCTGATGGAGCTCGAGCACGTGAGGTCTCGCGTGACGGTCAAGATCCAGATTGGCGAGTACTGCACTGCCGTAATAGAACATTCTCAGCCCAAGGCGGTAGTCACCTCGGCGATGGTCCTGATCGATCATGCCAATCTCGCGCAGAGACGCCACGATGCGGTGAATGGTCGTTCTCGGCAGCCCGGTCATCTCGACCATGTCCGTAATCGACAAGTGTCCTTTCGAACGCGAAAAACAATCGAGCACTTTCGCCATCTTGTAGAACGATTTGGCACCGGCATCGCGGCCGTCCTGTATGGCCGACCTTGGAATATCGTTCATCGTGTCCCTCCTGAATGACAGCAAGATCGCACGTTCATAGCCGGCTATCAACGTAACCAATGTCTTAAAGTTCCATTTTTATTTTCGATCTGGCCACAAACGGAGAGATATCAGCATAAAGTGGATATTGACTTATCCAGCACCAAGGTATTCCGTATAACGGAATTGAAAATGGAGCTGGCAGTGAAGAAGCTAATCAACGATCCGCGAGATGTGGTACACGAACTGCTCGAGGGACTAGCAGATACCAATCCGACGATTGCCCTGCTCGAAGGCGAGAACGTGGTCGTGCGCTCGGACCTGCCCGACTCGCCGGATGCAAGACCGGTGGCTATCATCTCCGGCGGCGGCAGCGGTCATGAGCCGGCCCACGCCGGCTTCGTCGGCGCTGGCATGCTCTCTGCCGCCGTCGCCGGCGACGTATTCACCTCCCCAAGCGTTGACGCGGTTCATGCCGCCATCCGGGCCACGGCGGGTCCAAGAGGGGCACTGCTGGTGGTCAAGAACTACACCGGCGACCGGCTCAACTTCACCCTGGCGGCCGAACTCGCCAGCGCCGAGGGCATTCCCACGGAAGTGGTGATGGTCGCCGACGATGTCGCATTACGCGAGACGCTACCCGCCGATCGCAGCAGGGGCCTGGCCGGTACGGTGCTGGTTCACAAGATCGCCGGTGCCAGTGCGGCCCGCGGCGACTCGCTCGAGCGGGTAACGCGCCAGGCTCGCGAGGCAGCCGCATCGCTCGTCACCATGGGTATCGCCCTGGGCTCGTGCATCGTACCCACCGCAGGCCAGGAGGGTTTCTCACTCGGTGAGCGGGAGATCGAATTCGGCCTGGGTATCCACGGCGAAAAGGGCGTCCGCAAGGCCGAACTGATGACGGCGGACGCCATCGTCGACGAGATACTCGACACGCTGCTGGGCCACTTCGACGACTCGAGCAAGCGTGTCGGACTGCTGGTCAATGGCCTGGGTGCCACGCCACCGATGGAACTCGCGATCGTGGCTCGGCGCGCCATCGCCAAGCTGCGCGAACGCGGGCTGCGCGTCGAGCGGCTGTGGAGCGGCAACTTCATGACCGCGCTCGAAATGGCCGGTTGCTCGCTTACCTTGCTGCCACTTGACGACACCCGGATCGAACAACTCGACGCAGCCACCGAGGTACGCATCTGGCCACGCGCGGCCACCGTCGCCGAGGCGCGCCATACGCGATCGTTGTCAGCCGCACCGACGACAGCCCGCGCATCGGCAACCCGTGGTGAACCGGATCCTGTACTCCAGCGCGCCGTGCTCGACGTCGCCACTTGCCTGATAGCAAACGAATCCCACCTCACCCGGCTCGATGCCGCCACCGGCGACGGCGACCTGGGTGCGAGCATGACGCGAGGTGCCCAAGCCCTGCGCGATCTGCCAGACGCAGTATTCGCCTCGCCCAAAGTCTGTCTCGCCGCCGCCGGGGATACGCTGCGCCGGGCCATCGCAGGCAGCTCCGGCCCCTTCTACGCCACGGCACTGCTACGTGCCGCACAGGTGCTGCCGGAAGAGAGTGCGAAAGCGGAGGACTGGTCGGCAGCGCTGGTCGCAGCGCAGCGGATCATCTCGGAGATCGGCGGTGCCGGGCCCGGTGACCGAACCATGGTGGATGCGCTGGCTCCCGCCAGTGATGCCTTCGCGACAGCGATAGCCAGGGGCGAGGACGCCCTGTCTGCACTCGACCAAGCGGTGACAGCAGCTCGAGAAGGCGCCAAAGCCACTGCGGAGATGCTACCGGCCTTCGGTCGCGCGGCCTATCTCGGCGAACGAGCCCTGGGTACGCCGGATGGCGGCGCCTTCGCGGTATCGCTCTGGCTGGAAGCGCTGCACGACTCGCTGACCAGGCACTCGAGCTGAAGGCGCCTCGCACTCTCACTGGAGGCGCGTTACCGCAAGAATCCAGGTAGAAGGCTCGCAGGGTTCATCATCAGGCCGGCGAGCGGCATCACCCACGAACCACTCGGGGACTTTGTACATGAAAACGATAACGGTAACCCTCGCCTTGGCCCTGGGCCTGAGCTGTGGCGCCGCAAAGGCGCAGGAATATACGCTCAAATACTCCTTCGCCGACGTGGACCAACCAGCCGCCAACGCCGCCGCCGCACATGCCTACGTATTCGAGGAGGCGCTGGAGCGTCTCAGCGGCGGGCGCATCGAGGTCGATGTCTTTCCCAACGGCCAACTGGGCGACGCCCGCTCCATGGCCCAGCAGGTCCGTCGCGGCACCATCGATGTGGCGAGTTTCTCATCGGGTGTCTTCGCCTCGCTCTACTATCCCGAGCTTGGCATCATCGACCTGCCATTTCTCTATGCCACCCGCGCGGACATGGTCGAGAAGCTTTCCACCCACCAGCCCTTCATCGCCGAACTGCTCGACGACGTCGCCGAGTCCACGGGCGTGCGTATTCTCGGCTTCGAGCCATACGGCTTTCGCAATTTCACTACCGCGGATACCCCCATTCATCGCCCAGAGGACATGCGGGGTTTGAAAATGCGGACCCAGGAGATCGTGCCGCACCAGGAGTTGATGCGAGCGCTCGGTGCCTCACCCACTCCGATCCCCTTTCTCGAACTTTACAGCGCATTACAGACCGGCGTCGTCGACGGCGAGGAGAACCCGCTGGCCACCATCCAGCAGCAGAAGTTCTATCAGGTACAGAACCATCTCACGCTCTCGGGCCATCTCATGACCATCGCGGCGATTTTCGTCAACGAAGCATGGTACGCCGGGCTGCCCGATGATCTACGCGCTGCCGTCGATCAGGCCAATGCCGAGGCATCGCTGGCCTATGCCGGCGTCGGTGCGATCCAGGACGTCCTGGCACTCGACCAGCTCGAGGAGGAGGGTATGACGATCTATGCGCTCTCGCCCGAGGAGCGCCAAGCGTTTCGAGATGCCACTGCCAAGCCTCTACGCGAATGGGCGATCGACGAGTACGGCGACGAGTTCGCTCAGGGCTTCTTCGACTACCTGGACGGCTTCGACGAGGCATCGTGATGCGGTGAAAGCTCGAGCCGGGCCGGGCCAATTTGGCCTTCATCACTACCGGGGCATAGCGCATGAAACCGACGTTTCGTCTTGCACTGCTACTCGCCGTCGCCTCGCACGAGGCCTCGGCACGCCCCCAACGGCCACGCCGTTCAGGGAGTGCTAGAGCGCACTGCAGATGGGCGTGGTGGATGGCCAGCGCTCCGGGTGGTGATACAGCAGCAAAAGCACGACCAGGTGCAGGGCCAACCGACCCACTCGGGTCATCTCATGACCATCGCCGGCATGGTCGTCGACGAGCAGTGGTATCAGCCTCTGCCCGAGGATCTTCGCCCGCCCGCGGACGAGGCTCAGACGGAGGCCACCCTCCCCATGCCGGCATCAGCGCCATGCAGGACGTGCTCGCGCTCGAGACTCGGATCGACGAAGGGTGGATATCCAGGCATCGACACCCGAGCGGCTCGAGGTCCTTCACGAGGTCCCTCCCCCAGGCCAGTCGGTGTGCGATCGACGAGACTGGAGAAGCGTTCGTGAACGACGGCTTTGACACCATCGACTCGGTCGACGACTGATTTTCTCAGTGCGGCGCATTCGCCGGATTTCGAGGTCTTCTCATGCAACGACTCACGACTTTTCTCGGACATGGTGATCGCGTCGTGTTCTGGATCACCGCCACCCTCGCTGGCGCGCTACTTCTGATGATGTCGATTCTGGTCATATGGATGGTCGTCGCTCGCTACTTGTTCAACGCTCCGGTGTTCTGGGGCGATGAGATGTCGCGCTATCTGATGTTTTCTCTGGTGATGATCGGCAGCGCCATCGCCATACGGCTCCAGCAGCATCCTCGGCTGACCTTTCTGCTTACCGCCCTGCCGGCACGTCTGCAGATCACCCTGGAGTGGTTGATAGATACCATCGTCATCGGCACGCTGCTGGTGATTCTGATCCAGGGGGCATTATTGGCGGTCGATGAATCCATCATGCGAACGCCATCGCTGCGTGTCTCCTACTTGTGGGTCTATCTCTCTTACCCGCTGGGGGCGGGGCTGTCGATCCTCCAGGTGTTCGGCCGGCACTTCGGCCCCGATAGACGCGAAGCACTGGGCGAGATCGAGGGAGTCGTCTGATGTCTTTGACCCTCTTTCTCATCGGCTTCGTCGTCATGATGGCGATCGGCATTCCGCTGTCGTTCGCCATGCTGACCAGCACGATCCTGTTTTTCGTCGTCCAGGATCTGCCGCTCTTTCTGGTGGTTCAGCAGTTCTTCATCGGCATCGACAATTTCACGCTGCTTGCCATTCCCTTTTTCATGCTGGCCGGCGACCTCATGGTGGTTTCCGGCACCGCCGACAAGATGATGAATTTCTCGAACGCGCTGGTTGGACGCACGCGCGGCGGCATGGGCTATGTGACCATCGTCTCATCGATGCTGTTCGGAGGCTGCTCCGGATCGGCTATTTCCGAAATCGCCGGGCTGGGCAAGATGCAGGTCAAGATGATGGAGAAGAACGGCTTCACGCGGGCATTCAGCACCGCGCTCGCCGTCGCCTCTTCGATCAAGGGCGCGATCATTCCACCATCGATCCCGATGGTGCTGGTGGGAGCCATCACCGGCACATCCATCGGCGGCCTGCTCGTCGGCGGAGCCATACCCGGCACGCTGGTCTCCGTCGCCATGGCCATCGTCGTCTTCTGCTCCTCGCGCAGGATGACGCCAGTCAGGGACCGGCGCATCAGCATCGGTGAATTCTTGAAAGTCACTGCCTCATCGCTGCCCTTCCTGGCCATGCCGATCATCATCCTCGGAGGCATTCTGTCAGGGGTCTTTACGCCCACCGAGGCATCCGCCGTGGCGGTCGGCTACGGATTTCTGCTGCTGTTGATCCGCCAAGGCCGGGCGATTCACTGGCTGACGATCTTGTTCCTGATGATTCGAAGCGCCGTGCTCTCCGCCGTGGTCCTCCTGCTCTCCGGCGCCTCGGCGGTGTTCTCCTGGGTGCTCGCCTCGGAGAGGGTCCCGGACCTGATCGCGAGCTTCATTTTCAGTTTCACCGACAACCGCTATCTCATTTTGTTGATCATCAATGTGTTCTTGCTGCTCTGGGGCATGGTGATGGACATGCTGCCGGCGATTCTCATCGTGGTACCCATGCTGATGCCGCTGGTCGTGGATCTGGGAGTCGATCCCATCCACTTCGGGGTCGTCGTGGTCTTCAACCTGGTCATCGGCCTGATCACGCCACCCTATGGCGCGGCCCTGTTCACCGGTGCCATCGTGACCGGCATGCCCATCGGGAAGATCGTGGGCGCCATGTGGCCGCTGCTGCTCTCCGCCATCGCCACGCTGCTCCTCATCACCTACGTACCGGAGACCGTTCTCTACCTGCCCCGTCTGTTCGGGCTGGACTGAGCGCAACGCCTCTTACAGGAAGGAATCTCATGAGCTACATGCCATCGACTCGACATACCGCACTGCCGGACAGCTTCATCGAGGGTCTGCGCCAGATCGTCGGCGGGCGACTCAGCACCAGCCCCTCCGAGCTCGAGCGTATGGGCCGCGGCGAGTGCTGGCACCCCTCGATTCCGCCTCAGGTTGGCGTCTATCCCGAGTCGACCGAGGAGGTCGCCGCTCTCGTTAAACTGGCGGCTGCGGAGAACGTGGCGGTGATCGCCATGGGCGCGGGAACATCGCTGGAGGGCCATACCGCCGCCCTTCATGGTGGGGTCTGTCTCGATCTCAGCCGGATGAACGAAATTCTCGAACTGCGCGCAGAGGACCTCGACGTCACGGTGCAAGCCGGGGTCACCCGCCAGGCGCTGAATCAGTATCTGCGCGCCACCGGGCTGTTCTTTCCCGTCGACCCCGGGGCAGACGCGACTCTCGGCGGCATGGCCGCCACCCGGGCCTCGGGTACCAATGCCGTTCGCTACGGCACCATGCGCGAGAACGTGCTCAACCTCACCGTGGTGCTCGCCGACGGCAGCGTCGTGAAGACAGCGAGCCGGGCACGCAAGTCTTCCGCCGGCTACGATCTGACCCGGCTCTTCGTGGGCTCCGAGGGCACGCTCGGTATCGTCACCGAAGTGACGGTACGCCTGGCCGGCATTCCCGAAGCAGAGAGTGCCGCCGTCTGCGCGTTTCCCGATACCGCCAGCGCTATCACCACGGCTACCGAGATCATCCAACTGGGGATTCCGGTGGCGCGCATCGAGTTCATCGACGACGTCGGCATGGCTACCGTCAACGACTTCGCCGGGCTGGACTATGCCGTGGCGCCGACGCTGTTCTTCGACTTCCACGGTACCGAGGCGGGCGTCGAGGAGCAGGCCGCGCTCGCCTCGGCCATGGCGCACGACAACGGTGGTACCGACTTCCGCTGGGCGAGCACGCGCGAAGCGCGCAACAAGCTCTGGCAGGCCCGTCATGAATTCCACTACGCCATCCTGTCGCGTCGTCCCGGTGGCGGAATCTGGGGAACCGATGTCTGCGTGCCGATTTCGCGCCTCACCGAATGCATTCTCTTCGCCCAGCATCAGGCCAAGCGAGCGCCCTTCATGGCGGTCGCCCTGGGCCACGTCGGCGACGGCAACTTCCACATGAGCTATCTCATCGATCCAGACGATGATGCGGAGCGCGCACTGGCCGACGAACTCGCCTCGGAACTGGCGCATCACGCCATCGCGCTGGGCGGAACCTGTACCGGAGAGCACGGCGTCGGCTACGGCAAGAGCCGGTATCTGGCCGAAGAATTCGGCGACACCGGGGTGGCACTGATGCGAAAACTGAAAAGGGCACTGGATCCGAACGACATCCTCAATCCGGGAAAGATTCTACCGCCACAGTCATGAGTCCAGATCGACGGCGCTCGCCGGATCGTCGCGCTGGTCGAGCCCGTCAAGACGGCTGAAACCAGCGCGACGATGAACCGACACGACAACTCGAAAGGAACCCATCATGAAACCCTGTCTCGCCTTTATTGCCTTGAGCCTGCTCTCCGCATCGACATTCGCCGCGAACTTCCCGGAGCGCCCCGTGACGATCATCGTTCCGGCAGGCGCCGGTGGAGGCGGCGATACCACGACCCGCCTGCTGGCCCGAGGCCTCGAGAAGCAACTGGGTCAGCCAATCACTATCATCAACCAGGGCCAGGGCGGCGGTGTCGTTGGTCTCACATCGATCAAGAATGCCAAACCGGACGGTTACACGGTGGGGCTGCTGTTTCCCTACGCTGGCTATCACTACACCGGTCAGGCTACTTTCTCGGTCGATGACTTCACGCCCATCGCCAGCTTCAACGGCGACAGCTCGGCACTGATCACCGCGGAGGACTCGCCATTCGACTCACTCGAGGAGGCCGTCGACGCACTGCGAAAGTCGCCATCGGAGTACACCATTCACTGCGCTGGCGGCTGCGGAAGCGTGTGGGACGTACCGATGGCGAGCTTTCTGCTGGACGAAGGGGTGGATGTCGCCGAGATCCGCTGGATTCCCGGCCAGGGCGCGGCGAGCGGCTTATCGGAACTAATCTCTGGGGGCGTCGATTTTCTGACCGCGTCGCTGCCCGAGGCTGGCGCCATGATCGACGCCGATATGGCGCGCGCTCTGACGGTGCTGAGTCCGACCCCGGTCGAGAACTTCGAAGACGTTCCACTGGCCGGTGAGATCGCGGACGAAGTCGTCGACGGCGGTACCTGGCGCGCGCTCGGCGGCCCAGCGGGCATGCCGCAGGAAGCAGTCGATACCTGGCAAGCGGCCGTACTCGCCGTGGTCGACTCCGACGCTTTCCGTCAGGCGATGTCTCAAGCCGGGTTCGGCATCCGCGCACTGAATGCCGGGCAGCTCACTCGTCTGATGCAGGAGCACGAAGACGACACTGCACGGGTAATGAAAGCACTCGGATACGAAGCGCCCTGACCTTGCCATCGCCGTTCTGTAGCGACGCTACCGGCAGGACCCGTGTCGTCCCCAGCCTGGACTCGGTCCTTATTTCACCGGATGACACCACCATCTTCGGCGGCGACAACTGGCTTTTGAAGCGCGGTGGCCGGGGCATCGAACGGCCCGTCCGGTTGATCGCCATTCGATGAGCACGCCGCTGGTATCCGGTGCTGCCGAGCGGAATGACGCCATACGACGGTCCTCGGGGTCCGGATTTCCAGCCGTCTGGCATCACGCAGGTTGCTACCGATGGGCTGCCGCCGGATAGCGATGGATCAGATCCAGCAGCACGCCATTGGTCCAGCCGAACCCATCGACGACATCGTATTCGCCGCCGCCCCCCACAGCGGGGTCGACCACGTCGTATTTCTCGACCAGTTTGCCGGTCTGCCGGTAGACCTCGCGGTTGGTCTCGATCCAGCGACGGGCGATGGTTTCGGCCAGGTCGTCGTGTCCGTAACGGTCGAGCCCCGCAACCGCCAGCCACTGCAGCGGCGCCCAGCCATTGGGCGCGTCCCACTGCTCGCCGGTCTCACGCGTGGTGGTGACCATGCCGCCGGCACGCAGCAATTCGCGCCGCACCGTTGCAGCCGTGGCATCAGCCCGGGCCGGGTCGGCGACACCGAACGCGAGCGGGTACACCATGGCGGCGGAAATCGCATCGGTCAGGCGCCCCTCCCGCCAGTCGTAGTCGGTGTAGTACCCCCCGTCCTGCTGCCAGAAGACCCGGTTGATCGCGCTCTGGCGGCGCTCGGCCATCGCCTCGAAGCGCGCGGCCTGGGCAGCGTCGCCTTGCACCCGCCATGCCCGAGCCAGGGTGCGCTCGAGCTGATACAGCAGGGCGTTGAGATCCACCGGCAGGATATCGCGGGTCTCGATGGTGGTCTGGTGCTGGCCATCGGCCATCCAGCGCGAGCTGAAATCCCAGCCACTTTCGGCGGCGGCCCGCAGATGCCCGTACAGTTCGGGCGCCGGGCGGTCGCTGCGCGCGGCCAGCTCCCGTTCGGCGGCATAGGCCTCCGGCCGCGGCCAGTTCTCGCTGCCGTGGTAGCGGTTGAGCAGGGTGCCGTCGGCCAGCTCGACCACGTGCTCGCGCGCCTCGCCGGGGCCGATCTCATCGGCGCCGCGCATCCAGTAGTCGTGTTCTCGCATCAATTCGGGCAGGTAGCGGCGATAGACGTCGTCGCCGTCGTGCTCCGCCAGCAGTGCCACCATCGGGGCAAAGAACGGCGGCTGACTGCGGGTCAGGAAATAGGTTCTGGTGCCGTTGGGGACGAAGCCGTAGGTATCGATCAGCCAGGCAAAATTGCCGACCATGTCACGCACCAGATCGAAGCGGTCGCTGCGCGCCAGGCCCAGCATGGTGAAGTAGCTGTCCCAGTAGAACATCTCGTTGAAGCGTCCGCCCGGTACCACGTAGGGTTCCGGAAGCGACACCAGGCTGCTCCAGGGGCCTTCGTCGGTGTCCGCCGGATCCCGGGTCAGGTAGGGCCAGAGGTTGACGATATGGGCCTCGATCGAGGTGTCGGCGTCCTCGCCAAGACGCGTCTCGTTCTCCGGGCGCGGATCGAAGTTGGCATCCACGAAGGCCTGCAACCGAGCCTTGCCGATTGTCCCTTCCCGCTGTCGCAGTTGCTCGAAGTCGGCCACGATCGCCGCCGGATCGCGCTTGGGCACCAGGTCGACCACCGACTTTCCGTCCGGATAGAGTTTCGCCATGGCGACCGCTTCCATGACCGGCCCCCAACTGCGATCCGGGGATTGGCTGGCCGTCTTGGCGGGTGGCTCTCGCGAAGGCTCCCGCTCGAGGCCCTGGGTGCTGCAACCGCCCAGCAGCAGGCCCGCCAGCAGCAGCGTGGCCCACCCTAGCCTCGCCTGCCGAAAATCCCCAATCGTCGTCATCGTCGCGCTCCTCACGGCCAGGTGTCGGTGCTCCTAGCAAGCCAGACTTCGACAACGAAGCCCATGCCGCTTTCGGGGTAGGCGTTTGTCCGAATGAACAACGCCCCGATCCTGGATCGAGGCGTTGCGGCAGCGAGAAGGGCGATGCCCGCCGGGCGGGCTACAAGGCGCCGTCGGCGATCGCCCGGGCCATCGTCGGGGAGAGCGGCAAACGCGGCAGCAGCGTCGCCTGATAGGCGTGGTAGAGGTCGGCCTTGCCGCTCCAGACTTCGCTGGACGGGCGGTTGTGGCGGTCGAGCTCCTGCCACCAGCTGCCTCGCTCGCGATCGATCAGGAAGCGATCGATGTAGTCCCAGAAGCGGCGATACCAGACCTCGTAGGTCGCGTCGCCGGTACGCTTGAGCAGCAGGGCCGCGGTGGCGGCCGCCTCCGCCAGGGTCCAGTGCATTCGCTCGTGCACGACCGGACGGTTGTTCCAGTCGTGGGTGTAGACCAGGCCCGGTTCCCCATCCACGTGCCAGGCCAGTTCGGTGGCGCTGCGGAACAGCCCCTGGGCATCCTCCACCAGCCAGCCGGGCGCCGCTTCGCCGTGGCGCAGCAGCCCCCCCTCGAGATGCAGCAGCAGTCGGGCCCACTCGAAGGCGTGACCGGGCGTCGCGCCATAGGGCCGGAACTGATCCTTGGGCGTGTCTTCGTTGTAGTCGCGCCACTCGTTCCAGTGACTGTCGAAATGCTCCACCACGCGGTAATCGTTGGGCTTGGCGTGGGCGTGGATGATCTTGTCGGCGATGGAGAGCGCGCGAGCCCGCCATTTGGGCTCGTCGAGGACGTCGGCCAGTTGCAGGAAGGCTTCGGTGGCGTGCATGTTGCTGTTGCCGCCGCGGTAGGCCTCGTCTTCGCGCCAGTCGTGGGAGAACCCCTCGCGCATGCGTCCTTCGTCTTCCGACCAGAAATGGGTCTCGATCACGCCGATGATGTCGTCGAGCAGCGGTCCGGCCGCTTCGTCGCCGGCCTGCCAGGCGCTGGCCGCCGCCAGCGCCACGAAGGCATGGATATAGGCCTGTTTGGTCTGCGTCTCCCCCGCCTTCGGTCGCTCGCCATACCAGCCACCGTGTTCGTCGTCCCGCAGGCCCCCCCTCAGCGCCGCCACGCCATGGGCGACCAGCGGCATCATGCCGGGCTCGCCACGCATGGCAGCCAGGGCAAAGCAGTGGGTCATGCGGGCGGTGATCATGGTGTCGGGGTTGGCATCGGCGGGCAGCCGGCCATCTTCGTCGAGCGCGGCAAAGCCGCATTCGGGATGACGCGAGGCGCGGTAGAACGCCAGCAGGCGTTGCCCCTCGCTCTCCAGCCAGTGATGGTGTGCCGGCCGGTCCAGCCAGCTCTCCTGCCGCGGCGGCAGATTGGGAGTCGTACCTGGCATGCTGTAGGGCCTCCTCTGCCCTGTCGTCTCTCATGCGTTGTGAAAGTGCCTGCGCTCATCCACGCGGCGTCAGCCATCGCCGGGAGGCCAGCCGGGCCCGTTGCGCCGACGCTTGCGCCCCACAGGGATGCGGGAAGTCGTTGGCCCGTCGGGAACGGGCCTGGCCCTGGCTATCGCTCGCCAATCTTTCAGGCAGTGCCTGGAGAATGTCTCTGCGGGATTCGTATCGAGCGCGGGTCTATTCACCCCGCCCGGGCGGCAAAAGTCCATTCCACCTTCGCCGCCCTGTTCGACGCGGATCAGCCATTGACGACCATTCCACCATTGGGGTGAAGCGTCTGGCCGCTGATGAAGGAGGCGTCGAGCGAGGCCAGAAAGACGTAGCAGGGACCCAGCTCGGAGGGCTGTCCGGCGCGCCCCATGGGGGTATCGGAACCGAAGTCCTCGAGCATCTGCGGGTCATGGGCGCCCAGCGTGGCGGGTTGGAGCGGCGTCCATACGGGGCCCGGCGCCACGGCGTTGACACGAATGCCGCGACCGACGACCTGGTTCGAGAGGGAGCGGGTGAAACCGACGATCGCCCCTTTGGTCGCGGTGTAGTCCACCAGGAAATCGGGGCCGATATAGGCATTGACCGACGTGGTGTTGATGATCGCGTCATCCTCGCCCAGGTAAGGTAGCGCCGCCTTGGTCAGGTAGAACATGCCATGCATGTTGGTGGCGAACGTCTCCCGCCACAGCTCGTCGTCGAGTTCCGTGAGGTCGGTGCACACCTGCTGGGTACCGGCGTTGTTGACCAGCACGTTGAGCCCGCCAAAGGTCTCGATCACCTGATCGAGCGCCCCGCGACAGAAGGCGGCGTCACGAATGTCACCCGCGATCAGCAGGCAGCGGCGGCCCTCGGCCTCCACCAGCCGCTGGGTCTCGCGGGCGTCGTCATCCTCGCTGAGGTACATCACCGCCACGTCGGCGCCTTCCCGGGCGAAATGGATCGCCACCGAGCGGCCGATGCCGCTGTCGGCACCGGTAATCAGCGCGACCTTGTTTTCCAGCTTGCCGCTTCCGCGATAGCCGGGGCGAATGAACTCCGCGGGCGGCTGCATCAGACTCTCCTGGCCGGGGAGGGTCTGGCTCTGGGCATGAATCTTCGTTTTCTCTACCACGTTGCGATCTCCCTGCAAACGGAATGGATGAATCGAGTCACCTCCGATAAAAAACCATGGTAAGCATTGGCACCGGAGAGTGATGATGGATCTATTCAGTCCTAGTCGAGTCGCTCCGATGCTGCAAGCCGACAACGGCCGTCGAGATGACGAATCGCCACTGGTCCGCCCCGGGAGGTGGGCGTCACATCGGCAGAGACAGCGTGGCTGGGGGAATAAAAGGTGTGGCGAGCAACGCGAGGGAAAGAAGGCACATCGGAAAGAGATTCGGTGGGTCGATCCACGACAGGATCGCTTCCGTCGATACCGCTCGTCCTGAGCGCCACCGAATCGTCAAGCGCTCCTTCGTTTGACTGCAATACGTTCGACTACCGTAACGTTTCGACTCCGTCCACGCGGCGATCCGAGACACCGGTGGTCCGCCGAGGAGCGGGCGGCCTGCCCGTCTTCAGGAGATCCCTCCCCTGTCGCACCTTCCTGGCGCCTCCTCGCGGTCATCACAAGATAGGCGCCCGGCGTCCCGGCCAATAGATTCAAATGCGCCGGTACAGGCAGTGCATTTGCGGGGAAAAATACTTTTCACAACATCATGTTACCTTGGGTTTCAATACTCCCCCTGAAAACCGCGCTGGCGCGCCCAGACGATCGCCTCGCCGCGACTGTGAACGCCCAGCTTCTGGTAGAGCGACGCCACGTAGTTGCGCACGGTGCTATGGGCCAGATCCAGCCGGGTGGCGATGCGCTTGTCCGAGAGCCCGGCACAGATCAGCCCCAGGACATCGCGCTCGCGGGCACTGAGGTCCGCCAGTGCCGTTTGCTGGGTTCCCGAGGCATCGGTGCCCGCATCGCGAACATTGGCCAGCTTTTCCACCAGCGTGCGAGTGAACCAGGACGCATCTTTCATCACCGCCTCGATCGCATCGGAGAGCTGGTTCTCGTATCGCTTGCGCTCGCTGATATCCACCAGGGTCAGCAGCAGGCAGGCACGACGATTGATTTCGACCGCCTCCGCTGCCAGCACGTAGATGGTGGGCGCGTGGACGTCATCGCCGCCCTGCACCTCCATGTCCTCCACATGGCCTGACTCCCCCAGTGCTTTCAGCAACTGCTTGCGTGTCTGCGGTGTGAAGAGCGAATAGTCCTCCAGCCCGGGTGGGTCCGACGCATTGGCGCGACGGACCAGATCGCGCTCGAAGGCCGCATTCGCTTCGATCAGCGTCAGGCTGTCGGCTGAGACCAGAGCCGTGGGGACCGGCGACATCTGGAACACCGTGGCGAACAGCGCCTCGCTCTGGCGCAGGGCGTGCTGTGCCTGGCGGGCCGGTTCCAGATCGGTGAAGGTCAACAGCATGCAGGGGGCGTTCTCGACGTCGATCGGTTGACCGGCGACGATCACGCTCTTGCTGGCGTTGTCCTGTCGGCCGAGTTGCAGGACCGCTTCGGTCTGGGGGATCGACCGGCCGGCACAGAGCCGCTGGATCGCCGACTCGCGCTGAGGCGAATGGGCGAACACGTCGAACTCGTAGATCGAACGCCCCAGGATCTCCTCGGCTGCCAGCTCGGCCATGTCCAGAAAGCCCTGATTGGCGCGAATGAAACGCTGACTATCGAGGCGGCAGATCAGCGCCGGCGCCGGATTGGCGTTGAACGAGCGCTCGAAGCGCTCCTCGGCGCTCATGAGTTCGGTGATGTCCTCGATGATCAGGGCCAACGCGTCGGGGCGGCCCTCCCGCGAGAGCGTCCTGCCTCGCACCCGGTGATGACGAACGGGCAGTTCGGGATCGGCAGGTCGAACTTCGAGGATCACGTCCTCGAACGCTTCTCCCTCCAGCAGGCGCTCCATTGGCGACCGCCCCTCGCCGACCTCATGGTGATTGCGATAATAGAGCTCGAAGCGCCGTCGGTAGGCGTCGACGTCGGGCCCTAGTTCCTCGATCGATTCGGCCCCGTGCATCTTCAGCGCCGCCGGGTTGGCCCAGCGCAGGCGTCCATCGGGATCCAGCAGCACGATGCCGTCGGAGAGATCGGCGATGAGCTGGTGCAGCGGCGACTGAATCACGCCGGGATCGTCTTTCGGTTCCGACATCTCGTTTCACCACCCTCGGTCATGCTCGGCGTCGATCACGACGCCGGGCGCTGTTCGAATCGCACATGCCATTCCCGTGTCGACCGACGCTCTGCGCAGCTCGGATCAGCCACTTGCCACACCGAACGCCCACCCCACCAGCGCCGTGACCCCCATTGCCAACGCGCCCCAGAAAGTGACCCGCACGATGGCCACCCATAGACGCGACCCCCCGATTCGGGCCGACAGCGCGCCCAGCAACGCCAGCGCCAGCAACGACCCCAACGCCACCGTGACGGATGTCGCCATCGTGAACTGGGCCAGCAGCAAGCAGATCATCGGCAGCGCCGCGCCGGACAGGAACATCAAGGCCGACGCCATGGCCGCCTGAAGCGGCCTCGCCTGATTGACGGTGCTGAATCCCAGTTCGTCGCGGGCATGGGCAGCCAGCGCGTCATGGTGCATCAGCTTCTCGGCGACTTCGTGAGCCAGAGCAGGCGCCAATCCACGGGCTTCGTAGATCTCCGCCAGCTCGCGCACCTCGTGGGCATAGTTGGCCTTGAGCTCGCGCCGCTCCCGCGCCAGATCGGCGCGCTCGGTATCCTTCTGCGAGCTGACCGAGACATATTCGCCCGCCGCCATCGACATCGCGCCGGCCACCGCCCCGGCTGCCCCGGCCGTGAGCACCCCACTCAGACCCGCACCCGCCGTCGCCATGCCGATCACCAGGCTGGCGGTCGACACGATACCGTCGTTGGCGCCCAGTACCGCGGCCCGCAACCAGCCCACGCGGTCCGAATAGTGGCGCTCCTTGGGTATGGTCATGCCCGGCTGCTGCCCTGACTCCAATGTCATGCCGCTCTCCGTCCTCTTTCCGTCGTACCCGTCGTCTCTACCGCCCTGTCCAGAGCACCGAGTCCGTCCATCTTAAGTCAAGCCGTCCACGGAGAGACAAGCTTTCTGCACCCATTCGAATTCTCTGATAAAGCGATTTCTGTCTCCCTCTCCAACCGACCAAAATGGCGCTGATCTCAGATCAACGACAGGCGCATTTTTTCCCTGGAACCGGCATCTGTCTTGTCGCCGACTTCGCCTGTCTTTTATCCGATGTAAAGATTTCCACCCGATATCCAATCGACACTTTATTCGGCTCTCGCAGGATTCTAACGCTCGCCCTTGTCGCCTCATCCGAAAGACGCCGCGACCTAGCACAAACCAATATTGGTGATATTTACCACCTTGGTATTAATCACATCAGCTACAACTCGCCAAAATCGATTATAAATTGTTGATTTGTCGATATAAATATAACCACCCAATAACCATAGTTAATACCTTTGTCTTTATAGACCATGGTTACAATGAAAGTTTACGGAGTTATGGAAATAATGGCTCCCCACAAGCGAAGCCCGATCGCACCAACGAAGGCCGATCCGACCGATGGGGAACATCACTGGTTTTCGCCAAAACAGGCACTGCCCCAGGCAGAGGACCGAATCGACTTTGACGCCTCTTCCCGGTGATCCGTTGTCGCTGAAAAACGACAGAAAACACCGATGGCAGCATGATCGCTCCATGGCGATTGGCGGTATGGGGTCGGACCAACGGTGACGATATCCAGGGAATACGGCAACGATACTCATAGTTAATAAAAAATGGATTGACTCATATCTCTTTCGATATCGATGGCGATATTGAGTATGTCGAGCACGACGCTTTGGCAGAGCCATTCACGACTCCCCCGATACGTCGGTGGCGATTCTCTCCCAGAGCGCCTTGCGTAGCCGAATGCTTTATCCGGCTGCCCAAACAGCAATCAATGACAAGACCACGAGGGACACCAATAATGATTGCCTCACACTCCGTGCTACGCCGGCCGCTCCTCACCGCCGTCCTCGGTGCCTCCTGCATCATGCCGGCCCTGGCTTACGCCGATATCAACCCCGAGTTCTTCGGCTACGCCCGATCCGGTATCGGCTCGACCTCCGGTGGCGGCAGCCAGACCTGCTTCAAGGCTTCCGGCGCGCCGGCCAAATACCGCCTCGGCAACGAATGCGAGACTTATGCGGAGATCGGCCTGGGCGCGCAGCTCTACCAGCAGCAGGACACGTCGTTCGACTTCGCCAGCCGGGTCGCCTACGTCACCGCGCAGGACAACGACGACGAATCGCTCAAGGACGACGACAACAACATCTCGCTTCGGGAGATGTACGTCTCCGGCAACAATGTCGTCGGCGGCCTTCCCGGGGCCTCGCTCTGGGCGGGCAAGCGCTTCTACAAGCGTCACGACATCCACATGAACGACTTCTACTACTGGGATGTGTCGGGTCCCGGTGTGGGGATCTCGGATATCGATGTCGGCACCGGCAAGCTCAGCTTCGCCTGGACCCGCAGCGAAGGTGACGACGACGGTGACGGCCTGTTCCCCGACTCCGGCCAGCAGATCTCCGACGACACCCTCGATGCGCGCTGGAGCGACATCCCGGTCAATCCCGGCGGCTCGCTGGAGCTCGGCATCGACTACGGTCGTTCATCGCTTTCCGAATGGCAGAAGGATTACTACGACGACCAGGGCGTCGACTACGACGAGGGCGACAAAGGCTGGATGGGCACCATCGAGCATACCCAGAGCGGCTGGTTCGGCGGCAGCAACACCTTCGCGGTGCAGTACGCCACCGACGGCATCATCACCCGCGATGGCAATGCGGTGGGGCGCGGTACCGGCGCCCTGCGCCAGGAAGGCAGCATGTGGCGCGCGCTCGACCACGGTCAGGTCTGGCTGATACCGGATCAGCTCGACATGCTCTACGCCCTCATCTACGAGGACAAGGACATGGACGACAATACCGGTCGCAAGTGGTTCTCCGCCGGGGTGCGTCCCGTCTACTACTGGAGCGATATCATGAGCACCGCGGTCGAG
This sequence comes from Salinicola lusitanus, assembly GCF_003206045.1. Taxonomy (GTDB): domain Bacteria; phylum Pseudomonadota; class Gammaproteobacteria; order Pseudomonadales; family Halomonadaceae; genus Salinicola; species Salinicola lusitanus. The sequence continues at coordinate 127,025 of NZ_PZJM01000009.1, forward strand.
CTGGGCTATGACCATATCGAACCGCAAAGTGGCGTCACCGGCTACAACGACAGCGATCATCACCTGACCAAACTGACCATCGCCCAGCAGTGGTCGGCGGGACGCGGCGCCATGATCCGCCCCACCATCCGGCTGTTCGCCACCTATGCCAAATGGAGCGGTGACGCCTATACCGACGCCCGCAATGCCAACTCGCTCGATACCGGTGCCGGCCCCAACAACGTCGACTTCGACGACACCGACGGGCTGACGTTCGGCGCCCAGATGGAGGTGTGGTGGGGTAGCTGAGCCCCGACCGCGAGATCCATGCTCGCGCTGTTTCGATCCCTTGGGCTCCGGAGACTTGTCGCTCCGGAGCCGTTTTCGTCTCCAGCAGGAGTTCCCGAATGTTGAGTTCGTATCGACTCGCCGTGCCCTTGAGCACGCTCCTTTTCGCCCTGGCGGGATGCAGCACGCCGCTGATGGCACCGCACTCCCCGACCATGCCGGCCCAGCAGGGGCAGCAGGCGCTGGCCAGCGCACCGGACTGCTGCACCTCGCTGGCCAGCCTGCCGTATCGGCCGATATCGGCCCAGGAAACCCTGACGCTGGACTTCACGCCACAGGCGCCGGTTCACGATTTCGGCGACGGCAAGAGCTTCTTCCAGGCGTTCGCGCTGCCCCGCAACAACGGCCCGGTGGCGATCAGCGTCACCAGTCCGATCCGGGACGGCCAGGTGTTCGCGCCCACCCTCCTGGTCCTCGACGCGGCGTTTCAGCCGGTCAGGCAGGTCCCGAGCGATTCGCTCCGGGTACGTCGCCCCACCGGCTTCTCCGGCGCCCGGCTCGAGGGCGAGTTCAGCCTGACCCCCGGCCCCGACGCCCAGTACCTCGTCATCTATTCGAGCGCGCAGGATCGCCAGGCAACGACGAGCTACGAGTCGGAAGCGAAAGCCTATGCTCGGGTCAGAGGTCTTGCCGAGCCCCCCGGCCCGGATCCTCGCGCCGTGCATGCCGCCACCGGCACGCTCACCCTCGAGATCGCCTCGCTGACCGGCAACACCGGCCTCACGCCGCTGACCACCGCAGCCCCCCCGCCAGCGCAACGCCCGGCGCCGTCCGAATCGCAGGGTGTGGCCCCGGCGCCCGCTTCGGCCACGACGAGCCATAACGCCGACTTCGATTACCGCCGCATGATCGATGCCGCACTCAAGGCCGGCGATATCGAGCTCGCCCTGGAGCTGGCCGATCGCGCGGAACGCAGCGGACATCCCGGCACCCGCGCCTGGCTGGCCGAGCGACTGCAGGCCAGGACGCCCTGAGTCAATCTCGAGGTTTCGGGCGATGAGGTAGCGTCGGTTACCGTCGTGGCGATACGTTGGCGCCACGACGGCAAGCCGGAGTTAAGCCAACCCTAAGCCGGTGATGCTTAGGATGGTGGCTCCCTTGTGCCTCGGAGGATTGCCCGTCGTGAACGACACGCTACCCAATCGCTATTCGGCGAAGGCCCGCCATTTTCACTGGACCGTTGCCGCCCTGGTCGTGCTGGCCTACGCGCTCATCCTGTCGACGGATATCTTCCCGCGCGATACCGGCATACCGGCCCTGCTGCTGCAAAGCCACTTCTGGGCCGGTATCGGCGTGCTGCTGCTGGCGATTCCCCGCCTGATCGAACGCCTTCGCCATACGCCCCCGTCCGTGTCGCCGCCACTGCACCCGAAGCTCGAACTGCTGTCGCGACTCACCCATTGGGCGCTCTACGCGTTTCTGTTCGCCCAGCCGCTACTGGGCATCGCAACGGTGTGGCTGAGCGACGGCGCGATCCCGATCCCCGGTACATCACTGGCGATACCCTCGCCCTTCGGCGTGTTGCCGCACTGGGGGCACTCGCTGGAGTCGATCCACAAGACGCTGGGCACGGTGTTCTACTACGTGATCGGCTTGCATATCGCGGCAGTGGCCTGGCATCAGTTCGTGCGCCGGGACAACCTGCTCAAGCGAATGTGGTGACGTGATGGCGTGAAGCGCCGCGACGGTGGGCTCCGGGGAGTGGCGACGCGGCGCCGTTCGCGCCGCCACGGCCCCTCACTCGAGGATATGGAAACCGTCGAGGTAGCGCTCGTTGAGGGAGAGGCCGAGCCCCGGCACGTCGTCGGCAAGATCGAGATGGCCCTCGACCGGTGCCGGGTCGCCCTCGAACAGGTAGTAGAAGAGCTCGTTGCCGATCTCGACGTCATGCACCGGGAAGAACTCCGACATTGGCGATGCCAGCGACGACATCGTCAGATGGTAGTTGTGCATCTGCCCCGCATGCGGGATCACCGGCACCTCGAACGCTTCCGCCATGGCGTTGATCTTGCGCGCCACGGTGATGCCGCCGACCCGGTTGGTATCGTACTGGATCACCGAGACCGCGCGCTTTTCCAGCAACTGGCGGAAACCGTGGACGGTGAACTCATGCTCGCCGCCGGAGATCGGCATCGGCGCGATGCGATTGAGCTCGGCATAGCCGTCGATATCGTCGGCGATGACCGGCTCCTCCAGCCAGCGCAGGTCGAACGGCGCCAGCCTGGGCAGCATGCGCCGGGCGTAGTCGAGGTTCCAGCCCATGTAGCAGTCGGCCATCAGGTCGATATCCTCACCGATCACCTCGCGGACCGCTGCCACGCTCTTGAGATTCTCACGCATGCCTCTTGGCCCGTCCTTGGGCCCATAGCCGAAACGCATCTTCATCGCCTGGAAGCCCTGATCGAGATAGCCCTGCGCCTCGGCCTGCATGACATCGAGATCGTCGTGGTAAAGCTTGGAGGCGTAGCACGGGATCTTCTCCTTGGTGCGCCCGCCGAGCAGCTTGAACACCGGCTTGTCGAGCGCCTTGCCCATCAGGTCCCAGATCGCGATATCGACGCCGGAGATCGCCGCCATGCCGATGCCACGCCGCCCCCAGGCCAGCGTGGCGCGGTACATGCGCTGCCACAGGTATTCGTAGTCGAACGGATCCTGGCCCACGATCAGCGGCGCCAGATGCTCATCGACGATGGTCTTGGCGACCCTAGGTGCCAACGCCACGTTGCCGAGACCGACCAGACCGCTGTCGGTCTCGATCTCGATCACCGTCCAGCCGTGAAAGCGAAAGCTCTGCATCGCATCGCCGCGATCCCACAGCGCATCCATGGCATTGGTGCAGAAGTGCGCCTTGGGCGGCACCGTCTCGCCTTTCCATTCGAAAACCCGGGCGCGGACGCGGGTGATTTTCATATCGGAACTCCTTGTCGTTTGACGGGCGGCCATCAACCCACGAAGGCGTTGGCTACCAGCAGCGCCACCAGCCCGGTGGCCCAGCCCAGCGTGGTCGGCACCGACAGCACCAGCAGTTGATGCTTGGCGGTCTTGACCCCCAACAGCCGGTTGACGACCCAGAAATAGCTGTCGTTGAAATAGCTGAAGAAGAGTCCGCCCAGGCACGCCGCCTGCGCCGCCAGCACCATGTTGACGTCCGGCATCGAGGCCAGGATCGGCGCCGAGATCGACGCCCCGGTGATCATCGAGACCGTGCCGCTGCCCTGGACGAAGCGCACCAGGGTGGCGATGAGGAACGGGATCAGCACCGCCGGCAGCGCCAGCCCGGCAATGCTCTCGCCGATGTAGTCACCGGCACCGCTGGCTCGCAGCACGGCGCCCAGTGCGCCCCCGGCACCGGTGACCAGCAGGATGATACCGGCGCTCTCGACCCCTTTTTCCAGATGCGCCAGGACCTGGTCCTTGGGCATCTTCGGCACCAGCCCGTAGACCGCCACCAGTACGCCGATGCCCACCGCAATCACCGGGTGGCCGACGAACTGAACCACCTGCACGAAGAGGCCCGGCGCATCGCTGCCGCCCACCAGGGCGGTGACCAGGGTATTGAAGAAGATCAGCGCGATCGGCAAGGCGATCGGCAGCACCGACTTGAACAGCGTCGGCAGTTCGCTCTCCTCGAGGGGGGCCGCGAGCGGGTCGTCCGTCGCGTCCCGCTTCAGCGATCCCGGTACGTCACGCTCGATCATCGCCTCGATGCGCGGGCCCATGAAGCGGGCATAGAGCACCATCACGATCAGCGCCGGCGCGGTGAGGACCAGGCCCCAGGCGATCATCAGACCGATATCGACACCGAAGATGCCGGCGACGCCCAGCGGGCCCGGTGTCGGCGGTACCGCACTGTGGGTCACCGCCAGCCCCGAGGCCAGCGCGATGCCGAGGGTGAGCACCGAGCGCCCGCTGTTGCGTGCCAGTGCCCGCACCAGCGGATTGAGGATCACGTAGGCGGAGTCGCAGAAGATCGGGATCGAGACGATATAACCGGTCAGCGCCATCGCCCAATCCTCGCGCTCCTTGCCGAGCAGCCTGAGGATCGAATAGGCCATGCGCTGGCCGGCGCCGGAGACTTCGAGAATCCGCCCCATCATCACCCCGAAGCCGATCACCAGGCCGATGGTGGAGAGGGTCTTGCCGAAGCCGGTGGTGATGGCATCGATCACCGCATTGGGCGACATGCCGCCGATCAGACCGGCGATCGAGGCGGCGATGACCAGGGCGAGCAGCGCGTGAACGCGGGTCTTCAGCACCAGCGCGATCATCACGAAGATGGCGATACCCAGGCCGATGATGACCTGGGGTCCCGCAACGGTGTCTGTCATGGCGTGAACTCCTTGTGGGCTTTATTGCGTGTTGTTGCCTGCTTGGTCCAAGGAACGGGTCTAGCGAGTCGGAAGCGTCTTGTCGGAGACCGGATCAGTGATCGAGTTCGTCCTCCCGGTAGGCACGGATGATGGCGTCGAAATCGCTGTCGGCCCGGAAACCGAGCGCCAGTGGTCGTGCGGTATCCAGCCCGCCCGGCCAGCTGGCAACGATGGCGTCGATCCCGGCATCCGGCTCGAAGCGCACCCGTTGACGGGCGGACGGGCCGGCCACGCGCTCCAGCGCGTCGAGCATCGCGGTGACCGTCACCGTGATCCCGGGCAGGTTGAGCGTGCGCCAGTCGCCCAGCGCCTCGCCCTCGATCGACAGCGCATGGGCCAGGTTGGCGACCACGGCACGGGGCGAGGAGAGCCACAGCGCCAGGCCGGCATCCACCGGACAAACCGCTTCGACGCCCGCGAGCGGCTCGCGGATGATCGCGCTGGCAAACGACGACGCCGCCCGGTTGGGCTTGCCGGGGCGCACCACGATGGTGGGCAGGCGGCAGACCCGGCCATCGACGAAGCCGCGCCGGCTGTAGTCGTTGACCAGCAGCTCGCCCATCGCCTTCTGCGCGCCATAGGAGGAGCGCGGCTGCGGGCCGATCGCCTCGGCCACTGGCAGGGCCAGCCCCGGACCGAATACGGCCAGCGAGCTGGCGAACAGGAAACGCAGCCGCTTCGGATGGGCCCGGCACGCTTCCAGCAGCACCCGCGTGGCATCCAGGTTGACCCGCATGCCGAGCTCGAAGTCCGCCTCGGCCTGGGCGCTGACCACCGCCGCCAAGTGGCAGACGGCGCCGGTATCGTCGCCAAGGGCTCGTTCGATCAGCGCCGGATCGGCGACATCGCCGGTGAGCGATTCGACCCGGTCTTCGGCTACCGGACACGGCGCCAGATCGATCGACGTCACTCGCGTGACGGCCTGCCCTGCGATCGAGACCTCTCCCGATAGCAGTTGCCGAATCAGCCTTGCGCCGAGGAACCCGGCGCCTCCCGTCACGATCACGTGCATTCGCTCTCTCCTGATGCCGGTGAATTGCCACTTGCCTCACGCCGTCGACGGGCTCGAATTGACCAAAGGCGAATTGCGTCGACGATCGAGATTTAACATCTTGTCTGACAAATTTGGCGCACAGGCAATATCGCCATTGGTCGGAGAACGAAGCGGAGCACCGTCGTCACGGCAGTTGGCGATGGTCCGCTTCGACGAACGCATGAGAGATCCCAACCGTGAATCCAGAACCGCGAAACAGCCGCGTGAGTGAAACCCCGGACCCGCCATCGCGCGGGCCGCAGCTCTCCGAACAGGTCGCCCAACGGCTGAGCGATGCCATCCAGGCCGGCGAATGGGGCCGCGGCGCGCGCCTGCCCACCGAGGCGGCGCTGGGCGAGCGATTCGGCATCAGCCGCTCGGTGGTGCGCGAAGCGATATCGATGTTGCGCAATGGGGGGCTCGTCACCTCGCGTCGCGGCAGCGGCAGCTTCGTCGCCGAATCCCCGACGGTCTCGCTGCGTCTGGCGATTCCCGATCCCGACCTGCAGTCGGTGGTCGAGGTGCTGGAGCTGCGGCGTCCGCTGGAGGTGGAAGCCGCCCGGCTCGCCGCCGAACGCCACACCCCCTCCCAGTTGCGTCGAATCCGAAACGCCATGGCGGACATCGATGAAGCGGTCGAGGCAGGGCTTTCCGGTGTCGACCAGGATCTCGCCTTCCACCGCGCCATCGCCGAAGCGGCCAACAACAGCCACTTCACCGCCGTGCTCGATTTCTACAACCGCTTTCTGCACCAGGCGATCCGGGTGACGCGGACCAACGAATCGCTGCGCGACACCTTCATGCAGCAGGTCGTTGCCGAGCACCAGGCGATACTCGATGCCATCGCCGCCGGCGATGGCGAGGCCGCCGCCCGCGCCGCCGCCACGCATCTGGAACACGCCGAAACGCGCCTGCGCCAGGCGCCGACCGATCTGCTCGAGCGCGTGGAAGCGCAGCGCGGATCGGCCTCGATATCATCGACAGAATCCACGGGAGGCAATTCGCGATGAGTACCACACTACGACCGCGGGTCGGGGTCATCGGGCTGGGCTCGATGGGGATGGGCATGGCCCTGTCGCTGGTCCGCGCCGGCTTCGAGACCTGGGGCTGCGACCTCCGCGAGGAAGCGCGGGCGGGTTTTGCCAAGGGGGGCGGGCACGCCGTGGCGACGCCCGCAGCGATGGCGGCCGAGGTCGAGATCGTGCTGACCGTAGTGGTCAACGCCGAGCAGACCCGCAGCGTGTTGTTCGGCGGTGACGGCCTGCTGCCGGGATTGAAGCCGGGCAGCCTGGTGATCTCATGTGCGACCTGCGCCCCGGATGCCGTGCAGGCGCTGGGGGCCGACCTCGTCGAGCGTGACGTTCACCTGCTCGATGCGCCGATTTCGGGCGGGTCGGTCAAGGCCGCCGCCGGTCAGTTGACGATGATGACCTCCGGCCCCGCGGCGCTGTTCGAGCGCGCCGAAGCGGTCCTCGATGCCCTCGCCGCCAAGGTGTTCCGGCTCGGCGACGAGCTCGGCCAGGGCTCCCAGGTGAAACTGGTCAATCAGCTGCTGGCGGGCGTGCATATCGCCGCCGCCGCCGAGGCGATGGCCTACGGCATTCGCGGCGGCTGCGATCCGCAGACGCTTTACGAGGTGATCACCCAGAGCGCCGGCAACTCGTGGATGTTCGAAAACCGGGTGCCGCACATCCTGGCCGGCGACTACACCCCGCACTCGGCGGTGGATATCTTCGTCAAGGATCTGGGGATCGTTCACGATACCGCCCATCGCGACAAGTTCCCGCTGCCGCTGACCGCCCAGGCGCTGAGTCAGTTCACCCTCGCCTCCGCCCAGGGGCTGGGCCGCGAGGACGACTCGGCGGTGATCAAGATCTATCCGGGCATCGAGCTGCCCGGCACGGCGGCCAACGACGCCGGTTTCGGCACGGATGGCGCTGATACAGGCCCCAGCGCCGGGCCCGACGCCGGTCCCAACGATCACGGAGGTGCTTGAGCGATGGCAGACTCTCTTTCGAAAACGGGCGAGCGACGGCCCCGCGCCCGACCGATTCTGGGCTGCATCGCCGATGACTTCACCGGCGCTACCGATCTCGCCAGCCAGCTGGTCGGCGCCGGGATGCGCACGCTGCAGACCATCGGCACACCCGACATACAGCTGGAAGCGGATGTCGATGCGGTAGTGGTGGCGCTGAAGTCGCGCACGATCCCTGCCAAGGACGCCATCGAACAATCGATCCGGGCGCTCGACTGGCTGCGCGAACAGGGCTGCGAGCAGTTCTACTTCAAGTACTGCTCGACCTTCGATTCGACCCCGGCGGGCAACATCGGCCCGGTCACCGAGGCGCTGATGGAAGCGCTGGAAACCGACTTCACCGTCGCCTGCCCGGCGCTGCCGGCCAATCGTCGCAGCGTGTTCAACGGCTATCTGTTCGCCAACGGCGTCCCGCTCAATGAAAGCGGCATGCAGGATCACCCGCTGACGCCGATGACCGACGCCAATCTGGTCCGCGTCCTCGGCGCCCAGACTCGCCACACCGTGGGCCTGATCGACTACACCACGCTACGCCAGGGTGATGCCGCCGTGAGCGCGCGCATCGAGGCGCTCCGAGCCGAGGGCGTCGGCATCGCGATCTGCGACGCCATCGATAACGACGACCTGCTGGTGCTGGCCCGCGCCTGCCGCGAGCTGCCGCTGGTGACCGCGGGTTCCGGCCTGGCGCTGGGCTTGCCGGCCAATGTCGCCGAGCGCCTCGGCCATACCGAAGATGCCGCCCGGCTCGACCCCGTCGCGGGTCTCGAGGCGGTGCTGAGCGGCAGCTGTTCGCGGGCCACGCTGGTCCAGATCGAACATGCCCGGCAGCACATGCCCAGCGTGCACCTCGACGCGCAGGCGCTGGCCGACGACTACCGGCGCGTCGTCGATGGCGCGCTGGAACACGCCGAAGCACATCTGGAGGCCGGTCCCGTGCTGATCTATGCCAGCGCCTCACCCGAGGAGGTGCGTCTTGCCCAGCAGCGACTCGGCGTGCAGGAGGCCGGCGAGCTGGTCGAGCACGCCATGGCCGAGATCGCCGCCGAGCTGGTCGGCCGGCTTGGCGTGCGCCGGTTGCTGGTGGCGGGTGGCGAGACCTCCGGCGCCGTGGTCGGCGCACTCGGCGTGCAGGGGCTGCGGATCGGTGAAAGCATCGACCCCGGCGTACCTTGGACGACCACCCTCGGTACCGACGAACCGCTGGCGCTGGCACTCAAGTCCGGCAACTTCGGCGCCACCGATTTCATGACCAAAGCCTGGAAACTGATGCCATGACCGCGATTCACACTTCGACATCCGCAACCGAGAACCGCCTGCGCGAGGAGATTGCCGAGATCGGCCGCTCGTTCCGCAATCTGGGCATGGCGCCCGGCACCTCCGGCAATATCAGCGCCAAGCTCGAAGACGGCTGGCTGATGACACCGACCAACGCCAGCCTGGGCGCGCTGGATCCGGCGGAGATTTCCAAGCTCGACTGGGACGGCAACCTGCTCGCCGGCAAGCCGCCGACCAAGGAGTCCTTCCTGCACCGGGCCTTCTACGAACAGCGCCCGGATACCGGCGGCATCATCCATCTCCACGCCACGCACTCGGCGGCGGTCTCCTGTCTCAACGGGCTCGACGAGCACTCCTGCCTGCCGCCGATCACGCCCTACTTCGTGATGCGGGTCGGCCGCTTGCCGCTGGTGCCCTACTATCGCCCGGGCGACGCCGCGCTGGGCGACGCCGTGCGCGACTACGCCGCCGATCATGCCGCGGTACTCCTGGCCAATCACGGCCCGGTGGTGGCGGGAAAGACCCTGGAAGCCGCGCGCAACGCCATCGAGGAGCTGGAGGAGACCGCCAAGCTCTATCTGCTGCTGCGTCAGCACGACGTGCGCACCCTGAACGAGAAGGAGATCGACGAACTGCGCGATGCGTTTGGCGCTCAGTGGTAGCCGGAGCCTCGCCTCCGAGAACCGCACTACCGCGTCTTTCTACACACTATTGATGGGATAACCGAGGAATCAGGCCATGCCGCGCTTCGCCGCCAATCTCAGCATGATGTTTAACGAAGTCCCGTTCATGGAGCGCTTCGCCAAGGCCGCCGCCAACGGTTTCGCCGGGGTCGAGTTCCTGTTCCCCTACGACTTCGAGCCCGACGCCATCGCCGCCGAGCTGAAGCGTCACGGGCTTGAGCAGGTGCTGTTCAACCTGCCGCCGGGCGACTGGGCTGCCGGCGAGCGCGGGCTGGCTGCCCTGCCCGGCCGCGAGGCGGAGTTTCGGGAAAGTGTCGATACCGCCATTCGCTATGCCAGTGTGTTGAACTGCCCGCGCCTGCACGCCATGGCCGGGCTGGTTCCGGAGGCCGCGACCGATGATGTTTCCCGTGAAACATTCTTCACTACGGCAAGGGAGATTTACCTGGAAAATCTGAGGTTTGCAGCCAGAAAGCTTGCCGAGCACAACCTGACGCTGCTGATCGAGCCGATCAATACCCGCGACATGCCTGGCTACTTTCTCAATCACCAGGCCGATGGCCACGCCATTCTCGAGGAGTTGAACGAGCCCAACGTCAAGGTGCAGATGGATTTCTACCACACCCAGATCATGGATGGAGATATCTGGCAGACCTATCAGCGCTATCGCGATGGCGTCGGCCATATCCAGATCGCCGGCGTACCCGAACGGCATGAGCCGGATACCGGCGAGGTCAACTACCCGTGGCTATTCGAGCAGCTCGACGAGAATGGCTATGACGGCTGGCTGGGTTGCGAATACAGACCGCGCCGGGAGACCGAGACAGGGTTGGCATGGTATCGCGCCTGGCAGCAGCGCTGACGGAGAGGGGTCAGTCGCCCTCGATCCATCGGATACCATCGTCTTCGATCACGATCCGGCGCTGCTTGTAGAGCCGGCCGATGGCCTGCTTGAAGGCATTCTTGCTGACCCCGAGGCGCGCCTTGATGACATCGGCCGGGCTCTTGTCGCCAAGGGCCAGGAACCCGTCATTGGCGGCCAGCGCTGCCAGCACCTTGTCGCCGACCACATCCAGGCGTGCCTGCCCCGGCGGCAACAGCGAGAGATCCAGGCGCGCGTCGTCGCGCACCCGGCGCACATAGCCATCCAGACGATCACCCCGGCGTAGCGGGCGCGACATGTCATCGTGATACAGCAGCCCCCAGAACCGGCTGTTGACCACCGCCTTGGCGCCCAGATCGGTCAAGTCCGAGATCACCAGCGACACGCGATCCCCCGTCTTCAGGCCTTCCGACTCATCCTGCAGGAACTTGTCGAGTTTCATGCTGGCCACCGGGCGCATGCGATCGTCGACGTAGATCATCACCAGCACCCGCTTGCCCTCGTCGGGGCGAAAGCGCTGCTCGCCGAACGGCAGCAGCAGATCCTTGGGGCGGCCCCAGTTCAGGAAAGCGCCGATGTCATTGACCTTCGTCACGCGCAGATAGGCGACGTCACCCACGTTGACCTGCGATTCGGCAGCAGTGGGGGCATCGGCGGGAGCGTCGTCCCGAGGGGGGCGGGTCATGGCGTACTCTGGCTGACAAGCGGTGGCTAGGAGGAACCCATTATGGCGGGCGCGGCGACGTGGAGCAAAGAGGTGGCGCTCGCCGCCCCTGGGGCCGTCTCGGCAGCAGCCTTGCCCCAGCATTCCCTGAACGCAGAAATAAGGTTTACACTATCGCCACGTCTCATGGCTTCGACCTTTGTATTAATCCCATCGATAGTCGAATTCACTACACGTGATTAGCAGACTAAAGAACAGGCTCCCATAATGTCATCACAGATTGAGGCCGAGAGGCCATCAGTAGAAAAGACATTTTGGAGGCCACACCATGAAAAATCGCATTCTCGCAGCCATCGCCATTGCCGTCGCCCTGCCCGCCGCCGCCCAGGCCAACAGCCTGACAGCCGAGCGTCATTTCGACCAGCAGAGCGAACCGCTCAGCATCGAGCAGACCGCGCAGTACCATGCGCTGCCGACCCGCTACAGCGTCGACACCGTCAACGGTGGCCACAGCGCCGCTGCCGACCAGGCTCTGCAGAACGTTGCCGACTCGACTCAACTGAGCACCGATGTTGATCCGTCCCATAACGGTCTGATCGGCGAAGGGCAGAGCGACGCCGCACGCCAGGCGCTGCGAAACGCCACCCAGTCCGTCAGCAATGACAAAGGCAATGTCGAAGTGAACTTCGCCAGCCTGTAAGTCTCCGCCTTCGGGCATGAAGACAGCGCTAGTCCATCAAGGGAGCCCTCGGCTCCCTTTTTGGTGTTTTCAGCTAAAGGAAGGGCAAACCCAGCCTCAAGATACATTGGTGTCGACAGTCTGTTTCAGAGAGCTCTGTCAGCGGCCTGACAGGGATCATCCGACAATGACGTCATGGATCGGCGCCCACTGCCCGCTTCTGCTCAGGCCAGCGATGCCATCAACGCTCTCTTCCCCGCACAGCGCGAAGCGCTCGACCTCGAGCGGACCGCTCAATACCCTGCGCTGCCGACCCGCGACAACGGCGAGCCCCTGATCGGCGGACACAGTGGCGCGGCCGCCCAGTTGTTGCGAAGCGTCGGCCACGCCACTGGCCATCAACGTTCCGGCAAGCCGTAATTCGCTGGTCGGTGAAAGGCAGAGTGATGCTGCAGCGCATGCATTACGGGGCAGCGCAGCTCGCCCCACGAGGCAGTGGCGAAGTCAGTTTCACCACGCTGTAAGCTCGCTTATCCCTCCCCGAGCCGCTGGCGGCAAGATGCCAGTGGCGGCTCGTCGTTCTCCCGCCGTAGCGCCTTATTTTCCTTGCCATCCCTTCGGTACGCCGTCCGCCGAGCGCCATTTCGACGGTCATGGCCCAGGAAAAAATGCAATTGACCTGGGTGCCTTTACCCGAAACAAGTCATCAAAAACAGTCCCTTACCTTGCCAAAAAGCGTCATGGAAAATGGGGAAAAGAAATCGCATTCTCCTGCCTGAGAAATTTGACTACGCTGAATGTAAGGAAATATTACCAAGCCAGACCGTGGCTTGAATGGCTCAGGGACAGTAGGCGGGGAGTCGGTCTCATGAAAATATGGATGAGGTCCATCAGAAATCGTTTGAGACGGGACTTCGTCCTTCGAGTCATCTCGCTTCTGGGTGTCTGCGAGACGCTTACCCTGCTACCGTTCAGTATTTACAGATTCGCTCAAGGCAGTTTCGAAAAAGGCATCTTCGACGGCATCTGCCTCCTCCTTATCCTCTGTATCGTCGGCTACTCCTGGTGGGCCGATGACAGCCAACGGGGTGGATTCATCCTGGCGAGCACCAGCGCTCTTTTTGCCGGGATAACTACCAATGTTCTCGGGCTCGTAGGCGTATTCTGGTCGTTCCCCATGATGCTGACGAATTTCTTTCTAACGGATGCCAGACGTGCACTCCTGATCAACATCATCATGAGTATCGTGATGATTCCAATACTGCTGCAGTTCTCACCGCCCGAAAGTATTCTCTCCTTCATCGCGTCCAGCATCACGGCAAACAGCTGCGCCTATCTCTACGCCAGAAGGAGCGACCTGCAGCAGAAAGCCCTGAAGAGGCTTGCGACCCACGATGCCCTGACCGGCGCCCGCAACCGCCGATCACTCGAGGAGTCACTGGCTCACGCCAGGCATAGACTGCTCGACGAAGGGCGACCCAGCTCTCTCATCCTCCTGGATCTGGACAATTTCAAGAGTGTCAACGACCGTTTCGGACACGCCTATGGCGATGAGGTGCTGGCGAAATGCGCCAGTCTCATCCGCCGGAGTGTGAGGTTAGATGACTGTCTATTCCGCTTCGGCGGTGAGGAATTCGTACTAGTTCTGGCGGATATCGAAGAGATCCATGCTGTCAAAGTGGCGGAAGACCTGCGTGCGATTATCGCCAGCCGGCTTGGCGACCCTTCCTGCCAAATCACAACCTCCCTGGGTATTACCGGACTGCACCCTACCGACGATGTCAAGCGCTGGATGAAGAGAGCGGACGATGCACTCTACGAGGCAAAGCGTGGCGGTCGAAATCGTGCTGTTCTCAAAACCTGTGAAGAAGAAAGCAATAATAAATTGAATTCTAATCAGGTTAATTCTATATAAGTAAAATCAATATTTCCGAGAATCCCCTACCAAATACAGGACGACAATAATAGGAAAAACCTTTTGGCACTTTGCCAAATACAGTAAAATAACAATCACATTTCCACAGCTATTATTGTTATTATCCACCCTCATGGTCTGACTTTTGCCCAGTTTCGGCTGGGCCTTTTTATTGGCTGACCTCCTTAACATCTGATTAAAAAAACCTTCGGTTAAATCAATGAATTCGTTGCGTTATCGTGTCATCGATGCGCTACGCCCCTGCGGATGAGCATCGGTCTGCTCGGTCGAGCCTTCCGCGCCAGGCGGGTCCTCGGCGGCCAACGGGTCGCCGGCCGCCGCGAAGGGCGTCGTGGGACCGGCATTAGCCAGCAACCACGCGGCCGTGAAGGCACCCTCGCTTGCCTCGGCCATTCTCGTCGCATGGTGGGTTTCACCGGTGTACTCCGTGCGGGGCAGCCGCTCCCGGCGTAGCCACTTGCAGACCGCCGACGGCGAGACCCCGCAGATCCGGGCGCAGCGTGACACGCCACCGAGTTGCTCGACCGCAAGACGGATCGCGCTCATGACAACCCCCTTTACCTGTACTTCGAGTACATGATTATCAGGTACTGAAAGTACATTCAACCGGTGGGAACATTGAACCCATGGTTCACACCGGTAACCGGGATGAGTTCAGCTCCCGACTTCACATGGCGCTCCGTCGCGCAGGCAAGGACGGCTATGGGATGGGCGCACGCCTGGCCCGAGCCATGCGTGTCACGCCCAAGGCCGCCAGCAAATGGCTGAACGGGGAAGCTCGCCCGGGCCATGACAGAAAGGTCGCGCTGGCCCGTTGGCTCGGTATCCGTGAAGAGTGGCTAGACTACGGCCGGGGGGAGATGCTGAGAAGCGACACGCCGACGCCCCCTGACGCCGACGCCGCCTCCCTGGATGTCCGCGAACCCTCCCCCACCCGCACTCGACAGCCGTCCGAGAGGTCCGCCGAGGCGCTGCGCCAGATAGAGCAGGCCGTATTGTCCGGCGAAATGGATGAAGCCGATCTACTGCTCCTCGAACAGATCGCCAGACGTCTCTCCAATCTCGAACACCAGCGATATCGCAGCGAAGACGCCAGGGCGGACTACCTGGCAGCGACGAACGCCACGCCCCGATCCGACACCGAGGATTGACCCCACAGAGAGCGGTGCTCCCTCGTCAGACTTCATCGCCGTACGAAGTTTGTACTCAAGACCCCTTTTATGTACATTTGGTACACAAGCTATCTGCCGCGTCCCGTGTCGAGGATGAAATGCATCGTTCCAGCCCCGATGGTCTGCCTTTATCGGAAGACGACGGTCGCGCCCGACGGCGTCACACCACGGCCTTGCAGCGGTTCGACTACGCCAGTCATCAGATCGCCACCGCCTATGATCTCCACATCTGCGAGGCGGGCGTGCCCGACGTGGAAACTCGCTACGGGGCCTGCCCCCGCCACGAGGGCGGGCGCTTGGCAGCCTATCACCCCTCGTTCCATGTACCTGGCAAGAACCACACTATCGTTATCGCCGATTGCCAATTCGATGAGGAGAACCTCGCCAAGGCCTGGATAGCCGACCGCATACGACAGCTCATCCTCAGCCGGCGCGGCCAGCGGCTGCCACCGGCCAGATACCGCCGACGAGGCTAGCCGGTCGGGCATCCGCGGACCACGCCCCTGTGGAAAGTCGCGGCTGAACGCTACCATCGTTCAGCCCTCAGCTATCCGGTCGTTTCATCGCCAACAGCCCCAGGCTGAAGAGCAGCATCAGGCTGCCGCTGGCACGGTTGAACCACTGCATGGCTCTGCCGCTGCGCAGGTACTTGCCGATCCTGCTGCCCAGGACGGCATACACCGCGACTGCCAACACCTCCATCGCCAGAAACAGCGTCCCCAGGATCGTGAAGCTCAGGGCATAGTGATCGGGCGCGACGAACTGCGGAAGAAAGGCCGTGAAAATCAGAATCGCCTTGGGATTGCCGGCGGCGACCAGGAACTCCTGTCTCATCAGAGAGCCAACTGAACGGGGCACGGAATCCTCGAACTCCACGGCTCGTGGCGCGCCAAGCAACAGTTTCAACCCCAACCACGCCAGGTAGGCTGCGCCGATCCATTTGACGAGGGTGAAAAACCACATCGAGGTCGTCAGCAGCGTGCCGAGCCCGATACCGGCGATCGCGATCATGGGAATAAAGGCAGCGATGCGTCCAAGCGAAGCGATGACCGCCTTGAACGGGCCCACGCGCGCGGCGTTGGTCGTCGCCAGCAGATTGTTCGGCCCGAACGCCATGTTCAAGGCAAAACACGCCGGCAAGAACACGAGTAGGAATTCCCAATTCATGTTGCTCTCCTTGTTACCAGGCGTTCGAGGCCTGGGCGGCACCCTCGTCTCCTCCACGCTACCGGACAATCAGCCGACGGGCATCAGGCGCGGCGGATGGAACTGCCGATTGGTCGATCGCCTTGGATAGTGTTGTTCGGGCCAGGGGCATTATCTGGCGAAGACGAATCACTAGACTGCTTCTTGTCATCGGGACATTCATCACACCGACTCACAAGGAGTGCCGTCATGGCTGACCATACGCTTCAGAACAAAGTCGTGCTGATTGCCGGGGGTGCCAAGAACCTGGGAGGCCTGCTGGCCCGCGACCTGGCTCGCAACGGCGCCCAGGCCATCGCGATCCACTATCACAGCGACGCCTCCCGCGACGCGGCCGAGGAAACGGCTCGCGAGGTGAAGGCCCTTGGCGCCGAGGCTGAGCTGTTCCCGGGAGACCTGACTCGACCCGCCAACGTCACCCGGCTGTTCGACGACGCCAAGGCGCACTTCGGTAGCCTGGACATCGCCGTCAACACCGTCGGCATGGTGCTGAAAAAGCCGATGCTGGAGATCAGCGAGGCCGAGTACGACCGCATGTTCGACATCAACGCCAAGAGCGCCTTCTTCTTCCTCAAGGAAGCCGGTCGCACGCTCGACGACCATGGCAAGATCGTCACTCTGGTGACCTCGCTACTGGGCGCATTCACCCCCTTCTACTCTACCTATGCCGGGGCCAAGGCGCCGGTGGAACACTTCACCCGAGCCGCCGCGCACGAGTTCGGCGAACGCGGCATTTCCGTCACCGCCGTCGGCCCCGGCCCGATGGACACGCCATTCTTCTATGGCCAGGAGGGCGAGGACGCCGTGGCATTCCATAAATCCGCCGCCGCCCTGTCATCGTTCAGCAAGACGGGACTGACCGACATCGAGGACGTGGTACCGTTGATTCGTCATCTGGTCACCGAAGGCTGGTGGATGACGGGCCAGACGATCCTGACCAACGGTGGCTACACGACCAAGTAGCCTGGCGGGCAAGCGCCAGAGACTGGCGATACGAGGCGGAAGGAGAACGGCAGTGGCGGAACGCAACCACCCCCTGATACGCCGGCGCGGCGACAGGGAAGCACCGGGGCGCCGCATCGGGCTGCCGTTCGACCGGGTTCACGCGTTCGCGAGCCGCCCGCCAGCCCACTTCCCGCGCACCTACCTGCACCTGCTCGGTACGTCGCAGAGCTTGCTGCCGTGCCTCGCCGCCCAGGTTCTGGCCCCGGCAAGGGTGTGGCCGCCAAAGTCCCGCCGGGGAGTGCCCCCATGGTGACGCCTCCCGACGACCGCCCATCGCGGCACCTCGGCGGGCACCGCGCCGACAGAATCGACCGCCTGCGAGCCTTCGTCACGGTCGCCGAGCTGGGCAGTTTCACGCGCGCCGCGCACAAGCTGGAGTGGCCACGGGCCTCGGTCTCGCTGGCGATCCAGCGCCTGGAGAAAGCCATCGGCACGCGTCTGCTGAATCGCAGTACCCGACAGGTTCACCTGACCCATGACGGTGAACGGCTGCTCGTCCGGGCTCGCTATCTGATCGAGGAGAACGACCGTCTGGAGCGCATGTTCCTGCCGCCCCATCTCGAACTCTCCGGGCGGCTCACCGTCGACGTTCCCAGCCGAGTCGGTCGTCGCCTGCTGACGCCGGCACTGCCCGACTGGTTGGCACGGCACACCAACCTCCAGTTGCAGTTGCGAGCCACCGATCGCCCGGTGGATCTGATCGCCGAAGGCATCGACTGCGCCGTTCGCTTCGGCCCGCTACAAGACAGCACGCTGGTGGTCCAGCGGCTTGGGCGAGTGAAGATCGTCAACTGCGCCAGCCATGAGTATCTCTCCCGCCATGGCGTGCCCCAGACGCTCGATCAGCTCCTGACGCAGGGCCATCGTCTGGTCGGCTACGCCGCCAGCGAGACGGCCACCGGTGACGCCAGTACGTTCGACTACCATAGCGAGGGGGCCCCGCAGCGCCTGGAACTGCCCTGCCAGGTATTGGTCAACAATGCCGAGAACTACATCGCCTGCTGCGAGGCAGGGCTCGGGATCATCCAGGTCCCCCGCTACGACGTTCTCGACCAGCTCCGGGACGGCACCCTGGTCGAGCTATTGCCGACGTTTACCGCCGAGCCACTCGACGTCTCGATACTCTATCCCCACCGCCAGAATCGGACCCCGCGGGTCGACGCCTTCGTCGCCTGGTTCCGCGAGCTGATGTGCCCCCATCTCGAGCCGGACAACGGCGACACAGCACATCAAAGGCGATCCCAGGGGGGACTCATATAGCGACCAGCAGGATTAGAATAATAGGCATAGATATCTGTTTTTATCACGTTCTTTATCTTATAAAATATTTCTATACCTTTATCTATATCATTGCATCTCTCGGGGGAATCGGTCTCTACACACGTAAACGACAGCTATTATCAATTGCTGTTAATAGGAACAGACGAGAAGGGCTGATATTCTTCATCTGTGGTCAATGTGAAATGTTAGTGAAACGTGGAACGGCCTCCCCTGTCGTGAAGATGATCGGTGCATGATCTAAGACAACACTTCTTGCGATATCGTGAATCACCCCTAGCATTTTGGGGTAATTTATTACGCCAGAATGAGTTATTTCGAAATCAGAACTGTTATACCAAAAATCGTCGTACAAATTAGAAAATTTATCATCAGCCTTTATCAGAGTTGAAGCACCAAACTTTATAGCGGGTTCCAGCCCGATAGACCTTAATTTCTGCCAAGCTGAATCAGAGGGTGGTGAATTAAAACCCCCAGCAATTACCAAATGGCTCTCAGGAAAAATATCACTCATCCACCGCCAGACATTTAAAAGCTCGCTCACTTCAAGTTGGCGATCTTTCTAGCCGTCACCGTAGACAATATGTAAAGCAGCCAAGGTATAAAGGAAATGGTCTGATTTATCTCTAAATTGCGACATGAATGGCTCACGGGCAAAAAATATCTTTTGGATCTAAATATACTAATACTCCTTACGCATATTCGACAGCACTATCACGCCAGACAAACGCGTAGCTCTCATGGTATCTATTTCGACCGAATAAATGAGAGGTCATCGAACTCCAACCCTCACCTGTCTGTATCTCCAAAGATTTTTCAAGATCAGGCATGGCATCTAAATCCATGACCTCTTCAAGCACCCATAAACCACCACCACTTAGGACTTTTCACAACATCTAAGCGTTTTCCATTACCCCATCCCAAATGCTTTATATTCCAGCTTCCAATCGTTAATTAGGTGGAAGACTCGATTGGCGCAGCAGCTAGCAAAGAAATTACCAGTGATAACAAAAAAGCTTCTTCAAGATAACATCCTGTAAAAACCAATCATATAACTTGAACTTGGAAATCTATCAACTCAAGAAACTACTCATGCTTAATGAACTGATTCATACCAGAAGGAACTCGTTTAGGTATCGCCTCCTCGTCGGAGGCTAAGAAATCGGAATCCAAAGCGCTCATAAAGGACACCAAATTTTCGACATCCGCTTCTGAAATCGGGAAAATTTCCGCCAGAATTGGTGAGCGATATCGTAGTAGTCTACCTGCCATCTGCGCCTCACTCGGGTCATTTCGCTGCGCTCTATAAAGGTATGGCACTGGATTGAAATGGTGGATAATGATATCGGACAACTTATTGAATGACCCATTATGCCCCCAAGGACCGGTTTTAGTTACATTGCGGAGCGGAGGAGTCCTAAATAGAAATCTCTCATCGGCTTCCCCAGTGGCTTTACCTCGACCGTAATCGAGATTAGCTCCATTCTTTCCGACTGATAGCTGAGGCACGGCTAAACTATGAAACTTGAAGTCTGAGAACTCACTATTAGAGTGACATACTGCACAACGCCCTTTCCCCCAAAAAACAATGGCACCGGCTTTTTGTGAGACGGTAATCGCATTATCATCCCCAGACACATACCGATCAAATGGAGACCGGCCAACTCTAAAAGCGAAATCTATATAAGATGAAAGGGCATTCCCAACATCGACAATAGTAAATGATTTAGCATAAGGGTAAGCGTTGCCAAACAACTTTCTATATTCGGCCTGAGTTGGTGTGAGTGATTCTTCACTACCTATTAGCCGTTTCATTATATTAGAGAACACGTCAACAGAGCGCTCCTGAAAATTGTCAGAGTCGACCGACGAGTCAACGAGCTCATGGTGCAGGTTATTGCTGGAATTTCCAACTCTATCGCGTGACCTACCGAGCATCTCATCAGACTCGATTAAAGGGAAAATTGCCGCAGCCGCTAGGAGATTACGAAACCCGTCAGGCAAGTTTTCCCCAAGAGGAGTCTCAATGGTTGCGCCTACTCCAGCTTGTACCCGTCCATCCCAAAAATACGAGGAAAATTCATCACTACTGCGATTAACAAAGGGCAAAACATTTCTAGGTATAATATAAGCGCTACCTGATTCTAGCCTCTTATTACCGACTCCTTGTCCCCCGACCCCTACTGGGAATGTTAAACCATCAACACTACCGGCGCTTCGAATGTGGCACGCTGCACAGGCAACATTTTTTGGCCCACTTAAAAGTGGGTCGAAGAATAGAGCGCGCCCCAACCTAATTTCGTCATTTAATAATGGCTGGGCAGGAAAATATCTCTCCACAGAGTATGCCGCAAACACTTTTCTAATCAATGGATCATCATAAACAATTCGTTCTGCATTTGCTAAGGAGGCTATCATTTGAGTTAAACTAACTAAAAATATAATAGCCAATTTCATCACATACGATCCATTCGATGTGAATCTACCATTTGCTCAACCGTTATTTGCTCATTCTCAAGTGCCTCAAGACCCAGAATGGCAAGCTCATTGTCTGATACACCCTCGGAGAGCATCTTTTTCCTCAGCTTGTCATACTCGTGGCACACTAACATACCAACGTCAGCGCTAAGCCGCATATCAGGCAATTGCTCTCTTTCAAATTCAAGCTGTCTAATTGTAACTTCTTCATGCATCGCCATGTCGCATTCATACGCTAGCCGCTTGTAGTTGTTAGCATTTTTGGACATTGTCAATTTAGATTCAATATTTTCATAAGCCCATAGACTACACACTCCAATACCAATGCCAGCCCCTAAAGCACAGACATGAGTGAATACGTGGTTCAGCTTCATCGAGCTACTACATTTAGCGAATTCAAAGTTTCGTTTGTCATTCGACCAGTGACTTCTAAATGATTGTCTTTCTGGAAGCTGCGCAAAGCAGATCTAGTTTTCGGCCCCATGACTCCATCCACACTTCCCGGCTCGTAACCCTGCACGACCAAGGCGAGTTGAACTCGCCTCACAAGATCCTGCAGAGAAACATCTGAAGGATCAATATCATTGCCACTGCGAGAGGTCACCGTAGCGGGCCGGCCTGGATCTACCGGTTGGCTCGACCCTGTAGTTCCTCTCCTCACTCCTGAGCTGGGTAATGGCGGACGTGGTGAGCTATATCTTTTACTCGGCGCAGAATAAGATCCGCTGCCAGAGCGGTGCGATGCATGAGATGAATGCGAGGAATGGGACCGGTGCGCTGCATACATATTGTCGCCCGGCATGTTCAGCGGACGGAGACTAATAGGAGTCAGATCTGGTGTGAATTTCGTATCTGACGTTATTTCAGTCGCGCTAGCATTCGCATTGAAACCTGCTGCACCAGCCAGAAAAAGTGATAGTGATTTAATGAACCTAGGCATATTGGACCACCTCAATTTTTTCTAATTTTGTAAGCTCTTTGGAAGGGTCGAACCATTCAAAAACACCGGAGCAATCTGGCTGTTCAGCACAACCGTCGCACTCTGGTAGAAATTTTTGTTTCCAGTCAGATATACTCTTCTGCGCGTATTTTTTTAAACTGTTAGGTAGCACACACAGAGGCATGTTCATCAAAACCACAGGTACCCGATACCTCTCCAAAATTCGCACGCTCTCTTGGAGAGATGAGTGCCATTTTCTAAGATCTGTATTGCAAACATCACGATTCGCCAAGGCGAATCCGATGGGCTCGCATCCCATCAACGCGACTTCTCTAACGAAAGGAAGGTTTCTTCCAATAAACTCACAAAGCTCTGTTAAGTTTTCAAGCACCGGCTCTATTAAAACCGTTCTAACTTGTATTAACTGCTGGTAGCTGTGAAGTTCAAGCATTCCCAGCAGCGTTTCGTCGAAGGCGCCATATCTTTGTACAACGAAGTCGTGAAGATACTCAACATGTCCATAAAGAGGGATCATCCAAGTGACATTAGCTTTAAGGTCTCTCAGTAGATTTTTTGCGTGAGTAGAGTCCGAGAGCAAACGACCGTTACTAAGAATGTCGAATTCAGTCATGGGATGATCTTGAAAAAATGTGTCAAAGACAATTTTGAGATCGTCACTTAATAATAAAGGCTCCCCACCTGTGAAGCCGATATTCTTAGGATTGTCACGAATATGCCGTGAAACTTCAATCGCTTCATCGATCAGCCATGAATCGTCATGACGTGTAGGGGGCTGCGAGCACATCAAGCAATTGCTATTACACCTATTGGTGAGAAATACCGTGTGGTGAGAATCTGCCTCCCTATAAAGCACATGTACATGATTCATCCCATCATGTGTGGCTACGACGTCCCCATCGAAAACAAAGTCAAAGTCAGTTACTACCCACTCCCAAGCCCATGACGACAATATTTCTTTAGCCCTGGCCATAGGCCAGACGTTATTAACACCCGCTTCAGAAAGCTTTAACAGCAATTCCAAACTCTTTGAGTCTTCAATTTTTACAATAAAATTGAGGTCCGACCTCCACTCGTTTTGGATATTTTCTAGATGACATATCCTAGCTACGACTCTTTGATTAAAGCCGCTTGTTAGAGCAGTAATTTTTCTCATGTCATCCTCTAACTCGCTGGGTAAGCCCATTGATATGCCAAGTCTAAATCACATGGATCAGCATTTTTCAGCTTCTTGAAAAAATAGTCGAAAAACCATTTATTCCTTTTGCAGTGATCAGTTTCCAATACATTGCCCCCCATGAAACCGTTTTGGGCCTGTTCACTAACAGGATCAGGACCGCAATAATTGTTGAAAGCACACTGTTTGCAACCATCTCTTTCGGCGGAAAGACTGCTAGCAACGATGCTTTTAACAACATCATGGTTTCTGTAATGACTTAGGTGTTCCCCAATCTCTCCAAGACGCAAACTTTGGTCGCCAGTCTCAGCGAGCATTCTAGCTTCGTCACTTGGATAGACAAAGCCATCATAGTTAAAAACTAAAGTGGCGAGACCGGCTCCATTGGGACTTTGCAAATCTACATAGCCGGCGTCAAACGGTGATAAAATTTTATTGAAAATTAGTGAAGCCGTGGCTTCCCGTAATTCTACACCTTGTCGATTCCAATATAGAACTCTATTGAATGCCTGGTCGTAAAAATCCAAGAAATCCTGGACTGTATAACCCAGCCTTTTTATATTCCGATTAGCAAAACCGTACAAACTTAAGGGGCGTATGAATATTTCATTGAACCCAAGTCTTATATATTCATCAACTATCTCATTGGCGTAATTCAGCGATTTTCTTGTCGTGGTCATCAAAGCAGAGACTCGATCCGCTCCTATCAAATCACGCGCCAGCTTGATACCTTCTACTGTTCTTTCAAAAGAATTTTTCCCTGGGATAGGTCGATTAACATTATGCAACCATGCAGGTCCATCGATACTTGTGGAAAGATACACATCCTTAGCCCTGAAGTACTCGCACATTTCCGCCGTTAGCTGGTGTAAAGTGGAGGTTATTACGAAGCGAATCTTTTTATCACTATCGCTTCTTTTCTTGTCTATTTCATCAATTGCATAACGAATCAGATCAAAGCGCAGTAAGGGATCGCCACCTTGAAACTCAATTGTTATGGCATTTGATGATGTTTGAAACACAGCCTCAGCTATCTTATCAACATCTTTTTTTGACAACGAATAGTTCGTATCATTTAGGCTTCTACTAACTTGGCAATACTGACAGGTATGCTCGCATTGTAGTGTTGGAACGACAATAAATAATGACACTCCCCCTAAAACGGTTTCCTTCTTTGAGATAATTCGCGACTGGATAAGCCTTAAACTAGACCTTTTAAGTCGCCCTTCTGGAGCAACGAAATATTTTGCTTCTAGCTGGTTTTTTAACTTACTGCTCAGTTCGTCCGGCTTTTTAAGTAAAGTACATAACTCATTTTGCTTTAGAAAGATATAGTCACCAGAAATACTAGCAGCAACTATGTTATTAGTATCTAAGCGATGAAAATTGAACGGAATTAATCCCAAAGACCTTGTTGTTTCAATGCTCGACATACGATGTCCCTGGCCAGATCTGAATACTGTGATTTATTATTGATGCTGATGCGCATACAATCATCGGAAACTGCCATCTTTACTTTATTTTCAAGATAATTTGAATCTTCAGCTCCATCCACACTCACATTGAAACAAGCAAAACTCTTTTTCGTTATCTCAACCGATTCTAAAAAACTCAACAAAAATCTCATCTCATTCAACGTGTAATCTTTTCCTGTATGGATAATAGTGCTTTGATACTCCGAACGCTCACTTGTTATTAGACGAACATTTTTCACTTATACCCCCTTTAACCTTTATCAAAGTGTGCTCGCTATCTGGCGTCTGATGCTGCTTTACGAGTGAGCTGTCCAAGGTATCCGACAAATAGCTAACATCCCGCTTGTGTGGACAGCCTGAGCCTCATCAAGCCTTGACAGCATCATCTTTTGTATCAATTTGGCACATCTGATCCTACATCTCTATCTGGTGTGAGTAGCCTTTCGTCGAGTAAGCAGCAAAATGCATCATTTCGCATCGTTTTTTCCACTAGTCGCCGCGCCGCCCAGTAACCGCGCAGTTTGAACCCACCGCTGCCATTGCAACAAAACCGACCCATTTAGCGCACGGGCGGGGCGGGGAGTCGACAGCGCGCCAGCGAGTCGCAAGCGGATCGAGCGGCGAAAGCTGGCCACGTGAGCGCGACTCAGACATAGCCGCTTACTCGCTGCTAGAAGAGGGCTCGAGCAGCCACCTCGAGCCGTACGCTGCTAGAGCACTACAGCGCCCAGAAGCGTCCTCGAGAAGATCTGTGCCATAGGAGTTGTCGACGGTGCAGGGCCATTGCCCGTCCGCTGAGCGGCGGAAGACATACGTAGCCTTACGTCTCATTGGTATGAGCGCTCCACCGTCGCCATTTGGAATCTCGAGCAGTGTTTCCATGACTACCAGCGCGGTGTCGCTGCCTTCGACGATCTCCATGGCTCCCTGGGTCACGGTCAGCCGATGCTCGAAGTGATCGGCGATGGCTTCGAATGCTAGTCGAATGCGTGCTCTGCCGGATACGACTAGGCCAGGCTTCACCACCAGGGTGGCGTCCTCATCATAGATCGCCATTAGACGGTCAAAGTCCTCGGCGGTGATCAGACGGTCGGCCTGCCGAATGAGAGCGGCGACGGGATGTGATTCAGCGGAAGGATTGTCTGCCATGGGAGGCTCTCGACTTGGCCTCCTGGAAGAGATGATCACCCGACGTCGGAGGCAGGTGGTGAAAGGCGAACGCTACCCCACCCTGCCGTGCAGGATACAAATGATACGGATGGCGTTCGCGGGAAAAGTCGTCATGGCTTCAATTTACCCAATTCGCTCGCCAGGGGGCGAATGATCAACCGCATGATTGTGCAATTCTGCGTCGCTTCACAATCGGTAACGTTTCTCATCTTCCCAATGCGTTGTTACACACGTGATTTCTTAGTGGGACCAGAGGGAAATAGCCTGAGTGTTCCTGATTCCTTCCTCCAACGTGTCGAACGCCATTGAACCTAGGATTGGGCAAACTCCCTCCCTCCTGACACGCGAAGGGGTTGGATGGGGTTACGGTCGAGGCTGGCCAGCGGTCGTTTCACTTCCCGGCCCGATCCTTCGACCCCGCAGCTTTCATTGATGGCCAGCGATTGCGATGCTCTGATCCTCGTGAGATTCAGAAAAATCTGTCACATGCAGGAGCCAAGCATGCTCAAGGGTCTAAACCACCTAACACTCGCCGTCTCTGAGTTGAGTAGAAGCACTGAATTTTACCGGGAAACGCTTGGGCTGACGCTGAATGCCCAGTGGGATACGGGAGCGTACCTATCGCTTGAGGGATTATGGCTTTGTCTCACCCTGGACGAGCACCGCGGCAGCGAACCGCATCCCGAATACACACACTACGCCTTCACGGTTACGGCCGATGAATTCACGCCCACCGTCGAACACCTGAAAGCCAAGGGCGTGAAAGCGTGGCGGCAGAATCGAAGCGAGGGAGATTCGTTCTACTTCCTCGATCCTGATGGCCATAAGCTCGAGATCCACGTGGGTGATCTAAGCAGCAGGCTGGAAGCCTGTAGGCAAAAGCCCTATTCCGGCATGGAGATTCTGACCTGGCCAGATGACGGCGATTGATTCGGTTTTTCTGATAGTTAGAGGCACTGGGGTATAGCGAGGTTTTACGAACAGGGGGTTATAAACCCTGATCTGTACCACATTGCGGCTGGATTCGGTAGGAACGCTTAGGAAGGGAAAGGACTAAAAACTACTGATTTATAAGCGTTTTGCTTACGATTTTTGGACGTTCTCGGAAGGTTCAGGAAGTCCAGATGGCGCGCCCAGCAGGATTCTATAATGACAGGTAAATATCTGTTTTAGTTTAAAATTCCCTAAGTTCGAAAATCTAGATATACCATACAATATACCTCTCAGCCTCATAGCTAACCGTATGGCCGCCCCACCTGCGACCATGTAGCTACCGCTCCAGGCCGCCTAGAGAGCACGTCTATGGGCAGCTGCCCCTACTGACCGCTTGCAAACTTTTCTTCCGCGCTGTTTTAACCAGAGCATTGATAGCGGCCAATTCGAGCAAGCAAAGCCAGTAGGGAGCAAACGTTGGCACAATCTTCGCCATCCGCTAATGCGAAGTTTTTAGCTAACGCGCCGCAAGGTTTCGTTGGCCAACGGCACATCCAACAATTGACATGGCCCGCCTAATTCCTTGGAGCTTGCCAGCACAATGTTACACGCGGCCCGACTCGCGCCGAGATAGATGCGCGATACATAGCGTCGACGTGAGCCTTGGCTTTGTTCTTCGTCGTAGTCCGCACTGTTCACATGGATGAGAAATACAGTGTGAAACTGTAGCCCTGCCACAAACTCCGGCATGCTGAAGACGCATTTCTTTTTTGCGTAACGCAGCTCTTTGAAGTCTTCGCGCGATGTGATCGGCACAAATTTTTCCCGAACGCGACCGGCGACGCGAATCTTACCAAACAGCTCCTCGTTCAGGCACAACACAGCCACTTGGCTACCGCCGCCATCGATTTCACGAGCCATACGGGCGGCTTGCTCAAACACGCTATCGACTAGTTTAATGTCAGTTTCGTAAACGATGAGAGTGGGCGTTTCGCCGTCCTCTTGCTGCGAGTCGACCACATAAGTGGCGTACTCGCCCTCTAAGTCCATGGCCGGGAAAGCAGCATCGAGGTCACGCAGGAACGCGGTGATCTGTGGTGTCGAGCGATAGACCTGTTTGAGTTCAGTCAGAACGGATTCACCGACTCCAGGATTACGGAACTTCTCCATTCCTCCACTAATGGCGATGTCGCTGGTGCTCTGCTTTATATCGTATGCCATGAGTAACGGCCAGCGGCCGCCAATCTGTGCTCGCGTCTTAAATAAGTTATGGAGCAACATAGCTTCGGCGCGCGTGAAGTAGTGGTATTCGTCGACAAATACTAAATCAAAACCATCCCGCTCGCGCAGCGCCCCCCATTCATGGGTGTCGAGGTAGCCGTCGAAGTCAGCGATCATTTGGTCCATGCTGAGCATCTTCTCCGTTCGCAGTAATGCCCGATAGACATCATGGATCTCTAGGACTACGCGCCGATGGGCTTCACTGGGTAAAACCATCTGCCAGGGCTCCCTAGAGCCGCGCGCGTAACGGTTGGCTTCGTGGGTATCCTTCTTGATAGCTTCTAAGTCCAGCACGCAGGCAAACTCGTTCATGAGTTCGTCAACGAGCGAGGCGTCTTCTTCGCAATGCTCCAGTCGCTTCTGAAAATCAGGACATCCGGGAAATATATCAAGTACGATACGAGGGTCCTGCACAACTTGATCGATGGCCTGCTTAATTAGCATCCGCTGGTACTCTCGACCATCACTACCGTCCAGAGATAAGGGCTTCAGGCCCTTCTTCTCGTAGCCCAACTTCTCCTGCGCCAACTCATAAACGGTACCGATCCAAAGCTTAGGCTGCCCGGAAGGGGTCTTGAGGAATGTCCAACGTTCCGTGGGGTCTAGTGCGTGTAGCATGCCTCGCACGATCGTATGGGCCAATGCAGAGCTGTGGGTCAAGAATGCGAAAGTTTTGTCCCCGTCAGTTTCGGCATACAGATCGCGTAAACACTTCACTACCATTGATTGTGTTTTGCCTGTGCCTGCGGCTCCACGCAGCCGCACGGGCCTGTCATGCGATTGATCGACGAATGTGCGCTGCTCGCGGTTCAAGCGCTTGTCATACCACTCCTGTAATGTCCCCGCACTCGCCAGTCGAACAAGAGGCTCGGACAGAAGAACTCCAAAGTTCCCCACGGGCGGAGAAGCCGGAGGATCTGCTAGCAGTGCATCACAGATTCCTTCCACCGCGCGTCTATACAACGCGCGATCCTCCGACACTCCATCCAAATCTTCTGGGTTGCTAGTGACGGCAAATGCATAAAGATTGTTGGTGCCATCAGGTGATTGATCAAAGTAGATCCGTTGCTGAGTGTCGCGGATAGACTGCGCGAAAATCGAAAGCCGTGAGCCGGCGTGATACGGCTGCCACTGCACGGGAATGGCAATATTGCGGTCGAAGTGGCGCAAAGCCACGCGAAGCACCCTCTCAAAAGCCGTGCGTGGCTTGGCAAGCCCGGTCGCGGGAGCGAATACACCAGTATCAATTATCAGGTAGCTATCGCATATGTCTGCATTCCTTGACAGCAGATAGACGATGTCTTTCGATTCCACGCGGCGCAAACCATCAGCATTCTGCGGCACCTCGAACTTCTGCAGCCAAGCATCCTCTATAAATGCTCGATCTAGGATGTTTATGGCCTTTTGGTCAATTACAAGGGCGGATAAGGTCGTCGTCATGTTCTTACCTCGTTCGTATTATTTTCAAATATTTCCTCGACCGTGAGTTCGGCTGCGGTTTCGCAGGCAGACTCGAAGGACGTGGGCATGCCAATACGTGAGAAGAGGAATGCCAGTTTCTGCGTGATCGAGAAGCGCACGCCGTCGCTAAGACGGCCTAAGCGATGAAAAGCACGCGGGTGGTCATTGATACGAGCGTCCTGCTCTGTGAGGTACAGGTCGAAGGCCATAATGGTCCGCATTGAGCGCAGCATTACCACATAGCCGAACCCGGGCTGCCGGGGCAGCTCTGGAAGTACGAAATAGTCCGGGAAGCCGCCGTCGTCTTTTAAAGCATTGCGTATGCTTTCCCGCTGAGTCCTCTCTTCGACGCCGAAGAGTGTCCATGCGGCCTTCAAACGGTTGAAAGCGCTCTGAGTTTCGTCGGTGTTCACCGTGAGCGCAAAGCCTTGGAGATCGCGCAGCGACTTGCTATCAGGTGTTGGTGCCTTACCGGTAGCACTCGTCAGGATTCCTTCGGCAGTATTGCTGCGCAGCCATTGCCTCAATGACTCGTGTGTAAGTGCCGCAAGACCGAGCTGCTGTTTACGTATCTGAGCATTTAGATAATCGCATATCGCGTTGGAACGCTTCTTGGAGAGCTTGCGCAACTGCTCTTCTGCCCAAGGGCCTTTTATGTAGGTTGTCATTGGCACGATTTCCAACCAGGTGTAGCGTTCGCTGGCTTTCTTATTGGCGATATCGCAATCTGCTGTAATCACCATTCCAAGCCTCTCTGCTTCACCTGTCTTGGGGTTGAGTTTACGGATAATATCGCCCTGGCGAATTTCTTCCGTGTCATCAATTTTCACGAACATTTCCGTCATCCACTCTCTCTTTATTTAGCAAGGGCAGGAATTTTCCCACAAGATATTAACCACCACTTGTGTATCTTAATTTCGACCTTGAACCAGGCATTCTATCGATCAATGTAAGCAATTCTAATAGCGCATAAACTGGCTATGATTTACTGAAAACGACGGCAAAGATTCTTAGGCGGTAGGTAGGCCTTAATCAGAAGATCTCGCGACGCATCAAAACGCGTCATCCCACACTATTTGTCCGCCCCTTCACTCGCCCCGCCCCCAGTTCTTATCTGACCTGAAGTCCTATGCAACGCTGCATCAACACCGCCCCATTTAGCGCACAGGCGGGACGTCGACAGCGAACCGTCGTTGAATGCAGCAGTTGAGGATGTCCCGACCCTGTAAGACGATCAGAACTAAGCGCACAGTTACCATATGGTAACACTTTGACTTACTCAGGCTCTCTCAGGAATGCCCCTTTTGTCTATCGGACGTCATGCGAACAGACTTGAGCGTTTTTCACCCTCTATTAACCGTTGGGAGTGGGTGAAACTGCATAAATCCGCATAATTTTTCTGCACCGTCTCCCCCGCATCCGCGCCAGCAGTAGTGCGGCTCGGGGCGGTTTCTGCATCTGCGTAATTTTCGACCCATTTAGCCCGCGGGCGGGGCGGGGTGCTGATCGCGCGGCGTGGGGGCGCACTGCCGAGGCGGGGTCATAGTGCCGCTGTAGGCAACGTGGCGGGCAATCTTGGTCCATTACGTCGGGTCGGTGCACCAGGACGCTCTCGCTGGCTCTGGTGCCCCCTCAAGCGATCTCTATTGGCCAGGATCGGGTGACAGACCCAACCCCATCGCTCGCCAGGAGGTGAAGGGGTCAGTGCGTCGCCGTGGGTGTCGTGTGTCTCAGATCCCCCAATATTCCCCTGACTGTTTTCAAAAATCGTGGCAACGCGGCAACGGTGGTAACATCCTTTATTTTCAATGAGTTATGCATGGCAACGCGTTGCCGCCACTTTTCAAAATGGCAACAGGGTCAGAGGGGGACTACTGATACAAGGAGATGTGTTGCCATTGTTGCCATTCCCTTATTCCTATAGGCAACGCTACAGCCCCCGTCATTGCTGGGCGTTGCCTTGTTGCCAGTGTTGCCACAAAAACTAGGTTCCTGTGAAAAACTCCTTTCTCGGTGGCCGGGCCGGTCGCCATGGTGTCGGCGGGTCGCCGTCCAGGTGCAGAGACTCCCTCTCTGGCGAGCGATGGGGTTGGGTGGGGTGACGGTCTCGGCTGGCCGGTTGTCGTGTCGCTCTCCGACGCGAGCCGCCGACCACGCATGAAAAAGGCCTCCATGGGGGAGGCCTCGATCAGACGTGATTGGAGTCGGAGCTAGTGGGGGATCTGGAGCTCGGCCTGCAGCTCATTGACGCGCCTGACTCGACCGATGTGAGTCTCGTAGATGTTGCGCCCATCCTCGCAGTTCAAAGGTGCGAGCCCGGACAGCGTCTCGTCGCTGACGGGTTCGATGCCTTTGGGCACCGCAGCCACCACCATTTCACCGAGTGCGGCCAGATAGCATCGCTCGACCTCGTTCGCGAGCGTCGCTCGCTGATCCGGACTCATGTGGTGCTTGATGTCGGGGCCCGGTTGCGTGCCGACGTCGGCGCCGAAAGCCGCCCACATATAGGGGATATCGTTGCACAGGTCGGCCTCGATCCGGCTTCTCAGCGTCTGGAGGCGGGACGCTACCGTCTCGCCTTGCGGCGAATCGAACAGGCTCTCCATGGCGTCGAACAGCGCCGACTGATTGTCCGCCTTCCGAGCGTGGCGGAGGGCGCGGCTGAAGGCTTCACGCGCCAACTGCGTCTGGAGCCTCATCCACTCCATTTGCGGTTTGATCCGCTCCAGCATTTCGGTCTGCTGCTCGGCCTCGAGCTGCCATTCGCGTTCCGCCTTGCACTGGCTGCGCAGGCTTTTGCTTTGAGCGCCCATGTTTTCTCGAAACTCACGCTGCCAGTTCTGGCTGGCCTCGTCGCGCTGACGCTCGGCGGCGGCTTTCATCTTGGCGATGGTCGCTTCGTTCTCGGCTGCGCCCTTTAGCTGCTCTCGCTTTTCGAGGTAGTCGGCTCGGGTTTTCTCCAACCGGGCGAGCACACGCTCCCGCTCCATGGGATCCACCGCGCTCTCGTACGGCACGAATCGAAAATCGCACTGGGCAAGCCGGCCCCGCTCGAGTTTGGGGCGGGCATTGGCGTCGGTCATGGTCTCGGTCTCTCCGGTCGGTTGCGTGTGGCTGTCGGCGTTGTGGGTCATGTCGGTCATGCGGGTGTCGCTCCTGGTCTCGGTGGCTGGCTGGGGTGGATTGGCCGGGCGCGGATCGGTCATGTCGCGCCTCGGTCGCTGTCGAGCTTGTCGGGATCGATGACGAAGAACCGTGCCGATCCGCCCCCTGGCAGGCGATAGTTCTTCTGGTGGCGGTTGCCATCGCTCTTGGCCAGCACGCCGCTGGTCTCGAGCGTGCGGATGATGCGAGCGCGTCCGTAGCCGTCGGCGGCCTCGGCCAGCGAGGCGCGGTTGAACAGATAGAGCCGCTTGCCGTTGTCGATCTCGAAGTACCCGGCGCGATGGCGCACGTTGGGGTTGGGCAGCGTGGCGGCGATGTCGGAGAACCGGCTATCGCCGTGCAGGGCGATGAAGTCGGAGAGGGCGGCCAGGATCTGGCGATCCTCGGCATTCCCGTCGCCCACGCTGGCGAGCCACTCGAGGAACAGTTGCCGGCAGGCCCGGGCGGCACTGGTGGGCGGCCAGGGTAGGAGGCCGTATTCGATGCCGAGCTCGCCGGCCAGACCGATGACGGCGAAGCGGTCGGCGACCCGGCCCGCCTGGGGGCTCGACGTCTCGAAGCGCTGGCGCACCTCCTTGAAGCGACGGTGAAAGTGATCGGGGTCGCTCTCCGTCACCAGCCGCTCGACGAACGCGGGCCCGATCTGGCCGAAGTGCTGCGAGGCCGCCGTGGTCAGTCGGCGGTGGAACGACGCGCCATCGGTGCCGTGCACGTCATCGAACGCCCGATAGGTGCGGGTGCCGGCGTTGACGTCGACCATGCGTAGCTCGGCCCCGGCGTGGGCGCTGTTACCCGAGATGGCCGCGTGTTCGGAGAGCGAGCGCTCGCCGCTGGAGAGCGCCAGCACGCGCCAGTAGAGCTTGGGCCGTCCTTCCCGCTCCCGGGTCATGGTGCCCTTGCCGGTCCCGTTGGCGATGGCGTAGGCCATCTCCTGGACGCGCTTGGGATCGGCGCGCTTGATCTCGTCGAGGATCAGCACCGTGTCGTTGCGCGAGGAGGCCTCGATCTCGATGCCGCCCTTGGACATGTCCCAGGACGCGGCGAAGACGCCGGGATTGCCCCAGACCGACGCGGCGAGGGACTGCGCCAGCGATTTACCGCTGGAGGAATCGCCGACCAGATGCACGCCGCCGCCGTTGACACCGACGCGGGACAGCAGCGGCCCGGCCAGCGCGCAGCCCACCGCCAGGATCAGCACCGGGTTACCCTGGCAGTAGTGGGCCACCTCGGCCTGCCACGCCTCGAGCGTGCCCCGCTCGGTGAAGAGGTGGGCGGCCTTGCCGCTGTCCTGAAAGCGCACGTCGGCATCGCCGATGATCCGGTTGGGAAGCACGAACGCGCCGCTGGTGTCGTGCCAGCCCGGGCGGGTGGTGGTGGCCAGGATGCGGTCGAGGCCGTGGTGGCTGGCGATGTAGGCCGGCACGTGGCGGCGCTGGTTGTACTCGATCTCCAGCCCCTGGCGCATGAGCGCCTTCAACACTTCCTCGCCCTTGCCGGCGAGCGCTTCCATCGGCATGACGTGTTCCACCGAGCGGCCCCGGTGACGAAAGCGCAGCAGACGCCCCACGCTGCCGTCGTCGCTGTTGACGGTCTCGGCGTCGACGTGGAGCGGCGCGCAGATCCAGACGTCGTAAGGCTGGCCGGCCTCGTCGCCGTTGGAGTGCTTGATGCCGTGGAACCACGTCCCGGCGCGGAACGTCTTGCCATCGGCGCTGATCGGTCCCTCGTAGACCGCGAAGGCGGGCCGCTCGAGGCGGTCGAGGTTGGGGGCCGTTGGCTCGCCGACCAGCGAGAGGGTGGGTTGCGATTCACTCATGGTCACCTCCGGCCTGCTCGGCATCGAGCCGGGCACGGTGCCAGCGATACAGGTCGTTGAAGTCGGTCAGATCGTCGGGGCAGTCGTCCGGCCACTTGGGATAGAGCACCATCGCGCCGACGGCTAGCGCGGCGTCGTTGGCCGCCTGTCGTCCGGGATTGCCCGCCGTCTGTCGGTCGTCGTCGCCGGCGATAACGAGATCCAGCGAACCGTTCAGTGCCTTGCGCAGCTTTTCGGCGACGGCGCGCAGGTTGCCGGCGTTCATGGCACACACGGCGGGATCCCCGGTAAGGCGATGGAGCGTCGCCCCGGTCGCCCAGCCTTCGCAGACGTACACCCGGCCACCCGGCACGATCTCGCCGATCACGGCGTAAGCACCCTGGACCTGCCCGCCCTTGAGAAAGCGCTTCTGCCCGTTGGGCGTGATCCACTGCAGATTGACCAGCTCGCCGCCGGAATGGAGCGGCACCAGCAGCCAGCCACGGCGACACTGACGCAGGTGGTAGGCCGGGATGCCCTTGTTCATCAGGTAGGGATGCGTCGAGGGCGCGGGCCGTGCGGCGCGCCATGCCGACCGCGCCCGGTCCGCCGCTTCCTGGCGAGCGTGTTCCCGCTCGGCGGCGTCGTCCTCGAGGCGTTGGCGATAGGCCACCATCGCGGCGGCCTCGGCGGCGGCGTTCACCGGTGGCGTGACGCCCCGGCGAAACACGCCCAGCCCCAGGCGGCGATCGATCGCCATGGCGGCGTCGACCTGACGGCAGGCGTTGAGGTAGCTGTAGAGCGAGACCAGATCGCCGCCGTGGGCGCTGTTGTCGGCAAAGTCGTTCCACTTGCCGCTAACCAGCGACACACCGAACGAGCCGCTGGCACGGTCGCCCCGGGCGACGTTGCGGGCGACCCACTCGCTGCCCCGGCGGCTGCCCTGGGGCAGCCATTCGCGGGCGAGGGTCTCGGCGTGGGCCAGCGAGGCGCGGGACACGCGCTGGATCTTGGCGATGACCTCAGACATGGCCACCTCCCGTCCCGTGCGCCCGATGAACGGCCTGCCGCTGGGCGGCGCGCTGTTCGGCGTCGAGACGCCGGGCGGCCACCAGCAGGTCGCTGGCGTCCCCGGTGAGGTAGCGCGAGACCGTGGCCAAGTTGGAGAGATCGACCGAGGTGAGGTCGCGATCCTGGCCGTTCATGGTCGAGAGCGTGAACATCAGATCCTTGACCGCATCGAGGCGCATCTCGGCGTGATCGAGCAGCGTTTCGCGGTCGGCGCGCGGATCGATCAGCAGGCACTCGGATTCGGTCAGGCAGTTGGCGTCCTCGAGGCGCTTACCCATGGGTCGCCCCCTCGGCCATCAGGATGTCGAGGTCGGCCAGGAACTGTTGGCGCTCTTCCTGGGTGATCGCGCCCAGCTCGGCGGCCATGCGGGTCATGCCCAGCAGGTGAGCGAGCTGTTCGGGACGACGATTGACGCGAAAGGCGATCAACTTCGCGCCGATGACGGCGGTGGCAATTTGATGCGGGGGAATAACGGATCGTGCGGACGCACGGGGGGCGTGTTCTGCCATGGGTGAGGCTCCTATTTGATTCCAGGAGTCACCAACAATCCTTTCCACGGGACTGGAGGCGACTGTACGCGGGGTGGAAAACCGGTCAAATAGGAAACCGGCCGGGCCGAAGCCCGCCCACGCACAGCCGCCATAACGACGCTTTGCGGGCACAAAAAAAGCGCCTGCAAAGGTAGGGGCGCTGTTGCGCCTATTTGATCTCGGGTTTCCACGCCCGGCTGCGGATTTTGCCGCAGCTCGGGCATCGTAGCCGGACCCGTTGGGAAGGCGCAAGTCCTCCCCGGCCAAAGGATGACGAATGGCCAGCGCCAGCCCCCGGACCATCGGCGTGTGCCGGGGCGTGACACAGCGCCGGAATTTGCTAGGATCGTCGTTGCAAAGAGTGTCTTCGAGAGCCCCGGCAGCCCCACGCTGACCGGGGTTTTCGCGTTTGTTGGGCACAAAGCCTCCCTGTTCCCCTCGGCGTAGACGCCGAGCGGCTGGATGATTCGCTGTCGTTGAGTGGTGCGAGCGTGCGGCGGGTCTAGCAGTCCGTCAGGTCGTAATCCGGACCGCGATTGAGGTCGCGCATCAACACCGTGTTGGGATCGCGGGGCAGCGTGGAGTGCTTGCCGATGCCGCCATTGCGGTGCATCAGAA
The DNA here is from genome assembly GCF_003206045.1 of Salinicola lusitanus. GTDB lineage: Bacteria > Pseudomonadota > Gammaproteobacteria > Pseudomonadales > Halomonadaceae > Salinicola > Salinicola lusitanus. The sequence goes on from NZ_PZJM01000009.1 coordinate 163,684, forward strand.
CGGCGATACGTTCGCCACTGGCGCTGTGGCGTACCACTTCCCGCCCGGCGCTATTGATCGCAACGTTCAGGGCTTCATCCAGTGCCGGGACATCTTGGTCGGTGAAATCGAGCGTCTGTCCGCCGACCGTCAGCGTGAAGCGTTTCATGCGCGAGCCTCCTGGGTGTGGGTGCCGAAGTGTTGGATCCGGCGACCGGCCAGCGTGCGGTTACGCTCGGCGAGGCGGTTGGCGATCCAGCTATCCACCTCCTCCTCGAGCCAGGCGACGCTTTTGTCGCCGATGGGCAGCGGGGCCGGAAAGGTGCCGTTGCTGACACCGGCGTAGATCGCGGATCGGCTCTTGCCGGTCTTGAGCTCCACGTCGCGGCGGCGAAGGAGACGATTGCCGAGCTGCAGGCGCTCGACTTTCTGGTACGGGGCGGCTGTCGATGTGGCGTTGTCCATGGGTTCCTCATTGGCTGTCATGGCATGCCCGGGGCCAGTCGGCGGCGGGACATGCTTAGCTTGCCCAAGCATCAAACGACCAGCGAGGAACGCTAACTGTAAATCGATGGCTTACAGATCGCGGACCGCAAAAAACCTACGCTGGCCGCTTGACCCAGGCAGCGCCGGGGCATTGCGCTTGGGACATGCTCAGCTTGCCTAGGTAAAAAGTGACCTGCGAGGAACGCCCGTTGTAGATTCGCGATCTACAACGAGGGCGGCGAAAATTCGTGATCGACGCGTGTTGACGGACGAAAAAAGCCCCAGCTCTTGGAAGAGATGGGGCTACAAGTCAAAACGAGTTGATTACCTGGCCAACTCTAGCCTGAATTAATCGAAGATGACTTCACGTCACATGAGTTTTATCCGAGCTTGTAGCTTACAGACACATGGTACACACAAGTCAAAACACCTAATACGAAGACAACCTCACTTCAGTTTCAAATCTACAACTTGTTCGCCACAGACTTTATCGTACATAAACCCTGGCTCAAGATTGGAAAGCGCTTCAACCAGCTCGGTGTTGAAGCTCAGCTTTTGACGGATTTCTGACTTGCTAACGATGTTATTGTCTAGCAGCATCAAAACAGCTTTTTGAAGCATTCGAGGTCTTTCATTAGGAATCTCATCATCTAGAGGCTCGTGAGTCCTCCATTTTCTGGCGCTTATCTGCTTGCGCAAATTTAAGACTTGGTCCTCAGACAAAATTTCAAGATCAGCGCATCTACTAACCTGAGCTGCTATTGAGACACCCCATCTCTTTTTTAATTCGACAAAACCTCCCAGGCGGCTTGTAAACACCTCATTAATGTAGGCTGAATCAGGCAAGAGAAATGCACCTGCAAACCTATTAGCTTCAGCTTCGATTCTTTTCAACGTAGCTTTATTTTCAAGATCCTCTTCGCTGACACCTTGGTGCAGTATCAAGTGTCCTAATTCATGGGCAATATCAAATCGCGTTCTAACCGCTGTTGTGCTGTCAGACGCCATGAAGATGAAAGGACGTGGACCGCTCCAAAAAGAGAAGGCATTCACCCTTTCATTTTTTATCGGCAGGTGAGACACAATAACGCCTTTCGCCTCAACAAGCTTTATTAAATCTCCTACGGGACCGTTTCCAAGCCCCCAAGCTTTTCTCACTTCAGAAGCAATTTTCTCTATGGCGGATGACGAATAGCGTCCTTCATCTAAGTCCGGCTGGACCTGAGGGTGCTCAAATTCAGGAAAATTTATGTATTCGCTATAGAAACCAACGATGATAGAAACCCATTCGGCCAGAACTTCGCATTGGTCATTACGGCGCCGAGTGGCTGCACCGAACGCGCGAAATGTTTTAACACTAAATGGCCCAATTGGAGAAGGCATCTCTCCCGTAAAATAACTAATAGGCTGTTTCAAAGCCTCCGCCAAAAAAACTGCAGTTTGTCCATCGGGGTATTTCACCCCTTGCTCATAGGCAGAGACAGATTGCCGCGTAACGCCAATAAGAGCAGCCAAATCGGTTTGGGATAGCCTCAGCGCTTTCCTAGCCTTCATCAGCCTTTCAGGGATGATCCTTCGTATAGAAGTTTCATTCCCACGACCTCTCATGGAAACAACGTTATTACTCATTTTGATCTCTGCGCCACTTTTCTATATCTTGCTTAAGAGTTAGGACCGACTCTTCAGTGCTTTCAACCGGGGGCAAATCACTATTTTCGATAGAATGCACCATATCTAGCAAATTTCCAGTTCGATAGATCCATTCGTTTTGGTTTGGCTCGCTCATACCAATGTGAGCAAAATTCAAGCTTTTATGGCCATGCACCAACACGAAAGACGGTTGCCCCACAATTCTTTTTCTTTCCTGCTCCATCGATTCAAACAAATAAGATTGATTCGAAAGCGCCGCGTTACCACGAAAACCCACTTTTCTAGGTGGCTTCTTAAAACAACTCACCTTGCTTATGGAGAGGTAAGAATCTGGCAGCTCAACGCGCAAAAACCTACCCGTTGGCCTGTTGAAGTGAACCCAAGCATAGTCAAATGGCCAAACTCCGGTTGTAATTAGCTTTTCAATAGCCAAGTCCGTTGCCCAAGAGATAAGCCTTCCATGATTATCTGTCGCGGACGCTGTCGCTAGAATGGGCTCATCTGCGGCCAGTTGCGCGGCTGCAGCGTACGCCGTTTGTAAGGCGGACCTGATATGCCGTTGATATTTTTGCGGTAGCTGATCTTGAAGAAAAGCTTCGGCGGGGACAGTCACGGGCGCACACCTCGCTAGGTATCGAAAGGCCTATTGCAACTATACCCGAAAAACACACATTTTTGTCAACTGAGATTGTCGAGATGATCAGCCCAAAACTGCATCATCGCCGGGCGCTGTTCGAAAGTCATATGCTCGGCGTGGGTGTAGACGCCTTGCAGGCCGGGCAGCTTGTGGGAGAGCTGCATCTCGATCCATTCTCCGGGATAGCCCAACTCCTTGAGTCCCGTTGCGACGACATGCCTGCATCCGTGTGGCACGTGCCGGCCCTGGTAGCCCATACGCTTTAGCGCTACGCCGAAAGCAGCATCCGATAGGGGTTTTGTGGGATCGTTGCGACCGGGAAACAGTAGGCCGTACTGGCCCGTCATGACGTGTAGCTTGCGCAATTCCGCGACGGCCTGCTTAGGCAGAGGTACTCGGTGTGATCGCCCCATCTTCATCCGCTCGGCAGGTATGCTCCAGATAGCCCCCTCGAGATCGATCTCCTGCCATCGCGCCTGCCGCATCTCCCCTGGCCGTAGCGCCGTCATCAGCAGCAGTTTCAGCCCGATCCGTACCAGCGGGTTATGGTAATTCTCGATGGCCTGGACCAGCGCCGGTAGTTCCTCCTGCGAGACGTGCGGGAAGCTTTTCTGCCTGTGTGGGGTCAGCGCGCCGGTTAGATCAGTGAGGGGATTATGTGAAGCCCTACCAGTGATGACAGCAAAGCGATAGATATCACGGCAGAACGAGTGCACCTTGCGCCGCTGTTCGAACTTGCCGGCCTGCTCGAGACGCTTCAAGAGCTCCAGCCACTCCAGCGGCTTGATCGTCTCGATGGGTTTGTCCCCAACGGTCGGGAAGATGTAGTTCTCGAGCGACCGGATGCTCTCCTTGGAACGCTTGGAGCTGGCCTTCCACCTTGGCGCCATCGTCGCATGCCACTCATGCGCGAGCGCTCGGAAGGTATTCTGCTGGGAGAATTGCTGCTCCCGTTTCTCCTCCTTTCGACGCTCGACCGGATCGATGCCCTGGCTCAGCAGCCGGCGTGCGTCCGTGCGCTTCTCACGGGCCTCGGCGAGCGTCACCTCGGGATAGCTCCCCAGGCTCATCATGTTGCGCTTGCCGTTGGGTCGCGTGTAGCGCAAACGCCAGCCTCGGCTCCCTGTGTTCGAAATCACAAGTTGTAATCCCGCCCCATCAATGAGGGTGATCGGTTTGGGGCCTGGCTTAGTTGATTCGATTTTTCTGATAGTTAGCGGCATTGGGGTATAGCTAGGTTTTCCGAACACAGGTATATACCCTGATCTATACCACATTGCGGCTGGATTCGGTAGGAACGCTTAGGAAGAGGCGGGAATAAAAACTGCTGATTTATAAGCGTTTTTCTTACGATTCTGGACTTTCTCGGAACGTTCAGGAAGTCCAGATGGCGCGCCCAGCAGGATTCGAACCTGCGACCCCTGCCTTCGGAGGGCAGTACTCTATCCAGCTGAGCTATGGGCGCGCGATGACGTGACGTCGTGCCGAATGGCGTGGATAGCCGAATGGCCCGCCAACAGCGCGGCCATCCTACCCGCTCGGCCATTGGCTGTCCAGCCACGGTGCGGGGTGGCGGCGGCTTTCGCGCTGATGAGTCGTGATTATACTGGAACGGACGCATCCCCGATAAACGACCGGCGACAAGGGCGACCTGCGCGCGATACGTTCCCCGGCCGTGCCGACGATTCTGCCGGCCTGGGGTCTGGCGACCTGGACCAGCGCCCGTCGCCCGGTTCGCCGAGAAAACCGATGACGACATGACCGATACACCGCTTCAAACGACCGAATGGCAGAGCCGCCTGCTGGCAACGCACGTCCGCCTGCGCCAGCAGGCGCCGTTGGTGCACTGCCTGACCAACCAGGTCACCGTCAGCTTCGTCGCCAATGTGCTGCTGGCCGCCGGGGCGTCTCCGGCGATGACCGATCATCCCGATGAAGTCGAAGGTCTGGCCGCGGCGGCGGATGCCTTGCTGATCAACCTGGGTACGCCCAGTGCCGACAGCATCGCCGCGATGCGAAGGGCGAGCCAAGCCGCCAGCCGGTCGGAGACGCCCTGGGTGCTCGACCCCGTCGGCGCGGCGGCACTGCCGTTACGGCGAGCGCTGAGTCTGACCTTGATGGCCCATCGGCCAACGGTGATTCGCGGCAACGCGTCGGAAGTCATGGCGCTGGCGGAGACCGGTACGGACGGGCGCGGCGTCGATACTCAGCACGACTCGAGCGAGGCACTGGCGGCCGCTCGTCGGCTACTGGCGCAGACCGACGGCGTGGCGATCTCGGGCCGGACCGACCGCCTGCTGGGCCGTTCGGCCGCCACTGCCGATGCCGTGACGGTCGGCATTCATGGCGGTAGCGCCTGGCAACCCCGCGTGACCGGAACCGGCTGCGCCCTGGGGGCGCTGATCAGCGCCTATCTCGCCGTCGCCGATACCCCGCTGGATGCGATGATCTATGCCCATGTGCACGCCGCCGCTGCGGCCGAACGGGCCGAACTGACGGCGCATGGCCCCGGCAGTTTCGCGGTAGCCTGGCTGGATGCACTGGATAGTGTCGATCTGTCCGGTTTTCTCGCGGATCGCCTGACGCTGGAGTGACCCCGTCGACTAGCGCCCGCAGCAGAGCTTGCCGTTGGCGGGCACGGGGCGTGCCGAGGTTTCCGGCTCCAGGGGCTTGTCGAGGCAGTGCCGCATTTCCCGCGAGGGCGCCGCGCAGCCGGCATCGCCGACGATACGCGCCGGAACGCCAACCGCGGTAGTGTGAGGTGGCACCGTCTTCAGCACCACCGATCCGGCGCCGATGCGGGCACCCTCGCCGATCTCGATGTTGCCGAGCACCTTGGCGCCGGCACCGATCAGAACGCCGCGGCGCACCTTGGGGTGGCGATCCCCCGCTTCCTTGCCGGTGCCGCCCAGGGTCACGCCCTGCAGCAGCGAGACGTCGTCCTCGATGACCGTGGTCTCGCCGATCACCACCCCGGTAGCGTGATCGATGAACACGCCGTTGCCGACTCTGGCCGCAGGGTGGATATCGGTCTGGAACACTTCGGAGCTGCGACTCTGCAGATAGCGCGCCATCTGCCGGCGGCCGCTCTGCCACAGCACGTGGGCGAAGCGATGCACGGTCAAGGCGTGGAACCCCTTGAGATAGAGCAGTACTTCGGTGACCTGGCGAATCGCCGGATCGCGCTCGATCACCGCGGTCAGATCCTGGCCGATGCCTTCGCCGACCGTGGGGTCGCTGACCAGCAGTTCGTCGAACAGCTTGATCAACTGATTGGCCGCCAGATCCGGGTGGGCCAGGCGCTGGCCCAGGCGATAGGCCAACCCCGCGCCCAGTGTCGAGCGATTGAGCACCGCGCCCAGCATCAAGGGGGTCAACAGCGGCTCCTGCCGCGAGATCGTCATCGCCTCGTCGCGGGCCTGCTGCCATAGTTCGATCGTGTTCATCGTCTCTCCTTGAAGTGCCTACCCGCGACTGTCGCCATCGGCGCCACAGGGAATCTCTAGCCTAGCAGCGAACGCAGCCCGGCGATGGCGCTCTGGCCACGCTCCTGCTTCTTCTCGGGGTTCTCCTTGTCGGCGCGGCCTTCCCACTCCAGATCATCCGCCGGCAGTTCGTCGAGGAAGCGGCTCGGCGTGCAGTCGAGCAGTTCGCCGTAGGCCTTGCGCTGGCGCGCGAGTGTCAGCGTCAGCGTGCGCCGGGCGCGGGTGATGCCGACATAGGCCAGGCGCCGCTCCTCCTCGATGGTGCCGGATTCGATCGAGTTGCGGTGCGGCAACAGCTCCTCTTCCAGCCCCATCAGATAGACGTGGGGAAACTCGAGCCCTTTCGAGGCGTGCATCGTCAAGAGCTGGACCCGGTCGGAGTCGTCCTCCTCGGCCTGCTGCTCGAGGATATCGCGCAGCACCAGCCGCGAGATCGCCGACTGCACATCGTCGGTCTCCTCACTGGCCTCACCCTCCTCGTCGTCGCGGTGCATCGACTTCTCGAGCTGGTCGATCAGGGTCCAGACGTTGGCCATGCGGCGCTCGGCGATGGTCGGCGCGCTGGCGTTCTGGTAGAGCCAGGCTTCGTAGTCCATGTCGCGGATCATCTCGCGGATCGCGGCGATGGCGTCGCCCTGGTCCATGCGCTTGCGCACGCCGTCGATGAAGTGGGCGAAACGCCCCAGCCGCTCGACGGCACGCGTCGGCAGCACCTGCTCCAGCCCCATCTCATGGCAGGCCGAGAACATCGAGCCACCACGCTCGCTCGCGTAGTTGGCGAGCTTTTCCAGCGTGCCGGGGCCGATCTCCCGGCGCGGCACGTTGACGATGCGCAGGAAGGCGTTGTCGTCGTCCGGGTTGATCAGCAGCCGCAGGTAGGCCATGGCATCCTTGATCTCGTTGCGCGAGAAGAACGAGGTGCCGCCGGAGAGCTTGTAGGGAATCTGATGGTGCTGGAGCTTGAGCTCTAAAAGCCGCGCCTGGAAGTTGCCGCGATAGAGCACGGCGAAGTCGCGCCATTCTGCCCGCTCCTTGATGCGGCGGGTCAGGATCTCGCCGGCCACGCGCTCGGCCTCGGCCTCCTCGTGGCGGTTGACCACCACCCGGATCGGATCGCCCTGGCCCATGTCCGACCACAGCGTCTTCTCGTAGACGTGAGGGTTATTCGCGATGAGCGTATTGGCGGCGCGCAGGATGGTCGCGGTGGAGCGGTAGTTCTGCTCCAGCTTGATCACGTTGAGACGCGGGAAATCCTCACCCAACGTCACCAGGTTCTCCGGCCGGGCGCCGCGCCAGGCGTAGATCGACTGGTCGTCATCCCCCACCACGGTAAAGGTGGCGCGCTCGTCCATCAGCATCTTCACCAGCTGGTACTGACTGACGTTGGTGTCCTGATACTCGTCCACCAGCATGTACTGGATACGTTTGCGCCAGCGCGCCAAGGCCTCGGGATCGGTCTTGAGCAGCACCACCGGCAGCATGATCAGGTCGTCGAAATCGACCGCGTTGTAGGCCTTGAGATGGCGGTTATAGGCCTCGTAGATCCGCGCGGCGTACTGCTGGTCTTCGTCTTCCGCATGGGAGATCGCCGGTCCGGGCAGCACAAGGTCGTTCTTCCACTGGGAGATCTGGTTCTGCACGCCGTTGATCTGTTCGGCATCGGTGTCCGCCTCCTTCTGCATCAGGTCGCGCAGCAGCGCCTTGGCGTCTTCCGGGTCGAACAGCGAGAAACCGGGACGGAAGCCCAGCGCCTTGAGCTCGCGACGGATGATGTTGAGCCCCAGGTTGTGGAAGGTCGAAACGGTCAGGCCGTGCCCCTCGCGCCCCTTGAGCATCTGCCCGACGCGCTCCTTCATCTCTCGCGCGGCCTTGTTGGTGAAGGTGACCGCGGCGATCTTGCGCGCGCTCATCCCGCACTCCTGGACCAGATAGGCGATCTTGGTGGTGATCACGCTGGTCTTGCCCGAGCCGGCGCCGGCCAGCACCAGGCAGGGGCCATCGATGAAGCGCACCGCCTCCTGCTGGCGCGGGTTGAGCTTGGCAAGACGTTGGCGAATATCGGACATGAGGGCAGAATCGCAGAGGTGAAGAAAGCGTCGAGAAAGAGCACGACGGAATCAGGACGACAGAGTCAAAACAACAACGCGGGAATGATACACCTCATGCAGATCAAAAGAGACGATCTCCACGGCCCCGAAATCGCCGCCATGCTGGAAGCCCATCTCAAGGACTTCGAGCCACACTCTCCGCCCGAGAGCCGTCACGCGCTGGATCTCGACGGGCTGCGACGCCCGGAGGTTCACTTCTACACCGCCTGGGAAGATAACGAGCTGCTGGGCTGCGGCGCATTCAAGCGCCTCGACGATACGCACGCCGAGATCAAGTCGATGCGCACCGATCCGAACCATCTACGCAAAGGCGTGGCGCGGGCGATCCTGGCGCACCTGATCGAGGAGGCGCGTGCCGCCGGCCTGCAGCGGCTGAGCCTGGAGACCGGCCCGATGGCGCACTTCGCCCCGGCCCGAGCGCTTTACGAGGCATTCGGATTCACCTACTGCGAGCCGTTCGGCAGCTACCGGGAAGACCCGTACAGCGTGTTCATGACTCGACGGCTGTAGGTCAACGGATCACGCCGCGCTCAGACATCCACCGCACCGGCGAAATCCATCTGGCGCCACGCTTCGTAGACGATCAGCGCACAGGCGTTCGACAGGTTCAGGCTGCGGCTATCGGCGAGCATCGGGATGCGAAGGCGCTGCGCGGGAGGCAGCGCTTCGAGCATCGATTGGGGCAGGCCGCGGGTTTCCGGACCGAAGACCAGGGCGTCGCCTTCGCGGAAATGGATGTGATGATAACCGTGGCGACCCCGGGTCGAGACCCCGAACACACGCTCCGGCCCGACGGTTTCGAGAAACGCCGCCCAGTTGGCGTGGACCTGGACCCGGGCCCACTCGTGATAGTCGAGCCCGGCGCGGCGCAAGCGCTTGTCGTCGAGTTCGAAGGCCATCGGTTCGATGATATGCAGGCGAAATCCGGTATTGGCGCACAACCGGATGATATTGCCGGTATTGGGCGGGATTTCGGGCTCGAACAGCACGATATCAAGCATGGCGGCCAGCTCGGAGGCGGGTGACTCTCGCATCATACGCAATCGACACCGCTTTCTACAGCGCCCCCACGACGGCGCCGGCCTCCTCGTTCTACCGCGAAGCCGGCGCCGTGGCCTGGAATGTCCTAGAAGCCGACGCTGACGCCGAGCACCGGCCCGCTGTCCAGCGTACGGCCGTCGTCGTTATCGAAGTCGGTACGCATATAGCGATAGCCGCCGTAGACGTAGGTCTGCGAAATGATGTTGACCCGCGCCTGGGCGCCGTACTCGTAGCTCTTGTCGATGTCGCCGTGGGCCAGCCCTTCCGGCGTGTAGAAACCGTAGGCACCGATGGAGGTCAACGGAATGGGCGTGTCGACGAACGCGGAACCGCCGAGCCCCAGGCCGCCGCCATTGCCGTAGTGGGTGTCCTGGTACTGGTAACGTCCGCCAACGGCGAGATCGATGCCGGGAATCCATGGCGTGAACATCAGCGAACCGGAGTAGGCCTTGGCGTTATGGCCACTGTCGTCGGTGTTCAGGTAACCGACGCCGGCCCGCACCGAGGGCAGGATGGTCTGGCTGGCTTCGACACCGAAGGAGTCGTCACCACCGTTGGCGGAAACGCTCAACGCCATCGCCTGTTGACTGGCGAAGACAAAGGTCGCTGTGGCAAGGGCAAAGCCCCACGGTTTCATCCTGTTGCGCTTGATCATGATACGTCTCCCGAGATTCGCGTCGAAACGCGTTGGACCACTCGCTTAAGCGTGACATAATCTGGGAAATTATCAAACGGTGTTTTTAAACCTTTTGTAACGCCCCGCCGCGAGCCGGCTGCAACCGATCTAGGCGACCGTGAGCACGGCTGCCGGACACGGGATCAGGGCTCGGCTCAGTGGGCGTCGGTGACGCCGTAGCGATCACGATAGGCGCGGATGGCTTCGGCGTGCTGGGCGATGGATGTGCCATCGTCACCATGGCCTGGCCGGGTTTCGAGATAGGCAAGCAGTTGATCGAGGTTGACGATGCTGACAACCGGCATATGATACGTCGCCTCGACTTCCTGGATGGCGCTGTGCGGCTTCAAGCCCTCGTCACCCTGGCCACGCTCCTGACGGTCGAGCGCGATGACGACGCCAGCGGCCCGGGCCCCGGCCGCTCGGATGATCTGCATGACCTCGCGGATTGCCGTTCCGGCGGTGATGACATCGTCGATGATCAGGACGTTGCCGCGCAGTTCGGCGCCCACGATGTTGCCACCCTCACCGTGGGTCTTGGCCTCCTTGCGGTTGAAGGCAAAAGGCAGATCGCGCTGATGGTGATCGGCCAGAGCAACGGCTGTGCTCGCCGCCAGCGGTATACCCTTGTAAGCTGGACCAAATAGTACATCGGCTTCGATGCCGCTGTCGGCGATGGCACTGGCGTAGAAACGCCCCAGGCGAGCCAGGGCACGGCCGGAGCGGAACAAGCCGGCATTGAAGAAATAGGGACTGACACGACCGGACTTGAGCGTGAACTCACCGAAGCGCAACACCCCTTCGGCGATCGCAAACTCGATGAACTCCTGCTGATACGGCTGAATCTCGACGCTCACCCCGGGGTCTCCCTAAGTCCTTATTGCATGGCCTCGTGAATCTTGACTGACCGCTACCGTTTTGGCCAAACGAAGCAGTCATTTACCTAAACCTTTCAAGCTCGGGTATCATACACGCGCGACAAAGAAGGAACACTGTATGAAAATCGCCAGCATCAATGTGAACGGGATCCGAGAGGCCGTCGAGCGGGGCTTCCTCGACTGGCTGGCCGAACAGGATGCTGACGTCGTCTGCGTGCAGAACCTGAAGGCCAAGAGCTTCGAGCTCGATGACAGTATCCTTTATCCAGAAGGTTACGAAGGTTATTTCCTGGATGCGGAGAAGGATGGATTCTCCGGCGTGGGGCTCTACTGCCGCAAGATTCCCAAGGCCATCATGTACGGGCTTGGCTTCGAGCAGTGCGACAACGAAGGGCGCTTCCTGCAGGCCGACTACGACCGCTTCAGCATCGCGACCTTCCTGATGCCCAGCGGCGACGACGATCCGGCCGCCAAGCAGACGTTCATGACCCAGTATCTGGAGTACCTGAACAAGATGGCTCGCAAGCGTCGCGAGTACATCATCTGCGGAACCTGGCACATCGCGCACAAGACGCTCGATCTCGCCAACTGGACCGACAATCAGACGACGCCCGGCTTCAAGCCCGAAGAGCGCGCCTGGATGGATCAGGTGTTCGGACCGACCGGCTTCATCGACACCTTCCGCGAGGTCAATCGGGATGCCGACCAGTACACCTGGTGGCCCAAGCTCGATCAGGAAGTGTCGCGGACCCGTCAGGAAGGCTGGCGCCTCGATTACCAGATCGTCGGTCCCAACTTCCGGCGCAACGTGAAGGACGCCTGGATCGATACCGACGCGACCTTCAGCGAGTTCGCCCCGCTGATCGTCGAGTACGATCTCGAGCTGTAATCGCCCGGCACGACGCACGCCAGCAGCTGTCAGCGATTGAATGTCAAAACACCCCGCCAACCGGATCTTCGGCTGGCGGGGTGTTTTTGTTGGCCGGCATCCGGTGCCAGACCGCGCGACGCACCTGGCCTGCGGCTAAAGATCCCCGTAGTGGTGCTGCAGCAGCGCCAGCGCCACCACCGGCGCCGTCTCGGTACGCAAAATGCGCGGCCCGAGGGTGAGCGGTTGGAAGCCGGCGCGGCGGGCGGCATCGACTTCGGTGGCGCTGAGCCCACCTTCGGGGCCGATCAGCAGCGCGGCAGCGTCGACCGCATCCGCCGGCCGCCAGCTATCGTCGGTGGCGGGATGCAGCACCAGACGCAGCGCTTCGTCACGCTCGCCGAGCCACTCCGCCAGCGTCCGTGGGGGGTGAACTTGCGGTACCGTCGCCCGCCCGCACTGCTCGCAGGCGCTGATCGCCACGCCCTGCCAGTGCGCCAGTTTCTTCGCCTCGCGATCGCCCTTGAGCCGCACATCGCCATGCTCGACATAGAGCGGCGTGATCGCGGCCACGCCCAGTTCCACGGACTTCTGGATCGCATAGTCCATGCGATCGCCCTTGGAGATCGCCTGCCCGAGATGAACCCGCAGCAATGATTCCGTCGCGATCTCCGTCACCGCCTCGATCCGGGCGACGACCCGCTTGCGACCCACCTCGATCAGCCGCGCCTGCGCCTCGCGACCCTCGCCATCGAACAGGATCAACGGCGCGTCCTGGCGAAGCCGTAATACCAGCGCGACGTGACGCGCCGGCCCCTCGGGCAGAACGACATCGCCGCCAGCGATCAGGCTGGCGGCGACATGGATGCGTGGCTTGGCCATGACCCGGGCTTACTGGGTGGTTTCGCTGGCCTGGGCGGTGCGCTGCTTCTTCTGGGCGTACATCGCCTCGAAGTTCACCGGCGCCAGCATCAGCGGAGGGAAGCTGCCACGGCCGACCAGGCTGTCGATGCACTCCCGGGCGTAGGGGAACAGGACGTTGGGACAGAAGGCGCCCAGCGTGTGGTCCAGCTGGTCGCCGGCCAGGCCGGCAATGCGGAACAGACCGGCCTGCTCGACCTCGACCAGAAACGCCGTGGCGCCATCCTCGTTGTTCGAGACCTGAGCGGTCACCTTGACCACGACCTCATAGAGGTCCTCACCCACCGACTGACTGGTGGTATCGAGATCCAGACCGACCTTGGGCTTGAACGGCTGCTGAAAGACGCTCGGCGCGTTGGGCGACTCGAACGAGATGTCCTTGACGTAAATGCGCTGCAGGGAGAATTGCAGCTGCGGCTTTTCCTGGGAACCCTGCTGATTGTTGTCTTCCGCCATGATGCGTTTCCTTTACGTACGTTCCTGAATGACTGGCCATGCCGACCGGCCGGCGTGCCGGGCAGCATGGCGATGGCGATTCGGCGAGCGGGGCCCGGCTCAGCGGCGCACCACCGGCAGGCTGTCGGCCTGCCACTGTGCCATGCCGCCCTTGAGCTTGTAGACCCGGGTGAAGCCAGCCTGAGTGAGTTCGGTGACGGCGGCACCGGCAGACTGCCCCTGCTTGCAGACCACGATGACCGGCGTCTCCTTGTACTTCTCGAGCTGCGTCAGACGCTCCTTGAGCCGGGACTGCGGAATGTTCTTGGCACCGGCGATATGCCCGGCCTTGAACTCGCTGCTCTCACGGATATCGATCACCACACCGTCTTCACGGTTGATCAGCGAGGTGGTCTCGGTGGTGGAAACACCGGAGGCACCGCCACGCTTGGCCTCGAACGCCAGCCACGCGAGCAGGACGACCAGAAAGGCGCTGACCAGCAGCGGATGGTTTTCGACGAATTCGAACAACTGATCGATCATGGGTCTGCCGACACTCTAAATCTGGGGCCAATGGGATCGCGAAACGCCTTCACGGCGTGCGACTCCGCCCTTGGCGCGTCTGCGTCAAACCGCGTCTTGCACCTCGGCGTGGAAGCCTTCGTGGCTCGGGACGCGAACGGCTGAAAATCCTGGCCCGCTAGCGGGCGCCGGCCATTATACACGAGGGCGTCGGTGAAACGAGGCAAGCGCAAGGCAGACGGCTGACCCGACTCGCCCGGTGCGCTATCCTTTGAGGCCTTCGTTCCAAAACGACGAATTCCAGAACGGCAGGTTCCAGCATCTCCGGTGCCGAACGATAGGTTTCGACACGACTCACGCCGCCCATCCGATTTTTCGAGGCTTGTCATGGCAGATACTTCCCGCACTCCGCGTCCCGTCGCACTGTTGATTCTCGATGGCTACGGCCAGAACGACGACAGCGCCAACAACGCCGTCGCCGCCGCCGATACCCCGGTGATGGATCGCCTCAAGCGCGACTATCCCAACACCTTGATCCACACCGATGGCAACTACGTCGGTCTGCCCGAAGGCCAGATGGGCAACTCCGAAGTCGGCCACATGAACATCGGTGCCGGCCGGATCGTCTACCAGGATTTCACCCGCATCACCAAGGCGATCGCCGACGACGAACTGAAGACCATCGAACCGCTCACCGCACCGATCGACGACGCGGTCGCCAACGACAAGGCCGTCCACCTGATGGGCCTGCTCTCTCCCGGCGGCGTCCATAGCCACGAAGATCATCTGCTGGCCGTGGCCGCCCTGGCCGCCGAACGCGGCGCCAAGCGAATCTATCTCCACGCCTTCACCGACGGTCGCGATACCGCGCCGAAAAGCGCCGGCGCCTCGATCGAGCGCGCCAACGCCCGCCTGGCCGAGCTGGTCGGTGCCGACAACGGCTTCGTCGCCTCGATCGTCGGCCGCTACTTCGCGATGGATCGCGACAATCGCTGGGACCGTGTCGAGAAGGCCTATCGGGTGGTGCGTTTCGGCGAGGGCGAGCACGTTGCCGACAGTGCCGAAGCCGCCCTGGCAGCGGCCTACGAACGCGGCGAGACCGACGAGTTCGTCGCCGCCACGGCGGTGCGGCCGAGCGGCGACAAGATCGCCATGGCCGATGGCGACGCGGCGCTGTTCCTCAACTTCCGCGCCGATCGCGCCCGCGAGCTGACCCGCGCTTTCGTCAATCCGGACTTCGACGGCTTCGACCGGGGGGAAAGGGTCAAGCTGGCCGGCAAGGGGCTGGTGATGCTGACCCAGTATGCCGACGACATCGACACGCCGGTCGCCTTCCCGCCGCGAGACCTGGTCAATACCTTGGGCGAGGTGGCGGAGAGCCACGGTCTCACCCAGCTGCGCATCGCCGAAACGGAGAAGTACGCCCACGTGACGTTCTTCTTCTCCGGCGGTCGCGAGGCGAAGTTCGACGGCGAGGATCGTGCCCTGATCCAGTCGCCCAAGGACGTCAAGACCTACGACGAGAAGCCGGAGATGAGTGCCTTCGAACTCACCGACACGCTGGTCGAGGCGATCGAGGGCGGCAAGTACGACCTGATCATCTGCAACTACGCCAACGGCGACATGGTGGGGCATACCGGTGACCTGGGCGCCGCCACCAAGGCGATCGAGGCCGTCGACACCTGCCTGGGCCGCGTCGTCGAGGCGATCGAGAAAGCGGGCGGCGAATGCCTGGTCACGGCCGATCACGGCAATGCCGAGATGATGGTCGACCCCGAGACCGGCAATCCGCACACCTCCCACACCACGTTCATGGTGCCGCTGGTCTACGTCTGCCGCGACAAGGCCGCCAGGCTCAAGTCGGATGGTCGGCTTTGCGACCTGGCGCCGACGCTGCTGCACATGCTGCGCCAGCCGGCTCCCGAAGAGATGACGGGTGACGTGCTGATCGATGATGCGTAACGCAGGCTCGTCTCAGACCATCGTCCATGCCAGGGTTCGCCCGACGTGAGACCCAGCGAGGACACCCTCTCCTGTCGGCGCGGGCAACGCAGAATCGGGCTCTCTCTCCTGCTGGCCGGCAGCTTGCTGCTGGCCGGCTCCGTCTTCGGCCAGGCCAACCCCCAGGAGGCCCGTGCGCGACTGGACAGCCTGGCGACCGATATCCAGGCGCTGCAGGGCAAGCTGGAAAATACCCAGGCCGCTCGCGGCGACGCCCAGGATGACCTGAAGCAGGTGGAGACGGCGATCGGCCAGACCCACCAGCGTCTCGACGCGCTGCAGGCGGAGCGACGGCAACTGGACGACGAGGTCGCCGATCTCGAACGGCGTCGCCAGGGCCTGGCCGCCGATCGCCAGCGGCAGCGCGAGGCGCTGGCGCGGCAGTTCGATGCGCTCTATCGCCTCGGCACCACGCCGCAGCTCAAGCTGCTGCTCAATCAGGACGATCCGGCCGAGGTCGATCGACTCCAGCACTATCTCAATGCGCTGTCGTCGGCACGCCGGGAGCGCCTCGACCAGCTCCGGGAGATCAATCGTCAACTGGACGACAACCTGGCGGAGATCGATCAGCGGCGCTCACGCCTGGATGACGTCCAGGCCGATCTCGAACAGCAGCAGCAGCGCCTGGCGAAGAACCTGAAGGAGCGTCAGGCCCTGGTGGCCAAGCTGAACGGCCGCTACGACAGCGAGCAGGCTCGTCTCGAGGATCTCAACCAGGATCGTGCCCACGTCGAACGCCTGCTGGACCGGATGCAGAAAGAGCTCGCCAACCTGAAGAAGCCGCCCCCTTCGACCGATATCCGTCAGACCAGAGGCGGCCTGCCATGGCCCGTCCAGGGAGCGATGCTGTCGAGTTACGGTAGCGGCGAGGGCGTCAATCGCAACGGCATTCTGATCGGGGCGCCCACGGGGACGGCAGTCAAGGCCGTGCATGCCGGCCGGGTGGTCTTCGCCAACTGGATGCGCGGCTTCGGCAACCTGCTGATCCTCGACCATGGCGACGGCATTCTCACGCTCTATGCCCATCTCCAGCAGATCGACGTCGATCCCGGGCAGCAGGTCTCCAACCGGCAGACGGTCGGGGCAGTCGGCGATACCGGCGGTCAATCGAGGCCGGCACTCTATTTCGAGGTGCGTCAGAACGGCAATCCGATCAATCCCGGCAACTGGATTGCCAAACGCTGATCGGCAAGCTGGATCATCGGCCCGACGAAACGCTATGCTGGGTTATCAAACGCCGTTCCTTCACGGATATCGGTATCGCCAGACGCCTCGGGTATCGGCGCCAGCGAATCCACCCAGCTCGAGTCGCGGAGACCGCATGAATTCAAGCCGCCTGAAGCCAGGGCCTGCCCGCGCGGATCTTCTCGCCCGGAGAGCCGCCTTCGTTCCCACGCTGGGCGCCGCGCTGATACTGATCCTGGGTCTGGCCCCGGTCGCCCAGGCCCAGCAGGACAGTACCGCCGGCGCTCCCACCCAGGCCGAGCAGGATGCCGCCAACGGCTTGCCGGTGGAGGACGTCCAGACCTTCGCCGAGGTCTTCGAGCGCATCAAGCGGACCTATGTGGAGCAGGTCGACGACAAGACCCTGCTGCGCAACGCCATGCGAGGCATGCTCAGTCAGCTCGACCCCCACTCCGAATATCTCGACGCCGATGCCTTCCAGAACCTGCGCGAGACCACCGAGGGCGAATTCAGCGGCGTCGGCATCGAGATCGGCCTGCGTGACGACCAGCTCACCGTCATCGCGCCCATCGACGACACCCCGGCCGCCCGTGCCGGCATTCAGCCGGGCGACCGCATCGTGGCCATCGACGGCACGCCGACCAGCAATCTGAGCCTGCAGGAAGCCGTGGACCTGATGCGCGGCGAGGCCGGTACCGATATCGAGCTGTTGCTGCTGCGGGACGGCGAACAGGAGCCCCGCAACCTGACGCTGACCCGCGAGTCGATCCAGTCCGAGAGCGTCTCCAGCCGCCTGCTGGAACCCGGCTACGGCTATCTGCGGATCAGCCAGTTCCAGAGCCGGACCGGCCAGCAGACACATGACGCGCTGGAGTCGTTGCTGAAACCGGGGCCGCTGAAGGGGCTGGTGCTCGACCTGCGCAACAACCCCGGCGGCGTGCTCTCCAGCGCCGTCGACGTGGCCGACCAGTTCCTCTCCAGCGGCCTGGTGGTCTACACCAAGGGCCGGCTGGTCGATGACGACATGCGCTTTACCGCCCACGCCGATACGACCGCTCCCGACGTGCCACTGGTGGTGCTGATCAACGGGGGCAGCGCCTCCGCCGCCGAGATCGTCGCCGGGGCGCTGCAGGATCAAGGACGTGGCGTGCTGATGGGCACGCGCAGCTTCGGCAAGGGTTCGGTGCAGCAGGTGATGCCGCTGGGCAACGGCGACGGGCTCAAGCTCACCACGGCGCGCTACTACACCCCCAGCGGGCGCTCGATCCAGGCCGAGGGCATCGCACCCGACGTCCGCGTGGTCAGCGGCCGCCTGGAGGTCGAGGAGAACAGCAGCTTCCAGCTTCGCGAGTCCAACCTGCGCGGGCACCTGTTGAACGGCAATCCCGACCAGGCGGCGGACAACCCCGACACCCCGGTCGCG
The DNA here is from genome assembly GCF_003206045.1 of Salinicola lusitanus. Lineage (GTDB taxonomy): Bacteria > Pseudomonadota > Gammaproteobacteria > Pseudomonadales > Halomonadaceae > Salinicola > Salinicola lusitanus. The sequence continues at coordinate 181,979 of NZ_PZJM01000009.1, forward strand.
GCCAACGACTACCAGTTGGGGGAGGCGCTGAACCTGCTCAAGGCGCTCAACGTGGTGCAGCGACCCAAGGCGGCGTCAGGTGTCGCTACCCAGGGAAGCGCCGAGCCCGCTCCCTGACAAACCGCAAGCCGGCATCGATCGGATGAGAACCGCGAGACGGCTGCCCAGAAGGCAGCCGTTTCACGGTGAGGGGCCGATGGGCGCTCCCTGATGGAATCGCAACTGCCAGCCATGTGGCGTCAACCACCACAACGAGCAGCGTCTGGCCCAGCGCTCGCACGACCCATCGGCACGAAGATTGGCGGAACGATAGAAAAGCAGCGCGGATTCTGCCGAAAGACGCAGACAATAATCTCCTTCTGCATGGATTCTGATATCCAGGCTCGCCTGCTCCTCGCACGCTGATTTGAGCACGTCGTCACGCGTGTCATGCTGCCCGGAGCGACCCACTTCATGAAAATCAGGGTGCAGATACTGGCAATGGCCCTCGGCGAGCATCTGACGATTGACTGATGCAACCTTCTCTCTCGCGCAGCGAGAACTGTCAGAAGTGTCGAATCCTCAGGCCAGTCTCTCATCGACACCGCTCGGGAAGATCGCCGTACTCCCCCAGCGCCTGACGTATCAGCAGCCGCTTCACCGGCATGAGGCGGTTCACGCCGGAGAGCCCCCAGTTGCGGGCGAGCCGAAGCGCCGGTTGCCGGCTGCCGAACAACCGCTGGAAGCCCTGCATGGCAGCGAGCATGGCCGCGTTCTCGTTGCGGCGGCGGCGCTCGTAGCGAACCAGGATGCGCCGATCCCCCGGCGGCGCACCGCGCCGTCTGGCACGCACCCACTCCTCGGCGAGCACGGCGGCATCCATCAATCCGAGATTGACGCCCTGCCCCGCCAGCGGATGCAGGCTGTGGGCGGCATCGCCGATCAGCGCCAAGCCGTCGTCGACATAACGCTGCGCATGGCGCTGGGTGATCGGGAAGTGCGGCGCGGCATCGATGACCTCGACGTCGCCCAGCCGCTCCCCCAACCCGCGGGCGAGTTCGATGCCCAGTTGCGCTCGCCCCTCGTCGGTGGCGGCCAGTGCCGTCAACCGCCGGGCCTCGCCGGGGGTGGTCGACCAGACGATCGAGCAGTGATCGTCCCGCCCGTCGACGGTCAACGGCAGGAAGGCCAACGGACCGGTGGCGAGAAAAGCTTGGCGTGCAACGGCGCCATGGCCGACAGCGGTGCGCACGGTGGTCACCACGGCAGCCTGGCCGGTCTCGCGTTCGCCGACCGGGATACCGGCCATCGCCCGCAGCGGGGAGTTGGCGCCGTCGGCACCGACGATCAGCGGTGCCCGCCGCTGGGTGCCGTCGTCCAGGATGATCACGGCGTCACTGGCATGGCGGGTGCCGGGGCGAGCCGCACTCTCTCGGCGTTCGTAGCCGGTCACTCGAACCTCGTGCAGCCACTCGACGTTGGGTAGCGACTGCAGGCGTCGGGCCAGTCCGGCCAGCAGCAGGTCGTTCTCGACGATATGTCCCAGCGCATCGACACCGACCTCGTCGGCATCGAAATCGATCTCACCGCTACCCTCGGCATCCCAGACCTGCATGCCCCGGTAGGCCGACACCCGGCGGGAGGCGATCCAGGGCCAGACGTCCAGGGCCATCAGCAGACGCTGCGAGGCCGCCGTCAATGCACTGACGCGAAGCGCCGGTTTGCCCTGCCCCAGGCGCGCATCGCCTGCGGGCGCCGGGGCCGCATCGACCACGGCCACCTGCCAGCCGGCTTCGCCCAGCAGCAGGGCCAGCGTGGAGCCGACGACCCCGCCGCCGACGATGATGACATCACTCTCGCTCTGGTCCATTACTACGCGTACTCCTTGTCTCGTCGCATGCCGCATCACCTGCCCGCCCGATCACGCCCAGGCTCGTCCACCGGCGGCGCTAGCGCTCGATGCCCATTGCGTGTCTCGCCAGGGTCCGGCGCAACGGCCCCAGCGCGTTGAGGCCGACCAATCCGGCGGCACGAGCCGGCCCCAACGCGGCATGATCGATGCCGAACAGCCGGATCAGCCCGTCGCTGAAGCGCACGATCCGATGCGTGTCCGCCGTTCGTCTCGCCTCGAAGCTCGCCAGCGTTCGGGGGTCGCCAGCGGCGACGCCCTCCGCCCGCGCCGCACCGATGGCACCGGCCAGATCCATCACCCCACGCAGGGCCAGGTTGAAACCCTGCCCGGCAACCGGATGCAGAGCGTGCGCCGCGTTGCCCAGTATGGCCAGATGCGGGCGAACCGTCTCCCGCGCCGTGATCAGCGACAGCGGATAGGTGTGCCGCTGCCCCACCCGTCGAAAGCGGCCCGCCCGATCGCCGAAGGCCTGCTGCAGGCGCTCCAGAAAGGCGCCGTCGGAGAGCGCCAGGGTCTCGTCGAAGGCGCCCTGGCGGTGGGTCCAGACCAGCTCCATCCGGCGTCCGTCGAGCGGCAGCAGGGCCATCGGTCCTTCGCGGGTGAAGCGTTCGAAGGCCCAGCCGCCGTGGGCACGGCTGACCTCGACGTTGGCGATCAGCGCGGTCTGCTCGTAGGGGTGATGATCGCTCTCGATACCGAGACGCTCCTTGAAACCGGCTCGCCCACCGTCGGCCAGTACGGTCAGGCCGGCGTGAATGACCTCGCCGCTGTCCAGCGCGAGCCGATACCCCCCGCTCTCGGGCTCCAGCGATTCGACGCGTGCCGGACAGCGCCAGTCGATGGGCAGCGACTCGAGGCGAGCATGCAGCGCTCGCCCCATCCAGACGTTGGGGATGACATAGCCCAGCGCCTCGACGCCCAGCTCGGAGGCGTGCAGCCGGGTCGCGCCCAGCCGGCCACGCTCGCTGACATGGATATGGCGGATCGCGGAGGCCTCCGCCGCCATCGCCGACCACACGCCGAGCCGCTCGAAGTGGCGTCGCGAGCCGTAGGCAATGGCGCTGGCCCGGGCGTCGAAGCTGGGTTGATACGTGCTCGCCTCGACGCTGCTGGGCAGCGGCCGAGGCTCGATGATGGCAACGCGCAGGGGCGCCCGCTCATCGCCAAGCTCGCGCTCCGCCGCGATGGCCTCGCCCAGGGCGCAGGCGAGACTGGCGCCTACCAGGCCACCGCCGATGATGGCCACGTCGACCGTGGTGGATTGCCGTGTCTGAGACATCTGCACCAGCCACTCCCTTACGATTGAAAATTCAGAAGCCAGTTTCCACGCACCCTACACTGCCATTACATCGGTTACGTAATTTTCCGGCTCGATTCAGGGTCGATCAAAAAACGATCAACTCCGCCCCTGCATCAGCGCCTCGATATCCTCCGGCGCCTTGGGTACGTCCGAGGTCAGGACCTCGCGGCCGGACTCAGTGACCACGACATCGTCCTCGATGCGAATCCCGATGCCGCGATAGGCCGACGGCACGTCTTCGGCATCCGGGATATAGAGCCCGGGCTCGATCGTCAACACCATGCCCGGCTCGAGCCGGCGGGGTTCGCCATCGACCCGATAACTGCCGACGTCGTGGACATCCAGGCCGAGCCAGTGCGAGGTCGAGTGCAGATAGAAGCGGCGGAAGCGCTGGGACTCGATGTTCTCTTCCAGCTCACCTTCCAGCAGGCCGAGCTCGATCAGGCCCGCGGTCAGATCGCGCACCACGCCCTGGTGAATGGCCTCCAGCGTGACGCCGGGTTCCACCGCGGCGACGGCGCGCTCTTCCGCCGCCAGCACGACGTCGTACAACGCCCGCTGAGCGTCGCTGAAACGGCCGTTGATCGGAAAGGTACGGGTGATGTCGCCGGCGTAGAGGTCGAACTCGCCACCCGCGTCGATCAGTACCAGCTCGCCATCCTTCAGCGGCGCGGCATTCTCGATATAGTGCAGCACACAGGCGTTGGCTCCGCCGCCGACGATGGTGCCGTAGGCGGGCGAGCGCGCACCGTGCCAGAGGAACTCGTGCTCGAGCTCGGCCTGCAGCTGGTATTCGAAGCGCCCGGGGCGGCTCGCCTGCATGGCGCGGCGGTGCGCCAGCGCGCTGATCTGCGCGGCGTGTCGCATCAGCGCCAGCTCGGCCTCGCTCTTGGTCAGGCGAAGTTCGTGGATCAAGGCACTGACGTCGGCAAACCGGGTGGGGGCGACGGCACCCCGTCGCGCCCGGGCGCTCAGCTGTCCGCGCACGCCCTCGGCGATGCTCATGGCGGCGGTGTCGGACAGTGGCAGGTAGAGGGTTTGGCGACCATCCAGCAGTTCGGTCAGGTCGTGGCGCTGGGTGTTATCGAACGCCTCGTCCATACCGTAATCGCGCACGGCCCCTTCGGGGCCGATACGAATGCCGGTCCAGGCCTCCTTCTCGGGGTCCTTCTCCTGACAGTAGAGGATAGTCTCGCCGGCTTCCCGGCCGGGCAGCAGCACCAGCAGCGCGTCGGGTTCGGGAAAACCGCACAGATAGTGGAAATCGCTGTTCTGGCGGAACGCGTACTCGCTGTCGTGATTGCGCGTCCTGAGCGCGGCACCCGGCAACAGCACGGCGCTGTGTTCCGGCAATTCGGCCATCAGGCGCTCGCGACGGGCCGCGAACTCCTCTGGCGAGATGGGGGCGGGACGCGGCAACGGCTCGGGTCGCATGTCTCTCTCCTTGAGCGAAGCGCCCCGGGATTCGCCGGGACGCCTGGAATATCGTCGATCACGCGCCTCGCGGCGCGGGCGGACTCAATGCAGCGCTGGCGGTGTCTCGTCCTCGCCGCCGGCGGTTTCGCCACTCTCGTTCTCCACCTGCTCCACCTGGGGTTCTCCAGGGTGCTGTTCGGTGTAGAGCAGCATCGCCGCCATCCGGGCATGTTCGGTCAGCGCGAAGAGATCGTTCTCGTTTTCGGGGTCGTCGGCGATATCGATATCGATCGCCGACAGCTGGCCGAGATCCTCCAGCGCCTCTTTCAGCGGCGAGGACCAGTTCTCGTAGGTTTCGCCATCCACTTCGTTGACGACCTCGAGAAAGCCCTGGGTCCACTCCTTGAGCCCCTGGGCGCGCTCGGAGAGCGAAAACAGCTCGTCCGGCAGCAGCGGCTCGAAGTTGAGCTCGGCGGCGGAGAGCGCGTCCAGTGTCTGGCGGCGCCAGCCCAGCAGCACGTCCGCATCCTCGCGGTTTTCCGGCTGTTCCACGTTGAGCGACAGGCAGACTTCCTCCAGCCACCCCTCGGCACTCAGATCGTGCAAACCGAGCTCGGCGCACAGTCGGCCGTCGAGAAACGCTGGCGACTGCATGCTGCCATGGGCCAGAAAGACATTGGCGACGGTGGAAAAGTCGAGCTGGTCGTTGATGATCGACATGTCGGCATCCATGATTGGGTGATCGCAAGAGCCGGCGGGCGCGTGGCGCCGGCGCGGCGGCGCGTTGACCGCCAATAACCGGCTCTCTATAGTGATTCCTCAATCGCGGCGGCACGCTCCCCGGGCCTTCGACCCCGCCCGGCGCAGCCGGTCACCGACCGCAGGCAGGGTAACGAATCCGGACGCGCTCGGCGCGAATGCCTGCCATCTTACCGCATCGATCTTCACCGCCCACCCCGGAGCGACAACATGAGCGACACGTCTCGCCCGACGACCGAAGTCACCCTGCTGGGCAAACCCTACGTGATCGCCTGCCCGCCCGAGGAGCAGGATCAGTTGAAGCGTTCCGCCCGCTACCTGGATCGCGCCATGCACGGCATCCATTCGCGAGGCAAGGTGCTGGGCGCCGAAAAGATCGCGATCATGGCCGCCCTCAATATCACCCACGAGCTGCTGACGGCGCTGGACTCGCATCGCGCCGGCGAGCAGAGCCTGAGTGATCTGAGCGAGAGGCTGGAACGTGCGCTGGCCAAGGCGGGAGAACCCGGCCGACAGGCACCGTGATGTCGAAAGCGCCATCGGTATCGTAATCCGCCATTGGGCAACGGAAGCCGCTCTGCTACGATGGTGGGGTTTCCTGGAGTGTGCGCCAGTCATTACAAGTCCCTCGAGCCTATGCGCAGTACCCAGGGGGCCAATTGCTAGGCAGGCCCGTGTGCATGTCCGCGCGTCGGAAAGCCTGAAGGCCTGCCTGCGGCCACCCACCTTGAACCAATAGGTTCAGGGCCAGAATGACAGCGGCACTCTGGGGAACTCTTCTTGTCGTTCAATAATCCCATCGCCATGATCAACCCTGACGCTGCCCAGGCTGCCACGACCCTGTCGTCGGCCGTCGATGGTCGTCTCGATCGGCGCGAGCTTCGACGTGAGCTGCGTCGCCGCCGTCGCGCACTGACTCCGGATCAACGACGCCGGGCCTCCCGCGAGCTATGCCGTCGCCTCAGGTGCCTGCCCGAACTGCAGCGCGCCCGCCGCGTGGCGCTCTATCTGCCCAACGATGGCGAGATCGATCCGCGCCCGCTGATCGACTGGTTCACCGCCCGTCGCGCCCATGTCTATCTCCCGGTATTACGCCCCCTGGTCGAGAACCGGCTGTGGTTCGTGCGTTATCGCGCCGGCACCCGGATGACCCGCAACCGCTTCGGTATCGCCGAGCCGGACACCCGCTTCGGCGCTCATCGCGCCAACCGTTTGCCCGCCTGGGCGCTGGATACCGTGCTGCTGCCACTGGTGGGGTTCGACGACGACGGGCAGCGAATCGGCATGGGCGGTGGATTCTACGATCGCACGTTCGCCTTTGCCCGACGCCAGCGCCCCAGGCCTCGGCTGATCGGGCTCGCCCACGACTGCCAACGGGTCGACTCGCTGCCCGTCGAGGGCTGGGACGTGCCGCTGGACGCCATCGTCAGCGACCGGCGCATCGTCCGACCCGATCGCTGAAGCGCGAGGCCGGCCGACACCGAACGGCTGCAACGAAAACGGCCGGCAGCGTTTCCGCTACCGGCCGTTTCGAGCCACACCCCACCAGCCGATCCTCTTCACCACGCCCTCATTCGCCGGCCGTCGCCAGCCGAATGATCCGGCGTGTTCCCGGGCCTCAGGCGCCCAGCAGCGTCTGCGCGTAGCCTGTCGCCACCACGCCGACGCCGAAGATCAATACCAATGCCATTACCAAGTCGGGCTTGCGTCTCATGTCGACTCCGCTGCGTTGGGTTCGGTCGCTGCCCCCCGCAGCGACGCGCACGACTATAGGGTCAGGCCAAAAACTTGACAAGAGTGTTTCCGGCCCGGATGACACCTTTTTTCGTTACCCAATAGTATCGGCACCAACACAAAAAGTTTGAGATCGGATTCAGGGACTTTTAGCGCCTATTTCATCCTTTCACGACGACTACCGACGAAGTCTAGGCCATGAACAGCCGGTAGGCCGTATTGTCGGTCTCCTTCCAGTAACGATAGCCGATGCGATCGAAGTGTTCCTCGGCATGGGCGCGGTCGCCATTGGGCATCTGCAATCCCACCAGCACCCGGCCGTAGGCGGCGCCGTGATTGCGGTAGTGGAACAGCGAGATGTTCCAGTCCGCCGGCAGGTGGGTGAGGAAGTTCATCAGCGCGCCGGGGCGTTCGGGGAATTCGAAGCGATAGACCTCCTCCTCGAAACGCTCCCGGGGTCGACCGCCGCCCAGATGGCGGATGTGAAGCTTGGCCAGTTCGTTGTCGGTGAGATCCTCGACCGGATAGTCGGCCTCGCGCAGGCGGCGGATCAGCTCTTCGCGATCCTCGCCCCCCGGTTTGACCTGAACACCGACGAAGATGTGCGCGTTCTCCGGATCGGCGTAGCGATAGTTGAATTCGGTCACCATGCGCCGCCCGATCACCCGGCAGAACTGCTTGAAGCTGCCCGGCCGCTCGGGGATCTCCACCGCCAGGATCGCCTCGCGCTGCTCGCCCAGCTCGGTGCGCTCGGCAACGTGCTGGAGCCGGTCGAAATTGATGTTGGCGCCCGAGTTGATGCACATCAGTGTCTGGTCGCGCGCCTGGGTCTGCTGGATATACTTCTTGAGCCCCGCCAGCGACAGCGCCCCGGAGGTCTCCGCCACCGCCCGCGTGTCATCGAAGGTGTCCTTCACCGCCGCGCACATCTCGTCGGTATTGACGGTGATCACGCCGTCGATGTGATGACGCAGGATCTCGAACGGCGCCTCGCCGATCTGCGCCACCGCAACGCCCTCGGCAAACACCCCGACCTGGTCCAGCGTCACCCGCTCGCCGGCCTCCATGGCCGCCTTGAGGCAGGCGGAGTCCTCGGCTTCGACACCGAACACCTTGATCTCCGGGCGCAGATACTTGATGTAGGCCGCGATACCCGCCAGCAGCCCGCCACCGCCGACGGGGACGAAGATCGCATCGAGCGGACCGGCATGCTGGCGCAGGATCTCCATCGCCACCGTCCCCTGGCCGGCGATCACGTCGAAATCGTCATAGGGCGGGATATAGGTATAGTCATGCTCGGCGATCAGCTCCCGGGCGTGGCTCAGGGCTTCACCGAAGGCGTCGCCCTTGAGCACCACCCTGGCGCCCCAGCCCCGGACCGCCGACACCTTGATGTCCGGCGTGACCCGCGGCATCACGATCACCGCCTTGACCCCCATCTGCCTGGCCGCCATCGCCAGCCCCTGGGCATGATTGCCCGCGGACGCCGCGATCACGCCCTTGGCCTTCTGCTCGTCGCTCAGCTGCGCCATCTTGTTGTAGGCGCCGCGAATCTTGAACGAGAAAACCGGCTGCAGGTCTTCGCGCTTGATCAGAATCCGGTTGGAAAAGCGGCGGGAGAGCGCAGGCAGCGGGGAGATCGGGGTCTCCCGGGCCGCCTCGTAGACACGGGCCTGGAGGATCTTTTTGACGATGTCTTCGAGTTGCATTCGGGTATGTCCTGGCGAACAGCTGGGGTGCAGCGCTCCCGCCGCGAGAGTGGCGGGCTTTGATGGACCCGTATTGTTAACAGACCCCGGCCCCGAGCGTCCAGCGACATCGGCAGCGTGTGCCGCTTGCTTTATACTGGCCGCGCTCCGAGCGTACCCGAATCGAACCCTTCTCCACTCAGCCTGCCGGAACCGACATGACCCAGGACGACCTCAAGCGCGCCGTCGCCGCCGCAGCCCTCGAAGACATCGACAACCTGCTGACCCCGGATGCGGTGATCGGGGTGGGCACGGGCTCCACGGCCAACCACTTCATCGACCTGCTGGCCGCTCGCCGACACGATTTCCGCGGCGCGGTCGCGAGTTCGGAAGCGACGGCAGCGCGGCTGAAGTCCCACGGCATCGACGTGCTGGAACTCAACCATGTCGGCACCGTCCCGGTCTATGTCGACGGCGCCGACGAGATCGACGCCAGGCTGCGCATGATCAAGGGCGGCGGCGCGGCACTGACCCGGGAGAAGATCGTGGCCGCCTGCGCCGAGCGCTTCATCTGCATCGCCGATGCCAGCAAGCGGGTCGAGGTGCTGGGTGGCTTCCCGCTGCCGGTCGAGGTGATTCCGATGGCGCGCTCCTATGTCGCCCGCGAAATGGTCAAGCTGGGCATTACGCCGGTCTATCGGGACGGGGTGCTGACCGACAACGGCAACCGCATCCTCGACGGTTACGACAAGCTGTTCGACGAGCCCGAGGCCATGGAAACGGCGCTGGATGCGCTGGTCGGCGTGGTCACCAACGGCCTGTTCGCCAAACGCCCGGCCGATGTGCTGATGCTGGGCAGCGACGCCGGGGTGGAGCGCTTGACCCGCTGACCCGGCCCGCTACAGCCGGTTGGGGCACTCGATGCCCTCGGCGTAGGCCATCAGGTTGGCCCGGGTCACCTGGGCGATCTCGCGCAGCGCCTCGACAGTGAAAAACCCCTGGTGTCCGGTGATCAGCACATTGGGGAAGCTCGCCAGGCGCGCGAACACGTCATCGTCGATGATCTCCGCCGAGTGGTCGCGGAAGAACAGTTCGCTCTCCTGCTCGTAGACATCGATGGCCAGCGCCCCCAGCTGACGCGATTTCAGCGCGCCGATGACTGCGGGCGTATCGATCAGCGCCCCTCGTGAGGTATTGACCAGCATGGCGCCCGGCTTCATCGCCGCCAAGGTCCCGTCATCGATCAGGTGATGGGTCTGCTCGGTCAGCGGACAGTGCAGCGAGACGATATCGGAGCGAGCCAGCAGCGCCTCGAGCGGGACCGCTTCCCCGTAGGCCTGGAACGCGTCGGCGGGATAGGGGTCGTAGCCCAGCACCTCGCAGCCGAGCCCCTTCAGGATGCGTGCCATGCACAGCCCGATCCGCCCCGTCCCGATCACGCCCGCCGTCTTGCCGTGAAGGGTGACGCCCAGCAGCCCGTCGAGTGCGAAGTTGCCCTCGCGCACGCGGTTGAAGGCCCGGTGAGTCTTGCGGTTCAGGGTCATGATCATCGCCAGCGCGTGCTCGGCCACCGCCTCCGGCGAGTAGGCCGGCACCCGCGCCACGAACAGCCCGAGCCGATGGGCAGCCGCGAGATCGATATTGTTGAAACCGGCGCAGCGCAACACGATCGCGCGGATCCCGAGGGTGGCCAGGGTGTCGAGCACGGCGGCGTCGAGGCAGTCGTTGACGAACACGCAGACCGCCTCGCTGCCCGCCGCCAGCGCTACGGTGCCGGCATCGAGACCGGCTTCCTGGTAGTGCCACTCGATGTCGTCATCGGCATCTTGTACGGCAGCGAGTTCGTCGAAAAAGCGGCGATCGTAGGGCTGGGCACTGAAAACGGTAACTCGCATGGCGAAGAACTCGCGGCAACGGAGGGCATCTACCAGCGTAGCGATCCCTGGCGCCGCCGCCAGGGACCAATTGCCGCGGCCCAGTACCCACGGCGCTTCCAACGACCCGAGCGGAGGTCACTCGAGCGTGCTCCCCATCGTCCACCACCCCGGCTACAGCATCGAATGGCCCGAGCGCCATCCGTTCCCGATGGCAAAATTCCGAGTCCTGCGCCGACGCCTGTCGACGCTGGCGTTCGACGACCGTGACGACGTTGGCTGGATCACCCCTGCCCCGGCGACCGGCAAAGCGCTATTGCGTGGGCACACCGCCGACTACCTGCAGCGTTTCTATCTGGGCGAGATCGCGACCACGCGGCGCACGCCGAGCGGCTTCCCCTGGTCACCCGCGCTGGTCGAACGCACCCTGCTGGAAGTCGGCGGGACGCTGGCCGCGGTGGACAGCGCCATGGAGACCGGGCTGGCGCTCAATACCGCCGGCGGCACCCACCACGCCTACGCCGATCGTGCCAGCGGCTACTGCCTGCTCAACGATCTCGCGGTCGCCGCCCACCACCTGCTGGCCGAGTATCGCCTCGAGCGGGTCCTGATCGTCGACTGCGACGTGCACCAGGGGGATGGAACGGCCTGGATCTTCCGCGACGAGCCACGGGTCTTCACGCTGTCGCTCCACGGCGAGGCCAACTTTCCGTTCGAGAAGCGCCAGAGCGATCGCGACGTGGCGCTACCGCGCGGTACCGGGGACGACGCCTATCTGGCACGCCTCGAGGCGGCGCTGGACCCGATTCTGAACGACTTCCGGCCGCAGTTCGTGCTGTTCGATGCCGGCGCCGACGTCCACGCCGACGACCGGCTGGGCCACCTGGCGCTGAGCGACCACGGCCTCTATCGCCGCGATCACCGGGTACTGGCGGCCTGCCGCAGGCGAGGCATTCCCGTCGCCGGCGTCATCGGCGGCGGCTATGACCGCGACCTCGAAGCGCTGGCCGAGCGTCACGCCCAGTTGTTTCTCGCCGCGCTGGCGCTGACCTCCGAGTGAAGGGGCAGCGGCACGGATCGGGGCGAGAGCTGCCCGGAAAGCACGAAATACCGGTGCATCACCAGCAGTGAGATGAGGTGCTCGAGACGCGTGTCGCGAAACCGGTCGACGTGGGCGTTGGCGTTGCGGATGATCGCTTCGGCTTCCTCCGGACGCGCCGAGTAGTAGTCCATCTTCTCCTCGAGATCGTGGCAATCCTCGGCCAGCGGCACATAGTGGACATAGGGTTCCAGCGTGCCTTCCATGAACCAGGTCTCGTACCGCGGGGGCGGCATCAGGCAGAGCGAGTTCGACGACAGGATCCACTTCAGATTGGTGGCGACGTCCTTGCCCTCGAGGCTCAGCACGAACTTGTACTGCAGCTGCGCCTCGATCGACAGGTAGGGTCGATAATCCGACTGCTGGCGCCGCTTGGCATGGCTCTGGCCGATATCCATCCGCGGGTGCCGGCAGAACTGGCGCAGCACCGCTGCCCGGTGCTCATGGAAACACTTTCCTCGCCAGACGACGCCCGTCTTCTTGTCGGTGTGCCGTAACCGATCGTTGGCAAAATGGAAATGGCGCACGCTGTTGAGTTTCAGCAGCAGGTTGTTGGCGTTGCTCGGCGGGGTCTGGCGACAGATCGGACGGCTCTTGACGATCGTCGGCGTCTCGGCCACCCAGGTCACATCGCCGAAACGGTAGTTGAAACGCAGCTCGGGATCGAAATGACGAACCACCCGTTTGGCATCCAGATAGTAGGCGCCGCGTCGTTCGTAGCGGAAATCACCGATGCGCACCGCGGCCTCGTCGAGATCGAAGGGGTTCTGCTGGCGATGATAGTAGTCGACCCGTGCCAGCACGGCCTGCCGCTGCATGGGAGGGAGCGACTCGACCAGCCGGTCCAGGCGCTGACGATACAGGCTGTCGGGCAGTAGCAGGCTGGCGATGCCGCCAGCGTAGAATCGCAATTTGCGACTCCTGAAGCGCAGGTTCATGGAGTGACACCGGAAGAGGAGTTCAGGTCATCCCACGATTGTCGTCGCTGCCGATGACAAGCGTCTGACACTTCGGCCCGGCAGTCGCCCGACGATTCAACGCCCGGCGATAGCTCCCGAAGGCAAGCTCACGCCTGCCCTGCCGCGCCCCCTTCACGGGACTCTGCTGGCGTCCCCGACGGCCCGAACAGATCGAGATGCGCATCGCCCCAGGTCTTGAGCGCCATCAGCACCGGCGTCAGCTCGCGCCCCAGCGCCGTCAGACTGTACTCCACCCTGGGCGGCACCTCGGCGTGGACCTCGCGATGGATCAGGCCATCGACCTCGAGTTCGCGCAACTGGTTGGTCAGCATGCGCTGGGTGACGCCACCGATGCGCCGCCGCAGCTCACTGAAGCGCAACGTGCCCTCGTCGAGCAGATACCACAGCACGACACCTTTCCATTTACCGCAGATCAGACTCACCGCCGCCTCCACGGCGCAGCCGGGGCTGCCATCGAAACGGGAAAATCGCGCTTTGGCCATCCGGGTATCCTTTTTGACACTAGGGTAACGACAGGGAACTAACAGCATTCGTTGTACGTACGTGGCCTCCGCGATTTTACTCTAGGATTCACGCAGACACCTCATGACTGGAGAACCCGAATGAAAGCCGTCGCCTATCGCAACGCCGGGGCCATCGACCGCGATGACGCCCTGATCGACATCGAACTCGACGAGCCCACGCCCGGTGATCGCGACCTGCTGGTCGAGATTCACGCCGTATCGGTCAACCCGGTCGATACCAAGGTGCGCGGCAACATGGCGCCCGAGGCCGGCACGGCCCGGGTACTGGGCTGGGACGCGGCCGGCGTGGTCAAGGCCGTCGGCCGCGACGTGAAGGGCTTCACGCCGGGAGACGAGGTCTGGTATTCGGGCGATCTGCAGCGCCCGGGGACCAATGCCGAATATCACCTCGTCGACGAGCGACTGGTGAGCAGGAAGCCGACATCGCTGAGCTTCGCCGAGGCGGCTGCCCTGCCGCTGACGTCTCTCACCGCCTGGGAGATGCTGTTCGACCGGCTCGACGTGACGCGCTCCGTTCCCGGTGCGGCCAACGCCGTTCTCATCGTTGGCGGCGCCGGCGGCGTGGGTTCGATCGCCATTCAACTGCTGAAACGGCGGACCGATTTCACGGTCATCGCCACCGCCTCGCGTCCGGAGACCCGCGAGTGGGTGGAAAGCCTGGGTGCCGACGCCGTGATCGATCATCGCCAGCCGCTGCCCGCGCAGATCGAGGCGCTGGGGTTCGGTGCCCCCGGCCTGGTCTTCTCGACCACCCACAGCGACAAGCATCGCGATGACATCATCGCGCTGATGGCGCCCCAGGGCCGGTTCGGATTGATCGATGACCCGGTCGGCTTCGTGATCGACGACTTCAAGCGCAAGTCGATCTCGATCCACTGGGAGCTGATGTACACCCGCTCGCTGTTCCAGACTCCGGACATGCACGCTCAGGGTGACATTCTCGAGCGGGTGGCGGCGATGGTCGATCGTGGCGAGATTCGCACAACGCTGACCGAGACGCTGGGCACCATCGACGCAGCCAATCTCAAAAGAGCCCACGCCCTGATCGAGAGTGGGCGGGCGCGAGGCAAGGTGGTGCTGGAAGGCTTCTAGGCCTCGTTTGCCGAGGTGACGAGCATCGCCGCCACTGCCCGGCGGGTCTGCTGGAGCGCTCCCCGGTTGGCCTCGACCACGGCCCGCCCGGCCGCGCCAAGGCGGTGGCGGCGATCGTCGTCCTCGAACAGCGAGATCAGCGTGGCGCCGAGCTCCCCGCCATCGGCGACCTCGAGCCTGGCCTCGCTGGCCGCCAGGGTGTCGGCGATCTCGCGCAAGTTGTCGAGATAGGGGCCGCTAACAACCGCCACGCCCAGCGCCGCCGGTTCGAGCAGGTTGTGACCGCCGATCGGCTCGAGCGAGCCACCGACGAAGGCGACGTCGGCGCAGCCGTAGAGCCGCATCAGGTCGCCCATGGTGTCGCCCAGCAGTACCGCGGTTTCCGCGGTGACCGGCCGCTGCGCGCTCAATCGCACGATCTGCTCCCCCCGCTCGCGGCAGATCGCGTCGACGGCGTCGAAGCGCTGGGGATGGCGCGGCACCAGAATCAGCAGCGCATCGGGGAAACGGCGTCTGAGCGCGGCATGCGCGATCAGCGCCTGCTCGTCTTCTCCCGGATGGGTGGAGCCCGCGATCCAGACCGGCCGCGCGCCCCAGCTCGCCCGTAGTCGCCGGCTCGCGGCCACCGTCTCGCCATCGACGGCGAGGTCGAATTTCAACGCCCCGGTGACCGTCACCCGCGTCGCCGGAGCGCCCAGCGAGACGAAACGCTCGGCGTCCAGTGGCGACTTGGCACCGATCCAGGCCACCGTTTCGAGCATGCCCCGGCTCAGGGCTCCGAAGCGCTGGTAGAGCCGGAAGGCACCGCCGCTCAGGCGGCCATTGGCCACCACCACCGGCACGCCCCGGCGTCGACACGCCGCCAGCAGGTTGGGCCAGAGCTCGGTCTCGGCGATGACCGCCAGGCGAGGATTCAATCGGGTGATGAAACGTCGCGAGCTGATCGGAAAATCCAGCGGCAGGAAGTGGTGGGAGACCCGTTCGCCGAACGTCTGGCGAACGCGCTCGGCGCCGGTGGCGGTCATGGTGGTGACGATCAGGTCGTGATCCGGATGATCATCGAGCAGCGAGCGGATCAGGGGCGCCGCCGTGACGACTTCACCCACCGATGCGGCATGCAGCCACAGCCGCGGACGATCGCCCTCCACGGTAATGAAGCCCAGCCGCTCGCGACGGGGGTGAGTGGGCAACCACTCACGCCACACCCGCCACCAGATCAGCGGCGACAACAGGTAGGCGGCCAGCGAGTAGAGCCAGCGCGCGAGCCGCGACGGGAGGCCGTGTCGAGCGCGCACCGCGGCTCAGCGCTCGCGGTCGAGAATGGTGTCGATCATGGTGGTGGTCGAGACGCCATCCTCGAAGCCCAGCACCAGGACTTCGCCGCCATTGGCGATGACCGCCTCGCCACCGGCGATATCCTCCGGCCGGTAGTCGCCGCCCTTGACCAGCCGATCCGGCAGGATCGCCTCGATCAGCCGCGCCGGCGTGTCTTCGCCGAAGGGAACGACCCAGTCCACCGCGGCCAGCCCCGCCAGCACCTGCGCCCGGCGCGCCAACGTATTGATGGGCCGCTTCGGCCCCTTGAGCCGCGCCACCGAGGCGTCGTCGTTGACCGCCACGATCAGGCGGTCGCCGAGGCGCTTGGCCTGCTCCAGGTACGCCACGTGGCCGGCATGCAGAATGTCGAAGCAGCCGTTGGTCATCACCACGCGCTCGCCACGGCTCTGCGCGGCGCGTACCGCCCCGATGAGCGGGCCCTCCCCGATGACGCCGTATTGGGCCAGGCTGTCGCCGTGCAGTGCCGTGTAGAGCTCCGCCACCGACAGCACCGCGGTGCCGGGTTTCGCCACCACCAGTCCGGCGGCGAGATTGGCCAGCATCACCGCCTCGCCGAAGCCGTGGCCGGCGGCCAGCGCCAGCCCCAACACTCCGATCACGGTGTCGCCGGCGCCGGTGACGTCGAACACCTCCCGCGCATGGGTCGGCAGGTGGAGCGGGGCGTGGCCCTCACGAATCAGGGTCATGCCGCGCTCGCTGCGGGTGACCAGCAGCGCTTCCAGCGCCAGCGAGGCTCGCAGCGCCTCGCCCTTCTCCGCCAGCTCGGCATCGCCGGCACAGGGCCCGACGATCGCCTCGAACTCGGCCAGGTTGGGCGTGATCACACTGGCACCGCGATAGCGGCTGAAATCGCTGCCCTTGGGATCGACCAGCACCCGCTTGCCGGCCGCTCTGGCCGTGGCGATCAGTGTCTCGACCCGATTCAGGCTGCCCTTGCCGTAGTCGGAGAGAATCACCACGTCGGCATCGCCCAGCGCCGCCTCGACCTTGGCGATCAGCGGCGCGGTGTCGACGTTCCACAGCGGCGATTCGAAGTCGAGGCGGATCAACTGCTGGTTGCGACTCATGACGCGCAGCTTGGTGATCGTCGGTACTTCGGGGCTGCGCTGAAAGTGAGCGCTCACATTCGCAGCTTCAAGTGCACGTTCGAGATGGTCGGCATTGTCGTCGTGCCCCACCACGCCCGCCAGGCTGGCGTGGCCTCCCAGCGAGGCGATGTTGAGGGCCACGTTGGCCGCCCCGCCCGGACGGTCGTCGGCGTCCTCCACCTTCACCACCGGCACCGGCGCTTCGGGCGAGATCCGCGACGTCGCGCCATGCCAGTAGCGGTCGAGCATGACATCGCCCACCACTAGTAGACGGGCGTGCTCCAACTGCGAAAGATCAACCTTCATGCGGCGGCTCCGTTACGTCGTCGGCGTTGGCGGTATCGCGTGTCGCGGTCATCAGTCCATCCAGGTGCTCGACCACGTCGTCCAGCGTGATCAATCCCATGGCATCGGCGTGGCGCACCCGCGTGCCCCAGTTGACGCTCTCGACGGACTTCTTCAGGTAGCGGCGCACGGCGTCAGGGTAGCGATTGACCACGTGATCGCGCCAGCAGTACGGGGCTGCGCGATCCGGATTGGTGGTGGCGTAGAGCCCCAGCGTCGGCGTGCCCAGCGCATTGGCCATGTGGACCGGGCCGGAGTCGGGTGCGATCACCACGCGCGCCCGATCCAGCAGGGCCAGCAGGCCCTTGAGCGAGGTCCGCCCGATGGCGTCGATGATCTCGATCTCGGGCACCAACCGGCGGATCTGCTCGCCCATGTCGCGCTCCTGGGGACTGCCGCCGCCGCTCATGACGGTTCTCAACCCGTAGCGCTGCCAGACGTGCTCGATCACGGCGGCGTAGCCTTCGGCGGACCAGTTGCGGAAATTGCGCAGGCGCGGGTTGGCGCAGGGGCTGATCACCAGGTAGGGCCGATCGCCGGTCAACTGGTGCGCTTCCTGGTAGGCGGCATCCGGCACCGGCAGCGACCAGTCGAGCCGGGTATCCTCGACCCCCAGCAGGCGGGCGAAATCCATGAAGGATTCGAGCACGTGCGCACGCGGATGGGGGGCCAGCTGGCGATGGGTGAACCAGTGCTGCCAATCCTTGGCCCGCGCCTTGTCGTAACCCACTCGCACGTCGCATTTCAGCCCCAACGACAGTACGCTTGCGCGCAGCGCCTGCTGCATGTGCAACAGCACATCGAAGCGAACGTCCTCGAGCTGACGCCAAATCGCACGCATGCCCTGGAAACCGGTGGACTTGTCGTAGGCCACCAGATCGACGCCATCGAGGCCGTCCAGCAGGGCGTGTTCGGTCTTGCCGACGATCCAGGTGATCCGCGCCTCGGGCCATTGACGCTGCAGCGCGCGCACCGTGGGCACCAGGTTGCAGACGTCGCCCAGCGCGGAGAGACGCAGGATGCCGATATGTCGCGGACGCTCTGGCAGAGATTGCTTCATGGGCCTGAATGAATTCCCATTGGGTAAAACGTCCATTCTAACGGAAGTTGACCGGGCATGACTCGCAACCCGACCAACGCGCGTCAATCATGGCGCCTCGACCGAACCCTCCAGATAAGACATTCATGATCGAAGAATCTGCTCGCGGCACCACCAGCCGCATCGGCCATCTCGTCAGCCTCAGGAACCTGGGCGGCGTGGAACGCTACTTCACCCGCTTCTACGCCCGTCATACTCCCCAGCACGACCACCACGTGCTGTTGCAGACCGACGAGGTCCATTCGCTGCTCGAGCCGGCTTACGCCCCTCACCGCGCGGGACGGATGCACAGCATCAAGGGCGGGCGCTGGCGGATTCCCAAGTTCCTGCCGAGCGTGCGCCAGCGTTACCAGCTCGCCATGATGCAGCGCCTGGGCCTGGATGCCGTGGTGGTCTGGAACAAGATCGTCAATCATCCGCTGGCGTTCGACGACGACATCCCGCTGATCCACTTCGAACGCGGGAGTGCATGGCTGGCCGCGGATGCACCCGGCCTGAGGCGTTATCTGGCGCGCCTGGACGGCGTGCTGTGCAACTCCTACGCCGGCCTGCGGATGCTCCAGCTCAAGTGGCAGCTCGATCCCGACATTCCCTATCGCGTGCTGCAGAACGCCATCCGCCTCCCGGACCAGGCCGCCACTCACCCCGGCGATCGCTTCAGGCTCGGTTTCGCGGGCCGGATGACGGGCCTGAAGGCGCCGATGGTCGCCCTGGAAACCTTCGCCGAACTCAAGCAGCGCTGCCCCGAGGCGGAGCTGTGGATCGCGGGGAGTGGGCCACTGGAGCCGGTATTGAAGCGGTGGACGGCACAATGGGGATTGAACGACAGCGTTCACTTCAAGGGCCTGGTCGACGACATGTCGGGCTTCTACGCCTCGCTCGACGCCTTCATCTGCCCCTCCTGGCGCGAACCCTTCGGCAACGTGGTCCAGGAGGCCCTGGCTCATGGTCTGCCCACGCTGGTCGGCAATGCCGATGGCCTGCCGGAGCTCGTGCACCACGGCGTCAACGGGGCCGTCCTGAACCCCGGTCGTTCGCGCCAAAGCCTGGCGCGCTACGACCCGCGCTGCGCCCAAGGGCCTGACGAGGTCTACGACCCGACCACCGACCGCCTCGTCGAGGCGGGTGTTCTCGAGCCGACGGAGGCCGCCACGGTCCTCGAGGGCTGGGCCCGGGATCCAGCGCTGCGACGGCGCATGGCCAGCGCTGCCCGCGAGCAGGTCGCGCGCGAGTTCGATCTCGACCGCTACGGGGAGACGCTGGTGGATTTCGTCGACAGCGTAATCCGTTCCTAGGGTTCACAGTGAGGCGAAGGAGGCCCGCAGCTTCTCGGTCTGACGGCGGTAGGAGTAATCGCTTACCAGCTCGGCGAGCTCGGCACCCAGCGACTCGAGGTCCGATGTCGTCATCAGCGCCTCGAGGCGGTCGACCCAGCCTCGGGTGTCGCGACTGTCCAGCATCAGCTCGGCATGGTCGGCCTCGAGCAGTTCGGCGGCACCGGTGGTGGACGAAAGCAACACCGGCGTGCCGCAGGCCATGGCCTCGAGCGACACCCGGCCGAACTCCTCGATGTGCGCCGGCAGCACGAACAGATCGAGCGCGCCATAGAGCGTCTCGACATCGCTGACCGTGCTGCGCCAGAGAAACCGCTCGGCGATGCCGGCTCGTTCGGCCTGGCGCTGGTAGGGGGCGAAATCGTCCTTGCCGACGACGAGGAAGCGGCACCGCCCCGGCAGGCGTTGCTCCAGCCCGGCAGCCATCTCGACGAAGCCGGCCACGTTGCGCTTGGTGAAATTGCCCGAGGTGATCAGCCCGACCAGGCGGGTCTCCTCGGCGATGCCCAGCTCGCGCCGGCGCGCCTCGCGGCCTGCAGAGGCCCGCTCGAGGTTGAAGACGTCAGGGTCGTAGCCGGGGTAGCTGATCTCGATTCGCGAGTCGTCGATGCCATAGCGATCGCGAAAATCTTCCGCCATCATCCGTGAATTGACCGCCAGGCGACGAAACCGGGCCCCGGTCAGCACCTGATCGTGAATGGCGGCCACCTCGTGACCGGCAGGCAGGTCGCGGCCATGGATGCGCTGGCTGGCGAGGTGCACGCAGTTGTGCATGTAGACGACATCGGGCGTCTCGACATCGCCGTGGCTGACCAGCATCGCCGGCCGATGACGTCGGCACCAGGCCTGCACGCGGCGGTTGAACCAGAACCGCCGAAACGGCCCCTTGAAGGGCCAGCGCTTGAGCCGGACCAGCTCGGCACCGGCGGCCTCCGCCAGCTCGCGCCGGCCTCGCTCGGCCAGGATCGTCACCCGATAGCCCAGGATCTTCAGTGCCGCGGCCTGCTCGAAGGCATTGCGGCTGGCGCCGGTGCTCTTCTCCACCTGGCGAATGGCGATCACGGCCAGTGGCGCTTGCGAATCTTCGGTCACGGCAGCTTCCTCGAGTTCAATGGACGCCCGACGGGTCGACGATTCCTCGGCGGTCCGAGACGCCGACATGCGACAGCGGGTCCGCCCGGTTACAATGCGTCCCGCGGCTCGTCGCCGCCCGGCATGTCACCGCGCTTTCGGCGCCATGCCAATCCCGCTTCGGCCCTACGTCAAGGATCGGCCATGTCGCTATCGACCTACCATCATCGGGACGCGCATATCTTATACGATCCGACGCGCCTCGCTCAGCCCGACCTGCCGATTCTGCCCGAATTCGGCGAGGCCTGGCTCGACCCGGCTGCCTGGGCCGAACGCGGCCTGGTGGTCGGCTCGGCGCCCGGCCGCGGCGACAGCCAGTTCCTGGCCGTCGACGGGGCCGACTGGGTGCTGCGGCCCTATCGTCGGGGCGGCATGGCCGCCAAGGTCAGTCAGAGCGACTATCTCTGGACCGGACTGGAGCGCACCCGCGGTTTCCGCGAGATGCGCCTGACCCGCGCGCTCCACCAGCGGGGCCTGCCCGTTCCGGCACCGGTGGCGACCATCGTGTCGAGACACGCCTTGCGCTACCGCGCGGCACTGATCACCGAGCGCCTGCCTGGCAGCCGGGCGCTGGCGGAGCGCCTGCCCGATGCCTCGCCGGCACTGCTCGCCGATGTCGGCGCCACCATCCGCCGGTTTCACGATGCCGGGCTCGACCATGTCGACCTCAACGCGCGCAACCTGCTGGTTTCAGACGACGATAAGGTCTGGCTGATAGATTTCGACCGCTGCCGACTGCGCCCGAGAGGCGCCTGGCGCCAGCGCAATCTGTCACGACTCGAACGCTCCCTCGTTCGTTTCTCGCCCGCCATCGCGGGATCACTCTTCACCGCCATCGTCGAGGGTTACCAGAACGCTCCGGTGGATCACCACGAGGTCTGACCTCCATGCAAGATACGCTGAGGCGCCGTTGGCGCGGCACGCTCCTATTCGCTCTGGTGCAACTGCCGCTGGTGTGGCTGATCGCCCTGCGTTACTCGCCCTACCTCGCCATGCCGCACGACGCCATGGGGATCGCCTATCTGATCCTGACCTGGATCGGGCACTTCGGCATGCTGGTCCTGCTCGGTTGGCTACCGCTGGCCGCACTGGCGCTGGTGCTCAAGGCCCGCTGGCTATGGCTGCCGGCGACCCTGCTCGGGGCACTGGGGTTGAGCGCGCTGCTGCTGGACACGGTCGTCTACGCCCAGTACCGCTTCCACGTGAACGCTTTCATGGTGTCGCTGTTCCTCAACGACAAGGATGGCGAGATCTTCAGCTTCACCACCACCACCTGGCTGATGGTGGTCGGCAGTGTGGTCGCGGCGCTGGCGCTCGAGGGCTGGCTCGCCCGGCGCCTGATCGTGGCCAACCGTGGCCGCCGCGTGCCGGTGGGGCTCTGCTGCGGTATCGTGCTGGTGACGCTGCTCGGCAGCCACGGCCTGCATATCGTCGCCGATGCCCGCTACCATCGCAGCGTGACCCAGCAGGTCGGCATCTATCCGCTGCTGTTTCCGGCTACCGCCAAGGATTTCATGGAGCGACACGGCTGGCTCGACCCCCGAGCCGCGCGGGCCGAGCGGGCCGATATCGGCGCCACGCAGGCGCAGAATCTCGACTGGCCGAAGAACCCGCTGAGCTGCCAGCCCAGCCACAAGCCCAACGTCATGGTCGTCCTGATCGACTCCTGGCGCGCCGACGAATACGGCCCGCAGAACACGCCCAACCTCTACGCCGCGTTGAACGACAGTGGCCGCCGCTATCTCCAGCACTACAGCGGCGGCAATGCTACCCGCAACGGAACCATGAGCCTGTTCTACGGCCTCAGCGGCAACTATTACGCCTATCTGGACGACACCCAGACGCCCCCGCTTCTGATCACGCAGCTGCAGAAGCAAGGCTATGCGCTGGGCATCTTCTCCTCGGCCAGCCTCGACGGCATCGGCTTCGACCGCACGATCTTCAGCTCGGTCGACCCGCTGCGACTGAGCACGCCAGGGGACTCTCCCGCTAGTCGCGACCGGCGAATGACCGAGGACTGGCTGGCCTGGTTCGACCAGCAGGCGCAGCAGGACGACACCCCCTGGTTCAGCATGCTGTTCTACGATGCGCCCCACGGCTACGACGTTCCCGAAGGCGCCGCCCAGCCCTACCAGCCTTCGGTGAAGGGCATGGATTATCTGGACCTGGGCCCGGACACCGACCCGGTCCCCTACGCCAACCGCCACCGCAATGCCGTGCACTACGATGACGAGCTGCTCGGCCGGGTGATCGACGATCTCAAGGCCAAGGGCGAGTGGGATGACACGATGCTGGTGGTCACCGCCGATCACGGCCAGTCGTTCAACGATTTCGGCAAGAACTACTGGGGCCACAACAGCAACTTCGCCTCGCCGCAGACCCACGTGCCGATGATCGTCACCGGCCCGGGGGTCGAGCCCGGACGCGTCGAGGGCATGACCAGCCATCTCGATGTCGCGCCGATGCTGATGCGCCATGCCCTGGGCTGCACCAACCCGCTCGCCGATTACGCCCAGGGCCAGGATCTGCTGACGCCAGGCATCGATCACCCCTGGGTCGAGGCCAGCAGCTACATCGACTACGGGATCATCGAGCCGGACCGCATCACCGTGGTCGACGGCACCGGCCAGTGGAACATCGTCGACCGCCAGCTCGATCCCATCGACGACGCCGAGTTCTCGCCGGCGGTGTTCGAAGCCATGCAGTGGTTCCGTCAGTTCTATCGCTGACGAACCCCACGCTACAATGCCTCAGGCGCCGACCGGGGGCGGGGCGTCGCGTGGCTCGCGACGCCCCGCCCCCGGCCGCCGAATGACGCTCCACTCCTCGACGACCCAGGACTGCCCATGGCCGCCATTACCGGCGTGGTGATCACGCTCGACGAAGCCGACAACATCGAGGCCTGCCTGGCCTCGCTCGCCCGCGTCTGCGACGAGCTGATCGTGGTCGACTCAGGCTCCCGCGACGATACCGTCATCCGGGCCGAGGCGTTCGGCGCCCGCGTGATCCATCAACCTTACCTGGGCGATGGCCCCCAGAAGCGGATCGGACCGCAGGCCGCCGGCCATCGCTGGGTGCTGTCGCTGGACGCGGACGAACGACTCACCGACGAGGCGGTGGCGGCGATTCTGGCGCTCGACCTGGACGACGCCGGCCACGATGCCTATGCACTGCGCCGACGCAACTTCATCGGCAGTCGCTGGATCCGCCACTGCGGCTGGTATCCGGACTACTGCATCCGGCTGTTCGATCGCGAGCGCACCGGCTTCTCCGACAGCCGCCAGCACGCGTCGGTGCCGGCGACGAGTCCGCAGCGCCTGGACGCCGACCTGGAACACTATTCGTTCGCCAACCTGGCCGAACTGTTCGGCAAGGCCAGCGGCCGCTTCTCCAATCGCGCGGCCAAGATCATGTATCTCAAGGGCAAGCGAGCCAACGGCTGGTCGCCGGCACTGCACGGCGCCAATGCCTTCGTGCGCAAGTACCTGTTCCAGCGAGGATTCGCCGGCGGCCTCGACGGCGTCTCGGTGGCGCTGTCGGCGGCGGTCAACGCCTACCTGAAATACGCCAAGCTGCTCGAACTGCAGCGCGATGCCAAGGTGCGCGACGCCGAAGACTTCGACCGGATCTGGTGAATCGATGGAAGCTCACCCGCTGCACATTCGTCACGTCAACCTGGCCCGCGGCTTTCGCGGTGGCGAGCGCCAGACGCTGCTGCTGATCGAGGCGCTGGCCCGGATCGACGACGCGCGGCTCGAGATTACGCAGAGCCTGGTCTGCCGGCGCGACTCGCCGATGCGCGCGGCGCTGGCCGACCGGGAACTCGACACCGAGATCGAACTGATCGACGCCGATCACGCCCTCGCCGGGCATGGCCGACATCCGCGGGCAACCCTGGTTCACGCCCACGAGGCCAAGGCGGTGCACTGGGCGTGGGTCGAACGTCGCCTGCGCGGCACGCCCTACCTCCTGACACGGCGTGTCCCCCAGCCGGTCAAGGACAAGCGCTTCAACCGCTGGACCTACCGCGCTGCGGCAAGCGCCGTGGCGATCTCGTCGGTGATCGAGCACCATCTTCGCGATCGCGGCTGGTGTCCCGTCACGCGCATCCCCAGCGTGCTCTCCGGCCACCCAGGCGATCCCGCCAAGGTAGCCGCGCTGCGCGAGCGTTTCGCCGGCCACCGCGTCATCGGCCATATCGGCGCGCTGGTGGATCGCCACAAGGGGCAACGGGTCCTGCTGGCGGCGGCGCGGCGGCTGCGCGAGACGCATCCGGACGTTCGCTTCCTGCTGCTGGGCGAAGGCGACGACGGCGCGGCACTGAAAGCCGAGAGCGCCGATCTGGACAACGTCATCTGGGAGGGCTTCCAGCCCGATGTCGGCGACTATCTCGAGATCATGACCCTGTTCGCATTCCCCTCCCGCAACGAGGGACTGGGCTCCACCCTGCTCGATGCCATGGATCACGGCGTGGCGATCGTGGCCAGCGACGTCGACGGCATTCCGGACCTGATCGAGGACGACGTCAGCGGCCTGCTGGTGCCTGCCGGCGATGTCGATGCGCTGACGGCGGCGCTGATCGCGCTGCTGGAGGATCCCGTCCGGCGGCAACGGCTGGCGGCCACCGCCAGCCAGCGGCTCGCCGCCTTTACCCCCGAAGCCATGGCAGCGGCCTACCTGGCGCTCTACCGCCGGATCATCGCCCGCTAGCGTGGCCTCGGCGCAGGGCGCGATACTTGCGCGGCGGGATCGTGGCATCATGACGCCCGAAAGGCCGCGCCCGAGCGGCACCGAGATCGTCAGCGAAGCGGAGCATAACCATGAGCAAAATTCGGGTCGGCGTCATCTGCGGCGGCAAATCGGCGGAGCACGAGGTCTCGTTGCAGTCGGCCAGGAACATCGTCGACGCGCTGGATCGCGAGCGTTTCGAGGTCACGGTCATCGGGATCGACAAGCAGGGGCAGTGGCACATCAACGATGCCGCCGACTTCCTGCTGAACGCTGACGATCCGAGCCGGATCGCCCTCAACCCCTCCGCCGGCGACCTCGCGCTGGTGCCAGGTCGCGACTACCAGCAGCTGATCGCCACCGAGTCGTCCCAGGGCACGCTGGGACAGCTCGACGTGGTGTTCCCCATCGTCCACGGCACCCTCGGCGAGGACGGTTCTCTGCAAGGCCTGCTGCGCATGGCCAACCTGCCCTTCGTCGGCTCCGGCGTGCTCGGCTCGGCCGCCGGCATGGACAAGGACGTCGCCAAGCGCCTGCTGCGCGATGCCGGTATTCCCGTGGCGCCCTTCGTCACCCTGACCCGCCGCACGGCCGCCGAGGCCGATTTCGACGCCCTCAGCGCGACGCTTGGCTCGCCGCTGTTCGTCAAACCCGCCAACCAGGGTTCCTCGGTGGGTGTCAGCCGGGTCGAGACCGCGCTCGAATTCCAGCAAGCGCTGGCGCTGGCGCTGGCCTTCGACCACAAGGTGCTGGTCGAATCCGCCGTGGTCGGCCGCGAGATCGAGTGCGCAGTACTGGGTAACGAGGAGCCGGAGGCGAGCGTCTGCGGCGAGATCGTGGTCGAGAACGGCTTCTACTCCTACGACACCAAGTACATCGACGACGACGCGGCCACCGTCGCCGTGCCCGCCGACATCGATGCCGGCGCGAGTGAAGCGATTCGCGCCATCGCGATTCGCACCTTCCAGGTGCTGGAGTGCGCCGGCCTGGCACGGGTCGATGTCTTCCTCACCCCGGAGGGGAACATCGTCGTCAATGAAATCAACACGCTGCCGGGTTTCACTCGCATCAGCATGTACCCCAAGCTATGGCAGGCCAGCGGTCTGAACTACCCGGCCCTGGTGACGCGCCTGATCGAGCTGGCCATGGCGAGGCACGCCGGTGACATGGCGCTGAAGAGCGCCCGCTGAAACCGGCGGGAACTCGTCGATAACCTGCTCGTCACGGATCGGTCATGATAGAGTCTTGATGACTCCTCACGCGGTGCCCGGAATCGGCATCGAACGAATACGACGTTCACGGATCGAAGCGCGTCATGACCATCTCTCGCGACATTCGACGTTGGTGTGCACTCACCTACATCGGCCTCTGTATCGGTTACGCCATCATGGTGGTCTGGGTCCTGCCCTGGTGGACCCCCCTCGTCATCGCGCTCGCCTGGCTCGCCATCGGCCGTCGCTTCCATTGGGGCCACGTCTCCCAGCGCGCCACCCAGCGCAAGGCGTGGCCATGGTCCGCTCTGCCACTGATCCTGTGGTGGGTCTATATCTACCTCGACGACAGCTTCGGCCAACTCGACCTGGGGGCCGTGATCTTCCACCTCCAGGCCGGCATCGAGGAGAACGGCAGCACCGATCGCCAGATCGCCGGGGTCCTCTACACCGTGGCCGCCATCGCCATGCTGGTCGCCGTGACTTGGCTGGTTCGGGCCGATCATCGCTGGCGCCTGTGGGAACGGGTGCTGAGCCTGTTCCTGCTGGCGTTCAATCCGCTGCTGTTCGGATTGTCGCTGCGCGGCGCCTCGGTGATCGACGACGACGAGAGCTGGCTCGACGATCGCTACCGGCCACCGGAGATCGTCGCCGGAGTGCCCCAGCCGCCCAATCTGATCTATCTCTACATGGAGAGCACCGAGCGCACCTACGGCGATACCCAGCGCTTCGGCAACGCCTACGAGGACCTTGCCAGGCTGGGCCAGGAGGGCGTGGTGTTCCATGGCGTCAAGCAGCTCGACAATACCGGTTGGACGATGGCCGGCATGGTCGCCAGCCAGTGCGGAGTGCCGTTGATGCCAGCCGGCCTGATGCACGACAACCAGTTCGAGCCGCTGTCGGACGTGCTGCCGGGGGTCGACTGTCTGGGCGATCTGCTGCACGCGCGGGGCTACGACCTCACCTACATGGGCGGCGCCAGCACCAAGTTCGCCGGCAAGGCGAAGTTCTATCGTGGCCACGGCTTCGGTACCGTCCTGGGCCGCGATGAACTGGAGGACAAGGCACCGGCCGGATATCTCAACGACTGGGGGCTCTACGACGATACGCTGCTCGATCTCGCGGAGAAGCGGATCCGACGGCTGCACGACAGCGGCAAGCCCTATGCCTTCTTCGGACTCACCCTGGCGGGCCACCCACCGTTCGGCCATCCGTCGCAGTCCTGTATCGACAATCAGGGCGACTTCGACGGTACCGACATTCTCTATTCGGTCAAATGCACGGGCTGGCTGATCAGGAATTTCATCGAGCGGCTTCGCGCCGAAGGGCTGCTGGACAACACCCTGGTCGTGGTCGCCAGCGACCATCTCTCGATGAAGAACTCGGCGTGGGAGGAGCTGATCGCGGAAGAGCGCGAAAATACGCTGATGATGCTGGGCAACGGCCTGCGTCCCCGCGTCATCGAACGTCCGGCGAGCATGGTCGATGTCCTGCCGACACTGCTGGAAGCCATGGGTTATACCATTCCGGACCATCGGGCCGGGCTGGGCGTATCGCTGTTTTCCTCGTCTCCCACCCTGATCGAGCGCTACTCGCTGGACGAAATGAACCAACGCATGCGAAGCGAGAACCGTCTGCAGGAGCAGCTCTGGAACGGCGTCAACTGAGATGCCGAGACGATCCGCGTGCCTGGATTGGCTCGGCGACATCAGGCGCCGACTGAACCCTCGCCGAGCCTAGCCGGACGCGGCGGAGGTCGGTGCAGAGCATCGGGGAGACGTATCCGTCCACGCCGAACGGATGAGTCTGGTGACCGGGCTAGCGCGCCAGCCGATGGTCAACGCCGCCCGCTCGAGCGCAGGCTCTCTTCAGACGAGACGTGACGAGGCCGTGGCCACTCGATCGGCCCCAGCTCGTCGCCGGGATCCAGCATCCCCGGTTCGGTTTCCGACGTACACGAGCCCAACGCCTCGGCCACGCGGGTCAGGGCTTCCTCGCCACGGCAATCGCCGACCACGCGCTCCCACCACTGCCGATGCACGGCGCGGACGACAACGGGTATCGACGCCAGCCCCAGACGCTGCGCCATCGCCAGCCGGTGAAGCCCTCGGTTGACCTTGAGCAGCCGGCCCTCGCGGGTGACCGCGACACCCAGATCATCCTTTCCCAGCTCGAGGTCGAATCCTCGGACCGCCATGTCGTCGAGGAAGCCGAGGTAGGTTCGCAGGTAGGCAAGTATCTTCTCTTCCGTGTCGAGCAGGATGCCCTGCTGGTAGGAGGACCAGGGGTGCCCCGACTCGAGCCGGGAGCGGTACTGCCGAAAGCGTTCGGTCTGGGTCAGGTCGTCCCGGTGCTCGTCGATATCGCTGACGAAGCGGTAGCGCGAGCCCCGGCGAAGATCGCCACGACTCAAATCCCAGTCGCCGTCCCAGAGAAAAGCCGAGGAGGAGGGGCGTTTCCCTCCGATCCCCTTGGCGTTGAGGTCGCGGATCAGCTCGCGCGGATCGACATGGACCACCAGCGCCTCCGCCAGCCTCGCCTCGATCGAGCGCCGTGGCAGGCCGTGATGCTCGATCCACCGGCCACCGACCTTGCCCTGAGCCCAGCGGCGGTAGAGCGCATCTTCCAGGGGCACACCGACGCGCCGTTGGAAACCGTCCCGGAACGCCGCCTGCCACCGCGCCCGACGAACGCCCCACTTCATGCGGGGATCGTGCAGTTCGCTGAACGCGTCGTCCTCGGCGGGCAGACGCGGGGAAGCTGGCGAAGAGGGCCGAGACATGAGCAGTTTACACGGTCGGAGGGGAAGGAATCGGTGTTATCAAACACTGTTCGTGATCGATTCAGTCTAGCATACCACATTAATAAGCATGCTACGCAATTTCCCGGCTACCGCGCCTGCCCGCTCATCGCGTCGGATGTCGTCGGCAGATCGAGGAACTGCTGCATGATCCGGGTATCCCGGAATCGCTCGATCAACTCCGGATCGCCTTCCAGCGATGGCGGATTCGCCAGCCCTTCCCGGATCTTGGCTGCCAGACCGGTGACGCTGTTATCGGCGATCAGGCGGGCCTGATCGTGAATCAACACGTTGCGCACACCGCCTGGGCAGTCGACCGCCACGCAGGGCGTGCCGCAGATCATGCTTTCGGCCAACACGATACCGAAGGCTTCGCTGCGCGAGCTCAGCACGAACAGCCGGGCGTGTTTCATCCAGGGGTAGGGATTGGGCCGGCTGCCGATGAAATGGATCCGCTCACTCGCCCCCCGCTCTGCGACCAGCGTCTCCAGGCTCTCTCGCTTGGGTCCATCGCCGACGATGACCAGATCCTCTTCGATCCCCGCCTCCAGATAGGCCAGGATCAGCCACTCCTGGCGCTTGACGTCCGAGAGCCGTGAGACGTGGACGATGAACGGCCTGGCCGGCAGCTCCACCGGTTCTTCGGCCTGGCGGCGGATGGCCTCGATATCGCACGGGTTCATGATGGTCGCCCACCGATGAGGGCGAATCCCATGATGGCCGAGCTGCTTCTCCAACTGCGCCCGCACGTTGGGCGTGTTGCAGACCACCTGCTTGCCCTCATAGAGCCGGCGGAGATAGAACCCCTTCAGCCTTCCGCCCTCGCTTCCGGGCCAGGAGACCGTCACCTGCCACAAGCGCGGGTCGCGCCAGGACCAGACCGTCTCGAACGCGCCCTGCCCGCGCATGATGACGCGATCGATCGGACCGTGTTCCCGTTCCAGCCTGGCAACGAAACGCTTCAGGTAGCGGCCGCCGTAGAAGCCGCGCCACAGGAAACCCGATCCCGGCAGCACGGGCTTCAGCAGCGCTCGCGTGATCAGGTCGTATGCCAACCCCAGTCCGGTCTTGCGAAACGCCTTGTCGAAGTCGAGGCGATGGACCGTCACCGCGTCGTCCGGAACAAGTTCGTGCCCCCCCTTGAGCACCAGGACATGCACATCGTGTCCCTCCCGGGCCAGCACGTTGGCCAGATTGACCGTGACACGCTCGATGCCACCGATGCTCAATTTGCGTACGACCAGCAATACTCTCTGGGTCATGATGGGCCCTAGCGCTTCTTTGCTTACCGTGGATGGAACGGGCAATATAACTTCCCATCCATTCTCGCACATTCCGGTGAAACGATGGCTCAGACAGCTCAAGACCGGGTCAGTCTGGTGCTGGCCAGCGATGAGAATTATGCCCTCTGGATGGGTGTGGTCATCTTCTCCTGTCTGGATAAGACCGCACACCCGGCGCTATTGGATTTCTACATTCTGGACGCGGGGATATCACCCTCCACCAGGTCACGGCTCGAGCGTCTGGTGGCCAATTACCGAGCCACCTTGACCTGGATAGCGCCGGACAGGAATAGATTCCAGGGATTCCCCCTGAAACGATATGGCATTGCCACTTACTATCGGTTGGCAGTGGCCAGTTTGGTGCCCAGGCATTTGAACAAGGTGATCTATCTCGATTGTGACCTGCTTGTCGCCCGGGACATCGTGGAGCTCTGGCAAAGTCCACTGGACGGGAACATCATCGGGGCCGTCGAAAACCTCGGCGTCTCGCCCAAGGACATTGATATCGACCGACAGGATTACTTCAACGCCGGGGTACTTCTCATCGATCTGGCCGCCTGGCGTGACGGCGATATCGAAGCCGCCTTGTTCGAGCGCATGAGTACGCTGAATGAGCGCCTGCAGTATCTGGATCAGGATGTCCTCAACCTGGTATTTCGTCAGCGATGGACGCGGCTCCCCCTTCGCTGGAACCTCCAGCCTAGCGCCTGGAGTAAAGTCGAGAAGAACAAGACCGTCCAAACCGGCTACCCACACCGCGAATTCGTCACGGCACTACGGGAGCCGGGAATCATCCATTTCCTGGCCAAGAGCAAGCCATGGAAATTCCCTACATTCCACCCCTACAAACAGACCTACCTGGAGATTTCCCATCAGCTTTTCCCCGATGCAATCGAGTCGAACAAGGTTACGGCCATGGAAAAGCTGACTCGCCTCTGGCAAGTCGAAAAACATATCAAGAATTTTTTCCGAAACAGGAAATCGGGCGCTATCCGCTACACGGTACCGCCGCAGAGACAACGCTGACACCCCCCGACAAGGCAACTTCGGTGGCGCTCCAGCGACTGCGTGACAACGCTAGGTGTGAAGTTTCATCAGCACGCTCTCCGGCGACATCTGCTTGAGGCAGTTGCGATGCCCCAGCGGGCAGGTGCGCTCGAAACAGGGCGAGCAGGACAACGCCAGATAGTGGATGTCGGCATTGTCGGTCAACGGCGGCGTATAGGCGGGCGACGACGAGCCGTAGAGCGCCTGGATGCGGGTGCCGACCGCCGCGGCCACATGCATCAGCCCGGAGTCGTTGGTGACCACCTGCTGGCAGGCGGCCAGCAGATCGACGGCATCCGCCAGCCGGGTCTTGCCGCACAGATCGTGGGCGTGATCCAGCCCTTGGGTAATGACGCCGCCAGCCTCGGCATCCTTGGGCCCCCCCAACACCCAGACGGCGTACCCCCGCGCGATCAACGATTCGGCCAGCTCGCGGAAGTAGTCGAGCGGCCACTGCTTGGCCGGGCCGTACTCCGCGCCGGGCATCATGCCGATGGCGGGCCGCTCGCCCAGTGCCAGCTCGCCACGCAGCGCTGCCTGACGCGCCGTGTCGACTCGGAGCCGCGGGTGCGGCGTCTCGAAATCGCCGCTGGCCGCCACGCGGGCATCCAGCCCCAGCGCGACGAAGCGCTTGACGGTCTGATCGAGCACCGTCTTGTCGAGCCTGCGCCGGTCGTTGAGCAGCACGTAGCGCTGCTCGCCGGTGAAACCGGTGCGGCGGGGAATGCCGGCCAGGAACGGCACCAGTGCCGCCTTCAGCGAGCGTGGCAGCACGATGGCGTGATCGAAGCGCCCTTTCAGCGAACGTGCGACCTCACGTCGTGTCTTCCAGCCGAACTCGCCGTGCTTCACGTCCAGCGCGATGGCTTCGTCGACCTCCGGCATGCGCTCGAGAATCGGCAGCGACCAGCCCGGCGCCAGCACGCCGATCGTCGCGCCCGGATGGCGTCGTTTCAGGGTGATGAACAGACTCTGTGCCATGACCATATCGCCGACCCAGGAGGGGCCGACGACGAGAAACCGTGGCGCGGCGTCGATGTCGACGACCTTGGCGTCGGCGACTGGCGAATCAGCCATTCAGCCATTCCAGATAGGCGGAAACGCCCTCGCGAACGGTCTTGAATTCGGCGCTGTAACCCGCGTCGCGCAGGCGACCGATATCGGCCCGGGTGTAGCTCTGATAGCGCCCCTTGAGCTCGTCGGGGAAGTCGATGTACTCGATCTGCCCCTTTCCATAGAAGTCGATCGCGGTCTCGGCGATCGCCTTGAACGGCTCGGCTCGGCCGGTGCCCAGGTTGAAGATGCCGGAGACCTCCGGGTTGTCCAGAAACCACAGGTTGACGTCGACCACGTCACCCACGTAGACGAAGTCGCGGCTCTGCATGCCGGCCTCATAGCCATCCCAGGCACCGAACAGCTTGGGATTCTCGCCGCGCTGCACCTGGGTGTGGTGATGGTAGGCGACGCTGGCCATCTTGCCCTTGTGCTGTTCCCTGGGGCCGTAGACGTTGAAGTAGCGAAAGCCCACGACCTGGCTGTCGAAATCGTCCCAGCGCGCGCGGACATACTGGTCGAACAGCAGCTTGGAGTAGCCGTAGACGTTGAGCGGCTTCTCGTGCTCGGGCGCCTCGACGAACACCTCGCTGCCGCCGTAGGTGGCGGCGGATGACGCATAGAGGAAGGGAATCCGCTTGGCCTGGCAGTACTCGAGCAGCACCTTCGAATATTCGAAGTTGTTCTCCAACATGAAGCGGCCATTCCACTCGGTGGTGTCCGAGCAGGCGCCTTCGTGAAAGATCGCCTCGATCGGGGGCAGGCCGCCGATCCCGCCGCGCATCTCACCGCTGAGTTCTGCCTTTACTCGA
Source organism: Salinicola lusitanus (assembly GCF_003206045.1). GTDB lineage: Bacteria > Pseudomonadota > Gammaproteobacteria > Pseudomonadales > Halomonadaceae > Salinicola > Salinicola lusitanus. Next base: position 215,605 of record NZ_PZJM01000009.1, read on the forward strand.
GCCAGGAAATCGTCCTTGTCGAGATAGTCGCCCAGCGTGCAGTCCGCCAGGTTGACGAATTTGGTGCCATCGCTGAGATCGTCGACCACCATGACGTCCTGATGGCCGCGCGCGTTGAGTGCCTTGACCAGATTGGCCCCGATGAAGCCGGCCCCGCCCGTGACAACGATCATGTCGTAACTCCTCTTCGATCGACCCGGTTATCGGGCGTGACGACTCCGACCCCGCAAGTCGCCCGACGTTCGATGACGCGCCATCAACGATAGCGCCCGATCGTCGCCGGTGCCTATAACCGATTGAGCGCTAATTGTATACTTGGCGGCTCACGAATTCATGGGCAACGGTGCGCAGTCAATGACAGACTCGACGGCAGATGCGAAAACCTTTCAGGGGCTGATACTCGCCCTTCAGCAATACTGGGCGGAACGGGGCTGCGTGATCATGCAGCCACTCGACATGGAAGTGGGTGCCGGCACCTTTCATCCGGCCACGTTCCTGCGTTCGATCGGCCCGGAGAGCTGGAATGCCGCCTACGTCCAGCCGTCGCGCCGCCCCACCGACGGCCGTTATGGGGAAAACCCCAATCGTCTGCAGCACTACTACCAGTTCCAGGTGGTGATGAAGCCATCGCCGAAGGACCTTCAGGATCTCTATCTGGGATCGCTGGAGCGGCTGGGGATCGACCCGCGGGTTCACGACATCCGCTTCGTCGAGGACAACTGGGAATCCCCCACCCTCGGCGCCTGGGGGCTCGGGTGGGAAGTCTGGCTCAACGGCATGGAAGTGACCCAGTTCACCTATTTCCAGCAGGCCGGAGGCATCGAGTGCTACCCGGTGACCGGCGAGCTGACCTACGGACTCGAGCGGATCGCCATGTACCTGCAGGATGTCGACAGCGTCTACGACCTGGTGTGGACGATCGCCCCGGACGGCAGCCGCGTCACCTATGGCGACGTCTACCTGCAGAACGAGCGAGAGCAGTCTACCTACAACTTCGAGCATGCCGACGTGCCTTACCTGTTCGAGGCCTTCGACCACTGCGAGGGCGAATGCAACAAGCTGCTCGAGGCCAATCTGCCGCTGCCGGCCTACGAGCAGGTCCTGAAGGCATCTCACACCTTCAACCTGCTGGACGCCCGCCACGCCATCTCGGTGACCGAGCGCCAGCGCTATATCCTCAGGGTTCGTACCCTGGCCCGTGACGTCGCTCACGCCTACTACGCCTCACGGGAAGCCGCCGGCTTCCCGCTGGCGCCCGAAGCGCTGCGTCGGGAGCTCACGCAGGCATCAGAAACTCAACAGGGAGACGCATGAGCATGGCAGTCAACACGCTACTGATCGAACTGGGCGTCGAAGAGCTGCCGCCGGGTGCACTCGCCAACCTCGCCTTCGCCCTGCGCGACGGTGTCGCCAAGGGGCTCGACGAGGCCGAGATTCCCCATGGCACGGCGCATGCCCTCGCCTCGCCGCGGCGTCTTGCCGTGCGCATCGAGGCGCTCGCTGACAAGCAGCCTGATCGGGAGGTCGAAAAGCGCGGCCCGGCGCTGGCAGCCGCCTACAAGGATGGCCAGCCGACCAAGGCAGCCGAAGGTTTCGCACGCTCCTGTGGCGTCACGGTAGACGATCTGATCCACCTGGAGACCGACAAGGGCACCTGGCTCGGCTACCGTGAACGACAGCAGGGAGACACTGTCGAGACGCTGCTGCCCGCTATCGTCAATGCCGCCATCAACGCCCTGCCGGTCCCCAAGAACATGCGCTGGGGTGCCTCGCGCATCGAGTTTTCGCGTCCGGTCCACTGGCTGGTGCTGCTTTACGGCGATCAGGTCGTGCCGGCCAGCGTACTCGGCCTGGAGTCCGGTCGTACGACACAGGGGCATCGCTTCCACGCCCCTGACCCGATCGAACTCGCCCACGCCGACGACTACGAGTCCGTGCTCGAGAATGCTTACGTGCTGGTGAGTCTGGAACGCCGTCGCGAGCGCATCCGCGAGCAGGTACTGGCCGAAGCGGAAGTGCACGACGCCCAGGCGGTCATCGACGACGATCTGCTCGAGGAGGTCAATGGCCTGGTCGAGTGGCCGGTAGCGCTCACCGGCAGCTTCGACGAGCGCTTCCTCGAGGTGCCCGCCGAGTGCCTGATCTCCTCGATGAAGGCCAACCAGAAGTACTTCCACCTGCTCGATGCCGACGGCAAGCTCAAGCCGCAGTTCATCACGCTGGCCAATATCGACAGCGAAGACCCGCAGCAGGTCATCTACGGCAACGAGAAGGTGATCCGCCCACGCCTGGCCGATGCCGCCTTCTTCTTCGAGACCGACCGTAAGAAGACACTGGAGGCCCGCCGCGAATCCCTGGCCAGCGTCGTGTTCCAGCGCGAGCTGGGATCTCTCGCCGACAAGGCCGCGCGCAGCGAGGTCGTCGCACGGTTCATCGCCGGCAAGATAGGCGGAGATTCCCAGGCGGCGGCCCGCGCCGCCCAACTGGCGAAGTGCGATCTGGTCACGGAGATGGTGCTCGAATTCCCGGAACTGCAGGGCATCATGGGCACCTACTACGCCCGTCACGACGGTGAATCGGAAGCCGTTGCCGAAGCCATCCACGAGCAGTACTTGCCGCGCTTCGCCAGTGACGGGATTCCGAGCACGCCCACCGGCATGGCGATCGCCCTGGCGGACCGCCTGGATACGTTGACCGGTATCTTCGGTATCGGCCAGCGGCCCACCGGCGCCAAGGACCCCTTCGCCCTGCGTCGCGCCACCATCGGCGTGCTCAACATCCTGATCAAGGGTGAGCTGGATCTGGACCTGCGCGAGCTGCTGGAACTCGCTGCATCCCAGCACCGGGCCCTGCCCAAGGCCGATGGCCTGGTGGACGACGTCATGGCCTACATGCTCGATCGATTCCGGGCCTGGGCCCAGGACGAAGGCTTCCCGGTAGATGTCTACCTGGCCGTGCGGGCCCGGCCGGTGACCCGCCCGCTGGACTTCGCACGCCGTCTCCGCGCCGTCCACCGGTTCAGCCAGCGCGAAGAAGCCTCAGCGCTGGCCGCCGCCAACAAGCGGGTCTCCAACATTCTGGCCAAACAGGCACACGCTGCCGGTGCCGATGTGGACACCCACCTCCTCTCGGAAGAGGTCGAGATCGCCCTGGCCAACGCCGTCGCCGATTGCCGCAATCAGGTCGAACCCCTGTTCCGCGAAGCGGCCTACGCGGAGGCGCTCGACATTCTCGCCACACTGAGGGCGCCGGTGGATCGCTTCTTCGACGAGGTCATGGTCGCGGTGGATGACGATGCCGTACGGGCCAATCGACTGGCGCTGTTGGCCAGCCTGCAGGCGCTGTTCCTCGAAGTCGCCGACATCTCGGAACTGCAGCAGTAGCCGCTGGCTTCACTGTTTCACGTGAAACAGCAGGGCCCGGCGTTCTGATCTAAGATCAGGGCGCCGGGCTTTTTCGTATTCGGGCGGGGTACCGCAAAGTCCAGGCAAAAGTTTGGCCGCCCGGGACCTGAGCCCGTCGGCGCCAAGCTCAAGCCGATGTTTCACGTGAAACAAGTTCGCCATCCAAGACGCATCCGGTTTCAACTATTGCCATCCAGGAAAGTCTTGGACCCACCCTCTGATGGCAACGCCCAGGGAGGCTGCAGCGTGGAGAAAGTGATCATTCTGGATCGAGACGGCGTCATCAACGAAGACTCCGACGCCTACATCAAGTCAGTGGACGAATGGCACCCCTACCCCACGGCCTTCCAAGCCATTGCGCGGCTGGGCTACGCGGGCTGGACGGTCGCGGTGGCAACCAACCAGTCTGGCGTCGGCCGCGGCTACTACAGCGAAGAGACTCTCACGGCCATCCACGAAACGATGCTGGAAAAGGCTCGTCTGGCCGGTGGTGAAATAGCCCGAGTGCTTCACTGCCCTCATCGTCCGGAAGTCGGGTGTGAGTGTCGTAAGCCCAAACCGGGCATGCTGTTGCAACTGCAGCGGGAGCTCGCCATCCCGAGCCTCGAGCAGAGCTGGATGGTCGGCGACAGCCTGCGCGATATTCAGGCCGGCATCGCGGCGGGCTGCCGTACCGCACTGGTCGAGACCGGAAAGGGCCAGCGCTACGTGGACCAGGTGCGAGCTGCGTTCCCTTCGACGTGGATATGCCGAGACCTTGACCAGTTCGTGACCAGACTGACTGGCGATGAGAACGGCGAGGAGCAGTACCCGTCATGACCCCGTGTCCAGGACGGCACCATGGTGTGTTTCACGTGAAACAGGTCACTGAGGCCAGTGGATGTCGTCACTTTAAATCACAAACGCAACCCTCGTCCTGAACTACCCTTGGGTTATCCCCAACGGATGGGCTTACGGAAATGACTCTGGGAAAGAAGATCAGCCTCTGGGTAGTGGCGGTCGTCCTGATCATCCTGGTGGCGATGATCGTCATCATTCTCACCTTCGACTGGAACCGCCTGAAGCCGACTATCAATCAGCGCGTGTCGGAAGCCATTCACCGCCCCTTCGCCATCGAGGGGGATCTCAGTCTCGATTGGCAGCGCCCGGAAGGCGAGTCCGGTTGGCACGGCTGGATCCCGTGGCCGCACCTGCGCGCCGAAGATATCCAGCTGGGTAGCCCCGACACGGTTACCGATGCCGATCTGGCGAGCCTGACTGCACTCGACATCGTGCTGTCACCGCTACCCCTGCTGCACAAGAGGCTTTCCATACCCCACATCGAGCTCACCGGCGGTGAGGCGACACTGGTCCGCCTCCAGGATGGCAGCAATAATTGGACATTCGATCTCGGTACCGGCGATGACGCATCGCAGCCGGATGACAGTGATCAGCAAGGCGGCTGGACTGTCGACGTGGGGGAGATTGCCTTCGACCCCATCGACCTTCATTACCAGGATGCAACGCTGGCGGCCAATGTCGATGCCACGGTGGAGCTACTGGGTGAACCGATCGCCTTCGACGCGCTGACCGACAGCGAGAGTGCCGCCGGCCAGGCCGTCGCCGAGCAGCAGGTCGCCGACTATCGTTTCGGATGGCGCGCCCAGGGCAGCTACCGAAATCAGACTTTCGAGGGCAGTGGTCGGCTGGGCGACCTGGCGGCGTTACGTCAGCGCGGTGCCGCCTACCCCGTACAGGCGGATCTACACGCGGGGGCGACCCGAGTGTCGGTCAACGGCACACTCACCGATCCTCTCGCTCCCAAGAAGATCGACATGGATCTCAGTTTCTCCGGCCAGAACCTGGGGGATCTCTACAACGTGATCGGCGTAACCTTGCCGGACACGCCCCCCTACTCTACCCGAGGGCATCTCACCGCAAACCTGGACAGCCAGGAAGCGCTGTCGTTTCGCTATCAGGACTTTGACGGCCAGATCGGGGAGAGCGATATCCATGGTGATCTCACCTACCTGCTCGGCGAGCCGCGACCGTCTCTCACCGGCGAGGTCGTATCGCGCCAGCTGAGATTCGCCGATCTGGCGCCGCTGATCGGTGCCGATACCGGCAGCGAAGATCAGGGCGAAGGGAACCAGGATGGGGAGAGCCAGCAGCCGCCGGACAAGGTGCTACCGGTCAGCGAGTTCCAGACCGCCCAGTGGCGGACCATGGATGCCGACGTCAAGTTTACGGCTCAGCGCATCGAACATGGAGATTCGCTGCCGCTGGACGACCTCTATACCCACGTGACCCTGAAAGACGGCGAGATCCTGCTGGATCCACTGCGTTTCGGCGTCGCCGGCGGCAACCTCAATACCACGCTGCGGCTCGATGGTAGCCAGGAGCCGATGCAGAGTCGTGTGGACATGCACATTCGCCGCCTGCTGCTCAGCGAGATGTTTCCCGATGTCGACCTGATGCAGAACAGCCGTGGCGAACTCAACGGCGATGCCACGCTCAGTGGCACGGGCAACTCGGTGGCCGCCATTCTCGGCAGCAGCAACGGCAGTTTGCAGATGTTGATCAGCGATGGCGTCATCAGCCAGAACCTGATGGAACTGGCCGGCCTCAACGTCGGGAACTATCTCGTGGGCCAGCTGTTCGGCGACGAGCAGGTCGATATCAACTGTGCGGCCACCAACCTGGAGGTCGACGACGGCTTGGCGACGACCCGCTTCTTCGTCATCGACACGGAGAACGCTCTGATCCGGGTCGACGGCACGGTCAATTTCAAGACGGAAGGCCTGGATCTGAATATCGAACCGGAGAGCAAGGGCGCGCGCGTGTTCACCTTGCGCTCACCGCTCTACGTGCACGGCACCATGAAGAATCCGTCACCCGGGGTCGATGCCGGCTCGCTATTGGCACGGGGTGCGGTAGGGGCATTCCTCGGGACCGTGGCGACGCCAGCGGCAGCGCTGTTGGCACTGGTATCGCCGAGCGCCGATGAAACCACGCCATGCAACGACTTCCTGAGTCAGATTCAGACCGACGCCTCCCCTTGAGAGGAATGTTTCACGTGAAACCTGATGAACGGAGGGTTTCACGTGAAACACCTCACTCTTTATACGTCACAACCCAGAGCACCGATGCCGCGGAAGGAGGGGCCGGAGCTAGCCGGCCGAGTCAGGGGGCTAGTTTCCGACAAGCATATTGCCGAGCTGGGTGATGCCAAGGGAACGACAGTACGAAATCCGCCATGGCTGAACGCGAACTACTCACCGTGGCGGATTTCAAAGCGGTAGGGATGACATCATTGAGAGTTCTTGCGGTACTGCTCGCCCAACGATTCCAGCGCACCAATGAGCTTCTCGATCTCGGCATTGAAGCGCTGCTGCTGTTGAGCATAGAAATGGCGGGTGTACGAGGAGCCTTTATGCTTGTTCACCAGGTTGGAAAACTGTGATTCCAACTGCTCGGTATGGAAACGCAGACGCTCGGTCAGGAACTCGGCATGCCCCTGATGGCAGGCCACGTCCATCAATGCCCTGACCTGAACCGTCAGCAGATAAAGCTGCAGGACATTGCGGTCCTGCACCTCCTTCTGTGTGGAGACGCTATCGTCCAGCAGGTTGATCGAACTCATCTGACAGCAGCCGCTATCGTCGGTCAGCGGGCGATTCTGGGCACTCTCTTGCTGAGTCTGGAACATGGTCAGACCCTCCTCTAGGTCGCTGAACCATACGATCCATGGTACCACCAGCATGTTTCCTGACCGTTCGCCATTGGTCGAACCCTCCGCCGGCTCATTGGTCGAGGAAGTCGCCTAAAGCGTAATGGCATGAAGGCAGTGGAGAGCGCAGATTGGGAGAGAAAGCCAGAGGTCGCTACCCTCAATAATCGGAGACGCTCATCATGCGCTACGCCAACCCCAACACAGCCGATGCCATCGTCGGCTTCGAGAAGCGGTACGAGAACTATATCGGCGGTGAATGGATACCGCCGGCCGAGGGGCGGTACTTCGAGAACATCACCCCGGTTACCGGGGAAGTCTTCTGCGAAGTCGCCAGATCCAGTCAGAAGGATATCGATGCCGCGCTGGACGCCGCCCACAAGGCTGCTCCGGCGTGGGGAAAGACCTCCGTCCAGGAGCGCTCGACGCTGCTGCTGAAGATCGCCGATCGGATGGAGCAGAATCTGGAAATGCTGGCAGTCGCCGAGACCTGGGACAACGGCAAGGCAGTGCGCGAGACACTGGCAGCCGACATCCCGCTGGCGATCGACCATTTCCGCTATTTCGCCGGCTGCATCAGGGCCCAGGAAGGGACCACCGCCGAGATCGACGACAACACGGCGTCCTACCATTTCCACGAACCGCTGGGCGTCGTCGGTCAGATCATTCCGTGGAACTTCCCGATCCTGATGGCCACCTGGAAACTGGCGCCCGCACTGGCCGCCGGCAACTGTGTCGTGCTCAAGCCCGCCGAACAGACCCCGGTATCGATCTTCAAGGTCATGGAGATCATCCATGATCTCCTGCCGAAGGGCGTCATCAATATCGTCAACGGCTATGGCGAAGAGGCCGGCCAGGCACTGGCCACCAGCAAGCGCATCGCCAAGATCGCCTTCACCGGCTCGACGCCCATCGGCTCGCACATCATGAAATGCGCCGCCGAGAACATCATTCCCTCCACGGTGGAGCTGGGCGGCAAATCCCCGAACATCTACTTCGAGGACATCATGTCCGCCGAACCGGCGTTCATCGACAAGTGCGCCGAAGGGCTGGTGATGGGCTTCCTCAACCAGGGCGAAGTCTGCACCTGCCCTTCCCGCGCCCTGGTCCAGGAGAGCATCTACGACGAGTTCATGGCCAAGGTCCTCGAGCGAGTCAAGAAGATCAAGCGTGGTCACCCACTGGATACCGAGACCCAGGTCGGCGCCCAGGCCTCCCAGGAGCAGTTCGACAAGATCATGTCGTACATGGACGTGGCGCGGGACGAAGGTGCGGAGTTCCTCTCCGGCGGCGAGCGGGAATCGCTCTCCGACGATCTCTCTCGGGGTTACTACATCCAGCCCACGCTGCTGAAGGGCAACAACAAGATGCGCGTGTTCCAGGAGGAGATCTTCGGCCCGGTGGTCTCGGTCACGACCTTCAAGGACGAGGAAGAAGCCCTGGCCATCGCCAACGACACCGAATTCGGACTGGGTGCCGGGGTCTGGACCCGCGACATCAACCGCGCCTATCGCATGGGCCGGGGCATCCAGGCCGGCCGGGTCTGGACCAACTGCTACCACCAGTATCCAGCCCATGCCGCCTTCGGAGGGTACAAGAAGTCCGGTGTGGGTCGGGAAACCCACAAGATGGCGCTGGAGCATTATCAGCAGACCAAGAACCTGCTGATCAGCTACGACATCAATCCCATGGGTTTCTTCTAGACCGACCGATGAGGTCCGGGGTCCGCAAGGGCCCCGGCGCGCGGGTGGTAGGGGTGGCGAGCTCGACGGCTTCGCCACCCTTCGGCGCGCCCGGTTCACGGACGCCGGCTTGATCCACGTTGTGTCGGGCCGATCTTTACTTGGCTACAGTGAGATGAGGACAGACTACAGAAGAGGGACAGCGCCATGACCAACATGACGACCTTCCTGGGCAGTCTCGATCGACCGTCTCCCCCCGCCGATCTGAATCGCGAGCTGCGCGCACTCTGGTGGGCCGGCAAGTCCGAGTGGTCCAAGGCCCACGATCAGGTGGATTCCGCAGCCGGCCGCCGGGCCGCCTGGGTGCACGCCTATCTTCACCGCTGGGAAGGCGATATCGGCAATGCCGGTTACTGGTATCGGCAGGCGGGACGCCAGGTGCCGGACCAGAGCCTCGACGACGAGTGGCAGGAGATCACCCGGTCACTGCTCCGAGAACTCGCGCCTCAACTTTGATCCACGCCGGAAAGCGGATTATGCCTGGGCCGACTGGATCAGTTCGGCGAAGCGGTTCAGGTCGACGTTGCCGCCAGAGAGCACGATCCCGACACGCTGCCCCTCGATCCGCGTATGGCCGGCCAAAGCCGCCGCCGCCGCCAGGCAGCCCGTGGGCTCGACGAACTGCTTCATGCGACCGGCCAGGAAGCCCATCGTCTCGACCAGCTCGGCGTCGGTGACGGTGACGATCTCATCGACGCACTGCTGCAGTACCGGGAACGTCAGGCTGCCCAGCGCCTGGGTCTGGGCGCCATCGGCGATCGTGCGCGGGGTGGCAATCGAGACGATCTCGCCACAGGCCAGGCTTCTCTGGGCATCGTTGCCGGCTTCCGGCTCGACCCCGATGATCCGGCAGCTCGGGTAGCGCGCCCTGGCGACCGTGGCACAGCCCGACAACAGCCCGCCACCGCCCAGCGGCACGATCAGCGTATCCAGCTCGCCGACATCGTCGAACAGCTCCTTGGCGGCGGTACCCTGCCCGGCCATGACGTGCGGGTGATTGAATGGCGGAATCAGCGTCAGGCCCTCGGCCTCGGCCAGTTCCCGGCCCAGCGCCTCGCGATCCTGGGTATAGCGGTCGTAGAGCACCACTTCGGCACCGTAGCCCCGCGTGGCCGCGATCTTGATCGCCGGCGCATCCTCGGGCATCACGATGACGGCGCGAATGCCATGCAGCCTGGCCGAGAGCGCGATCGCCTGGGCATGATTGCCCGAGGAGAAGGCGATCACTCCCGCGGCCTTCTGCTCACGATCGAACTGGCTGATGGCGTTGTAGCCACCCCGAAACTTGAAGGCGCCGATGCGCTGGAGATGTTCCGCCTTGAAGTGAAGCGATGCGCCGCTGCGCTCGTCTGCCGCCGTCGAACGCAGCACGGGGGTGTGGTGGGCAATGCCCGCCAGCCGCCGGTGCGCCGCCGCCACGTCGTCGTAATCGATCGCCAGGTTGGTCATGCTCTCTCCTGTCTCCGGCGCCACTGACATTCCGCGGCGCGCTGCGTAATATGCCAGCCAAAGTGTCATCGATGATGATGGCTCGACGGCTGCAAGGAAAGGGACAGATGCGATCATACGACTGGATATGGCAGACCGGGCCAGAGCTCGACCCCGCCGGGCTGTATACCCTGCTGTCGCTGCGCGAGGCGGTGTTCGTGGTCGAACAGCAGTGTGCCTATCAGGAGCTGGACGGCCGCGACCTGGCGGCATCGACGCACCACCTGCAGGTCCTGGCGGCGAACCAGCTTGCAGCCACCCTGCGGCTGCTGGTGCCCGATCCGGTCGACCAACCGGCCTCCATCGGGCGCGTCGTCATCCACCCCGCCCATCGCGGTGGCGGCCTGGGCCACGACCTGATGCGAGCCGCGCTGACGCGCATCGAATCGCTGTGGCCGGGCCGCAGCGCCCGGCTGTCCGCCCAGGCGCATCTACAAGCCTACTACGGCCGTCACGGCTTCGAACCGATCGGCGATATCTATGTGGAAGACGGCATTCCGCATATCGATATGCAGCGGACGCGAGACGGACAAGGTAAGTAAGCGCTCACTTTTATCGAGGCGAAAAAAAGCCGACGCTAGACAACAGCGTCGGCTCGTTTCGGCGTGCCACCCCGCCAGGCGGGGGGACATCGCGCCGTTCAGGCGCCGAATTCGCTCAGCATCGATTCGATCAGGTCGAGCCCCTCCTCCAGCACGTCGTCGCCGATGGTGACCGGCATCAGGAAACGGATGGTGTTGGCGTAGAGACCACAGGAGAGCAGGATCAGGCCGCGCTCGCGAGCGGTCTTGCAGAGCTTGCCCGCCAGTTCGGCATTGGGCACGCCGCTCTTCTTGTCGCTGACCAGATCGAACGCCGCCATGGCACCCAGGTTGCGCGCGTTGGCGACCGAGGCGTAGTCCTGCTGCCACTTGTCGAAGCGCACCTTGAGCTTCTCGCCCAGCGCCTGGCTCTGTTCCAGGATGCGCTCTTCCTCGAACACTTCCAGCACGGCCAGTACCGCGGCGCAGGAAACGGGGCTACCGGTGTAGGTGCCGCCCAGCGAGTTGCCGCCGGAGGCGTCCATGACCTTGTCGGTGCCCACCACGGCCGAGATCGGCATGCCGTCGGCCATGCTCTTGGCCATGGTCATGATGTCCGGCTCGACGCCGCTGTGCTCGATGGCGAACAGCTTGCCGGTACGGCCGAAGCCGGACTGCACCTCGTCGACGATCAGCAGGATGCCGTGCTCGTCGCAGATCTCGCGAAGCGCTTTCAGGAAGCTGGCCGGCGCCGCATGGAAGCCACCCTCGCCCAGCACCGGCTCGATCACGATGGCGGCGGTATCGCTGGGGTTGGCATCGGTCTTCAGCACCATCTTGAGGTGGCGTAGCGCCTCTTCCTCGCTGACGCCGATGGACGGCACCGGATAGGGCGCGCGGTAGACCTGGCCCGGCATCGGACCGAAGTCGTTGCGGTACGGCGCCACCTTGCCGTTCATCGCCATGGTCATGAAGGTACGCCCGTGGTAACCGCCGGTGAAGCAGATCACGCTGGAGCGCCCGGTGGCGGCCCGCGCCACCTTGACCGCATTTTCCAGCGCTTCGGCGCCGGAGTTGGCCAGCATCACCTTGGCGTGGCCACGGACCGGCGTCACTTCACTGAGCTTCTGCGCCACGCGCACATAGCCCTCGTAGGGCATGACCGTCTGGCAGGTGTGCATGACACGGTCGAGCTGCGCCTTGACCGCCTCGACCACCTTGGGGTGGCGATGGCCGATGTTGAGCACGCCGATGCCACCAGCGAAGTCGATGAAGCGCTTGCCGTCCTCGTCCCACAGTTCGGCGTTCTCCGCCCGCGCGGCGAACTCGACCGCCGGGCTGGCCGCACCGCTGGCCACGTAGCGCTGCTTGAGTTCGTTGAGTTCTGCATTGGTCATGGATCACTCCTCCTGACACGGCATCGGATGCCGTTAACGTGAATCGCGCGTCGTCGTCGGTTTCGGCAGGCGGCGCGCCATGAAATCGGGATCAGGCTTTATCGTAGGCTGCCCGAATGAGGCGATCGCCCATCTCTCGACCGTAGTGCCGCCGAGCCCATCCGTACAGTGCCAATCCGGCGATCATCCAGCCACCGAAGATGGACCACTCGACGGAAGTCAGCGCCGAGGGGCTGCCTGGCAGGTAGAGACAGGTCATGCCCAGCGACAGCAGCACTGCCAGCACACCGACCAGCTTGCCGGCACCGACATGATAGGGACGCGGCATGTCAGGCTCGCGATAGCGCAGGATGACGAACGATAGCGCCACGAACAGATAGGCGAGCACGATGCCCAGGCCGCCGGCATCGACCAGCCATACCAGCGCCGGACGCCCGAAGAACGGCGCCGCGGTAGAGAGCACGCCGATCAGGATGATGGCGTTGGTCGGGGTCTTGTAGCGTGGATGCAGCTTGCCCAGGAAGGCGGGCAGCATGCCGGAGTGCGCCAGGGCGTAGATCGCCCGCGATCCACCGATGTAGAACGCATTCCAGCTGGTGATGATCCCGGCGATCCCCGCCAGCACCATCAGATTGCCGGCCCAGTCCCCGTCGAACACCGCCGTCATCGCGTCCGGGACGCTGAGCGAGCTCCCCTGGAGCGTCTCGTTGTCGAGCATCAGGCTGGTGCCGAGAATGATCAGGGTGTACCAGCACACCGCCATGATGACCGAGAGCACCAGCACCTTGCCGATATCGCGGAATGGCAGGTTGATCTCCTCGGCCGCCTGGGGAATCACGTCGAAGCCGACGAACAGGAACGGGACCAGCACCAGTACCGCCACGATGCCGCCGAAGGCGCCGTGCTCGCCGCTGGCGAACAGCGGCTGCATGTTGCCGCCGTCGCCGGTGAACAGCGATCCGGTCACGAACATCACGCCCGCCACCAGGATCAGCCCGGTGACGACCTTCTGCAGCAGCGCCGCAGTGGAGATCCCCACGTAGTTGACGGCCATCATCGCCAGCGAACCGAGTACGCCCACCGCGACCCAGGTCGCCTTGACGTCCCAGCCGGCGATGGTCCACAGGTCGCCGACGGCGTAGCCGGGGAACAGGTGCTCGACGACCGTCGGCAGCGCCACCGCCTCGAACGACGCCACGCTGACGTACCCCAGCACGATGCTCCAGGTGCAGACGAACGAGGCGAAGTGGCCCAGCGCGCGATAGCTGTAGACGTGCTCGCCGCCGACCTGCGGCATCGCCGACGCCAACTCGGCATAGGTCAGCCCTACCAGCAGCACCGCAATGCCGCCGATGACGAAAGCGAGTATCGCACCCACGCTACCGCCATCGAGAATGGCGCTACCGGTCAGGACTATCCAGCCCCAGCCGATCATGGCGCCGAAAGCCAGGGCCAGGACATCCGCTCGTGCGAGGACTCGCACGAGCTCCGCGGGTTGAGGAGCATTCGACATGAGGGGGTCTCTTCAGGTTGTTTTTGATAGGCCGGATCCCGCCGCGGGACTCGGCCCTGACGCCACGCTATCACTCCGCTGGGCAAGCGGGACTAGACCACTTCCCGACGGCGGTGGACCACATGGGGCTCTCCCCGCATAATCCGCGGACGTTTCCGCGTCTCTCGTGAGGTAGGCCATGGACGACCGTCGTCAGGCGCTGGACCGCATCCGGCAAGGCTACCTGGCCCAGCCCGACCACCTGACCAAGTACTGCCGTCTCGAGCAGACCCTGCTGACGCTCATCGAGCAGCGGTGGCAGAACGGCCAGCGGCTGCCCGGGCATCGCACGCTGTGTGGCGCGCTCGGCATGGCCCGCAACACGCTGGCCGGCGTCGTCGAGAGTCTGATCCGCCAGGGTCACCTGGTGACCGACCACGGCAAGGGCACCTGGGTATGCAAGCACTCACCCCTGCGAGAGCAACGGGTTGCCGACATCGGGCCGATCTCCCGCCGCGCCGGTGATCTGCTGAATGACGTGGGGGCCAGCCCGCTGCAGAGCGGCGCCTTCGTGCCGGGCGTTCCGGATATCGCGCACTTCCCCATTGCCCGCTGGCGACAGCTCTACTCGCGGATCACCGTACCCCACAACACGCTGCTGCTCGCCTACGCATCCGGCGGCTACGGCCCCTTGAAACGTGCCATCGCCGGCTACCTCGCCCGGTGGCGGGGCATCGACTGCGGACTGGACCAGATCGTCATCACCGAGGGCGCCCATCATGGCTTGCAGCTATGCGCCCTGACGCTGGCCGACCATGGCGATCGTGCGGTCATGGACTCGCCGTTCTACTGGGGCGCGCGCAACGTCTTCCAGGCCGCCGGCCTCGAGATAGATCACGCCATCTGGGAGCCGCGTCACGGGTATGTCGGTTCGCTGCCTCGGCCACACCCCAGACTGCTCTACTTCACCGGCGCCCACCATTATCCGTTGGGGGTGTCATCAGTAAGCACTCACAAACATGGATTGATCGATGCTCTCGAACCGGACTGGATTCTGGAGGACGACTACGAGTTCGGCGACGGCGGTCACCACGAGCTGGCCTTCGATCCCGAGCACGGCAACCAGATCCTGGTCGGATCCTTTTCCAAGCTGATGTTTCCGGGCCTGCGTCTGGGATACCTGATCGTGCCGAGGGGGCTGAGCACCGCGATCAACCGGGTACGCACCGGCGTCTTTCGCGAAGGGCGCCTGCTGGACCAGGCGGTGCTGGCCACGTTCATCGACGACGGCGATCTCGACCGCTGGTGTCGACGCATGGCGCAGGAGTACCTGGAGCGCCAGCAACGGCTGCACGAGCTGCTGGCCGACGTTCCCGGGGTCGCCAATCTCTCGCCACCGGCCGGCAATATCAGCTTGAGTCTGGCGCTCTCGCCCACGCTCGACGACGAGCGCCTGTCGCAACATCTGCTGAACCGGCACCACCTGGTCACCCGGCCGTTGAGCCGGGTCTGCGGACCGGGCGACCCTCGACGCGGGCTGATACTCGGTGTCGGCATGGTCGAAGGCGAAGCCCTGGAGCGCCAGGGCCGGCGCCTGGCCGAGGGCATCCGCGAGTTCGTCGCCCAGCAGCGCTGAGCGACTCCCGGCGCCGCTGCCCTCCTGCTCCTGTCAGGCCGTCTCCCCGATCGGGGTGGTCTCGGTGACGCGCTCGTCGCGAATACGCCGCTCGGACTCGGGGTCGAACACCACCATGCGCGAGACATCGAAGGCGAACCGGGTTCGCTCGCCCGGGCGTAACGGTGTGCCGGGGCGCATGCGGGCGTTGACGTGGGTTCCACCCAGCGTCGTCACCACATAGAGATCCGCCCCGGTCGGCTCGACCAGCGCGACCGGCAGCTCCGCCTCGTGGATGTTGCCCTCGCGATGATTGGCACTGGCCGGGTCGGTGATCGCCTCGGGCCGCAGCCCCAGGATGACGTCGCGGTCGCACCAGTCACGCAGTGCATTACGGTCGCGCACGACAGGCAGTGTCAGGGTGGACGCGTCCGTCGCCACCTGGGCAACCGGCAGCCCATCCTGCTCGACGATCCGCGCCTTGACCAGGTTCATCGACGGCGAGCCCATGAAACCGGCGACGAACAGGTTGTTGGGGTCGTCGTAGACCGCCTGCGGCGTTCCCAGTTGCTGCAGCTCGCCGCCACGCATGACCGCGATCCGGGAGGCCAGCGTCATCGCCTCGATCTGGTCGTGGGTGACGTAGACGATCGTGGTGCCCAGGCGCTGGTGCAGCTGCTTGATCTCGGTGCGCATGTCGACGCGCAGCTTGGCATCCAGGTTCGACAACGGCTCGTCGAACAGGAACAGCTGCGGATCGCGCACCAGCGCCCGCCCCATCGCCACCCGCTGGCGCTGGCCACCGGAGAGCTGGCCCGGCTTGCGGTCGAGCAGGTTCTCGATCTGCAGCAGCTTGGCGACCCGGTCGATCGCTTCACGGCGCTGCTTGCGCGGGACCTTGCGCATCTCCAGCCCGAAGCCGATGTTGCCGGCCACGGTCATGCTCGGGTAGAGCGCATAGGACTGGAAGACCATGGCGATATCGCGCCGGGAGGGGTGGACGTCGTTGATGCGGCGGCCGTCGAGCAGCAGTTCGCCCTCGCTGATCGAGTCGAGTCCGGCGATCATGTTCAGCAGCGTCGACTTGCCGCAGCCCGATGGCCCCACCAGGACCAGGAAGTCGCCCTGCTCGATCGCGATGTCGATGCCCTTCAGGACATGGGTCTCGCCGAAGCGCTTGTGAACATTGTTGATATGCAGAAAGCTCATGTGATCCTCAGCCCTTGACCGATCCCGACATCAACCCGCGCAGGAAATACTTGCCCGCGAGGATATAGACGATGAGCGTCGGCACCGCCGCCACCATCGCTGCCGCCATGTTGACGTTGTAGGCCTTCACCCCGGTGGAGCTGTTGACCAGATTGTTGAGTGCCACCGTGATCGGCGCGCTGTCGCCGGAAGCGAACGAGACGCCGAACAGGAAGTCGTTCCAGACGTTGGTGAACTGCCAGATGATGGTGACCACGATGATCGGTACCGAGGCCGGCAGCAGGATTCGGAAGAAGATGGTGAAGAAACCGGCACCGTCTAGCTGCGCCGCCCGCACCAGCTCGTCCGGAAAGCTGGCGTAGAAGTTGCGGAAGAACAGGGTGGTGAACCCGATGCCATAGACGATGTGGACCAGCACCAACCCACCGGTACTGTTGGCCAGATGCAGAATGCCCAGCACCCGGGCCATCGGCAGCAGGATGATCTGGAACGGAATGAAGCAGCTGAACAGCATCAGGCCGAACACGATCTTGTGGCCGCGAAACTTCCACTTGGTCAGCACGTAGCCGTTGAACGCGCCCAGCAGCCCGGAGATCAACACTGCCGGCACCACGATCTTGATGCTGTTGAAGAAGTAGCCGTGCACGCCGTTGCACTCGAGACCGATGCAGGCGCTGCCCCAGGCCTCGCGCCAGGGGTCCAGGGTCCATTCCCCGGGCAGCGCCAACATGTTGCCCTGATGGATCTCCTCCAGCGTCTTGAACGACGTGGTCAGCATCACGTAGAGAGGCATCAGATAGACGACCGCAAACAGCGCCAGGATCGCGTAGAGCACCGCCCGGGTCGCCAGACCCCGGCGTGCAGTGAAGGAAGCGGCACTCATGATCGGGGCTCCCGCAGCTCGGAGTAGAGATAGGGGATGATCAGCGCGGCGATCACCGCCAGCATGAACACCGCGCTGGCCGCGGCGATACCCATTTCGTTACGCGAAAAGGCGTAGGAGTACATGAAGGTCGCCGGCACCGCGGTGGCATTGCCCGGCCCGCCGCCGGTCATCGCCACGATCAGGTCGAAGCTCTTGATCGCCAGATGCGCCAGTACCACGACTGCGCTCAGGAAAACCGGTCGCAGCTGGGGAATGATGATGCGGGCATAGATCTTCCAGGCCGGGGCGCCGTCGATCTGGGCGGCCTTGATCATCTCGCCGTCGATGCCGCGCAACCCCGCCAGGAACATCGCCATAACGAAGCCGGTGGCCTGCCAGACCGCGGCGATCACCACGGTGTAGATCGCCATGTTGGAATCGATCAGCCAGTTGAAGCTGAAGCTCTGCCAGCCCAGGTCGTGCATGGTTTTCTCCAGCCCCAGTCCGGGGTTGAGAAACCACTGCCAGGCGGTACCGGTGACGATGAACGAGAGCGCCATCGGGTAGAGATAGATGGTGCGCAGCACGCCTTCGGCCCGGATTCGCTGATCGAGCAGAATCGCCAGTATCAGGCCCAGCACGATACAGCTGACGATATAGAGCAGCCCGAAGACCCAGATGTTGTGCAGCGCGATCCCCCAGGTCCAGGAGGTCCACAACCGCGACCACTGGTGCAACCCGACCCAGGTGTAGTCCGGCATCATGCCGGAGTCGCTGAACGAGATGTAGCTGGTCCAGGCGATGAAGCCATAGACGAAGAACAGGACCAGGACGCAGGAGGGCGACAGCACCAGCTTGGGTAGCCAGCGCTGCAGTCGCTCCCGCGCGCTATCGTCCCGCTCCGAAGAAGCATTGGACATCACATCACTCTCGGCTCGTGAACGAGACGCCCCGCCTGGCGGCGGGGCCGATCATCAGGACGTTGCGCCCTGCACCGCCATCGCCAGCTGCTCGGCGGCGACATCGCTGGGCATGTCGCTGTTGACGAACGAGGAGATGATGTCGAAAACGGCGTTCTTGACCGATGCCGGTGCGGCATAGCCGTGCGCCATGCTGCCCATCAGCGTGTGGTTCTTGGCCGCGGCCTTGACCTGCTCGTAACCGCGCTGGGCGCAGGCGTCCAGCTTGTCGGCGGAGAGGTCCATGCGCGCCGGCACCGAGCCCTTGATCTGGCTAAAGGCGATCTGGAACTCGGGCGAGCCGATGATCGTGGCCATGGTCTGCTGCATCTGCTGCTGCTGAGCATCATCGGTATCGAACATGATCATCAGGTCGCTGTTGAAGGTAACGGCGTCCTGGGTGCCCGGGGTGCGGAAGCACATGAAGTCCTTGCCCGGCGCGAGATTGGCGTTGAGGAACTCCCCTTTCGCCCAGTCGCCCATGATCTGGTAGAGCGCCTTGCCGTTGATCACCATCGCCGTGGCCAGATTCCAGTCACGGCCGGGCGAGTTGTCGTCCTTGTACTGCAGCAGCTCGCGCAGGTGGTCGAACGACTGGGCCATGGTGTCGGAATCGAGCGCCTCGGGATCGAGGTCGATCATCGCCTTGCGATAGAAGTCGGCGCCACCGGTAGCCAGCACCACGTTCTCGAACACCGTGGTGTCCTGCCATGGCTGGCCGCCGTAGGCCAGGCCGGTGTAGCCCGCGTCCTTGGCCTTCTTCAGCGACGCGATGAAGTCGTCCCAGGTCTTGGGCTGCTCGATATCCAGCTCATCCATCAGCGACTTGTTGGCCCAGACCCAGTTGGTCGAATGGATCTCGAACGGCGCACCGATCCAGTGGCCCTCGTACTTGGCGAACTGCTGCAACGGCTGCGGGAAGACCTCGTCCCAGTTGCCCGCCTTGGCGACCTCGTCGAGGGAGCTCAAGGCGTCGCGCTTGGCCCAGTCCTGGGCATCGTAGCCGAGCACCTGGGCCGCCGTCGGCGGGTTGCCAGAGGTGATCCGCGAGCGCAGCACGGCCATGGCGTTGGTGCCGGCGCCGCCCGCTACCGGCATGTTCTTCCAGCCGATTCCCTGCTCCGACAGCCCATCCTTGAGCGCGCCCAGCGCCTTGGCCTCGCTACCCGAGGTCCACCAGTTGAGCACCTCGACCTCGCCGTTGGTGGCGGTATCGGCAGCCACTGCACTCGTCGGCAGCGCAAACGCGAATGGCAGCAAAGCCAGTCCCAGGCAGTTCATGACGATCTTGTTTCGATTGGCGTGCATCCCTTCGATTCCTCTTCTTGTTGGGGAGCGGTATCTCGTTCTTTTACGAAACGGCCCACTTTATTCGATGCCTTGGTGGGGTGATCGCGACTATTGCCCAACCGCTTTTGCCTAACAATACAACCATGGATGCACGCCCGGTCGCGTCGGGTGCCCGTGGCCGACGCCACCGCGCATGGTGGTGCGCTTTCCGGCCAGACGGGCTCGGCCCCTCCACCCAAAGTCGCATCGACCAATGCGCTATATCGCGGGGCCGAGGTCACGGCCGATTGACTTCGACAAGGCGGGCTGCCGCGCCAACGACAGGCAAAAAAAAGGCCCATCCCGAGGGATGAGCCGCTGGTTCGACGGGCCCGCGCTGGCGGACCCGGTGCTAGGGCCTTGTCACGCAACGAAGCCTGGGCGGATTCGACGCGCAACCGGAAGGGACGGGCCCCTAGATGTCCAGATTGGCCACCAGCGCGAAGCGCTCGATGAAATCACGACGCGGCTCGACCTCGTCGCCCATCAGGGTATTGAACATCTGGTCGGCGGCGACGGCATCCTCGATGGAGACCCGCAGCATGCGTCGTGAGCCCGGATCCATGGTGGTCTCCCACAGCTGATCCGGGTTCATCTCCCCCAGCCCCTTGTAGCGCTGGATGCTGAGCCCGCGTTGCGCTTCCAGCATCAGCCACTCGAGCGCATCGTAGAAGTTGCCGATCGGCTTCTGGCGCTCGCCACGGGCGATATAGGCGCCCTCTTCGATCAGGCCATCGAGGGTCTCGCCCAGGGTGGCCAGCGCGCGATAGTCGGCGCTGCGGAAGAAGTCGATACCCCAGACATAATCCGTGGTCACGCCGTGAGCCGTCAGCGCCACGCTCGGCATCCACAGGCCGCGCTCGGTGTCTTCCTGCAGTTGGAAGGTATAGCGCGGACCGCCCTCGTGGGCGATCAGCGAGTCCATCGCCACCTGGAGCTCGTCGATCCAGTTCTGCATGGTGTTGCGGTCGTCGAGATTGGTTTCGTCGAGCTTGACCGCGTGGACCATCTTGCGCAGCACGGCATTGGGATAGACCCGTGACAGCCGGTCGATGCGCTTCATCACGTCACGATACTGGTTGACCAGCGCTTCCAGGTTCTCGCCCGCGATGCCCGGCGAGTCCGCGTTGACGTAGAGCCGCCCGCCGTCCAGCGCCGTGGTCGTGAGGTAGTCGGTCATCGCCTGCTCGTCCTTCAGGTACATCTCCTGCTTGCCGCGCTTGATCTTGTAGAGCGGCGGCTGGGCGATGAAGACGTGGCCACGCTCGATCAGCTCCGGCATCTGGCGGAAGAAGAACGTCAGCAGCAGCGTACGGATGTGCGAGCCGTCGACGTCGGCATCGGTCATGATGATGATCGAGTGGTAGCGCAGCTTGTCCGGATTGAACTCCTCGCGCCCGATGCCGCAGCCCAGTGCGGTGATCAGCGTGCCCACCTCGGCGGACGAGAGCATCTTGTCGAAGCGCGCCTTCTCGACGTTGAGGATCTTGCCCTTGAGCGGCAGGATCGCCTGGGTACGCCGATCGCGACCCTGCTTGGCGCTGCCGCCGGCGGAGTCGCCCTCCACCAGGTAGAGTTCGGAGAGAGCGGGGTCCTTCTCCTGGCAGTCGGCCAGTTTGCCGGGCAGCCCGGCGATATCCAGCGCCCCCTTGCGCCGGGTCATGTCGCGGGCCTTGCGCGCGGCTTCCCGGGCACGGGCGGCATCGATCATCTTGCTGACGATCGCCTTGGCCTCGTTGGGATGCTCGATCAGGTAGTCGGAGAATTGACGGCTCAGCTCCTGGTCGACCGCGGTCTTGACCTCGGAAGAGACCAGCTTGTCCTTGGTCTGCGACGAGAACTTGGGATCCGGCACCTTGACCGAGATGATCGCGGTGAGACCTTCACGGGCGTCGTCGCCGGCGGTCGCCACCTTGGCCTTCTTCTGGATCTCTTCCGCTTCGATGTAACTGTTGAGGGTGCGCGTCAGCGCCGCGCGGAAGCCCGCCATGTGGGTGCCGCCGTCACGCTGCGGAATGTTGTTGGTGTAGCAGAACACGTTCTCGGTGAAGGTGTCGTTCCACTGCATCGCCACTTCCACGGCGATACCGTCTTCACGCTGGATCTCGAAGTGGAAGACCGGGTTGATCGCGGTGCGATTGGTGTTGAGGTGGTCGACGAAGGCACGCAGGCCGCCTTCGTAGTGGAACAGCTCCTCGCGGCCGTCGCGCTCGTCGACCAGGCGAATGGCGACGCCGGAGTTGAGGAACGACAGCTCGCGCAGACGCTTGGCGAGGATGTCGTAATGAAACTCGATATTGGCGAAGGTATCGCTGGACGGCTTGAAGCTGATCTGGGTACCGGACTTCTCGGTCTCGCCGACGATGGCGAGCGGCGCCTGCGGCACACCATGGTGATAGATCTGTTCGTGGACCTGGTTGTTGCGCCAGATGGTCAGCTTGAGCTGCTCCGAAAGCGCGTTGACCACCGAGACCCCCACGCCGTGCAGGCCACCGGACACCTTGTAGGAGTTGTCGTCGAACTTACCGCCGGCGTGGAGCACGGTCATGATGACCTCGGCCGCGGAGACGCCTTCGGCGTGGATATCGGTGGGAATGCCACGGCCGTCGTCGGAGACGGTCACCGACTCGTCCGGATGGATGACGATCCGGATCTCGCTGCAATGACCGGCCAGCGCTTCGTCGATGGAGTTGTCGACGATCTCGAACACCATGTGGTGCAGCCCGGTACCGTCATCGGTATCGCCGATGTACATGCCGGGACGCTTGCGCACCGCGTCCAATCCCTTGAGGACCTTGATGCTCGATGAATCGTAGGCCTGTTCGCTCATTGCTCACTCCATGGTGAAATCATTCCGAATGCAGCCGCCCGCCGGCCAGTGTCGATGCCACGACATCCGTTTGTGGCTGCCAGACGTCGGCCAGCGCCGCGCGATCGACGCTGGTGATGAAGACCTGGCAGTTGAGCCGCTCCAACCATTGGCAGAAGATCCGCCGATGATCACCGTCGAGCTCCGCTGGCAGGTCGTCGATCAGGTAAAGGCAGGTGCCTCCCGTCAACTGCTCTAGCAGGCGCCCCTGGGCCAGTTTCATGGCGCTGACCACCAGTTTCTGCTGACCGCGCGACAGTACCTCCACCGCGGGATGGCGGCCGACGCGAATACGCAGGTCGGCACGCTGCGGCCCCTGCTGGGTAAAGCCCATCTGGCGATCGGTGTCGCGCCCGGCCTCGAATACCTCCAGCAGGGCCCGCTGCCGATCCCAACCCCGCGAGTAGCGCAGCGTCAGATCCGGCAGTGGCAACAGCGCCGCCAGGGTCTCTTCGAACACCGGCAGGAAGCGCGTCATGTAACTCGCGCGCAGCCCGTCCAGACGCTCGCTCCAGTGGGCGAGTTCACGCTCCCAGACATGGATCGACTGGACGTCGATTCTATCATGTCTGAGCAGGGCATTCCGATGTTTCAAGGCCCTTCTGACCCGCTTCCAGCTGTCCAGAAACTCCCGCTCGGCGTGAAACACGCCCCAATCGAGGAACTCGCGTCGGGCGGCCGGCGAGCCTTCGAGAAGACGGAAGGCGTCGGGGTTGATCAACTGCAGCGGCAGCGCCTCGGCCAACTGGGTGATGCGCGAGGCGCGTTCGCCATTGATCCGCAGCTCGAGCTCGGTGCCATCGCGGCGGCGACGTACCCCGACCGGCAGTGGCGGATCGCCGGCCAGCCGCCCGAACAGCGTCACCTCATCGGCGTCGTGGTCGATCAGCGCCTTGAGCTTCTGGGTCCGGAACGACCGCGCCATCCCCAGCACGTGGATGCCCTCCAGCAGCGAGGTCTTGCCGCTGCCGTTGGGCCCGGTGATCAGATTGATGTGCGGCCCGGGCGCCATCTCGAGCGCACCCAGATTGCGCAGGCCGTGAAAACTCAACCGATCGAGCGGCATGGCACGTGACAACTCATGGCAAGAGACAAGAGGAAACGCCCGACCACCGCGGAAGACGTTGGCGAGAGATGATCGGCCACACCGACGCTGACGGGTAATCGGCGAGCGCGATGAAGCGCGCGGCGCAGGCCGCCCGAAAAGCGAGACATAACAACGGGGTTAGGCGAGCTTGACGGGCGGCGTGCAACAACGCGATTCGCGCGCGCAGCCATTACCGCTCGTCAAAGGCGCATCGGCATGACGACGTAGCGCGCATCCCCACCACCCGGCTCTTCCATCAAGGCCGAGCTGTT
This sequence comes from Salinicola lusitanus, assembly GCF_003206045.1. GTDB lineage: Bacteria > Pseudomonadota > Gammaproteobacteria > Pseudomonadales > Halomonadaceae > Salinicola > Salinicola lusitanus. Next base: position 239,563 of record NZ_PZJM01000009.1, read on the forward strand.
GGCGTCCGACAGCGTCATCTGCATGCGGTCGGCATCCAGCACGTTGAGCACGTCGATCAGATAACCGACGTTGAAGCCGATCTCCAGCGCGTCGCCCGAGTACTCGATGCTGACGTTCTCCTCGGCCTCTTCCTGCTCGGGATTGTTGGCCATCACCTTGAGGTTGTTCTCCTCGAGGTGGAGGCGCACGCCGCGGTACTTCTCGTTGGAGAGGATCGCCGTACGCGCCAGGTTCTGGCGCAGCTCGCCGCGCTCGGCGATGAACACCTTGTCGCCGCCCTTGGGAATGACCCGGTCGTAATCGGGGAACTTGCCATCGACCAGCTTCGAGGTGAAGGTGAATTCACCGGTGTTGGCGCGGATGTGGTTGGAGCCCAGCATCAGCTCGACCGGCTCGTCGCTGCCGTCGAGCAGACGCGTCAGCTCCAGCACGCCCTTGCGCGGCACGATCAGCTTGCGCGGTGCCTCCATCTCGATCTCGGCGCTGCGTTCGCAGACCGCCAGACGGTGGCCGTCGGTGGCGACCGTGCGCACCAGATGGTCGGCCAGTTCGAGCAGCATGCCGTTGAGGTAGTAGCGCACGTCCTGCTGGGCCATGGCGAACGAGGTCGAGTCGATCAGGTATTTCAGCGTGCCCCGCGGCAGCGACAGGGTGGTGTCGTTCTGGCCATCTTCGATGTTGGGGAACTCGGCCACCGGCAGCGTGGAGAGCGTGAAGCGCGAACGCCCGGCGCGCAGCACGACACGGCCGTCCTCCAGCGAGAAGCTGATGTCGGACTGGTCCGGCAGCGACTTGCAGATATCCATCAGCTTGCGCGCCGGCACCGTGACGGACCCTGGCTCGTCCACCAGCGCCGGCGTGGCACGGCCGATCAATTCCACCTCGAGATCGGTACCGGTCAATGCCAGTTGTTCGTTCTGGACTTCGATCAGCACATTGGAGAGCACCGGCAGGGTCTGGCGGCGCTCGACCACCCCGGCCACCAGCGTCAGCGGGCGCAGCAGGGCTTCGCGAGAGATGGAAAATTTCATTGGGGCTCCGTTGTTGGTTCAATAAGCCTGAAGTTGAATCCGGTAACCGGTGGATCGCTTTGCATCATGGGACGGACGAGCAGACCGTCGGGCCGCGCCGTCTCATTCTTGCCGTGCCGGTCGTCGCTAGCAATCCCCGCGGCCAGGGAATTCGTCACGCGCCGCCTCAACTGGTCAGCAGTCGCATCAGATTCTTGTAGTCCTCGCGGATGTCCGCGCTCTCCTCCTTCAGCGCCACCACCTTGCGACAGGCGTGCAGCACCGTCGTGTGGTCGCGGCCACCGAAGGCATCGCCGATCTCGGGCAAGCTGTGGTTGGTCAGCTCCTTGGCCAGCGCCATCGCCACCTGGCGCGGCCGCGCCACCGAACGCGAGCGGCGCTTGGAGAGCAGATCGGCCAGCTTGATCTTGTAGTATTCCGCCACCGTGCGCTGGATGTTCTCGATCCCGACCTGCTTGTCCTGCAGTGCCAGCAGATCCTTGAGCGACTCGCGGATGAAATCCTGGGTGATCGGCTTGCCCATGAAGTGGGAGTCGGCAATCACCTTCTTCAGCGCCCCCTCCAGCTCGCGCACGTTGGAACGGATTTTCTGGGCAATGAAGAACGCCGCATCGTGGGGCAGATCGACCTCGGCCTGATCCGCCTTCTTCATCAGGATCGCCACCCGGGTCTCGAGTTCCGGCGGCTCGATCGCCACCGTCAACCCCCAGCCGAAGCGCGATTTCAGGCGCTCCTCGACGCCGCTGATCTCCTTGGGATAGCGATCCGAGGTCAGGATCATCTGCTGTCCGCCTTCCAGCAAGGCGTTGAAGGTGTGGAAGAACTCCTCCTGGGAGCGCTCCTTGCCGGCAAAGAACTGGATATCGTCGATCAGCAGCGCATCGACGCTGCGATAGAAACGCTTGAAATCATTGATCGCGTTGAGCTGCAGCGCCTTGACCATGTCGGCGACGAAGCGCTCGGAGTGGAGATAGACCACCTTGGCGTTGTCTCTGAGACCCGCGAGGTGGTTGCCCACCGCATGCATCAGGTGGGTCTTGCCCAGACCCACGCCGCCGTAGAGGAACAGCGGATTGTAGGCCCCGCCGGGGTTCTCGGATACCTGGCGCGAGGCGGCCCGCGCCAGCTGGTTCGACTTGCCCTCGACGAAGGTTTCGAAGGTGAAATTGGGATTGAGTCCGCTGCCGTGCTTGAGGCTACCCTCGACCTGGACCTGGCGTTCGCTGCCCCGGCGTCCACTCTCTTCGCGTTCACGGGTTCGATCGAGCTGCTTCTCCTCGGCCGCCTCGTTGGAGCGCGGGCTCGTCTGAATCCCCGGCGCCGTGGATCGCTGAGGCTGACGACTCGGGGCGGAAACCGGCGCGCCAAGATCCCGCGGCGACACCGCCGCGGCCCGCCGGCTCCCCACCGTCAGGTGGACCTTGGGAGGCTTGCTGCTGGAGGCAACCTCGCGCAACAGTTCGTTGATCCGCTTCAGGTACTTGTCGCTGACCCAATCACGGACGAATCGGTTGGGGGCCAACAGACAGAGTTCGTCCACTTCGCCGTCCTCGGCCTGCAGAGGACGAATCCAGGTATTGAATTGCTGAGAGCTCAATTCATCCTGCAGCGAGTTCAGACATTGTTGCCAGAGAGCGACAGACACACGACCTCACCGAACGTTGAGAGAGAATAGAAAAAACGGCCGCACATTGTAGCGTCGGCCTGCCAGGTTATCCACACGAAGTCGACTTTCCAACAACTGTGGATAACTCGCCCGTCACCGCTGGCAATACTGTGGATGTCCAGGGTAATCCGCGTGGACAAGGCGGTGTGGACGGTCTTGCCACACGCCGGCGATCCTCACCCTATGCACGGCTCGTTCGCAACTTCCCCACAACCCAAAAAAAGCCATTAAACCAATGATAAATATTGATTTTATAAGGTTATCCACAAAGGTTATCCCCGTCGTTAACCACATGGTGTGATTGACACCCTCGAGCAACTTCGATCTCGCATCCCGAGCCGATTACCGGCATCGCCACGACAATCGTCGATGGCCACTCACGCCACGGGTCTCCCGTTCGGGGCGTAACGGCTGGCGATCCACTCACAACGGGGTGTGGATAATTCACGGAAAAATTGCACCCGAACCGCGGATTCACTAGAATTCCCGCTCTTGAGTCGAGTGAGCCCGCTTCCCGCGAATGCGCCGGGCGTCCCGCTTCAACCAGTTTTCTTTAGAAATCAACTAATTGGGAATTAGCAACTATGAAACGCACCTTCCAGCCCAGCGTTCTGAAGCGTAAGCGCGTCCACGGTTTCCGCGCCCGCATGGCCACCAAGAACGGCCGTCAGGTCATTGCCCGTCGCCGTGCCAAAGGCCGTAAACGCCTGAGCGCCTGATCGGACGCCGGGTGTCCGATCAGCGTTTTCCCCGGCAGTTGCGGTTGCTGAATGCCGGGGACTACAAGCACGTCTTCGACCACGCTCCCTACAAGGTCCATGGTAAAGGATTGCTGGCGTTGGCCCGACCCAACGCTCTGGGCCATCCACGGATCGGGTTGATCTTCAGCAAGAAGAACGTGCGCCGTGCCGTCGACCGCAATCGCCTCAAGCGCCTCGTGCGCGAATCCATTCGCCATCAACAGCATCGTTTACCGGCAGTGGATATCGTCATACTCGCGCGACGAGGGGTACATGAGCTGGACAACGCCAGCGTCGCCCGCCAGCTCAATGGCATGTGGCGACGCCTGGAGAAGTCCGCTCGCCAGATGCGTCAAGACGTTTCGTCTTCCTGATCGGACATCCCCGCGCCGAAGGCCGGGGAGCACCGGCGAACCTCGCCGGTCGATCGCCGATGCCCGGCGCCCACCGACCCATTCCCTTACCGGGCAGACCCCTATATGGATTTGAAACGACTCCTTTTCGTGATTCCGTTGGCCGTGCTGGCCTACCTGCTGATCATGCAGTGGAATCAGGACTACGGTCAGCACGTCGTGAACAACCCGGCGCCGGAGATGGCGGCCTCATCGGGTAACGGCAATGACGGCGAGGGCAGCGCCCTGTCTGCGCCGACGGGCAGCAACGGTAAAGCCAAGCCGATTCAGGACGACATGCCCGCCGACGCCGATCCGGCCAAAGGCAGCAACCTGATCCAGGTCCAGAGCGACGTGCTGGACCTGCGTATCAATCCCAACGGCGGCGATATCGTCTACGCCGCGCTGTTCGGTCATGACCAGGCGCTCGACTCCGATACCCCCTTCGTTCTGCTCAGCGACAACAACGTGCGCAGCTACGTGGCCAAGTCGGGGCTGCAGATCGAGGGCCACTCCGGCCGGATCCCGTTCACCGCCGACCAGAACAGCTACAAGCTCAGCCAAGGTGAAGACTCGATCAACGTCGACCTGCATGGCAGCGTCAACGGCGTCGATATCATCAAGCGCTTCGTGATCGACCGCGACAGCTACGCGATCAAGGTCGAATACCTGATCGACAACGAGAGCCAGCAGCCGGTCACCGCCCGCTTCATCGGCCAGCTCGCCCGCGACCAGAGCGCCGACCCGACCAGCGGCCAGGGCGTCGGCATGCACTCGTTCCTGGGCGCCGCGTTCTCCTCGCCGGACGAGAAGTACAGCAAGGTCGACTTCGACGACATCCGCAAGGGCAACTTCCAGAACCGCGACGTGAAAGGTGGCTGGGTCGCGATGATCCAGCACTACTTCACCTCCGCCTGGGTGCCCAACCCGGATCAGCAGAACCTCTATTACGGCAGCGTCGACAATCGCGATCGTACCGTCGCCGCCTTCGCCGGACCCAACCAGACCCTCGAGCCCGGCCAGAAGGCGACGCTCGCTGCCACCCTGTTCGTCGGCCCGAAGGTGCAGGATCGCCTCGAGGCGGTGGCACCGAACCTGGAGCTGACCGTCGATTTCGGCTGGCTCTGGTTCCTGGCCAACCCGCTGTTCTGGCTGCTGGAGAAGATCCATGGCCTGATCGGCAACTGGGGCTGGTCCATCGTCCTGCTGACCGTCTGCGTCAAGATCGTGCTCTTCCCGCTGGCGGCCAAGGCCTACAAGTCGATGGCCCGGATGCGCAAGATGGGCCCGGAGATGAAGCGGCTCAAGGAGCAGTACGGCGACGATCGCCAGAAGATGTCGCAGGAGATGATGAAGTTCTACCAGAAGGAGAAGATCAATCCTCTGGGAGGCTGCCTGCCGATGGTGATCCAGATGCCGGTGTTCATCGCGCTCTACTGGATGCTGATGGAGTCGGTGGAGCTGCGCCACGCGCCCTTCATCCTGTGGATCCATGATCTCTCGGCCAAGGACCCCTACTTCATCCTGCCGATCATCATGGGCGCCACCATGCTGCTGCAGCAGTTCCTGAACCCGACCCCGCCGGACCCGATGCAGGCGAAGATCATGAAGATGCTGCCGGTGGTCTTCACCTTCTTCTTCCTGTGGTTCCCGGCCGGTCTGGTGATCTACTGGATCGTCAACAACTCGATCTCGATCCTGCAGCAGTGGTTCATCACCAACAAGGTGCTCAAGGAGGATGCCGGCAACGGCAAGGCCGTGAAAGCCAAAGGCTGACACGGCTCTCCCCCGCACCACCAGACCCCCGCCCCGGCGGGGGTCTGGCGTTTCAGGCTCTGGCTTTTCCGCACTGGCATTCCACCGAGAGCCCTCGGACAATGCCCGCCAGGCCAGCTACGATATCGATTCTCGGAGAAGCTCATGAACGCGCCGTCCCCCTCTGCCCACGCGCCGCTTTACCGCCAGGACACCATCGCGGCCCTGGCTACGCCCCCCGGGCGCGGCGGCGTCGGCATCATCCGTATTTCGGGGCCGTCGGCAGAGGCCCTGGCGGAGCGCATTCTCGGGCATCATCCGACCCCGCGATACGCCCACTACGGGCCGTTCCACGGTGAGGGTAGCGTCATCGACGAAGGCATCGCCCTCTACTTCCCCGGCCCGAACTCGTTCACCGGCGAGGACGTGCTCGAGCTCCAGGGCCATGGCGGTCCGGTACTGATGGACATGCTGCTGGAGCGCTGCGTGGCGCTCGGTGCGCGGCTGGCCCGGCCCGGCGAGTTCTCCGAGCGCGCCTTCCTCAACGACAAGCTCGATCTGGCTCAGGCCGAGGCGATCGCCGACCTGATCGACGCCAGCTCCCGCGCCGCCGCGGAGAACGCCCTGCGCTCGCTGCAGGGCGAATTCTCCAGCCGCGTCTCGCAACTGGTCAGCGAGCTGATTCAACTGCGTCTCTACGTCGAGGCCGCCATCGACTTCCCCGAGGAGGAGATCGACTTCCTCGCCGACGGCGTGGTCGCCGCCAGGCTGGCAGCCCTGCGCCAGACGCTGGAAACCGTCCGTGCCGCCGCCAACCAGGGTGCATTGATGCGCGAGGGCATGAGCGTGGTGATCGCCGGGCGACCCAACGCCGGCAAATCGAGCCTGCTCAACCGTCTCACCGAGCGCGACAGCGCCATCGTCACCGAGATCGAGGGCACCACTCGCGACGTGCTGCGCGAGCATATTCATCTCGACGGCATGCCACTGCACGTGATCGACACCGCCGGCCTGCGCGACACCCCGGATGCGGTGGAGCAGATCGGCGTCGCCCGCGCCTGGACCGAGATCGAGAAGGCTGACCGCGTACTGCTGCTGGTCGACGCCCGCACCACGCAAGAGACCGACCCTCAGGCGATCTGGCCCGAGTTCGTCGCACGCCTGCCCCACCCCGAGCGGCTGACGCTGGTGCGCAACAAGATCGACGAGAGCGGCGAGGGCAGCGATTTCGACCTATCCACAACGCCTCCGGTGATCCGGATATCGGCGGAGACCGGCGCCGGTGTGGATAACCTCAAGACCCACCTCAAGGCGGTGATGGGATTCGATGCCACCACCGAAGGCCGCTTCTCCGCCCGCCGCCGTCATCTCGATGCGCTCGACCGAGCGGCCCAGGCACTGGCCAGCGGCACGGCCCAGCTCGAGGGCGCCGCCGCCGGCGAGCTGCTCGCCGAGGACCTGCGCGACGCCCAGCAGTCGCTCAACGAGATCACCGGCGAGTTCACCGCCGACGATCTGCTCGGCGAGATCTTCGGCAGCTTCTGCATCGGCAAGTAAAACGGCAAGTGAGCCGATTAGAGGTGATATACGGCTCATCTTTTGAGCCGAATAGGCTTACCGGGATTTTCGCCAGTGCCTCAGGCCAGACGCCTGGGCCGGCACCCCTCGCTCGCCGGCTCGCCCACCATCTCACCTACCCGCGCCACCGCCCGGGCGATCGCGGCATCGAACACGGCGTGGTTGAGGCGCAGGCAGTGGCGATACTTGCCGGTGGCGGAGAACATCACGCCGGGGGCGATACGAATCTCCTCCGCCATCAGCCGCTCGTTGAGCGCGACGGTGTCGATATCTCCCTCGCACTGCAGCCATAGCATGAAGCCCCCGGCCGGATAGCTGACCCGGGTCGAGGCCGGAAAGGCGTCGGCGATCACGTCCAGCATCAGATTGCGGTTGCGCTGATACTGGGCCCGCATCCGGCGCAGGTGGGGATCGTGGTGCCCCTCGCGGATGAACTCGGCCACCGCCATCTGGCCGTGGGTGGCGGTAGCGCCGGTACCGACGTACTTCATGTGCAGCGCCCGCTCGTGATAGCGGCCGGGCGCGATCCAGCCGAGCCGCAGCCCCGGGGCCAGGGTCTTGGAAAACGAACTGCACAGCAGCACCCGCCCCTCCTCGTCGAAGGACTTGATCGTCGCCGGGCGTGGGAAGGCGTAGCTGAGATCGCCATAGACGTCGTCTTCGATGATCGCCACGTCGAAGCGCTGCGCCAGGGCGTAGAGCGCCCGCTTGCGCTCGAGCGACAGCGTATAACCGAGCGGGTTGTTGCAGGTCGGCGTCACCTGGATGGCACGAATCGGCCACTGCTCCAGGGCCAGCTCCAGCGCCTCCAGGCTGATCCCGGTTTCGGGGTCGGTGGGAATCTCCATCGCCTTCATGCCGTAGGCGCGAATCGACTGCAGGGCGCCATAGAAGCTCGGCGAATCCACCGCGATGATGCCGCCGGGTTCGCACACCGCACGCATGGCGATCGAGATCGCCTCGTGACAGCCGGTGGTGACCACGATGTCGTCGGGGTGCAGCCGGCAACCGTGGCCGACCGCGAGGCGCGCGATCTGTTCACGCAGTTCGGGGCGGCCATGCAGCGTATCGTAGTTGAGCCCGATCAGATCCTGGCGCCGGATGACACGGGACAGCGCCCGGAGCAGCGGCTTGAGCGTCGGCGCATCGATGTCCGGCATCCCTCGGCCCAGGTTGTGCATGCTGGCATCCGGCAGCACGCAGGTGCCCTCGCGCACCTGTTCCCACTGCGAGACTTCCACCGGCCGCTGCGCCGTTCGTCCGGCCGGTGGCGGCAGCGGCCGCTCCCGCTGTAGCGAGACGAAATAGCCCGACTTGGGCCGCGCCTCGATCAGTTGGGCGTCTTCCAACTGGTGGTAGGCGTGCTGCACGGTAGAGAGGCTGACCCCATGTGCCTGCGCCAGGGCGCGCACCGAGGGCAACCGGTCGGCGGGCCGGTAATAGCCCTTCTGGATACGCTCGCGCAGATGATCGGCCAGTCGTTCGTAGCGATGCATGGGACCTCCGGAGACCATGGCCTCATTGTGTATGCTCGTTGCCGTCACTTCACGATACAGATGAGGCCAAAGTCCGGCATACAGATGGCTTCATCGGGCTTCTGTATCTTTTATATAGCATTTTTCTGGATCTGTATGGCACTACCTCCTTCGCCTTAATCTGGACCCCACATTCAGATACCGGGAGTCGTCCCATGCGCCTTGCCCTGTTTTCTCCGCTGTTTCCGGCTTTCTTCCGCTGGAGAGCCGCGTCGAGCACAAGTCAGAAGCCCTGCACCCAGGACACCCGAGGCGTCTACCGCCCCGGGCCCTGGATGCGCTGGCGTACCCGCCAGCAATTGGCCCAACTGGATGCGCGGCAGCTGGCGGATATCGGATTGACGCGAGCCCAGGCCGATAGAGAGGTACGTCAAGCCTTCTGGCGCTAGTCTCCAACCCCGAGAAGAGGTTCATCCACGACAAGGAGAGGACATGAGCCAAGCGTTACGAACTCAGATGCCGGTCGGAAAACGCCAGCCCCATCGCTACCTTCTGCTGGATGTCTTCACCGATACCCCTTTCGCCGGCAATCCACCGGCGGTATTCCCCGATGCTGCCGACCTAGATGGCGATGCCATGAAGCGCATCGCCAAGGAACTCAATCTTTCGGAAACCGTATTCATTACCGATCGCCAGCAGATCGATAACGTCAGCATTCGGATATTCACTCCCGGGGGAGAAATTCCTTTTGCAGGACACCCCACCGTGGGTACCGCTTGCTTGCTGAGAGCGCTGGGGTGGCACGATGGTGAGCGCCCCCTGCTGTTGAGGGAAGGCGTTGGTGATGTGCCAATCCGCTTCATGGGCAACCGTGCGCGCCTGACCACGGCGATGCCGCTCAAGATCACCGAGTCTCCTCTCACGATCGAGATGGCAGCAGAATCACTCGGCCTGCCGACGAGCGCCATTGCCTCACGACCCGTGGCGGCGTCCTGCGGGATACGATTCAATTTGATCGAGATAGCCGACCTCGACAGTCTCCGCCAGGCCCAGGTCAACGGCGCCCGACTTCAAGCCGTGTTCCCGAATCCCGCTGACCGCGATCTCTATCTCTATGTTCGCCAGTCGGCACGGCAGCTGCGCACACGCATGTTCGCACCCTCGATGGGGATTCCCGAAGATCCCGCCACGGGTAGCGCCGCAGCGCCTCTGATCGGTTATCTCTCCCGCCAGGAGTCCTTCGATCGAACGCTGGACTGGCACGTGATACAGGGCGTCGAGATGGATCGCCCAAGCCATATCTACGGCCAGGTCGAACATGGGACCCACGGAGACATCATTCATATCGAAGGCGAATCCGTCATCATCGGCGAGGGGACTCTCTATCTCTGAGCGACATTCTCCCGCGCCAGCGAGCGCTATACTGGCGGCAGTGCGAACGTTCAGGGCGAGGCGAGACGATGTCGGAAGCGGTCAACGGTGACGCAGGGACTTACCACGGCGAATACAAGGTACCGGGCGGGAAACTGCTGGTGGCGGATGTCACGGTCCGCGACGGGCGACTGGCATCGGTACAGCTGTCCGGGGATTTCTTCCTCGAGCCCGACGACGCGCTGGAAGCAATCGACCGCGCCCTCGAGGGCGCATCGGTCGATGCCGACGCCAACACCCTGATCGCGACGATTCGAGCCGCGCTGCCACCGCAGACCGAGATGATCGGACTCTCCGTGCCGGCCATCGCCACCGTGATACGACGCGCGCTCTCCCGGACCTCGGATTGGCGGGACCACCAGTTCGGCCTGATCCACCGCGCGCCGGAGCCACCGCTGCTGCACATGGCGCTGGACGAAGTGCTGACCCGCGAGGTGGCCGAAGGCCGCCGCGGCCCGACGCTGCGGGTCTGGGAGTGGGATCGCGCCGCCATCATCATCGGCGTGTTCCAGTCGCTGGCCAACGAGGTCGACAGCGATGCGGCGGCGGCCGAGGGCATCGAGGTGGTCAGGCGCATCAGCGGCGGCGGCGCCATGTTCGTCGAGCCGGGCAACACCATCACCTGGTCGCTGATCGTGCCGGAAACCCTCGTCCAGGGGCTGACCTTCGTCGAAAGCTACGCCTTTCTCGACGACTGGGTGATCCAGGCCCTGGGCGACATGGGCATCAAGGCCTGGTACGTGCCGATCAACGACATCACTTCCCCGGGCGGCAAGATCGCCGGCGCCGCGCAGAAGCGCATCAATGGCGCCGTGCTCCATCACGTCACCATGGCCTACGACATCGACGCCGACAAACTGACCCGCGTGCTGCGGATCGGGCGCGAGAAACTCTCCGACAAGGGCACCGCCAGTGCCGGCAAGCGCGTCGATCCCCTCAGGCGCCAGACCGGGCTCGAGCGCGAGACGATCATCCAGCGCATGATCGACTCGTTCGCCGCACGCTTTACCCTGATGCCAACGTCTCTCACCGAGGGCGAGCTGGAACGGGCACATGCCCTGGCCAACGACAAGTTCTCGAGCGAGGCCTGGTTGCGACGCGTTCCCTGACGCAACACGGCAGTTTCACTTACAGCTGCTAAGCTGAATCGGGTCAGCCGATATGCACCCTGCGAGTGCACGGCACCGAATAACATCGGCTATGGTTACGACCACGAGTCAATAATATCATCTTATAATAAAGGCGATTTTTGCGATCGCCATCCCCTTCGGCACGCTTACTGCATGGATTGAATCGAGCGATGGCAAGGAGAAGGCTATGTGGTCGTTACTGCGACCCATTCGGGCGTTGTTGGGGAGCGTAGCGCTACTGCTGCTCGGCAATGGCCTGATCAACACCCTGTTGACACTGCGTGGCGCCGATGAGGGATTCTCGACCAGCCTGATCGGGATCATCATGTCCGGTTACTTCATCGGCTTCATTGGCGGTACCTGGATCAGCGGCCGGCTGATCAAACGCATGGGCCACATCCGTACCTTCGCGTTCTGTGCCGGCCTCTGCGCCTCGTCCGCGCTGCTTCACCTGATCTTCATCAACCCTTGGGTCTGGCTGGGTCTCAGGGTGATCTACGGCCTCTCCTTCATCACCCTGATGACGGTGATCGAGAGCTGGTTGAACAGCCAGGCCTCCAGCCACCAGCGAGGGCGGGTCTTTGCGATCTACATGGTGGTCAACCTGGGGGCGCTGGCCATCGCCCAGCAGATCCTGCGCCTGGATACCCCGGACGGCTTCCTGCTGTTCGCGCTGGCGTCGATCCTGATCAGTTGGGCGCTATTGCCGATCACGATCACCAAACGCAGCCAGCCGGTCATGAGTGCTCGCCCGAAAAGCAGCCTCAAGGCGCTGCTGAAATTCGCACCGCTGGCCGTTGCCGCCTCGATGATGTCCGGGCTGGCGATGGGAGCTTTCTGGACGATGACACCGGTGTATGCGCGCGGCGTCGGCTTCGACGTGGCCGGGGTCGGCGTGGTGATGAGTTGCGCCATTCTCGGCGGCGCACTGCTGCAGATACCCATCGGTCGATTTTCCGATACTCATGACCGCCCCCGGGTCATGACCTACGTCGTGATTCTGGCCGCCGTCGCGGCGATCGCCATGCCGTTCGCCCCCAACCAGATGACGCTGCTCGGACTATATTTCGTCTGGGGCGGTCTATCGTTCTCGATCTACCCGATTGCCGTTGCCCAGTTGGTCGATCAGTTGCATCCCGACGAAATCGTCGCCGGTTCAGCTGATATGCTGGTCGTACAAGGTGCCGGCAGTGCCGTCGCCCCGATTCTGGCCGGAGTGATCATGCATAACGTCGGCAACCAGGGATTACCGCTCTACATCGCCGCCGTCCTGGCGATGCTCGCTGGCTACGCCATCTACCGCCGACGTCGCGTCTCGGTGCTGGTCAGCGGTGATACGGCCCATTTCGAACCCATGACACCCACCAGCAGCCAAGCCCTGGAGATGATGTACGACGACGTGCAGAGGGATCTGTTCGCCGACCCCAGTTTCTACGAAGAGCACGAACGCCAGCGAATCGTCGAGATGGCCGGCAAGGCCTGATCCCGAACCCAGGGGCTGTCGCCGTTTCATGCACGGCTGCGCCGAAACGGCAACGGCCTCTGCGCCACAGCCACTCGACGAACGCATGAGCCGCTCGCGCAGGGAAAATCGTTCCGGTCCCTTGAGGCCGGACAGGAGGAAAACATGCTACTTGCAACCGATCTCGACGGCACCTTTCTGGGCGGCGACTCCGAAGCCCGCCTGAGCCTTTACCAGACCATCGCCGCGCATCCGGACATCAAGCTCGCCTACATCAGTGGTCGCAGTCTGGAAGCGATCCTGCCGCTGCTGTCCGACCCGACGCTGCCTCAGCCGGACTATATCGTCGCCGATGTCGGCGCCAGCCTCTATCTGGGTGACAGCCTGCAGCCGATCCAGCCGCTGCAGAACGAGATCGATTCCCGCTGGCCCGGCGAATCCCGGATCGCCAGCGCCATGCAGCGCTTTCCCGATGTGGTGCGCCAGGACGAACCGCAGCTGCGACGCTGTTCCTACTACTGCCCGCCCGAGCGCGCCACGGACGAGGCCCTGGTCGCCCTCGCCCGAGAACTGGACTGCGAGATGCTCTACTCGGCCGAGCGCTATCTCGACTTCCTGCCAAAAGGGGTCAACAAGGGCAGTAGCCTGCAGAAACTGGTCGAATGGCTCGAAATCGACGAGGAAGAAGTGCTGGTGGCCGGCGATACCATGAACGACCTCGCCATGCTCACCGCCGGTTTCAAATCTGTCTGCGTCGGGGGATCCGAACCCAAGCTGCTCGAGCAGACCCAGAACCAGACGCGGGTGATGCACGCCGAGAACGCCGGCTGTGCCGGCATCATCGAAGCGTTTGCCCACTTCGGCTTTCTCGGTGCCCATGGCGTGGCGGCGGAGAACCGTCGCGACGAAACCCAGACCGGCAAGGCCGAGCTGGTGATGGTCTACCACCGCCTGCCTTACGAAGAGTATCGGGTCGATGGCAAGATCCAGCGCCGCCGTCCGACCTCGCCCAACGGCATCATCCCGACGCTGCTGAGCTTCTTCGCCGACCAGCGCGGTTCGTGGATCGCGTGGTCGATCTACGAGGAGGAGGACGAAGAAAAATTCGTCACCCACACCAGCGTCGATGCCAAGCAGTATCCGCTGCTGACGGCTGCCCGCGTTCCGCTGACCAAGGTGCAGGTCGACACTTTCTACAAACGCTTCTCCAAGGAGGCGTTCTGGCCGACCTTGCACACCTTCTGGGAGCGCGCGCACTTCCGCGAGGACGACTGGGAAGTCTACTGCGAGGTGAACCGCGCTTTCGCCGAACGCACCGCCGAAGAGGCCGCCGAGAATGCACTGATCTGGATTCACGACTACAACCTGTGGATGGTGCCGGCCTATCTTCGCGAGATGCGCCCGGATCTGCGCATCGCCTTCTTCCACCACACCTATTTCCCTTCGGCGGATGTCTTCAACGTGCTGCCATGGCGCCGCGAGATCATCGGCAGCCTGCTGCAGTGCGACTATGTCGCCTTTCACATCCCGCGCCAGGTCGAGAACTTCGTCGATGTCGCCCGCGGCGTCGTCCCGCTGACCACGCTGTCCCGCCAGAGCTGCGCGCCGCGATTCCTGACCTACGGCTGCGCGGTGGGACTCGAGACCATGACCACGGCGGTCGATACCGGCTCTCGGGTGGTGAGGCTCGGCGCGCATCCGGTGGGACTGGATCTCAACCGGATCAGGAATGCGCTCGACCAGGAGGGTGCTAGTTCGCGCATGGCCGAACTGCGCCAGGAGTTCGAGGGCGTCAAACTGATCCTGTCGGTCGAACGGCTCGATTACACCAAAGGCATTCTTGAGAAGCTCCAGGCCTATGAACTCCTGCTCGACGAGAACCCCGAGCTGCGCGGCAAGGTCACCCTGGTCAGCATCTGCGTGCCCGCCGCCCGCGAGATGACCATCTACAACGAGCTCCAGACCCAGATCGAGCAGACCATCGGTCATATCAATGGCCGGTTCGCCGACGTCGGCTGGACGCCGGTTCAATTTTACTTCCGCGGGTTCCCGTTCGAGGAGGTCGTCGCCTGGTACGCCATGGCCGACGTGATGTGGATAACACCGCTGCGTGACGGCCTCAATCTGGTCGCCAAGGAGTTCGCCGCCACCCAAGGCATGACCCAGGGCTGCGGCGTGCTGGTGCTGTCGGAATTCGCCGGCGCGGCAGCGGAGTTGAAGGGCGCGATCCTGACCAACCCCCACGACCTCCACGATCTCGCTCGAACCTGCTACCTGGGGCTCAACCTGCCTCGCGCGGAAGCGGAGGCACGCCTGCGCCAGTTGAACGACATCGTCGAGTACAACGACATCCGACGCTGGGGCGACGAATTCATCGCCGCCATCCAGGGCCAGGAACCCGAAGGCACCGAAAGCCCGTCCAACCCGACCAACGACCTGGTCTGACGGGTTACGAAAGCAGCAGGATGACGGCGCCGGGCGGCGCCGTCACGCCTCGCCGGTCCACCATTGGCCCTGGTGCCTGGCGTCATCGGCCAGTACCGATGCCAGCGTGGTGAAGGCCTGGTCGAGCTCGATGTCGAGCTGCCAGGGCGGATTGAGCATCAGCAGCCCGCTGCCGTACATGCCACGCTCGGCAGCCGGCTCACGGATTTTCAACTCGCTGCGCCACAGCTTGGGTATGCCGGCCTGTCGCAGCGTGTCCAGCAGCAGTCGATGGCGTCCGGCCGGCAGCAGCGGATACCAGATCAACACCACCGCATGCCGCACCTTTCGCACGACCTGGATCAGCGTTTCGGCGACCTCTTCGTACTCATCTTTTTTCTCGTAGCTGGGATCGATCAGCACGCACAGCCGCGGCGTGGAGACCGGCACCAGCTTGACCAGCCCCTTGAGGCCATCCGCGTGTCGGCGCTGCACGCCGGCGTGGGGCGATACCGTCTGATCCGACAGGTGGCGGTGCTCGCCCGGGTGCAGCTCGAACAGCGTCAGCCGGTCCTGGGGGCGCAGCATCGAGCCCAGCCACCAGGGAGAGCCGGGGTAGCGACTCAGTTCGGTCCCGGACTGCAGTGTCGCCAACGAGGCCAGCCACTCCCCGACGGGCGACTCGACGGCAAAGCTGCGACGCTTCTGCCACAGTCGCTCGACACCGTCACGAAACTCGCCGAGCTTCTGCGTTTCTGCCGCAGCCAACGGGTAGAGACCGCGGCCCGCATGGGTATCGACGAAGCTGATGGCGGAGGATTTTCGCGTCATCGCCGAGATGAGTCGCCTCAGGCCGAGGTGCTTGTGAACATCGGCAAAATTGCCGGCGTGATAGGCGTGCTGGTAGGCAAGCATGTGCGTCTGTCCATCAAAAAGGGCGCGGCACTTGGCCACGCCCGGATTCGAGATCGATACGTCGACCGTCTCGTGACGGCGGGTCGTCTCAGGACTGCCGGGTCGGCGTCAAAGTGATTTCGACGCGACGATTCTGGGCGCGCCCGGCATCGGTCTCGTTGCTGGCGATCGGGTTTTTCTCGCCGTAGCCGACTGCATTGATCCGACCGGCTTCGACACCACCCTGCTCGAGATAGGTCGCCACCGACTGCGCGCGGCGCTCGGAAAGCTTCTGGTTGTAGCTGTCCGAGCCGGTGCTGTCGGTGTAGCCGGCCACGTTGATCCGGGTTTCCGGGTAGGAACGCAGCACCGCGTTGACGTCGTTGAGGGCCTGCCGGGCCGGTGTCTGAAGGTCGCTGGAATCGACTTCGAACGTCACGCTGCTCGGCATGTTGAGGATCAGGTCATTGCCGTTACGCTCGACACCGATGCCCGTGCCGTCCAGGCGATTGCGCAGTTCCTTCTCCTGGGAATCCATGTAAGCACCGACGCCACTGCCGATCGCCGCGCCCGCTGCCGCACCGATCAAGGCACGGTCCCGCGTGCTGCTGCCGCCATCACCGGTGAGCGCCCCGACGACGGCACCCGCCACCGCACCGATGCCAGCGCCACCCCAGGTATTGGAGTTGCCGCCGCCTTGCTGCTGCTGGGTGTCGGCACCGTTGGAGGCGCAGCCTGCCACCCCGACCGCCACGGCAACCGGAATGGACAACCAGAACGTCTTTTTCATCATCTTCATGCTTGGAGAGCTCCTTGCTTGCCGACCGTCACGCTTCCCCCTGTCGTGAGGTGCGTGACGATGAATCCATCACTGCCCGGCCTTCGCCGGCGGGGAGAGCTAAGCCTCCTCGTCGAACAGCGCGAGCAGATCGTTCAAGAATAACAGGCCTTGCGGGGTCGCTTGCAGACGTGATGGCGAAGTCGTCAGCAGACCCTTGTGTCGCGCCGCGTCCAGGCGAGGCGTCAGTTCAGACAGCGGTCGCCCGGTATGGTTTTGCCAATCCTCGGCATCGACGCCTTCGGTCAGGCGCAGGGCGTTCATCAGGAATTCCAGCGGCAAGGCCTGATTATCCACGTGCTGACTTCCCGCCCTGAACCCCCGCGGGTCGTTCATGCGGCGAAGATAGGCTTCCGGCTGCCGAGTCTTCCAGCGCCGCTCGATCCGCCACTGCCCCGCCGGGTCGATAGAGGACAACTTGCCGTGGGCCCCGGCACCGATACCCAGATAGTCGCCGAAGCGCCAGTAGTTGAGATTGTGACGCGCCTGTCGCCCGGGCCGGGCGTAGGCGGAAATCTCGTAGCGCGAGAAGCCGGCCGACTCGAGCAGATCGTGCCCCGCATCCTGGATATCCCAGAGCCTCTCCTCATCGGGCAGCGGCGGCGGATGGGAGAAGAATTCGGTGTTGGGTTCCAGCGTCAGTTGGTACCAGGACAGATGTGTCGGCTCCAGCGCCAACGCCTGCTCGATATCCCCCAGCGCGGTCGCCAGCGTCTGCCCCGGCAGGCCGTGCATCAGATCGAGGTTGACGTTGTCGAAGCCCGCCTCCCGGGCGCTGGACATCGCGCGCTTCGCTTCCCCGCCGCTGTGGATGCGTCCCAGTGCCTCGAGTTGATCGGCGGCAAAACTCTGGACGCCGATGGAGAGCCGATTGATCCCCGCGCGCCGATATCCCTCGAAGCGCGCCTGCTCCACCGTCCCCGGGTTGGCCTCCAGCGTGATCTCGATGTCCGGGGCAAAGACGAGACGCTGACGCAGACCGTCGAACAGACGCTGGTAGGCCGCGGGGGAGAACAGGCTCGGCGTCCCGCCGCCGATGAAGATGCTGACGATCTCGCGACCCTGCACCGCCACCAGCTCCTGCTCGAGATCGGCTAGCAAGGCATCGACGTACCGACGTTCCGGCAGCTCGGCGCCTCGACCCACGCCGTGCGAATTGAAGTCGCAATAGGGGCACTTGCGCACGCACCAGGGTACGTGGATGTATAGCGCCAGCGGTGGTAGATCCATCATTCCCGGTGCTTTTCCGATTCCCTGAGCTGCGCCAGCAATGCCTGCAGCGCTCGTCCCCGGTGGCTCAGCCGATTCTTCTCCTCGGCGCTCAGCTCGGCGACGCTCATGCCCCGTTCGGGAACCCAGAACAGCGGATCGTAACCGAACCCCCCCTCGCCACGCGGGTAGGCCAGGATATCGCCAGGCCAGTCGCACTGGACAATCAGCGGTACCGGGTCATCCGCATGGCGCAGGTAGACCAGCACGCACCAGTATCGTGCCGTTCGTTCCCCTTCGGGGATCTCCTTGAGCGCCTCCAGCAGCTTGGCGTTGTTGGCGCTGTCCCGGGACTCGCCGCTTCCGGTGTCCCCGGCATAGCGCGCCGAGTAGATGCCTGGCGCGCCGGCGAGGGCATCGACCGCCAGACCGGAGTCGTCGGCCAGCGCCGGCAGGCCACTGGCACGGGCGGCGGCCCGCGCCTTGAGGATGGCATTTTCGACGAACGTCAATCCGGTCTCCTCGACGTCGTTGACGCCGAAGTCCGACTGCGGCTGGACCTGCAGTCCCAAGGGAGCGAGAAGCTGTTGAAATTCAACCAGCTTTCCAGGGTTGCCACTGGCGACGACCAGATTCTCTATGGACGGGTTCATGGAGGGGATTCCTGACAAAACGTTCATTCTACGGGGCGTGGCATTCGAGGCATAGGATACCTGGGCCGGGAAGCCATCAGTCACTCATCATATCGGGATGAGAAACCTCAGTAATTCGCCTGCCGAGGCTTCCGGGTCCTCGTGAGCGCGAGCGTGTTTTTTCTCGAAAAGGAAACATTGTTTTTTAAAAAGTTTGTGGAAATATGGCAGATAAGCCATTGATTAAAATCATTTAATTAGAGAAATTAAGCGCCGCTTAATCGCCGCCTTCGTGTCAATTTTTGAAAACCTCAATACCCTATATTTACAACGCATGGGTTTTATTAACACTATTGAGCTCCAACAATCACGGAGCCGCAGTAGGTTGCTCAGCCAAGGGTCACAGCGAAAAAGCGTAAAACACTAATTAAAATCCTTCGAAGGGATCAGACCATGAACACCGAACACACCGACATCGTTCTTGTTACAGATTGTAATTCACAGTCCGTACTATTTCTGGATTACATACATCAGAAAACGGGTTGCCGAGTCTCGGCACTCAGTCCCCAGGATCGTTTCCCGGTACCCGAAGGCAGCAGAGTGCTCGTACTACTGGATGGAGATCACGTCCAGGAGAAAGACCTGCTGGCCTGGAACACCAGAGCCGAAGAGAGCGATGCCATCATCCTGTCGGCTTTCAATGTCCGCGACAACAAGCAGGTCATGGAGCTGCTGATCGGCATCCACCTCCGCGGCGTCTTCTATCGCCAGGACAGCCTCGAGCTCATCTGCAAGGGGATCATCAAGCTTCTCGGCGGAGAGCTCTGGATCTCCCGGCCACTCTCGGCGATGTTGATCGATTTCTATCGTCGCCAGCAGGTCAACACCTACCGGCCCGTGTGCGGTCTGACACGAAGGGAACTGGAGATCGTCACGCTGCTGGTTTCCGGTGCGAGCAATACGGAGATCGCGGAAAAGCTGTTCGTGAGCGAGCATACGGTCAAGTCGCACCTCTACAACCTCTTCCGCAAGATCAACGTTCACAACCGCATCCAGGCGACCAACTGGGCACGGCAGAACCTGGGGACGATTCCGGTCATGGCCTCGCGCTATGCCAACGGGCGTCGCTGAAGCCGCCAGGTAACCGCCAGTCACTCAGCCGGGAAGCCAGTGAAACACGGCTTCCCGGCCCTCTCAGTTTAGCCGCATCCGCTCCTGGATCAGAGAAGCTAGCGTCAGGTTGGCATCCGGCGCGGTGGTATCGAGATGCACCAGGTGGGTCGTCTCGTCACTCGCGAATGGCTCGAAACGCTGAAGTTGACGCTCCAGAATCGAAAGACTCCGCTCGGACGGCTCTCCGCTACGCCTGGCGCGTTTGACGATACGGGCCCGCAAGGTCGCCCGGTCGGCCTCGAAACTGACGATCAGTACCGGCAGACCACGCTTCTCGGCTTCGAAACGTAGCCGCTTGCGCTGTTCCAGCAGCAGGCAGGTGGCATCGATGCAAGCCGGCAATCCGGCTTCGAGTACCGTGCCCGTCAGTTCGGCCAGGCGACGATAGGTCTGGTCGGTCGCTGTCTCGCTGTAGACGGCTTTCGCATCGTCGGGTGCCGCGGTGAAGTCGAAAAGCCGCTTGCGCTCGACATCGGAGCGTATCCGCACCCCGCCCAGCCGTCGCACGATCTCCTCGGTGAACCGGCTCTTGCCACTGCCGGAGACGCCGACCGCCAGGATCAGGTAGGGAAAGCGGAATTCGCTGTACTCCTGGGCCATCGTCAGATAACGGCGGAAGACCTCTATCGGCTCGCCACCGGGCAGATCGTCCATCACCCCGGCATCGTGGTCCCGCACCAGTTCGATCCGGGCTCTGAGCAGGGCTCGATAACGCTTGTAGAAGTTGAGCAGCCGTACCGCCTGGTAGTCGCCGGACAGCTCGAGGTACCGGTTGAGCGCATAATGGGCGAACTCCCGCTCGCCACGGGCTTCCAGATCCATGATCAGGAAGGCGAGCTCGCAGGCCACGTCGCACCAGCGCAGACGATCGTTGAACTCGATGCCGTTGAACAGGATCGCCTTGCCCTCGAACCGCACCGCATTGCCGAGATGGATGTCACCATGGCTCTCGCGAATGAAGCCCTCTCTCCAGCGCGATGCCAGAATGGGTTCCAGACGCGCGAAGCTCTCGAGCGTCAACGTCTTGACGTTGGCTAGCTGCTCGCGATCGCCAGGCGATTCCAGCAGCGGCTCGATCACGTCGAACTCGCCGACCAGCATCTCGTGAATGCTCGGCGGCGACCCCAAAGGATTGTCCCCCGAGGCGCTGGGAGCGGATTCGTGAAGCGCCACCAACTGGTCGATGAGATCGTCGATCAACTCCGCCGACAGCTCTCCGCTGGCCTGCAGCGAGCTCAGCAGATGGCGGGTGCTGAACTGACGCATCTTGACCGCGTACTCGATCGGCGCGCTGTCGTCGTTGACCCGGGGTGCCTCCTCGGTGCCCGAGATGGCCACGCAGCCAAGGTAGAGCGCCGGCGCCACGCGACGATTCAGCGCGACCTCCTGCTCGCAGAGGCGCCGGCGCTTCTCCAGCGTCGAGAAATCGAGAAAACTGCCGTAATCCAGCGACTTCTTGATCTTGTAGGCGTAATCGCCGGTCGATACCACCCAGGAGATGGGGGTTTCGAACACTTCGACGGCGCCGATCGGATGATCGAAACAATCACTCTCCTTGAGCGCCTGTATCAGCGTTCGGCTCATGCGTCGTCTCCCTGTCAGTGGCGTTCGTGACTCATTGTTGACGCATGGCGGCGAAGGCACGCTCGCTGGCCATCAAGGTCGTCTGAATATGGTCATGGGTGTGAGCGCTAGACATGAACCCGGCCTCGAATGCCGACGGAGCCAGGTAGACGCCGGACTCGAGCATGTGCGAGAAGAAGTCGCGGAACGCCTGGGCATCGCACGCCATGGTCTGGCCAAAATTGTCGACCCGCTGTTGGGCGGTGAAGAACAGGCCGAACATGCCGCCGGCACGCTGGGTGATCATCTCGATACCGGCATCGCGGGCACGTGTCTCGAGCCCGTCGCAGAGCGTCTCGACCCGGGTGGACAGCGCCTCGTGGAAGCCCGGCTGGCGCACTTTCTCGAGCAGGGTGATACCGGCCGCCATCGCCAGCGGATTCCCCGATAGCGTACCGGCCTGATAGACCGGACCCAGCGGCGATATCTGTTCCATGATGTCGCGCTTGCCACCGAAGGCGCCGACCGGCATGCCACCGCCGACGATCTTGCCGAGGCAGGTCAGATCCGGCGTGATTGCGTAGTGCGCCTGGGCACCGCCCAGGGCCACCCGGAAACCGGTCATCACCTCATCGAAGATCAATACGCTGCCGTGGCTGTCGCACACCTCGCGCAGGGCTTCCAGGAAACCGGGCTGCGGCGGTATGCAGTTCATGTTGCCGGCCACCGGCTCGACGATGATGCAGGCGATCTGTTCGCCCATGGCCTCGAAGCATTCGTGCACGGCTTCGATGTCATTGTAAGAGAGCGTCAGGGTGTGCTCGGCCAGTGACGCCGGCACGCCGGGCGAACTGGGCTCGCCGTGGGTCAAGGCACCGGAACCGGCTTTCACCAGCAGCGAGTCCGAGTGGCCATGGTAGTTGCCCTCGAACTTGACGATCTTGTCGCGGCCGGTATATCCCCGCGCCAGCCGGATCGCCGACATGGTCGCCTCGGTGCCGGAGTTGACCATGCGCACCATGTCGATGGAGGGAATGATCTCGCAGATCAGGTCGGCCATAGTGGTCTCGATCGCGGTCGGCGTCCCGAACGAGAGCCCGCTGTCGAGCCGTTCGCGGACGGCGTTGAGCACCTCGGGATCGGCATGTCCGGTGATCATCGGCCCCCAGGAGCCCACGTAGTCGATATAACGCTTGCCCTCGACGTCGAACAGATAGGCTCCCTGAGCGCGCTCGATGAAGACCGGCGGCTGGGACATGCCCTTGAAGGCTCTTACCGGAGAGTTTACGCCGCCGGGAATGTGGCGGCAGGCACGCTCGAAGAGCTCGGCGGATGTGGTCATGGTGTTCTCTCTAGCGTTGATCGATTACAGAATGACGGCCGATCCTGGTATTCGGCGAAGCGCCATCGCCCATCTGGAGTTTGAGTTCGCGCACCGCCCGCGCGATATCCGGCCTACCGAAGACGGCATGAACCACAGCCAGGAGCTCGGCACCGGCCTGTCGTGCCTCGGGGGCGGTGCGAGCGTCGATGCCACCGATGGCGACCCGGGGCAACCCCAGATGAGCCACCTCCTCGAGTATCGATAGCGACGCCGGCGCGGCCTCCGGCTTGGTGCGCGAGGCGAAGAAGCGTCCGAACGCCAGATAGCTGGCACCGGACTCGGCTGCCTGGCGCGCCAGGACCGGGGAGTCATGGCAGGTGGCACCGACGATGGCTCGGTCGCCCAGCCGTTGCCTGGCGGTTGCCAGCGAGACGTCGTCCTGACCGACGTGCAGTCCGACGATATCCCCCCAGCGCTGCTGCAGTCGCAGCGCCAGTTCCAGATCGTCGTTGACGATCAGCGGCACCGCATGGCGCTCGCACAGTGCGGCCAAGGCATCGCCCTGCCGCCAACGCCGCGCGGTATCCGCGGACTTGTCACGGTACTGCAGCAACGCGATCCCCTCGCTCAGCGCCGATTCGCAGGCCGTGAGCAGCGTGCGATCGTCCGGCAACAGCTGGCTGTCGGTGATCGCGTAGAGTCCATTCAGGGTCGATGAAGGCGGGCGCGTCGACATCATCACTCCAGCGTGGCATCGAAGTCCGGCGCACGCCAGACCCGGTCCGGTAGATACTGGCCCTGACCCAGCGCCAGACCGTTGTCCAGCGTATCCCAGGTGAACCGCTGCGCCTGGGCGCAGGCCGCTGCGAGCCCCTCGCCGGCGGCCAGCCGGGTCGCCAACGCCGACGCCAGCGTGCAGCCGGAGCCGTGATAGTCGGCGGGCAGGCGCGGCCACTGCCACTGTCGGTTGAGTTCGGGCGTATGCAAGGTGTGAACCACGTGGGCCTGCGTCGACTCCTGCCCCAGGGGATCGGTACCGGTCACCAGCACCGCGGCGCAGCCCAGCGACATCACCTCGACCACCCGAGCCACTTCATCGGCGTCTTCGATCGTGGAGAGCAGCGCCAGTTCGCGACGGTTGGGTGTCAAGATATCCACAAGGGGTAGCAGGCGATGGCGAATCGGCTCGATCAGAGCGGGTGTGGATAATTCGGAACCGCGGCCACTGCGCAGGACCGGGTCGACGATCAGCGGCGTGCCGGGGCTCATCCGGGCGACGTCGATCACCGCTTCCAGCACCTCGAGATCGGGGATCAACCCCACCTTGATCGCCGCGATACGGAAGTCGTCGAACAGCACCCGGGCCGCACGACGAATGAAATCGCCGCTGCACGATTCGACGCTGACCACGTCGCGGGTCGACTGGACGGTCATGGCGGTGGGCACGGTCACCGGCCAGCCACCGCAGCCGCGCACGGCCTCGGCATCCGCGACCAGTCCCGCGCCGCCGCTGGGATCGTGGCCCGCCAGCACCATGACCACGGGCTTGTCTTCGTAGCGAATCATGACGTCCCCCCCGGGACGCTCGTCACCGCCAGGGAGCGTGTGGCGAGATGGCCGTTCATCTCTCGCATGGGAGCTCTCCTCATCGATCGCTTCGGTGTGTCCTGAGTCTCGACACCAGGCGCGTTCATCCTATCAACGTTTACGTCGATAATAGTTCTCGATCGCCTCGCGAGTGATGATACCGGAAATCTTGCGAATCATCGGCGCCGTGGTGTGCTCGACATAGAGCGCGTCGACACCGGATTCGTTGAGCGTGTCGTAAGCCTCGGAGAGCGTCGCCTCCAGGTGAACCGGCGCCAGATCGAGACGCTGCCCCGGCACCTCCTCGAGATCGATACTCTCGTGCTCCGCGAGCCACTCCTCATCGTGCAGCACCCGCGCCAGGTGAGCAGCCTTCATCGCCAGTGGCGGCTTGTCCTTGTTGTCCTGGACGATCACCAGCCAGGTCGGCTTGGAATCGAGCAGCGCCTTGGCCCTGTCATGATCGATGACTCTCGGCGTACGGACCAGATTGCGCTCCATCACCGCCGGTACGGCAACCCGCGACAACGCCTGCATCAACGGCTGCTGCAGCGGATGGAGCCCCTGCTGGGTCAGGCTGGAGAGGAAGAATCCCTGACAGCGGCAGAGCTGGCGTGCGGTGAGAACGGCGACCACTACCGCCAGCATGCCCGGCAGCATGATCGATGAGTTGCGGGTCAGTTCCAGCAGCGCCAACAGGGCTGCCAGCGGGGCCTGGAGCGCCGCCGCCATCATCGCCGCCATGCCCAGTACCGCGTAGAGATTGGGCGTGGTGACCACGCTCGGCAGCAGCGCCCCGCCGACCATGCCCATCACCGCGCCGACCGCTGCACCGGAAACCAGCATCGGCCCGATCACGCCCACCGGCACGCCGCCCGCCATGCAGAGTCCGGTCAGCGCCAGCTTGACCACCGCCAGCACCAGCAGCACGTCCAGCGCCATCGGCCCGTTGAGCATCTGCTCGAGACTGTCGTAGCCGATCCCCTGCACCTGCGGGTACCACCATGCCACGGCTCCGGTGAGCAGACCGATGGCAGCCAGCCGCAGGGCGAAGGGTACCCGGGAGATCGATGGATGCCCCTGGGCCAGGCGCACGAAGCCACCGGCCAGCAAACCGACGACCAGCGCGGTCAGCACGATCCAGGGCAGATCCAGCAACGAATTGAGCTGCAGCGGCGGCACGCTGAACGCCGGCTCCGAGCCGTAGACCGCCCACGACACCAGCGCGCCCATGGTGGCGGCGAGTATCACCGGCATGAAGCCGGCGATGGTGTACTCCATCATCACCACTTCCATGGCGAAGATGACGCCGGCGATGGGCGTGTTGAACGACGCGGAAATGCCCGCTGCGGTGCCGCAGGCCACCAGCACGCGCAGGCTGTTGTGCGGCAGCCGCAGCCGCGAGCCGATCCAGCTCGAGGCCGCGGAGCCGAGGTGGATCGCCGGCCCCTCGCGGCCGGCCGACAGCCCGCCGATGACCGAGATCACCCCGACCCACCACTGGTTGATCCAGTTGCGCAGCGGCATCTTGCCCTGGTGATAGGCAAGGCGCTCGATGACATGGCCGATCCCCATCTTCAGCGCCCGGCTAGGCTGCGGCCACAGCCAGAGTCCGATCAAGGTGACCGCGATCAGCGGCAGCACCGCGCGAAACGTCGGCGGCAGCGTCTCGAAGGCTTCGGGATCGTCACCGGGCATGAACAACAGGGCACCGAACTCCAGCAACAGTCGGAAAACGACCATCACGGAACCCGTCAGAATGCCGGCGAAAATCCCCAGCAGGCAGAGTTGGGGCATGGCATCGACGCTCGCCAACTGGCGTCGGAAACGTTCGAGGCTGGGACGTCGTGGGACGAACCGCGGCACGCGTGACAAACTCTCCTCCTTGCCCGATCTCGATCGCTCGTCTTTGGTGCGCGATACCTGCCAGGGTGGGCGGTCACATCGTGCGAGCGTTACGTAACTGACATCATACACCGATCCTTGATGGTCGGCGGTGAGTGCCCTCGACACTAAAGTTGACCCTTTTACTCGGTATTAACGATAATGGAGGTGTGATGGCGGCCCCGCCGCCCTACGTCATTATCGACAGCCCGGTCACGGCCGGCACCAACGGGAGCGTGACGATGAGTACAGTGGAGTCCTTCGCTCCAACCCCGATGTTCTTCACCGATGCCGCCGCCAGGCGAGTCAGAGCCCTGGTCGCCGAAGAGAACAACCCCGAGCTGAAGCTGCGGGTCTATGTCACGGGCGGAGGCTGTTCGGGGTTCCAGTATGGATTCGATCTCGGCGACAAGACGGCCGAGGACGATACCGTCATCGACAACGGCGACGTCAGCCTGGTGGTGGATCCTCTCTCCTACCAGTATCTGGTGGGTTCGACGGTGGATTTCGAGGAGGGGCTCGCTGGCGCCCGATTCGTCATCAAGAACCCCAACGCCCAGTCCACCTGCGGCTGCGGGGCCTCGTTTTCCGTCTGAACCGGCAGTGACGGACGGTCCACCGTCCCTGGCTGCGGCCTAGGTCGACTTGACCTTCAGTAACAATCTTCCTCAAGGTAGTCATCGATTGTCCCGATCGAACAATGACTTGAGGAACTTATGAAAAACAACATGACGCCGAGCCACTGGCTCGCCATCCCCGCCGTCGCACTCTCCCTGAGCGTTTCCGGTCTGGCTTCGGCTCAGGACACCACGCTCAAGGCCGTCACCGACCCCAGCTTCGTCCCATTCGAGATGATGGATCAGGAGAGCGGCGAGATGGTCGGTTTCGATATGGACATCCTTCACGAGATCGCCGATCGCGCAGGCTTCGACGTCGATCTCAACACCATGGATTTCAACGGCATCATCCCCGCCGTGCAAACCGGCAACGTCGATCTGGCCATCGCCGGCATCACCATCACCGACGAGCGCCAGCAGATCGTCGATTTCAGCGATCCTTACTACGACTCCGGCCTGCGCATCCTGGTTGCCGATGGCAGCGACGTCGGCTCGCTGGACGACCTGGAAGGCAAGCGCATCGCCACCAAGATCGGCTCCACCAGCTACGACTACCTGCAGGAAAAACTGGGCGATAGCGCCGAGATCACGCCCTATCCGGGCAGCTCCGACATGTACATGGCCCTGATGGGTGGCAGCGCCGATGCGGTCTTCTACGACGCGCCCAACGTGGGCTATTTCGCCCAGACCAAGGGCGAGGGCAAGGTCAAGACGGTCGGTCCGCTCTACGAGGGCCAGCAGTACGGTATCGCCTTCGCCAAGGGGAGCGACTGGGTCGAGCCGGCCAATGAGGCTCTCGAGGCCATGCACGAGGACGGCACCTACGACGAGATCCACAAGAAGTGGTTCGGCGAAGCACCGGAATCCGAGTGACCTCGCCCGCCTGACCGGGGGCCGCGCCAATGGCGTCGGCCCCCGGATGGTTTGTGGAGAATGCCACTCCCAGAGTGGCCGGAGATCTCTCGTCGTGACGCGATGAGAGATCTCATCGTTGCCAACGGAGAACCTCGTGGAATTCAACTTCCAGTTCGACTGGCAGGCGGCAATCGATTCGCTGCCGTTCCTGCTCAAGGGCTTGCCCTACACCCTGCTCATCTCCTTCGCCGGCCTCGCCATCGGCTTCGTCATCGGCATCGTCTTCGGATTGATGCGAATCGGCCCTTCCCGCTGGATACGCTGGCCCGCCGTGGTCTACGTGGAGGTGTTTCGCGGCACCCCGGTGCTGGTCCAGGTCCTGTTCATCTTCTATGGCCTGCCGACGCTACTCGGTGGCCCCATCGACGCGCTGACCGCCGGGATCGCGGCCATCGCCCTCAACGCCGGCGCCTATATCTCCGAGATCGTGCGCGGCGGCGTGCAGTCGATCGAACGGGGCCAGCGCGAGGCCGGGCTGTCGCTGGGGCTCTCCCCGCCCCAGACCTTCCGCTACGTGATCTGGCCCCAGGCGCTGCGCCGGATGATTCCCGCGCTCGGCAACCAGGGCATCGTCAGCATTAAAGACACGTCGCTGTTCTCGGTCATCGGTGTGGGTGAGCTGGTCCGCCAGGGCCAGGTCTATATCGCCAATACCTTCACCGCGCTGGAGGTCTATTTCATGATCGCCCTGCTCTACTTGGCGATTACCCTGAGTCTGTCGTTGGCTCTGAGTCTGCTCGAACGCAAGGGGTTAGTGGGATGAACGATAGCGCAAACCGGCAAGCGACCGCTCGATCGTCCGGATCGTCGCCGATCGTGCGTCTCGAAGGGGTCAACAAGCACTTCGGCCGTCTGCACGTGATGCAGGACATCGACCTGAGCGTGGCCCAGGGCGAGGTCGTGGTGATCATCGGTGCCAGTGGTTCGGGAAAATCGACGCTGATCCGCTGCGTCAATGGCCTCGAGCCCTTCCAGTCCGGTCGTATCGAGGTCGACGGCAAGACGCTGCTGCCCAATGGCGCCAGCGGCAAGTCGCTCCAGGCAGTCCGTACCGAGGTCGGGATGGTGTTCCAGCAGTTCAACCTGTTCCCGCACCTGTCGATCCGCGACAACGTCACCCTGGCGCCCCGCAAGGTCCGCGGCATGACCCGGCGGCAGGCCGATGCCATCGCCGACAGGCTGCTGGAGCGGGTCGGCATCTCGGATCAGGCCGACAAGCATCCGACTAAACTCTCCGGGGGGCAGCAACAGCGCGTGGCGCTGGCCCGGGCGTTGGCCATGGAACCTCGTCTGATGCTGTTCGACGAGCCGACCTCGGCGCTGGATCCGGAGATGATCGGTGAAGTGCTGGATGCCATGCGGGAACTGGTCAACGACGGCATGACCATGATGATCGTCACCCACGAGATGGGCTTCGCCCGCGAGGTCGCCGATCGCGTGGTATTCGTCCACGGCGGCCAGATCGTCGAACAGGGTCCACCCGACCAGCTGTTCGATCAGCCCCGCCACGAGCGCACCCAGGCGTTCCTCTCCCGCGTGCTCAAGCACTAGCGATCGGTTTCTCAAATAGCAGGCACGGATGGATCTCCTCCGTGCCGCCCACCCCCTACACCCTCTCCCTCTCTTCCCTTTCATTGATTCGTCCAGACCGGTTCTGGCCGTCGTGCGATCGAGATCGTCGGAGCCGGAAAAACGGTGGCGTGACCCGGATTTCATCGCTCGTGAGTTATCCCGGGGCGTATTTTTCGCCTGTGGACAATTTTTTCGTCGATTCGTCTCCAGCCCTGACGCCTCAGCCGCTCTGGCGTGATCGGGGGTTTGTTGACCGTCGCGGTAACAGCTACCGTATGCAGCGGTGGATAACCCGTGCGCGGTCGCGCCTGTGTACAAGAGGCGAAGCTGTCCACAGGAATCAGCGCCCTTGTCAGCAGGCTCGCCAGAGCTTTTCAAACAATCGAATAACAATCCAAGAATATGATTCTATTGGTGATTTTTTACTTATCCACGAAAAGTGTCCACACCAATAGTCACTATCACTACAGAACTTCTTTATATATTTTTCATTTTTTTAATAATGAATCTGATGACTGACGGATCGCCTCGATCCCGATGTGGAAAACCCCTGACGGTTACCCACAGGAGGTTTATACTGGGCGGCTTTCGTGGCCATCGAACCCCCCGGGGCCGTGCCATCGCCGTCGTGAACAGGACGGTAAAATCGGCCTGGCCGATTTCGTGATCCATTCATCGTCGGGTGCCCGCTCGAGCCAAAGCGCTGCGGGCACCTCGTGAGGTAAACCGTGGAGTATCCCGACCGTTTTCAGGTCATCGTGATCGGCGGTGGCCATGCCGGAACCGAAGCCGCGCTGGCGTCGGCACGAAGTGGTGCCCGTACGCTGCTGCTGACGCACAACATCGAGACCCTGGGCCAGATGTCCTGCAATCCCGCCATCGGCGGGATCGGCAAAAGCCATCTGGTCAAGGAGATCGATGCCCTGGGTGGGGCCATGGCCCAGGCTACCGACCTGGCCGGCATCCAGTTTCGCGTGCTCAACTCACGCAAGGGCCCGGCGGTTCGGGCCACCCGAGCCCAGGCCGATCGCGTCCGCTACAAGGCCGCCATTCGCGGCATGCTGGAAAATCAGCCCAATCTCACGCTGTTCCAGCAGGGCGTCGACGATCTGGTTGTGGAAAACGAGACCGTCGTCGGCGTCACCACCCAGACCGGCATTCGCTTCATGGCGGATACCGTGGTGCTGTGTACCGGAACCTTCCTGGGCGGTGTGATCCATATCGGTCTGGATCACCATGCCGGTGGCCGCGCCGGCGATCCGCCGGCCAATGCGCTGGCCCAGCGGCTGCGAGCGCTCCCGTTCCGGGTCGATCGGCTGAAGACCGGCACGCCACCGCGGATCGATGCCAAGAGCGTCGATTTCTCCAGGCTCGAGCGCCAGCCCGGCGACACGCCGCTGCCGGTGATGTCCTACCTGGGCAACCGCGAGCAGCACCCGCGTCAGGTCGACTGCCACATCGCCCACACCAACGAGCGTACCCACGAGATCATCTTCGCCAATCTCGATCGTTCGCCGATGTACTCCGGCGTGATCGAGGGCGTGGGCCCGCGTTACTGCCCGTCGATCGAGGACAAGGTCCACCGCTTCGCCGACAAGACCAGCCATCAGGTCTTCGTCGAACCGGAGGGCCTGGATACCCACGAGCTCTATCCCAACGGGATCTCCACGTCACTGCCATTCGATGTCCAGCTGCAGGTGGTGCGCTCGATCGAAGGGCTGGAGAACGCGCATATCACGCGGCCGGGTTATGCGATCGAGTACGATTTCTTCGATCCGCGGGATCTCAAGCACTCGCTGGAAACCAAATTTATCCACAACCTGTTCTTTGCC
Organism: Salinicola lusitanus; assembly: GCF_003206045.1. Taxonomy (GTDB): domain Bacteria; phylum Pseudomonadota; class Gammaproteobacteria; order Pseudomonadales; family Halomonadaceae; genus Salinicola; species Salinicola lusitanus. The sequence goes on from NZ_PZJM01000009.1 coordinate 270,688, forward strand.
GGCCAGATCAACGGCACCACGGGTTACGAGGAAGCCGGCGCCCAGGGGCTGCTGGCGGGACTCAACGCCGCTCGCCGAGCGCTGGGCGAATCGGTCTGGTGGCCGCGTCGCGATGAGGCCTATCTCGGGGTGCTGGTCGACGACCTGATCACCATGGGCACCCAGGAGCCCTATCGGATGTTCACCTCGCGGGCCGAGTATCGTCTGCTGCTGCGTGAGGACAACGCCGACCTGCGCCTCACCGCCACCGGTCGCGAACTGGGGCTGGTCGACGATCACCGCTGGTCCGCCTTCGAGACCAAGCGCGACAAGATCGAGAACGAGAGTGCTCGCCTGCGTGCGACGTGGATCCAGCCGAAGACCGACGCCGGTCAGCGTGTCGCCGAAAAGCTCGGCCAGCCGCTGGCGCGTGAATACAGCCTGATGGATCTGCTCAAGCGCCCCGAGCTCGGCTACGCCGATGTCGCCTCGCTCAAGGGCGAGGCCGTCAGCGACGAGCCGGTCGCCGAGCAGGTGGAGATCGAGGCCAAGTACGAGGGCTACATCGCGCGGCAACAGGACGAGATCGATCGCCTGCGTCGCCACGAAGCGACGCCGCTGCCCGACTCGCTGGACTATGCCAGGGTCGAGGGCCTCTCCAACGAGATTCGCCAGAAGCTCGAACAGGCGCGCCCGCAGACCCTGGGCCAGGCCGGGCGCATCTCCGGCGTCACGCCGGCCGCGGTGTCGATTCTGCTGATCCATCTCAAGAAGCGGCGATTGATCGACGACAGCCGGGCCTTGAGCGCATGACCCCGAGCTGTGAACGGATTCTCGATGAGGGACTGGCGGCGCTGAAGGTCCCTTGCGACGCCGGTCAGCGTCAGCGATTGCTGGCGCTGCTCGCGCTGTTGCACAAGTGGAATCGCGCCTATAACCTCACCGCAGTACGCTCGCCCGAGGCGATGGTCAGCCGTCATCTGCTGGATAGCGCCAGCGTCGCTTTCGCCGTGGGTGGCACCAACTTGCTGGACGTCGGCTCGGGACCGGGTTTTCCGGGACTGGTATTGGCGATTCTGGATCCCGGCCTCCAGGTCACGCTACTGGACAGTAACGGCAAGAAAGTCCGTTTTCAGCGCCAGGCGGTGATGGAACTGGGGCTAGCGAACGTGCGCTGCGAGCAGGTTCGGGTCGAATCCTTCGACGCCACGTTCGACCAGGTCATCTCGCGTGCCTTCGCCGCACTGGGGGATTTCATCGGGCTTACCGAGCCGTTGCTGGCCCAAGGCGGCGAGTGGCTGGCGATGAAAGGTGGCCTGGAACCCCGGGAACTCGAATCGTTGCCGCCCCACGTCGTGGTACGCGAGCAGCTTGCCCTGGCGGTGCCCGGCGTGGACGACGTCGAACGCCAGCTGCTCCGCCTCGGGCGGGACGAGCAGTCGGGCCATCGCCAGTAGGCTCGTCATGGGCCAGACGTGAGGAACACCGGCGTCGTCGACGCCGGGCCGGATCAGCGCCAGCGGATCGCTCGCGATCCACAGGATCAGTCTCGACGAAGGGAGTCGCCAGTGACCAGAATCATTGCATTGACCAACCAGAAGGGCGGCGTGGGCAAGACGACGACCGCGGTCAATCTGGCGGCTTGCCTGGCGGCCCTCGATCGACGCGTGTTGCTGATCGATCTCGACCCTCAGGGCCATGCCACCATGGGCAGCGGCGTCGACAAGCACGACCTCGACGGCAGCGTCCTCGATGTGCTGCTCGGCGACAAGAGTGCCGCCGAGGTGATCGTCGACTGCGCGGTGGCCGGCTACGCACTGCTGCCGGGCAACGGTGACCTGACCGCCGCCGAGGTCGATCTGCTCGATCGCGATGGCCGCGAACGGGTGCTTCAGACCGCGATCCAGAGCGTTGCCGCCGACTACGACGTGGTGATGATCGACTGTCCCCCGTCCCTCAACATGCTGACGGTCAATGCGCTCACCGCCGCTCACGGTGTATTGATCCCGGTCCAGTGCGAATTCTATGCGCTGGAGGGACTGTCGGCGCTGCTCGACACCGTCGAGCAGATCCAGGAGAGCGTGAATCCCACCCTCGAGATCTTCGGCATCGTGCGAACCATGTACGACCCGCGCAACAGCCTGACCCGCGACGTCAGCAAGCAGCTCGGCCAGTATTTCGGCGATTCTCTACTCAAGACCACCATCCCGCGCAACGTGCGGGTGGCGGAAGCGCCCAGCCACGGCGTGCCCGTCACCAAGTACGCGCGGCTCTCGCGTGGCAGCCAGGCGCACCGCGTCCTGGCCAAGGAACTGATTCGCCGGCTGGCGCTGTAATGACGATGACTGCTGCGAGGAATACCCCATGACGACGCGCAAACGCCCGCTGGGCCGCGGTCTCGATGCCTTGATCGGTTCCAGTGCCCGTCGCCGCGACAGCCTGTCGCCGGAGTCGGGCTCCGACAAGCCCTCGCCAGCCCAGGCGCCGCCGGAGTTCGATGCGTCCGAGGAGCGGCTCGAGCGCCTGCCGTTGCGACAGCTGACCCGCGGCAAGTATCAGCCGCGGCGCGATATCCAGCCCGAGGCGTTGGAAGAGCTGGCCGATTCGATCCGCGCCCAGGGTGTCATGCAGCCGATCGTGGTGCGACAAATTGGCGCAGAGCGTTACGAGATCATCGCCGGCGAGCGCCGCTGGCGAGCGTCGCAACTGGCCGAGCTCGAGACCATCCCCGCGGTCATTCGCGAGGTCAGCGACGAGGTCGCCCTGGCGCTCGCGCTGATCGAGAACATTCAGCGCGAGAACCTCAACCCGGTCGAGGAGTCGATGGCGCTCAAGCGTCTGCTCGACGAGTTCGAATTGACCCAGCAGCAGGTGGCCGATGCGGTCGGTCGGTCGCGGGCCCAGGTTGCCAATCTCCTTCGCCTGCTGGCGCTGGATCCGCAGGTGCTGACGCTGCTCGAACGTGGCGATCTGGACATGGGCCACGCCCGTGCCCTGCTGAGCCTGCCGGCCGCCAAGCAGCGCCATGCGGCCCACGAAGTCGTGGCTCGCGAACTCACCGTGCGCCAGACCGAGGCCCTGGTCAAACAGATCGCCAGTGGCCAGACCAAGGCCGATGCCAAGAAGCCGCCGGCGGACGTCGGCCGGCTCGAGAATCGTCTCGCCGACCTGCTGGGCGCGCCGGTCAAGATTCACCACAACAGTTCCGGCAAGGGACGAGTCACCATCCGTTACACCAGCCTCGATGAGCTGGATGGCATACTCGGGCACATCCGCTGAATCCGCATCGGCCTCCGGCGTCTCGAGCCGTCAAAACATTTAGCGCGTTAACGGAATTTACGCACTTTTCGTGATCGTTTGCTCGAGGAGACGCCTCAGATCGGTGCAGGTTCGGTTGAAGCGGCATGACCGCTTCTCTATAATCCGCCGAGATTTGCCAGGCTGACGCCGAACGCAGACAGCGCACGCGGAAATGTCACTTTCATCCCAGGACTCAACGGCGAGACCGACGCCATGCAACCAGCGGCACCGGCCAAGCTTCCCAGACCGCGAATCGCGGGGTTGATCCTGTTACAGTGCGGCGTGGTGATGGGGCTGGTCCTCATCGGTTGGGGGTTCTGGGACCGCGGGACGGCGTTTTCCGCTTTGACCGGTGGTCTCGTTGCCGCCATGCCCAACGCCTTCTTCGCCTGGCGCGCCTTTCGCTATCAGGGGGCGGCGCAGGCGAGATACATCGTCAAGAGTTTCTACCACGCCGAGGCCGGCAAGTTCGGTTTGACGGCGGCACTGTTCACGCTGGTGTTCGTGGCCGTGCCCCCCTCAAACCCCGCTTTCTTCTTTGGCGCTTATGTTGTGACGCTGCTGGCGCACTGGTTGGGGCCCTGGCTCCTGCGCCGCCCGTCACACATTCAATCTCGAGGCTGAACCATGGCTGGCAACAACATGACGAGTACGGAGTACATCCAGCACCATTTGCAGAACATGACCTATGGTCTGCATCCGGAAAACGGCTGGTCGATGGCTCATTCCGCTGCCGAGGCCAAGGCCATGGGATTCTGGGCCATCCACGTCGATACCATGCTGTGGTCGATCGGCCTCGGGGTGCTGTTCCTGTACCTGTTCCGCCTGGTCGCCAAGCGCGCTTCCACCGGGGTGCCCACCGGGCTGCAGAACTTCGTCGAGATGATGGTGGAGTTCGTCGACAGCTCCGTGCGCGAGACCTTCCACGGCAAGAGCCGCCTGATCGCGCCGCTGTCGCTGACGATCTTCTGCTGGATCTTCCTGATGAACATCATGGACCTGGTGCCGGTGGACTTCCTGCCGATGCTGGCGCAGAAGATCGGCGCCTGGTTCGGTGCCGACCCGGCCCACGTCTATTTCAAGGTCGTGCCCACCACCGACGTCAACGCCACGCTCGGCATGTCGCTCTCCGTCTTCGCGCTGATCATTTTCTACTCCATCCGTGCCAAGGGCCTGTCCGGTTTCGTCGCCGAACTGACGTTGCACCCTTTCAGTACGTCCAATATCTTCGCCCAGATCCTGTTGATCCCGGTCAATTTACTGCTTGAACTCGTTACCTTGTTGGCCAAACCGATCTCGCTGGCGTTACGACTGTTCGGTAACCTCTACGCCGGCGAACTGATCTTCATCCTGATAGCCATGGTCGGCTTGTGGCAGCTGCCGCTGCACTTCCCGTGGGCGGTGTTCCACATCCTGATCATCACGCTGCAGGCCTTCATCTTCATGATGCTCACCATCGTCTATCTCAGCATGGCGACGGAAGAGCAGCATTGAGTAGCGTTTCCCGTTAACCCCTGACCCTTAGCAAAACTCGACTGAGCAAGACTCGACTGAAACTGGAGAGAACCATGGAAGCACAAGTTCTGGGCATGACCGCGATTGCCGTTTCCCTGCTGATCGGCCTGGGTGCCCTCGGCACCGCTATCGGCTTCGGCATCCTCGGCGGCAAGTTTCTGGAAGGCGCCGCGCGTCAGCCGGAAATGATCCCGCAGCTGCAGGTCAAGATGTTCATCGTCGCCGGCCTGCTCGACGCCGTGACCATGATCGGTGTCGGTATCGCTCTGTTCTTCACCTTCGCCAATCCGTTTGTCGGTTAACGTCGCCTCAAGGCCCTCGAGGCCCCGGTGACCCTAACCCCAAACCCGTGACGCGAGAGGTGCTGGCGTGAATCTGAACCTTACACTGATTGGTCAGGCCATTGCCTTTGCCGTCTTCGTCTGGTTCTGCATGAAGTATGTATGGCCGCCGGTCATGCAGGCGCTGCAGGAACGACAGAAGAAGATTGCCGATGGTCTGGATGCAGCCAGCCGTGCGACCCGTGATCTCGAACTGGCTCAGGAAAAAGCCGAAGAGACACTGCGGGAGAGCAAGGAGCAGGCGCAGCAGATCCTGGAACAGGCCAACAAGCGGGCCAATCAGATCGTCGAAGAAGCCCGTGACAACGCGCGGGCCGAAGGCGAGCGCATCATCGAGAGCGCTCGCAGCGAAATCGATCAGGAGATCAATCGCGCGAAGGAAGAGCTGCGTGCCCAGGTATCGCTGCTGGCCGTGGCCGGCGCCGAGCGTATCCTGGAGTCCTCCATCGACGAAGCCAAGCATCGTGAGCTCGTCGACAAGCTCGCTGCCGAGCTCTAAGGAGGCGCACCATGGCTGAATCGTCTACCGTCGCTCGACCCTACGCCAAGGCGGCGTTCGAGTTCGCGCGCGATAACAAGGCGCTCCAAGCGTGGTCCCAGAGTCTGTCACTGGTCGCCCAGGCGGCCGGTGACACCGATGTCCGTGAACGCATACTCGGCAACCCGCGGCTGACCTTCGAGGACAAGACCCGGCTGCTGCTGGAAGTCTGCGAAGACCAGCCCTTCGACGAGAGCGTGGGCAACTTCCTGCGCCTCGTCGGCGAAAAGGGGCGCCTGGCTGCGTTGCCCGACATCTTTGACGAGTTCGAGGCGCTGCGCGCCCAGGAAGAGAAGCGGGTCGATGTCACCATCGTCTCCGCCTTCGAACTGGACGATGCGCAGCAGAACGTGCTCGCCGAGGCTCTGAAGAAGCGCCTTAATCGTGAAATCTCCATTACCACTCAGGTGGACCGCGAGCTGCTAGGCGGCGTGATCCTGCGTACCGGCGACACCGTCATCGACGGTTCGGTACGCGGTCGATTGCAACGTCTGCGCGAAGCGCTCACCGCCTGAGTTCGAGGGACATGGCATGCAGCAACTGAATCCTTCCGAGATCAGCGACATCATCAAGCAGCGTATCGAAAAGCTGGATGTCGCCTCCGAGGCCCGTAATCAGGGCACCGTCGTCAGCGTCGCTGACGGCATCGTCCGCATCCACGGCCTGGCCGACGCGATGCTGGGCGAAATGATCGAATTCCCCGGTAGCGTCTTCGGCATGGCGCTCAACCTCGAGCGCGACAGCGTCGGCGCCGTGGTCCTGGGCGACTACCTCGAGCTCGAAGAGGGCATGACCGCGCAGTGTACCGGTCGTATCCTCGAAGTGCCGGTCGGTCGCGAACTGATCGGCCGCGTGGTCGACGCACTGGGCAACCCGATCGATGGCAAGGGCGACATCGACGCCAAGATGACCGACGCGATCGAGAAGGTTGCGCCGGGCGTCATCACCCGCCAGTCGGTCGACCAGCCGGTGCAGACCGGCCTCAAGTCGATCGACGCCATGGTGCCGATCGGTCGTGGCCAGCGCGAGCTGATCATCGGCGATCGCCAGATCGGTAAATCCGCGGTGGCGATCGACGCGATCATCAACCAGAAGGGTACGGGGATCACCTGTATCTACGTGGCCATCGGTCAGAAGCAGTCGACCATCGCCAACGTGGTGCGCAAGCTCGAACAGCACGGCGCCATGGATCACACCATCGTGGTCGCCGCCGGCGCCGCCGATCCGGCCGCCATGCAGTACCTGGCGCCTTACGCCGGCTGCACCATGGGCGAGTACTTCCGCGACCGCGGCGAAGACGCGATGATCGTCTACGACGACCTCTCCAAGCAGGCCGTCGCCTATCGTCAGATCTCGCTGCTGCTGCGTCGTCCGCCGGGTCGTGAAGCCTATCCGGGTGACGTCTTCTACCTCCACTCGCGTCTGCTCGAGCGCGCCGCGCGCGTCAACGCCGAGTACGTCGAGAAGTTCACCAACGGTGAAGTGAAAGGCAAGACCGGTTCCTTGACCGCGCTGCCGATCATCGAGACCCAGGGCGGCGACGTCTCCGCGTTCGTTCCCACCAACGTGATCTCGATCACCGACGGCCAGATCTTCCTCGAGACGGGGCTGTTCAACTCCGGTATCCGTCCGGCCATCAACGCCGGTCTGTCGGTATCGCGTGTCGGCGGTTCGGCCCAGACCAAGATCATCAAGAAGCTCGGCGGCGGTGTGCGTCTGGCCCTCGCCCAGTATCGCGAGCTGGCCGCGTTCTCGCAGTTCGCGTCCGATCTCGACGAAGCGACCCGCAAGCAGCTCGAGCACGGTCAGCGCGTCACCGAACTGATGAAGCAGAAGCAGTACTCGCCGTTGTCGGTGGCCGAGATGGGCGTCACGCTGTACGCCGCCAACGAAGGCTTCCTGGACGACGTCGCGGTCGACAAGGTGCTGGATTTCGAGCGTGCCCTGCACGACTACATGAAGTCCGAGCACGCCGATCTGCTCGACAAGATCAACCAGAGCGGCGGCTACGACGACGAGATTCAGAAGGGTCTCAAGTCGGGTCTCGAGTCGTTCAAGTCCACTCAGACCTGGTAAGTGGCATGGCCCGCCTTCTCGTCCACGGACGAGAGCGGGCCGGCCCGCCCGACTGAGCGGCATGAATCAGGGTGATCCGAGATGGCAGCTGGAAAAGAGATCAAGTCCCAGATTGGGAGCATCAAGAACACGCAGAAAATCACCAGCGCCATGGAAATGGTCGCTGCGTCGAAAATGCGTCGGGCTCAGGAGCGCATGGCGGCTAGCCAGCCCTATGCCAAACTGATCCGCCGGGTGGTCGGCCACGTCGCCAAGGCCAATCCGGAATACCGTCACGACTACATGATCGAACGCGACGTCAAGCGCGTCGGTTATATCGTCGTTTCCAGTGATCGCGGGCTCGCCGGCGGCTTGAACGTCAACATGTTCAAGGCGGTGGTCAAGCACGCACGGGACTGGGACCAGAAGGGCGTGGGCGCCGATTTCGCGGCGATCGGCAGCAAGGCCGGTGGTTTCTTCCGCAAGCGCGGCGGCAACCTGCTGGCAGCCAAGAAAGGTCTTGGTGATGCGCCGGAAGCCCAGGATCTGGTCGGTAGCGTCAAGGTGATGCTCGATGCCTTCGATGAAGGCAGTCTGGATCGGCTCTACGTGGTGTACAACGAATTCGTCAACACCATGAGCCAGAAACCCGTCGTGCGTCAGTTGCTGCCCCTCGAGGCGGTCGGTGACGAAAACGGTGGGGAAGAACAACCCGGTTCCGGCGACACGCACAAAAGCTGGGACTACCTGTATGAGCCGGATGCCAAGACCCTGCTCGATCACCTGCTGGTTCGCTACGTCGAATCCCAGGTGTACCAGGCCGTGGTGGAGAACGCGGCTTGTGAGCAGGCCGCGCGCATGATCGCGATGAAGAACGCGACCGACAACGCCGGCGATCTGATTGACGATCTTCAACTGGTGTACAACAAGGCGCGTCAGGCGGCCATTACCCAGGAAATTTCGGAAATCGTCGGTGGTGCCGCGGCGGTATGACGACATCGCCGTCTGCGTGACGGCGATCTCGAGTACGGCTTGGCCCAACAGGTTTCATTTGCAGGTTTACGAGGAACCACTATGAGCGGACGTATCGTACAAATCATAGGCGCGGTGGTTGACGTAGAATTCCCGCGGGACGACGTTCCCAAGGTCTACGACGCGCTGACGGTCTCGGGTAAAGAGGCCGTTCTCGAAGTGCAGCAGCAGCTCGGCGACGGCGTGGTTCGCGCCATCGTCATGGGCTCCAGCGAAGGTCTCCAGCGCGGCATCGAAGTGGTCAACACCGGTGCCCCGATCTCCGTACCGGTGGGTACCGAGACGCTGGGTCGCATCATGAACGTGCTGGGTGAGCCGATCGACGAGGCCGGCGACATCGGTTCGGATGCCAAGCGCATGCCGATCCACCGCCAGGCCCCCGGCTACGCGGATCAGGCCGCCTCCAGCGATCTGCTGGAGACCGGCATCAAGGTCATCGACCTGGTCTGCCCGTTCGCCAAGGGCGGCAAGGTCGGCCTGTTCGGCGGCGCCGGTGTCGGCAAGACCGTCAACATGATGGAGCTGATCCGTAACATCGCCACCGAGCACAGCGGCTACTCCGTGTTCGCCGGTGTCGGTGAGCGTACGCGTGAAGGTAACGACTTCTACCACGAGATGGACGAGTCCAACGTTCTCGACAAGGTCGCGCTGGTCTACGGCCAGATGAACGAGCCCCCGGGCAACCGTCTGCGCGTCGCCCTGACCGGCCTGACCATCGCCGAGAACTTCCGTGACGAAGGTCGCGACGTACTGCTGTTCGTCGACAACATCTACCGCTACACCCTGGCCGGTACCGAAGTGTCGGCACTGCTGGGTCGTATGCCGTCGGCGGTGGGCTATCAGCCGACCCTGGCCGAAGAGATGGGCGCCCTGCAGGAGCGTATCACCTCGACCAAGACCGGCTCGATCACCTCCGTCCAGGCCGTCTACGTGCCGGCGGATGACTTGACCGACCCGTCGCCGGCCACCACCTTCGCCCACCTGGATTCCACCGTGACGCTGTCGCGCTCCATCGCCGAACTGGGTATCTACCCGGCCGTCGATCCGCTCGACTCCACGTCTCGCCAGCTCGATCCGCTGGTGGTCGGCGAAGAGCACTACAATACCGCTCGCGGTGTCCAGAACGTGCTCCAGCGCTACAAGGAGCTCAAGGACATCATCGCCATCCTGGGGATGGACGAGCTCTCCGACGAAGACAAGCTGGCCGTGGCCCGGGCGCGTAAGATCCAGCGCTTCCTGTCGCAGCCGTTCTTCGTCGCCGAGGTCTTCACCGGTGCACCGGGCAAGTACGTGTCGCTGCAGGAAACCATCCGTGGCTTCCAGGGCATCCTCAACGGCGACTACGACGACATGCCCGAACAGGCGTTCTACATGGTCGGCACCATCGACGAAGCCGTCGAGAAAGCCAAGAGCATGAAGTAAGCCTGCAGACACCCGGGAGATAAATCGCTATGGCCACATTTCAGTGTGACATCGTCAGTGCCGAGAAGGAGATCTTCTCGGGCAACGTCGAGCAGCTCATTGCTGCCGGCGTGGCCGGCGATCTGGGTATCCTGCGCGGTCACGCGCCGCTGCTGACCGAGCTCAAGCCCGGTCCAGTGCGCGTGATCCAGGAGAACGGCGAAGAAGAGCTCTACTACGTCACCGGCGGCTTCCTCGAAGTGCAGCCGGATGTGGTCTCGGTGCTGGCGGATACCGCCACCCGAGCCAGCGATCTCGATGAGGCGGAAGCCGAGCAGGCGCGGCAACATGCGCTGGCCTCGCTCAACGAGAAACAGAGCGAGCTCGACTACGCACGAGCCTCCGCCGAACTGGCCGAAGCCTCCGCTCAGCTGCGCACGCTGCAACAGCTGCGCCGCAAGGGCGGTCGCGGCTGACGCGCCAGGCGCCCAGGCAGCATGTGCTGATGGCAGTACCCGAAGGCGACTCCCTGGAGTCGCCTTTTTCATGCCTGGAGGCCAGACGATCGGATTCTGTCAGGCTGCCTCCGACACGCTAGAATGACGCCCGGTTTTCATTGATCAGAAGGAAGAACGCCATGACTCTCGACGTCGTGATACTGGCCGCCGGCCAGGGCTCCCGCATGCGCTCGAAGACGCCGAAGGTGTTGCACAAGCTGGCGGGGCGTTCCCTGGTTCAGCACGTCGTCGACACGGCATCGGGGCTGGAGCAAGCGCGGCTGCACGTGGTCGTCGGTCATGGCGGCGAGATGGTGCGCCAGGCGTTGTCGACGCCTGCGGACCGCGAGCTCGCCTTCTGCGAGCAGGCCGAGCAGAAGGGCACCGGGCACGCCGTGGCGCAGGCGCTGGATAGCCTCGGCGACGGCAAGGTGCTGGTGCTCTACGGCGACGTGCCGCTGATCCAGGCCAGAACCCTCGAGACACTGCTCGAGGGCGTCGACGAGCGTCACATGGCACTGTTGACGGTGACACTCGACGACCCGACCGGTTACGGCCGCATCGTGCGTGACGGCAAGGGTTCGGTCGTCGCCATCGTCGAGCACAAGGATGCCGACAACCAGCAGCGCGCCATCCGCGAGTGCAATACCGGCATCATGGCGATGACCGCCGCCCAGCTCCGGCGCTGGCTGCCCGAGCTTTCCGCCGAGAACGCCCAGGGCGAGTACTACCTGACCGACGTGATCGCCATGGCCGCCGCCGACGGCGTCGAGGTCACCGCCAGCCAGCCGGGTTCGCCGGTGGAGGTCGAGGGCGTCAACGACCGTCGCCAGCTCGCCTCGCTGGAGCGGGCCTTCCAGCGGCGTCAGGCCGATCGTCTGATGGCGGCGGGCGTGGGGCTGGCCGATCCCGAACGCTTCGATCTACGTGGCGACGTCACCGTCGGGCGCGATATCCAGATCGACGTCAACGTGATCCTCGAAGGCCAGGTGATCCTGGAGGATGACGTCGTCATCGGCCCCAACTGCGTGATCAAGGACAGCGTGCTGCGTCGCGGCGCCGTAGTGAAGGCCAACAGCCATCTGGAAGGCGCCGAGATGGGGGAGGAGAGCGATTGCGGGCCCTTCGCCCGGCTGCGCCCCGGCACCCGGCTCGGCGCGCGTGCCCATGTCGGCAACTTCGTCGAGACCAAGAACGCCAGCCTGGGCGAAGGCGTCAAGGCGGGCCATCTCAGCTATCTGGGGGATGCCGAGATCGGCCGCGACACCAATGTCGGCGCCGGCACCATCACCTGCAATTACGACGGCGCCAACAAGCATCTCACCCGGATCGGCGAAGCCGTGTTCGTCGGCTCCAACAGTTCGTTGGTTGCGCCGGTCACCATCGGCAACGGCGCCACCATCGCCGCGGGCTCCACCATCACCCGCGAAGTGAAAGATGACGAGCTGGCGCTGGCCCGCAGCCGTCAGGTGGCCAAGCCCGGCTGGCAGCGCCCGGTGAAGACGCCGAAGTCTTGATGCTGCGTCTGGCCGATGTTCCAAGAGGATGTTTACAAACCCTCTGATGATGGGCGCCGGGGGCAGGGCAAAGCGAGGGTCCTTTGCCATGGATGGCAAAGGTAGCGCCCAGGGAAGGGTTCACAGCGCCCTCGCGACGCCCTGCCGCCGGATAAGCTCACGTCATCCACCGGTTGGAAAGGCGTTCTAAATCGGCATTGGCCATCCCTTGGCGTCTACCCCTTCGCATCCGTCGACCGAGCGCGGGCCATGCACTGCTGCCAGCGGTCGTCGACCCGCTTGGCGAACCAGGCGGTGGTGAGGTTGCGGGTGATCTTGGGACTTTCGAGCTTGATCCCCGGCAGGCGCGCGTAGGGGATGGGCTGACCTTCCTGCTGTAGCGCCAGCGAATAGACCTTTTCGTAGAGCGCGGTCCGTTCGAAATCGAGGGAATCCTCTTTCTCCAGCGCATCGCGGATTTCACCGTCGTCCATATCCAACTGACGCTTCAAGGTGCGTACCGCCAGCTCGGTCTGCCCGGCCTGGCGTGAGCCGGGGATGATCAGGTCGCCATCGAGGGCGAGCGGAATCCCGGAAAGCTGGGTGACGGCGGCCTGGAAGGCGGCGTTGCGGCTGGCGTACCAGCCGGCGTTGAAGTCGGCGAAACGGTAGATCGGCTCGTCGTAGTTGGCCGGATAGCCGAGCAGGTGGGCGATGCCGAAGTAGAGTCCGCCGCGCCGGGTGAACACCTCGTGACGGATCGAGCCGTCGATCGGGTAGGGGTAGTTGTCGGCGTGCTTTTCGGCGAAGTCGACGCTGACCTGCATCGGACCGCCGGTGTGCACCGGGTTGAGGCTGCCGAACAGCTCCCGGCCGAGCGGCGCCATGTCGATGAAATCCTCGAAGATCTCGCTCATCTCGCGCTCGGTGGTGATGTGATCGAGGCGCTCGCTGTAGCTCTCGCCGGTGGGCGATTCGAGGTTCAACCCGGCAGTCACCAGGAAACCGGGGATATGTAGCGCGCTGGCCCGGCGCTCGATCTCCTGGCGGGCGATGACGGATAGATTGGGCACGCTGGGATCGGCGTCGTAGGTCGATTCCTGCTCGATCACCGCCAGCGTGGCGCAGAGGTTGTCCTTCGTCGCGGGCAGGTTCTGGGCCGAGAAGGCGGCGGTGATGTCCGTCGCCCAGCCGTCGCGGTCCTCGGTCGAGGCCGGTATCAGGCCGACCAGCTCGGTTTTTACCGCTGCCGGGCGCTGCTCGAAGCCGGGCTGCGGTGGCTGGGTGCTGCAGCCGACCAGCAGTGTCAGGCCAAGGGCGGGTGCCCAGCGGAGTCGCCCGGGAATCATGAATCTCCTCGTGCGCCGAGATGCTTCACCAGCCGCTGCAGCATCGCGTCGCAGCGTTCGAGCTGCTCGATGGCGATGAACTCGTCCGGCTTGTGGCCCTGATCCATGCAGCCGGGGCCGCACACCACGGTGGGAATGCCGGCCTCGTGGAACAGTCCGCCCTCGGTGCCGTAGGCGACCGTGCCGAAGTCATCGCGATCCGCCAGGGTGGCGATCAGTCGCGCCACGTCGCTCGACGCCTCGGTGGTCAGCCCCGGATAGGCCTGCAGCGGCTCGAAGCGGATGTCGGTGTCGGGCTCGACGGCGTGCATGCGCGGGAGCAACTCGGTATCGGCGTAGTCGCGCATCTCGCGCTCGACCTCACCGGCATCGAAGCCTGGCAGCGAGCGCACTTCCCAGTCGAAGCGGCACTCCGAGGGCACGATGTTGAGCGCCCGGCCGCCCTCGATCACACCGGTCTGCACGGTCGAGAAGGGCGGGTAGAAGCGCTCGTCGTGATGGGCCGGGTCGGCCAGTCGTTCACCGATCTCGGTGAGCTTGGTGATCATCTTCGCCGCGGTCTCGATGGCGTTGACCCCTTCCGGTGCATAGGCGGAGTGGCAGGGCGCGCCCTTCACCTGGCAGCGCACGCCGAGTTTGCCCTTGTGACCCAGCACCGGCTTGAGCTCGGTCGGCTCGCCGATGATGCAGGCGATCGGCCGATGCGGCCTCTCCTCCAGCATCGAGATGATCGAACGCACGCCAAGGCAGCCCACCTCTTCGTCGTAGGAGAACGCCAGATGAATCGGCGTCTCGAGGTCGGCCGCCTTGAAGCTCGGCACCGCCGCCAGCACGCAAGCGATATAACCCTTCATGTCGGTCGATCCGCGACCGTAGAGCTTGCCGTCCCGTTCGGTCATCTCGAAGGCCGGTACGGTCCATGGCTGGCCATCCACCGGCACCACGTCGGTGTGTCCGGAGAGCACCACGCCGCCGCGATCGGTGGGGCCGATCGTCGCCCACAGATTCGCCTTGCTGCCGTCCTCGTTGTGGATCAGTTCGCTATCGACGCCCTGCTCGGCGAGGTAATCGCGCACGAACTCGATCAGGGCAAGGTTGGAATCGCGGCTGACGGTGGCGAAGCCGATCAGCTTCTCGAGGAGCGCTTGGCTGTTCAAAGAGGTCGACATGGCGCTTGTCCTTGTGAAGTCGGTGGTCATCGGTAGTCGATGATGCCGCTCGCCGGTTCGTTGTGCCACCTGGCTTGGCATTTTTACGTTTTCTTGATGCCTTGCGCCGACTTTCCTCATCGAATTTTTACGCCCTTCGACTCGACACTGGATCTCTCTCGAACGAGGAGGTGAGCCATGTCCTACCTGATGCTGGCGGTCGCCCTCGCGACCGCCGTCTACCTGCTGGCGACGCTCTGCTGGCCGGAGCGATTCTAGCCATGAATGCAATGATGCTCTGCTACGCCCTGCTGATCGGGCTGGCGCTGCCGCTCGGGCTCTATATGGGCCGCGCGCTGGATACGGACCGCCCCAGCGTGATGGATCGTCTCTTCGGGCCGGTGGAGTCGGTCCTGATGCGCCTGGCCGGTGTCGATCGCCGCGCCTCGATGTCCTGGTCGGCCTATCTGCTGGCGGTGTTGAAGCTTCATCTGCTGTTGGTCGCGCTGGCTTGGCTGGTCTTCATGGGCCAGGGGTTCCTGCCGCTCAACCCCGACGGGATCCCCGGCATGAACTGGGATACGGCGCTGCACACCGCCGTCTCGTTCGCCACCAACACCAACCAGCAGCACTATTCGGGCCAGGCCCAGCTCTCCTACCTGAGCCAGACCCTGGCCATCGTCACGCTGCAGTTCCTGACTCCTGCGACGGGGCTGGCGGTGCTGCTCGCCATCACCCGGACGCTGCTGCGGCGCCCGGCCGCCACCGACGCCGGGGGCGGGGTGGGTAACTACTACGTCGACCTCACGCGGATCGTGATGCGGGTGCTGCTGCCGCTATCACTGGTTGTGGCCCTGATTCTGGTGTGGCAGGGCGTGCCGGCGACGTACCAGGGCGCCGAGCGGGTGATGATGCTCGATGGCGGCGCGACCCAGGTGATACCGCGCGGCCCGGTGGCACCGATGGTGGCGATCAAGCAGCTCGGCACCAACGGCGGTGGCTGGTACGGCCCCAACTCGACCGTGCCGCTGGAGAATCCGACCGGGCTGTCGAACCTGATCGAGACGATCGCACTGATGCTGATACCGGTGGCGTCGCTGATCGCGGTGGGCGTCATCAGCGGCCGGCGCCGGCTGATGATGGGGATCGGCGCGGTGATGATCGCGTTCTCGCTGATCACCACCAGCCTGATCGTGGTGTCGGAGCGACTGCCCAACGCCGCCCTGGCCGGGCTCGTCGTCGCCGACAGCCCCAATCTCGAGGGCAAGGAGCTGCGCTTCGGCAGCGACCTCTCCGCGCTCTGGGGCAGCTGGACGACCCAGACCTCCAACGGCTCCGTCAACGCCATGCACGACAGCTTCAACCCGCTTGGTGGCCTGGGGCTGCTGATGGACATGTTCGTCAACGTCACCTTCGGCGGCATCGGCGTGGGCCTGATCGGCTATCTGCTCTACCTGATGCTGGCGGCATTCATTGGCTCGCTGATGATCGGCCGCGCCCCGGAACTGTTCGGCAAGCCACTGGAGACCCGCGAGATGCGCTGGATCTCGCTTGCGATCCTGGCCCAGCCCCTGATCATTCTCGGCCTGAGCGCGATCACCGTGACCTTCCCCGGCCTGACCGGAAACTCCAATCCCGGCTTCCACGGCCTCTCCCAGGTGCTCTACGAATTCACCTCGGCGTTCGCCAACAACGGCTCCGGCTTCGAAGGGCTCGGCGACGCGACGCCGTGGTGGAACCTGACCTGCGTGGTGGCGCTGGCGGTCGGCCGCTTCCTGCCGATGCTGGTGCCGCTGGCGGTGGCCGGCTGGCTGGCGGGCAAGCGCACGGCACCGCAAGGGCGTGGCAGCCTGGTCATGGAGAGCGGCGCCTTCGTCGGACTCAGCGCCGGTGTCATCGTCATCGTCAATCTGCTCGGTTTCCTGCCCGCCCTGGTGCTGGGACCGATCGCCGAACAACTGGTACTCGCCCCATGAAGCCCATCGACGACAGTACCTTCGTTTCCCGTTCCCGAACGGGAAGAGACAGCGGGAGCGATAGGGAGAGCCCTGTGAAGCGTGACCTGACCAGACGCCGACCCCGTGCCGCGGCAACGACCCTGCAGGTGCAGCCGCTGCTCCTGCTGGTGGAGTCCTTCAAGCGCCTGAATCCGACCAGCCTGGCGCGCAACCCCGTGATGGCGGTGGTCGCCATCGGCACGCTGATCTGCGCGCTCTACACCACCCTCGCCTTTGCCGAGGCCAACGGCCAGGGTGGTTTCGCTTTGAGCGTGACGCTGATCCTGCTGGCCACGGTGCTGTTCGCCAACGCCGCCGAGGCGATGGCCGAGGCCCGTGGCAAGGCCCACGCCGGCAGCCTGCGCGCCACCCGCGGTGAATTGAAGGCACGACGGCTGACCCACAGCGGTGAGGAGACGGTTGCCGCCGACCAACTGCGCCGCGGCGATCGTGTCCGCGTATCGGCCGGCGAACTGATCCCCGCCGATGGCGAGATCGTCCAGGGTGCCGGTTCGATCAACGAGTCCGCCGTCACCGGCGAATCCGCGCCGGTCCTGCGCGAGGCGGGTACCGACAACAGCGGCGTCAGTGCCGGGACCAAGCTGCTCTCCGACGAGCTGATCGTCGAGGTCAGCGTCGACCCCGGCGAGTCGCTGCTCGATCGCATGATCGCCCTGGTGGAGGGCGCCAGCCGCCAGAAGACGCCGAGCGAGCTGGCGCTGTCGGTGCTGCTCTCCACGCTGACGCTGGTGTTCCTGATCGTCGTGGTCACGCTGGTGCCGATGGCGCGATTCGTGGGGATCGAGACCTCGACGGTGATGCTGGTGGCACTGCTGGTCTGCCTGATACCCACCACCATCGGCGGGCTCTTACCGGCCATCGGTATCGCCGGGATGGAGCGGGCCATGCGCGCCAATCTCATCGCCAAGTCCGGCAAGGCGGTGGAGATCGCCGGCAGCATCGACACCCTGCTGCTCGACAAGACCGGCACCATCACCCTGGGCGATCGTCGCGCCACCGAGTTCGCACCGTGCCACGGAATCGACATGAAGCGGCTGCGCGAGGTCGCCGGTATCTGCTCGCTCGAGGACCCGACGCCGGAGGGGCGCTCCATCGTCGTGCTGGCGCGGGAACAGGGCGCTTCGCTGGCGGACGAACAGGGCGCGTCACTTACGCCTGTCGAAGATGCCGAGGTGGTGCCGTTTTCCGCCACCAGCCGGGTTTCCGGCCTCGATTTCGCCGACGGCCGACGCTGGCGCAAGGGCGCGCCCAATGCCATTGCGCGCCAGGTGCAGGAAGCCGGCGGGCGGCTACCGGACGATTACGAGGCGCTGGTCGAACGGATCTCGCGCCACGGCGCCACGCCGCTGGCGGTGGCCGAGGACAACGTGCTGCTGGGCGTGATCGCGCTGTCGGACGTGATCAAGCCAGGCATCGCCGAGCGCTTCATGCAGCTGCGCGAGATGGGGGTGAAGACGGTGATGATCACCGGCGACAACCCGATCACCGCCTCGGCGATCGCCGCCGAGGCCGGGGTCGACGACTACATTGCCGAGGCAACGCCGGAGCGCAAGCTCGAACTGATCCGTGAGGAACAGGCCGCCGGTCGGCTGGTGGCGATGATGGGCGACGGCACCAACGACGCCCCGGCGCTGGCCCAGGCGGACCTGGGCCTGGCGATGAACTCCGGCACCCAGGCAGCGCGGGAGGCGGCCAACATGGTCGACCTCGACTCCGACCCCGGCAAGCTGCTCGAGGCGGTGGAGATCGGCAAGCAGCTGCTGATCACCCGTGGCGCGCTCACCACCTTCTCGCTGGCCAACGATGTCGCCAAGTACTTCGTCATCCTGCCGGCGATCTTCGCCGCCAGCGTGCCGGCATTGGGTGGGCTCGACGTGCTCGACCTGCACTCGCCGGCCTCCGCCGTGCTGTCGGCGGTGATCTTCAACGCCCTGGTGATTCCCGCGTTGATTCCGTTCGCCCTGCGCGGGGTGCGGGTCCGTGCCACGAGCGCCAGCGCCATGCTGCGGCGCAACCTGCTGATCTACGGTCTCGGCGGCCTGCTGCTGCCGTTCCCCGCGATCAAGCTGATCGATCTGGTCGTCGGGCTGTTCGTCTAGCCGATCGTCCCTTGCCAAAGGAGGTTCTCGACATGTCATTCGCCTCGTTTCTGAACAGTACCCGCCTCGGCAGCGCCCGCCGCGACAACGCCGGCGGCGCAGCGACGGCGCTTCGCTTCACCCTGCTCATGGCCGGGCTGCTCGGTCTTCTCTATCCGCTGGTCGTCGTCGGCCTGGGGCAGCTGGCGTTTCCCCACCAGGCTAACGGCAGCCTGCTGAGCGACCGGGAAGGCCGGGTCGTCGGCTCCGCCCTGATCGGCCAGCGATTCACCGGCGACCGCTATTTTCAGGGTCGCCCCTCGGCGGTGGACTACGCCGCCGATGCTGTCGCCGGCTCCAATCTGGCGCCGAGCAACCCGGCATTGCGGCAACGTGCCGAGGCCGACGCCCGGCGAATCACCGCCCGTGATGGGGTCCCGCCGGGGCGGATACCGGCGGATCTGCTGACCGCTTCGGGTTCCGGGGTCGACCCGCACATCAGCCCCGAGGCGGCGGCCATCCAGGTCGCGCGTATCGCGAGGGTGCGAGGCCTGGCGCCATCGGCTGTCACGGCGCTGGTCGAGCGCTATAGTGACCGCGGGGACCTTGGCGAGCCGAGAGTCAACGTGCTGGCGCTCAATCTGGCGCTGGACGGGCGCGAGTGATGCCATTCGCGAGACATCGAGTGCCCGCCGGAGTGTCCCGGACGGGCGAGTGACCGAGGGAGATCGTGCCGTGAATGAGCCTCTTGCCATGCGCCGCCCCGACCCGGACGCGCTGCTGGATACCACCCGGACCCGCGCCGGTGGCGCGCTGCGGATCTTTTTCGGCGCCGCCCCCGGCGTTGGCAAGACCAGCGCCATGCTGCGCACCGCTCGGGAGCGCTTCGACGCCGGGGACGACATCGTGCTGGGAGTGATCGAGGCCCACGGTCGCGAGGAGACCGAGCGGCTCTGCGACGGCCTGCCGAATCTGGCGCTGACGCCCAGGGAACGCCATGGTCGCACCTTTCCTGAATTCGACCTCGATGGGGCGCTGGCTCGGCACCCGGCGATCCTGCTGGTCGACGAACTGGCCCACCGCAATATCCCCGGTGGGCGCCACGCCCGGCGCTGGCAGGATATCGAGGAGCTGCTGGAGGCGGGGATCGAGGTCTGGACCACGCTCAACGTCCAGCACGTCGAGAGTCTCAACGACGATGTTGCCCGGATCACCGGCATCCGCATGCGCGAGACCGTGCCCGATCGCCTGATCGCCCGGGCCCGGGACGTATCGCTGATCGACCTCACCCCGCTGGAACTGATCGAGCGGCTCAAGCAGGGCAAGGTCTACGTTCCCGAACAGGCGCGCGCCGCGCTGGAGCACTACTTCTCGCCGGGCAACCTCACGGCGCTGCGCGAGCTGGCGCTGCGAGTGATGTCGGAACGGCTGGACGCCGACGTTCGTCAGGTGATGGACGCCAGCGGCGTCGCCGGCCCATGGCCGGTACGGGCGCGACTGCTGGTCGTCGTCGAAGGCCGCCGGGTCGATCACGTCCTGCTGCGCGCCGCCAGCCGCTGGGCACAGCGCCATCAGGCACCGTGGCAGGTGGTGCAACTGACGCCGTTGCGGGACGCCGACCCGGCCACCGAGAGCGAGTCGAGCAACCTGCGTCAGCAGGCCGAGCAGCTCGGCGGCAGTTGGGAGACCCTGAGCGGCGACGATCCGATGGCGGAGCTGCTCGATCATGCCGCGCGCCACAACATCACCGCGCTGATGATCGGGCGTGGCGGTGCGAATCGCCGTGCGGGGCGAACATCGAGCGAGATCGGCTGGCCCGCGAGCGGATGGCGGCGCCCGCTGGTGGAGCGGTTGCTGGCGCGACGCCCACCGTTCGATCTGATCGTGCTGGCCGACGACGACAGCCCCGCCCGGCGCTCCCGGCCACGCTGGCAGTGGCCGCAGGCCCGCGAATGGCTGTGGCCGATCGCGACGACCGCGCTGGCGGCGCTGGCGGCACAGCTGCTCTCGACTCAGGTACAGCTGGCCAACCTGTCGCTGATCTTCCTGACCGCCGTGCTGGCGAGCGCGCTGCGTGCCGGTACCCGGGCGGCGATGCTGACGGTGGCGTTCAGCGCCCTGACCTACAACTTCCTGTTCACCGAGCCACGCTTCACCCTGGCGATGATCCAGCAGGACCAGATCCTGACACTGGTGATCTTTCTGCTGGTGGCCGTGGTGGCGGGCCAACTGGCGGGCAAAGTGCGTCGACAGCTCGGTGCGCTGCGCCAGAGTCGTCATCAGATCCAGGAGATGCTGTCGATCTCACGTGCGCTGGCGGGGGCCGCCGATCATGATCGCGTTCGCGACATCGCGCTCAAGGCACTGGCCGATTCGCTGGCGCTACCCTGCGTATTCGTCGAGAGTGACGATCCGGCCGAGGCGCCTCGCGCCACCGCCGCCTATCCGGGCAGCCTCGCCCTCGAGCCCGCCGCGCTCCAGGCCGCCCGCTGGACCCATCAGCACGGCAAGCCGAGCGGGCACGGGACCCAGACCCTCAGCGCCCAGCGCTGGCGATTCCTGCCGGTGGGCGGGAGCGGTGCCACCCGCGGCGTGCTGGGGCTGGCGCTGGGCGATCGCCAGCAGCCTCTCGGTGTCGCCGAAGAGGCGCTGATCGACAGCCTGATCAATCAACTGGCCAGCGCGCTGGCGCGCACTCGACTGGTCGCCGATCTCGGCGCTGCCCGGCTGGCGGAGGAGAACGAACGCCTGCGCTCGGCGCTGCTCTCATCGGTCTCCCACGATCTGCGCACGCCGCTGGCCTCGATCATCGGTTCGGCCAGCTCGCTGCGGGAGCTCTGGTCGCAGCTCGGTGAGGGCGACCGGGAGGAGCTGCTGGATGGCATCCTCGGCGAGAGCGAGCGGCTCAACCGTTACATTCAGAACCTGCTCGACATGACCCGACTCGGCCACGGTGGGCTCAAGCTCGAGCGGGACTGGGTAGCGCTGTCGGACATCGTCGCCTCGGCGCTGAAGCGTCTCGGCTCGGTGGTCGAAACGCTCGAGATCGAGCGCCACATCGCCGCCGACCTGCCGCTGCTCTACGTGCACCCCGCGCTGATCGAACAGGCGCTGATCAACGTCATCGAGAACGCGGCCCGCTTCTCGCCGCCGGGTGGACGGCTGCGCATCACCGGGGAGCGGGAGGCCGATCGCATCGCGATCCAGGTCAGCGACCAGGGGCCGGGCATTCCGGAAGCGCTGCGCGAGCGCATCTTCGACATGTTCTTCAGCGGTGGCGAGGGAGATCGCGGCCCCCAGGGCAGCGGCCTGGGGCTGGCCATCTGTCGTGGCATGATTGGTGCCCATGGCGGCGAGATCAGCGCCGGCCCGGCGGCGTGGGGCCAGGGCACCACGATCCGGATCCTGCTGCCGGTCTGGACGCCGCCAGCGGAGGAAGCGACAGTCGGAGGTGGCGTCGAGGATGCCAGCGAAAACGGGATCTGACCTCCCACCCACAAAGAGAAGGCAGCGCATGCAGCAACCACCCACGGGGCTTGAGCCATGAGTGATTCGACGCCCGGCCAGCGCGGTCCGCGCATTCTGCTGATCGAGGACGAGCGTCAGATCCGGCGCTTTCTGCGCATCAGCCTGACCTCGCAAGGGTTCGAGGTCGTCGAAACGGAGCATGGCAACGCCGGAATGGCGGCATTCAACCGCCAGCGTCCGGATCTGGTGCTGCTCGATCTCGGGCTGCCCGACATGGATGGTATGGAGGTGCTGGACGCCCTGCGGGCGCAGAGCGAGGTGCCGGTAATCGTGGTCTCGGTGCGAGCCAGCGAAGCGGAGAAAGTCGCCGCACTGGATGCCGGGGCCAATGATTACATCACCAAGCCGTTCGGGGTGCAGGAGCTGCTGGCACGGGTGCGGGCAGCGCTGCGCAAGGCCACGCCCGGCACCGCCGGCGAAGGGCTCAGCCTCGGCGACGTGATCATCGATCTGGCCGGGCGCCGGGTCACCCGACACGGCGAGAGCATTCACCTCACGCCGCGAGAGTTCAGCGTGCTGGCCGCGCTCGCCCGCCAGCCCGATCGGGTTATCACCCAGCACCAACTGCTGTCGGATATCTGGGGGCCGGTACATGTCCATGACACTCACTATCTGCGTATCGTCATCAGCCGCCTGCGCCAGAAGCTCGGCGACGACCCGGATGCTCCCGCGCTGATCCAGACCGAGGCCGGGATCGGTTATCGCCTGCTGTTGCGCTGAGGCGAAGGCGCGTCGAGTCAATCTATCCACAGCCGGAGGGCAGCGTGACCCGTGCGCTGTGTTGTCCACACCCGCTTCTTCCAGCCTGGCACGCTCTCGCTGTTCCGTTCGCGGTCGTTCATTCGTCGCCATTTCGCGCCGGCGCCGAGCATCGAGACTTGACCCGATGGCGCGATTGGGTTTTGATTCGAATCCATTATCTTTCGAATCGAAACTTAAAAGCGGATTTCGAAACTCACGCCATGCCGAAACGCGATACCGCCCAGCGACGTCACGCCATCCTTGCCTACGTCAACGCCCATGGCGAAACGCCGGTCGAGGTGCTGGCGTCGCGTTTTGGCATCTCCGAGGTCACGGTGCGCAAGGATCTCTCCTCGCTGGAGAGCAGCGGCCTGCTGCTGCGCCGCTACGGCGGGGCGGCGCCGCTGCCCCAGGAGATGCTGGCCGAACCGGCGCAGGTGCTCTCGCCCCACAAGCGCGCCATCGCCCGGGCCGCCCGTGCCCGTATCCGCGAGCACAACCGCATCATCGTCGACAGCGGCACCACCACGGCGGCGCTGATCGGTGAGCTCGGCGGCCTGCGCGGACTGGTGGTGATGACCAATTCGCTCGCCGTGGCCGGTGCCCTGCGCGAGCTCGAACCCGAGCCGGCGCTGCTGATGACCGGTGGCACCTGGGACCCGCACTCCGAATCCTTTCAGGGTCAGGTCGCCGAACAGGTGCTGCGCGCCTATGACTTCGATCAGCTCTTCGTCGGTGCCGACGGCATCGATCTCGACCGCGGTACCACCACCTACAACGAGCTCTTCGGCCTCACCCGCGTGATGGCGGAGGTCGCCCGCGAGGTGGTGGTGATGGTCGAGGCCGACAAGCTCGGCCGCCGCATCCCCAATCTGGAACTCCCCTGGGCCCGTATCGACACCCTGGTGACCGACTGGCGTCTCGAGGCGGCGGATGCCGCCGCCATCGAGGCCCAGGACGTGACGCTGGTGGTCGCCGACGCGCCCCAATAGCTTCGAGGACATCGAACATGTGTGGAATCGTCGCCGCGCTGGCAGCGCGCAACGTGCAGGGCATCCTGCTGGAAGGACTCAAGCGGCTCGAGTACCGCGGCTACGACAGTGCCGGCATGGCCGTGCTGGATAGCGCAGGCGCGCTGGCGCGCCTGCGTGCGCTGGGCAAGGTCGCGGCGCTGGAGGAGAAGCTCGCCGATGGTGACCTCAAGGGGCATATCGGTATCGCCCACACCCGCTGGGCGACCCATGGAAAGCCCTCCGAGGCCAACGCCCATCCCCATATCGCCGGGCGCCTGGCGCTGGTGCACAACGGCATCATCGAGAACTACGAACCGCTCAAGCGCGAGCTTGAGGCCGAGGGCGTGGTGTTCGAGTCCGAGACCGACACCGAAGTGGTGGCGCATCTGCTCGAACGCACCTTCGACGCCCACGGCGATCTGCTCGCCGCGGTGCAGGCGACCCTGGCCCGGATCGACGGCGCCTACGCGCTGGCCGTGATGCACGTGGAGGCGCCGCGCGAGATCGTCGGCGCGCGCAAGGGCAGCCCGCTGGTGGTCGGCGTAGGGATCGACGAGCACTTCCTCGCCTCCGACACCCTGGCGCTGCTGCAGGTCACCGACCGCTTCGTCTATCTGCAGGAGGGCGACGTGGTGCGCCTGTCGGATGCCCACGGCATCGAGATCTTCGCCGACGGCGAACCGGCCGAGCGGGCGGTGCACACCTTCGAGCATGGCGATAGCGCCGCCAGCCGCGGCGAGTATCGCCACTTCATGCTCAAGGAGATCCATGAGCAACCGGCGGTGGTCGCCGCCACCCTGGAAGGGCGTCTCAGCGGTAGTCGGGTGCTGGAGAGCAGCTTCGGGGTCGACGCCAAGGCGCTGTTCGCGCGCGTCAGGCAGATCCATATCGTCGCCTGCGGCACCAGCTATCACGCCGGCCTGGTGGCGCGTTACTGGCTGGAGAAGCTTGCCGGTATCCCGACCACGGTCGAAGTCGCTTCGGAGTATCGCTACCGCGAGGTGGTGGTGCCGGAGAATACCCTCTTCGTCACCCTCTCCCAGTCCGGCGAGACCGCCGACACCCTGGCGGCGCTGCGCTATGCCAAGGGGCGTGCGGCCGGCTATCTTGGCGCTTTGGCGATCTGCAACGTGCCGGGCAGCTCGTTGACCCGCGAGTCGGATCTGGCGCTGATGACCCAGGCCGGCCCGGAGATCGGCGTCGCCTCGACCAAGGCGTTCACCACCCAGCTGGTGGCGCTGTTGCTGCTGACCCTGGCGCTGCGCCGCGAGCGCGGCGATGCCCGCGAGACGGCGCTGGTGCAGGCCTTGCGCGGGCTGCCGGCGCTGCTCGAACAGGCGCTGGAGATGGATGGCCCCATCGCCGAGCTGTCGGAGGCGTTCGCCGAGAAGCATCATGCGCTGTTCCTGGGCCGGGGCACCCAGTTCCCGATCGCCCTGGAGGGCGCGCTCAAGCTCAAGGAGATCTCCTACATCCACGCCGAGGCCTATCCGGCGGGGGAGCTCAAGCACGGCCCGCTGGCGCTGGTCGACGCCGACATGCCGGTGATCGCGGTGGCGCCCAACGACGAGCTGCTGGAGAAGCTCAAGTCCAACCTGCAGGAGGTGCGCGCCCGCGGCGGCGAACTCTTCGTCTTCGCCGACGAAGGCGTGGGGCTGACCGCCGCCGCCGACCTGCGCGTGCTGCACCTGCCGCAGATCGACGAAGTGCTCGCGCCGATTCTCTACACCCTGCCGCTGCAGCTGCTCTCCTACCATGTCGCCGTGCTCAAGGGCACCGACGTGGATCAGCCGCGCAACCTGGCCAAGAGCGTGACGGTGGAGTAGAGCGCGCCGACGCGACGGGCCCCAGCGGGGCCCGTCGTGCCAGCCGTTGCCTCGAATCGTCCCTGACGCCAGACAGCCCAATGTCTCCCCCGCACATACCGACCTCGCAAGCCGCTCAGACGGCGATAGCACATCTCTGAATCGTTATGTTATAACTTCGCGCTTCTCGGCCTTTCCAGCAGGAGCGTGGCGTGGTGCCCGAGCCCAGTGAGCCCGTGTTGCGGGTGGACAATCTGTCGGTGCATATCGGCACGCAGCGCGTGGTGGCTGGTCTCGACTTCACCGTCGGCGCCGGTGAGCGCGTCTGCCTGATCGGCCCCTCGGGTTCGGGCAAGTCGCTCACCGCGGCGGCGATCCTCGGTATCACCCCCTCCACGGCGAGCGTCGGCGGCAGCATTCGCCTCGGCGCACATGAGGTCGCTGGTGTGGCGGCGACGCAGCGCCCGCGAGCGCTGCGCATCGGCATGGTGTTCCAGAACACCCAGGCGGCCCTGAACCCGCTGGTGAGCGTGGGCGCCCAGTTGAGCGAGCCTTTCGTGCGCTTCCACGGGCTGTCGCGGCGGGCGGCGCGGGCCGCTGCCGCCGAGCTGCTGACGCGCATGCGCCTCACGGCGGCCACCGAGCTGTTGACGCGCTCGCCCGCCGAACTCTCCGGTGGCCAGCGCCAGCGGGTCTGCGTGGCGCTGGCGCTGGCCTGCAAGCCTTCACTGATCGTGGCCGACGAGCCGACCACGGCGCTCGATGCGCTGACCCAGGCGGAGGTGCTGACGCTGCTGCATGAGACCACCGGTGGCGCCGGGAAGCCTGCGCTGCTGTTCATCTCCCACGACATGGGGGCGGCCAGCCGGCTGTGTCAGCGTGCGGTGATTCTGGAGCAGGGGCGGATGATCGAGAGTGGCCCGCTGGCGGATCTGGTCGCGTCACCCCGGCAGCGCTTCACCCGCGAGCTGGTGGCTGCGATGCGCAGCGCCGAGATAACGCCCGAGATGCTGGCGGCAACTGACGCCTACTCCACCTCCGGCGCTGCTGCGGTGGGGGCGCGATGAGTCTCCTCGACGATTGCCACCCGGAGCGAGGCGCCAATGTCGCCCGGCCGGACGCCGATGGCTTTTCTCCAAACGCTGACGGCGCTTCTCTAAACGCTGACGGCTCTTGTTTAAACGCTGATGGCTCCCTTCTGCGCGTCAGCGGGCTGAGCCGCTGGGTGGCGGGGCCGCGTCGCTGGGGTTGGCGGCGCGAGCGGCAGCCGATCCTGAAGGCGGTGGATTTCGCCATCCGCCCGGAAGAGTTGATCGGTCTCGCCGGGGTCTCCGGGGCGGGCAAGTCGACGCTGCTCAATCTGATGCTGGGGCTGGCACGTGCCGACAGCGGCGAGATCTGGTGCCAGGGCCGGCGCATTCGGCCCGGCTCGGTGCGCGCGCTGCGCTGGTACCGCCGGGTGGTGCAGTACATCCCGCAGGACCCTGCTGCCTCCCTCGACCCGCGCATGCGGGTCCGCGAGCTGGTGCGCGAGCCGCTGGTGCATCTGGACATCGATGGCGATCACCAGCGGCGGGTGAGCGAGGCGCTGGCGCAGGTGGGGCTGGATGGCAGCTTTCTCGAGCGCCGCCCCGAGTCGCTCTCGGGCGGGCAGGCGCAGCGCGTGGCGATCGCCCGGGCGATCGCGGTGCGGCCCCGGCTGCTGCTGGCGGACGAGCCGCTGAGCGGGCTCGACCTGCCGGTGCAGGCCAAGGTCACCCAGGTGCTCAAGTCGCTCAACCACGACGCCGGCATCGCCCTGCTGCTGATCTCCCACGATCTTTCGGTGGTGTGTCGGCTGTGCCAGCGCACGCTGATCCTCGATGCCGGTGCGATCATCGAAGATCGCCCCACCGCGGCACTGTTCCGCCAGCCCGCCCAGGCGCACACCGCAGCGCTGCTGCGCGCCGCCACGACTTTTTCCACCGCCTTGTCCATGCCCGTTCCGCCCTCGGAGGCCGCCGGGCGCCACCCCACGACCCAGGAGATCCCCTCGTGACCTTCCCTGCCACTGCGACTTTCGGCACCGCCGCGACGCCCCGGCGCGCCTCGATCACACGCCACCCGATCAGCCTGCTGAGTCGCGCCCTGACGCTGCCGCTGATGGTGCTGTCGTTCTCTCTTCTCGCCGGCTGCGGGCAGGATGAGGAGACCTCGGCGGCGCGCGACGATGCCCCCGGGAAGACGCAGACGCAGGATCGGCGACTCCGCGTCGCCATGCTGCAGCCGCCCCGCTCCGGGCTCAATCCGCTCACCGACGACGCCTTCAAGCTGTCGCGCTGGCGCACCGCCGAGACGCTGATTCGGCTCGATGCCGACGGCGATCCGCAGCCGTTTCTGGCCACCGAATGGGAGCAGCTCGACCCCCAGACCTGGCGCTTCACCATCCGCCCGGACGTGACCTTCCATGACGGCAGCGCGCTGACCGTCGAGCAGGTGGTCGCCTCGCTCACCGCCGCGACCAACGCCGTGCCCAAACCGCGCATTCTCGATGGGGTCGAGATGCGCATCGAGGCCGACGGCGAGAATGCGGTCATCGTGCGCACCGCGGATACCGACCCGCTGGTGCCTAACCGGCTCTCCAGCCCGCAGTTGGCGATCATGGCGGCGAGAGCCTACGCCCAGGCGGGTCACGTTGATCCCATCCGTGCGGGTACCGGGCCCTTCGTGCTCACCGAGATCAATGGCACCCAGAGCGCCACCCTCGAGCGTTACGACGGCTACTGGGGCGAGCGTGCCGAACTCTCCGGCATCGATGCCGACTACGTGCCCGATGGCACCGCCCGTGGCGCTGCGCTGCGCACCGGCACGGCGGATGTGGTCGAGGCGGTGCCGGTGTCGCAGGTGGCGCTGATCGACCCATCGCTGATTCATGAAGTGCCGATGCCGCGCACCAACACCCTCTATCTCAATACCGCCTCCGGGCCGTTCCAGGACCCGACCCTGCGTGCCGCGGCGCGTGAGGCACTGGATCGTGGTGCCCTCGTGCGTACCGTCTACGAAGGTCGCGCTGACGTCGCCGAGGGGCTGCTGGGCCCGGCGCTGGCCTGGGCGAGCGAGCTGCGTCAGCCGCTGACCCAGCGCACCGCGGCTGCCGAGCCGGACGGGACACGCATCACCCTGGCCACCTTCACCGACCGTGCCGAGCTGCCGGAAGTGGCCGTACTGCTCGAACAGCAGCTGGAGGCGGTGGGTTTCGACGTCCAGCAGGAGGTACGCCAGTACGCGCATATCGAATCCGACATGCTGGCGGGCAAGTTCGACGCCTTCATCCTGTCGCGGGCGACCCTGCTCGACTCCGGCGATCCGGTCGCCTACATGGTCAGCGACTTCTCCTGCGCGGGCTCGTTCAACATCGCCCAACTGTGCGACCCGGCGATCGATGCGGCGCTGGCTAAGGCCGGCGATCTGCCGCCGGGGCCCGAGCGTCGCCAGGCGATTATCGCGGCCGAGGCGGCGATCCTGGAAACGGACGCCGCGGTACCCATGCTCCACGAGCGAGTGATCCAGGGCGAGGCCACCGATGTGGTCGGGGCGCTGCGCGATCCGCGCGAGCGTGAGTTGATCGACGAGCACACCCACTTCCGCCAGACTGCCGATGCCCGCTAGTGAGCCAGCGAGTGTGACCCCGCGGTCTACCGGGGTGGCATGGCACTGGGAGGCGTGGCAGCGCCTGCTGCCGACGCTGTCGCGGCTGGTGACGCTGGCCGGCGTGGTGGTACTGGTGGGGCTGCTGCCGTGGCTCTCCGGGCGCGACCCGGCGCTCAGCATTCTGCGCGCCCGGGCCGGCGATCAGAACCCGAGCGCGGAGGCGCTGGACGCCATCCGTGCCCAGCTCGGCCTCGCCATGGGGCCGTTCGAGAAGCTGGGGCACTGGCTGAGCGGGCTGTTCCGGGGCGATGCCGGGGTGTCGTGGATCTCCGGCACGCCGGTGCTGCCGGGCATGTTACAGGCAGCGCAGGTCTCGCTGACGCTGATGGTGGCAGCGCTGGGCGTGGCGCTGGTGGTCACCCTGCTGATCTGCCTGCCGACGCTCAAGCGCGGGCTAGCCGGCGAGGCGACGCCGACCTCCGGTGCGCTGGGGGCGACGCTCACCGCGCTGCCGGAGTTTCTGCTCGCGGCGCTCTTGCTGGTGATCTTTGCCGCCTGGCTACGCTGGTTGCCGCCCTATGGCTGGGGTGACTGGCGCCATCTGATCCTGCCGGCGGTGGCCCTCGGCCTGCCCGGCGGCGGATTGCTGGGGCGGCTGTTCAGCGATGCGCTGACGGCGGCGTTCTCCGAGCGCTGGGTAGTGACCTGGCACGTGGCCGGCTTTGCGCGCCGGCGTATCGCCCTGGCGGCGATCCAGCGCACCCTGCCCAGCCTGCTGCCGCAGGTGGGGCTGGTGATGGTGGGGCTGACCGGCGGCGCGATCGCGGTGGAGCAGGTGTTCTCCATTCCCGGGCTGGGGCGGGCCACCCTGGGGGCCGCCTCGGCGCAGGATCTGCCGGCGCTGCAGACCGGTATTCTCATACTGATCGTCATCGCCATCGTACTCGGCGGGAGCGCCAATCTGTGCCGGACGTTGCTGCTGGGGCGTACGCTGCGTGCCGGCGCGGTGCCGGTGGCAGTGACGCCACCCCAGCCCGGGCGCTGGCGCTGGCTGGTACCTGCCCTGGCGGCGTTAGCGCTCGCGCTGATCATCGTCGCCGGGCTGGGGCGCGACCCGCTGAGTTCGGCCTATCTGCGGCTGCAGCCGCCGAGCCTGGCGCTGCCGCTGGGGGCCGACGGGATCGGTCGCGACATTCTGGCGCGGGTGAGTCATGGCGCGCTCTCGACCATGGGCATGGCGCTGCTGGCGGTGGGCATCAGCTTTCTGCTCGGGGTGACGATCGGACTGATGCCGCGCCTCGCCGCGGGGCCGATCGAGATCACCAATGCCACCCCGCCGGTGATCGCCGGGCTGATCGTCGCCGGCCTGCTGGGGCCGAGCGCCAGCGGCGCGGTGATCGCGGTCACCCTGGTCAGCTGGGCGCCACTGGCGGCCCATACCGCGGCGCTGGTGGCCGAGACGCTGGGCCAGCCGCATGTGCGCATCACCCCGATGCTCGGGGTGGGGCGGCTGCGGCTGCTCACCCGCTATCTGCTGCCGGCGGTGGTCGGCCCGGTGTTCCGCCACGCCATGCTGCGCCTGCCGGGCACCGCACTGGCGCTGGCGGCGCTGGGCTTTCTCGGGCTGGGGCCGCGGCCACCGGCACCGGAGTGGGGGCTGCTGCTGGCCGAGAGCCTGCCCTATCTCGAACGCGCGCCCTGGGCGGTGCTGGTGCCCGCGCTGGCGCTGGTGCTGATGTCGATTCTGGCGGTCTCGCTCTCCAGTGCCGGGTCGCTGCCGCGGTGGCGTTCGCGGGGCGTTTCTACGTGACTGCCACCAGCACGCTCTCCAGCGATTCGCGCGGGATGTCCCGGGTGATGAATACCAGCCGCGAGCGGCGGTCGTCATCGGGCCAGGCGTCGAGCTCCACCGGCGGGTGGAAGATGTGCTGCACGCCGTGGATCACGGTGGGGCGCTCGCGCCCGGCGAGGTTGAGGATGCCCTTGATGCGCAGCATGTTCTCGCCCATCAGCGCCGTCATCAGCTCGAGCCAGGCTTCGAAGCGGCCGAGTTCGATCGGTGCGTCCAGGGTGAAGCAGTGGGCGCGAATGCGGTCGTCGTGGCGGTTGGGGTCTTGCCCGGGAGTGTCGCTGCCCGCCGGGGCGAGCAGTGACCCGGCAGCCGCGGGGCCGGTGCTGAAGGCCAGCCCGGCCAGACTCGGTGGCTGGGCGTAGGCGTCGAGCCAGCGGGCGAGATCGGGGCGGGTGCCGTCTGCCCCCATCAGCCCCAGCCCGGTCAAGGCGGCGGCTTCAATCTCGCCCTGGACGACATGGCGCTGGCCGGCCCCCGGATTGATCTCGGCCAACCGCCGGGCGAGTGCCGCCAGCGCCTCTAGAGGCGCCAGATCGGCCTTGGTCAGCAGCAGGCGGTCGGCCACCGCGGCCTGCTTGAGCGCTTCCGGGTGGTGGTCGAGGGTGGCGCTGCCGTGGACGGCATCGACGGTGGTGACGATGCCGTCGAGCCGGTACTGACCGACCAGCCTGGGCTCGGTCATCAGGGTGTGCAGAATCGGCGCCGGATCGGCCAGGCCGGTGGTCTCGATCACCACCCGATCGAACTGGCGCCGGCCCTCCCGGGCGTAGCGCCAGGGCACATCGCGCAGCGTGCGGGCGAGGTCGCCGCGGATGGTGCAGCACAGGCAGCCGCTCTCCAGCGCCACCACCTCGGTCTCGTCGGTGGTGCTGAACAGGCGGTGATCGAGCCCGATCTCGCCGAACTCGTTGATGATCACCAGGGTGCGGTCCATGTCGGGCTGGCGGACCAGACGATTGAGCAGGGTGGTCTTGCCGCTGCCGAGAAAGCCGGTCAGCAGGGTGACGGGGATCGGGGTCGTCGCGGTCTTGGGCATGGCAGGCGGACCAGAGGGCGGATGAGTGTCGTCGGTGGAAAGCTTTCTGTCGGAAACCGATAGCGTGATCTAAATGTTATGTTATAACGTATCTTAAATTGAACATGCCGGTATCGTCACGAGTGTAGCGTGTCGGCCCGCCGGCGTGATGCCCTCAAGGCCACTACGCCAAGTCTCGACTCAACGTCGCTATTCACAGTCACGACTCAGGGTCACTGCGACCTTGCCTCACTTTTCCGTTGACGGAGGTCCTCATGAAAACGCGCGCCGCCATTGCCTGGGAGCCGAATCGCCCACTGGAGATCGAAGAGATCGATCTCGAAGGGCCCAAGGCGGGCGAGGTGCTGGTCCGAATCGTCACCACCAGCCTCTGCCACACCGACATGTTCACGCTCTCGGGGCGCGATCCCGAAGGGCTCTTCCCCTGCGTGCTGGGGCACGAGGGCGTGGGTATCGTCGAGGAGATCGGCAAGGGCGTGACCTCGGTCGCGCCGGGCGATCACATCATCCCGCTCTATACTCCGGAAGACCCCAACTGCCCCTATATCCGGTCCGGCAAGACCAACCTGTGCCAGACGATTCGCAAGACCCAGGGGCAGGGGCTGATGCCGGACGGCACCAGCCGCTTCTCCTACAAGGGTAAGATGCTGCGCCACTACATGGGCACCAGCACCTTCAGCGAGTACACCGTGCTGCCGGAGATCGCGGTGGCCAAGATCAACCCCGAGGCGCCGCTGTCCAAGGCGTGCGTGATGGGCTGTGCGGTGCCCACCGGCATCGGCGCGGTGCGCAACACCGCCAAGGTGCAGCCGGGGGATACCGTCGCGGTCTTCGGCCTCGGCGCGGTGGGCATGGCGGTGATCCAGGGCGCCAAGCTGCAGGGCGCGGGGCGGATCATCGGGATCGACGTCAATCCGGCCAAGTTCGCCCTGGCCGAGTCGCTGGGCGCCACCGAGTGCCTGAATCCGAATGAGCACCCCGAGCCGCTGCACGAAGTGATCATCGACATGACCAACGGCGGTGTCGACTTCTCCTTCGAGTGTGTCGGCAACGTGCACCTGATGCGCGCGGCGCTGGAGTGCTGCCACAAGGGCTGGGGCGAGAGCATCATCATCGGCGTCGCCGGCGCCGGTGAGGAGATCGCCACGCGCCCGTTCCAGCTGGTCACCGGGCGGGTCTGGCGCGGCAGCGCCTTCGGTGGCGTGCTGGGGCGCTCGGAGCTGCCGGGCATGGTCGACGAGTGGCTGTCGGGGCGCTTCGACGTCGACCCCTACATCACCCACAACATGACCCACGATCGCATCAACACGGCGTTCGATCTGCTCCACCGCGGTGAGGCGATCCGCTCGGTGATCCACTACCAGCCGCAGGAGACGATGACCGGGGATCTGCCCGGGGTGACCCTCGGCGACAACCAGAAGACCCCCGAGCCCGCCTGATCGCGGCGCTTCCGCTCCGCCCGAGGTCGCAGGGACGCCCGGCTCGTCAGAGTCGGGCGTTGTCGTTGCCTACGTGGGCCTTCTGTTTTTGCCCGACGAGCCACTACCGGTGATGCGCTTTCGCCAGGCGGTATGAGGCGCGCCTCGCTTGAGCCGCAACAGGTCAAAACACGCAAGCGCTGGAGGCGCCAGATCTACAGCCGGCTCTCGAGGGCCGGTATCACTTCGAACAGGTCACCCACCAGCCCGTAGTCGGCGACGCCGAAGATCGGCGCCTCCTCGTCCTGGTTGATCGCCACGATCACCTTGGAGTCCTTCATCCCGGCGAGATGCTGGATCGCGCCGCTGATGCCCACGGCAATATAGAGATCCGGCGCCACCACCTTGCCGGTCTGGCCCACCTGCAGGTCGTTGGCGGCATAGCCTGCGTCCACTGCGGCGCGCGAGGCACCGATGGCCGCCCCGAGCTTGGCCGCGACGCCGTCGAGCAGCTTGAAGTTCTCGCCACTGCCGAGGCCACGCCCGCCGGACACGATCACCCGTGCGCTGCCGAGTTCCGGCCCGTGGCTGGTGGCGAGTTCGTCGCCGACGAAGGTGGACAGCGTGTTGTCGACCACGATACCGAGCGCGCGGATCTCGGCGCTGCCAGTCTCTGCCACGGCATCGAAAGCGCTGGTGCGCACGCTCATCACCTTGAGCGGGGCGTGGTTGCTCAGCGTGGCGATGGCGCTACCGGCATAGATGGGCCGCTTGAAGGTGTCGGGCGCCTCGATGGCGATGATGTCGGATATCTGCGGCACGCCCTTGAGCGCGGCAACCCGCGGCAGGATGTCCTTGCCGCTGCTGGAGGCGGCTGCGAGGAGGTGACTGTAGTCGTCCACGCAGGCGACGATCAGCGCCGCCATCGGCTCCGCCAACTGGTGGGCATAGACCGCATGATCCGCCGTGAGAACCGCACGCACGCCGTCGAGACGGGCGGCGGCAGCGGCCACGGCGTCGATCCCCTCACCGGCCACCAGCAGGTCGACCTCTGTGCCCAGGGCGCGGGCCGCGGCGACCACGTGGGTCGTGGAGGCGGTCAGGGCGCCATCCCGATGCTCTACCACGATCAGTGTGCTCATGGACTCTCCTGTCACAGGACTTTGGCTTCGTGTTTGAGTTTGTCGACCAGCTCATCGACCGAGGCGACCTTGCTGCCGCCCTGTCGTGCCGCCGGGGTTTCGACCCGCTCGAGGCGCAGATAGCCGCTGGCGGCGAGGCCGACGGTGTCGATCCCACGGCTATCGATGGGCTTCTTCTTGGCTTTCATGATGTCGGGCAGGCGCGCGTGACGCGGCTCGTTGAGACGCAGATCGGTGGTGATCACCGCCGGCAGGCGCAAGGCCAGCGTGCGCAGGCCGCCGTCGACCTCGCGCGTTACCTGGACTTCCTCATCCGTCACCTCCAGGCGCGAGGCGAAGGTGCCCTGGCCCATGCCGGTGAGGGCGGCGAGCATCTGCCCGGTCTGATTGTTGTCGCTGTCGATCGCCTGCTTGCCCAGGATCACCAGCCCCGGCTGCTCCTCGGCGACGAGCCGGGCCAGCACCTGGGCGACCTCGAGAGAATCCAGCCTCTCCTCGCTCTCGATGTGGATGGCGCGGTCGGCGCCCAGCGCCAGCGCCGTGCGCAGCTGCTCCTGAGCCGCCTTGGGGCCGATGCTGACAGCCACGATCTCGCTGGCCACGCCACGCTCCTTGAGTCGCAGCGCCTCCTCCACCGCGATCTCGCAGAACGGATTCATGGCCATCTTGGTGTTGGTCAGATCGACATCGCTGTGATCCGGGCGCACCCGTACCTTGACGTTGTAATCGATGACCCGTTTGACGCCGACGAGGACCTTCATGCGTATACCTCT
The DNA here is from genome assembly GCF_003206045.1 of Salinicola lusitanus. GTDB lineage: Bacteria > Pseudomonadota > Gammaproteobacteria > Pseudomonadales > Halomonadaceae > Salinicola > Salinicola lusitanus. The sequence goes on from NZ_PZJM01000009.1 coordinate 306,373, forward strand.
CGAGTGGGATGGGAATCAGCAGATACCGGCGGCTATGTCCTAAGGTGCGGCGTCCCAAGGTACGGCCCGCCGGGTGTCGAACTGGTCGACCTTCGGGAAACTCATGTGGCGCTCTTCGCCGCTGGGGTCGCCGACGTGCGAAAGCGCGCGCGATGACGGTCGGCAAAGCGCGCGATATCGCTCTCGGTGCAGGGCTGACCGGTAAAGATGCGCACGTATTCGGCGATTCGGGTGATGCGCGTGTCCTTGCTCTCCTGGATATGCATGGAGATGTAGCCGATCTGTAGCAGATAGACGGTACGCGCCCGGGTATCGGCCTCCAGCTCGGGATAACCGAAGCGCGCGAACATCGCTTTCAGCGCGCCCAGGCGTGCGCTGTCGGCCCGTTGGACGCGGGTGGCCACCGCCGGGTCCTGCAGGCTCCAGCTGCGCACGGCGTACTCGAACTCGGAGTCGAAGATCGCCGGGTCGAACCAGCAGTCGAAGACGTTGAGCGTGGCCTCGACGATCGTCGCCGCGTAGCGCTCGCTCTGGGTGATGACGGCCTGCGTGTTCTGCGCCTCCCAGCGCGCCAGCAGCGCCTCCAGGATCTCCTCGCGATCCTTGAACAGCCAGTAGAAGCTGGTCCGCGAGGTCTTCAACTGCTTGGCCAGCGGCACGATCTTGACCGCACCGACCCCGGCGCCGATCAGCAGCGTGTAGGCCGCATCGACCCAGGCCTTGCGATTATTGGCGAGTTCGTCTTTCACGATGAGTCCTTGGTGGCGATGGGCAGGACGCTGAGCGTAGCAGGCCGGAGGCCGGTGTTTTAGATCGCCACGAGCACCTTGGCCCCGGCGTGAACACCGCTTTCGGCATTTCCTGAACATCAGACGTCGACATCCGTGTACACAACTGTATTCTCAGTTGACACTGGTGTACAGCGAGCGCTAGCGTGGTGTCAACCCCACGACAACAAGGGTGCCTGACCGTGAAGAACGATCCCCTGCTGCAGCCGCTGACGCTCAAGAACCTGACACTCAAGAACCGCGTCATGCTGACCTCCCACGAGCCCGCCTATCCCGAAGACGGCATGCCCAAGGCGCGCTATCGCGCCTACCACGCCGAGCGCGCCAAGGCCGGTGTGGCACTGACCATGACCGCCGGCTCGGCGGCGGTATCCCGCGATAGCCCGCCGGTGTTCAACAACATCCTTGCTTATCAGGACGAGGTGGTGCCGTGGATGCGCGAGCTGAGCGACGCCTGCCACGAGCACGGCACCGCGGTGATGATCCAGCTCACCCATCTGGGTCGGCGCACGCGTTGGGACAAGGGCGACTGGCTGCCGGTGCTATCGGCGTCCCATCACCGCGAGGTCGCCCACCGGGCCTATCCCAAGAAGGCCGAGCCGTGGGATATCGAGCGGGTGATCCAAGACTATGTCGATGCTGCCGAGCGCATGCATGCCGCGGGGCTCGACGGGCTCGAGATCCAGGCCTATGGCCATCTCATGGATCAGTTCTGGTCGCCCCTGACCAACGAACTCGACGGCCCCTACGGCGGCAGCCTGGACAATCGCCTGCGCTTCACCTTCGAGGTGCTTTCGGCGATTCGTGCCCGGGTCGGCGACGACTTCCTGCTGGGCGTGCGCTATACCGGCGACGAGTGTCTGCCCGGTGGCCTCGACGCCAATGACGGCATGGAGATCTCGCGCCGGCTCAAGCACAGTGGACTGATCGACTTTCTCAACGTGGTCAAGGGGCACATCGACACCGATGCCGGCCTCACCGACGTCATCCCCATCCAGGGCATGCCCAGCGCACCGCATCTCGACCTGGCCGGCGACATCAAGCGTGAGATCGACTTCCCCACCTTTCACGGGGCCAAGATCCAGGACGTCGCCACCGCGCGGTACGCCATCGCCTCGGGCAAGGTCGACATGATCGGCATGACCCGCGCGCACATGGCCGACCCCCACTTGATGCGCAAGGTGATCGAGGGGCGCGAGGAGGAGATCCGACCCTGTGTCGGTGCCAACTACTGTCTCGATCGCATCTATCAGGGCGGTGCCGCCTACTGTATCCACAACCCGGCTACCGGGCGCGAGACGAGCATGCCGCACACCATTGCGCCGGCCGTGACGCGGCGCAAAGTGGTGGTGGTGGGAACCGGCCCCGGGGGGATGGAAGCGGCCCGGGTCGCCGCCGAGCGCGGCCACGAGGTGGTGGTGTTCGAGGCCGCCGACGCTCCGGGCGGACAGATTCGCCTCACCGCCCAGAGCGAGCGTCGGCGCGAGATGATGGGCATCATCGACTGGCGCTACGAGCGCTGCCAGGCGCTGGGCGTCACCTTCCACTTCAACGTCTTCGCCGAGCAGGACGAGGTGGCCGCCGAGTCGCCGGACGTGGTCATCGTCGCCACCGGCGGGCTGCCCAACGAGCAGGCGCTGGCCCAGGGCAACGAACTGGCGGTGACTGGCTGGGACATTCTCTCGGGGCACGTCAAGCCGGGGCGCAATGTGCTGGTCTACGACGAAGCCGGGGATCACACCGCGCTGCAGGCCGCCGAGATCATCGCCAGGAGCGGGGCCCGGGTCGAGTACATGACCGCCGACCGCGCGCTGGCGCCCGAGGTGATGGGGATGAACCTGGTGCCCTACATGCGCTCGCTGCAGGTGCTCGATACCACCTTCACGCCGACCTTCCGGCTGGTCGCGCTGCGCCGCGAGGGCGACGAGCTGGTGGCTTCGGTGGAGAGCGATTACACCCGTGTGGGCAAGGAGCGCCGCGTCGATCAGGTGGTGGTCAACTTCGGCACCCTGCCGATGGAGGATCTCTACGAGTCGCTCAAGCCGCTGTCGAGCAATCAGGGCGCGGTGGACTACGACAAGCTGATCGTGGGTGACCCGCAGCCGATCGTGAAGCCGGCGGACGCGGCCGAGGGCTTCCAACTGTTCCGTATCGGCGATGCGATCTCGCATCGCAACACCCATGCGGCGATCTATGACGCACTGCGTCTGGTCAAGGATCTGTAAGCGGCGCCGGCCAGGATGGCTGCTGCAGTCGCGGCTCGAGGTTCAAAACGCCTGCACCAAACCTATGTCAGGGGCTCGACGGAGCCAACACGAGGGTTTTCCACCATGCCTATATCGACTTCCGAACTGGACGAGCTGCTCGCCCGGCGCCGCGCCGGCCACTCGCTCGAGCAGCCCTTCTACACCGACGACGAGATCTTTCACGCCGATCTCGAACGCATCTTCCAGCGGCAGTGGCTCTTCGCCCTGCCGGCGTGCCAACTGACCAAGCCGGGCGGCTATGTCAGCCTGCGCGTTGCCGGGGCCGGGGTGCTGATCGTGCGCGGTCAGGACGGTGTCATCCGCGCCTTTCACAACACCTGCCGCCATCGCGGGTCGGTGCTGTGCCAACCCGGCGACGGCCATCTGGCCAAGCTGGTCTGCCCCTACCATCAGTGGACCTACGAACTCGATGGCCGCCTGCTCTGGGCGCGCGACATGCCGGCCGACTTCGACCCCGAGGCGCACGCCCTCAAGCCGATCCACTGTCGTGAACTGTGCGGGCTGGTGTTCATCTGCCTGGCACGGCAGGCCCCGGACTTCGAAGCCTACGCGGCGCTCGCAGCGCCTTATCTGCAGATCCATGACCTCGATCAGGCCAAGGTGGCGCATGTCTCGACCATCGTCGAGAAGGGCAACTGGAAACTGGTGTGGGAGAACAATCGCGAGTGCTACCACTGCGGCGTCAACCACCCGTCGCTGTGCCGCTCCTTCTCCCCCGATCCGGCCGTCGCCGGCGTACTGCCGGACGGCTCCACACCCGAGCGCCTCGCCCAGCACTTCGAGCGCTGCGAGGCTGCGGGTATACCCTCCAGATTCCAGATTGCCGACAGCGGTCAGTACCGGCTGGCACGGATGCCGCTGGAGGAGGGCGCGGTCAGCTACACCCTGGACGGCAAGCCCGCGGTGACGCGTCCACTGGGGCGCGTGGGGCTGGCCGAACCGGGTACGCTGCTGAAATTCCACTATCCGTCGATGTGGTCGCACTATCTGCCGGACCATTCGCTGACCTTCCGCGTCAACCCGATCAGTGCCACCGAGACCGAAGTCACCACCACCTGGCTGGTGCACAAGGATGCCGTGGAGGGGGTCGACTACGATCTCGATCGGCTGACCGAAGTGTGGCTGCGCACCAACGACGAGGATCGTCAGGTGGTCGAGAACAACCAGCTCGGCATCCTCTCGCTCGGCTACGAGCCGGGGCCCTACTCCCAGATCCAGGAAAACGGGGTGGAGCAGTTCGTCGAGTGGTACTGCGAGGCGCTTGCCATACCGGTGAGCGGCACGCGCCTGCGGGCGGTGGAGGTCTGAGATGAGTGCACTCGCCCTTGGAGCGCCGCCGACGTTCTGGCACGACAGCGAAACACTCGAATGCGTCTCGGTACTGCCTGAGGCGCCCAATGTGGCCACCTTCTGCTTCCAGGCGCCCTCGGGCGGGCTGTTCAGCTTTCTACCGGGCCAGTTCCTGACCCTGGCGCTGCCGACCGCCGAGGGCGTCGTTCATCGCACCTACACCATCTCCTCGTCGCCCTCGCGGCCGATGTCGCTGACCATCACGGTCAAGGCGCAGAGCGGCTCGATAGGGACGCGCTGGATGCTCGATCACCTGCAGCCGGGCATGCGCGTGAAGGCGATCGGGCCGGTGGGCCGCTTCTCGCTGGACAATGCCCCAGCCAGGAAGTACCTGTTCCTCTCGGCCGGCTCGGGCATCACGCCGATGATGTCGATGACCACCTATCTCTACGATCAGGGTCGCGATCCCGACATTGTCTTCGTCAACTGCGCGCGGCGCCCCTCGGAGATCATCTTCCGCGAGCGCCTCGAACACATCGCCTCGCGCGTCACCGGTATCGAGCTGCGCTGGGTGGTCGAGCAGACCGACCGCTATACCCCCTGGACCGGCTATCAGGGGTTCTTCAACCAGCTGATGCTGGGGCTGATGGCGCCGGACTACCTCGAGCGCGAAGTCTTCTGCTGCGGTCCCGAGCCGTTCATGCAGGCGGTGCGCGATGCGCTGGTAGGGCTCGGCTTCGATCTCGAGAATCACTATCACCAGGAGAGCTTCGACGCGCCGCTGCCCGAGACCAGCGACGTGCCCGACAGCGTGGTGCTCGACGAAGAGAGCCGCGCCGAGATAGCGTTCTCGCGCTCGGCGGTGACACATCGCTGCAGCGAGACTGACACCCTGCTCGGCGCGGCCAAAGCCGCGGGTGTGTCGATCCCCTCTGGCTGCACCTTCGGGGTCTGTGGCTCGTGCAAGGTCAAGAAGCTGGCGGGAGACGTGCACATGGTGCACAACGGCGGCATCACCGACGCAGACATCGAGGCCGGCTATGTGCTGGCGTGCTGCTCTCACCCCCGTGGCGCGGTGGTGATCGATGCCTGATCTGCCGGGGCTCGCTCGGCGAGCGTTGCCCATTGCGCATGCTTTGGGTTCTGTACGAAAAGTCGACGAGCGAATGCCGTTTTCGTGCAACATCGAGGGCAGCGACAAGATCACCGGATGGCTTGGCTTAAAAAACCGATAACAAGTGTCGATGAAGCAAAACGAGATAACCAAACAACGGATTTTGCTCAGGAGTGATCCTATGAACGCTGTCATCTTTTCGGCGCCTCCCGCCAGCGCTGTCGTCAGTGCCGGCTGCCTGAACCGTGTCGATCTCGATGCCGTCTGTATCAACGCAACGGCCGCGCCTCCGCGGCGACGGGCCGTCATGTCGATGGCCGCCCGTCGGTATTGCCGTGATGCGGTCGACGGTACCGAGCTGACCGCTGCCGGGAGGAGCCTGACATGACCAAGCAGCCTAACGACGCGGCGCAGCCGGGAAGCCGCGAGGGAATTCGTAGCCCCGAGGGGGAGACGACGCCGATCAATACCGACTATGTCATCGGTCAGGACAACGTCTCGACCCGAGCCTTCGGGATCAATGTCGATCTGCATGGCAAGGTCTTTACCGTCTCGTCGCTGGTGATCCTGGCTTTCGTGTTCCTGGTGCTGGCGTTCCAGAACGAGGTCGAGCCGGTGCTCAACGGCGTGCGTGACTGGCTCACGGGTAACCTGAGCTGGGTCTTCCTGCTGGGCGCCGATATCTTCGTGCTGGTGTGTCTCGGCCTGATCTTCTCGCCGCTAGGGCGGGTTCGCCTGGGTGGCCCCGATGCCAAACCCGACTACAGCTACTTCGGCTGGTTCGCGATGCTGTTTGCCGCCGGGATGGGGATCGGGCTGGTGTTCTACGGCGTCTCCGAGCCGATGTCTCATTTCGACAGTTCGCTGAACGGCAGTGCCTATGCGCCGCTCGGTGGGGCGAAGGGCGACGAGGCGGCCGCGCTGTCACTGGGCATGGCCGCGACCATCTATCACTGGGGGCTGCATCCCTGGGCGGCGTACAGCCTGGTGGCGCTGGCCCTGGCGCTGTTCTCCTTCAACAAGGGGTTGCCGCTGACCATGCGTGCCGTCTTCTACCCCATCCTGGGTGAGCGTATCTGGGGCTGGCCGGGTCACTGCATCGATATCCTGGCGGTGTTCTCGACGCTGTTCGGGCTGGCGACCTCGCTGGGCTTCGGGGCCGCGCAGGCCTCGGCGGGTCTTCACTATCTATTCGGCATCCCCAATACCAACACCACCATGACCCTGCTGATCTTCGCCATTACCGGTATCGCCCTGATCTCGGTGCTCTCGGGGCTGGACAAGGGCGTGCAGCGGCTGTCGATGATCAATATGGGGCTGGCGTTCCTGCTGCTGCTGTTCGTCTTGATCGTCGGCCCGACGCGGATGATCGCCACCGACTTCTTCACCAACATCGCCTCCTATCTCGAGCACGTGCCAGCGCTGTCGATGCCGTTCGGGCGTGAGGACGAGGGCTACAGTCAGGGCTGGACGGCGGTCTACTGGGCCTGGTGGATCTCCTGGTCACCGTTCGTCGGCATGTTCATCGCGCGTGTCAGCCGCGGTCGCACCGTGCGTGAGTTCCTGATCTCGGTAATGCTGGTGCCGACTCTGGTGTCGATTCTGTGGATGACCGCCTTCGGCGAGACTGCCATCCATCAGCAACTGGTCGATGGCTTCCAGGGCGTGCAGAACGCCGCGCTCGAACTCAAGCTGTTCGTGATGCTGGACCAGCTCCCGCTCTCCACCATCACCTCGGTGCTGGGTATCGTGTTGGTTATCGTGTTCTTCGTCACCTCCTCGGACTCCGGCTCGCTGGTGATCGACTCCATCACGGCCGGCGGCAAGGTCGATGCGCCCACCTCGCAGCGCGTGTTCTGGTGTCTGATCGAGGGCGCCATCGCCATCGCCCTGCTGCTGGGCGGCGGGCTCGGCGGACTGCAGGCGGCGGCCGTATCGACAGGGCTACCCTTCACCATCGTGCTGGTGATCGCCTGCTACGGGATCGTCAGGGGATTGATGACTGAGCCACGTCAGCACAGGGCGGCGCGCGCCCCCGCGAGCTGACGACGCACCGTGAACCAGCGTCGGTGGTGCTCCTGCCGTCGACGCTGCTCGATTCACGCACGCAGGGCGCGGATGGGCAGCCGGCTCAACGCATAGAGCCCGAAGCTCAGCGCGGCGATGCAGGAGGATGCAGGAGGATGCAGGTAGGTTGGTGTAGTAGGAGAGCAGCAGTCCGCCGAGTGATTGGCCGAGGAGGCGGGCACCGACTACGAGGGCGGCAAGGAGATCATCATGCAGTCGCTCGGGGGCATTCCGCTGGGGCGGCCCTCCTCGCCCGGGGAAGTGGCCAATCTCATCGCTTTCCTGGCGTCATCCAGGGCGGCGAGCATCACCGGGTCCGAGTTCGTCGTCGACGGCGGTACCATTCCCGTGGCGTGAATCTTCAACCATCCGATGACCACGCCGCCCCGGTCAATTCACACGACACCGTCCACAGCCGATCTTCCACCGCCTGGTCCCTGGCCGCGGTGCTGCGATGGGCGCGCTTGGGTGCGCCGCGGGTCTCGCTGAAGCCGTCGGGGCCGAAGTAGTCGCCGGGGCCCACGTCGTCGGCGAGCGCGGCGTGAAGCGTGGGCCTGGCGCCCTGGTCGGCGGTTTGGCTGATCAGCGGCATCACCAGCTTGAACGCCTGGCCGATCAGGGCGCGACTCTTCACGCCGGCATCGAACAGCGCCGTGCGGGAGAGCCCGGGATGGGCGGCGACGCTCAACAACCCCCAGCCGTGCCGGTCGCTCTGCCGCTGCAGCGCCTGGGCGAACAGCAGCATGGCGAGCTTCGATTGCCGGTAGGCGCGCCACGGGTCGTAGTCGCGCTCGCCATTCAGATCATCGAAAGCGATCTTCCCGCCGCGATGCGCCAGGCTCGAGAGCTGGACGACGCGGGCAGGTGCGGAATCCCCCGACGAGGCGGCGACCAGCAGCGGCAGCAGCAGGCTGGTGAGCAGGAAGTGGCCGAGATAGTTGACCCCGAACTGGCGCTCGAAGCCGTCCTCGGTGCGCTCGCGCTTGGGCAGCGCCATGATGCCGGCGTTGTTGATCAGCCGGTGCAGCTCGGTTTCGCGCTCGCGCAGGCGCGCGGCGAACTGGCGCACCGACGCGAGACTGTCGAGATCGAGCCACTCGAAGCGAACCTCTGCGCCGGGCTGATGGGCACGCACCGCGTGGCAGGCGAGCTTGCCCTTGTCGGCATTGCGCCCGGCGACGATGACGCGATACCCGTTCGCTGCCAGGCCCTTGGCAGTCTCCAGTCCGAGTCCGGCGGTGGCGCCGGTGACGATGGCCAGCGGCGCTGCCGCCGGGGCGGATTCGGTCATCGAAGTCACTCCCGTGAAGGTCTATGTTAAAGATCGGTATTGAACGATGGAGTCGGTGCAGCGTTCAGGTTTCCTCGAACAGGGATATCAATGGGAGTCGTCAATGGCAACGAGAAGTCTCATCGGACGTAGCTGGTGGATCCTGATGGCGTTCGGCGTCATCGCCATCGTATTCGGCCTGATCGCGGTGTTTCAGCCGCTGGCCGCCATCGCGGCGTTGACCTGGATCATGGGCATCATGGCACTGGCGGAAGGCGTCTCCACGCTGTTCATGACGGCGACGGCCTATCGAGGCGCGGGCAAGGGATGGCTGATCGGCTACGGCGTGCTGTCGATACTGTTCGGCCTGCTCGCGATTTTCGATCCGCTCTCCATGGCCAGCGCGCTGCTGGTGCTGGTGGGTATCTGGCTGATCATCGCCGGCGTCTATCGCCTGCTGCTGGGGCTGCGCATTCGCCGCCCGGTGGCCGGCCAGGGCTGGGCCGCGCCCGGCGAGGGATGGACCGTTCTCAGTGGGGTGCTGGCGTTGCTGCTGGGCATCCTGCTCGTCGTCAGCCCGCTCAGCGGCCTGGTGGCCACTGCGCTGTGGATCGGGATCGTCGCGCTGGTCTACGGCGTCATCCAGGTGATCGCGGCATTGCGGGTGCGCAAGATGTTCGCCGGCCCTCGCTAGCGAGGGCCGCAATGTCCAGAGAGCGCCCAAGCGATTGGGCGCTCTCTCATTTGGGCATCAGCACCCACATCTCGCCCCGCTGTTTCATCCGGCTGGCGGCCTCGCCGGCGGCGTCGCCGTGGCCCCAGTAGAAGTCGGCGCGCACCGCGCCCTTGACCGCGCTGCCGGTGTCCTGAGCCACCATCAGGCGCTGCAGCGGCTGGTTGGAGAGCGGCTGGGTAGTGGAGAGGAACACCGGCGCGCCGAGCGGGATCTCGTCGGGGTCGACCGCGATGCTGCGCTCGGAGGTGAGCGGCACCCCCAGCGCGCCCACCGGGCCGCTGGTATCGGCCAGCGCTTCGCTGCCCTTGAGCTCGCGGAAGAACACCATGCGTGGATTGACGTTGAGCATTTCCTCCACCTGGCCCGGGTGGCGGCGGGCCCAGTCGCGCACGCCGGGCAGCGTGGCCTGGGCGGGCGTGATCTCGCCCCGGTCGATCAGGCGCTTGGCGAAGGAGCGGAACGGCTGGTTGTTGGTGCCGGCGTAGGCCACCCGCATGGTGGTGCCGTCGGTCATTTCGACGCGGCCGGAGCCCTGAATCTGCAGGTAGGCCGCCTCCACCGGGTCGTCGACCCACACCAGTTCGGTGCCATCGAGATCGCCGCTGCGCATCAGTTCGGCGCGGGTCGGGCCGACGTGGGTATGTCGCTTCCAGTATTTCGGGTACTGGTAGAGCGGCGTTTGGTAGGGCCCGCCGCGCACGCGGGAGCCGCGCAGGATCGGCTCGTAGTAGCCGGTGATCAGGCCGGTCGCGCTGCCGTCGCTATTGGTCACGCGATACGGCACGAAACGGCTCTCGAAGAAGTTCTGGATCGCCAGCGCATTGAGCGGATCGACCGACCGGGCATCGTGGCAGACGCTCTTCCATGTCGGCTTGCGCTCGAGCCGCTTGCAGCTCTCCCGGAATGCGCTCCATGCCGCCATCGGTTGGTCCCGGTTCCAGCCCGGCAGGTGGTGCCAGGTGGTCTTGCGCGCCGGCTGTTCGACCCGCGCCTCCGGGCTACCGCTTGGTGCCGGGGTCATGACCGGACCGCTGGAGCAGCCCGCCACCAGCAGGGCGAAAAAGAGAGCGGCCAGCAGCCAGGAGAAGCGGAGTGACGATGCGCGCTGGCGCGGGGCGCTTGAAAGCATGCAGATTCGATCCTTGAACACGATGCACAGACGAAGGCGGATAAACGGGACGATGGATAAAAGCTGGAGCGAGCATATCGCCGCCGCTCGATGGCGTCGAGCGAGGTATCGACCAAAGACAGCCGCTGCAAGTTCCTTCCCCATCGCATTACACTGTGCGCTTTGCTCTCGCGGCAGGACCGTCTCATGACCCATGTCATCTCCATTCAGAGCCACGTCGCCTATGGCTACGTCGGCAACCGTGCCGCCGTGTTTCCGCTGCAGCGGCTGGGGCTGGAAGTCACCGCCATCAACACCGTCCAGTTCTCCAACCACACGGGCTATGGCGCCTTTACCGGCGATGTCTTCAGCCCGGACCATCTCAGGAACGTGCTGGATGGGGTCGAATCGCTGGTCGGGCTCGACGATGTCGACGCCCTGCTTTCCGGCTACATGGGCGACGAAGGCATCGGTCGCGCCGTGCTGGATAGCGTCGACCGGGTCAAGCAGGCCAATCCGCAGGCGCTCTACTGCTGCGATCCGGTGATGGGCGACGTCGGGCGCGGCTTCTTCGTCCGCGAAGGGATCCCCGAGTGGATGCGCGACCACGCCATCGCCCGCGCCGATATCGTCACCCCCAACCAGTTCGAGCTCGCCTTCCTGGCCGGGCGGGAAGTGAACACCCTGGAAGACGCCCTTGCCGCCGCCGCCGCACTACGCGCCAAGGGCCCCAGGGTGGTGTTGATCACCTCGCTGGAAGTCGAGGGTGACGACCAGCGACACATCGGCATGCTGGTGGACGCCCCCAGTGGCAGCTGGCGGATCGCCACGCCCAAGGTCGACTTCGCCATCGCGCCCAACGGTGCCGGCGACTTCACTGCCGCGATGTTCCTCGCCCACAGCCTGCGCGCCGGGCTTACCGAAGAAGGCCCCGCTCGCGCCCTGGAGCAGACCGCCGCCGCGGTGCAGATGCTGTTCGAACACACCCGCCGCGCCGGCACCCGCGAGCTGGCGATGATCGCCGCGCAGCAGGATATCGTTTCACCGACCGTCACTCTTCATGCCGAACGTCTCAGATAACCTCGCCACGACCCATGAACCCCCGCTCTACCTGGGCATGGCGATGTGGGCCAACACCGACTGGCAAGGCAGCCTGCTACCCGGCCACGGCGACGTGGAGCTGCGCGACTACGCCAGCGTGTTCAACGCCGTGGAGGGCAACACCACCTTCTACAGCGGCATTCCCAAGGCGGAGACGGTCGCGGCCTGGGCCGAGCAGGCGCCCGAGACCTTTCGTTTCTGCTTCAAGCTGCCCAGCCAGCTGACCCATGGCAAGCGCCTGCGCGACATCGACAATGAGTTCGAACGCTTCATCGAGCGCCTCTCACCGTTGAAAGATCGTCTAGGGCCGATCATGGTCCAGCTACCCAGAGATTTCGGCCAGGGCGAGCTGCCGACCCTCGAGCGATTACTCACTCACTGGCCACGGGAGATACCCTGCGCGGTCGAGGTCCGGCACAGTGATTTTTTCCACAAGGGGGCACCAGAACAGGCATTCAACCGCTTGTTGATAAGTCAAGACGCCAATCGGGTCATGCTCGACGTGCGCGCGCTCTTTGCCACACCCCCAGGGCTTGACAACCGGCTCGCCAAGGCGCAGGGCGAAAAGCCGAAAGTCCCATTACACGTGCTCTGCACGGCGGTCAATCCCGTTATTCGATTTATCGGGCACTTCGACGAAGCCATTAACCTGGCCCGTTTCGAACCGTGGATAGAACGCCTCACCCTGTGGATAAAACAGGGGAAAACCCCTTTTCTCTTTGTGCATACACCGGACAACCGCCAGGCGCCGGAACTGGCACGAAAGTTCTACAGTCGTATCGCCGAACGGATCGAATTGCCGTCGCTGGCCGAGTTCCCGGGCGAGCGACAGAATTCGCTGTTTTAGACAAATCTGAAACAGGCTGTTGATAACTCGAGCACGCTTCGTCGACCCCATGTCGCCCATCACGCAGGGTCAGTGACCGCCTGTCCGCGGTGCCGATGCGTGGGGGCTGCTCCGCTTAACGTTGATCTTCACGTAAAGGTCAATTAACGCTAGGGTAGAGAAAATCATACAAGAGAATAACGCCGTGTCCGGCCAGACCTATGCCATTGGCGAACTCGCGCAACACTTCGATGTGACCACCCGCACCATCCGCTTCTACGAGCAGGAGGGCCTGCTCTCCCCCGAGCGGCGCGGCAAGACCCGCGTCTACCACGAGAAGGACCGCGTTCGCCTCAAGCTCGCCCTGCGCGGCAAGCGTCTCGGTTTCTCGTTGATCGAGATTCGCGAAGTGCTCGACCTTTACGACACCCGTCACGACGGCAGCATCCGACAACTCGAGCGCCTGCTCGAGATCCTCGCCGACAAACGCGCCAATCTCGAACGCCAGCTCGAAGACATCCGCATCATGCAGCGCGAGCTGGATCAGGTCGAAGAACGGTGCAAAGGTGCATTGGGAGAGTTGAAGGCGGCGGAACAGGGTCACTGAGCGCTGGTTGGTACACACGGTTCTGCTCTGCGGCTCCTTCAATGGTAGTCAAACTGCACGGAGCAACGGCATGCAACATGACCTGGAAGCCAACAAGCGCAATGCGATCGCCTTCTATCGCACGGCTTATCTCGGCGACCCTACCCTTGCCGTCGAAACGTACGTCGGCGCTGACTACATTCAGCACAACCCGGTGGTCGGTAATGGAAAGCAAGCGTTCGTCGATTACTTCACGGCAATGGCTGAGCAGTATCCCGGGAAGGAAATCGAGTTCGTGCGCGCGGTGGCCGAAGCCGATCTGGTATCCCTACACACGCACCAGACCTGGCCCGGCGGCGATGAGTACGTCACGATGGATTTTTTCCGCTTCGACGACAACGGCAAGATCGTAGAGCATTGGGATTCCATCCAGAGAATTCCAGATGAAACCAAGAACGGAAATCCGATGTACTGAGTACCTACGGCTAGCGCTTCAATCTGGCCATTCTTGTCACGGAAAGTGGCCAGTGACCCTTCCCCCTCTTAAATAATCTTCGGTTTTCGACACAACAGCGCCCTCCACCTGACGCCACGACTGATTAATGCTTTCGTGGCGTTGTTTCTAATGTAATGCTTGGTTACTGTGCGTATAACAGCAAAAGAAATGGCTTACAGAGCCACAAGCTAACAAGGGACAGCCGCGCTGGGATGATGGGAAGCACCGTCATCCTCCATGGCTGGCGGTAGCGTGGCGTGTATCAGTAAAGCCTGCCGAACGACCCAGCGCCACATGACTGTATCTATGAACAGCGATATCAGATTGAGCAAAACGCGCGAGCACGTGAATTCTGCAAATCACGCCTAATTATTCTGAGTGTTGATTAAAAATCAATGCGTTAGATGCGAAAGGCCAAGCTACATAAGGTTGTTGAATATGCGCGCTCGTTCAAGAAAAAAAGAGCGCGCTACCTAATACCTGTTATGCCTAAAAGGAGTTTCCGGGTTTGAGTGAGAAAAACAACCACTACAAAGAGCTTATGAGCAGAATGAAGTCTGCCCACGAACAAGGGTTTTATCTCGAAGCATGTTGGTTTGCATATACGGTTCTAGAAGACCGGCTTCTATCTGCTCTTAGGCAGTCGGGTGGCGCTACTTACGCTAACCATCGCCCAATTCGGATGCTAGGTAAAAAGATGCAGGAAATTCGGCAGCGAAAGCCGAATGATCCGCTACTGGTTGCTTACTTCAACGACCCTCTTATGGATCGTATCCATCAATGGAAAGAAGATCGCAACGATTTAACTCACGCAATGGCTGATGGCACTAAGTCAATGGCAGAAATAGATAAATCGGCTTATCTGCTCAGTACATCTGGGGCAAAGCTAGTTAATGAAGTATGTTCAGCGTCAAGGCGGCTAAAGAAAAATCGTGAAAAGGCATAACAAACCGCTCAAATTCGTTCCGGCTGCAAAAGGCGCAGCCTCCACCGGACTCGCTAACGCTCGCCGTTTAGCGGGGCGTTAGATGATTTAGGAAGCATTGAGAACTGTCAATTATTTTAATCTGTTCTTTGAGTGATTGTGATAGGAAAGTATTCTTAAGTAGTATCTTGTTGTTTAAATTGAGTATGTATGAAATGAAAACTAGAGCTCTTAATATATTTCGTTTGTGTAAATTATCGCGAAACTACTTAGAAGGAAAATCTGAGTTTGAATTCAATGCAACTGATGCAAAATGTATGACTATTGATGACCAAGAACAATTTGAAGATGCTTTAGACCGTTTTATGCAGTTAAAAGTTGCTGAAGGCTTATCTCAGGAATTTGTATTAATTACTATAAGAAGAGTGTTGATTTCGCGTAAAAATGATAATGACATTGATTATAATTTAAGAATTGAGGAGTTTGTCAGGATAATTAATAGTTTAGAAATGAAAAAACATAAGGTTATCAAGGTTGTTCATGGTGTTAATTTAAGTGATTCAACTGATCCCATGGAATTTGAAAATCTTACAATATATGATCTTCCTAGGCATAAGGAACAAGTTAGTTCATTGTTTGATTCAGAATTCGAAGTGAAACACAAATATAACCAAGATTATGATCTTGTAGCTATAGAATGCTTAATTGATGCAAAAGACCATTGGAAAGCCCTAGAGTTATCAAATAGCATGTTTAATAAATTTGAGTTGTTGCTTGCGTTCTTGCTAAATGAAAAATATATGGATTATTCCGTTGGTGTACTTCGAGTTAACTTTAAACCTTACCAAGATGCAGTAATTAACTTCGATGGGGGAGTTATATCTGGTGATGAGAAGAATAATGGTTTTATATCTAGTCTTGATGTTTCAACTCTCAACAGTTTACTACCAAGGGAATACACAGATTTCTATGATAGCTTGGTAAGAATAGCACTTACACCTACAACTTCATTTGATAGAAAAATGGCAAGTGCTATTGAATGGTTAGGTGAGTCTTATATGGATACAAATAAAGCAAGTGCCTATTTAAAGGCTGTAATAGCATTAGAAGCCTTACTAAAACTGGATGAAAAAGGTGTTATAACAGCTTCAGTTATGTCCAGTATCGCTGAACAATGTGCATTTTTGCACGGAAATACTGTAGATGAGCGTATAAATGTAGAAAAAAAAGTAAAAGAGCTCTATTCAGAACGTTCTAAAATTGCTCACACAGGTACAAACTCAGTATCTCCTAAAAAACTTCGCGTGGTTAGGGAGTTTGTTGCTTTGACAATTTTACGTCTAATCGCGGTTACAGTTAAGTTGGCCTTGAAAAAACCGGACGACTTTCAATTGCTTTTACGCAAGAAAAAGTATGAAGGCGATTGTTTTCACTAACTGTTAATATGGGTGTGCGCATTCATCTAACAAAGCGTTTAAGAGTGATTCCCAACGCATGGCATTTTTCATTCCATCGTTGAGTTCAGTGTTTATGGTGGCTAGGTTAAGTTTCGTGGTAGCGTTGCTCACACCTTAATGCGGCGTTAGCTTTTCAGTATTTCTACTAATTAGGCCCTTTGCAGGTCAATTTATTAGATGCACATTCTTTGGAGGCTTACATGATCTTCGTGTATGGCATAAAGGAGCACATTAACCCTATCAAGGCGCAGCTTTCGAATGTCATTCATGGCTGCATGCAGGAGGTTCTCGGGATGCCGGAGGGCAAGCGTGCCCATCGGTTTGTACCGCTGGATGCAGAGGATTTCTATTTCCCTGACGATAGAACGTCGGCTTACACGGTTATCGAAATCAATATGATGCAAGGGCGGTCCAAGGAGACGCAGAAGGCTCTGATCAAGGCGCTTTTCCGCCAGATAGAAGCCGAGATCGGCATATCGCCCATCGATATCGAGATCACGCTCAAGGAGCAGCCCGCTCATTGCTGGGGATTTCGTGGCATGACCGGAGATGAAGCGCGTGATCTACAATATTCGGTGAATGTCTGACGTGGCAGCTATTGCCTAGACTCATGCACGTGGAACCAACCGAGTACTGACGATGGATTGGCTGACGTTCATTTCGAGCCTTGTCAGGTCGCTGGCCTGGCCGGTGTTCGCCCTCATTCTCGCGCTTCTCTTCCGCGACCAAATTCTGCAGTTTGGATCCTTCATCAAGAAGCTGCGTGCCGGGCCCATCGAGGCTGAGTTCGAGCACGACCTTGAGCAGTTGCGCTCGCTGTCGCCGGGTCCCAGTGACGTCGTTGGTGTGCGTGCTGGTGAAGAGGAGACGTTTCTCACCGAGCTGGCCGAGCGCCATCCCCGTACGGCGATATTGGAGGCGTGGACTCGACTGGAGCGTGCGGCCCGCGCGTCGCTGTCGTCACAGGAAGGCGGCGAAAGTGGCCCGGGCGAGGTATCAGCGGCTCGGCTGCCGGAACTGCTCGTACGGGCAGGTCTGATCGATCAGCCACAGGTGACGCTGTATCACGAGCTGTGGCGTTTGCGTCGCGAGGTGGCTCGCGATCTGGAACCGACGAAAGAGGCGGCGCGCACCTATGTCGAGTTGTGTTTGGCGCTGCAATCCCAGCTATATCGCGGAGCCTAGAGCGGTTGAAACATGATGACTAGCGCGCCGCCAACGCCACGCCTACCTTGGACCGATTTGGCCTGCCGAGGGGCTGTGTTATCCGCACCCCGGCAAACCCATCATTCGTTATCAATCGGACAGTCGCGTACGTTGGCCGATTGTCAGCATCAAGATTAACTGCGGGGAATAAGATGAACCAGGACGAGATCAAGGCACTGTTCGACCAGCAGGCGGCAAGCTACGACCAGCAGTGGGCCAAGACGTCACCGATTCGGAATTGCCTGCATCTGTTGCTGGGGTCATTGTTCGCGGATTTGCCGGCGGAGGCACGAATTCTCTGTGTCGGGGTGGGGACGGGCGATGAGCTGTTCTATCTCGCCTCACAGCATCCTGGTTGGCGTTTTACGGCCGTGGAGCCGTCGGGGCGTATGCTCGACGTCTGTCGGGAAAGGGCCGAGAAGGAAGGTGTGACGTCTCGCTGCACCTTCCATGAGGGGTATCTGGAGTCACTACCCACCGCCGAGCTACACGATGCCGCGACCTGCCTGCTCGTCTCGCAGTTCATCACGAATCCCGACGAGCGCTCCGGTTTCTTCCGTGGCATTGCCGCGAAACTCAAGTCGGGTGGCATTCTCGCAAGCGCCGACCTGGCGTCAGACATCGCGTCACCCGAATATGACGTACTGCTTCACGCGTGGATGAACATGATGTCCGCGGCCGATGTCTCCGAAGAGATGATGGCGCGGATGCGCCATGCCTATGCGCATGATGTCGGTGTGCTACCGCCAGCGCGGATTGCCTCGATCATCGAGGCAGGCGGTTTCGAACTTCCGGTGCCGTTTTTCCAGGCGGGGTTGATCCATGCATGGCTTTCCCGCCGGGCTTGAGTGAATACCCCTCTATCCTTGGAAGCGATTCCTGCAAGCCCGTGAGTTGGCTAGGGGGTTCCATTATGAAGAGGTTCGCTTCGCCGCCAGCGCCACCCCCACCTTCGACCGATTCGGCTTGCCGATGGTCTGTGTTATCCACACCCCTGTCTCTGCCAAGTTATCCAGATCCACGCCGCTGTCGATGCCGAGGCCGTTGAGCAAATAGATCACGTCTTCCGTGGCGACGTTGCCGGTGGCGCCCTTGGCGTAGGGGCAGCCGCCGAGCCCGGCGATGGCGCTGTCGATCACGCCGATGCCTTCTTCGAGCACGGCGTAGAGGTTGGCCAGCGCCTGGCCGTAGGTATCGTGGAAGTGGGCGGCGAGCTTGTCCCTGGGGATATCCCGGCCCACGGCGTCGAGCAGGCGCTTGGCCTCGAGCGGGGTGCCGACGCCGATGGTGTCGCCCAGCGAGATTTCATAGCAGCCCATCTCATAAAGCGCCCGGGAGACCTCGGCGACCCGCTGTGGGTCGATGTTGCCTTCGTAGGGGCAGCCGAGCACGCAGGAGATATAGCCGCGCACGCGCACGCCGGCTTCCCGGGCGCGTTCGACCACCGGTTCGAAGCGTGTTAGCGATTCGGCAATCGAGCAGTTGATGTTCTTGTGCGAGAACGCTTCGCTCGCCGCTGCGAAAACGGCGACCTCTTCGACGCCGCACTCCAGCGCGGCTTCCAGCCCTTTGAGATTGGGCGTGAGCGCGGAGTAGACCACTCCCGGCCGGCGGCGAATGCCGGTCATCACCTCGCGGTGATCCGCCATCTGCGGCACCCATTTGGGCGAGACGAAACTCGCCGCTTCGATCCGTTTTAGCCCCGCCGCGCCGAGCCGCTCGATCAGTTCCAGCTTGGCGGCGGTGGCGATGGGCTCGGCTTCGTTCTGTAGTCCGTCGCGCGGGCCGACTTCGACGATACTGACGTGCTTCGGCATCCCCATCTCAGTTGTCCCCGCTCGTGTCGGCGCCGGCGTTGGTCATCGCCTCGGCATTGGTGAACGCGAGCAGCTCATCCCCCTGCGCCACAGCGTCCCCCACCGCGACATGGAAGGCTTCCACCGCGCCGTCGGCGGGGGCGCTCAGGGTGTGCTCCATCTTCATCGCTTCTACCACTACCAGCGGCGTGCCTTTCTCCACTGTCTGTCCGGGTTCGACCAGCAGCGCCACCACGGTACCGTGCATCGGCGCGGTCAGCTTGGCTTCGGCCTCTTGGGGCAGATGGTCGGCACGGTCGGCGCGGCGCCAGATCAGGCGCGACTCTTGGCCAGCGGCGGTGAGCACGATGGCGTCGCCCTCGCTGGTTGGGTCGAGCCGGGCGAAGAGGCGCTGGCGATGGCCATCCAGGGTGAGCGCCAGGGTGTCGCTGTCGAGGCGCTGGCACTGCTCGGCGAGCCGGCTCGTCTCCTCGCCGTCGCGCTGCACCTGAAGCTGCCAGGTCGCCTGTGCTGGCTCCTGCGCCAGACCCTGAGTCAGCGCCTGGGTGGCGATCACCTCGTACGTGCTGCTGCCGTCGGTCTCCTGGAAAGCGAGACGTAGCCGGCGTGGTGCGTTGAGCCGCCAGCCGTCGCGACGCTGCCAGGGGTCGTCTGTGCGCGGCGCTCCGTCGATGTGGCTCCTGGCGAGCTGATCTCTCGTAAGCTGATCTATAGCAACCAGGGCCGCGCGGGCGATATCGGCATCGGTGGCCTGGGGCGCGGCGAACAGATCGTCGTGATGGTGCTCGATGAAGCGAGTATCCAGCCTGGCGGCGATGAAGTCCGGGTGAGTCACCAGACGCTGCAGGAAGCGGCGATTGGTGGTCACGCCGCTGATATCCAGCGCGGCCAGGGCGCGGGCCATCTCGGCCAGGGCCTGGCCGCGATCCTCGCCGTGGACGATCAGCTTGGCCAGCATCGGGTCATAGTGCATGGTCACCGTGTCGCCGGCCTCGACGCCGCTATCCAGGCGGACTCGGCCGTGCGAATCGGCGCTCGCCAGCGGCAGCGCAAAGCGCAGCAGCTTGCCGGTGGCGGGGAGGAAGTCGTTGTCCGGGTCTTCGGCGTAGAGCCGCGCTTCGATGGCGTGGCCGGTGAGCGTCAGCTCGTTTTGCGCCTTGGGCAGCGCCAGGCCGGCGGCGACCCGTAGCTGCCACTCGACCAGGTCCTCGCCGCTGATCATCTCGGTGACCGGGTGCTCGACCTGCAGCCGGGTGTTCATCTCCATGAAGTAGAACGGCGAGCCGCTCCCCTGAGCGGTTTCGGCGGCGGCATCCAGCAGGAACTCCACCGTGCCGGCGCCGACATAGCCGATCTCCTGGGCGGCGCGCACCGCGGCCTCGCCCATCTCGCGGCGCAGTGCCTCGGGCAGATGCGGCGCGGGGGCCTCTTCGAGCACCTTCTGGTGGCGCCGCTGCACGCTGCAGTCGCGTTCGAACAGGTAGACGCCGGCGCCGAGGCTGTCGCAGAACACCTGCACTTCGACATGGCGCGGCTGGGTCAGATACTTCTCGATCAGCATGCGCTCATCGCCGAAGGCGGCGCGGGATTCGCGGCGGCAGCCGTCGAGCGCCGCCTGAAACTCGCGTTCGGACTCGACCACCCGCATGCCCTTGCCGCCGCCACCGGCGCTGGCCTTGAGCAGCACCGGGTAGCCGATCTTGCCGGCCTCTTTCCGCAGCAGGGCGTCGTCCTGCGCTTCGCCGTGATAGCCGGGCACCAGCGGTACGCCGGCCTGGGCCATGCGCGCCTTGGCCGCGGCCTTGTCGCCCATGGCGGCGATGGCGCTAGCCGGTGGTCCGATGAAGATGATTTCGGCAGCGTCGCAGGCGGCGACGAACTCGGCGTTCTCGGAGAGAAAGCCGTAGCCCGGGTGGATGGCGTCGGCGCCGCTGCGCTGGGCAGCCTGGATGACCTTGTCGATGGCGAGATAGCTCTCGCCGGCCGCCGGCGGGCCGAGGCGGATCGCTTCGTCGGCCTCGCGCACGTGGCGGGCGCGGGCGTCGGCATCCGAATAGACCGCGATGGTGCGCAGGCCGAGGCGCCGCGCGGTGCGGATCACCCGGCAGGCGATCTCGCCGCGGTTGGCGATCAGCACGGCGCGCAGCGGACGGGGCGCAGTGGCGAGACTCATGAGCACGGCTCCTTGTCGCCGCCCCTGGCTGCGAGCCAGGCGGGCGGGCGTTTGTCGAAGAAAGCGGCCAGCCCCTCCTGGCCTTCGGCGCTGACCCGCAGCTCGCTGATGGTGCGGCAGGCGGCCTCGCGGGTGGCGTCGCTCTCCGGTTCGCGGGCGATCTGCGCGAGCAGCGCCTTGGTGGCGCGCTGGGCCTGGGGGGAGGCAGCGAGCAGGGTGTCGATCTGGCGGTCGATCTCTTCATCCAGCGCGTCGCCAGCCACCACCTGGTGCACCAGCCCCAGTTCGCGGGCGGTGGTGGCATCGATCACCTCGGCGGTCAGCGCGTAGCGGCGCATCTGGCGGGCGCCGATGGCGCGCTGGACATAGGGCCCGACCACCGCCGGCGAGAGGCCGATCTTGACCTCGGAGAGGCAGAAGCGCGCCGCCATTGATGCGATCACCAGATCGCAGCAGGCGGCCAGCCCCACCGCGCCGCCGTAGGCCGCGCCCTGTACCCGGCAGAGCGTGGGGCAGGGCAGGGTGTCCAGCCCGTGCATCAGGCGCGAGAGCTGGCGCGAGTCGGCCAGATTGTCGTCGACGCTGTAGTCGACCATGCGCTTCATCCAGGCGAGATCCGCCCCGGCGGAGAAGTGCTTGCCGTGGGAGCCGAGCACCACCACCCGCACCTCGCCGCTCGCAGCCAGGGCGTGGAGCTGTTCGAGATGGGCGTTGAGCGCGGCGATCAAGGCGTCGTCGAAGGCGTTGTGCACCGCGGGGCGGTCCAGCGTCAGCCGCGCGACGCCGCGAGAGTCGATATCCAGTTGGGCGTGCTGTGAAGTCGTCATGGCATCACATCCTGAAGACGCCGAAACGCGTCTCTTCGATCTCTGCGTTCATTGCGGCGGAGAGCGCCAGGCCGATCACATCGCGGGTCTGCAACGGGTCGATCACGCCGTCGTCCCACAGCCTGGCGCTGGCGTAGTAGGGGTGGCCCTGGCGCTCGTACTGTTCGCGGATCGGCGCCTTGAAGGCGGCTTCCTCGTCTTCCGGCCAGTCGTTGCCGTCGCGCTCCATCTGCTCCCGTTTCACCTGCGCCAGCACGTTGGCCGCCTGTTCGCCGCCCATCACCGAGATGCGCGCGTTGGGCCACATGAACATCAGGTTGGGGTCATAGGCGCGGCCGCACATGCCGTAGTTGCCGGCGCCGAAGCTGCCGCCGATCAGCACGGTGAACTTGGGCACCTTGGCGCAGGCCACGGCGGTGACCAGCTTGGCGCCGTGCTTGGCGATGCCTTCCTGTTCGTACTTGGAGCCAACCATGAAGCCGGTGATGTTCTGCAGAAAGATCAGCGGGATCTGGCGCTGGGCGCAGAGTTCGATGAAGTGCGCACCCTTCTGTGCGGACTCCGAGAACAGCACCCCGTTGTTGGCGACGATACCCACCGGGTGGCCGCACCAGTGGGCGAAGCCGGTGACCAGGGTGTCGCCGTAATAGCGCTTGAACTCGTCGAAGTCGGAGTCGTCCACCAGCCGCCCGATCACCTCGCGCACGTCGTACGGCTTGCGCAGGTCGGTGCCGACGATGCCGTAGAGCTCCGAAGGGTCGAGCCGCGGCGGGCGGGATTCGCGCAGCGCCAGTTCGCCGCGCTTGCGCCAGTTGAGCCGGGAGACCGCGCGGCGGGCGAGCTGCAGCGCATGGGCGTCGTTCTCGGCGTAATGGTCGACCACACCGCTGATACGTGCGTGCACGTCCGCGCCTCCGAGGTCCTCGGCGCTGATGGTCTCACCGGTGGCGGCCTTCACCAGCGGCGGCCCGCCGAGGAAGATAGTGCCCTGGTTGCGCACGATGATCGATTCATCGGCCATCGCCGGCACGTAGGCGCCGCCGGCGGTGCATGAGCCCATCACCACCGCGATCTGCGGGATGCCCGCGGCGGAGAGCGTGGCCTGGTTGTAGAAGATGCGGCCGAAGTCGTCGTGGTCGGGGAAGACCTCGTCCTGCTCCGGCAGGTAGGCGCCGCCGGAGTCGACCAGATAGAGGCAGGGCAGGCGGTGCTTGCGGGCGATCTCCTGGGCGCGCAGGTGTTTCTTCACCGTCAGCGGGAAGTAGGTGCCGCCCTTGACCGTGGCGTCGTTGGCGACGATCACGCACTCCACGCCGCTGACCCGGCCGATGCCGGCGACCACGCCGGCGGCGGGCACCGGGGCGTCGTAGACCTCGTGGGCCGCCAGCGCGCCGATCTCGAGAAAGGCCGCGCCCTCGTCGAGCAGCTGGTCGATGCGCTCGCGCACGAACAGCTTGCCGCGGGACTCGTGCCGGGCGCGGGCCTTGTCGCCGCCGCCCCGGGCGATCTCGGCGCTCAGCGCGTGGAGCTTGTCGACCTCCGCCCGCAGCGCCTGGGCATTGGCCTGGAAGGCCTCGGCGCGGGGGTTGATCTGGCTAGTCAGTATGGCCATGCGACCCTCCTACGCCGATTCGGAGAACAGTTCCCGGCCAATCAACATCCGCCGAATCTCGCTGGTGCCGGCGCCGATCTCGTAGAGCTTGGCGTCGCGCAGCAGCCGCCCGGTGGGGTACTCGTTGATATAGCCGTTGCCGCCGAGCAGCTGGATGGCATCCAGCGCCATCTGGGTCGCCTTCTCGGCGCAGTAGAGGATCACCCCGGCCGCATCCTTGCGGCTGGTTCGGCCGCGGTCGCAGGCGCCGGCCACGGCGTAGAGATAGGCGCGGCAGGCGTTGAGCGTGGTGTACATGTCGGCGAGCTTGCCCTGGATCAGCTGGAACTCGCCGATCGCCTGACCGAACTGCTTGCGCTCGTGGACGTAGGGCACCACCACGTCCAGACACGCCTGCATGATCCCGATCGGGCCGGCGGCGAGCACCGTGCGCTCGTAGTCGAGCCCGCTCATCAGCACGCGCACGCCGCGATTCTCCTCGCCCAGCACGTTCTCCGCCGGTACCTGGCAATCCTCGAACACCAGCTCGCAGGTGTTGGAGCCGCGCATGCCCAGCTTGTCGAGCTTCTGCGCGGTGGAGAAACCGGCGAACCCCTTCTCGATCAGAAAGGCGGTGATGCCCTTGGCGCCCGCCTCGGGGTCGGTCTTGGCGTAGACCACCAGCACGTCGGCGTCGGGGCCGTTGGTGATCCACATCTTGTTGCCGTTGAGCACGTAGTGATCGCCGTGTCTGTCGGCGTGCAGACTCATCGAGACCACGTCCGAGCCGGCGCCGGGCTCGGACATCGCCAGCGCCCCGACGTGCTCGCCGCTGATCAGCCCGGGCAGGTACTTGGCCTTCTGCTCGTCCGTGGCGTTGAGCTTGATCTGGTTGACGCAGAGATTGGCATGGGCGCCGTAGGAGAGCCCCACCGAGGCGCTGGCCCGGGAGATCTCCTCCATGGCGATGCAGTGGGCCAGATAGCCCATGCCGCTGCCGCCATCTTCTTCGGCCACGGTGATGCCGAGCAGCCCCATATCGCCGAACTTCTGCCACAGGTCCGCGGGGAAGGCGTTGTCGTGGTCGATCTGGGCCGCGCGGTGGGCGATCTCGTCGCGGGCGAAGGCGTTGACCTGCTCGCGCAGCATGTTCAACTCGTCGTCGAGGCCGAAATCGAGCTCGGTGTAGGGGGCGTGCATCGGATGATCCTCCGCTGTCGATAGGCAGGAACGCGGGGTCGCGGGCCATGGCTCGCAGGCGCTCTCGGCTTTATACGTTGACGTTAACGTCAATATTTAGATAGGGCCAGAGCCCCTCGACCATGGTCTAGGCTCTTCAAGAAAGATCTAGGATCGTCGAGCCTCCTCCGGCACCGCCGCCCGATCCAGCAGCAGGATCTTGCCGTCGGCCTCGGCGACGATCTCGTCGCGCTGGTTGCGGCAGTGCCCCGCCAGCACCGCGATGCCGCCCTGGTGGTGGGGCTTGGCGATCAGCTCGGCGATGCGCCACTCGGTGGTCAGGGTGTCACCGGCGAGGACCGGGGCCAGAAAGCGGCAGTCGTGCGCCAGATAGGCGACTGCGGTGGCATAGAAGTACATGCCGATGGAGGCGGTCATGTAGGCCGAGGTCATCGGCCCGTGCAGGATGCGCTGGCCGAAGCGCGTCTGCTGGGCGAAGGCGTCGTTGCTGTGCAGCGGGTTGAAGTCGCCGAACAGGCCACAGGCCTGGACGATATGCGCCTCGGTGATGGTCAGGGTCTGGCCGAAGGTGTCATCGACGGCGATCTCGTCGAAAGCGTTGCCGACAAAGTTCATGCGATCACTCCAGGGCTCGTAAGAGGCGTGTTCATAGGGTCTCGTCGCGATCCAGCGTTCTCTCGTCGCGATCCAGCGTTCGCAGCGCCTTGCGCACGATCTTGCCGGTGGCGGTCATCGGGAATTCGTCGACGAAGTGGATCTCGCGCGGGTACTCATGGGCCGCCAGGCGCGAGCGCACGTGCTGCTGCAGCGTCTCCACCAGCGCCGGGGAAGCGTCCCAGCCTTCGGCGAGCACCACGTAGGCGGCGACGATCTCGGTGCGCAGCTCGTCAGGCTTGCCTACCACGGCGGCCATGCGCACCGCCGGATGGCCCAGCAGGCAGTTCTCGATCGGCGCGGGGCCGATGCGGTAGCCGGCACTGGTGATGACGTCGTCATCGCGGCTGAGAAAGCTGAAGTAGCCCTCGGCATCGCGCCGGCCCATGTCGCCGGTCAGCAGCCACTCGCCGGCGAACTTGGCCGCGGTCGCCTCCGGCTTCTGCCAGTAGTGCAGAAACATCACCGGGTCCGGCGCGCGTACCGCGATATGCCCGGTTTCGCCATCGGCGAGCCGCCTACCCTCGGCGTCGACGATCGCCAGCTCGTGCCCCGGTACCGCCTTGCCGATCGCCCCCGGGCGGTGCACGCCGAGCGCCGCGCAGGCCGAGAGCACCATGTTGC
This sequence comes from Salinicola lusitanus, assembly GCF_003206045.1. Lineage (GTDB taxonomy): Bacteria > Pseudomonadota > Gammaproteobacteria > Pseudomonadales > Halomonadaceae > Salinicola > Salinicola lusitanus. The sequence goes on from NZ_PZJM01000009.1 coordinate 332,496, forward strand.
ACTCGGTCTGGCCGTAGAACTCGTTGATGGTGAGCCCGAAGGTCTCTTTCCCCCACGCCAGCAGCGCCTCCCCCAGCGACTCGCCACCGCTGGCGACGCTGCGCACGTCGAGCTGCCAGCGGCGTTGCGGCTGCTCGACTCGACGCATCAGCTTGAGCGCGGTCGGCGGCAGGAACAGGTTGCGCACGCGGTGGCGTTCGATCAGCGCGAATGCCGCCTCCGGCGAGAACTTGAGCATGCGGTGGGCGACGATCGGCACCGCGTGGTAGAGCGCCGGCAGCAGCACGTCGAGCAGGCCGCCGATCCAGGCCCAGTCGGCCGGCGTCCACAGGCGGTCGCCGGGCTGAGGCAGCAGGTTATGGGACATCTCCACCCCCGGCAGATGCCCCAGCAGCACCCGGTGGCCGTGCACCGCGCCCTTGGGGCTGCCGGTGGTACCGGAGGTGTAGATGATCAGCGCCGGCTCGTCGGGATGGGTATCGCGGGTGAAGAAAACCTCGCTGGCAGTGGCCAGCGCGGCGTGGAAGTCGAGCGCGTCAGCGGTCGGCCGACCCGCTTCGGGCACGCCATCGACGGTGTAGATCGCCTGCAGCGCGGGTAGCTGGAGGCGGATCTCGTCGAGCGTCGCCAGGCCGCGGGCATCGCTGACGATGGCGCGCATGCCGCAGTCGGCGAGCCGGTGGAGCAGCGCCTCGGGGCCGAACAGGCTGAACAGCGGCACCGAAATCGCCCCCAGCTTGAAGCAGGCCAGATGCACCAGCGCGGTCTCGTGGCGCTGGGGCAGCAGCACCCCGACCCGGTCGCCAGGCTGCACGCCCTGGGCGACCAGGCTGTTGGCCAGCCGGTTGGCACCGCGCTGGAGCTCGGCGAAGGTGATCTCGCGGGCGCTGCCATCGTCACCGATCTCGATCATCGCCAGGCGCTCTGGGTCCTCCGCCCAGCGGTCGCAGCAGACACTGGCGATGTTGAAGCGCGCCGGCACCTCCCACGCGAAGTTGGCGTGGAGGCGGTCGTAATCGCTCTCCGCTGGCAGCAGGGCGCTGGCGTCGGGGGTATTCATCGGCTCAGAAACTCCCGAACAGGGTGCCCAGGGTGATCACCGCGACCAGCGTGATCATCGGCACCACGATGGTGACCATGGCGATGTTGGGATAGGCCTGGCGATGGGTGAGGCCGCAGATCGCCAGCAGCGTGATCACCGCGCCGGAGTGGGGCAGGGTGTCCATACCGCCGGCGGCGATGGTGGCGACCCGGTGCATCAGCTCGGGGTTGAGACCGACCGCATTGGCCATGCGCAGGTAGTCGTCGCCGAGCACGCTGAGGGCGATGCTCATGCCGCCGGAGGAGGAGCCGGTGACCGCCGCCAGCACGTTCATCGACACCGCCTCGGAGATCAGCGGATTGCCCGGTGCCAGGCTCAGCACCGCATCGCGGATGACCACGAAACCGGCGAGGCTGGCGATCACCGCGCCGTAGCCGACCTCGGAGGCGGTGTTGAACACCGGCAGCATCGAGCCGAAGCAGCCCTTGTTGATGGTGCCCTTGAGATCCGCCCAGTGGCGCCAGCGGCTGACGACCAGCCAGGCGCACGACACCAGCAGCGCGATGATGATCGCCCACAGCCCGAGCATGGCGCCGGGGTCGAGGGTGCCGAAGCGCGCCTCCGGCAGGCCGGAGAAGTCGAGACCGGGCAGGATGGCGTAGGTCAGCAGGGCGTTGAGGCCGATCACCATCACCAGCGGGGTGAAGGCGGCCAGGGTGCCGATCTCGGGCACGCCGGCCGCGGTCTCGAGGGGTTCGATCTGCTCGTCGGGGTGGTGGCCGTAGCCCTCGCCCCGGCGCGTCGCCCGGCTCGCCCGAGACTGCAGCCACCAGGTACCCAGCCCCAGCATCATCGCCCCGGCGATGATGCCGAGCCCGGGCGCGGCGAAGCTGGTGGTGTGGAAGAACGGAATCGGGATCGCGTTCTGGATCGCTGGCGTGCCGGGGAGCGCGGTCATGGTGAAGGTGAACGAGCCCAGGGCGATGGCACCGGGGATCAGCCGCTTGGGCGTGCCGGTCTCGCGGAACAGCGCCGCACCGATGGGGAAGACCGCGAACGCCACCACGAACAGCGACACGCCGCCGTAGGTGAGAATGGCGCAGGCCAGCACCACGGTCAGCACCACGTGGCGGGTGCCGAGGCGCTTGATGATCCAGTTGGCGATGGCATGCGCCGCACCGGAGTCGGCCATCAGCTGGCCAAACAGGGCGCCGAGAATGAACAGCGGGAAGAACTTGATCAGATAACCGCCGAGCGCACTCATGAAGGTGCTGGTATAGATCGGCAGCAGCAGCCCGGCTTCCCCGGACAGCAGTACCGCCAGCGACGCCATCAGCGGTGCCAGCAGCAGCACAGTGATGCCGCGATAGGCGAGGACGATCAGCAGGATCAGCGAGACAACGATAGCCAGTGTGCTCATGGGTCGATGGCCTTGGTCGGAGCTCCGGCACCATGACGGGTAGCGAGAGCCTTGTTGTTGTGGATGGACGTTGTTGTGAAAGGGCGTTGTTATGGTTGAGCGTTGCTGACAACGAGGTTTGCTGTGGATAAGTAGTGGGTAAGTCCCGGTAAGGGTGTGAATAAGCACGCCTGCCCGCTTCGGGACCCCATGGGACGAGATGACGATAGGTATTGATTAACGTTAACGTCAACGTGTTAATACGAGAACTAGCCTAAAGAGGGAGGCGTCGGCCTCCTTCGCTGTCTTCACCGGAGATCCCTGTCATGTCGATCTGGAAACGTCCCGCTTCCCTGGAAGCCCTCGCCACCCAGTGCCAGCAGACGCTGGTGGCGCATATCGGGATCGAGTTCACCGAGCTGGGTGACGACTGCCTGCGCGGTCGTATGCCGGTGGATGCGCGCACCCATCAGCCCTACGGTCTGCTCCACGGCGGTGCCTCGGTGGTGCTGGCGGAGACGCTGGGCAGCATTGCGGCGAACCTGTGTCTGGCCGACGAAAGCAAGATGGCGGTGGGGATGGAGATCAACGCCAACCACGTGCGCGCGGTGCGTGAAGGCTGGGTCGAGGGGTGTGCCCGGCCACTGCATCTGGGCAGCACCACTCAGCTTTGGGAGATCCGCATCGAGGACGAGCGTGGCCGGCTGGTGTGCATGTCGCGGTTGACCATGGCGGTGGTCAAGGCGGCCTGATAGGGGCCGCCTCGACAGGCGGTATCAGGGCGCCAGTTCGTCGCTCATCGCCTGGCGCATACGGAATTTCTGCACCTTGCCGCTGACGGTCATCGGGAAATCGTCGACGAACTTCACGTAGCGCGGGATCTTGTGGTGGGCGATGCGCTCGCGACAGTAGGCGCGCACGCCCTCGGCGTCGAGCTCTGCGCCCTCCACCAGGCGAATCCAGACCGCCACCGCCTCGCCGTAGTGGTCGTCCGGCACGCCGAACACCTGGGCATCGGAGATCGCCGGGTGGGTGTAGAGAAACTCCTCGATCTCGCGCGGATAGAGGTTCTCGCCGCCGCGGATGATCATGTCCTTGATGCGCCCGGTGATCGCCACATAGCCCGCATCGTCCATCATCGCCAGATCGCCGCTGTGCATCCAGCCGTGGGTGTCGATCGCCTGGCGGGTGGCGGCGTCGTTGTCCCAGTAGCCCTGCATCACGCTGTAGCCGCGGGTGCAGAGTTCGCCGCTGGTGCCGCGCGGGAGCACCTGGCCGCTGGCCGGGTCGATGATCTTCACCTCCAGGTGGGGGTGAATGGTGCCGACGGTGGCCACGCGCCTCTCCAGCGGCGCGTCGGTGCGCGTCTGCAGGCTTACCGGGCTGGTTTCGGTCATGCCGTAGGCGATGGTGACCTCTTCCATGTGCATGCGCTCGATCACCCTCTTCATCACCTCCACCGGGCAGTTGGAGCCGGCCATGATGCCGGTGCGCAGGCTGGAGAGATCGAAGTTGGCGAACTCGGGGTGTTCGAGCTCGGCGATGAACATGGTGGGCACACCGTAGAGAGCGTCGGCGCGTTCCGCTTCCACCGCACGCAGGGTGGCTGCCGGGTCGAAGGCGGCGTTGGGGTAGATCGCGGTGGCGCGGTGGGTGAGACACGCCAGGTTGCCCATCACCATGCCGAAGCAGTGGTAGAGCGGCACCGGGATCACCACACGTTCCGCGGGCTGCAGGTTCATGCCGGCGCCGACGAAGTAGCCGTTGTTGAGGATATTGTGGTGGGTCAGCGTCACCCCTTTGGGCGCGCCGGTGGTGCCGGAGGTGTACTGGATATTGATCGGGTCGTCGAACTGCAGTTCGGCCTGCAGTGCCGCCAGCCGTTCGGTGGGTACTGGCTCGGCAAGGGCGTGCAGCTCCTCCCAGTGCCACATGCCCGGGGTGGCGAGCTCGGGGTCGAGACATACCACCTGCCTGAGCTGGGGCAGGCTGGCGCAGTCGAGCCGGCGCTGCTCGTTGTGGGGGGCAGGGGCGTCGCGCAGTTCCGGGGCGAGCTGACAGAGGATATCGACGTAGTGGGAGCGGATCTCACCACCGGCGCGGTGGGCGCCCTGCAGTACCAGTACCGAGAGCCCCGACTGCAGCAGCGCGTGCTCCAGCTCGCGTGCGCGGTAGGCCGGGTTGAGATTGACCAGGATCGCGCCGATCTTGGCGCTTGCCAGCTGGGTGAGCGCCCACTCCGCACAGTTGAGTGACCAGATACCGACCCGGTCGCCACGCTCCACCCCCATCGCCAGCAGGGCACGGGCGATGCGGTCGGCCTCCGCGCGCAGTTCGGCGTAGGTGTAGCGCAGGTTCTGGTGGCAGCTCACCAGCGCCTCGCGGTCGGGGCAGTCGCTAGCGGCGGCGTCGAGACAGTTGCCGATGGTCAGGCCCAGCAGTGGCTGCTCGCTGGTGCCGCTGACGTAGCTGGGCGCTGGGACTTGAGCATGCGCCGAGGCGCCCGAGTCGTGGCTGTGCATCTCTCTTCCTCTATTCTTGTCGTTGTCCTGAACGACTGCGCTTCTCAGGCCGCGCCTAGCGCAGCCGTTCGATGCCTACCGCCGTGGCCTCGCCGCCGCCGATACAGATCGCCGCGACGCCCCGGGTCATCCCATGATGGGTGAGCGCGTTGAGCAGCGTGACCACAATGCGCGCGCCGGAGGCGCCGATCGGATGGCCCAGGGCGCAGGCGCCGCCGTGCACGTTGACCCGCTCGTGGTCGAGATCGAGCTCGCGCATGGCCGCCATCGCCACCACGGCGAAGGCTTCGTTGATCTCGTAGAGATCGACGCTCTCCCGCGACCAGCCGAGCCGTTCGTATAGTTTGCGCACGGCATGGATCGGCGCCACCGGGAAGTCGCCCGGGCGCATGGCGTGGCTGGCGTGGCCGTGCAGGCGCGCCAGCGGGGTCAGCCCCTGGCGCTCGGCCTCGCGCTGGCGCATCAGTACCAGCGCCGCGGCGCCGTCGGAGATCGAACTCGAGTTGGCGGCGGTGACGCTGCCGCCCTCGCGAAAGGCGGGCTTGAGCTGGGGGATGCGCTCGAGATTGGCCTTGTGCGGCTGTTCGTCCTGATCGACCCGGCGGGTGTCGCGGCCGACGGGGGCGTCGAGGGCGACAATCTCCCCAGCGAAGACGCCACTTTCGATCGCCTGGCGGGCGCGGGTCAGCGAGGCGATGGCATAGGCATCCTGGGCTTCGCGGCTGAAGCCGAAGGCCTGGGCGCAATCCTCGGCATAGGTGCCCATCAGCCGCCCCGGCTCGTAGGCGTCCTCGAGCCCGTCGAGGAACATGTGGTCGAGCACCTGGGCATGCCCCATGCGCAGCCCGGCGCGCGCCTTGGGCAGCAGATAGGGGGCGTTGCTCATGCTCTCCATGCCGCCGGCGATGGCGTGGGCGGCGTGACCCAGCGACAGGGTATCGAACGCCTGCATCACCGCCTTCATGCCGGAGCCGCACATCTTGTTGACGGTGGTGCAGGGCGTCGACTCGGCCAGGCCCGCGCCGAGTGCCGCCTGGCGCGCCGGCGCCTGGCCCTGCCCGGCGGGGAGCACGCAGCCCATGATCAGCTCGTCGAGGCTGTCTGGTGCCAGCCTGGCCTGTTCGAGGGCGCCGCGAATCGCCGCTGCGCCCAGCTGCGGGCAGGCAAGCCCGCCCAGGGCGCCCTGGAAGGCGCCCATCGGCGTGCGCTTGGCGCCGACGATGACGATCGGGTCGGGGGTGTTCATAGTCGGCTCTCCCATGCTGGTGAGGGATCGATACTCAGAGGGTGTTTACAAAATGCCTGCGCTCGACAATACGGCGTTGAAATCGACCTCAAAATACTCATTTACCCCTTTGTAAACTCCGCTTTTTCGGCCGATTTCGCCTTGTCTTGCCTTCGCTCGTCGAATTTGTAAACACCCTCTCAGTCGCTTTTCATCGCGCACTCATGCGGATGGCGCCATCCAGACGTATCACCTCGCCATTGAGATAGCGGTTCTCGAGGATCTGGCAGGCCAGCGCGGCGTACTCCTCGGCGTGGCCCATGCGCGGCGGGAACGGCACCTTGGCGTTGAGGCTCTCGCGCACCTCCTCGGGCATTCCCTGCATCATGGCGGTGTCGAAGATGCCGGGGGCGATCGCCATCACCCGGATGCCCGAGCTGGCCAGTTCGCGGGCGGCGGGGAGGGTCAGGCCGACCACGCCGGCCTTGGAGGCGGCGTAGGCGGCCTGGCCGATCTGGCCCTCGTAGGCCGCCACCGAGGCGGTGTTGATCACTACCCCGCGCTCGCCGTCGTCCTCCGTCGCCGGGTTCTCCTGCATTGCCGCCACCGCCAGACGCAGCATGTTGAAGGTGCCGATCAAATTGATGTCGACCACCCGGCGGAAGCTGTCGAGGCCGTGTACGCCGCGCTTGCCGTGGATCTTCTCTGCCGGCGCCACCCCGGCGCAGTTGATCAGCCCGTGGAGGGCGCCGAAGCGTTCGAGCGTCTCGGCGATCGCCCGCTCGCCGTCGGCTTCGCGGGTGACGTCGGCCTGCAGCGCCAGCGTGCGGGTGCCAAGCGCTTTCGCAAGGCGGCGGGCCGCTTCGATGTCCTGATCGACCAGCACCACGTTAGCGCCGTTGTCGACGAGCATCTTCGCCGTGGCGGCGCCCAGGCCGGAGCCGCCGCCGGTGACGATGAAGGTGCGTTCAGTCAGTTGCATGAGTCGGTTCCTCGTCGACAGCTCGATCGTCGAGATCGCGCAGGGGATGACCATCGCGATCCCACGGGGAAACGAAGCAGGCTGCGATATCGGCGTCGGGTACCTCGCCGTGCCGGTGTTGCCATCGGGGAGTCTTGTCCTTGTCGATCAGCAGCGCGCGCACCCCCTCGGCGATATCGCCGTGGGTGGCGCAGGCCAGCGACAGATCGAGCTCGCTGCGCAGCGCTTCGGCCAGCGAGACGCGCCGGCAGCGCGCCAGCTGGCGCAGGATCAGCCGCGCCGAGAGCGGTGAGCCGGCGGCCAGGCTGCGCGCGGCACGGGCGATCCAGGCGTCGTCGCTGTCGCTGGCGGCGGTGATCGCGGCGATCAGCGCTTCGTCGCTGTCGGCGTCGGTCAGCGCGGCGATCGCCTCCTGGCGCGGTGCGACCTCGGCGGGCGGGGCGAGCTCGCGGCTCGCGGCGGCGTGGGTGCGCAGCACCCGTTCGAGGGCCGGGCGCGGCCGCGACCAGTCGGCATTGAGCAGGTCGTCGATCACCGCGTCGCGGCGTTCGGCGGCGATCAGGCGGTCGGCGAGACCGACGAACAGGGCGTCGCTGGCGTTGAGGCGGGCACCGGTCAGGCCGAGGAAGGTGCCGCTGGCTCCCGGCATGCGGTTCAGGAACCAGCTCGCGCCCACGTCCGGGTAGAGGCCAATGGTGATCTCCGGCATTGCCAGCATCGAGCGCGGTGTCACCACCCGATGCGAGGCGCCGGCCAGCAGCCCCATGCCGCCGCCCATGACGATGCCGTCGCCCCAGGCGACGATCGGCTTGGGATAGGTGTGGAGGGCGTGGTCGAGACGATACTCATGGGTGAAGTAGCGCGCCACGGCACCATCCGCGGCCTCGGGGTCACGGCCGGTGTGGCTTTCGGCGATGGCGCGATAGAGGGCGACCACGTCGCCGCCGGCGCAGAACGCCTTGTCGCCGGCACCCTCCAGCCACAGTGCGACCATCTCGGCGTCATCGGCCCAGGCGTCGATCTGCGTCTGGATGGCATCGATCATCGCGAGCGACAGCGCGTTGAGGCTCTTGGGGGCATCGAGGGTGATGCGCCCGAGGCGGTGGCCGTCGGCGGTGGCCAGGGTGTCGAATTGTACCGGCGCGCTCATGCCTGATCTCCGTCGCGGGTGTCATCGCCGGCGCCCGGGGGCGGGTCCTCGCGCCAGCGTGGCGGGCGCTTGTCGAGAAAGGCGCCGATGCCTTCCCTTGGGGCGGCGGTGTCGAACAGCTCCATGAACAGCTCGCGCTCCATGCGGTAGCCGTGGGGCAGCCCGTGGTCGCGGGCGTTCATGATCAGGCGCTTGCAGCGCGCCAGCGCGTCCGGGCTCTGACCGCCGCTCTGCTCGGCCAGGGCCAGCGCGGTGGGCAGCGCCTGGCCGGCATCGACCAGCTCCTCGACCAGGCCGATACCCAGCGCGCGCTCGGCGTCGATGCGCTCTCCGCATAGGATGATGCGCTTGGCCCAGCCTTCGCCGACCAGCCACGGCAGGTGCTGGGTGCCGCCGGCGCAGGGCAGCAGCCCCACCTTGGCTTCGGGCAGCGCCAGCTTGGCCTGGCGTTCGGCGATACGGATATCGCAGGCCAGCGCGCACTCCAGCCCACCGCCCATGGCGTAGCCGTTGATCGCGGCGATGGTGACCCCAGGGTAGGCGCTCAGGGTCTCGAAGGCGCGGCCGAAGCGGGTCGCCATCTCCAGCGCGGTGGCCTTGCCCTCGGTGAAGCGCTTGAGGTCGGCCCCGGCGGAGAAGAACTTGTCGCCGGCACCGGTGATGACCAGCGCCGGTGGCTGGGGCTCGGCCGCCAGCGCGTCGAGATGGTCGGCGAGTACCGCCAGCGAGCCTTCGTGCCAGGTGTTGGCGGGCGGGTTGTCGATGGTCAGCACGGCGATGGCGCCGCGGCGCTCCAGGCGCAGGCCGTCGGCGGGGTGATCGCTCATATCAGGGTCTCCAGGTCGTCCTTGTCGAGCAGGCGGCGGGCAATCACCAGGCGCATGATCTCGTTGGTGCCCTCGAGAATCTGGTGCACCCGGCAGTCGCGAACATGACGCTCCAGCGGGTAGTCGCGCAGGTAGCCGTAGCCGCCGTGTAGCTGCAGGGCCTCGTTGCAGATGGCGAAGCCCTGGTCGGTGGCGAAGCGCTTGGCCATGGCGCAGTAGAGCGTGGCGTCGGGGTCGCCGCGATCGAGCTTGCTCGCCGCCAGACGCACCATCTGGCGCGCCGCGACGAGCTGGGTGGCCATGTCGGCGAGCTTGAACTGCAGCGCCTGGAAGCTGGCCAGCGCCCGCCCGAACTGTTCGCGCTCGTTCAGGTAGCGGTGGGCGGTGGTGAGCGCGGCCTGGGCGGTGCCCACCGAGCAGGTGGCGATATTGATGCGCCCGCCATCGAGGGCGCGCATGGCGATTCGGAAACCTTCACCCTCTTCGCCGAGGCGGTGGTCCGCCGGCACGCGCACGCCGTCGAAGCTGATCGCCCGGGTGGACTGGCTGTTCCAGCCCATCTTCGCCTCTTTCTTGCCGTAGCCGATGCCCGGCGTGTCCGCCGGCACGGCGAAGGCGGAGATGCCGCCGGCGCCGCTGTCCGGCGCCCCGGTGCGGGCCATCACCACCAGCAGATGGGTGTCGCCGGCACCGGAGATGAACATCTTGTTGCCGTCGATCACGTAGGCATCGCCATTGCGACGCGCCCGGGTGCGCAACGAGGCGGCATCGGAGCCGGCGTTGGGCTCGGTGAGGCAGTAGGAGCCGAGCTTCTCGCCGCTCAGCATGGCGGGCAGCCAGGCCTCGCGCAGGGCCTCGGTGGCGTAGCTGGCGAGGATCCAGTTGACCATGTTGTGAATGGTCAGAAAGGCGGTGGTGGAGGTGCAGCCCTGGGCCAGCTCCTCGATGACCAGGGTCGCATCGAGGCGGCTCAGGCCCAGTCCGCCGGCGGCTTCCGGGGTGTAGAGACCGCAGAAGCCGAGGTCTCCGGCCTGGCGCAGGATATCCACCGGAAAGACGCTGTTGGCGTCCCATTCGGCGGCGTTGGGCGCCAGTTCGCGCTGGGCGAACTGGCGTGCCGCATCCCGGTAGGCCTGCTGGTCGGCGTCGAGTTCGAAGTCCATGAGCGGTCGACACTCCTCGTCTGGGAAAAGCCTCTCGTCGGGAAACCCCTCATCGCGAGAGGGCGCACGCGGCTGACCGGGTAGGTCGGGCGCGGCATGGCTCTCTGTTCTAGCGACGCTCTGTCGAGCAGGACAATAGGACCTAGTGCTGAAAGACCAAGGTCGGATGGCGACAAGTTGACATTGACGTCAAGGTCACATGTTGAGGCGGCTGTCGAAACCGGTCGTTTCCCGACCTGTCGGCTCATGGGAAAGGGCGGCTCACGAGGCGGCTCGACTCCTGGTCATCGATCTCAGGACATGTCAGATGAAAAAGACCCGATCCACGGCGAAACCCGTCCACAAGCCGGTTTTTGCCAACGGCGACGACATCCAGATCCCCGTGTTCACCCTGCTCAAGCCCGATGGCACGCTCTATGCCGGAGCCGGGGCGACCTCTCTCGACGAGACCACCGCACGGCGCATCTACCGTGCCATGCTCTACACCCGGGTGCTCGACGAGCGCATGATGGCGGCCCAGCGCCAGGGTCGGCTCAGCTTCTACATGCAGTGCACCGGCGAGGAAGCGGCAGTGATCGGCAGCACGGCGGCGCTGGCCGATGCCGACATGATCATGGCCCAGTACCGCGAGCAGGGGGCGCTGGCCTACCGCGGCTTCACCACCGACGAGTTCATGGATCAACTGTTCGGCAACGAGCGCGACACCGCCCACGGTCGCCAGATGCCGATCCACTACGGCTCGCGAGACCTTCACTACCTGACGATCTCTTCGCCGCTGGCGACCCAGATTCCCCAGGCCACCGGCTACGCCTATGGCCAGAAGCTGGCCGGCCAGGGCCACTGTACGCTGACGATATTCGGCGAGGGCGCCGCCTCCGAGGGGGATTTCCACGCGGCGCTCAACATGGCATCGGTGCACAAGGTGCCGGTGATCTTCCTGTGCCGCAACAACGGCTACGCCATCTCCACCCCGGTCACCGAGCAGTTCGCCGGCGACGGTGTCGCCGCGCGCGCCTTCGGCTATCGCATGCAGTCGATCCGGGTCGACGGCAATGACGTGCTGGCGGTCTACGAGGCGACCCGCGAGGCCCGGCGGCTGGCGGTGGAGGAGAACGAACCGGTACTGATCGAGGCGATGACCTATCGCCTGGCGGCGCACTCCTCCTCCGACGACCCCTCCGGCTACCGCAGCAAGAAGGAAGAGGAGGCGTGGCACAAGAAGGATCCCCTGCGCCGAATGCAGCGCTGGCTGATCGAGCGTGGCTGGTGGAACGAGGACGAGGAGCGCGAGCTGACCGAGTCGCTGCGCCGTGAGGTGCTGGAAACCATGAAACAGGCGGAGAAGCGCCGTCCGCCGGCGCTGGAAACGCTGGTCAGCGATGTCTATGCCGAGACACCGGCACTGCTGCGCGAACAGCTCGCGACGTTGAAGGCCCATATCGGACGTCATCCCGAGGCCTATCCCCGAAGCGCCCCTTGGCTAGATGGCGACACCGAGACGGAGGGCCAGGCATGAGCCGGATGAATCTGCTCCAGGCCGTCAACAATGCGCTGGATACCGCCATGGCCGCCGATGAGCGCGTGCTCTGCTTTGGCGAGGACGTCGGTGTCTTCGGCGGCGTATTCCGTGCCACCAGCCACCTGCAGGAGAAGTACGGCCGCGATCGCTGCTTCAATACCCCGCTGGTGGAACAGGGTATCGTCGGTTTCGCCAACGGCCTGGCGGCCCAGGGCTCGGTGCCGGTGGCCGAGATCCAGTTCGCCGACTACATCTTCCCCGCTTTCGATCAACTGGTGAACGAAACCGCCAAGTTTCGCTATCGTTCCGGCAATCTGTTCGATGTCGGCGGGCTGACCGTGCGCGCGCCCTACGGCGGCGGCATTGCCGGTGGTCACTACCATTCGCAATCGCCGGAGGCCTACTTCGCCCATACCCCAGGGCTGACCGTGGTCGTACCGCGCAATCCGCACCAGGCCAAGGGGCTGCTGCTGGCATCGATCCGCTCACCCGATCCGGTCATCTTCTTCGAGCCCAAGCGGCTCTATCGCGCATCGGTGGGCGAGGTGCCCGACGACGACTACGAGCTGCCGCTGCGTCAGGCCGAGGTGGTCAAGGAAGGCAACGACATCACGCTGCTGGCCTGGGGCGCCCAGCTGGAGGTGGTCGAGCAGGCGGCGGAGATGGCGGAGGAAGCGGGTATCTCTTGTGAAATCATCGACCTGCGCACCATCGTACCGTGGGATATCGATACCGTGGTCGAGTCGGTACTCAAGACCGGGAGATTGATCGTCAGTCACGAGGCGCCGTTGACCGGGGGATTCGCCGCCGAGATCGCCGCCACCATCCAGAGCCGCTGCTTCCTCTATCTGGAGTCGCCGATCGAGCGCGTGGCGGGACTCGACACGCCATTCCCGCTGACGCTCGAGAAAGAGTACATGCCGGGGCCGTTGAAGGTGCTCGATGCCATCCACCGCACGATGGACTTCTAGGAGGTGAGATGAGCGATTTCCTGCTGCCCGACATCGGCGAGGGTATCGTCGAGTGCGAAGTGGTGAAATGGCTGGTCAGCGAGGGCGATACCATCGCCGAGGACCAGCCCGTCGCCGAGGTGACCACCGACAAGGCGCTGGTGGAGATTCCCGCCCCCGAGGCCGGCCGCGTCACGCGGCTCTATGTCCGCGAAGGGGAGACGGCACGGGTCCATGCGCCGCTGTTCGCCATCGAAAGCGTTGCCGATGGCGCCCGATCCGGCGCCGACACCCGGCCCCATCACGATGCTCGGCCATCCCAGCCGGCTGCCGCCACTCCCGAGGACGAGAACCCACAACCGCCCGGGCCGGACGAAGGGGGGGCGAAACCGGCGAGATCGAAGGATTTCATCCTGCCCGACCTGGGCGAAGGCATCGTCGAATGCGAGGTGGTGGCCTGGCGCGTCGAGGAGGGCGACGAGATCGCCGAGGACCAGCCGGTCGTCGAGGTCAGCACCGACAAGGCGGTGATGGAGATCACCGCGCCGGAGGCGGGCCGGCTGGTGCGCCGGTACTGCCAGCTCGACGAGGTTGCCAAGGTGCACTCGCCGCTGTTCGCGTACATTCCGCAAGCCGGCGATGACGCCGCCCCGTCCGGTGACACCCCGGCGGCCACCGGCGCTGTTCCACGTGAAACGCACGCCGAGGCCGGGACGGCCGCGGCTCATGCCGCCCAGAGCGGAGCCGGGTCGTCGTCAGCCGCTCGCTCGATGCGGGACGACAACGGCCGGCGGCGGATTCCCGCCAGCCCGGCGGTCCGCCGGCGGGTGCGCGAGCTCGGCGTGCGTCTCGAGGAAATTCCCGGTAGCGGCAAGGATGGCCGGGTGCTCAAGGAGGACGTGCTGGCGTTCCAGCAGCGCCGTGACAGCGCCGCCGACACAGCGCAGCCCACGGCCGAGCGCGACGACCAGAATCAGACCCAGACCTGGAGCCAGAAAAAGGCCCAGAGCCAACCCCCGACCGCTGGCGAGACAGTGGTGGGGGATCGGGTCGAGCCGCTCAAGGGGATTCGTGCGGTGATGGCGCGGCGGATGAGCGAGGCCGCGGCGAGCATTCCCCACTTCGCCTACGGCGACGAGTTCGATGTCACCGAGCTGCTGGCGCTGCGGGAGCGCCTGAAAAACGATTTCGAGGCGCGCGGCGAGCGATTGACGCTGATGCCGCTGCTGATGAAGGCGCTGGCGCTGGCGGTGAGCGAGTTTCCGCTGCTCAACTGCCGCTTCGATGCCGCCGCCGAGGCGATCCACTATCAGGATGGCTGCCATATCGGCATGGCGGTGGATAGCCAGAGCGGCCTGTTGGTGCCCAACGTCAAGCATGTGGAGGGGCTGAGCCTGCGCCAGGTGGCGGCCGAGGTCGAGCGCCTGACCCGCGCCGCGCGGGAGGGCCGGGTCGCGCCGGCGGATCTCAAGGGCGGTACCATCAGTATTTCCAACATCGGCGTGCTCGGCGGCACCTATGCCATGCCGATCATCAACGCGCCGGAGGTGGCGATCGTCGCCCTCGGCCGGGTGCAGCGGCTGCCGCGTTTCGATGCCGAGGGGCGGGTGGTGGCGCGTTCGATCATGACCGTGACCTGGTCCGGCGATCACCGCGTGCTCGACGGCGGCACCATGGCGCGCTTCTGCAACCGCTGGAAGGGCTATCTCGAAGCACCGGAGAGCATGCTCACCGAGCTGCGCTGAGGCGACCCCATGAGCCTCGAGCCGACGGGAATTCAGCAGTTCTATATCCCCGAGGAGCAGTCGGTCTACCTGCTCAGCCAGAGCCAGGCACGGCAACTGCGCGAGTGGATCGAGCGCTGCCGCCACCAGCTCGCCCAGGTCGGCTACCGGGAGGTGGAGCTGGTTGGCAAGGGCGCCTACGGGTTCGTCTTCGCGGGTATCGATGGCGCCGGCGCCAGCCACGTGTTCAAGTTCACGCGCCAGAACCTGCCCCAGGCGTTCCATGAGCGCCTGGAGGAGGAGGCGTTCATGCTCGAACAGGTGGATCATCCCCGCGTTCCCCGCCTGATCGCCTATCGCGCCCTGCGCCATCAGGCGATGCTGGTGATGCAGCGCGCCCCGGGCATCAACCTGGAGGAGTTTTCGCTGCGCCACGGCCGCCTGCCGCCGCGTCTGGTGATCAAGATCGCGGCGCAGCTGGCGGATATCCTGCGCACGCTGCGGCGCGAATCCGCCGAGGGACGTCTGGTGGTACACGGGGATATCAAACCCTCGAACCTGATGTTCGACGCGCGAACCGAGCAGATCGCGTTGATCGACTGGGGCTCGTCGGTCTTCGCCCAGCTCGATGCCGAGGGCCAGTTCCTGTCGCGCAACGTGATGGCGCTGATGTCCGACGATCTACAGCACACCAACGCCCGCATGGGTGATGTCTACTATATCGGCGAGGAGCAGCTCGAGGGCGCGCTGTCGTCGCCGCGCTTCGACGAACAGGGCGTCGCCGCGACCCTCTATGCACTTGCCACCGCGCAGTCCAGCCGCTTCGGCCGCGAGACGATCCCGGCCACCTCGCTGGGGTTGCCGATCGAGTTCGCCCGGGTACTGGATGCGATGCTGAGCGAGGACCCCGGACTGCGGCGTCGGGCCGGCGACTATTTTCTCCAGCA
Source organism: Salinicola lusitanus (assembly GCF_003206045.1). GTDB lineage: Bacteria > Pseudomonadota > Gammaproteobacteria > Pseudomonadales > Halomonadaceae > Salinicola > Salinicola lusitanus. The sequence goes on from NZ_PZJM01000009.1 coordinate 347,946, forward strand.
CATGCCGCGGATCGCCCGGACGATCATCCGTGAGCCACCGGAGTCACCGGAGATCCCGCTGGTCCCGGTATGGGTACGTTCGCTGGAGCAGGAGATCGAGACGGTGGTCTACAGCTCGCGCAAGGCTTTCCTGCGTGATGACCATCGTCAGGATGACGCGCGCGACGATACCCTGAGCGCCATCAACGATATCCAGCTCGATCGCTACTACAAGCACTTCATGCAGGGCATGGGCGATCTCGAGAAGGCCTTCCTGGTCGCGGTGGGGCGGCTGGGCAAGTATCCGGTGGTGGGCGGACTGGCGGTGCGCTGGAGCGACGCCGGCGTCGAGTTCGACACGACGCTGAGCCTCAACGAGCCGTCGCTCCGGACCGCCTTCGTCGCGGCGGTGAACAACATGGTCAATCTCGCCCGGGCGATCCGTCGCCGCGACGGGGTGTTCAAGGCTTGCCTGTTCAACGCCCGGCGCACCCTGCACGTCGACCGTGACGATGCCTCCCGGCCGTTCGTGCCCGACGCCGCTTGCGCGATCCTCTACGAGGTCAGCCCCACGCCGGAGCTGGAAGATGCCAGCCGCGAGCACTCCTACTTCGAGGATGGTCCGGATCCCGAGGAGTTCCTGCGCCTGCCGCCGGTGATGATCGAGGCGCTGTCGCGGCTCAATGCCATCCATCACACCGGCATGATCATCTTCGAGGCGTTGGCGACCCATCTGAAGATCCACAGCTACTACCGCCTGCTCGATCCGGCCCGCGAGGAGGAGTTCCGCGACTGTCTGGAGACGCTGCTGGCGGCGGTGCCGCAGATCGACGGCCTGGGGGTTTCCGGCTACATGAAGATGCCCTACAAGAACACGCGACATTTCACGCATCGAGCGCGGCTTCCCGATAGCCCCGATAGCGCGAGAGGATGAGTCGTCCGCCAGGCGGCTTGCATGGTGCATTCTGCGAAATCGTTGCGGTTTCGGGACGCTTTACACCGATTTTGGACGGTTACAGGGAGGAAAAAGGGAAGAAACGGGTTCGAGCCGTTATAATCCGCGCCGACAAGAGAAGCCTGTCCGCGTGCCTGGCGCCGTCACGGGGCGCTGCGGGTTTCCGACAACAGCATTACTCGATGGTGAATTCATGGCCAAACAATCCCATACCCATGCGCAGTGGTCCTCCCGCACGGCCTTCGTCCTGGCGGCGACCGGTTCGGCCGTGGGGCTCGGCAACATCTGGAAGTTTCCCTACATGGTGGGCGACAGCGGCGGCGCCGTGTTCGTGCTCGTCTATCTGGTCTGCATCGCGCTGATCGGGCTGCCGATCCTGGTCTCCGAGTGGCTGCTGGGCCGGCGCGGACAGTCCAATCCGATCAACACCATGCAGACGGTCAGCCGTGACGCGAAGAAATCGCCGGACTGGGTGCTGGTGGGGATCGCCGGCGTCCTTGGCTCGTTTCTGATCCTCTCGTTCTACAGCGTCGTCGGCGGCTGGTCGCTCAACTACACCTGGAGCACGCTGACCGGCGACCTCGGTCAGTCCAGCGGTGTCAGCGTGGGTGATTACTTCACCACTCTGCTGGGCCAGCCGGGCACGCTGCTGTTCTGGCACACGCTGTTCATGCTGTTGACCTTCGGCATCGTCGCCGGTGGCGTCAAGGGTGGCCTGGAGCGTGCGGCCAAGTGGCTGATGCCGCTGCTGATCGTGGCGCTGGTCGTGCTGATCGGCTTCGGCATGTCCACCTCGGGCTTTGGTCAGGCGGCCGAGTTCATGTTCTCCCCCGACTGGAGCAAGTTGAACGGCGGCGTCATTCTCGCGGCGCTGGGTCACGCCTTCTTCACCCTGTCGCTGGGGATGGGGATCATGATGGCCTACGGCTCCTACCTGGGGCAGGAGGTCGATCTGATCAAGACCGCGCGTACCGTGGTGATCCTGGATACGGTGATCGCGCTCGGCGCCGGCATGGCGATCTTCCCGGTGGTGTTCGCCAATGGCCTGGACCCGAGCGCCGGCCCGGGGCTGCTGTTCGTCACCCTGCCGCTGGCATTCATCGACATGCCCTGGGGGCTGGCGTTCGGCACGATCTTCTTCGCCCTGCTCACGGTGGCCGCGATCACCTCGGCGATCTCGCTGCTGGAGCCGGTCACCGAGTTCCTGGAGGAGCGCACGCCGCTGTCCCGCCTGGGTTCGGCGTTCGTCGCCGCCCTGGCAACCTGGACGCTGGGCATCGCGGCGCTGCTGGCGTTCAACCTCTGGTCCGGCTTCCAGCCGTTCGGCTTCAACGTCTTCGACCTGCTCGATGCCCTTACCAGCAAGCTGATGCTGCCGCTGACGGGGCTGGCTGCCATCGTCTTCACCGCCTGGTTCCTGGATAGCGAAGACGTCAAGCGGGAGCTGGGGCTGGGGCCGAAAGGACGGGTCGTATGGCACTACGTATCACGCTATGTCGCACCGATCGGCGTGATCGTGGTGTTCTTCAACAGCCTGTAGTGAACCGCCGTCACGTCTCGGGGCGTGACGGGAATTTCCGCGCCGGAGGGGATCCCGGCGAGGCAGGCAGTGGCCGTTGCCCTCGGGGGACGGCCACTGATCGTTGGGTAGCTGTCTCCGACCGACTGGACGCTACTCGGGCAGCTCGGCGATCTCTTCCGCTAGCTGGCGCTTCTCCAGACGCTGCTCGATGCCGCGCCGGGCCTTGAGGTATCGCACGGCTGCCTTGCGCTTGCGCTGCTCGTGCTCATTGACCTCCAACGTCATGAAAATATCGAAAATTTCGCTCTTCAGGGTGTGAAGATGTTCGATGTCCTTCATTGATCGAATCTCCTGGCATCCTCGGAACCGTCGGTTTTCGCCCGACATGCATACTATACTCAACTTTACAAGATAATGACGGTTCACTTTTTTCATGCTTCCAACGCGCCGTGTCGGCGTATTCCCGCCAGCCCGAGTCGGGCATACTAGGCCGCGAACTCCTGATCGAAATCCAGAGACACGAGACCGCTTGATGTCGCCATCCGAGGGCCAGCCATGAGTCGTTCGCTGTTCGATGAATTGCGCGTTCACATGGATCGTCTGCGCCGTTCCGAGCAGAAGGTGGCGCGCTTCGTGCTGCGCAATCCGGAAGAGGTGATCCTGATGCGGATCACCGACCTGGCCAGCGAGGCGCAGGTCAGCGAGCCCACGGTAGTGCGCTTCTGTCGCGCCATGGGCATGGCCGGATTCCAGGAGTTCAAGCTGAAGCTGGCGCAGATGATGGCCAAGGGAAGCCAGTACGCCCAGTTCACCATGAACGACGGCGATAGCGTGGCCGAGTTCTCCCATGGCATCTTCGACAGCACCATCGAGACCCTCGAACAGGTCCGCGATCGTCTCGACAATGAGGCGCTGGGCAAGGCAATCGCCGCGCTGGCAGTCGCCAACCGGGTCGAGTTCTACGGTTACGGCGCTTCGGGTATCGTCGCCGCCGATGCCCAGCACAAGTTCTTCCGTCTCCAGATCCAAACGTCGGCCTATGCCGATCCCCACATGCAGGCCATGTCCGCTGCCACCATGAAGGCGGGCGACGTGGTGGTGGCGATCTCCCAGACCGGCCGCACCCGGGCGCTGATCGCCAGCGCGAAGACGGCGGTCAAGGCCGGTGCTACCGTGATCGGCCTGTGCCCCAGCGATTCGCCACTGGCGCGCGAGGTGACCCTGACACTGCCGGTCGACGTGCAGGAGGACACCGAGGTCTACATCCCCATGACCTCGCGCATCGCCCACCTGTTGACCATCGACGTGCTCGCCGTGGGCGTGGCCAAGAATCGTGGTCCGCAGATCAGCGATCAGCTCAAGGCGATCAAGCGCAGCCTGGGATCGCTGAGGGTTTCCAACAGCGTCTCCTGAGCCGCTCGCATTTCGGGGAACGTCGCTCGAGGTGGCGTTTTTTTACACCCTTTATACTGTATATATAGACAGTACCCGTGTTCTGAGTGACACTGATGGCAACGATTCAACTCTCCCGAGCACTGCCATGTCGTCACTCGCTTCCTGCTGTTTTCGATGGCTACCGCTGCCACCCCTCGCCACGGAGGCCGGCCGATGAGCAGCCTGGAGACCCTGCTCGACAGCCGCCAGGTCTGGCGTGCCCAGACCGGTACTGCTAGCGACCACGGCGAGGCGATTGCCAGCGGGCACGCCGAGCTCGATGCGCTCCTGCCGGGCGGTGGCTGGCCACCGGCCGCGGTCAGCGAGCTGCTGTCGAGCGGCGCCGGCAACGGCGAGCTGGCCCTGCTGTGGCCCGTGCTCTCGCGGATGACACGGCAAGGCAGGCCGATCGTGCTGATTTCGCCACCGGGGGCACCCTACCCGGCCGCGTGGCGGCAGGCGGGTGTGGCGCTCGGGCAGTGCCACTGGCTCGAAGTGCAGGGTCGCGAGGCGTTATGGGCGGCGGAGCAGTGTCTGCGCGCCGGCTGCTGCGGGGCCGTCATGGCCTGGCTGCCGCAGGCCGATAGCCGTCTCATGCGCCGGTTGCAGGTGGCGGCGGCCAGCGGGAATACGCTGGCCTTCGTGCATCGTCCTTTGGTGAAAGTGGCCGAGGCCTCACCGGCGCCACTGCGGTTGCGGTTGCACCGGCACGCCGAGCTGGAAGTCCTCAAGTGTCGCGGCGGCTTGGTCTCCTCGCGTCGGATCGCCTTCGGCGGCGGGACGTGACCGCATGCGTTGGGTCTGCCTGCTGTTCCCGCGTCTGGCGCTGGAGGGCGCGCTGCGTCGCCGCCCCGATCCCGGCGCTCCGTTCGCACTGATCGACGGGCCGCCACCGCGTCAATGCATCCGTGCTGCCAATCGCGCGGCCCGCGAGCGAGGCGTCAGGCCCGGACAGGCGCTGGGCTTCGCCGAAGCGCTCTGTGACAGCCTGGAAACCGCGCCGTTCGATGCCGAATCCGTCGAACGCTGGCGCCGACGTCTGGCCGCCTGGGCCTATGGCTTCAGCGCTCAGGTCAGCCTTCACTATCCCCATGCGCTGGTATTCGAAATCGCCAGCAGTCTCGATCTGCTCGGCCCCTGGCCACGGCTGGAGGCGCGTCTGCGCGCGGAACTCGGCGAGCTCGGCTTTTCGCATCGACTGGTGATCGCCCCCAATCCGGCGGCGGCGCGGGTGCTGGTCAATGTCCATGATGGCCTGGCGGTGGACGAGAGCGGGCTGGAAGCGGCGTTGGCAGGCCTGCGTCTCGATCGGGCCGGGCTGGCGAGCCTCGATGCCGATCGTGACATCGTGCAGACCCTGACCCGCAGTGGCTTCCAGCGTCTGGGCGAGCTGTTCGCCCTGCCGCGCAGCGCCCTGGCCCGACGTTTCGGGGGCCGCCTGATGCGCCACCTGGGCGAACTGCGGGGAGAGTGGCCGCTGGCGCTGGATTACCACCGCCCGACGCCGCGGTTTTCCCGCACCTTCGCGTTCGATCAGCCAGTGCATGCCATTGCCGGCCTGGCCTTTCCGCTCAAGCGTCTGCTGCAGGAACTGAGCCTGTTTTTGATCGGCCAGGACGCCGGGGTCGAGCGATTCCGGGTCACGTTCGAACTGGAGGACGGCCCGCCGCAGACCGTCGAGATCGGTCTGTTGTCGGTACAGCGTGACCCCGAGACCCTGCTCGAGCTGACCCGAGCGCATCTGGAGCGTGTGCGCCTCGTCGGCCCGGTGATGGCCTTGACGCTCTTCGCACCTCGGCTCTCCGACTATGCCCCGACAAGACGCGAGTTGCTGGAGGGGCCGGCGCGCCAGGCCCAGGCCTGGGCGGCGCTGCACCAGCGGCTGGTGGCGCGATTGGGGGAGTCGGCACTCCGGCCGCTGGTCGAACATCGCGAGTATCGGCCGGAGAAGGCGGTGCTGAACGGACTCGGGCCACGGGCGCGTGACGCCAGCGCCGGCCCGCCTCGTCCCGGCTGGCTAGTGCCTGCGCCGCAGCGCTGCGATGGCGACGTGGTGCAACTGCTGGCGGGGCCGGAGCGAATAGAAAGCGGCTGGTGGGACGGTGGCGACATTCGACGCGACTACTATCTGGCCCAGTGGGTGGATGGTCGCCACGCCTGGGTCTGGTGCGAGCCGGGACGGCAGGGCTGGTATCTGCACGGATGGTTCGGATGAACGAGCTCTTTCCCCTGCGGCCCGACGCTGCCGCCTTATCGCGGCCCGACGCTGCCACCTTATCGCGGCCCGACGCTGCCGCTTCGGACGTCCGTGAGTCGGTAGGCGCAGATTCGGGCGCCTGTAGGATCGACGCGGATTCGGACGCCCGTGAGCCGATAGGCGCGGGTGCGGGCGCCTGTAGGATCGGCGCGGGTGCGGGCGCCTGTAGCATCGGCGCGACTGCGGGCGCCTATGAGGCCCCGGTACACGAGGCCAACGCCTACGCCGAGCTGCACTGCCTTTCCGCGTTCAGCTTCCAGCGCGGGGCTTCCACTGCGGATGAACTGTTCGAGCGGGCGGCGCGGCACGGCTATCGGGCCCTGGCGATCACCGACGAAGCCACGCTGGCGGGCATCGTGCGCGGCTGGCAGGCGGCGCGTGAGTACGGCATCGACCTGATCGTCGGGGCCGAGTTTCGTACCGAGTGCGGTATCAAGCTGGTGCTGCTGGTGGAGAATCGGCGGGGTTACGAAGCGCTCTGCGGATTGATTACCCGCGTTCGTGGCCGTGCTCCCAAGGGCGAGTACCGGCTGCTTGCATCGGATCTCGAGGGACTCGATGGCGGTGACGGGCTGTTCGCGCTGTGGATTCCCGGCGCGGTACCGGATCCCGATGTCGGGAAGCGGCTGGCCAATATCTTTCGCGACCGGCTGTGGCTGGCGATGGAGCTGCACTACGGCTTCGAGCAGGGCTGCGACAACGCGGCGCGTCTGGCCCAGTTGCAGGCCCTGGCCGAGTCGCTGGGCATTCCGGCAGTGGCGACGGGAGACGTTCATATGCACGCCCGTGGCCGGCGGGCGCTGCAGGATTGTCTCACCGCCATTCGCCACCACCAGAGCGTGTTCGAGGCCGGCGATACCCTGTTCCCCAATGGCGAGCGCCATCTGCGCACGCGTGACGCGCTGTCCGCGATCTACCCCGCCGCGCTGATGGCCGCAAGCGTCACACTGGCGTCGCGCTGCCGCTTCGATCTCGGCGAGCTCGAGTACACCTACCCCCACGAGGTGGTGCCGGACGGCAAGACCCCGGCCGAATGGCTGCGCGAACTGACCGCTGAAGGGTGCCGGCGGCGATGGCCGGATGGGGTGCCCGAGGAGACGGCAGGGCAGATCGACCACGAACTCGCGCTGATCGAAGAGCTCGGCTACGAGCACTACTTCCTGACCGTGCACGACATCGTCGACTTCGCGCGGCGCCAGCACATCCTGTGCCAGGGGCGCGGCTCGGCGGCCAACTCGGCGGTCTGTTTCGCGCTGGGGATTACCGAGATCGATCCGTCACGCACGGCGCTGCTGTTCGAGCGTTTCATCTCCCGCGAGCGCGACGAGCCACCGGATATCGATGTCGATTTCGAACATGAACGGCGGGAGGAGGTGATCCAGTACGTCTTTCGCCGCTACGGGCGGCATCGGGCGGCGCTGACCGCCGTGGTCAGCCATTACCATGCCGCCGGCGCGATTCGGGATATCGGGCGGGCACTGGGTTTCGCGCCGGAGCGGATCGATCGACTCGCCCGCTGTGCCGGGCGCTGGACCGATCACATTCCTGATCCGGCGCGGCTGCGCGAGCAGGGGTTCGAGCCCGACGAACCAGCGCTGCAGCGGCTGCTGGTGCTGGCCGGCACGCTCATCGGTTTTCCACGCCATCTCTCCCAACATCCGGGGGGCTTCGTGATCTCGGATGCGCCGCTGCAGACGCTGGTGCCGGTGGAAAACGCCGCCATGCCGGAACGCACCGTGATCCAGTGGGACAAGGACGATCTCGACCTGGTCGGCCTGCTCAAGGTCGACGTGCTCTCGCTGGGCATGCTGACGGTGCTGCGACGAAGCCTGGATCTGCTACGCCGGCATCGCGGACTCGACTACGAGCTGGCGACGATTCCCAAGGAGTGCAACGAGACCTACGCCATGATCCAGCGCGCCGACACCCTGGGCGTGTTCCAGATCGAATCCCGCGCGCAGATGGCGATGCTGCCCCGGCTCAGGCCGGCCAAGTTCTACGATCTGGTGATCGAGGTGGCGATCGTGCGCCCCGGGCCGATCCAGGGTGACATGGTGCACCCCTACCTCAAGCGGCGCAGCGGCGAGGAGCCGATCACCTACCCCTCGCAGGCGTTCGAGCAGGTCTTCGCGCGTACCCTGGGCGTACCGCTGTTTCAGGAGCAGGTGATGGCGCTGGCGGTGGAGGCCGCGGGCTACAGTCCTGGCGAGGCCGACCAGCTGCGTCGTTCGATGGCCGCCTGGAAGCGCCACGGCGGGCTCGAACCCCATCGCCAACGGATCGTCGACGGCATGCTGGAGCGGGGCTACGCCAGAGAGTTCGCCGAGCGCATCTTCGAGCAGATCAAGGGCTTCGGCAGCTACGGCTTTCCCGAATCCCACGCCGCCAGCTTCGCCCTGCTCACCTATGCCAGCTGCTGGTTCAAGTGTCACGAGCAGGCGATCTTCGCCTGCGCCCTGATCAACAGCTGGCCGATGGGCTTCTACTCGCCCGATCAGGTACTGCAGGACGCCCGTCGCCACGGCGTCGAGGTGCGCCCGGTCGACATCCGCCAGAGCCAGTGGGAGAGCACGCTGGAGCCGGCGGACGAGAGCACCCCCGCGACCACCGGCGCGCTGGCGATCCGGCTCGGGCTTCACATGATCAAGGGCTTGGCCGAGAGCGACGGCCAACGCCTGCTGGCGGCGCGCGACACGTCCGGCTGCGACAGCGTCGAGCGCCTGGCGGCGAGGTCCGGGGTCAAGCGGGCGGTCTTGTCACGGCTCGCCGATGCCGGCGCGCTGGAAGGGCTGGCGGGTGATCGCCATCGGGCGCGCTGGGCCGCGGCCGGAATCGAGGCGTCGCTGCCACTGTTTTCCGAAGTCGATAGCGAAGAGGAGCCCCTCGCGCTGCCGGCCATCGAGATCGGCGAGGCCATCAAGGCGGATTACGCCACGCTCGGCACCACCCTGGGGCCGCACCCGCTGGCGCTACTACGCCAGCGCTGCCGCTCGGGAGGCTCCCGTGGCCTCGGTGGCGTGGTGGATTCACGCCGCCTGGCCACGCTGCCCGGCGATATCGGCGTCAACGTGGCCGGGCTGGTGGTCGGGCGCCAGCGCCCGGGCTCGGCCAAGGGCGTCACCTTCCTCACCCTCGAGGACGAGTTCGGCATGGTCAATGTCGTGGTCTGGCCGCGGCTCGCCGAGCGCTATCGCCGTATCCTGCTCGAATCCCGCCTGCTGCGGGTGACCGGCAAGCTGGAGAGCCAGGAGGGCGTCCGTCATGTGATCGCCCGGCACCTGACCGACCTCACCGGTCTGCTGGAGGGGTTGAGTACGCGCAGCCGGGATTTTCACTGATCCGAGCTACGAGCTACGAGCTACGAGCTACGAGCTACGAGCTACGAGCTACGAGCTACGAGCTACGAGCTACGAGCTACGAGCTATGAGCGAAAGGCAAGCGTAAAACGTCACGACCGGCTTCAGGCCGCCTTGGCGCGATAGTGAGCGTAAACCGAAATGGGAGCCGGCGAGTCGCGAGCGGCTGGCCGAGCGAGGCTGAACTATGGTTAGGTGCTGAGATAAGGTTGGGTATTGAACCATCCCGCCGTGCGATCTGTCTTCAATCGTGGTGCGGCAAGGACCGATGGTATTTGTCTTTCATACACTGGAATTGTCTTTCAATAAGAGGCGGCTGATTTATGGAGAGCATTGGCGTAGGGCCCTGGATCGCGATCGTCGTGGCGGTGGGCGCCGTTGGCGTATTGGTCGGTTACTGGCTGGGTACCAAGATGGGGGGCCACAACACCGAACCGATGCGCGAACTCAACCGCGAACACACCGCCTACAAGGAGGACGTCCGCGAGCATTTCGAACAGGTCTCCGCGACCATGACCCGTATGGTCGAGGATTATCGCGAGATGTATCACCACGTCGCCAAGGGCGCCGAGAAGCTCGCCGACATGCACCACGAGACGGTGATCGAGCCGCCGCCCAAGCCCGAGGCGATCACCCAGGACCGGCCTGCCGGCGGCGAGGCGGCAGATACGCCGAGTGCCGACAAGGAGAAGGCGTCGGCGGCTTCGCCGACTCCCCGGGAAGCGTCGTCTGCGACGGCTCCCACGGCCTCCGGCGCGGCGGCGAAATCTTCCGCCTCCTCCTCGGCGACCGGTGATGCCGGAGCCGGAGCGTCGTCTGCGCCCGCGCGTCCCCAGGATGCGGCGATCCGGGCTGCCGCCGAAGACGCCGCCACATCGCAGAAGCGCTGATCGCCCCGCGCCACTCAGCCGTGGCGGGCGTCATGTCAGGTGGAGCGGGTCGGCTATGTTAAGCTGGCGCGCTCTTCTCTATTTCCAGCAGCAGGCCCCGCACGGTTCCCAATGGATGATGTCTCGGCACTAATCGACTCCCTCAACGCCAACCAGCGCGAGGCCGTCGCCGCGCCGCCCGGCAATATGCTGGTGCTGGCCGGTGCCGGTTCGGGCAAGACCCGGGTTCTGGTGCATCGCATCGCCTGGTTGATGCAGGTGGAGGGCGTCTCCCCCTACGCGATTCTGGCGGTGACCTTCACCAACAAGGCGGCCCGCGAGATGCGCACGCGTCTCGAGGCGCTGCAGGGCGCGTCGCTGCGCAACATGTGGGTCGGTACCTTCCACTCCATTGCTCATCGCCTGCTGCGCACGCACTGGCATGACGCGCGGTTGCCCCAGCATTTCCAGATCATCGACAGCGACGACCAGCTGCGGTTGGTCAAGCGCCTGCTGCGGGATCACAACGTCGACGACGAGCGCTATCCGCCCAAGCAGGTGCAGTATTTCATCGGCGGCTGCAAGGAGGAGGGACTGCGCCCGCAGCAGGTGGCGACCCACGGCGATCCCTACATGGCCAAGATGGTCGAGCTCTACGAGCTCTATCAACTGACCTGCGAGCGGGGCGGACTGGTCGACTTCGGCGAGCTGCTGCTGCGCAGCCTGGAGCTGCTGCGCGACACGCCGGCGCTGCTCAAGCACTATCGCGAACGCTTCGGCCATATCCTGGTCGACGAGTTCCAGGATACCAATACCCTGCAGTACGCCTGGCTCAAGCTGCTGGCCGGCGCCGATGGCAATGGGGGGAGCGATGCCGATCGTGCGGCCATGATCGTGGTCGGCGACGACGATCAGTCGATCTACGGCTGGCGCGGGGCCAAGGTCGAGAACATCCGTCGTTTCGAGAGCGAGTTCGCCAATACCCGGACCGTGCGCCTGGAGCAGAACTACCGCTCCACCAGCGTGATTCTGGATGCCGCCAATGCGCTGATCAGCCAGAACAGCGGGCGCATGGGGAAGGAGCTGTGGACCGATGGCGAGACCGGCGAGAAGATCTCGGTCTATGCCGGCTTCAACGATCTCGACGAGGCGCGCTTCATCGTCGATACCATCGGCGAGCAGGGCCGCAACGGCTTCGCGCGCCGCGAGATGGCGATTCTCTACCGCTCCAACGCCCAGTCGCGGGTGATCGAGGAGGCGCTGATCCGCAGCGGCGTGCCGTATCGCATCTACGGTGGCCAGCGCTTCTATGAACGGCTCGAGATCAAGAACGCGCTGGCCTATCTGCGCCTGCTGCTCAATCGCGAGGACGACGCCTCGCTGGAGCGGGTGATCAACGTGCCGCCCCGCGGGATCGGTACGCGCACGGTGGAGATCCTGCGTGGCCGCGCCCGCGACACCAACGTGTCGCTGTGGCAGGCACTGCACGACAGCCTGAGCGACGGCACGCTCAAGGGCCGCGCCGGGAACGCGATCAACGCCTTCGCCGAGCTGATCGAGCGCCTCGACAACGACACCGCCGGCATGGCGCTCTACGAGATCATCGATCACGTCATTCAGGTCTCCGGACTGATCGAGCATCACCGCAGCGAGAAGGGCGAGAAAGGCCAGGCGCGGGTCGAGAACCTCGAGGAGCTGATCAACGCGGCCCGAGCGTTCTCGCAGAGCGCCCAGGCCAATCCGATCGACCTGCAGGAGGTGGGCGAAGGCGCCGCGGCGCTGGAGCCGTTCCTGGCCGAGGCGGCACTCAATGCCGGCGATCACGAAGCCGACGAGTTCGAGGATTGCGTCCAGATGATGACGCTGCACTCGGCCAAGGGGCTGGAGTTCCCGGTGGTGTTCGTCGCCGGCATCGAGGAGGGCCTGTTCCCGCACAAGATGTCGCTGGAGGAGCCGGGGCGGCTCGAGGAGGAGCGCCGGCTCTGCTACGTGGGCATGACCCGTGCCATGCGCAAGCTCTATCTCACCTACGCCGAGATTCGCCGCCTGCATGGGCGCGAGACCATGGCGCGACCCTCGCGGTTCTTGCGGGAAGTCCCCGAGGAGCTGCTCGAGGAGGTGCGCCTGCGCGGCCAGGTATCGCGACCGGTGACCTCCCGGCCCAACGTGGGGCCGGCGCGTCAGCAGGGCGTTGAAGGCGGCGACGATCTGCCATCGCTGTCGCTCGGCCAGCGCGTCAGCCATCCGCTGTTCGGCGAGGGCGTGATACTCGATGCCGAGGGCGAAGGGGCTCGGGCTCGGGTGCATGTGAGTTTCGAGGGCGAGGGCGACAAGTGGCTGGTACTGGGATTCGCCAAACTGACCCCGCTGTGAATCCGTCATCGTCACGAAGTTGCAACAATTCCGTGCGATGATCGCGGCTATAGGTGTCTCTACGCCTGTCGCGTTCAGGCCATCGAAGACAGATCCTTGCTGGCAGGCTCGACTGCCCAGTCACAGTGCCAGATACGTCAACGCCCCCAAGACAAGCCGTCGGAGTCACGCATGGATATCACCAGCGATACCCACAGTCAGCACATCTCGCAGCAGTACAATCAGGATCTCGAGACCATCAAGACCCAATTGATGGCCATGGGAGGGCTGGTCGAGAAGCAGCTCCAGGAAGCGCTGGATGCACTGTTGGATGGCGACAGCCAACTGGCGATCCGGGTGCGCGACAACGACACCAGCGTCAACGACATGCAGCTCAAGATCGACGAGGAGTGCGTGCGGATTCTGGCGCGTCGCCAGCCGGCAGCTTCCGATCTGCGCCTGGTGATCGCGGTCATTCGGGCTACCAATGATCTCGAGCGGATGGGCGACGAAGCCAACAAGATCGCGCGCAACGCCATCGATCTGATCGAGTCGGGGCGTATCCCCCAGGGCAGCGTGGAGATTCGTCACATCAGCGAACACGTGCGCAGCATGTTGCGTGATTCGCTGACCGCCTTCGCCCGCTTCGATACCGAACTGGCGTTGAAGGTGGTTCAGGAAGACGCGTCGGTGGATAGCGAGTACACCACGGCCATGCGATCGCTGGCGACCTTCATGATGGAAGACCCTCGCTCCATCGGTGGCGTGCTCAGCGTCATGACGGTGCTGCGCGCGCTCGAGCGTATCGGCGATCACGCCGACAACCTCGCCGAGCACGTCATCTATCTGGTGAAGGGGCGCGACATCCGCCATACCTCGGTGGACGAGCTCGATCGGGAAGCCCTGGGCCGAAGCGACAAGCGCTAGGTCTGGCTGAAAAGCCGACGGGCGCAGGCCGGTCCTGGGCCCATACCCTGCAGTTCGATGTGCTTCCCGCCTCATCCGTGGGCGCAGCGCAGGATCGGCGCCAGAGAGGGCCGGATTGGTGCGCCCAGTCGAGCGTTGACGCCGTATGGGCAAGGGGCGGGGTTTTCAGACTTGCTTGGTGCCCGTCGCTCGCCGGCTGGTGAGCATGCGGGGTCAGGATTGACGCCGCGCCGCAGGGAGTGTGTTAGCGTGTCGATCACGCAACACTTTGTCTGGTCGACGGATTCAGCATGATCTATCCCCTTCAAGCGATTATCCAAGGCACGCGCCTGGTGTTCGAACCCGGGCTGCGCCGCTTCGTGATCGGTCCGATTCTGGTCAACCTGCTGCTGTATGGCGGCACCATCTACTATCTGATCGGCAACTTCGGCGGCTGGCTCGACTACGGCATGCGCCAGGTGCCGGGCTGGCTGACCTGGCTCGAGTGGCTTATCTGGCCGCTGCTGGTGGTTGCCCTGGCGCTGATCGTCTTCTTCACTTTCACCCTGGTCTCCAACCTGATCGCGGCGCCGTTCTACGGCTTCCTGGCCGAAAAGGTGGAAACCCGGGTCACCGGGCGGCCGCCCAGCGACGAGCGCGGCTGGATCAAGACCGGCGTCGATGCGCTGGGGCGGGAACTGGTCAAGCTGGGCTATATCCTGCCGCGCATGGCGGTGCTGTTCCTGCTGGGGTTCGTGCCGGGGCTGAACCTGATCACCCCCTTTCTGTGGGCGGCGTTCTCGGCCTGGATGATGGCCGTCCAGTATCTCGATTACCCGATGGACAACAATCAGGTCAGCTTCACCGACATGCGTCGTCGGCTGCGCGGGCGCTGGTGGCCGACGTTGACCTACGGCGCTTGCATGTCGGTGGCGACCTGGGTGCCGGTGCTCAATCTGATTCTGTTGCCCGGCGGTGTTGCCGGTGGCGTCATGCTATGGGATCGCTACTACCGCTCCATGGTGCCGGCCACCCGCTGATGGCGCACGACTGGCGCGCACCAACGAAGCCTGGGTCGACAAGAAAAATGGCAAATGGGGTTGAAAGCCGCCTTGGAGCACGCCATCTAGACTGGTACGGCAGGGAGATTTGCCGAAGCAGTGAAGTCAGCTTTGCCAAGGCTTCGGAAAATCTTTTGAAATCAATGTGATATTTCATCGTAGCAACGCTGTGCGAAGATCGGGCTCGCTTGACACCGCGACGCGTTGCTCACTATTTTGATTCACCCGAGAGGCGCCCACGTCGGGCAATGCCTCCTCATGAAAGGGAGTTTTGATCATGGCTCATAGCTTACCGTCGCTACCCTACGCTTATGACGCGCTGGAACCCAAGATCGACGCGATGACGATGGAGATCCACCACACTCGTCACCATCAGACTTACGTCAACAACCTCAACGCCGCGCTGGAAGGCACGGGTCTCGAGGAGGTGCCGGTCGACAAGCTGATGGCCGATATCGACAAGGTGCCGCAGGACAAGCGCCAGGCCGTCATCAACAACGGCGGCGGTCATGCCAACCACTCCCTGTTCTGGACCGTGATGTCCAAGGATGGCGGTGGCGAGCCGACCGGCAAGGTGGGCGAGGCCATCAGCAGCGAGCTGGGCGGCTACGAGACCTTCAAGGAAGAGTTCAAGAAGGCGGCAGCCGGCCGTTTCGGCAGTGGCTGGGCATGGCTGGTGGTGACGCCCGAGAAGAAGCTCAAGGTCATCAACACCCTCAACCAGGATAGCCCGCTGATGGAAGGCCTGACGCCGATCCTGGGACTGGACGTCTGGGAACACGCCTACTATCTGAAGTACCAGAACAAGCGTCCGGACTATATCGCGGCGTTCTTCGACGTCATCAACTGGGACGAAGTCAACCGTCGCTACGCCGAAGCGACTGCCTGATCATCGGGTCGATATTCCGATGTCAGGCCGTTCAAGGATGCCCCCGTTTCGGGGGCATCCTGCGTTGGTACCCGCCTCGGCAAGGATTCCCCCCGTAGCGCCTTTTCTGATACGCTGATCGCGCTGGCGTCCTGCCGGCTCCGCTCATCGATCCACCCTCGCGACGATCCGATACCATGACTGCACAACGCTGCGACGCCACACTGACGCTTACCGATGTGAATGATTTTCGATTGCGCCTGATATCGTTTCTGGATGAGTACGATGTGGCCTACCGCAGCGACGAGCGCCAGGTGGCGATCGATCTGCCGGGTGGCGAAGCACGCTTCTCGGTGAGCCGGGTCGGCCTTCACCTCGAGGCCGAAGCCGACGCGAGAGATGGGTTGGAGACGCTGCGCGGCATTATCGAGCACTACGTCTCGCTGTTCGCTGGCGAGAACGCCCTGCCACTGCACTGGCATGGCGACGTGGTGGCGGCACCGACCTTCGCCAATTTTCGCGAGATGCGGGTGACCCGGGTCGAGGAGCTCAGCCCCAGCATCCGTCGTTTGACCCTGAGTGGCGAAAACCTGGCGCGCTTCGATCATCCGCAAGAGTGGCACGTGCGGCTGCATTTCCCCCCGGTCGGCATCGATCGCCCCCAGTGGCCCCGACCCACCGCGGAAGGCGGTACCCAATGGCCGCCGGAAGATCGACGGGCCGAGATTCGCTACTACACCATTCGCCGCCTGGACGTCGCCAGCGGCGAGGTGGAGATCGATTTCCTGCTACACGAAGCCCCGGGGCCGGGAGGCGATTTCGCCCGCCGAGCCAAACCGGGCGACATCTGTGGCATGGCCGGTCCCTACGGCCGGGGCGTCGCCGACGCATCCCACTACCTGCTGGCCGGCGACGAGACGGCCATTCCCGCCATCGCGCGGTTGCTGGAGACACTGCCGGCGAGCGCGCAGGTCGAGGCGTGGCTGGAGGTCGAATCGCCGGTGGATGAGCTGGAGCTGCCGGTCGCCGATCACTGCCGCATCAGCTGGCGGTACCGCTGTCGCGGTCACGCGCCGAGCGAGCAGCTTGCCTCGGCGGTGGTCGAGGCGATGTCCGATACCCGCGACGATCTGTTCGTCTGGTTCGCCGGTGAAGCCGATGTCAGCCAGCGCCTGAGGAAGCGGCTCAAGCAGGAGTTCGGGCTGCAGAAGGGGCAGCATCTGGTCACGGGCTACTGGAAACGGGAAAGCGCCTAGCTGCGTTCGTGACTAACGGCCTCGCTCCAGTACCAACAGCGGGTCGATGCGGGTATCGAACCAGTTCATGCCCCAGTGCAGGTGGGGCCCGGTGGCGCGCCCGGTCGCCCCCACCGCACCGATCACGTCGCCCTGCTCGACGCGATCGCCGACCTTCACGTCGATCCGCGACAGATGCAGGAAATTGGAGCTGATGCCGTAACCGTGGTCGAGCAGCACCGTACCGCCGGTCAGATAGAGATCGTCGGCGAAGGTGATCACGCCGCTCGCCGGGGCCTTGATCGGCGTGCCCTCGGCGGCGGCGATGTCCATGCCCGAGTGCGCCGATCCCGGCGTGCCGTTGTAGATGCGCTGGTTGCCGAAACGCCCGCTGATGCGCCCCTCCACCGGCCAGACGAAGGTCTGGGCGAACCCCACCCGGTCGTCGTTGCGCTTGCGCTCGGCGCTGACGGCGGCCTGCTCGCGGGCGATGCGGGCGGCGATCTCCGGCGGCGGCGAGACGGTCCTGGGCGGCACGCCGTCGATGCGCTCGATCGGCCAGTCCCGGGGCGTGATCGCGACCGCCGCACTCTGCTGACGACCATCCGGCGTGATGATCGACACTGTCTGACGACCGCTGGCATCGCGGCCGACACCGAAGACCACGGTGCCGTAGCCGGTAACCCGGAGATCGTGTCCCGCCACGGTGACCTGGCTGCCGGGCGGCACGCGTCCGATCACCATCGAGCCCTGCTGGACGCTGTCGGGGAAGGTGATAGGCACCGCATCGGCGCGTGTTTCGACCATGACACTCGACAGCAGCAGCACGAAGACGGTGGCGCCGAGTCGTCGGCACCACCAGAGAGGAGGGATCGATATCACCTGTCGGCACTCCGTATCGCGGGATGCCGCCACCATAACCCGAGCCAGTGGCGGAAGACAGGCGGATGGGAGACAGGGCCGGGTCGAGAGGGCTCTCTAGAACGACTCCCAATCGTCGTTATCGCTCGGTGCCGAGCGTGTCGCGGTCTTGCCTCCCGGCGAGGAGGCCGCCGCCAATATCGGCGCCGGGGTCGAGGGTGACGGCGAGCGATAGCGCGATACCCTCTCGTCGTATTCGACATCGGGAATCTTGAACCCGGCCAGTGCCCGCTCCAGCGTCGCCACCTGCGCATTGAGCGTGGCGGCGGCGGCCGATGCCTGCTGTACCAGCGAGGCGTTCTGCTGGGTGACGTGATCCATCTGCACGACGGCCTCGTTGACCTGGTCGATACCGTTGGACTGTTCGCCGGAAGCGATCGAGATCTCCTCGATCAGATCGGTCATGCGGGCCACCGAATCCACGGCACGACGAATGGTCCCGCCGGCCTGCCCGACGATCTCGGAACCGGCGTCGATCCTGCGATTCGAGGCGTCGATCAGTTCGCGGATCTCGCGGGAGGCCTCGGCGCTGCGGCTGGCCAGAGTGCGGACTTCATTGGCGACGACCGCGAACCCCCGACCCTGCTCGCCGGCCCGGGCGGCTTCCACCGAGGCGTTGAGCGCCAGGATATTGGTCTGGAAGGCGATCGAGTCGATCACGCCGACGATCTCGGTGACCCGGCGCGAGCTGTCGGTGATGCCCTGCATGGTCGAGACGACCTGATCCATCATCTCGCCGCCCTCCGCAGCGGTGGCGCGGGCCTCACCGGCCAGGCCGCTCGCCTGGCGGGCGTTGTCGGCATTCTGACGCACGGTCTGGGTCAGCTCCTCCATGCTGGAGGCCGTCTCGCCGACGGAGGCCGCCTGCTGCTCGGTTCGCGCCGCCAGGTCCTGGTTGCCGCTGTGGATCTGGCCCACGCCGACGGTGATGGTGGTCGAGGCGTGGCGAACGTTGGTCATCGATTCGGCCAAGTGAATCCGCATGCCCTCGATGGCCGCGAGCAGGCTGTGGCGGTCGCCGGCGCCGATCTTCAGCGCGGTGGTGAGATCGCCCTCGGCCATGCCCCGGATCGCGTTTCGCGCCTGGCGCGGGTCGCCCCCCAGGTCGCCCAGCACGTTGCGGATGATCCAGCCCATGATCAGCGTGATGATGATGCCGATGGCACCGGCGATCAGGCTCATCTTCAACACGCCGGCCCAGAACGCCTGCTGGATGTCGCTGATATAGACGTTGGCGGCGAGATACCAGTCCCACTCGGGGACGTAGCGCACGTAGTTGAGGCGCGATATGTCCTGGCCATCGGCGTTGGTGGAGGTGTACTCCAGGGTGCCGTCGTCGGGGGAGTCCGCCAGCGCCTTGAGCTCGCGATAGAAATAGATGCCGTTGTCGTCGCGGAAACCGCTCATGTCCGTGCCGATTTCGCGCTTGGGGTGATAGACCAGATGAATATCGCTGTCGAAGGCGTAGACATAGCTGCCGTCGAGATCCAGCGCCGATAGGTTCCTGCGGGCGAAGTCCTTGGCGGCTTGTTCGGAGAACTCGCCATCGTTGGCGCGTTGGACATAGCGCTCGACCAGTGTCTGGGCGCTGGCCACGAAGCTCTTGAGACTGCTGACGCGCTCGGCCATCAAGGTATCGCGCTTCTCCAGGGCCATCCAGCCCACCAGCACCAGCATGCCGAACCACATCAGTCCTACCGTGATCCAGAGTTTTTGCCGCATCGTCATCGCGAAAACCGTTCCTTTCCGAGGTATCTGTCGATTCATATGGAGGATTAAACTAATAATCCGCTCACTTTATCGGCAGGCTCTAATCAAGGTTGAGATCGATTCGTGCGATTTCGCCGCGATGCGCGTGATCGGGCCGGATTGGGGTGCGCCGACGTTGCCCGACGCGATTCGGCGGCCATGCCGGCCTGGAGGGAGGAGGGCCCGCCGTGGGCAGCGACGGCGTCGTTCAGGGGGACGGCGCCGACCCTGTGTCAGGCTCGACCAGTCGGGCAGCGGGAAACACGCAGCGGAAGCGCGCGCCGAGCCCCGGGCGGCTGACGATTTCCAGGCTGGCGTCGTGGCGCAGCAGCACGTGCTTGACGATGGCCAGGCCCAGCCCCGTGCCGCCGGTGGCGGCGCTGCGACCCTTGTCGACGCGATAGAAGCGCTCGGTCAGTCGCGGGATATGGATGGGATCGAAACCCTCGCCGTTGTCTTCCACTTCGATGGCGGCGCCGTCATGCCAGGGCTTCCAGCGCAGGGTGATGGTGCTGCCTTCCGGTGTGTAGCGAACGGCGTTGAAGACCAGGTTGGAGACGGCGCTGCGTATCTCCTTGGTGTTCGCCAGCAGTCGCCGCGACTCGTCGGCTTCTATCGACAACTGGTGGCGTTGGGCGCTCAACTCCCGGGCATCGGCGACGATCTCGCCTAGCAGCGTCGTCACGTCCAGCGTATCGCGGTCGTCGTCGGGGCTATCGATCTCGAGCCGGGAGAGCAGCAGCAGATCCTCGACCAGATTCTGCATGCGCGTGGTCTGCGCCTGCATCTGCGAGAAGCCTCGCTGCCAGCGTGTCGGCAGCTGGTCGGCGTGGTCCGAGTAGGTTTCGAGATAACCGGCCAGCACCGTCAGCGGCGTGCGCAGCTCATGGGAGACGTTGGCGACGAAGTCGCGGCGCATCATCTCCAGCTGATGCAGCCGGGACACGTCCCGCGCCATCAGCAGGCGTTCGTTGTCGCCGAACAGGGTGAGATGGAACTGCAGGGTACGATTGGCCTGGACCGGGGAGGGAATCAGCAGCGGCTCGCGGTAGTCGCCCGTCTCGAAGTAGGCGATGAAACGGGGATCGCGCAGGAAGTTGGTGATCGGCTGACCGCGGTCGTGATCGGGCTGCAGGCCGAGCATGTCGCCGGCGGCGCTGTTCCACCACTCCAGGTCGCCATTGGGATCCAGCATCACCACGCTGTCGCGCATCGCCTCGCAGGAGTCCTGGATGCGCCGCAGGATATCGCGCAGTCGTTGCTGCAGCTGGGTCTGGGCTTTCTGATAGTGATACAGGCGATCGAACAGGTCGCCCCAGACTCCGGTGCCGGGTGGTGGCGCCTCGCGGGGATTCTTCAGCAGCCAGACATAGAGCATGCGCACGTGGCGCAGGTGCAGGAAGACATAGAGCCCCAGGCCGGCCGCTAGACCCCAGCCCAGCCCGGCGAGCAGGTCGTCGCCCAGCTCGCCGAGCAACAGTCCCATGGCGCCGAGCCCGAACAGCATGTAGCCGAGGCGCCACAGTTCGTTGATCCAGTAGCGCACGTCCTGACTTACTCCCTGACCGAAAAGCGGTAGCCGGTGCCGCGCACGGTCTGGACCAGATGCTGGTGCGCTTCGCCGAGGGATTTGCGCAGCCGGCGGATATGCACATCGACGGTACGCTCTTCCACGTAGACGTTGCCGCCCCAGACCTGATCCAGCAACTGGCTGCGGGTGTAGGCACGTTCCTGGTGGGTCATGAAGAACTGCAGCAGACGATACTCGGTCGGGCCGATCTCCAGGGCGCCACCATGGGAGGTGACGCGGTGGCTGGAGGGGTCGAGCCGCAGCCCCTCGACCTCGACCGCCTCCTCGATACCCGGCGGCGTGGCCCGGCGCAGTACCGCCTTGAGTCGGGCCACCAGCTCGCGCGGCGAAAAGGGCTTGGTGATGTAGTCATCGGCGCCCGCCTCCAGCCCCTGGACCTTGTTGTCCTCTTCACCCTTGGCGGTGAGCAGGATGATCGGCATCTCGGCGGTAGCCTCCTCGCGCTTCAGGCGACGCGCGAGCTCGATGCCGCTGGTGCCGGGCATCATCCAGTCGAGCAGCATCAGGTCGGGTTTCTGGTCCAGCGCCATGGCGTGGCCGGTCTGGGCGTTGTCGGCTTCCAGCACACGATAATCGGCCATTTCCAGGGCAACGGCGATCATTTCGCGAATGGACGCTTCGTCGTCAACGATGAGTACGGTCTTGGAGCTCATGCGCAGTGCCTCGAGTGAGCCGCCGGTTCGCTTTGTTGCGTGGCGTCGATGACGCCATCGGGCGTAGCGACCGGCCGTGACAGAACGGTGACGATTACATCGTGAAAATATGACATCGATATGACAGCTACGACAATCGCGCCTTTCAGGCCGGCGGCCACAGCGCCAGCACCAGTCCGGCGAACAGCAAGAGTCCCGACCAGAAGTTGTTGAGGAAGGCCTGGAAGCAGGGGCCGCGCTCGCGCTCCCGGATCAGCCACTGCTGGTAGACGAAGGTCGCCGCCATCGCGGCCAGCCCCAGCCAGAAGAAACCGCCCAGTGCCAGCCGCGCTCCGACCCAGGCCAGCAACGCCAGGGTCAGCAGCTGCAGCAGACCGATGATCAGCTTGTCGGCGCGGCCGAACAGGCGCGCGGTGGATTTCACCCCGATCTTGATGTCGTCGTCGCGGTCGACCATGGCGTACTGGGTGTCGTAGGCCACGGTCCAGGCCAGGTTGGCCAGCAGCAGCAGCCACGCCTCCAGCGGCACGCTGCGACTCACCGCCATGAACGCCATCGGGATGCTCCACGAGAACGCCAGCCCCAGCACCACCTGGGGCAGGTGGGTGTAGCGCTTCATGAAGGGGTAGAGCGCGGCCAGCGCCACCCCGACGAAGGAGAGCAGGACCGTGGCCAGGTTGGTGAAGCAGACCAGCACGAAGGCCGCCGCCACCAGCGCCGCGAACAGGATCTTGGCCTCGCGCTCGCGGATGCGTCCGGTGGCCAGCGGGCGCTCCCGGGTGCGCTTGACGTGGCCGTCGATCTTGCGATCGGCGTAGTCGTTGACCACGCAGCCGGCGGCGCGCATCAGATAGACGCCGAGCACGAAGATGATCAGGTTGGCGCGATCCGGCAGGCCGCCGGCGGCGAGCCACAGTGCCCACAGCGTCGGCCACATCAGCAGCCAGGTGCCGATCGGCTTGTCGAGCCGGGTCAGGCGCAGGAAGTCCGGCAGGCGGGCGAGGCCGCGGGGCGTGGAAGGGGAACCGGCGCTGGGCATACGAATCTCCGAAACGGCAAGGCCTCTGAATCGGCAACGACTTTACTGTAACTGCGGCCTCGCTTCGAGGTGGGAGCCGTCGTTCAGGCCGTCGGTCGTCGTTCCGGGAGAGCCAGGCCCAGGTCCTCCGCCATTTCATGCAGGAAGCACTCCTGCACCAGCAGTTGAATGCTGCCGTGGCGGAAACGTGATCGCCGCAGCCACACGCCCTCTGCGTCCGCGGAGACTCGCGCCACCTCGATCGGGTCGCGTTGCAGATCGGGCTGCGCGAATAGCCAACTCCCCAGCGAACGCTCGCCCAGCGTGCGCAGGCGCCGACAACCGGTACGATCCAGTGGAGCGACCGAGCGCGCCGCCACCCACGGTCGCTCGCCGCTCATCAGCGTGACCTCGCGTATCCAGGCGAGGTCGGTAGGCGCCAGCCCCAAGGCAAGCGCCTCGTCGCGGCGCGGTCGTTCGACGCCCTGGTGTTCCAGCCTGACCCGGAAGGGGCGCCTGGAGGCCGCGACCAACCGGGCGGTGAGCGAATCGGTAGAGCCCACCCACTGCCACCAGGCGGCGCTCATGCAAGGTCGGCGGGTGACGGCGGGAGCCCAGCGAATCCATCGCCAGGATCGTTCGGCGGGCGACAGTGCATGGCAGTAACAAGCTGAGGGCACGCGAAGCGACTCCATCAGGACGCATCAGGAAAGCGCCGTGGAACGGTCAGGGACTACCGGGACGGCGCGGGTCGAAGGCGGCGTAGTGTAACATGAGGCCTCGAGACGACCGACCGACGAGCCCCGCAATGAGTCAATCCGATCCCTCCAGCGCGCCCCTGACGATCATCGGCACCGGGATGGCCGGCGTGGGCCTGGCCCGAGCCGTTCGGAGCCGTGATGGTGAGCGGCCGATCACCCTGATCAGTGCCGACAGCGGCGACGAGTACACCAAGCCGCTGCTCTCCAGCGCCTTCGCCAAGCGGCAGACGCCACAATCGCTGGCCATGCACGATGCGGTGGGCCTGGCCGCGACGCTGAAGGCGCGGGTCCGTACCCGGACGCCCGTCGATGCCATCGACCCCGTCGGCCACCGGCTGGTGATCGGTGCCGAGACGCTACCCTACGGCCAGCTGGTGCTGGCGACCGGCGCCGCCCCCCGGCAGCCGTTCGAGGTGGCGTCTTCGCTACGCGACCGGGTCTTTCAGATCAACGATCTCGATGACTATCGTCGCTTGCGCGGGGTGCTGGATCGTCATCCCGGCCAGCAGGCCCGCATCGCCATCATCGGCGCCGGGCTGGTGGGTTGCGAGTTCGCCAATGATCTCCATGCAGGAGGCCACCGGATCGCGCTGGTCGCGCCCGAGCCGACGCCGCTGCCACGCCTGCTGCCACCACCGTTGGGGCGGGCACTCGGCGAGGCCTTCGCCGAAGCCGGTATTAGCGGCTATTTCGAACGTCAGGTGACAGCGCTTCACGACGATGGCGACGGTATGACGCTGGCACTCGACGATGGCGAAGTGCTGGCAGCGGATCTGGTGCTGGTCGCGACGGGGCTGCGCCCGCGTACCGGCCTGGCCGAGGCCGCAGGGCTGGCGGTGTCGCCGGCCGGTATCCTGACCGACCGCCGGCTCGCGACCAGTGCGCCGGATATCTTCGCGCTGGGTGACGTGGCCTGTGTCGACGGGCTCGGCGCCCCGGCCGGCGGAGTGAGCGCCATGTACGTTCAGCCACTGCAGGCCGCGGTCAAGGCGCTGGCGGCAACGCTGACCGGCACCCCGACCGAGGCGAGCTACGGCGCCTGGCCGGTGGTGGTCAAGACACCGCTGCTACCGGTTGTCGCGCTGCCACCGCGTGAACCCCCGCACCACTGGCGGATCGAGGGAGAGGCCAGCGATTTCAGCGCCCTGGCCGAGGATCAGACAGGGCGGTTGCTGGGCTTCGCGCTGACCGGGCGCTGCGTTCGTCGTAAAGTCGAACTGGCGCGAGCTGCCCCCCCGTTGCTAGGCTAGCCTCGGTGGCTACGGTTGTATCAGCCATGAATCGTCACCTGATGCTGGACAAACCGCGCCCCGAGCGGCTTATTATGCGTTCGGAGGGCATTCCCCTCATCGAGAACAACAACTCGTTTTAGATGCGAGGCGTTTCAGGTGACGCCATAGCCAAACTAGGAGGGCTCTATGCGTAAGCCAGAACTCGCTGCGGCGATTGCCGAGCGTGCGGATCTTTCGAAGGACAAGGCCAGTCAGGTGCTGAACGTCATTCTCGACGAAATCACCGGGACGGTTTCCAAAGGTAGCGATGTCACCTTGATCGGTTTTGGTTCATTTACGGTTCGCGAGCGTGCCGCACGGACGGGTAAGAACCCGCAGACTGGCAAGCCGCTGAACATCCCGGCCAGCAAGACCGTGGCCTTCAAGCCCGGCAAGGCTCTCAAGGACGCCGTCAGCAAGTAAGTTCGGGTTTCGAATTCCCGAGTCGCTCATCCGCCAATGAGCGCAGCGATAGCCGATCCGTCCCGATACCGGCGGGTCGGCATTCTTCGATACATTCCCTGTCCTGTTGATCGGTCGTGCGAGGTGGCATGAAGCTCAAGTTGATGCTCTGGTGGCTTGGCGTGATGCTCAAACGCGCGCGTTCGCGCAAGGCGGCATTCCGCGACACGCTGGAAAAGCTCCGTCGGTTCGACTGGGGTGTGGCCACCGAGGACCTGTCGATTGCTCGGCACTATCGCATGACGCCCCAGGCAATCCAGAGCGCTCCCGGCCTGCCGGTGGATCTGGCGCTGGAGCTGCGCTTTCGTGACGCCGACAGCGCGACTCGCTTTCTCCGTAAACCGTCTCAGCGCGCCTTCCGAGAGGGGCTGTTCGATGGCCGCCTGCGGCTGGTGGGCGACTCCCGCGATCTGGAACGACTGCAGGGACTGCTCAAGCATCTCTAGCCGATCCTGAGTATGCGCCGGCCCTGAACCGCAGCGCCCCTGGCAGTGATGAACTGCCAGGGGCGCTTGTTATCGGCCGGCGGGAATGCCGGCCGGCATCCCGTCTTTACTGTGCGGTGGACGGCTTGGCGGCTTCGGCTTCGCTCGACAGGCGAATGGTGATGTCATCGCTGACATTGGGCACATACTGATCCAGGCCGAAATCGCTGCGCTGAAGGGTCGTCTCGGCGTCGAAGCCCAGCGCCGGCACCTTCGCCATCGGATGCTCGCCAACGCCATTGAGCGTGGCGTGCAGCACGACCGGCTTGGTCACGCCCTTGAGGGTCAGGTCGCCATGCACGTCGTACCTATCTTCGCCCATCGATTCGATCTCGGTACTCTTGAACGTGGCGTCGGGATACTGCGCAACGTCGAAGTACTCGCTGCCCAGGAACTCCTCGTTGAGCGCCGGCACCTTGGTGTCCACGGTCTTGACCGGAATGGTCACCTCGACACGGGAATTGGCGACGTCGTCCTCGTCGAACTGAATGGTGCCGGTCACGTCCGAGAACGTGGCCGTCGGGTGGGAGAACCCGAAGTGGCTCCAGGAAGCCACGACGCTGGTATGCGTGGGATCCATCTGGTACGTCGTGGTATCTGCCATCGCGCTGACGCTTGCCGTCGACGCCAGCAGGGCCGTAGCCAGGACGATCTTGTTCGACATCATCGGTAACTTCCTCGAGTTGGGTGGTCTTTCACGCTGTTCGAATGGCGGACACCCGTAGGTGGCCGCCACGATTCAGATCAGGATATCGTCGGCAGATCGAATACCAGCACTTCGGCATCCTCGCCGTGTTCCAGGGTCACGCCTGGCTCTTCCACCAGCATCAGCGCATCGCCGCCCTCGAGCGCCTGGCCGTTGACGCTCACCTTGCCGCGCACCACATGGACGTAGCTCTGACGGCCATCGGCCAGTGCCAGCTCGACACGCTCGTCGGCGTCGAGCAGCGACGCGTAGATGAAGGCATCCTGCTGCAGGGTGAGCGAACCGTCGCGACCGTCAGGCGAGAGAATCAGGCACAGCCGGCCACGCTTGTCGGCATCCGTGAAATCCTTCTCGGCGTAGTGCGGGGTCAGGCCGCGCTCTCGCGGGAACAGCCAGATCTGCAGGAAGTGGACCGGTTCGCTGGTCGAGTGGTTGAACTCGCTGTGCTCGACGCCACTTCCCGTGGTCATGATCTGCACCCGGCCGGGGCCGATCGAGGAGCCGTTGCCCAGGGTGTCCCGATGACCCAGCTCGCCGCTCAGGACATAGGAGAAGATCTCCATGTCCTGATGGCCGTGCCGGCCAAAGCCTTGACCGGGCGCCACGCGATCTTCGTTGATGACCCGCAGTACGCTGAAGTGGACGTGTTTCGGATCGTGGTAGCCGGCGAACGAGAAAGAGTGATAGCTCTTGAGCCAGCCGTGATCGGCGTAACCGCGCTCGCCAGCGTGTCTGATCGTCAACATGGAGTGTCTCCTGGTTGCGGGCGCCGAGCGTCAGCCGCGGCGCGATGGAGACAGTTTATCGATCAATTAATCGAACAAAAGCGCGTTTTTATGCATGTATCGATGCGCAAAATCGAACGATTGCGCGCACTCAGGATTCGTCGATTCGCGCACCTTGGATCGAATCGGCCAGTTCCCGGATCAACGCCAGCGCACCCTCCGGACCTGACTCGGCGAGTCGCTCGATCAGCGCGCTACCGACGACCACCGCGTCGGTGACCCTGGCAATGGCGGCGGCCGTGTCGCCGTCGCGCACGCCAAAGCCGACGGCGACAGGCAACGGTGACTGCCGCTTGAGATCGTCGAGCGCGCGACCCAGCTCCGCCGCGATATCGAGTCGCCGACTGCCGGTCACGCCGTTGAAGGCGATGCGATAGACGAAGCCGTCACCCTGCGCCAGCAGGGCCGGCAGTCGCTCGGGCGGTGTCGTCGGCGCCACCAGCGGGATTCGCGCCAGACCCAGGTCGCGTGCCCTGGCCGTCAGCGCGGCGCCGTGCTCCGGCGGCAGGTCGACCAGGATCAGTCCATCCACACCGGCCTCC
This sequence comes from Salinicola lusitanus, assembly GCF_003206045.1. GTDB lineage: Bacteria > Pseudomonadota > Gammaproteobacteria > Pseudomonadales > Halomonadaceae > Salinicola > Salinicola lusitanus. The sequence continues at coordinate 375,684 of NZ_PZJM01000009.1, forward strand.
GCTGCCGCTTGCAGGAAGCGATCCTCGCCGAAGCGCTGGAGCGGATTGAGATAACCCATCAGCACGATCGGCGTCTCCTCGTCGCGCTGGCGAAAATCGCGCACCATCTCCAGGGTTCGCGCCAGGGTCTGGCCATTCGCCAGGGCCCGCTGTCCGGCACGTTGGATGGCCACGCCGTCGGCCATCGGGTCGCTGAACGGCATCCCCAGTTCGATGATGTCGGCGCCCGCGGCCGGCAGCCGGGCGAGCAGATCGCCGCTGGTGACGGGATCGGGGTCGCCGGCCATCACGTAGGTCACCAGCGCGGCGCGATTCTCGACACTCAGCGCCGCGAAACGGCGCGCCAGGCGTGAATCGGTCAGGGGAGAGACAGGGCGCGGGGTCTCGGTCTGCTGCGTGTCGATCGTCGATGACGGTGCGTTCATGATTCGGCCTCCTCGGGCATCAGGTGACGGGTGATGGTGTCCATGTCCTTGTCGCCGCGACCGCTCAGGCAGACCACGATGATCTGGTCCGCTTCCTGCCTGGCGGCCAGCCGCCCGGCATGATGGAGCGCGTGGGCCGATTCCAGTGCCGGCACGATCCCTTCCAGCCGGCAGCAGAGCGCGACGGCCTCGAGCGCCTCCTCGTCGGTGACCGCGACATAGCTTGCCCGGCCGCTGTCGTGAAGGTAGGCGTGCTCGGGGCCGATGCCGGGATAGTCGAGTCCCGCGGAGATCGAGTGCGCGTCGCGAATCTGGCCGTCGTCGTCCTGCAGCAGATAGGTACGATTGCCGTGCAGGATGCCGGGCGCGCCGCCGTTGAGACTGGCGGCGTGGCGGCCGCTCTCCAGCCCTTCCCCGGCGGCCTCCACGCCGACCATGGCAACCGCCGCGTCGTCGAGAAAGGCATGGAACAGTCCCATGGCGTTGGAGCCGCCGCCGACGCAGGCGACCAGCGTGTCCGGCAGACGACCCTGCGCCGTCAGCAGCTGCTCGCGTGTCTCGAGACCGATCACCGTCTGGAAATCCCGCACCATGCGCGGATAAGGCGCAGGCCCCGCCACCGTGCCGATGATGTAGAAGGTGTGGTCGACGTTGGCGACCCAGTCGCGCAGCGCCTCGTTCATGGCGTCCTTGAGCGTCGCCGTGCCACTGTGGACCGGCACGATCTCGGCGCCGAGCAGGCGCATGCGCTGAACGTTGGGCTGCTGGCGCTCGATATCGGTCGCCCCCATGTAGATTACGCAACCCAGGCCGAGCCGCGCGGCGATCGTGGCGACGGCCACGCCGTGCATGCCGGCCCCGGTCTCCGCGATCAGCCGTTGGCGGCCCATGCGCTGCGCCAGCAGCGCCTGACCCAGGGCGTTGTTGATCTTGTGCGCGCCGGTGTGATTGAGATCCTCACGCTTCAGGTAGATCCGCGCACCGCCGAAGTGTTCGGTCAGACGCTCGGCGAAATAGAGCGGAGTGGCGCGCCCCACATAGTCGCGCTGGAGCTCCTCCAGCCTGGCCTGGAAGGCGGGATCGAGGCGGGCCTCGTCATAGGCGGCTTCGATCTCGCCGATCAGCGGCATCAGCGTCTCGGCGACATAGCGCCCGCCGTAGCCCAGGTTCGACGGCGTGTCGTGGCCATCGTCCGCGCTGCCACCCAAAAATTCCCGGGGAAAATTTTTGACGTCGCGCCGGCGACGGCCCGAAGGGTGGCCGCCAGGGGTGGCGGGTACAAAAAAGCCGTTGTGGTCGGGGAGAGTCTTCAATGTCGAGTTCATCGTTCAGATCCGGTCATCGATTCGATGCCCCCAGACTAGGCTGGCGGCGAGAGGGAAAAAATCGATAAACTCTCCGCGTAATGTGAGAAAAAATCACCTAATGAGGGGCCTGCGATGACCACGTTACCGTCTCTCAATGCGTTGCGCGCGTTCGAGGCCACCGCCCGCCTGGGCAGCGTCAGTGCCGCCGCCGAGGAGCTTCATGTCACGCATGGTGCGGTGAGTCGCCAGTTGCGAACGCTGGGAGAACACTTTGGCGTCGAACTGTTCGAGAAGGCTGGGCGCGGGCTCGTGCCGACGAGTCACGGTCGTCTGCTATACCCCGCCGTGGGTGAGGCTTTCTCACGCTTGAGCGAGGGCTGCTCGGCGTTGACCCGCCATCTCGACGAGGCGCCGTTCACGCTGGCCTGTCCCGGCAGCCTGCTGGCACGCTGGTTGATCCCGCGGCTCGACCGGCTCAATGCCGACCTGCCCGAGCTGCGCCTGCGGGTGGTCTCCAGCGAAAACGAACTCGACCCGCGTCGCGAGGATGTCGATGCCACGCTGCGTTTCGCCGCGCCGCCCTGGTTTGATGACATGCCGGTGTTCGAACTGATGTCGGAGCGCATCGTCGCGGTCGCGACACCGGCGATCTGGACGACGGCAGCGAAGGGGTCGGCCAGGGCAATGCTCGAGCGGCTCACGCTGCTGGATACGGCGTCGCGGCCGCAAGCCTGGCCCCAGTGGGCAGCGGCCATGGGCGTCGATGACGCGACGCTGGCCGACGCGCGCGCCAGGGGGCGCAGTTTCGAGCATCTCTACTATCTGCTGGAGGCTGCGCTGGCCGGCCTGGGCGTCGCCATCGCGCCCGAGTTGCTGGTGGCGAGCGAGTTGAACCAGGGGCGGCTGATGGCGCCGTGGCCGGCGATCGAGACCGATGCGTCGCTGGGGCTGTGGCTGGCGCCCGGCATCGATACCCGGCGCGGTGAGCGCCTCGCCGAATGGTTGCGCCGCGAGCTGACCGGCGTTCAGCGCTGAGCCTGCTCCCTCGCCTGCATCCGTTCCAGGGCCCGGCGATAGGAGCCGTTGCGCACCGCCCAGCGCATTACCGGGGCGATGGCGCGGATGCCGCCGCGAACCGCGTGGCGCTCGAGTCGCGACATCTCGAGGCTGAGCAGTGTCGCCGCCCAGGAGGGCAGCAGATCGATGCCGGCGCGCATGAACAGCGTCCCGGCCGACCGGAAGATCGGGTTGGGCGGCAAGGCGTGCAGCAGCACGTCGGTCACGTCGCGGGTCCGTGTGTCGCAGACGAGATACCGACGCTGACGTTCCAGATAGGCGTCGATCGCCGCGCGCGATCGGGGCACGTGGCGCGCGCCCAGTGCCTCGGCGACGCGTGCGGTTTCATCGAAGTAGCGATCCTGGTTCTCGAGGCTGAGCCGGGGATTGCGATAACGCATGTGGGCGGCCAGGAAACGACTCGTCTCGGCCACGTGGACCCACACCAGCAGCTCGGGATCGTTGGCGGCGTAGGGCGTGCCGTCGGCGGCGTGACCGTGGACGCCATCGTGAACCCGGCGCACCCGCTCGATGACCCGCTCGGCGTCATCGCGGGCACCGAAGGTGGTGACGGCGATGAACTGGCTGGTACGGCGCAGCCGGCCGATCATGTCCTGGCGGAAGTTGGAGTGATCCCAGATGCCGGCCAGGGCCAGCGGGTGCAGCGTCTGCAGCAGCAGCGCGCTGATACCGCCACACATCATTGGCGTGAACTCGCCGTGGATCTGCCAAGCGACGGTATCCGGACCGAACAGGCCGGGATCGCCCTTGGGCTCGGTGTAGTCGACCCCGCCCAGCGTGCGGCCGGTCAGGTGGCTGATGCGCTTTTCGATGGCGTCGCGCAGGGAAGTCATGGCATTGGGTTCGGGTCAGGGCGGTGACGCATGAACGGTCTCGCCGTCGGCGACGGGGACGCCATCGCGGATGGCGCGGGAAAAGGCCTCGCTCCCCGCATTGTACGGGATCTGCCGGGCGCGCGGATTGATATGGCCCCGCTGGCGCAGGAATTCGAGCGAATGGCTGCTGTCCAGCCCACCGATATCGTAGACGTACGCCGGCAGATAGCCGGAGAGAATCAGCCGGATATCCCTGGGCAGGCCCGGCACGATCTTGTCGACCATGTCGAAGACGATGGTGGTGCAGTTGCTGGTCAGGGTGTTGTAGAACGCGGGGTCCGCGCGCAGCCTGTCGGCTTCGTCGAGATAGGCCAAAAACAGCTCGCGCCGGGCGGCCGGCGACAGCCCCACGTTGTAGAGATAGACGTCTTCGCCTCTGACGTTGCTGCGCAGGCGCAGAATATCGTTCTCGTCGGCGGCGATCAGGTTGACCTCGAACTGCTTGAAGAAACCGCCGCTGATCGAGAACGCTTCATCGCGCTCGCGACGGATCTCCACCGAGAAGGTCAGGTGCCGGCCATCGTCGAAGCCGAAGCTGACCAGGGTGTGGGCGATTGCCGGTCCCATCCAGTAGGAGACGATCATGTCGACACGGTCGAGCTGCGACAGATCGTACTCGCGGGTCTCCCAATGCGGTGTCGCGGTCTCCGGCGTATGCCACTCGAAATCGCGAACGTCATGTAGCGTCACCCGATCGCCCTCGCGCTCGTAGGAGAGCTGACGGGCGACGTCGGGGGCCCAGTCGCGGTCGCTGCGGGGAGTCAAACCCTGCCACCAGGCAACGAGGGTGATCAGCGCGATGACGAAGCTGCAGCGTGCCGCCAGCGCGAGGTGCGGCCGCGCGCGTTGCCAGAGCGGCGCCAGCAAGGCGACGCCGCCGATCAGGCACCAGACGGCAAGGGTCGACATCACCACGCCGGGCGAGCCGGGCAGCTCGAAGTGGATTGCGAGAGCGCCCCAGCCGATGGTGGCGATCAAGGCGATGGCGCGCACGCTGTGGCCGAGGATGCGAAGCGGGCGGCGAGTCGGACGAACGGAGAGGGCCATGGCGCTCCATGAGACGGTGGCGTACGGAGACCGCCAATGCCCAACGGAGAGTGCGGGCGCGAGCGGCACCTCCTGCGGACACGGTGGCGGAAAGGGGCGATGGTGCCGGACAAGCGCGAGGGAATAAAGCGCTGTCGGAGCTGTGGTGAATCGGGGTAGCGGCGTTATACTAAAGTCTAATGCGTGATGCCGGGTTCGCATGCCGATAACGGCTACCAAGCACTTGAGTTCGTTTCGGCTCTTCGACCCAAGACGCCTGTCAACTTCTTGTCCGACAGGCTATCGTGCCTCGAGAGCCACGACCCTGGAGAAGCCGAGATTTCCGATTCGCTGTCCCACTCGCTGCGCCGTCTCTGGACGCTCGACAAGTTCGCCTACAGCCTTCGTGTCTTCCTCGCTTTCAGCGGTGCCATCGCGCTGAGCTGGACTCTCGATCAGATCGCGCTCGCCATCCCGCTGTTTCTGGGCATCATTGCCAGCGCCCTCTCCGAGACCGACGACAACTGGGAAGGCCGGGTCCGGGCCCTGCTGGTCACGCTGATCTGCTTCTTCGTCGCCTCCACCTCGGTGGAGCTGCTGTTCCCCTGGCCGTGGCTTTTCGCACCGGGGCTCGCGCTGTCCGCGTTCGTGCTGATCATGCTCGGTGCCATCGAGCAGCGCTATGCCACCATCGCTTCCGCCACGCTGATTCTCTCCGTCTACTCGATGATCAACATCGAGCAGCACGGCGGTACCACCGATGGCAATTTCTGGCATCAGCCGCTGCTGCTGGTCGGCGGCGCGGCCTGGTATGGCCTGATCTCGGTCATCTGGTGCCTGCTCTTCTCGCGCCAGCCGGTCAAGCAGAGCATGGCCCAGCTCTACCGTGAGCTGGGCGAGTACCTGATCATCAAGGCGACGCTGTTCGAGCCGCTGCGCGGGCTCGACGTGGAGGCCCGGCGCGTGGCGCTGGCGCGCCAGAACGGGCGGGTGGTGATGGCGCTCAACCAGGCCAAGGAGATGATCTTCCGGCGTCTCGAAGGCCAGCGTGGCAGCCGCAAGCTCAATCGCTACCTGCGGCTCTACTTCATCGCCCAGGACATCCACGAACGAATCAGCGCTTCGCACTACCCCTATTCGGCGCTGGCCGAGACCTTCTTCCACCACGACGTGCTGTTCCGCTGCCAGCGTCTGCTCGACCAGCAGGGGCGAGCCTGCAAACGGCTCGGCAAGGCGCTGCTGCTGCGTCAACCGTTCGACCACAGCCTGAGCGAGCAGGCTCTCGAGGACCTGCGCGCCTCGATCGTCTACCTGCGCGCCCAGCGCAACCCGGCGTGGACGCCGCTGCTACGCTCGCTGCAGGCGCTGGCGCGCAATCTGGCCACGCTCGAGGATCAGCTCTCCAGTGCCCACAACCCCGACGCCGTCGCCGACCAGAAGGATGCGAGCCTGTTCAATCGCTCGCCCCGCAGCTTCAAGGACGCCTGGGAGCGGGTACGCCTCAACCTGACCTCGGGTTCGCCGACCTTCCGCCATGCGCTGCGCCTGTCGATCGCGCTGCTGGTCGGCTACGGCGTGCTGCACCTGGTTCATCCGACCCAGGGCTTCTGGATTCTGCTCACCACGCTGTTCGTGTGCCGGCCCAACTTCGGTGCCACGCGGCGCTTCCTGCGCCAGCGCATCATCGGCACGGTGGTGGGGTTGGTGGTCGGCTGGGCGCTGATCAGCCTGTTTCCCGATCCGCTGATGCAGTCGCTGATCGCCATCGTCGCCGGTGTCGTCTTCTTCGCCAACCGCGAGCAGCACTACGTGATCGCGACCGCCGCCATCACCACGCTGGTGCTGGCGAGCTTCAACCAGGTCGGCGACGGTTTCGACCTGATCATGCCGCGGCTGATCGACACGCTCATCGGCGCGCTGATCTCGGGGCTCGCGGTCTTCTTCATCCTGCCCGACTGGCAGGGACGCCGGCTCCACAAGGTGGCCGGCGCGGCGCTCACCGGCAGCAGTGCCTATCTGCGCGAGATCGTTCATCAGTACGAAGCCGGCAAGCAGGATGACCTCGCCTATCGCCTGGCCCGGCGCAACGCTCACAACGCCGATGCCGCGCTCTCGACCGTGCTCGCCAACATGCTCCAGGAGCCCGGGCACTACCGCAAGAAGGATGCCGACGAAGGTTTCCGCTTCCTCGTCGTCTCGCACACGTTGCTGGGCTATCTCTCCGCGCTGGGGGCTCATCGTGGCGCGCTGGCGGCGAGCGAGAGCGATACCGACACCTATGTCGCCGCGCGCCGGCTTGCCGATGGTTTCGATGCCATCGCCGCCGGGCTGAGCGCCCGCGAGGCGATACCCGACTTCAAGACCGAACAGAACGACCTCGTCGCCATCTTCGAGCAGGAGCCGACCAGTGCCCAGGATGACGGCGACGACGAGCGTCGCCTGATCCAGGCGCAGCTCGCCCATATCAGCCGCCAGCTGGTGCCGATGAGCGAAGCCGCGACGCGCCTGATCGAGACCCAGACGCAGACCGCGCACGACGAGAAGGCGGTCGGGGCGAGCTGAGACGCTGGGCGCCGTGGCCCGTGCCTCGAGGTCTGGAACTGCCCATCCCTGCCGGCCTCGTCGCCCAACCAGCAGTGGATCGGCGGGAGGCTTCTTCCAGCAGGCCTAGCGGAAGTCGGTGATCACCGTGGCCCCCACGCCCTGGAACGAATCCATCGCCATCAGCGCCGCCGGCGCTTCGGTCAGGCTGATGCGCTGGCCGACCAGACGCGCCGGGTCGAGCCGGCCGTGGCGGACCATCTCGAGCATGGCGCCGTAGCGGTGCGCCTGCATACCGTGGCTGCCCAGAATCTCCAGCTCCTCGGCAATCACTCGATGCATGGGCAGCGGCGGCGACTGCTGGTCACCCGCCATCAGCCCCACCTGCACGTGCTTGCCGCGGGTGCGCAGGCTCAGGATCGAGTTCTGGCAGGTGAGCTGGCTACCCAGCGCATCCAACGAGACATGGGCACCGCCCTGGCTCAGCTCGCGTACCGCCTCGACGACATCCGCACACTGCGTGGCATTCAGCGTCACCGTGGCGCCGAGCGCCTGGGCCAGGCGCAGCTTGGCGTCGTCGATATCCACCGCCACCACCTGGGCGCCCAGGGCGCTGGCGATCATGATCGCCGAGAGACCGACCCCGCCGCAGCCGTAGACACTGACCCACTGCCCGCCGCTGACCCGGCCCTGATCGACCACCGCGCGGAAGGCGGTGGCGAAACGACAGCCGAGACCCGCGGCGGTGGCGAAATCCATGCTCTCTGGCAGCGCGACCAGGTTGAGATCGGCATGCTGCAGGCTGGTGTACTCGGCGTAGGAGCCCCACTGGGTGAAACCGGGCTGCACCTGGTGGTGGCACACCTGCTGATGGCCGCTGCGGCACTCGTGGCAGGCGCCGCAGCCGCTGACGAAGGGCACGGTGACCCGAGCCCCCGGCTGCCAGCGGGTGACATCCTTGCCCACCGCGACGATGGTGCCGGCCAGCTCGTGCCCGGGGACGTGGGGCAGCACGATGTCACTGTCGTGCCCCATCCAGGCGTGCCAGTCGCTGCGGCACAGCCCCGATGCTTCCACCCGCACCACCACGCCGTGGGGCGCGGGGGAGGGATCGGGAACGGTCTGGATGCTGGGGGGTGTCTGGAAGCTTTCGAAGACCACGGCTTTCATGGCGATGACTCATGCGCTGGAGGGTTGGCGGGAAGCGGCGTGACGAATGGCTGATTGTAGGAGACAGGCTACCTCAGATGGCCGAAATATCTTTGCCTTCTTGCTCCGTTTTGCCGCCTGGTGGCAAGCTTGTTTTAGCGAATCGCCAGAATAGAGAAGGATCTTCCCTTGAAGCCGCTGGATGACATCAACCTTCGCCTGCTGGATCTGCTCCAGCAGGATGGCCGCATGACCAACGCCAAGCTGGCCGAAGCCCTGGCGCTGAGCGAGACGCCGTGCTGGCGGCGGCTCAAGCGGCTGGAGGAGGAGAAGCTGATCACCGGCTATCAGGCCAACCTGGATCGCAAGCGGCTGGGGCTGGGGGTGCTGGCCTTCGTCCAGCTCAACTGCTCGGAGCACCACGCCGGCTCGGTGGCGGCGTTCGAGCGGATCATCAACGCCAGTCCCAATATCCTCGCCTGCCACAACACCACCGGCGATGACGACTTCCTGCTGATCATCGTGGCCAAGGACCTGGACGACTACAGCCGGTTCGTGGAGCGCGAGCTGCGACGGCTGCCGGGGGTGACCAATATCCGCTCCAGCCTGTCGCTGCGCGAGGTGAAGTCGACCAACCGGCTGCCGCTGGGCTGAGATGCCCGTGCCGACGCGGCGTTGGCCGCGTTATACCTGCCCGTAGCGCCCGGCTTCATCGCCGAGCCAGCGGCGGATCAGCGGCGTCGCGGCGTCGGGGGCTTCTTCCAGCAGCGCCTGGGCCAGCGCGGTGACGGTATCGAGCAGATCGCGGTCGCGCTCCAGGTCGGCGATCTTCATCTGCGCCAGGCCGGTCTGGCGGGTGCCGAGCACTTCGCCGGGGCCGCGCAGTTCGAGATCCTTCTCGGCGACCTTGAAGCCGTCGGTGGTGTCGCGCAGGATGCCGAGCCGCTGGCGGGAGTGGTTCGACAGCGGCGGGTGATAGAGCAGCACGCAGTAGCTGTCGACGCGCCCGCGGCCGACCCGGCCCCGCAGCTGATGCAGCTGGGAGAGCCCCAGCCGCTCCGGGTTCTCGATGATCATCAGGCTGGCGTTGGGCACGTCGACGCCGACCTCGATCACCGTGGTCGCCACCAGCAGGTCGAGCTCGCCGCTCTTGAAGGCGTCCATCACCTCGCCCTTCTCCTGCGCCTTCATGCGCCCGTGGACCAGCCCGACGTTGAGTTCCGGCAGCGCTTCGACCAGGGTGTCGCGGGTCACTTCCGCCGCCTGGCAGGTGAGCGCCTCCGACTCCTCGATCAGGGTGCAGACCCAGTAGGCCTGACGCCCTTCGGCACAGGCGTTGCGGATCCGCTGGATCACTTCCGGACGCCGCTCGTCGGGCACGGCCACGGTATGCACCGGGGTGCGGCCCGGCGGCAGCTCGTCGATCACCGAGAGATCGAGATCGGCGTAGGCGCTCATCGCCAGGGTGCGCGGGATCGGCGTGGCGGTCATGATCAACTGGTGCGGGGTCAGGCCGCCGGACTCGCCCTTCTGGCGCAGCGCCAGGCGCTGGTGGACGCCGAAGCGGTGCTGCTCGTCGATCACCGCCAGCCCCAGCCGATGGAAAGTCACGTCATCCTGGAACAGCGCGTGGGTGCCGACGGCGACCTGCACGCGACCGTCGGCGATGGCCGCCTTGGTATCCAGGCGCGCCTTGCCCTTGAGCTTGCCGGCCAGCCAGCCCACCTCGATGCCCAGCGGTTCGAGCCAGGCGCGGAACTGGCGGAAGTGCTGCTCGGCGAGGATCTCGGTGGGTGCCATCACCGCCGCCTGGCAGTCGCCGGCGATGGCGTTCAGCACCGCCATCGCCGCGACCACGGTCTTGCCCGAGCCGACATCGCCCTGGACCAGCCGCAGCATCGGCACCTCCCGCTCCAGGTCACGGCCGATCTCCTCGAGCACGCGACGCTGGGCCTGGGTCAGCGAGAACGGCAGCTGGGTCAGAAAGCGCGCCTGCAGGTTGCTGGCGGCGGCCAGCGGGGGGGCGCCATCGGCCTGAATGCGCAGCCGCACCTGGCGCAGGCTCAACTGGTGCGCCAGCAGCTCCTCCAGCGCTAGCCGCCGCTGGGCCGGATGGCGACCATCGGCCAGACGCTCCTGGGGGGCGTCGGGCGGCGGTTCATGGAGATAGCGCAGCGATTCGATCAATCCCGGCAGGCGAAAGCGCTGGCGCAGCGTCGCCGGAATCCACTCCGGCAGCGCCTCCGGCGCCTCTGCCAGGCGCTTCAGCGCCTGCTGGATCAGCGCCCGCAGGCGCGGTTGTGCCAGGCCCTCGGTGGCCGGGTAGATCGGCGTGAGATGTTCGTCCACCGGCGTGGCGTCGGACTGGATCAGGCGATATTCCGGATGATAGATCTCGAGTCCGGTGCTGCCGGCGCGGGCCTCGCCGAAGCAGCGCACCTGGACGCCCTTGACGAACTGCTGCTGCTGGGCCGGCGAGAAGTGGAAGAAGCGCAGGCTGAGGATGCCGGAGCCATCCTTGAGCCGCACCAGCAGGCTGCGCCGGCGACCGCGAACCACCTCTGCGGCGCTCACCTCGCCCTCGACCACCGCCTCGGTGCCGGCACGCAGGGTGCCGATCGGGGTGATCCGGGTCCGATCCTGATAGCGCAGCGGCAGGTGGAACAGCAGGTCGGCGACCTGCTCGATGCCCAGCCTGGCCAGCTTGCCGGCCAGGGCCTCGCCGACGCCGGAGAGCTCGGTGACTGGCGTGTCGAGGCTCATGCCGCCTCGACGTCGCTACCCTGGATTTTATCGATCGCCTGGATCAGGGCATCGATCGCCTTGGGCCGCGGGAAGCTGGCACGCCAGGCCAGGGCGACGCTGCGCATCGGCACATCGCCCTTGAACGGCCGGCTTTCCAGCAGCCCGCCTTCGTAGTGGCTGGTACCGATCGCCAATTTGGGCAGTACCGTGATGCCCAGACCGGAGGCGACCATGTGACGAATGGTCTCCAGCGAGCCGCCCTCCGCAATCAGGGTGTTCTCGGGATTGTTGAGCTGGGCGCTGATCGCCGGGCACGCCTCGAGGATCTGGTCGCGGAAACAGTGGCCCTCGCCGAGCAGCAGCAGGCGCTCGGTAAGCAGGTCCTCCTTGTCGATCGCCGCTTTTTCCGTCCACGGATGGCCGGCGGGCAGCAGCACCTCGAACGGCTCCTCGTAGAGCGTCTTGGTGACCACGTCGGGCTCGTTGAACGGTAGCGCCACGAAGATCGCGTCCAACTCGCCGCTGCGCAGCTTGCGCCGCAGCACGCCGGTGAAACTCTCCTCGATATACAACGGCATCTGCGGGGCGATGCGCGACAGTGCCGGGATCAGGTGCGGGAACAGGTAAGGGCCAATGGTATAGATGGCGCCGATGCGCAGCGGGCTGATCAATTGATCCTTGCCTTCGCTGGCCATCTCCCGGATCAATGTGGCCTGCTCCAGCACGCGGTGGGCCTGCTCGACGATTCGCTCGCCCAGCGGTGTGACCTGAACGGTGGACTTGGAGCGCTCGAACAGCGCGATGCCGAGTTCGTCCTCGAGTTTCTTGACGGCCACCGACAGCGTCGGTTGAGAGACGAAGCAGCGCTCGGCGGCGCGGCCGAAATGACGCTCCTGGGCCAAGGTTACGATGTAGCGGAGTTCTGTTAGAGTCATTGGCTGGGACCGAAAGGCTCCCTGTCAGCGCGATTTGGCAAGTGAACAGCGGTACGCAATTCTCGTGGTCACGCTCGTGCGTGCGCGTCCTCAGGGACGAATCATCAAGGACGTTTTACCAAGAGGCTAGGGAAAGGTGAAGAAAACAACGCTAATTCTCGGCTGTGGCGATATTGGCACTCAGCTCGGGAAGCAGTTGATCGCTGCCGGTCATCGCGTGATCGGCGCGCGGCGCAATGTCGGCGCGCTGGAGGGAACCGGCATCGAGGCGGTGGCGCTGGACGTCACTGACGAAGCGGCGCTGGCGGCACTGCCGGATGCCGACATCATCGTCTACGCGGTGACCGCGGATCGGTTCGAGGAGTCGGCCTACGAGACGGCGTATCCGACCGGGCTGAAAGCGGTGCTCGAAACGTTCGGGGCCCGCGAGAAAAAGCCGGAGCGAGTGCTCTTCGTCTCCTCGACGAGTGTCTATGCCCAGCAGGGTGGTGAAGAGGTCGACGAAACCTCGGAAACCGACCCGAACGGTTTCTCCGGTACGCTGATGCGCGAAGCCGAGCAGGCCCTGCTCGCCCACGATCTGCCCGGCACGGCGGTGCGTTTCTCGGGTATCTACGGCCCGGGGCGTGATCGGCTGATCCGCCAGGTGCAGGAGGGCCGGATCGCGGCCTCGAACCCGCCGATGTACTCCAACCGTATCCATCGCGACGACTGCGCAGGGGTCATCGCGCATCTGGTTCAGCTGTCATTGGAAGGCAAGCCGCTGGAGCCGGTCTACCTGGCCAGCGACTGCGACTCCGCGCCGCTGCACGAAGTGATGGCGTGGATCGCCAAGCGACTCAAGGTCGAGACGCCGGAGGTGATCCAGTCGCCGTTGCGGCGTCGCTCGAGCAAGCGCTGCAATAACCGGCAGCTGCTCGATTCCGGCTACACGTTTCGCTATCCCACCTTCCGCGAAGGTTACGAAGACGTGCTCCAGCAGGGCGGCTTTCTGTCGGCCAAGGAGAAGGCGTGACGTCAGGGCGCCAGTCCGGCGCGTGATGTCGCTCGGCTGTGACGTTTCGACGACGAATCGATGTCGATCCGATGACACGATTTCTCAATCCGCTGAAATATCTGATAAAGCGCCTCCGGGCGCTTTTTTTGTGGCTCGTACCACCGTCCAAGCTGTCATCGTTTCTTAATTGTCTAGATAAATAACCGTCACACGACGTCGCCAGACTGTGTCCAACACTTCGGGGCCAGGGATTCGTAGTCCGAATCACGGCCCGACACTTTCCGGGACGAATCGTATGACCGCCATCGTTAGCGTCGAACGGCTCGACAAATCCTTCGGTCACCATGCGGCGCTGCGCGAGATCGGTTTCGAGATCCACGCCGGCGAGCTGGTCACGTTGATCGGGCCGTCGGGGTCGGGCAAGTCGACCCTGCTGCGTCACCTCATCGGCCTGACACGCGCCGATCGTCAGTCGCACAGCCATGTCCGGGTGCTGGATCGCGACGTGCAGCGCAACGGGCGTCTGCTCGGGGCCAGCCGCGAACAGCGCCGTCGCTGCGGCTACATCTTCCAGCAGTTCAACCTCGCCGGCCGGCTGAGCGTCATGACCAACGTGCTGGTCGGCCACCTTGGCGCGATGCCGCGCTGGCGGGCCCTGACCGGCCGCTTCACCCACCAGGAGCGGGACAAGGCGCTGCAGGCCCTCGAACGGGTCGGCATCGTCGGGCTGGCCCACCAGCGTGCCAACACGCTGTCGGGCGGCCAGATGCAGCGCGTCGCCATCGCCCGGGCGCTGGTGCAGGAGGCGGAGGTGATCTTCGCCGACGAACCGATCGCCTCCCTCGACCCGCGTAGTGCCCGCGAGGTGATGGAGATCCTGCAGCGCATCAATCGCGAGGATGGCCGCACCATCGTCGTCACCCTGCATCAGGTCGATGTCGCCCGCCGCTACTGCCGCCGCGCCATCGCATTGAAGCAGGGGCGCCTCTACTACGACGGGCCGATCGCCGGCCTCACCGATGCTCGCCTGCAGGCGCTCTACGAGAACGCCGGTCTCGACGAGCTCGAGTCCCGTCAGCCCGGCCACCGGATCGCGCCGCCGCTGCATGCGGTGGGCTGATCCGGGCAGGCATTCGACTCAAGACCCACGATCCATCACCCACGACACCTCGAGGAAACGCCATGATCTCATCCCTGTTGCGCCGCACGGCCCTGCCGCTGATCGCCGGGCTCGGCCTGCTCGGCGGCACGCTTGCCGTCGGTTCCGCCCAGGCCGCCGACGAGCCGCTGCGCTTCGGCATCATCTCCACCGAATCGAGCACCAACCAGGCGACCCAGTGGCAGCCGTTCCTGGATGACATGTCCAAGGCCCTGGGCGTCAAGGTCGAGCCGTTCTTCGCCACCGACTACGCCGCGGTGATCCAGGCGATGCGTTTCGACAAGATCGACCTCGCCTGGTACGGCAACAAGTCGGCGATGGAAGCGGTCGATCGCGCCGGCGGCGAGATCTTCGCCCAGACCGTCGCCGCCAACGGCGACCCGGGATACTGGAGTCTGATGATCGTCAACAAGGACAGCCCCTATGACAACGTTCAGGAGATCCTCGCCAACGCCAGCAAGCTGACCTTCGGCAATGGCGACCCCAACTCCACCTCGGGCTATCTGGTGCCGGGCTACTACGTCTTTGCCAAGAATCATGTCGATCCCAACACGGCGTTCAAGCGCACGCTCAATGCCAGCCACGAGACCAATGCGCTGACCGTGGCCAACGGCCAGGTCGATGTCGCCACGTTCAATACCGAGGGCATGGAGCGCCTGGAGCTCACCCATCCCGACAAGGCTGCCCAGCTCAAGGTGATCTGGAAGTCGCCGCTGATCCCGTCCGATCCGCTGGTCTGGCGCACCAATCTGCCGCAGCAGACCAAGGACGAACTGCGCCAGTTCTTCCTCAGCTACGGCGATACCGAACAGCAGAAAGCGATCCTCGAACCGCTGCAGTGGTCCGGCTTCGCCGCTTCCGACAACGATCAGCTGCTGCCGATCCGTCAGCTCGAGCTGTTCAAGCAGCGCGCCCAGGTCGCCGCCGATGATTCGCTCGATGCCGATGCCAAGCAGCAGCAACTGGCGGATCTCGACGCCCGTCTCGACACGCTGAACCAACGCATGGAAGCCCGCGACGCCGCCCAGGCCGAGCGCGCCGACAACACCACGGCGATGGTCGATTAGGCCATGTCCCTCGCTGGCGGCAGGTCGCGGACAGCGCCCGGCCGCCAGCGATAGCGCCACCTCGGCCTTCACCGATTTCGTCAGGACAACGCACATGCAAAGCGCCGCTTCCTTCGACATCCGCGCCCGATCCGGCAGACGCCGCTGGACCACGCTGCTGGGCTGGGCCATTGCCGTCGTCGTGCTGGGCTGGGCCTGGCAGGGCGCCGAGATGGCGCCGAGCCTGCTGTTCCAGAACGCCGGCAACATGGCGACCCTGGCCGCCGACTTCGTGCCGCCCACCTTCGGGCGTCTCGACCACTACATCGATCAGATGCTGGTCACCATCCAGATCGCCATCTGGGGCACGCTGCTGGCGGTGCTGTTCGCCATCCCCTTCGGCCTGCTCTCGTCGGAAAACCTGGCGCCGTGGTGGATCAACCAGCCGGTGCGGAGGCTGATGGACGCCTGCCGTGCGATCAACGAACTGGTGTTCGCGATGCTGTTCGTGGTCGCCGTCGGGCTCGGTCCTTTCGCCGGCACCATGGCGCTGTTCGTTCATACCACCGGTGTGCTCGCCAAGCTCTTCTCGGAAGCGGTGGAGGCCACCGATGCCGGGCCGATGGAGGGTATCCGCGTCACCGGTGCCGGGCGGCTGGAAGAGATCGTCTTCGGCCTGATCCCCCAGGTACTGCCGCTGTGGATCTCGGTCAGTCTCTATCGCTTCGAATCCAATATTCGCTCCGCCACGGTGCTTGGCATGGTCGGCGGTGGCGGTATCGGGGTGTCGCTGTGGGAGACCATGCGCGGTTTCCAGTACACCGAGACCGCCACGATCATGCTGGTGATCATCGTCGCCGTGACGCTGCTGGACATGGTTTCGCAGCGTGTTCGCAAGCGCTTCATCTAGGCCATGACGAAAACTGCCTGCGCTCGCCCATACCGCGTTAAAAATCGGCTCAAAATGCTCATTTACACACACGTAAACTCCGCTTTTTCGCCAATTTTTGCCTTGTCTGGGCGTCGCTCGGCGACTTTTCGTAGACGGCCTGGAGGATATTCCAATCCAGGTTTGAGCGTATCCGATGATGTCTAGACAAGTTTTGACACTACCCCGCTACCGCGAACTGGCCGAGGTGCTGGTCCGCGAGGTCCGTGCCGACTACGCCCCGGGCGATCTGCTGCCGACCGAGGCACAGCTCGCCAAGCGCTTCGCGGTCAACCGCCACACCGTGCGGCGCGCGCTGGACGAACTGGTCGCCGCCGGCATGGTGACCCGCCATCAGGGGCGTGGCACCCAGGTCGTCGATCGCCGACTCGACTACGCCGTCAGCGCCGGCAGCAAGGTGACCCAGAACCTGGCCGGCCTCGGGCTGCCCTCGACGACCTGCTGCCTCGAGCAGGGGCTCGTGAATCCTCCCGAGGCCATCGCCCAGCGCTTCGGACGGCCTGTCAGCGAGCCGCTGCTACGGGTCGATACCGTGCGCACCGTCGACGACGCCCCGCTGATGCGCCTGCGCCACTGGTTCGATCCTGAGCGGGTGCCTGGCTGGCTGGCGCGCTATCGCGGCGGTTCCACCCGCGCCCTGCTGACCCAGCACTACGGCCTGCAGCTGCATCGGCGGCGGGTGCGCATCGACGCCGTCGGCGCCGATCGCGACGACACCCGCTGGCTACAGTGCCCGCTCAACGCCCCGCTGCTGGTGATGACCAGCGACAACACCGACGCCGAGGGGGCGCTGGTGGAGGTCTCCGTGGGGCGGGCGCGGGCCGATCGGCTCTCCTATCACATCGATTTCGAGGAAGCCGCGGGCCGGGATTTCGAGGAAGCCGCGGGCCGCCGTCACGACGGCGCCAGCGACCCTTCCGCTCTCTTTCCATCCGACGAGGACGACGCATGACTCGCACCTCCCGAGGCGCCCGCCAGCGACTGCTGGCGCTCTCCTCCCGTCACCACATCGAAGCCCGCTGGGGCGCGCTGGGCCGACTGCCCGGCCACCGCTGCCTGCGCGGGCCGGAGACCGGCATGGCAATGCTCAAGGGCCGCATCGGCGCCACCGGCAACGCTTTCCACCTGGGCGAGATGACCCTGACCCGCGCCAGCATGGCGCTCGATGACGGCACTGTCGGCCACGGCTGGGTGCGCGGGCGCGATCATCGTCACGCCGAACTGATCGCGCTGGCCGATGCCGTCGCCCAGCACGCGGCGTGGCAGGAGGCCCTCGAGACCCAGGTGCTGGCGCCGCTGGCCGACGAGCTCGCCGCGCGCCAGCGACGTGATGCGGCCACTGCTGCCACCACCCGGGTCGATTTCTTCACGCTGGTCAGGGGAGAGTGACGATGGCGCAGAGAGAGAGGGAGCAAAGAGAGATGGAGACAAGAGAGAGGGTGGCGGGAGAGACGCTGAGTGCCGCCTGGCCCGGACTGACAGACCCCGCCCACGACAGCCAGCGCCTGTTCCGCCAGATTCTCGGCGCAATGTCCGAGCCGGGCACGCTCGAGACGCTGGCCGTGCCGGCACCGCCCCAGACACCGCCGAGTGACGCCCTCGGTGCCGCGCTGTGGGGCGTGGTACTGACGCTCTGCGATCTCGAGACACGCGTGTGGATTGCCGCCGACCTCGACTCGTCGGCCCTGCGCCAGGCGCTGACCTTCCACACCGGAGCGCGCATCACCGATGACCCGGCGAGCGCCGATTTTGCGCTGCTGACCCATGAATCCTTCGATCCACAGATGCCGTTTGCGCTGGGCAGCGACACTTACCCCGACCGCGGCACCACGCTGCTGGTCGTCGTTGAGCAACTGGCAAACGTCGGGCCCTCAATGCTCTCCGGGCCTGGCATCGAGACCACCCGCGCACTCGACATCGGCGACTCTCCCGGCTGCCGGGCGCTGATGGATCGGCTGGCCGCCAACCGTGCCAGCTTCCCCCAGGGGCTGGACATGATCTTCGGCTGCGGCGCGCGGCTGGCGGCAGTGCCACGCAGCACCCGCGTCACGCGTGCCGATGCCAAGGAGGTGAACTGATGTACGTTGCCGTCAAGGGAGGCGAGCAGGCGATCGCCAGAGCTCACCGCTGGCTGGCCGACCGCCGCCGGGGAGATCGCGAGCGTCCGGAACTCGAGGTTGCCCAGATCGGCGATCAGCTGCGGCTGGCCGTCGACCGAGTGATGAGCGAAGCCTCGCTCTATGATCCCGAGCTCGCCGCGCTGGCGTTCAAGCAGGCCAGCGGCGATCTCACCGAGGCCGTGTTCCTGCTGCGCGCCTATCGCACCACGCTGCCGCGCCTGGCGGTCAGTGAGCCGCTCGACACAGCCAGCATGCGCATCGAACGGCGCATCAGCGCCACCTACAAGGATATCCCCGGCGGTCAGATTCTGGGCCCGACCTACGACTACACCCATCGGCTGCTCGACTTCCTGCAGCTGGCCGGTGCCGAGGTGCCGCCTGCCGAGACCCGGGATGACGTCACCGACGCCGAGCCATGCCCGCAGATCCTCGAACTGCTCAACGACGAAGGCCTGGTGGAGCAGGCGATCGACGACGGCAGCGAGCCCATGGATATCACCCGCGATCCGCCCGATTACCCGATGGACCGCGCCGCCCGGCTGCAGATGCTGGCCCGCGGCGACGAGGGCTACCTGCTGGCGCTGGGCTACTCCACCCAGCGCGGCTACGGCCGCAACCATCCGTTCGCCGGCGAGATTCGCCTGGGCCAGGTGGAAGTGGAGATCCACGTCGAGGAGTGGGACGAGACCATCTGCGTCGGCGAGATCGCGCTGAGCGAGTGCCAGATGATCAACCAGTTCGGCGGCAGCCGAGAGGCCGCGCCGCAGTTCACCCGGGGCTACGGCCTCGCCTTCGGCCACAACGAGCGCAAGGCCATGGCCATGGCGCTGGTCGATCGCGCCCTGCGCGCCGAGGAGCTGGGCGAGCCGATCAGTGGCCCGGCGCAGCAGGCGGAGTTCGTGCTGGCCCACGCCGACAGCGTCGACGCCTCCGGCTTCGTCTCCCACCTGAAGCTGCCGCACTACGTCGACTTCCAGTCCGAGCTGGATCTGCTCAGGCGGCTGCGTCGCGAACATGTCGCGCGCCAGGCCGAACTTGATAGTGCTCGCGATACGGCCAGCCCCCAACCGGAGGAGCGTTGATATGAACGGATACAACTTCGCCTACCTCGACGAACAGACCAAACGCATGATCCGCCGCGCGCTGCTCAAGGCAGTGGCGATCCCCGGCTACCAGGTGCCGTTCGGTGGCCGCGAAATGCCGATGCCCTACGGCTGGGGCACCGGCGGCGTGCAGCTCACCGCCAGCATTCTCGGCGCCGACGACATCCTCAAGGTGATCGACCAGGGCGCCGACGACACCACCAATGCGGTCAGCATCCGTCACTTCTTCCAGCGTGTCGCCGGGGTCGAGACCACCACCGCGACCACGGCCGCGGACGTGATCCAGACCCGCCACCGGATTCCCGAAACCCCGCTGCGCGCCGGCCAGATCCTGGTGTTCCAGGTGCCGATCCCCGAGCCGCTGCGCTTCATCGAACCCAGCGAGCAGGAGACCCGGCTGATGCACGCGCTGGAGGAGTACGGCGTGATGCACGTCAAGCTCTACGAGGACATCGCCCGCTACGGCCATATCGCGACCACCTACGCCTACCCGGTCAAGGTCGACGGGCGCTACGTGATGGATCCCTCGCCGATCCCCAAGTTCGACAACCCCAAGCTCGACGGCAATCCGGCGCTGATGCTGTTCGGCGCCGGTCGCGAAAAGCGGCTCTACGCGATTCCGCCCTACACCCGGGTCGAGAGCCTCGACTTCGAGGATCACCCGTTCGAGATCCAGCGCTGGGAGCACGCCTGCGCGCTGTGCGGCAGCGATCACAGCTATCTGGACGAAGTGATCACCGACGACCAGGGCGGGCGGATGTTCGTCTGCTCCGATACCGACTACTGCCAGAGCCGGCGGGGAGAAGTGGCATGAAGAAGCCGGTGCTGGAACGCCCGGTCCTGCTGGATGTGCAGGGCATCACCCGACTCTACGGCCCGGCCAAGGGCTGCGAGGCGATCGATTTTCAACTCCACGCCGGCGAAGTGCTGGGCATCGTCGGCGAGTCCGGCTCCGGCAAGTCGACCCTGCTGCGGGTGCTCGCCGGCCTGGAAGCGCCGGATGCCGGACAGGTCCTGTACCGCCGTCAGACGGATGATGCGGGGGCCGAGGAAGCCGAGCTCGATCTCTACGCCATCGGCGAGGCGCGACGCCGGGCACTGCTGCGCCTCGAGTGGGGGCTGGTGCATCAGAACCCCCGCGACGGCCTGCGCATGGGCGTGTCCGCCGGGGCCAACATCGGCGAACGGCTGATGGCCCAGGGTCAGCGCCACTACGGCCAGCTCCGCGCCACCGGGCAGACGTGGATGCGCCAGGTCGAACTCGACCCCGGGCGTATCGACGATGCCCCGCGGACCTTCTCCGGCGGCATGCAGCAGCGGCTGCAGATCGCCCGCACTCTGGTCACCCAGCCACGGCTGGTGTTCATGGACGAGCCCACCGGCGGGCTCGACGTCTCGGTACAGGCGCGGCTGCTCGACATGCTGCGCACGCTGGTACGCCAGCTCGGCCTGTCGGTGGTGCTGGTGACCCACGATCTCGCCGTGGCGCGCCTGCTCGCCCACCGGCTGATGGTGATGCGCCGCGGCCAGGTGGTCGAGACCGGCCTCACCGATCAGATTCTCGACGACCCGCAGCACGAATATACGCAGCTGCTGGTGTCGTCCGTGCTCACCCCTTGAGGAGCATCGAATCCATGACTGCGCACCTTCATCACGGCGTTACGCGGTGCTCGTTTGCTCGCCTAACACCCAGTTATGTCTCGCATCCTGCGCTCCGGGCGCCTTGTGCTGAAGACTGCTCGTCGATGCCTTCGATACTCCCCAAACTCATTGAAGGGGCTTTTTGATGCATTCCATGACGAACGCCCGACCTCGCCTCACGGTGAACGGGTTGCACAAGCAGTTCCTGCTTCACGGCCAGGGCGGGCTCGAGATCGACGTGATGCACGATCTCTCGCTGACGCTGCAGGCCGGTGAATGTCTGGTGCTGGCCGGACGCAGCGGCATCGGCAAGAGCACGCTGCTGAAGATGCTCTACGGCGACTACCGCATCGATCAGGGCCGGATCCGGCTGCACTTCGATGATGGCGACCTCGATCTCGAGACTCTGCCGACCTATGCCTGGCATGGCCTGCGCCGCGACGTGATCGGCTATGTCAGCCAGTTTCTGCGGGTGGTGCCGCGGGTCGCCGCCGTCGATGTGGTGATGGAGCCGCTGCTGGCCCGCGGCGCCGACGAAGCCGACTCGCGCCAGCGAGCCGAGACGCTGCTGGCCCGGCTCAATCTGCCCGAGCGGCTGTGGCGACTGCCCCCCGGGACCTTCTCCGGTGGTGAGCAGCAGCGCGTCAATATCGCCCGCGGCTTCATCGGCGAGCATCCGCTGCTGCTGCTCGACGAGCCCACCGCCTCGCTGGACGCCGCCAACCGCGACGTGGTGATCGCGCTGATCGGCGAGGCCAAGGCGCGCGGTACCGCCATGCTCGGGATCTTTCACGACGAGGACGTGCGCGAGCGCGTCGCCGACCGTCTGCTGCCGCTGGATGGCAACCAGGGCGGCTTGTCCAACGCCAGCCAGCCCTGCCGGGAGAGCCTGTCATGAGTGCACGGGAACAGATCCTGACCCACGCCACACTGGTGCTCGACGACGAGACGGTCGACGGCACGCTGGTGATCCGCGACGGCCGGATCGCCGCCGTCGATCACGGTGCCAGTCAGGTCGCAGCCGCCATCGACTGCGAGGGCGACATCCTGCTGCCGGGGCTGGTCGAGCTGCACACCGACAACATGGAGAAGTATTTCCAGCCGCGGCCCAAGGTCGAGTGGCCGGGGCTCCAGGCCGCGCTGGCCCATGACGCCCAGATGGCGGCCAGCGGCATCACCACGGTGTTCGACGCGGTCTCGGTGGGCGACGTCGACGAGCAGAGCATGCGTCACGGCTCACTCGACGATATGTGCCAGGCCCTGGCGCGGATCACCCACGCGGGGCTGGCGCGGGTCGATCATCGCCTCCATCTGCGCTGCGAGGTGAGCCACCCCAACACGCTGGCACGCTTCCACGAGCTGTCGTCATCACCGATGCTGGGGCTGGTATCGCTGATGGACCACGCCCCCGGTCAGCGTCAGTTCGCCAGCCTCGAGGCCTATCGCATCTACTATCAGGGCAAGTACAAGCTCGACGACGCGGCCATGAATGCCTTCATGGCGTCCCAGATCGACAACAGCCAGCGCTACAGCGCCGAGCATCGTCGCGCCATTGCGGCGATCTGCGGCGAGCGCGGTCTGGCGATCGCCAGCCATGACGATGCCACCGTCGAGCACGTTGCCGAAAGCGCCGAGTACGGCACCCGGGTGGCGGAGTTCCCGACCACCCTCGAGGCGGCACAGGCCTCCCACCGGGCTGGCATGGCGGTGATGATGGGCGCGCCCAACGTGGTTCGTGGCGGCTCCCACTCCGGCAATATCGCCGCCGCCGCGCTGGTCGAACTGGGCGTGCTGGATATCCTGTCGTCGGATTACTACCCGGCCGCGCTGCTCGATGCGGTGTTCAAGGTGGCGGCGATGGAGAACGGCTACGCCTTGCCCCATGCCGTTGCCACGGCGACGCGCATTCCGGCCGAGGCGGTCGGTCTGACCGACCGCGGCCGTCTGGCACCGGGGCTGCGTGCCGATCTGCTGCGGGTACGCGTGATCGACGGGCATCCGGTGGTGCAGCGGGTTTGGTCTGCCGGTCAGCAAGTTCACTGAGGGTACGTCTGAAAATGCCTGCGCTTGTCCATACGGCGTTAAAAATCGGCTCAAGATGCTCATTTACACCCCGTAAACTCCGCTCTTTCGCCGATTTTTGCCTTGTCTGGACTGCGCTCGTCGATTTTCAGATCGACCCTGGATAAATGCCGATGTCTCGGTCATCACGCCCGGCAATTTATCTCACGGCCGGGAGTATCTGGAATACGTAGATAGAAAGAGGCTGAAATGAGCGACGGTCGTTTGATCTACGTCATGGGTGCCAGCGGGGTCGGCAAGGACAGCCTGCTGCGCGAACTGCGCCAGCACCGCCCGGATGTGCTGGTGGCGCATCGCTATATCACTCGGGCCAGCGGTAGCGGCGAGAACTGCGTCGAGCTGAGCGCCCCCGAGTTCGCCTGGCGCCGGGAGCAGGGGCTGTTCTGCCTCGCGTGGTGCGCGCATGGGCTCAACTATGGCGTCGGCATCGAGCTCGAGTCCTGGCTGACGGCGGGGCACACGGTGGTGCTCAACGGCAGTCGCCGCGCGCTGGCGCTCGCGCGGGCGCGCTTCGGTGAGTCGCTGGTGCCACTGCTGGTGGTGGCGGATGCCGAGGTGCTGCGCCAGCGTCTGCTCGCGCGTGGGCGCGAGACGCCGGCCGAGATCGAGGCGCGGCTGGCGCGGGGCGGCGACGAGGAGGCCCTGGGCGACATCCCGCGGCTCGACAACGGCGGCGAACTGGCACAGAGCATCGAGGCGCTCGAAGCCTTCGTCGATGCGTCGCCCGCGACGGCATCGCCGCCATGAAGCTGCGTTTCGCCGGCACCGGCGACAGCGCCCAGGTGCCCTGCTTCGGTTGCGACTGCCCGGCGTGTCAGCGGGCGCGGCTGCTGACTTGCCACCGCCGCGGGCCGTGCGCCGGCGAGATCGAGCTCGATGGCGAGCTGATCCTGATCGACGCCGGCCGCATGGATCTGGCCGCGCGCTGCGAGCGTCAGCTCCCGGCCGCGATCCTGCTGACCCACTACCACGCCGACCACGTCCAGGGGCTTCTGCACCTGCGCTGGGGGCGGGGTGAGCCGATTCCGGTGTATGGCCCCAAGGATGCTCAGGGCTGCGCCGACCTGCACAAGCACCCCGGCATTCTCGACTTCCGCCCCGGCCTCAAGCCGTTTCGGCCCCTCACCCTCGGCGGCCTCACGCTGACGCCGCTGCCGCTCAATCACAGCAAGCCGACCCTGGGCTATGCGATCGAAGACGGCGCCCAGCGAATTGCCTGGCTGTGCGACACCGTCGGCCTGCCCGGCGCCACCGAGCGTTTTCTTCAGCAGTGGCGCCCGCATGGGGTGGTGATCGACGCGACCCATCCCGATTCGTACCAAGCGCCGCGCAACCACAACAACCTCGCCATGGCGCTGGAGATCATCGCGCGTCTCGACCCCGCCCGCGCCTGGCTGACGCATATCAGCCACGAGCTGGACGCTTCGATGATGACAGGCAATTTGCCACTGCCGGTCGGGGTCGAACTCGCGGCAGATGGTCTGGAAATTCTGGTTTGAAGATTTCGCCGCCGACGACCGCTCCAACTCGACGAAACCGCCAACGGGAAGAGGTACGAATGTCGACTATCAATACGCCGAGCGCTGCAAAACTCTCGACTACGATCATCGATCACAGCGTGAAAATGCGTGAGAGCTCGATCGGCGAACAGTGCGAGATTCTGGCTCACACCTACATGGAATACAGCGAGCTGGGGGATTTTTCCTACCTCGGCGAATATTGCCATGTGGCCGATTGCTCGATTGGCAAGTTCACCGCCATCGCCAATCATGTACGGCTTGGCGCGCCCAATCACCCCATGGGGCGACCTTCCCAGCACCGTTTTACCTACTGCCCGGAATACTACGATCCCGATCTGCAGCGCGACGCGGGCTTTTTCGCCCAGCGTCGCGAACAGCGCGTGACGATTGGTCACGACGTTTGGATCGGGCATGGCGTCACGGTGTTGCCCGGTGTCCATGTCGGTAATGGCGCAGTGCTGGCGGCAGGCGCCGTGGTGACGAAAGACGTGGCCCCGTATGCGGTGGTGGGCGGCGTCCCCGCGCGCGCGATCAAATCCCGCTTTCCACCCGACATCGTCACCCGACTGCAAGCCATCGCTTGGTGGCACTGGCCGTTCGAGACGATCAGCGCAAGGCTTTCCGACTTTCAGGACGACGACGTGGTCGCGTTCTGTGAGCGTTGTGAAACCGCGCACGAGTGCTAACTGGATAGGTCATCGTGATCTCAGCCTGAACTGCAAGCCAGGGTGCGATAGCGCGAGCCGCCGTCGCCGAGCTGCGATTCCACCAGCGCGAGATGGTCGAAGCGCCAGCGCAGCGGGGCGGGCAGGCGTGAATCCGGGGCCGCGCGGTCGGCCTGGCGAACCAGGCTGACATGCGGGGTGAAGTCACGCTGTGGCGCGGTGAAACCGTGACGGGCGAGTGCCTGCCAGAGCTCGGCATGGAGTGCCAGCAACGCAGGGTCCGGCGTCTGGCTGCCGGCCCAGACGATGCGCGGCTGAGGGAAATGGCCGAGTCGATCCAGCGTCCACTCGCCCTGGGGCGCCGGCCACGCCCGGGTCAGCTCGAGCAGCGCCGCCAGCCGCGAGGCGTCGACACTGCCCAGAAACGCCAGCGTGACATGCATGTTCTGCGCCGGTAGCGGGTAGCCGCCGCAGCGGGGTGCCAGGCGTCCGGCCTCGGCGGCCAGCGCCCGACGACTGGCGTCGTCGGGCCACAGGGCGAAGAAGAGTCGGCGAGAAAGGGTCACGATGGCGGCTCCCGATGGCGTTGCCTGCAGGGTGGCGCATCGTTCCCCTCGTTGCCAACGGTTTCCCGGTATGCGCGTGGCTCCCGCTCAGGCGGGGCCGTCGTGGGGCCGAGGCTCCTCGCCCTCCATCGTCGAGCCGTGATCCTGGCGCAGCGGGCCGGCCAGCTTGCGCAGCGCGACATAGAAGACCGGCGTCAGGAACAGGCCGAACAGGGTCACCCCGAGCATGCCGGCGAATACCGCGATACCCAGCGCCTGGCGCACCTCGGCACCGGCGCCGTGACCCAGCGCCAGCGGTATCACCGCCGCGGTGAAGGTGATCGAGGTCATGATGATCGGACGCAGTCGCAGGCGGCAGGCTTCCAGCGCCGCCTCCACTACGCTGCGACCCTGGAACTCGAGCTCGCGGGCGAATTCGACGATCAGAATCGCGTTCTTGCAGGCCAGCCCGATCAGCACCACCAGCCCCACCTGGACGAAGACGTTGGTGTCGCCGCCGGAGATCCTGACGCCGACCAGCGCCGACAGCAGGCACATCGGCACGATCAGGATCACCGCCAGCGGCAGGGTCCAGCTCTCGTAGAGTGCGGCCAGGACCAGGAACACCAGCAGTACCGCCAGCGGGAATACCACCAGCGCGGCATTGCCCTGGGTGAACTGCTGATAGCTGAGGTCGGTCCACTCGAAGTCGATGCCATCCGGCAGTACCCGCTCGCCGATATCGGACAGCACGCCCATCGCCTGGGGCGAGGAGAGCACCCGCGGGTCGGCTTCGCCGGCCAGGTCCGCCGCCGGATAGCCGTTGAAGCGCAGCACCGGGTCGGGGCCGAAGCTCTGGTGGATATCGATCATCGAGCCGATCGGCACCATCTCGCCCTGGGCATTGCGGGTACGCAGCCGGGCGATGTCCTCGACGCTGTCGCGGTAGGGGGCGTCGGCCTGGGCAATGACCTGCCAGGTGCGGCCGAAATTGTTGAAATCGTTGACGTAGGTGGAGCCAAGATAGGTCTGCAGGGTGTCGAACAGGTCGCTCACCGCCACGCCCTGGGTCTTGGCCTTGAGGCGATCCACCTCGGCATCGAGCTGGGGCACGTTGGCCTGGTAGCTGGTGATCGGATAGGACATGCCCGGGGTCTGCAACACCGCGCCCTGGAACGCGGTCACCGCCTCCTGCAGCGGGCCGTAGCCGAGCCCGCCGCGGTCCTCGATGAACAGCTGATAGCCGGAGCCGTTGCCGAGCCCGAGGATCGGCGGCGGCATGAACGAGAAGGCGATGCCGTCCTTGAGGCCGGCGATCCTGCCGGCGATCTCGGCGTTGATCTCTGCCGCGGTACGGGTGCGCTGATCGAATGGCTTCAGGGTCAGGAACGCCAGCCCGGTGTTGGCGGTGTTGGTGAACTGTAGCGCGTTGAGACCGGGGAACGAGATGGCGTGCTCGACGCCGTCGGTCTCCATGGCGATATCCACCACCTGACGCAACAACTCGTCGGTGCGCTCCAGCGAGGCCCCTTCGGGGAGCTTGACGCCGGCGATCAGGTACATCTTGTCCTGAACCGGAATGAACCCGGGCGGCACCAGCTTGAACAGATAACCGGTGGTGCCCAGCAGGATCAGGTAGATCACGAACACCGCACCGCGACGGCGCAGGCTACCCGCGACCACGCCCTGGTAACGATTGGAACTGGCGTTGAAGAAGCGGTTGAACGGCCGGAACAGCCAGCCAAACAGGAAGTCGATGATCCGGGTCAGGCGATCCCTGGGCGCGTCGTGGGACCTGAGCAGCATCGCCGCCAGCGCCGGCGACAGGGTCAGCGAGTTGATCGTCGAGATGACCGTGGAGATGGCGATGGTCACCGCGAACTGACGGTAGAACTGGCCGGTGACCCCGGAGAGGAACGCCATCGGCACGAATACCGCGCACAGCACCAGGCCGATGGCGACGATCGGGCCGGAGACCTCGCGCATCGCCTGGTGGGCGGCGGCCCGCGGTGCCAGTCCCTGGCCGATGTTGCGCTCCACATTCTCCACCACCACGATGGCGTCATCCACCACGATGCCGATCGCCAGCACCAGCCCGAACAGGGTCAGGGTATTGATCGAGTAGCCCAGCAGGTAGAGCACCGAGAACGTGCCCACCACCGAGACCGGCACCGCCAGCAGCGGAATCAGCGAGGCGCGCCAGGTCTGCAGGAACAGCGTCACCACCAACACCACCAGCAGTATCGCCTCCAGCAGGGTCTGGATCACCGAGCGGATCGAGTCGCTGACGAACAGCGTGGTGTCATAGACGGTGCGGTACTCCACCCCCGGCGGGAACTGGGTGGCCAGCTCGTCCATGGTGTGGATCACCTGGTCGCGGATCTGGAGCGCGTTGGCGCCGGGAGACTGGAAGATGCCGATCGCCACCGCGTCCTTGCCGTCCAGCCGGGAGCGCAGGGTGTAGTCGCCCGCGCCCATCTCGAGCCGTGCGACATCGCGAAGCCGAAGTACTTGGCCGTCGGCACCGACCTTGAGCACGATGTTGCCGAACTCCTGCTCGGTGGACAGGCGGCCCTTGGCGTTGATCAGGGTGAGAAAATCGCTGTGCGGCATCGGCTCGGCGCCGATCTGGCCGGCGGAGACCTGCACGTTCTGCTCGCGCATGGCGGCGACCACGTCGCCGGCGGTGAGACCATGGGAGGCAATGCGGTCGGGATCCAGCCAGGCGCGCATGGCGTAATCGCCGCCGCCGAACATCTGGGCCTCGCCGACGCCGGAAATCTTCGCCAGCTGGTCGCGTACGTGCAGGCGGGCGTAGTTGCGCAGGTAGAGGGTATCGTAGCTGTCATCCGGCGAGACCAGGTGCACCACCATCAGGAAGGTGGGCGATTGCTTCTGGGTGGTCACGCCCTGCCGCCTTACCGCCTCCGGCAACCGCGCCAGCGCCTGGCTGACCCGGTTCTGGACGCGCACGGTCGCCTGTTCGGGGTCGGTGCCGGGCTGGAAGGTGATGGTCATCTGCAGCACGCCATCGGAACCGGCCACCGACTTGAAGTACATCATGTTCTCGACGCCGGTGATCGCCTCTTCCAGCGGCGTCGCCACGGTTTCCGCGATCTCCTTGGGGTTGGCGCCCGGGTAGGTGGTGCGGACCAGCACCGAGGGCGGCACCACTTCCGGATACTCGCCGATCGGCAGGTTGGGAATGGAGATCAGGCCCACCGCGAAGATGATGATCGAGAGCACCGCGGCGAAGATCGGCCGGTCGACGAAAAAGCGGGAAAAATTCATGACAGCAGGCTCCTGGGCGGCGGGGACGATGCCCGCCGCGTCTTGTCATTCAGAGGAGAGAAGCGCTTCAGGAAGCGTTGAGTGGATCGGCGTGCAGTGCTGCCTCAGGATCGAGTGGCAACCGCTTTGCCCGCCTCCGCTTCCCGCATGGCGATCGGGTTCGGCGTGACCGGCATGCCGGGTGCGAACACCTTCTGGGTGCCATTGACGATCACCCGTTCTCCGGCCTCGAGGCCTTCCTCGACCACCACCAGGTCGCCCACCTCGCGGCCAAGCTGTACCTGACGGGGCATCACGGTATTGTCGTCGCCGACCACGTAGACCAGGCGTCGGTCCTGATTGGCGAGCACGGCCTTGCGATTCACCAGCGTTGCCTTGGCGAGATTGGCGACGGGCATCTCCACGCGGGCGAACTGGCCGGGCCTGAAGGCGCCATCCGGGTTGGGCAGCACGGCGCGATAGCGCAGCGTGCCGGTATCGGCGTTGATCTGGTTGTCGACGAAGTCCAGTTGCGCCGGATGCGGGAAACCCGTCTCGCCGGTCAGGCCGATATGCAGCGTGGCGCTCTTGCCTTGAGTCAGCAGTGCCTGGGCACTGGGGGCTTCGGCTTCGTTGCTGTCGAAATAGACGTACAAGGGGTCCACCGACACCAGCGTGGTCAGGACCGACTGGTCGGCGCTGGCGAGATTGCCCTTGGTGACCATCGCTCGCCCGGTACGGCCCGTCACCGGCGCGATCACCTGGGTGTACTGCAGGTCCAGTTCGGCACTGGTCAGTGCGGCCTCGGCCTCGGCTTCCTGGGCCTGGGCATTGAGCGCCGCCGCCTGGCGCTGGTCGTGCTGCTCCTGGGAAATCATGTGTTTCTGGATCAACTGGCGGGAGCGGCCGGCCTCGACTTCGGTGAGCCGGCGCTGGCTGCGCGCCTGTGCCAACGATGCCTTGGCGGCCTGGACGCGAGCTTCGTAGGGGCGCGGGTCGATCCGGAACAGCAGGTCGCCGGCCTCGACCAGCTCTCCCTCCTCGAAGGCCACCGCGTCGATATAGCCGCTCACTCGTGGCCGGACCTGCACGGTCTGCGGTGATGCCACGCGGCCGGTAAAGGTCTCTCGCAATGTGATCGGTTCCACCAGCACCGTTGCCACGTCGACTTCCGGCGGCGGTGGCGCGGCGGCGGAGTCCGCTTCGCCATGGGCATCGCAGCCGGCCAGCAGCGCGATGACGAGCATCACGCCCAGGCCGCGAGTCAGACCCGTTTTCGACAGACGCTTGTGGTCGGACTTGTTCATTGTTGGGCTTCCCTTGTTTCATTCCCGGTCATCGATCCCTTGCACCACCTTCCACGGCGGATCGCCCTGGGGTGCCTTCGAGTCGGTGTCGGGGGTTATCGACCGACGGCGCCGGCAGCAAGGGGCGTCGATCAACCGATGAAGACGAGGCGAGTGGCGCCGGTCAAAACGCGCCGTCGCCCTTCGCAAGACGGCAGGTGCCGGCGGGGGATCATGGCCTGACAATGTACGTTCGCGCCGCGAGCGGGCGTTATCGGTTTCCTCCGTATTGATTGCCTGATCCTGTCAATATCGCCAGTCTTCGAAGCAGAATACCTATTGGCCTCTGCCGGTCTTAGGGGATCGTCGGTTGACTTGCCCGTTTCTTCAAAGGTCTTGCCCAATCCTGCATAAGTCCTCAAATCGTCATAAAAGCACCGTTATGACGGCATATACTCGCGATACATCCAAGATCGAGCATTGGCGATCCATACGGGGTGAGAACATGAGTATCGTGCAACCGGTTTTTCAGACATTAGATGACGAGCTCGCCCAATTGGCGAAAACTCTAGCCCGTCAGATTCAGAAGTGGGCGCCGGAAGAGGGCCTGACGCCCACATCGGTGCCAGGGCTGGAGTTGGTGCGTGCCAACTCCTCGCACACCAGCTGTCTCGGTTCGACGGTCTACGACCCCTCGCTCTGCCTGATCGCGCAGGGCAGCAAGCGTATATGGCTGGGGGATCGGGAGATCGACTACGGACCGCTGAGCTGCATGGTGTCGGCGGTGCATCTGCCGGTGCTGGGCAAGGTGACCGAGGCCTCGGCGGAAAGGCCCTACCTGGGGCTGAAGCTCGCCGTCGATGCCCAGGAGATCACCGCGCTGGTACTGGAGCTGGGGGAGGGCGTGGGTGAGATGGAGACGCGGGAGTGTGCCGAGACGGCTTGCGGCCTGAGTCGCGTGCAGGCCGAGAAGGGCCTGGTGGAAGCCATGCTGCGGCTGGTCAACCTGCTCGATTCACCCCAGGACATTCGCATCCTCGCACCGCTGGTACGGCGCGAGATCTTCTATCGTGCACTGATCGGCGAGATCGGCCTGCACATGCGCAAGTTCGCGGTGGCCGATACCCAGACCCACCGCATCGCGAAGGTGATCGCGGCACTCAAGGATCGCTTCACCGAGCCGCTGCGCGTTCGCGAACTGGCGGAGATGGTGAACATGAGCGAGTCGTCGCTGTTCCACAGCTTCAAGCAGGTCACCCGGATGTCGCCGGTGCAGTTCCAGAAGAAGCTGCGGCTCCATGAAGCGCGCAGGCTGATGCTGACCGAAGGGATGGAGGCGGCCACTGCCAGCTTCCGCGTGGGGTACGGCAGCCCCTCCCATTTCAGCCGCGAATACAGCCGCCTTTTCGGAGTGCCGCCGCGCGCGGACGTGAGCAAGCTGCGCGGCGAACTACCGCAGACCGCGCGTGCCTGATGGTGCGCCCCGATTCCGGCGGGTCGAGCAACGGACTCAGTCGCCGATGACCATGACCGCTTCGGCTTCCACCTGGCTGCCCTTGGGGAGCTGCTTGACGCCGACCGCGGCGCGAGCCGGGAACGGCGCCTGGAAGAACTCCTCCATCACCTGGTTGACCACGCCGAAGTTGTCGAGGTCGGTCAGGTAGAGGTTGAGCTTGACGATGTCCTGCAGCGAGCCGGCGGCTTCCTGGCACACGGCGGACAGGTTGGTGAAGACCTGGCGGGCCTGGGCCTCGAACTCCTGGGAGACCAGTTCCATGGTCTTCGGATCGAGCGGAATCTGACCCGAGAGATAGACGGTGTTGCCCGACTTGATCGCCTGGGAATAGGGGCCGATGGCGGCCGGGGCGTTGTCGGTGTTGATAACGGCTTTGTTGCTCATGGCGTACCCTCCAGCATTGTTTCAATGTCTGCGTGGACTCGGGGGCCCCGGCGACTCGCGTCGTTGTGCGGTGCCGGTGTGCCGGTCCGATCTAAATCCTCACCTATATCCATAGGCTTCGGTCGACTCGAAACCTGCGGGGTCGTCCGTCGGACGTCCGCTTCGCTTCGAGTCTGTGCTTGCGCCTTGCGCTTCATCCCGCTCGCCGATCCATCCGGCGTTCCTGACATCCAAACCGCGTTTCGGCGATATCGCCGTCCATGGCCGGAGCCATGACGCAAAAAACGTTGCCCCGCCGTGTTGGCCACGGCGGGGCAACGATCCTGCGATTAGTTTCGGGCGCGGACGATGCGGCCGATATGGTTCAGATTGCGCAGGCGCTTGATGATTCGCGCCAGATGAACACGCCCCTTGACCAGAATGGTCAGGTTGACGATCGAGAGCCTGGCATCGCGCTCCTCGATCCCGATACGCTCGATATTGGCGTCGGCATCGGTGATCAGACTGGCCAGTTCGGCGATCAGGCCGCGCCGGGTCTCGACCTCGATCCGCAACGGTACCGGGAAATCCTGATCGATCTGCTTCGACCAGGTCAACGAGACCAGCTTGTCGGGATCGTCGCGCAACTCGTCGAGGTTACCACATTCGTGACGGTGGACGACGATCCCCTTGCCGATGGAGAGGTGGCCGATGACCGGGTCTCCCGGTAACGGGTGGCAGCAGCGGGCAAAGCTGATCGCCATGCTCTCGGAACCGTTGATCACGATCGGACCGTTGTGAGGCGAATCCTCCAGCAGCCGCTCCAGCGGGTCGTCGCTCGCCCCGGTATCCACATCCGAGGTGAGTTCCCGCGCGACCAGGCGCCGCGCCGTGGCGTGCGCCAGGCGGGTGCCGAGGCCGATGGTCTCGAGCAGATCGTCCTCGGTCTTGAGGTCCAGCTCCTCCAGCAGCGCCGGGAGGCGTTCCGGCGGCAGCTTCTCCAGGCTGGTCTCGAAGCTGCCCAGCGCCCGGTTGAGCAGGCGGCGGCCGAGCTGAATCGCTTCGCTGCGCTGCTGGCTCTTCAGCGCATGACGAATCGCCGAACGTGCCTTGGCGGTAATCACGAAATTGAGCCAGGCGAGATTGGGGCGTGCGCCGGGGGCCGTGATGATCTCCAGGGTCTGGCCGCTCTCCAGCGGGGTCGACAGCGGCGCGAGATGGCGATCGATGCGGCAGGCGATGCAACTGTTGCCGATGTCGGTGTGGACGCTGTAGGCGAAGTCGACCGCCGTGGCCCCCTGCGGCAGCTCCATGATGTCGCCTTTGGGGGTGAAGATGTAGACATCGTCCGGGAACAGGTCGTTCTTGACGTGTTCGATGAACTCCAGCGAGTCGCCGGCGTGGCGCTGCATCTCGAGCAGGCCACGGACCCATTCGCGGGCCCGGGCATGGCTGCCGGCGGCGATGGGGCGTTCGGTCTGGCCGGCCTTGTAGAGCCAGTGCGCGGCGATGCCATTGTTGGCCATCGCCTCCATCTCGCGGGTACGGATCTGCACCTCGATCGGCATGCCGCTGGGGCCGAACAGCGTGGTGTGCAGGCTCTGGTAACCGTTGGCCTTGGGGATGGCGATGTAATCCTTGAAGCGCCCCGGCACCGGCTTGTAGAGATTGTGCACCGCGCCCAGCACGCGATAGCAGTTGTCGACGCTGTCGGTGATGATACGGAAACCGAACACGTCCATGATCTCGGCGAACGGTTTACGCTGGTCGTGCATCTTGCGGTAGATCGACAGCAGGTGCTTCTGGCGCCCGACCACGCTGCCGGTGAGGTCGTCTTCGTCGAGCCGGCGCTGCAGGCTGGTCTGGATCTGGCGCATGGTCGAGCGGCGGTTGCCGCGGGCGCTGGCCACCGCGCGCTTGATGCGCTCGGCGCGCATCGGGTGGATCGCCTGGAACGAGAGGTCCTCGAGCTCGACGCGAATGGTGTTGATGCCCAGCCGCCCGGCGATGCGGGCGTAGATCTCCAGGGTTTCGCGGGCGATGCGGCGCTTCTTGTCCGGGCGCAGTGCACCCAGCGTGCGCATGTTGTGCAGGCGGTCGGCGAGCTTGACGATGATCACCCGGATGTCCCGGGACATCGCCATCACCATCTTCTGGAAGTTCTCGGCCTGGGCGACCGCCTTGTCCTCGAAGGTGATCTGGGTCAGCTTCGAGACGCCGTCGACCAGCTCTGCCACGGCCTCGCCGAACTGCGCTTCCAGCGCTTCCCGGGAGACGCCGGTGTCCTCGATGACATCGTGCAGCATGGCGGCCATCAGGCTCTGATGGTCCATGTGCATGTTGGCGAGGATATTGGCGACGGCGAGGGGATGGGTGACGTAGGGCTCGCCGGAACGACGCTGCTGGCCGTCGTGGGCCTGTTCGGCGTAGTAGAAGGCGCGTTTGACCTGCTGAATCTCGTCGTCGGGGAGATAGCCGCCGAGGCGATCGGCCAGGTCATCGATGGTGAACATGCGGCGCGCCTATTTTTTCGTTAACGACCCGTCTTACATGGCCCGTCTGGCAACCGGCTCCGTGGAGACCGCGACAACGGCCCGGGGGCCGTCGGCCATGCCGGGAGAGTGGCTCAGATGTCGTATTCCTGGGTCGGCTCGGGACGCGGGCGCGGCGGGGCGGCTTCGACCGGCTCGTCGAGAATGCTGTCACCGATCTGGCCGGTGGCGATCTCGCGCAGGGCCATGACGGTCGGCTTGTCGTTTTCCCAAGGCAGCAGCGCATCGCGGGAGCCGCGCGCGAGCTGGCGGGCGCGTTGGGACGAGATCATCACCAGCTTGAAACGGTTCTCGATGTGGTCCAGACAATCTTCGACGGTCACTCGTGCCATGAGGGTAGCCCTGCCAAACAAATTGGGTGAACGCGCCCCGGACTGCGGGGTCTGCGGGACCGAGCAGTCTACTGGAGTGGCGCGCTGTCTGACAAGAGGCCTCGACGGGTGGCAAGAGTCCTCAACGCGTGGCAAGCGTCCTCGACGAGTGACGAGAGTGCATCATGACCGGCAGGTGCACGCCAATGGCGGTTCAGTCGATGCCGTTCAGCAGCTCGTGGAGCAGCGTCGCATGACGTGCCTGCATCTTGTCGAGACGCGACCGGCGCGCATGAACGATGCACTCGAGCTCGGTCAGGGCGTGCTCGAAAGTGTCGTTGATGACGACATGTTCGTACTCGTCGAAATGCGACATCTCGCTGACCGCATCGCGCATGCGCCGTTCGATCACCGCCTCGTCGTCGGTCCCGCGCCCGGCAAGCCGCTCCCTCAGCGCCTCCCGCGACGGCGGCAGGATGAAGATCGACTCGGCATCCGGCGCCTGTTCGCGAACCTGCCGAGCCCCCTGCCAGTCGATCTCCAGAATCACGTCCTCGCCCACCGCGAGTCGCTTCTCGACCTCGACTCTCGAGGTGCCGTAGTGGCGGTCGAAGACCCAGGCATGCTCGAAGAACTCACCGCGTTCGACCATTGCCTCGAACTCGGGCTGGGCGACGAAGTGGTAGTTGACGCCGTCCTGCTCGCCGGGGCGCATCGCCCGTGTGGTATGAGAAACCGAGACGCCGATGCCCGCGTTGCGCTGGAGCAGGGCACGGACCAGGCTGGTCTTGCCGGCACCGGATGGCGCGGAAATGATATAGAGCGTGCCGACTGCCGGCGCGGCGGTGGCGTGCGATGCGGAAGTACTTTGCGACATGGCGAGACGGCCGTGAGGAAGTGCGTGAAGCGGCTCAGTATGCCATGAATCGAAGCGATTGGGGCGGCCCGACGGGTTCGGTCGTGCGCTAGAATGGTGGAGGTCGGCGAGTCTCGCCTGGCGTTCGAGATCACTCGACGATGCCCAACCCGATTCCACTCCGAAGGAGTTCCATGGCCTCTTCACAACCTGCGGCGGCCGGCAGCCCGGTCGCCTTCATCGGTGCCGCGTTCGCCTTCGTGCTCACCATGATCGGCACCACCATGCCGACGCCGCTCTATCCGATCTATCAGCAGCAGTTCGGTTTCTCCCAGCTGACGATCACGATCATCTTCGCGGTCTACGCAGCCGGCGTGATGGGCGCGCTGCTGCTGACCGGACGCTGGTCGGATCAGCTGGGACGGCGCCCGATGCTGTTCGCCGGCCTGGCCGCGTCGGCGTTGAGCGACCTGGTGTTCTGGCATGCCGGCGGTCTCGGCATGATCCTGGTCGGTCGCGTGCTGTCCGGTATCTCGGCCGGCATCTTCACCGGTACCGCCACTGTCGCGGTCATGGAGCTGGTGCCCGAGGC
Organism: Salinicola lusitanus; assembly: GCF_003206045.1. GTDB lineage: Bacteria > Pseudomonadota > Gammaproteobacteria > Pseudomonadales > Halomonadaceae > Salinicola > Salinicola lusitanus. The sequence continues at coordinate 412,337 of NZ_PZJM01000009.1, forward strand.
CTGGAAGCGGGCCGGCCCGCTGGTCGCCACCGCGGCCAACATGGGCGGGCTGGGGCTGGGGCCGATGCTGGCCGGGGTACTGGTGGTGGCGTTCCCGATGCCGCTGATCCTTCCCTACGTCGTCCACCTGGCCCTGGTCGTGCTGGCCGTGCTCTGCCTGTGGCGGGCGCCCGAGACGGTGGAGCGCCCGGCGCGGATTCGGCTGAGCGTGCAGCGGCTCGGCGTGCCCGAAGGGGTTCGCGGCATTTTCATTCCCGCAGCGATTGCCGCTTTTGCCGGTTTCATGGTGTGTGGGTTCGCGACCTCGGTGACGCCGGCTTTTCTCGGCAAGGAGCTTGGCCATCACAACCCGGCGCTGATCGGCTTCGTGGCCGGACTGCTCTTCATCGCCTCCACCGCGGGGCAGATCCTGCAGGGCAGGCTGCCGGCCGCGCGCCGCCTGCCGATCGGCTGCGGCATCCTGCTGATCGGCGTGCTGTCGATCGCCTGGGGTATCGGCGCGAAAACGCTGACGGGATTCATCATCGGCCCCGTCGTCGCCGGTATCGGCCAGGGCATCGCCTTCCGTGCCGGGTTGGGCGCCATCGCGGCGGCAAGTCCGTCGGCGCAGAAGGCTTCGGTGGTGTCGACCTTCTTCGTCGTGGCTTACGTGGCCATCTCGCTGCCCGTGATCGGTATCGGCGTGGTCGCCTCCTTCATCAGTCTGCAGCTGACCGGGCTGCTGTTCGCGCTGCTGGTGGCACTGCTCTGCTGCGTGGCGCTGGGCCTGCTGCTGCGCCCGTCCCGACGGCAGCGCTCGGCATCACCCTGATCCGCCCCTCTCTCGGCGCTCTGGTATCATGAGCGCCGATTCGTTTCACCGACTGCCAGGAGCCCCCGATGACCGCCGCGCCCGATACGCTTACCCTCCGCCGCCCCGACGACTGGCACTTGCACTTCCGTGACGGCGAGGTCATGCAGACCGTGGTGCCCTATACGAGCCGGACCTTCGCCCGCGCCATCGTGATGCCCAACCTGGTGCCGCCGGTGACCACCATCGAGGCCGCCAGTGCCTACCGTGAGCGGATCATGGCGGCAGTTCCCGCCGGTCACGACTTCACCCCGCTGATGACCTGCTATCTCAATGAGAGCGTCTCCCGCGAGACGCTGGAGCGCGGCCACGCGGACGGCCTGTTCACCGCCGCCAAGCTCTACCCGGCTAACGCCACCACCAACTCCCAGCACGGCGTCAAGCACATTGCCGACGTCTACCCGCTACTGGAAGTGATGCAGCGGATCGGCATGCCGCTGCTGGTTCATGGTGAAGTGACGCGTGGCGAGATCGATATCTTCGATCGCGAGAAGGTCTTCATCGACGAGGTGATGACCGACATTCGCCGCCAGTTCCCGGCGCTCAAGGTGGTGTTCGAGCACATCACCACCCGGGACGCCGCCCAGTTCGTGCTGGAAGGCGACGAATTCCTGGGCGCCACGCTGACCCCCCAGCACCTGGCCCAGAACCGCAACGACATGCTGGTCGGCGGCATTCGCCCCCATCTCTACTGCCTGCCGATCCTGAAGCGGCAGGAGCATCAGCAGGCGCTGCGCCAGGCCGTGGCCAGCGGCCATCCGCGCTTCTTCCTCGGCACCGATTCCGCCCCCCACGTCACCGCCGCCAAGGAGACGTCCTGCGGCTGCGCCGGGGTGTTCAATGCCGAGGCTGCGCTGTCGGTCTATGCCGATGTCTTCGAGCAGGAGGGCGCGCTCGAGCACTTCGAAGCCTTCTGTTCCGAGAACGGCCCGCGGTTCTACGGCCTGCCGCTGAACGAGGGAACGGTCACCCTGACCCGCCAGCCGACCCCGGTGGCGCCCAGCGTGGGCGAGGGCGAGAACACCTTCGTACCCTACAAGGCCGGTGAATCGCTGACCTGGAAGACGACGCTGAATGACTGAGGCGACGTCGGCGCGATCCGAGCTGGTGATCGGCCTGGCGCAGCTGTCTGCGCTGGCCGGCGATCTCGACGCCAACCTGGCGCGACACCTGGCGGTGGTCGAGGCGGCAGCCCGTCAGGGTGTCTCGCTGCTGGTGTTTCCCGAGCTCTCCCTGACCGGATACGAGCCCGATCTGGCCGCCGTACTGGCCGTGTCGCCGCGCAGCGAGCGTCTGGCCCCGCTGCGCGCAGCGGCCAGACGCTACGGTATGCACGTGGTGGCGGGGGTGCCGCTGAACGGTGAAACCCGGCCGCGGGTCGGGGTGGTGATCGTCGGCCCGGAGGGTGACGAGCCCATGACCTATGCCAAGCGCTATCTGCATCCCGGGGAAGAGGCTGCCTTCGAGGTCGGAGAGACGCAGGTGGTTTGCGAGCTCGGCGGCGAGCGTGTGGCCTTCGCCATCTGTGCCGATACCAACGCCCCTGCGCATGCCGCCGAGTGCGCGTCGCTGGGCGCGACCGTCTATCTGGCCGGGGCCCTGATCACCGCGGGCGGCTATGACGCCGATACCCGGCGCCTGGCCGAGATTGCCGAGCGCTATGCCATGCTGGTCGGCATGGCGAACCACAACGGCACCAGCGGCGGTATGGCGGCGATCGGCTGCAGTGGCTTCTGGACGGCGGCCGGCCCGCTGAGCACTGCCGATGGTGGCGATGCCCTGGTCATCGCCACCCGTCAGGGCGATGGCTGGCGCGGACAGGTCGTCGGGCTGGATCTTGCGAGCGCCAAGGGGCGTTGACGGTCACGGTAGGCACGTGAATCAGCCACACTAGAACGTCACGCTAGCCTGCAATGTGACTTCCAGCGGTTCGCCGACCACCACCCGGGTGTCGCCGATGCTGGAGGGGTAGTAGGTGGTATCGAACAGGTTCTTCACGTTCAACTGCAGATGGGTGTTGTCACCCAGCCAGCCGTTGTCCCAGGCGACGAAGGCGTCGGCGACGGTGTAGTCGTCGAGGCTGAAGCTGTTGTCGGCATCGTCCTCGCGACTGCCGACGTAGCGCACCCCGCCGCCGACCCGCCAGCGGCCGTAGTCGGGATCGAGCCCCAGCTCTCGGGCCAGCAGCAGCGAAGCGGTGTGCCGTGCCACGTTGGGCAGCTCGTTGCCCGCCGTGCCGCCGTCGGCGTCCTCGAGTACCGCGGCATCGGTATAGGCGTAGTTGGCGAGAATCGACAGCCGGTCGGTCAATTCTCCCTGGGCGGAGAACTCGATCCCTTTGGAACGGCTCTTGCCGATGGCCCGCGAGACGTCGTTGTCGCTGACGACGACGTTCTCCTTGGTGATCTCGAAGTAGGCCAGCGAAGCCTGCAAGCGGTCGGCCAGGAAGCTGCGCTTGATCCCCGCTTCCCAGCCGCGACCCTCCTCCGGGTCGAAGCGCTGGCCGGATTCGGCATCGGGTTCGTTGGGCACGAACGATTCGCTATAGCTGGCGTAGAGCGAGGTCTGTGGCGTCAGCCTGTAGAGCAGGCTGGCGTGGGGCAGGAAGATGTTGTCCTGGGTATCGGTCTCGACCACGAACGGGCGGCTCCGGCCGCCATACAGTTCGGTATGCTGAAAACGCCCGCCCAGACCGAGAATCCAGCGTTCGCCCAGATGGAGGTTGTCGTCGAAGTAGGCGCCGGTGGTGTTGATCTCGTGAAGGCGGCGGCTGCTGTCTTCGAGATAGGTGGCGCCGTCCAGCGTCAGATCGCCGTGATGCGGATGGTAGATCGAGATCGTGTCGGTGGCGCCGCGATAACGGTCGGCCAGGTAATCGCGGCGGCGCTCGTGATCGATGCCGACGGTCATCTCGTGGCGAACGCCGGCCAGTTCGACATCGCCGAGCAGCTCGGCGGCGGTATAGATCACCCGGCGGTCGAAGCCGTGGTTGGCATCGGCGCGCCGCCTGGCGTTGCCATCCTCGTCGACGCTCAGCACCCGGAGCTGGCCGTCGTCGTATTGACGCCGGTTCCAGCCGTAGCTCAAGCGGCTGGTCCAGGCGCTGCTCAGATCCTGCTCCCAGCGCGCGGTGAACGACTGATCGTGGCCGGTGACCCGCGACCACGGCTCGTCGAAGCGGCGCTTGCGCGGCACATCGACGGGATCGCCGTCGACGAAGGCGGTGCCGCGATCCAGGGTCAGGTCGTAATCGCGATACTCATAGGCGAACCACAGCCGGGTGTCGTCGTCCTCCCAGCTCAGCGAGGGTGCCACTACCGTCTGCCGGTGGCTGCCGAAGTCGCGCCAGTAATCCTCGTCCTGCTGGCCGACGATGAACCGGAACGCCGCGCCGCTGTCGCCCAGCGGACCGGTGACGTCGACGCTGGCATCACCGCCGCCGAAAGAGGTGCCCTTGCCGCTGATGGTGCGCGCCCACGCGTATTGCGGCTTCTTGCTGACGATGTTGACCACCCCGCCGGGCTCCTGGATGCCGTAACGAAACGAGCTCGGCCCCTTGAGCACTTCGATCCGTTCGGTAGTGAACAGCGGAAAGGTATTGCGCGGCTGGCGGATGCCGTCGCGCAGGATCGAGCCGTCGCTGTTGCTGCCGAACCCGCGCTTGATGAAGCTCGCTTCGGTGCCGCCCATGGTGTTGCCCTGGGTGATGCCGTTGACGTAGCCCATGGCATCGGTCAACGAATCGGCACCGATGTCCTCGAGCATCCGGGCGCTGACCTGGTCGACCGTGCGCGCCTGGCTCAGGAAGTCGGTGGCGCGACCGGTGACCATGCTGGAGGGGCCTGGGCGATAGGCGTCGTCGACCGGCGCCGCCGATGTCGCCTTGACGACCAGCGGGTCGAGGGTCGTGGCGCTGGTCTCGGCGGCCTGCGCCGCGGGGAGGTACAGCACGGCCATCGCCAGCGCGGAGCGTCGGCAGAGTCTGGGGGTGATACGCATGATGGGGGTTCCCGGGGGTGATCTCGTTATCGCGGGTCTCGAGACCCGTCGTTGGTATTGCCGTTCTCAGACGGGTTGCCGGCGTAGGTCGCCTGGAAGGTGCCGCTGGCATCGATCGGCATGAACCGGCGATAGAGCGACTCCAGCGTCTCTTCGGGGTCGAGCGCCGCGCATTGGCGAGGATGCAGCCAGCCGGCGATGGCCTGCAGCGCGACCACCGAGAACGGCCCCTGGTGGTAGCCGTGCCAGAGCGCATGGAAGCCGCCATCGCTGACCGCCGACAGCGCCGGCCAACCCGGGCGACGGGCCACGACATCGGCCATGTCGCGCTGGGTGTCGCTCTCCTCGACGCCGAAGCCGGCGCGAACCGAACCGCCTTTCGGCCACTGCGCGGCAGTGGCGATGATGACGTCGGGGTCGCGGGCCAGAATGGTTTCAGGATTGAGCACGTTCTCGGTGCCGGGGCTCATGCCGGCGGCGATGTTGTCGCCCCGCGCGTAAGCCACCAGATCGGCGAGGCCGGAGTCGAAGTTGCTGCGGCAGCAGTCGACCCTGAGCCCGGGGGCGATATCGATCAGCACGCTGGGTCGCCGGGTGACGGTAGCGAGACAGTCGTCGACCGCGGCCTGCTCGGTCTCGAGCTGCTGGATCAGCGCGGTGGCGCGGGATTCCGCGCCCAGGGCGCGGCCCAGCAGACGCAACGATGGGGCGGTGTCCGCCAGCGGATGCTCGCGGAAGTCGACGAACAGGATCGGTATCCGTAGCGCCTCCAGCTGCGCCCGCAGCGGCGATGTCTGCAGCTCGCGATAGCGCGAGACATCGGCGACGATCAGGTCCGGATCGAGGGTGATCAGCGCTTCGGCGCCCAGCATGGCGTTGTTCGCCGTCCCCGGCGCCGGCGCCGGCAGGTCGGCAAGGGCGGGCAAGGCTGCTGTCAATCGCGACTGGGCCACCGGGTCGAAGCTCTCGAGCGAGCCGCGCCAGCCGCTCATCCGCGAGACGGGATCGGGCAACAGGGCAGCGAGGGCGAACAGGTGGCGCGGGTTGTCGAGGAAGATGCGCTGCGGCGGCGCCAGCAGCGTGAGCTCCTGGCCGGCCAGGTCGGTCAAGGTGACGGGGAAGCGGGAGGCCGCGACCGGGTCGGTACGCTCCGCCGCCAGTGCGGTCGTCGACCACAGCAGCGCAGAGCCGATCGCGATGATGGCCAGGCCCAGCCGGCTGGCGAAAAGCGCTCGCATCGTTCTTCTTCTATTTGATTAAAGATAATCATTATCATTATTATTCATGACGCGGTCAACGCGGCGCCAGCCGCGATGTCACCTTGGGCGGCGCATCGAAGGTCTTGGCTATGACCGGCGAACCGAATCCAGGTGATCTCTCGCGAGGGGCTCGATCGTCCACTGCGTACTGCCCATGGGAGCGATCCACAACGGAATCGCGTTGGCCGAGCGTGGCCCCGCCGGGCTGCCGTGGGTCAGCCCGCGCACGGCGCGAACCAGCCCCGAATGCCCGACGATCAGCGGCGTGTCGGCCTCCTCGAGCAGGCCGTTGAGCGTGGTGGCGATGCGCTCCACGAACGTCTCCCAGGATTCGCCGCCAACGGGCGTGCTCAGGTAGGGAACGGTATCGGGGATCGTCTGGCCCTCCAGCTCGCCCCAGTGGCGCTCCATCAGCCCGTCGACGACCCGATCCGGGGCGCGGCCCAGGGCCAGCTCGGCGGTACGATAGGCGCGCTGCAGCGGGCTCGACACCGTCAGCGACCAGTCGACATCGCCGAGCAACGCCCGGGCGCGCCGCGCCTCGTCTTCTCCCTGCGGGGTCAGTGCCACGTCGTGCTGGCCGCCGATCCGTCGTTCGAGATTGCGGGTGCTCTGGCCGTGGCGCAGAAAGACGAAGGGGCGACGGATCAGGGTGGACATGGCGATGGGCTCCAGCGCGTCAGCAAAGCGACCATCTTACCCGGCCCTGTGCGGCTGTCATCCCCCGGCGGCGTCGACCCGGAAGCGCGCGGTGACCGGATCGGCGCGGTAGTGGCGGGCCCAGGCCGCTGCCTCCCGCGCCAGAGTCTGAACGCCGTCGAGGATGCGCTCCACCTGGGCGTCGTCGTGCAGAACGTTCAGGCTCAGCCGTATCCAGCCGGGCTTCTCCAGCTCGTGGCCCTGGCCCAACCGCTCGACCAGCGCTTCGGAGGCCGCGGCATCGATGCCGAGCAGGCGATGGGCGTAGGGGCCGGCGCAGGCGCAGCCACCACGAGCCTGGATGCCGTAGACGTCGGACAGCATGCGGGTGAAGAGCTGGTGATGGATCAGGCCGCCGTCGGCGTCGCGCACGCGGAAGGAGAAGATCGGCAGCGCTGGCACCTCCTGGCGGCCGAGCAGTTCCAGGCGCGGTTCGTCTGCCCAGCGGGCGAGCCCGCGTCGGCGCAGGTCGGCATCGCGCCGAGCGATTTCGGGCAGCCCGATGGCCTCCTTGACCAGCAGCGCCAGCGCGGCGCGAATGTCGCCGACCACATTGGGGGTGCCGCTCTCCTCGCGGGCCTCGAGACGGCTGCTGTAGTGGTGTGTCCAGGGCGAGACGAAGCTGACCGTGCCGCCGCCGGGCAGCGACGGTGTGCGGCGGTGAACGAGCGTGTCGCGGACCACCATGACGCCGGAAGCCCCGGGGCCGCCGACGAACTTGTGCGGCGAGAAGACGATGGCGTCCTTGCGGCAGTCCGGCGCGGGCGCCATGTCCATCGCCAGGTAGGGGCCACCACCGGCGTAATCCCACACCGCCAAGGCGCCGTGGCGTTTGAGGCGCCGGGTGATGTCGTCGACGTCGCTGACGATCCCGGTGACGTTGGAGGCGGCCGAGAAGGCGCCGACGATCAGGTCGCTGCCGGCGACGGTATCCAGCGCCCGCTCCAGCGCCACGGTGTCCGGCCCCCCGGCGTCGCCCTCGGGAATCTCCACCAGCACGGCGCCGCTCTCCCGCCACGGCAGGAGGTTGGAGTGGTGCTCGTAGGGACCGACCAGCACGCTGACCCGCTCGCCACGCCGCACGCGGGCGGCGATATCGAGCAGCGCCACGATCCGGTTGATGCCGGCGGTGGCGCCGCTGCCGCTGAACACCACGTGGCAATCCTCGGCGTTGAGCGCCCGCGCGATCAGCGCCCGTGCCTCCTGGCGCAGCCGGGTCATGGCCTGCCCGCAGTGCGAGGCCTCGGTGTGCGAGTTGGCGTAGAACGGCAGCACCTCTTCACTGATGAAGCGCTCGACCTGGCGCAGCGCACGGCCGGAGGCGACGTAGTCGGCGTAGAGCAACCGCCGTTCGCCGAAGGGGGTGACGAACGGCATGTCGTTGCCGATCAGACCTTCCCGCAGCCGGGTCAGCAGATCCGGTCCGGACAGGGAGCGGCGAAAATCGGCGAGCGTCGTCATGGCGGCACCTTGGTGTGGGATGAGGAGGGCGTGGAGAGGGGGAGCACGAGCCTCCAGCGCGTCCGGCTATGATATCCCGACGTTGACAGGTAAATTTCTCGATATGACCTGAAAATCAATCATTACATGAGTGTTTTGACACCATGAACGACACCAAATTGGATCATTTCAACCTCGCCATCCTGCGCACGCTGCAGCAGCGTCCCGGTCTCCCCCAGCGTGAGCTGGCGGAGCGCGTCAATCTTTCCCAGAACGCTTGCTGGCGGCGGATCAGGCAGCTCGAAGAGGCGGGCGTGATCGAGGCGCGGCGGCTGGTGCTGAGCCGTCAGGCGCTGGGATTCGGGCTGGTGGTGTTCTCCATGATTCGCACTCGCAGCCACTCGCGGACCTGGCTGGCGGCGTTTCGCGAACATGTGCTGGGGATTCCCGAAGTGATCGACTTCTATCGTATCGGCGGCGATTACGACTACATGCTCAAGATCGTGACGCGGGACATCGGTGCCTTCGATCTGATCTATCAGCGCCTGATCGACGGCTTCGAGATCGACACCGTGACCTCCTACTTCGCCATGGAGGCGCTGGCGGAGAGCCGCCCGCTGCCGGTGTGACGATGACTCACGACCGGGCTGCGGTCAGTGTTTCAAACCGTCTGCCACAGCATCGGATCCGGATCGCCCAGCGTCGTGGCGATGACCTGCAGGGCGTGTTCCAGCGCTTCGCGGCTCTCGGCGGCACTGATGCAGACACGAATCGCCTGGGGGGCGCTGACGCTACCTAGGCAGAAGCTTTCCGCCGTGCTGACGTTGACCCCTTGGGCCTGGAGCTGGTCCACCACATGGCTGGTACGCAACTCGCCCGGCAGTGCTAGCCACAGATAGAAACCGCCGCGATGCCCGCGCGGGGAGAACTCGCCCAGCCTCTCCATCGCGCGGTCGAAGCGCCACTCGAGCTCTTCGCGCTGCCACTGCAGCAGTGAATCGGCGTCGCCGCTCTCGATCCAGCGGCAGACCAGCGAGGCCATCAACGGCGGCGGCATCCAGCTCTGCGCCCGCAGCGCTGCCGTCAATCGCCCGTGCAGCACCGGTGGCGCGCGCATGGCGCCGACGCGCAGGCCGCCGCCGAGCAGCTTGGCCACCGAGAACAGCGTGACCGTGCACTCGGGGGCCAATCGATAGAGCGGTGTCACCGGTTCGTCATCGAGCTGGGGGTGGATGTCATCCTCGATCAGCCAGAACCGTCGCTCCCGGGCCAGGGCGACCAGCGCGTGGCGCCGTGCCTCGCTCAGCCTCGCGGTGGTGGGGTTGTGGCAGTCCGGCATGACATAGAGCGCGCGGAACGGCTGCTGCTCGAAAGCACGCGCCAGCGCATCGATGTCGATCCCTTCCTCGTCGTGGGCGATCGCCACGCTCTTCAGCGACAGCTGCTGCAATCCGCTGATCAGGCCCGGATAGGTCAGCCGTTCCGCCGCCAGCCGCTCACCGGGGGAGAGCAGGGCGCTGAGGCTCAGGAAGATGCCGTGCATGCCGCCCTGGTTGATCACCAGCTCGTCCGCGGGAACCGGGCGTCCGAGTGTGGTCAGCCAGCCGGCGATGACTTCCCGCTGCCAGGTCAGGCCCGCTTCCGGCTGATAATCGATGGCCGCCCGCAGCAGTTCGGGGTCGTGCTGGATCGACTGCATCGCCCGCGCCAGCGATGCCTCGCGCTGCGGATGGGGGGGCGGCAGCGACAGGCTGAGATCGACGATGCCGCTGTCCGGCGCGGCGCGACGGACATGATCGAAAGCCGGATGGGGCGCTCCGGTGCCGCGCACATAGGTGCCGCTGCCGACCCGGGCGGTGACGATCCCGCGCTGTTCGGCGAGGGCGTAGGCGCGAGTCACGGTACCGACGGTGACGCCGAGGGCATCCGCCAGGCGTCGTTGCGGTGGCAGCTTGGCGCCCGCCACCAGTTCGCCGCTGGCGGTGGCGGTGGCGATGGCATCGGCCAGTTCGCGGTAGCGCGGGCCCTGACCGGGTAGAGCGGGTATCCAGATTGTCATGGTGACAAAAATCGAGTTGACCGGGAAATTAGGCGGTTTATGCTCGAATTGTTCGGTCTTTTGGCCGCAAAGTCAACAAATTGTACCCATTCAATTTCTGAGGAACGACTTCCTCGAGAGGTGTCCGATGTCTACCGCACTGACGTTTCGCGAACTCCCTTACGCCCGCGAGAGCCTGGCGACCGTGTTGGCAACGACAGGGGCCATTGGCGAGGGTGGTGTGGTGGCGAATAGCGTGGTCATTACGGATGCCACACTGTTCTACCCCCATGGCGGCGGCCAGCCGGGGGACCAGGGCGTGTTCATCACCGCCGACGGCCGCACGCTGAGGGTGCTCGACACGCGCAAGGGCGACAACGGGCAGGTCCATCATCTGCTCGATCCGGCCCACGGGCTGGAGGCGGGGCAGAGCGTCACCCAGCAGATCGACTGGGAGCGGCGCTATGCCCACATGCGCATGCACACCGCGCTGCATCTGCTCTCCGTCATCGTTCCCCACGGGGTCACCGGCGGCAGCATCGGTGCCGAGCGTGGCCGGCTCGACTTCGATCTGGGCGAGGCCAGCTTCGACAAGGACGAGCTGAGCGAGCGGCTCAATGCCCTGATCGCCGCCGACTATCCGGTCACCAGCGAGTGGATCAGCGAGGCGGAACTCGACGCCCGCCCCGAGCTGGTGAAGACGATGTCGGTGGCGCCGCCCCGCGATGCGGGAGCCATCCGCATGGTGCGCATCGGCGACGTCGACTATCAGCCCTGTGGCGGCACCCACGTCGCCTCGACCGCGGAGATCGGCCCGATTCAGGTCGCCAGCATCAAGAATCGCGGCGCCCGCAACCGTCGCTTCACCCTGGTGTGGGACGAGACCGCGGAGGAGCAAGCATGACCTCGCTCGCTTGGTGGCTATCGCTGACACTCTTCGCCGCGTCGATGACCGGCTCCCCAGGGCCCAACAACGTGATGCTCACCGCCTCCGGGGCGCTCTACGGCTACCGCCGCACCCTGCCGCACATTTTCGGCATCATGGCCGGCGGTTTCGTACTCTTTCTCAGCGTCGCCCTGGGGCTCGGTGCGCTGTTCGAGCGCTATCCGCTGATCCAGCAGAGTCTCAAGGTGGTGGGCGCGGTCTATCTGCTCTATCTGGCGTGGAAGATCGCCAGTGCCCCACCACCGAACCTTGCCGCTCGTGACGGGGCGCGACCGCTGACCGCGTGGCAGGCGGCAGCCTTCCAGTTCGTCAATCCCAAGGTGTGGGTGATGGGTATCGCGCTGGTGGCGGGTTTTCTGCCCCACGAAGGGTTGCTCATCCTCAACGCTCTGGTGCTGGCGCTGGTGATGGAGAGTGTGGCGTTCTTCTGCATCTCTTTCTGGGCGGCTTTCGGCATGGCGATCGGCCGGCTGCTCAAGACGCCGCGCGCCTGGCGGATCTTCAATGGCGCGATGGGGCTCGCCACGGCAGCCTGCGTGGGGTTCATCGTGACGTGAGGTCTGCCCGGGATTAGTGCGTCGCCCAGCCCTGGCTGTGCAGGTAGTCCAGAATGAACGGCCGGGTCTCCTTGATGATCATCCGCTGGATCATCGCGCTCCAGGTCTCGGTGCGCTGCTGGCTGTCGCGCTGCTGATAGTAGCGCGTGATCTGATCGTCGTAATCGGCCAGCACGGCCGGGTCGATCTTCCGGTAGCGGTTCTCGTGGACCAGCATCGCCTGGGGCAGGCGCGGTTTGAGGTCGGGTTCGGCCTCCGGCCAGCCGATACAGAAGCCGAACAGCGGCAGCACGAACTTCGGCAGTTCCAGCAGCTCGGTCACACTGGCGATGTTGTTGCGCAGCCCGCCGATGAAGACGCCGCCCAGCCCCAGCGACTCCGCTGCCACCATGGCGTTCTGCGCCATCAGCGCCGTATCCACGCAGCCCACCAGCAGTTGCTCGGCGCGCCCCAGCTGCGCCTCCGGGCAGATCTGCCGGTGGCGGTTGAAGTCGGCGCAGAACACCCAGAACTCCGCCGCCTGCGCGACCCATGGCTGGCCGCCAGTGAGTTCGACGAGCTGGTCACGCAGGCGGGTGTCGGTGACGCGGACGATCGAGGAGCACTGCAGGAAGCTGGAGGTCGAGGCGGATTGCGCGGCGGCGAGGATCGCCTCACGCTGGTCATCGCTGATCGATTGGTCGGTGAAGGCGCGAATCGAGCGATGGCTGCGCAGTAGGTCGATGGTCGGCGTCATGGATTGGCTCCGGATGAATGTCAGGGCCGCATGATCGCCCGTTTGCAGTCCGAAAAGAAAGTTTGCCTGCTTATTTTTTGCTAGAAGGCCGACCCCGGCTGGCGCAGGAACTCGACCTCCTCTGGCGTCGACTCCCGTCCCAGAATGGCGTTGCGATGCGGGTAGCGCCCGAAGCGCTGGAGGATCTCGCGATGACGGTGCTCGTAGTCGAGCTGCGTCTCCATGCCGGGAACGTCGAACAGCGCGACCGCACGGGCGTGGATAGACAGCGACTCGCTGTGCATGAACGGCATGTAGGCGAAGATGCGCTGCGCGACGGGCAGCTCGGCATCCTCGCCGCGGGCGATCAGCTCCTGGGCCAGCGCCAGGGCCAGCGGGTCCTGGGCAAAGGCGCCCGGGGTGTCGCGATGAACGTTGCGCGAGAACTGGTCCAGCACGATGATCTCCGCCAGTCGGCCGGCCGGCGTCTCGCGCCACTGCCAGCATTCGCAATGCGCGGCGGCGGCCAGGGTGTCGCCGAAGCGCTCGGCGATGGTGCGGTCGAGATCGGCGTCCTTGCGGAACCACTCCTTGGGGGTCAGCGTCTCGAACCAGAAGTCGAGAACCTGTTGCGGCGTGGCGATGGTCATGAAGTCGGTCTCCGGGCCGGCGGATGGTGGCATCGAGTCCGGCAGCTTATCGCACTGTGGCCCGGGGCTATAACCGGTGGTCAGCGCAGAGGTCAGGTTGGCACCAGTGCCCGGTCGCGCCGACGGATCTGCCAGGCGAAGCCGAAGCCGACCGGCAGCACGGCGACGGCGGCGAGCGCCAGGGTCGGCGTGGTGCCGGACAGCGCGATGATCCCGCCGCCGACGGCGGTGCCCAGCGACTGTCCGGTGAAGAAGGCGGTGGCGAACAGCGATACCGCCGCGCCACGCCGCTCCGGCGCCATCTGGGTGGCGGTGGTCTGCAGCGTGTTGTGGAGCATGTAGAAGCCCAGCCCGAACAGGTAGCAGCCGATGACGCCGACGCCGGGGGTCGGTCTCAGGCAGATGGCAGCCAGCGCGATCGCGATCAGCACGCAGCCCAACTGGCACAGCCCGCTCTCGCCGAGTTTCGGCACCAGCCGCCGCGCCAGCAGGGCGAAACTCAAGCCTCCGAGGGCGAACACCGCCAGGATCAGTCCGGCCTCGGTCAGCGGCAGCCCTCCGACGACATGAAGGTGACTGGCGACGAAGGCGAAACCGCAGAATACCGCGGCGCCTTCGCAGAACACCGCGACCAGCACCACCCTCGGCCAGGACTTCTGCAGTACATAGCGCAGGCTCACGCCGAGCGACTCCGGCTTGCGCCCCTGGGGTCGTTCGTGGCGCCCGGCGCGGTACCACAGCAGCCCGCTGGCGGCGGCGAACAGCAAGGTGTAGACCAGAAACGGCCACTGCCACCAATCCTGCTCCGCGGCCAGCCCGCCGAACGTCTGGCCGCAGGCGAGCCCGCAGATCTGGCCGATCAGAAAGCGCGCCAGCACCGCCTGGCGCTGCTCGTAGGGAACGTTGTCGCCGATCCACGCCATCGCCAGCGGGATGACCGCTGCGCACCCCACCCCCGCCAGCATGCGCGCCGCGATCAGTGTCGCCAGCGTCCCCGACAGCGCACAGAGCAGGCTGGCCACGGCGGCGAGCAGCGAGAACAGCGAGATCACGCGCAGCTTGCCGTAGCGATCACCGCTGGGGCCCAGCACCAGCTGCAGGCAGCCGTAGACGATGGCGAAGGCGGTGATGGCCCAGGAGGCGGCGCTCAGGGTGGTGGTGTAGACCTCGGCGAGGCGCGGCAGCATCGGATCGAGGATTCGCTGGGTGGCGGAGGCGCAGAAGGCGGTCATCGCCAGCAGAACGATGGTGGGCCAGGGCGTGGGCGCTGCGGAGGGGGAGGTGGTCGCTGACACGGGCGGCAAGTCCGGGTGAAGGGTGAGGGTTCTGCGATATTAGCATGCTAATTGAGATTCGCCGCCGTTCGCGGTTGGACTCCCTTGCATGACACCCGCGTCGCCGGGGCAGTCAGGCAGAATGCACAATTCGTGAACACTGTTTTCTTATTGGCCTCTCATGCTGGAGCCATCTCGCCATCGATGGCCATGAGAGGAGAGTCCCATGAAACACCGTATCGTCACTGCCGGTGTCCTGATCGCCGCGCTGAGTACCGCTGGAATCGCCCAGGCCCACCCGGGGGGCGGCCCCGGCCACGGCCCCGGAGGGCCGCCGGGCCAGGCGCGCCAGCATGACCGCCACCACGGGCCGGCTCATCATCATCACCACGACCGGGAGCGCCACCGGGCGCCGCGGGGGTGGCACCCCGGCGGACGGATTGCCGATCGCTACTACCGCGACGACCGCTACTGGGTGCGTGACTGGCACGCGCGGCATCTGCGAGAACCGCCACGCGGGCATCGCTGGCTGAACATCGACGGCGATTACGTACTTGCCGCGGTCGCCACCGGCGTGATCACGGCGATCATTCTGAACCATTGATCACGGCTGCCGCCCCGTTCTGGCCGCCTGATGCGTCGTCACCGGCTTTGACCAAAGCGGCAGTGTCTCTCTCTGGGCTTCTGGTAGGCTCGTCGATCCGATGGCCTGGCAAAGTCGACTTCCCATGAATCTCAAGGCGCTCCGACTGTTCCGATTGACCGTGCTGCACGGCTCGCTGTCGGCGGCGGCGCAGGCGGCCAACCTGAGCCAGCCCGCCGCCAGTCGGTTGATCGCCTCGCTGGAGGCGGAACTCAAGCTGACGCTGTTCGAGCGTACCCACCAGAAGCTGCTGCTGACCCAGGAGGGGGAACGCTTCTACCGCGAGGCCGAGCATATCCTCAACGGCGTCGAGGAGATTCCCACCATCGCCGGCGAGATCCGCCAGCAGACGGTCGAGGCGTTGCGCATCATCACCTCCGCCCCCATCGGTGCCACGCTGCTGCCGGCGGCGATCGCCGACCTGCGCGAGCGCTGCCGCGAGCTCAACTGCAAGATCGATATCGGCAGCCGGTTCGATGTCGAGCGCCAGGTCGGGTCGCGGCGCTACAACGTCGGCCTGCTGTCGCTGCCGGTGGAGAACACCATCGTCGAGCTGGCGGTGGAGCCTCTGCTGCAGGCGACCACCCAGGTGCTGATGCCGGCCGACCATCCGCTGGCAACCCTCGAGCGGGTGCCGGTCGAGGCGCTGCTGGAGTCACCTTTCGTCACCCTCAAGCCGCAGCAGATCTGGCGTCAGCGACTGGAGCGGCTGTTCGATGGAGTCGGGCGCAAGCCCCGGATCGCGCTGGAGGTCGGTTCGACGCAGCTGGTGCCGCGCTTCGTCGAGGCCGGCTTCGGGCTGGGGCTGCTCGATCTGGCCTGTTGCGGTGCCGCTGTCGGATCGGGCGCAGGGACGGCCGGCACGGTGATGCGGCCGGTCACGCCTGCCACTGAGCTGACCTATGCCTGCATTCTGCCGCCGGCAGGGCAGCGCCCCATCGCACGGCGCTTCATCGAGACCTTGCGCGAGACGCTCGAGGCGCGCGGCCGGCAGGACCGCGCGTTCCGTGACGGTGTCACCCTGCTCCCCTGAGTCGTACTGAGCGGCTTGGCGGTGACGGTGTTGGCCACGTTACAGTTTCAAGGTATAGCCGAGCAGGATGCGGTTCTCGTTGGCGTCGCGGGTGAAGTTGGCTCGGCGTGAGGCGTTGCGCCAGCGCAGCGACAGCCCCTCGAACATGCCCCCCTGGACGATGTACTCGATATCGACATCCCGCTCCCACTCCCGCGCCTCGCCGTCGAAGCCGTGGACGCTGGCCTGGTCGCCGGTCGCATACCGGAGCATGAAGGTCAGCCCGGGCAGGCCGAGATCGCTGAAGTCGTAGTCGTAGCGGGCGTGCCAGACCCGCTCGCCGGTCTCGGTGAAGTTGCTGATCTGGTACTGGGAGAACAGGTAGACGTTGGTGCCGCTCAGGTAGGTGAACGGGGTATCGCCGAACTGGGACTGGTAGCCACCACTGAAGGTGTGTCCGTCCAGCCGATAGCGCAGCCGCGTGCTGACGGCGCGGTTGTCCACCTCGCCGGCCTCGGCGGCGCCCTGTTCGCTGGCGTCGAAATAGCGGATGTCGGCGCCCAGCCGCCCCGACCCGAGATTGATGCCGTCGCTCAGCCCCACATAGTGCTGGCGGTAGATATCCTCCAGCTGCGCATAGTGATAGCCGAGGCGGGCGCGCTTGCCGAGATGGTACTCCCCGCCGACGAACTGGAAGCGGTTACTGGTGGCCCTGCCGTAGGCGCCGCTCTTGCGATTCAGCGCCATCGGCTCGTGCTCGGTCTCGTCGCGCTGGCGGGTGCGGTTGAGCTGGCCCGCCGTCAGCTCCAGGCCCTCGATGTCGGTGGAGGTGATCTGGGTGCCGAGGAACGACTGCGTGAACAGCCGGCTGGCATTGGGCCGCAGCGACGGCAGGCTCGGCTCGAGATAGCCGTAACGCAGTACGCTGTCGCCGGCGCGGATCTTGGCGGTGGCGCCGAACTTGGTGTAGTCGTCCTCGGCACGCCCATCGTCATCGATCTTCAGCAGGCCGGTGCCGGCCCGGGACGGGCTCGAGTCGAGCTTCACGCCCAGCATGCTGATGGTGTCGACGCCGAACCCGATCGGACCCTCGGTGAAGCCGGAGTCGGCCCGAAACAGAAAGCCCTGGGCCCACTCCTCGCGCTTGTTGTCGTCCCGGTTGCCCTCGAGGTAGTCGCGGGTGATGAAGTAGTTCTTGAGTTCCAGCGAGGCGGTGCTGTCCGTCAGGAAATCGGCCTGGGCCGGGGTGGCGAGGGCCAGGGTCGATGCCACAGTGCAGGCGCCCGCGAAAGTCGTTATCGATAAAGGTGTCGTCATCGCTAAAGGCGCCGTTATCGACAGAGGCGAGCGTGCGCGTGCGAGTCGGGATCGCCGGGACGTGTGGGCGTGGCGGGGCGTGATCATGGTGAACTCCTGTCGTTTTTCATGTTGTGGGGAGCTTCTGGAAATGGTCGGGAGCTGCTGGCGCGGCCGCTCGAGGCGCGACGTTGGCCCTCGAGCGGACGCAGGTTCCCTGCCTCGCCCGCTGAGCGGACGAGGGGTAGTGATCGAAAGGGCGAAAGGCGAGTATCGGAAAGACGGACGGAAGCCTAGTCAGGCGTGCTCTCCGGCGCGGTCTCCGGGGTCACGACATCGAAGGCGCCATCGCGCTCGAAGGCGGCGAACTGCTTGGCGGCGAAGGGTGCGATGCCGGCGTTGTCGTGGCCGACACCGGGCACGGTCTGGAACGCCCAGTGGAAGTCGAAGCCGTAGCGGTTGGCCTTCTGCTCGGCGGTCTTGTAGTAGACCCAGGCGCGCTCGACCCGGTTGTTGCCCTGGGCCATCGCCTGATAGCTGCGGCGCAGATACTTGTGCCAGGGATCGGTGTCCTCGGCGCCGACCGTCACCAGCAGGTCGAGGCCGGCAAGCTGGCGCTGGGCATCACGATCGACTGCGACCGGCGCATCCTTGAGTCCGTAGGGCCATTCGTTGTCGGTATCGGGCAGCGTCCACCAGCCCGCCGCCGAGCAGATCGCCGCCTGGATTCGCGACTGAGGCACGAAGGTCAGCATGCGGTGGACGAACTGGCAGCCGGCGCTGTGGCCGAACAGGTAGTAGCGCTGGCGCTCGGTCTGGCCGGACTGCTCGAGATCGCTGAAGAGATCGTCGATGACGGTGTAGGACCACGCCTCGGGCGGGTTGGGCTGGCCATCTTTCGCGACCAGATTGCCCAGGTTGTAGCCGGCGACGCCGGGATAGTCCTGCTGGGAGAAACGTGGCACCACGATGGTGAAGCCGTATTCGTCGGCGGCCTTGATCCAGGCATCGCGATAATCCTCGGCGTTGCGCTTGAGGCCGGTCAGCACGAACACGATCGGTGTCTTGGCATCGGCCCCCTTGGGCACGTAGCTGGCCACCTCGATCTGGCGCTGGCTCTGCGGCAGGGTGAAGGTCGATTCATGGCTGCCCGTGGCCAGGGGTGGGGCGGTCTGGGGCGTCTGCGACTGTGCCAGCGGCGACAGGGCGAGGCCGCCCAGCGCGAGCAGGAGGCCGAGATAGCGTCTTGGTGTTGTTGGCATGATCCTTCCTCTTTTTCTTGTCGATGCGTTCTTGTCGATGCGGCGTTGTGCCACCGATGCGCTTGGCGCATCGGTGGGGTGGTTCTCTTTCCGGGCTGTCAGCGCGCCGACGCGGGTATTTCCGTGAGTTCCCGAGCCAGGCGTGCGGCGAGGTCGCGGGCGGAGGCGGCCATCGCCAGCGCGATCTGGCGGCTCTGGCCGGTGTAGTGCTCGGGGCTGAGTGCGCGCTCGAGCGCGTCCCGGTCGCCATAGTGGCGGCGCACGGTGTCGTCCTCGAACAGCGCCTCGGCAAAGGTGCGAGCCCCGTCGCGACTGGCGACGATGGCGTCATGGACGAGGTCATGGGCGCGCTGGCGGCCGATCTCGTCGCTCAGTTCGAGCATGATGTGTTCGGACATCAGCGGTGCGGCGTTCGCCATCAGGATCTCGCGCATCCGCTCGGGGTGGGGGACCAGTCGGGTCAGCAGCGTGCGCTGGGTGGCGGCAACGCGATAGGCGAGCGCACCGGCCTGGTCGAGCAGCTTGTAGAGGCGGAAGTTGCACGCCGCATCGCCCTCGTGGGAGGGGCGCGCGGTCTCCAGCGCCGGTGCCACCAGGCTGCGCAGCTCGCCGGCCTCGGCCAGCAGGTTGACGGCATACTTGGGGTTGAACTTGTGCGGCATGGTGCTGCTGCCGACCACATCTTCCCCCTGGTTCTCGCTGACCTCCTCGAACTCGTTGGCCATCAGCGTGTAGAGCTCCTGGCCCAGACGCTCGCAGCCGGCGGCGTAGAGCCCCAGCGTGGTGATGTACTCGACCAGACCGTCGACGGCGGCGCGGGAGTGGACCCGTGACACGCCGAGGCCGAGCCGGGCGGCCAGCGCCTGGGCCAGTGCCTGCCCCTCGTCGCCGTAGCTGTGCATGGCGCCGCTGGCGCCGCCGAAGGTGAGCACGAAGGCGCGGGACTCGACCGCCTCCAGCCGCTCGACGTTGCGCTCCAGCTCCTCGATCCAGCCGGCGACCTTGTAGCCGAAGGTGATCGGCAGGGCGTGGCGGCGATTGGTGCGCGAGACGCAGGGCCACTCGGCGCCGCGCTCGGCGAGATCCGCCAGACACTCGAGCTGGGCGGCGAGCTGCGCCTTGAGCCAGCGATGCGAGCGTGCGAGCTGCTGCATCTTGCCGGTGAGGATGATGTTCTGGGTGGTGGCACCGAGGTGGACATAGCCGCCGGCGTCGCCGTCGCAGCGCGCGGCCAGCGCCCGCACCAGCGACATCACCGGCGACAGGGTGCGTTCGATATCCGCCGCCAGCGCCTCGCGGTCGAGCTGGTCGAGGGTCGCGCAGCGCGCGATCTCGGCGGCGGCGGCGGCAGGGATCATGCCCTGCTCGGCCTGGGTCAGGGCCAGCGCACGCTCGACCTCCAGCCACGCCTGCCAGGTGGCGTCACGCGAGAAGATAGTATCGGTCGACTCGGGAAGCGGGTCGGTCTTCATGTGGGGTTCCTTGGTCCGGTGCCTGGGCGATCGGGGATCAATTGACGCCGACGAACAGCGCGGTATAGACGAACAGCACCACCAGGCCGCCAATCAGCGGAATCGCGGTGCGCTTGACGATATCGATGGGCGAGCAGCCGGCGGCCTCGCTGACGGCGATGATCACCCCCGAGACCGGCGACAATGAGCGCGCGATCCCGGCGGTGAACTGCAGCGGCAGCAGCAGGGCCACCGGGCCGGCGGCCGTGGCGGCAGCGACGTTGGGGGCCAGGCCGGCGAAGGAGAAGAACGCCGCGTTGCCGGAGCCGGTGAGAATCGCGGTCACCGCCACCAGCAGACAGGTGACCAGGGTCATGCCCAACAGGCCGAAACCCGCACCCTGGGCGGCGCCGATCATGAAGTCGATGGCGCCGATGGCGGTGAGCCCGGCGGCGAAGAACTCGGCGCAGATGATCAGCGAGATGATCGACGAGAACATCTGGCCCATGCCCTGGAAGAAGGTCATGAAGCCCTTGAACACCGCCTGCAGCTCGCGACGCTTGCGTACCATCTCGCAGAACAGACCCAGCACCGCGCCGATGATCATCGCCGTCACCACGCCGATCTCGATCTGATGGATCAGCAGCTTGCTGAAGACCAGGATCAGCGTCAGCGGCAGGATTGGCAGCAGCGCGTAGAAGCCGGGCACGCGCTGGGCCTCCGTCTCGCCATCGGCGATGGCATGGGCGGTCGGATCGGGGTCGACCACGTGGCCGCTGCGACGATCGAAATACTTGGCGCTGAAATAGGTCAGCACGCAGATCACCGGCACGATGAACAGCGACGCCGGAATCTGGTACTGGGCGAAGTAGATCGCCACATCCATGTTGGCGGTATGCGCCGCCAGGTTGGCGGTGCCGGAGGCCGGCCCCAGGTCGAGCACCGAGGTCATGCCGATCATCGCGGCGGCGGAGGCCTTGCTGACGCCGAGGCGCACCAGCGTCGGGTAGAGCGTGACCAGCAGCAGCATGGCCAGCCCCGCCGCGCTGGGGATGAAGATATTGAGCACCTGGCCCACCGCATAGCCGAGCGCCAGCACCAGGTAGGGCGCACGCATCCGGGCCAGCGGCCGGGTGCCGATATTGACCATCGCCTGAGTGGCGCCGATATGGTCCATGTACTTGGCGAAGCCGCCAGCGGCCATGATGATCAGCCCCAGCCCGGCCAGGCGGTAGGACATGATCTGGTGGATGAACTCGAAGATATCGAAGCCGGCCCAGCCGCTGGTCTGGGTCTCCTTGAACAGGATCGACTGGGCGGGGAAGAACAGCGCCGTGGCGACGAACAGGGCCAGGCCGGCCAGCAGCAGCACGGTCTGCGGTTGGTATTTCTTGATGACCAGCGTGCCGGCGAAAGCCGTTACCGCCATGGCGATGAGAAACGCGACCATGATCGAATCCCTTGGTGGTTGGAGTCGACACGGTAGTCAGCGGCGACGGCGCGAGACTATTGCGTTGTTGCTATGTCCGCATCGCGTTTTTGCATGACCCTGTAAGATTCTGATTTTACTAGTTTTTATGGATTGCTAAAAAGTGGCGGTAGGGGTCGTTACGACCAAAGCACGACGCCCCGCCCCCTTTGCCAAGGGGGCGGGGCGCCGGGATGGGCGCACCCGTGTGAGGCGAGCGTCGGCGCTGCCGACACCGGCTCAGACCTCGACGTTGAGCGTCACGTCGATATTGCCGCGGGTGGCGTTGGAGTAGGGGCAGACCTGATGGGCCTTCTCCACCAGCGCTTCGGCCTGCTCGCGCTCCATGCCCGGCAGCTTCACCGTCAGGGTGGCTTCGATGCCGAAGCCGTCACCCTTGGGGCCGATGCCGACTTCACCCTGAATCCGAGTGTCTTCGGGCAGCTTGGCCTTCTCTTTCGAGGCGACCAGCTTGAGCGCACCGATGAAGCAGGCGGAGTAGCCAGCGGCGAACAGCTGCTCGGGGTTGGTGCCGTCACCGCCGGCGCCGCCCAGCTCCTTGGGTGTCGACAGCTTGAGGTCGATGGCACCGTCGGCGGCGGTGGCACGGCCGTCGCGGCCGCCAGTGACGGTGGCTTCGGCACGGTAGAGGACTTTATCGAGTGACATGGAACTGCTCCTTCGGGTTAAAGATCGTCAGCAATTGAATCGTGCACGATCTATTGGGGTAAAAAGGGTCTGCGCCAATCGGGCAAACGCTTCACTGAGTGTCGAGTCGCCGACGCAGCCCGTGCAGGGCATCGCGCAGTTCGGCGGCCTCCTCCGGCGTGCACTGGCCCGCGCAGCCGGCGGCATGCGGGACGGCCTTGGCCCGCTCCCGCAGCGCACGACCCTTGGCGGTCAAGGCGATCTCCACCTGGCGTTCATCCTGACGCGAGCGCTGGCGCGTCACCAGGCCGGCCGCTGCCAGGCGCTTCAGCAGTGGCGTCAGCGTGGCTGAATCCAGGTACAGCTGTTCGCCGATCTCCGACACCGTCTGCCGATCCCGCTGCCATAGCACCAGCAGGGTCAGATACTGGGGATAGGTCAGGTCGAGCTCGCGCAGCAGGCCGCGGTAGAGCTTGTTCATCGCCAGTTGCGTCGAATAGATCGCGAAGCAGAGCTGCGATTCGAGCGCCAGGGCGTTGTCGGTGTCGTTGGGTGTCGTCATGCCGCCAAGATAGATCGCGCACGATTCAATCGCTAATTAGCTTTATCTATGGTCGCTCGAAAGGCCGCCTATGCCTTCATGCCACCGGTCCCATGCCGGCCGTGGCGCCAGCGATTCGCGTAGATAGTCGAGAAAGGCGCGCACCTTGCGCGTGCGCAGGCGGCGTTCGGTGGTCAGCACGTGGATATCGCGGCGGCCGGGCATCACCTCGCCGCGCCACGCCTCCAGCAGCGGCACCAGTTCCCCGCGTGCAAGCGCGTCGCCGATCAGCCAGGTGGGAAACAGCACCAGCCCCTGCCCCAGCAGCGCGGCGCGCAGCAGGCTTTCGGCATCGTTGCTGTAGAGATTGCCGCTGACCTCAAACGGGGTCGAGCCGCTCTGGTCCGGCGCCTGGAAATACCAGCGCTGGCGGCCCATCTCGCCTTGGTAGAGCAGGCAGTTGTGATCGCTCAGCGCCTCGGGGGTCCGGGGTTCACCGTGCGCTTCGAGATAGCTCGGTGCGGCGGCCACCACGTAGTTCATCGCTGCCAGGCGGCGCGCCACCAGCGAGGAGTCGGCCAGGTCGCCGACCCGAAAGGTGATGTCCTGACCTTCTCTGACCGGGTCGACGACCTGGTCGCTCAGCTGCAGTTCGGCGGTGATGCCTGAATGTTGGCGCTGGAAGGCATGCAGCAGCGGCACTATCTGGCGCTGACCGAAGGCGACGGGGGCGTTGATGCGCAGCACGCCGCTGGGCTCGGCGTCGGGGTAGGCCAGTGCCTCCGTGGCGAGATCTAGCCGCTCCAGAATCTCGCGGATCTCCTCGTAGTAGCGCCAGCCCGCGTCGGTGAGCGCGACGGCGCGGGTGTGCCGGTAGAGCAGCGGCTGGCCGAGCGCCTCTTCCAGCCCGCGAATCTGACGCGAGACCGAGGAGACCGCGCGGTGAAAATGCCGGGCGGCGGCGGTGAAGCTGCCGGTCGCGGCGACGCGCTCGAAGACGCGCAGCGCATTGAGATCCAGCGCGTCGAGAGCCAGCGCCTGCCGCGTTGTCGGTCTGTCCGTCATCGAGTTGCGCCTCATGCAATAAAGATTTTCGATGCTTTCGATTGTAGCAACGAACAGGCGCTATCAGACTGCGTTCATCGATCCGGCGCACCCCGGATCTTCCTGACTCGATTCCCTGACTCGAAAGGAGGTCATCGACCATGCGTACAGGAACTGCACTCGTCGTCGGCGCGACCGGCATCACCGGCGGCAATCTGGCGTCTTATCTGGTCGCCAGCGGCTGGACCGTCTACGGCCTGTCACGTCGTGCCACCGAGCAGAGCGGCGTGATTCCCGTCGCCGCCGACCTGCTGGACAAGCCCGCCACCGAACAGGCGCTGGCCGGCCTGCCGATCACCCACGTCTTCTACTGCACCTGGATTCGTCGCGACAACGAGCGCGCCAATGTCGAGGCCAACAGTCAGATGATGCGCAACCTGTTCGCCGCGCTCGAAGCGGCGCCGCTCGCGCATGCCTCTCTGGTCACTGGCACCAAGCAGTATCTGGGCTCGTTCGAGGCCTACGGCAGCGGGCGCATCGAGACGCCGTTCCGCGAATCCGAGCCGCGCGTCCCCGGCGATAACTTCTACTACGCGCTGGAAGACGTGCTGTTCGAGGCCGCCGAGCGCCAGGGTTTTGCCTGGAACGTGCATCGCCCGCACACCGTGATCGGTTATGCCCGCGGCAACGCCATGAACATGGGCACGACGCTGGCGGTCTACGCTTCGATCTGCCGCGAGACCGGGCGGCCGTTCGTCTTCCCCGGCTCCCAGACCCAGTGGAACGCGCTGACCGACATGACCGATGCGCTGGTGCTGGCACGCCAGATGGCGTGGGCGGCGGCGACCCCGGGCGCGGCCAATCAGGCCTTCAATACCGTCAATGGCGACGTCTTCCGCTGGCGCCGGATGTGGCGCGAGATCGGTGAGTATTTTGGTCTAGACAGTCAGGGGCCCGAAGCCTCGGACGATCCGGAGACGATGCAGCCGCTGGAGAAGCAGATGGCCGGTGCCGAATCGATCTGGCGCGAGATCGCCGCGAAGCACGATCTGGTCGAGCCGGACGTCGCCAAGCTCGCCTCCTGGTGGCACACCGATGCCGACTTGGGCCGCGACCAGGAGTGCGTCAACGACACCACCAAGTCGCGGGACTTCGGCTTCGACCACTTCCGCGAGACGCGCGGCGCCTTCTTCGACCTGTTCGATCGTCTGCGCGCCGAGAAGATCATTCCCTGATCCGGCCTAGGTGATCATTTTTTGATCGGCCGCGGGTCTTTATCGACAGCTAGACGTTGTCGACGATGGGTCCGTTTCGATCAAAGCAAGAAGACCGGCGCCTTCTCGGCGCCGGTCTTCGTCGTTGAAAACGCTTGGAGCGTGTTCAGACCAGAAAGCTGAACTTCTCGCGCAACTGCTCCCAATGCGCCCGCGAGCTGGCCGCCAGCACCGTGCCCTGATGAATCGTCGGCTGGTAGGGCGTGCCATCGAGCAGCGCCGAATAGCCACCGGCTTCGGCGTGGATCATCAGTCCCGCGGCGTGATCCCACGGCATCAGCTTGCCGGTGAGCATGAAGTCGACGAAGCCGAACGCCATGGTGCGGTACTCGTGGCAGGCGCAGCCGAACGCCATCATGCGCTGGAAGTCGGGGAAGGTCGCCGCCAGCTGGTACTGCTGCGGCTTGGGGAACAGTCGGATCGAGGTCGAGCCGACCATCTCGTCGAACTTGTCGGTATCCGACACCTGCAGCCGGCGCTGGGTGCCGTCGGGGCGGCCGAACCAGGCTCCCTCGCCGTGGCGCGCGACGATCCAGTCGTCCGCCATGGGGTCGTAGAGCAGCCCGAAGATCGTCTCGCCGAAGCTGGTGGCGGCCAGGATCACGCCGAACTGGTTGAGCCCGCGGGCGAAGTTCCAGGTGCCGTCGACCGGGTCGATGATCAGCGCCAGTTCGGCGCCGGCGATATCGTCGAGATTGGCGCTGCCGTCGGCCACCGCCTCCTCACCGATCACCGTCGCCTCCGGCAGCAGCTCGCGAATCGCCGCCGTCATCATCCGCTCCGCCCCTTGGTCGGCATCGGTGACCAGATCGTCCGGCGCGCTCTTCGCGCGGATCGCCTCTTCGGAGAGGTTGCGAAAACGCGGCAGGATCTCGGTCTTGGCGGCGTCGCGCACGATCTCGATCAACTGCTGTTGCTGCTCGAGGCTGATGGCTCTGGCGGGCATGCGAATCTCCTGGGTCGTTGGGTCTCGTTCCTAGGGTAACCGATTCCAGCGGCCCGGTTCGTCGGCGTGTGCCGATTTGCGCCGTCAGTCCACGTCGTCAATCCACACCCTGGGTCGAGGCCACCTGGCGATCGCGGCCGGCACCCAGCGCCATGACCAGGGCGCCCAGCGCAATCGCGCTCACCAGAATGCCCACCACGTTCCAGCCACCGCTCCAGTCGTGCAGCACGCCGACCAGCAACGGCCCCATTGCCGCCAGGGTATAGCCGATGCCCTGGGCCATCGCCGAGAGGCTGGCCGCGGTGATGGCGTCCGGCGCGCGCAGCGCCAACAGGGTCAACGCCATGCTGAAGGTGCCGCCCTGGCCCAACCCCAGGATCACGATCCACAGCCATACGCTACCGATCGGCGCATAGAGACAGCCCAGCAGGCCGACCAGGGTGAGCGCCATCACCCCGACCAGTACCGCCCGCTGATCGCGCATGCGGCTGCCGATCCACGGCGCCAGGATCGCCGTGATCACCTGCAGCAGGATCGACACCGATAGCGCCAACCCTGCGGTGACCGCCGTCAGCCCTCGATCCTGCAGGATCGTCGGCAGCCAGCCGAACACGATGTACGCCAGCGACGACTGCAGCCCCATGAACAGCGATACCTGCCACGCCAGCGGATCGTGACGCAGGCGCGCGCCCCGACGGACGGGTACGCGAACGGGTTTGGTGCCCTTGAGCTGCGGCAGCCAGAACAGGGCAGCGATCACCGCCGGCAGCAGCCAGAACGCCAGCGCGCCCTGCCAGGAGCCGTGAGACACCCCTTGAGAAGCACCCTGCCAGATGCCGCCGAGCTGCTGACGCAGCGGCTCGGTGGTGCCCGCGGCAGCGGAGGCGCCGAGATTGAGCGCCACGGTGTAGAGGCCGGTCATGATGCTGACGCGGCGGGGGAAGTCCCGCTTGACGATGCCCGGCAGCAACACCCCGATGATGCCGATGCAGCTCCCGGCCACCGCCGTACCCAGGAACAGCCCCGCCGTGCCGACCGTTGTAACGACATAGGGCCGCGCCAGCAGCGCCACCGCCAATACCAGAAGCGCGGCGAACACGCTGCGTTCCGGGCCGATGCGACGCACCAGTTTGGGCGCCAGTGGCGCCGCCAGACCCAGAAACAGCACCGGCAGGGTGGTCAGGATGCCCTGCCAGCTGGGAGAGAGCGCGAGCGCCTCGGCAATGCTGCCGAGCACCGGCGAGACGCTGGTCAGGGCCGGGCGGAGATTGATCGCTACCAGCAGCAGTGCGACGAGAGTCAGCACGCTCCGGCGGGGCATCGCGGAAGTCGACAAGAGAACCATCCTTGGAAATCGAAAGATATTGCTGCACGGCGGCAAGCCAGGGGAGCAAGGGTAGCCGATCGCGTTCAATATCGGGTGGTTCTACGCCAATAGTCGAGGGTGGTAGTGGTTTTGACTTCTGGAGCGGGGAGCTCAAAGACGCCTCGGCAAGGAGGGCTTTTCCGCTCCGTGTACCGAGCTGCCCCATTTTTCATGGTAGGGGATAGATCGTGACATGCCGCTCCAGGTCGGCCGTCTGATGCTGGTATTGGCGTGGCGTCATGCCCTTCTGCTCGCGGAAGTGGCGATTGAAATTGGAGAGATTGTTGTAGCCGACCTGGAAGCAGATATCGGCAACGGAGTGTTCACCCTCCAGCAGTAGTCGGCAGGCGTGGCCGATACGAATACGTCTGAGGAAAGCCACGAAGGTGTCGCCGGTGGCGTGCTTGAAGAAGCGTGAAAACGTGGAGGGAGTCATGCCGTACCGCTCGGCCAGTCTCGACATGCGCAACTCTTCGTGGGAATGGTCGTGGATATAGCGCAGTACCGCATCGACCTGCGCTGAGGAGACACCGCTGGCACCGGGGCCATAGCCACGCCCGGAGAGCGTTCGATAATCGCTCTGCGACAGGCTACGCAGAATCGCCAGCATGCTGAGCAGCCTGCCGGCATTGTCCTGCTCGCCCATGGTGACCAGCAACTCGCTGCAGCGCGCCGCTTCCTCCCCTTCGAACTCCACACCCAGAGCCGAGTCCTCGATCAGCGTCGACAGGCAGTTGAGCTCCGGGCAGAGCTCCATCATGTGCTCCAGCCATTCGCCCTTGAACTGGAGCACGACATCGCGCCCCTCGATGACCGGCCTTGCCTCGTCGGGGTCGCTGAACCAGGCGTGAGGAATGTTCGGCCCTACCAGTACCAGGTTGCCGGGTCCGAAGCGGCCAATGTAATCGCCCACGAACGCATGCCCCTCCGAGTAACGGATGAGATGCAGCTCGTACTCTGGATGATAATTCCAGCGGGCAATGGGCGCGGGAAAATCATGGCAGTGCCAGTAGAAGCTGAATTTCGGGTCCTGGGTGACGCTTTCGAAGACAGGCGCACCAAGACGAGTATCGTTGAGCTGCGCAGCGATCATGAGTTATCGGAGCCTCTTTATATCAGGCCTGGATGAGGTCTAGGTGCTGTCTGAAAAGTCGACGAGCGAAGGCCAGACCGGGGCGCGCAGCTAGGGCAAAAACCGGCGAAAACGGACCGGGCTGGCGCTCCAGTTTACGGGGCGTCAGTGAGCATGTGACTCGCTCCGCTCGCCCTTCGGGCCGTCCTTCGGACGTTCTGAACGTTGTCCAGTGAGCCGATTTTTAACGCCGCATGGGCGAGCGCAGTATTTTTCAGACAGTGTCTAGGCTCTACCGAAAAGCGACTGCACCGGTCCTCCTTTCCAGAGCCACTATATATCCTGGAATAGAGCGAAACAGTGGGCTTTTATACCTTGGTATCAGGGTAGACTTTGGTCCTGCCAAGCCTATTGGATAAGCAGAATATTTTTTCTTATCTCCATGAATATCTATACAAAACAACGGGTTGCAAATTGACCCGGTAAAGTCTGCAAAAAAGTATCACTGCCTCGAAAATTACAGCCTAGCCGCTTTTCCGGCGCGGGGCGTAGGTTCATTGCCACGCCGATAGCGAGGGTGTGGTCGCGCATCGACCGACTCTCGACCCATGCCAATATCTCCCGGGAAACGCGCCATGAAAGCCAGAGCCCTGGTGCTGGAAAAGCAACGCGAGCTGTCGCTACGCGAGATAGATCTGCCGGACCGACTCGGGCCCGACGATGTTCGCGTCCGCATACATACCGTCGGGATATGCGGCAGCGACGTGCACTACTACACCCATGGCCGGATTGGCCCTTTCGTGGTTCGAGAGCCGATGGTGCTCGGTCATGAGGCATCCGGCGTGGTCACCGAGGTCGGCGGCAACGTCAACCACCTGCGGGTAGGCACGCGGGTGTGCATGGAGCCCGGCATTCCCGATCCCACCTCGCGCGCATCCAAGCTGGGCGTCTACAACGTCGACCCCAGCGTACGCTTCTGGGCCACCCCGCCGGTGCACGGCTGCCTGACCCCGGAGGTCATTCATCCGGCAGCCTTCACCTTCGCGCTGCCCGATTCGGTCTCCTTCGCCGAGGGGGCGATGATCGAGCCGTTCGCCATCGGCATGCAGGCAGTGATCAAGGCGCGCATGCAGCCGGGGGACGTCTGCGTCGTCACCGGCGCCGGGCCGATCGGCCTGATGGTCGCCCTGGCGGCGATGGCGGGGGGCGCCAGCGAGGTACTGGTCTCCGATCTGGTCGAGGAGAAGCTGGCGATCGCCGGGCGCTATGCCGGCATTACCCCCGTCAACGTCTCGCGGGAGTCGCTGCGCGAAGCCGTCGACCGGCGCTGCGGCGAGGAGTGGGGCGCCGACGTGGTGTTCGAAGCCAGCGGCAGCCCCCGGGTCTACGACGACGTGCTGGCCTGTGCCCGACCCGCCGGCACGATCGTGCTGGTCGGCATGCCGGTGGAGCCGGTCACCTTCGATATCGTCTCGGCCCAGGCCAAGGAGCTGCGCATCGAGACGGTGTTCCGCTACGCCAACGTCTATGACCGGGCGATCGACTTGATCGCCTCGGGCAAGGTCGACCTCGAGCCGCTGATCAGCGAGACCTTCGATTTCGACCAGAGCATCGCCGCGTTCGAACGCGCCGCGAGCGCACGACCTGATGACGTCAAGTTGCAGATCACGCTTGACGCCTGACCTCGCCAGCCCAGGAAGCACACTGGACCTGAACCCACCAAGAGGTGAACAACAATGACCCAGTTCAAGCGTCGCGACATACTGAAAGGAATGGGGGGACTCGCCGGCCTGTCGTTGATGGGGGCGGGGTCGCTGCGTATGGCCCTGGCCCAGGGGATGGCCAGCGACGAAGCCTGGAAACAGGCCAGCGGCACCACCATCCAGTTCATCTCCGAGAACACTCCGCCGACGACTGCGATCGCCGCCAACCTGGACGCGTTCAAGGAGCTCACCGGGATCACCGTCAACATCACCGAGATGCAGCTGGGCGCCCTGGTCCAGAAGGTCGCGCTGGACTTCGGCGCCGGCCGCAGCGCCTTCGACGTGATCTATGCCGACCCCTACCAGGTGCTGGCGCCCTACCATCGCGGCCTGGTGGATCTCAATACGTTCATCAAGGACGGCCAGCAGCCGGTCGTCCCCAAGGGCATCGAGGACTTCATTCCCTCGCAGCTCACCGCCGCCGGCCGGTTCGAGAACGACGAGTCCCTGTACGCCCTGCCCTACGATTGCCCGACGATGATCTGGATCTACCGCCGCGATCTGTTCGAGAAGTACCGCGACCAGATGCAGCAGGATCTCGGCTTCGACCCGATGCCCACGGACGACACCACCTGGGAACAGTACTATCAGATCGCCGCGTGGTTCAGTGACGGCAACGCCAGCGAGGTCAAGTACGGCACCGGCCACCAGGCTCAGCAGTACGATTCGCTGATGTGCGACTTCTCCAACGTGCTGTTCGCCTACGGCGGTAGCTACTTCGCCAACGGCGAGCAGGTCGGCCTTTACGGCACCGACTCCCCCGGCGCCTGCCAGTTGACCAGCGACGCCTCGCTGGAAGCGGCGCGCTTCTACCAGAAACTGCTCAAGGTCGCCCACCCCGGCAGCACCAGCTGGGACTGGACCGGCGTCGCCAACGCCTTCCAGAACGGCGAGTTCGCGATGATGCCGGAGTGGCACGAATTCGCCGGCTCGTTGGAAGGTTCGGACCTGAAGGGCAAGATCGGCTATGCCCCGCTGCCCAAGGGTCCGGCGCGCAGCGCCAACCTGTGGGGCGGCACGGGCATCGGCATCAATGCCAACGCCTCGCCCCAGAAGCAGAAGGCGGCCTGGCTGTTCCTGGTCTGGGCGACCTCGCCGCAGACCCAGTTGATGGGGCTGAAGAGCGAGGTCGGCGGCGGCACCCCGACCCGCCAGTCGGTCTACGACATGCCGGAGGTCAAGGCGGCCAGCAAACCGCCCACCGACATGCCAAACATGCTCACCGCGGATACCATGCTCACCGCATGGCAAGACGATCACATCGGTCTGCGACCCAAGATCCCCCAGTGGAACGAGGTCGACACGGTGATCTTCACCGAACTCTCCAAGATGCTGGCGGGGCAGATGTCCCCCGAGGAAACCATGCAGAGCGCCAAACAGCGCATCGATCGCATCGTGGGGGCGTGAGGCATGGCGCTGCTGACCGGAAAGCCCTCGGCGCGACGACAGGGATTCGAGCTGGCGATGATGTCGCCAGCCCTTTTTCTGCTCGCCCTGATCACGCTGGTTCCGTTCTTCTCGATCATCTGGATGAGCTTCAACGACGTCAGCCTGATGGGCGGGCTGACCTTCGAGTTCTCGGGCCTCGCTAACTGGCAGCGGGTGTTCACCGACCCGGACATCCGCTCCAGCTGGCTGATCAGCCTGTTCTACTTCCTGGCCACGGTGGGCCTGGAGATGATCCTCGGCACGGTGATGGCGCTGCTGGTCTACAGCCTGAGGCGAGGCAGCAACCTCATCATCTCGCTGCTGTTGATCCCGATGTTCATCGCCCCGGTGATCGTCGGGCTGCTCGGGCGCTTCATGCTCGACCCCAGCCACGGCCTGTACGCCTGGCTGCTCAATGAAACCGGCCTGTTCGACGGCAACATTCTCGGCAGTGTCGGCTCGGCGATGGTCGCGGTCATCCTCATGGACGTCTGGGAGTGGACCCCGCTGGTCGCGCTGATCGTGCTCGCCGGGCTCGCCTCGGTTCCCGAAGATATCCTGGAAGCGGCCGAGATGGACGGCGCCAACTATGGCCAGAAATTGCTCTACATCATCCTGCCATCGATCTCCAACATTCTGCTGGTGGCCCTGCTGATCCGCGCCATGGACGCGATCCGCTTCTTCGCGATCATCTTCATCACCACCAACGGCGGTCCGGCGGACTCCACCAAGATCATCCCCATCAGGCTCTACGACATCGCCTTTCGATTCTTCGACCTGGGCTATGCCGCCGCCGTGGGTATCACCATGCTGGCGTTCTCGATCCTGGTCGCCAATGCGTTCATGAAGCTACTCAAGCGTCAGGAGAAGCGCTCATGACCGCTCCCAAGCGCTGGTTCTTCCTCACCGTCAAGCTCGTCCTGCTGACGCTGTTGCTGCTGTGGACGCTGGTGCCGATCGGGTGGATGGTGCTCTCCTCGTTCAAGCCGAACAGTGTCATCACGGCCAATACGCCACGGGTCTTCTTCACACCCACGCTGGAGCACTACGTCTCGCTGTTCAGCGGCGGTAACAGCCTCTGGCCCTATCTGACGAACAGCCTGCTGATCGCCGGCACCTCGACGTTGATCGCCGTGGTCCTGGGCTGCATGGCCGGCTTCGGGCTGTCGCGGATCCGGATCAAGGGCAAGCAGCACCTGGCATTCTGGATCATCAGTACCCGCATGGCGCCGATCGCGGCGGTGATCGTGCCGCTGTACCTGCTGTTCCGCTATCTCTACCTGCTCGATACCCACGTCGGCCTGATCGTCGCCTATCTGAGCTTCAACCTGCCCTTCGCCATCTGGCTGATGACCGCCTTCTTCGACGACCTGCCGCCCGATCTGGAAGAGGCGGCGATGATCGATGGTGCCACCAAGTTCCAGGCGTTCCGCTACGTGGTGCTGCCGCTGATGACCCCCGGGCTGGTGACCACCGCCATCCTTTGCTTCATCTTTGCCTGGAACGATTACGCCTTCGCCCAGACCTTCTCCGGGCCCAGCACCCAGACCATCCCCATCGCCGCGGCACAGCTGCTGACCCAGACCGGTATCGACTGGGGCAAGCTGCTGGCGATCGGCACCATCGTGGTCTGCCCGATGGCGATCGCCGGGCTGCTGGTCAAGCGCTGGCTGGTCCAGGGGCTGACCATGGGCGCCGTGAAATGACGCCCTGGCAGGCGAGTCCACACTTCAGCAGAGGGAGGAGACCAGCATGAACGTGATGTCGCAGTTCGATCTGAGCGGCAAGGTCGCCGTGGTCACCGGCGGCAACGGCGGGCTCGGCGAGGCGTTCGCCCACGCCCTGGCCGAGGCCGGCGCGAAGGTCGCCATTGCCGCCCGCGGACACGCGCGCAGCCTGGAAGTGGTCAAGGCCCTGACCGATGCCGGGCACCGCGCCATGGCCGTGGAGGTCGACGTTACCCAACCCGAGGCGGCGGACGCCCTGCTCGACGAGGTCGAAGCCGGCCTCGGCCCGGTCGATATCTTCCTCAACAACGCCGGCGCCTGCCAGCATGCGCCAGCACTGGAGGTCACCCCCGCACGCTGGCGCGATATCTTCGACATCAACGTCCATGGGTTGTGGTACTGCGCCCAGGCCGCCGGCCGGCGGATGCAGTCGCGTGGCGGCGTGATCATCAACATCGGCTCGATCTCGGCGATGATCGTCAATCGTCCGCAGATGCAGCCCGCCTACAACGCCTCCAAGGCTGCCGTGCACCAATTGACCAAGTCGCTGGCCGCCGAGTGGGCGCCGTACGGCATCCGCGTCAACGCGCTGGCACCCGGCTACGTCAAGACCGCGATGGCGCCGGTCGACGATCCCCGCTTCAAGCCGCGCTGGATCGACGACGCGCCCATGCAGCGTGCGGCCACACCCGCCGAGCTCGGCCCCACCATCGTCTACATGGCCAGCAACGCTTCGAGTTTCATGACCGGCTCCATCGTCGTGGTGGATGGCGGCTACACCCTCTGGTAGCGGCGATTCGCATGACCGCCTGCGGGCAGGGGCCGCGCTTCCAGAGTGAGGCGCTCTTCCGGCACATGCGTATCGCGGACGACATGGCTCCAGTCCGCGCGAGCCCACCGCGCCTCGTAAGAGGCGCCTACCTTTCTTCGCCGCTGTAATGCCGCTCTCCCAGCCATACCACCCACGCATGCACTACCACGTAACGGCATTGGGCAGGCGACCCGGCGCGGCGTTACCTTACGCCCAGCGGCGCCGACACCCCGGCGCCCAGGCCGTTCGAACCCCCTGACGGAAGACGACACCCACCATGATGGCGACCCCGGATCTCGGCACTGACGCCGACGCGATCCCCACCCGTGAAGAGAAGGACCTGCTGGGCGTGCTGCCCGTGCCCCAGAGCGCCTATTACGGCATCCAGACCCAGCGCGCGGTGGAGAACTTCCACCTGAGCGGCGTGCCCCTGGCGCATTACCCCAAGCTGGTGATCGCGCTGGCCATGGTCAAGCAGGCCGCGGCGGAGGCCAATCACGAGCTGGGCTATCTCGACGCCACCCGGCTGGAGGCGATCCGCCACGCCTGCCAGACGCTGATCGCCGGCGAGCACCACGATCAGTTCGTGGTCGATATGATCCAGGGCGGGGCTGGCACCTCGACCAACATGAACGCCAACGAGGTGATCGCCAATCTGGCACTCGAACACCTCGGCCACGCCAAGGGGGACTACGCCCACCTGCACCCCAACAACCACGTCAACATGGCGCAGTCGACCAACGACGCTTACCCCACCGCGATCCGCCTCGGCCTGCTGCTGGGCCACGATGCGCTGCTGGGCAGCCTGGCACAGCTGCGCGATGCGCTGGCGGACAAGGGCGCGGCCTTTGCCGACGTGCTCAAGATGGGCCGCACCCAGCTGCAGGATGCGGTGCCGATGACGCTGGGCCAGGAGTTCAACGCCTTCGCCACTACCCTGGGCGAGGATCTGGGCCACCTGGAGGCGCAGATTCCGCGCCTGCTTTGCGAGGTCAATCTGGGTGGCACCGCCATCGGCACCGGGATCAACTCCGACCCGCGCTACCAGCGTCTGGCGGTGGCGCGTCTCGGCGCGATCAGCGGCCAGCCGCTGGTGCCGGCCCAGGATCTGATCGAGGCCACCTCCGACATGGGGGCGTTCGTGCTCTTCTCGGGCATGTTGAAGCGCCTGGCGGTGAAGCTCTCCAAGATCTGCAACGACCTGCGCCTGCTCTCCAGCGGCCCGCGGGCCGGCTTCAACGAGATCAACCTGCCGCCGCGCCAGCCCGGCAGCTCGATCATGCCCGGCAAGGTCAATCCGGTGATCCCCGAGGCGGTCAACCAGGTGGCGTTCGAGGTGATCGGCAACGACCTGGCGCTGACCATGGCCGCCGAGGGCGGGCAACTGCAGTTGAACGTGATGGAGCCGCTGATCGCCTACAAGCTGTTCGACTCCATCCGCCTGCTGACCCGCGCCATGCACATGCTGCGCGAGCACTGCATCGAGGGCATCACCGCCAACGAGGCCCACTGCCGCGAGATGGTGGAGCGCTCGATCGGGCTGGTCACCGCGCTCAACCCGCATATCGGTTACGACAACGCCACGCGTATCGCCCGCGAGGCGCTGGTCTCCGGCCGCGGCGTGCTGGAGCTGGTGCTGGAGGAGAACCTGCTGGATGAAGCCTCGCTCGCCGATATCCTGCGCCCGGAGAACATGATCGCCCCCAGGCTCGCGCCGCTGGTGGTATGAATCGTCACCGACGTCCGATCACG
This sequence comes from Salinicola lusitanus, assembly GCF_003206045.1. GTDB lineage: Bacteria > Pseudomonadota > Gammaproteobacteria > Pseudomonadales > Halomonadaceae > Salinicola > Salinicola lusitanus. The sequence goes on from NZ_PZJM01000009.1 coordinate 448,268, forward strand.
CCTCGGCCCGGGAAACCGGGCCGAGGCGTTCTTCAGAAAGCGGCCTTGCCGATCGAGGCGCCGCCGTCGATGAAGAGCGTCTGTCCGGTAATGAAGCTGGCGTCTTCCGCGAGGAAGACTCGATACCGGCGGCGATCTGTTCGGGCTTGCCGAAGCGACCCATGGGGACGCCGGAGAGGTAGCGGTGTTCCCCTCGGGCAGTCAGCCATTGACGTCCACCACGAGCCGGCCGCGCACGGTTCCTGCCAGGAGACGTTCGGCCGCCTCCAAGGTCTCGCCCAAGCGGATATCGCGTGAGATTGCGTCGAGCAGGGCGGGCTCGATGTCCTCGGCGAGTCGTGCCCAGGCGTGCCGGCGCTCCTCGGCAGGGCGGGTGACGCTGTTGATGCCGAGCAGGCTGACGCCACGCAGAATGAAGGGGGCCACTGTCGCGGGGAAATCCATGCCCTGGGCGAGGCCGCAGGCGGCGACCAGGCCGTCGGGGCTGGTTCGAGCGCAGACGTTGGCCAGGGTATGGCTGCCCACCGAGTCGATGGCGGCAAACCACTGCGCCTTGGCCAGGGGCTTTCCGGGGCCTGACAGTTCGCTGCGATCGATGATCTCGGCGGCACCCAGCCGCTCGAGAAAGGCCGACTCCTGAGGGCGGCCGGTCGCCGCGACGACGCGGTAGCCGCGCGCCGCCAGCAGGGCGATGGCGTAGCTGCCGACGCCGCCGTTGGCGCCGGTCACCAGTACCTCGCCGCGATCCGGCGTCAGGCCGTGGCGCTCCAGCGCCAGCAGGCTCAACATGGCGGTGTAGCCGGCGGTGCCGATGGCCATCGCCTGATGCGTGTTCAGCGAGGGCGGCAGCCGGGTGAGCCAGTCGCCGTCGACGCGAGCGTACTGGGCCAGGCCGCCCCAGTGCGCCTCGCCGATGCCCCAGCCGTTGAGCAGGACGCGATCGCCGGCTGTCCACTCGGGATGCTCGCTGTGCTCGACGACTCCGGCAAGGTCGATGCCCGGCACCATGGGGAAACGGCGCACGACCGCTCCCTTGCCGGTGATCGCCAGCGCGTCCTTGTAGTTGAGCGTGCTCCATTCGACACGCACCAGGACATTGCCCGGAGGCAGTGATTCGGGGTCGAGCTGCGTCAGCGCGGCGTGGCTCCGACGATCGGCTTCGGTCTGCTGCACGACGATGGCGTTGAACACATGAACCTCCTGAGCATTGAGCGGTGATTCGGAGAGGGCGTTTGACGGTGGTGAGATCGATCTCAACGGGGCAATCGAGCGAAGAACTCCTGGCTGAAGAGCTCCAGGGGGGTCGGCTCGCACTTTAGGCGAGCTCGCTGTACGGCGCCTTCCCAGCCGATCCAGAAGAAAGCGGCGAGGGTGTCGCAATCCGTATCGGCGGCCAGTTCGCCGTGCGCCTGGGCCAGCCGCAGGCAGTCGGCGACCCGGCGTTGCCAGTCCTGGAGGATGGCTTCCAGCCGCTCGTCGAATCCTGCGGGTAACAGGGTGACTTCCTGGCCCAGATTGCCCACCAGGCAGCCTCGCCGATAGTGGTGGCGCGCCATCCCCTCCTGGGCGTCCTGGGTGAACCGGCGGAGCCGTTCGAGGGGCGGCAATTCGGAAGAGAGCAACCAGCGGTCGAGCTTGCGAGCAAAATAGTCGGCGTATCGTGACAGCACGGCGTGACCGAACGCCTCCTTGCTGTCGAAGTAGTGATAGAACGAGCCCTTTGGCACGCCGACCCGTTTCAGCACGCCATCGATTCCGGTCGAGACGAATCCCTGCTCGGTGAGCACTTCGACGCCACACCGAATCAGGGCGTCCCGGGTGTCCGGGTTGGTGCGCGCCACCTTCGGTGGGCGGCCGCGGCGTTTGCTGGGGGTCGTTGGCGTCTGCATGGAATCCAATTTAGACCGGTCGTCTCCAAATATCAAAATCGGATCGTCATCGACATCTGGCGACTCGCCATGGCTCCCTTGTGCCGGCGCATCGAGACACGCCGATCCCGGCGTGGACTTCTTTCGCCCGGAGGCCGCTGGCGTGAAACCGGTCACCGGACGCTTGAACGGCGGGCTGCCCGAGACCAGGTCCGGGCAGACAGGGGTAACCATCCAGCATCGGGCGTTGGAGGGCGTGATTCTCAGGTTTGATGCAGCACGGGAGAAGAACGCGTTTCGCCGGTCGAGCGTAAGCCCAGCAGACCCAGGTCACGATAGATCTCGTTTTTCATGATCTGAACCGCGCCGCCCAGACTCCCTTCGCCCCCGATGGTGGAGGCGTAGAGAAAGGGACGCCCGATGAAGACGAAGTCGGCGCCGAGCGCCAAGGCTTTGACGACATCCGTGCCGCGCCGAATGCCGCCGTCGACCATGATGGCCATGTGGCCGGCCTCGGCCTTGGCCCGCGGTAGCGCTCGGATCGCGGAGATGGCGTGATCGAGCTGTCGACCGCCATGATTGGACAGCACGACGCCGTCGCAACCGATGTCTCGGGCTAGCGCGACATCGAGATGGGAGAGCACTCCCTTCACGACCAGCTTGCCTTTCCACTGGTCTCGAATTCGACGGACGTGGTCCCAGTTCAGGTGATCCTTGCGACCGAAGTCCCGCGCCGCCTGGCGAGAGACGATGGGCGCGCCGCGCTGGGCGTGGGAGTTCTCGAAATGTGGCATGCCCCGGCGCCGGAGCGTCGGCAGGAAAGTGGTGAGCAGCCAGCGGGGCTTGATGCCGAAATCCCACAACAGTCGGGGCGTGAAGCGCAGCGGAGTGGAGAAGCCGGCACGCAGGTTGTTCTCCCGGTTGGCCAGCACGGCCGTATCCGCGGTTAGGACCAAGGTCCGGTAGCCCGCCGCGGCGACTCGCGCCACCAGCGCCTCGATCCGATCCTCTTCGCCGGGCACGTAAGCCTGAAACCAGGCTCGGGGGTTGGTCTCGATGACCTCTTCCAGGCGGGTAAGAGACGAACCGCTCAGAACGTAGGGGATGCCTTCGCGGTCGGCAACTCGCGCGGCGACGTTGTCGCCGTCAAGCGCCATCAGCGCGCTGATGCCCATCGGCGCAATGCCGAAGGGCGCCGCCCACTCTTCTCCCAGCAGCCGCTGCCGCAGGGTCCGGCCCTCCACGCCGCGAAGCACCCTCGGCACCAGCTTCAGCTCGTCGAGCGCGGCGCGGTTGTCCTCGCGTGCCGCGGCAGTCTCCGACGCACCCGCGACATATTGGAATAGCGGGCGCGGGAGGCGGCGTCGGGCCGCGATTTCATAGTCGTCGAGATTGAGGATCATCGCGCTGGGACCGACCTGTACAGATAGGCTATGGGCATGCGGGCGGGCACTACTGCCCCCAGCCTGAAGCCATGGGAAGACCGGAAACCGGCAACTCGGCGCACAGAATCGAACCGGAATCCGACTCCGTGATGTAGAGCGTCCGGCCCTCGGGGCCGCCGAAGGCACAGTTGGTGGTGCCCAGCCCCTTCGGCGACCTGACCACGGCGACGGGAACGCCGAGCGCATCGTGAACCCAGACCAGCCCCATGCCGGTCTGGCACACCACGACGCCGTTGTCGCTCGTCAGCGCCAGCCCATCCGGGCCGGCGCGGCCACCGGAGAATTGCAGGAACAGGCCGGCCTTGACCACGCGCTGACTCCGGGAGATCGGCAGTCGCCATACCGCATTGGCTCGGGTGACGGCGACATAGAGCGTGTGGCCGGACTTGTCCAGCACCAGGCCGTTGGGGCTGGGAACCTTGTCGATCAGACAGTCCAGTCGGCCGCTGTCGGGGTCCCAGCGATAAACGCGGCCACTGGGGTCCTGCAGCCCGGTCTGGCCCTGGTCGGTGAAGTAGAGCATGCCGTCGGGGCCGAAATGGAGATCGTTGCAGCCCTTGAACCCTTCCGAATCGGCGTCTCCCAGTGCGGTGGTGACACTGCCCGTGTCAGGGTCGAGCATCAGGATGCCGTGCTGAAAATCGGCGATGAAAATCCGACCCTTGGCATCGATCTTCAAGCCGTTGGGTTGTCCCTCGTACTGCGCGATCAGTTCGATTTCACCCCTGGGGGAGGCACGAAAGATTCGGCCGAAGGGGATGTCGACGAACCAGAGATTGCCCGCCAGATCGAAAGAGGGGCCTTCGATGAAACTGTCCACTGCCGCGCCGCGCCGGTTCTTGTCGGCCCAGGGCGAAGGCTTCCCGGTCTGGCGAAGCGCGGGCGGCAGCGTGGTGAAGACGTCCGCTTCGATCAGGATGGGATCGGGGTGGGGGAACGCCATGGATCAACCTCCGGCAGTCAGATTGGGTAGCCACAGTGCGATATCGGGGAACCCGATCAGCAGGACGAGAAACGCCAGGATGATGGCGAAGAAGGGCAGCACGCCCATGACGACGTCCTCGACCCGGGTTTTCGAATCCGAACTGGCCACCACGAAAAGAATGACCCCGAGCGGCGGCGTCAACTGGCCCAGCTCGACCAGGATCACCACGAAGACGCCGAACCAGACCGGGTCGACACCCATCGCCATGAGGGTGGGGAATATCACCGGCACGATGATGGCGATCATGCCGAGCCCTTCCATGAAGCAGCCCAGAATGGCGAACACCACCATCAGGATCAGCAGCAGCGAGAACTGGGACAGACCCGCGTCGGCGACACGATCGACCAGCGCCTCTCCCACGCCGGAGAGCGCGGTGGCATAGGCAAACAGCATGGAGATGAAGACGATGAACAGGACGTTGCCGCTCATCGTCAGCGTGCGTGACAGCGCCGACTTCAGCATCGCGACGTTGAGTTTACCGTAGAGCGCGGAGATCAGCGCTGCGCCGATGACGCCCAGCGCACCGGCTTCGGTCGGCGTGGCGACACCGGCATAGATGCTTCCCAGCACGAAGGCGATCAGCAGCGTGAACGGAAAGACGTCGGAGGCGGCCCGCAGGTAATCCTTGAACTGGCGCTGCTGGGTATCCTTGGGAACGAGGTTGGGCTTCGCCAGTGCGCGCGCGATGATCAGCAGGCTGTAGCAAGCGCCGAGCAGGATACCGGGCACCAGGCCCGCCGCGAACAGCTTGGCAATCGAGGTCTCGGTGAAGGTGGCGTAGATGATCATGGTGATCGACGGCGGAATCAGGATCCCCAGCGTGCCACCCGCCGCGAGAGAGCCGGCGACCAGGCGTCGGTCGTAACCGCGTGCGGTCAGCGCCGGCAGGGCGACGGTGGACATGGCCGCGGCCGTCGGTGCGCTGCCGCCGGCCACGGCGGCGAAGACACCGCTGCCGACGATATTGGTGTGCAGCAAGCCTCCGGGCAGGCGCTTCATGAATGGCGCGATACCGTTGTAGAGGCGTCCACTCAGGCCGCTGGCCAGCAGGATTTCCGCCATCAGAATGAACAGGGGGATCGCCGCCAGGGTGAAGCTGTTGGCGGCGCCCCAGCTCACCAGCCCGAGCGCCTTCCACCCGGCGGCACCTTTCATCAGCCAGAGATAGATCAGCGAGGCGGCGCCAACGGCAAACTGAACCCACAACCCGCCGACGATCAGAATCAGTAGCACGCCAAAGGCGATGAGCGCATCCATCAGTCACGTCCCCCGTTGCGCAAGGCGACCAGCCCGCGCTCGACGATGAAGACGGCAACGAAGAGGAGCCCGACCGGCATTACCAGCTGGGGGATCCAGAGTGGCGTCATCAGGAAGGTGGGCGCCACGTTGCCGCGCTGGTAGGAACTCATCACCAGTTGGGCGGTGTACCAGATCAACACGCTGCAAACGGCAAACGAGAGCGCCAGATAGAACAGGTTCAGCCCGTGGCGCAGGGACCGCGGAAGCGCATCGAACAGAAAACCGACCTGGAACAGACTGTTCTTCCTCACGGCCAGGCTCGCGCCGAACAGTGTCAGCCCGACGACGAGATAGCCGGCAAGCTCTTCGACGATTCGCAGCGAATAGCTGAAGAAGAAGCGCGAAACGATCTCCGCGGCGACCAGCGCCACGAGTGCAACCAGCGCGACGCCCGCAATCGCTCGGACGAGAGACGCCACGATGTCGAAAACGGAGCCGGCCGATGCCGGCCCGGGCGGCGTCCGAGAAGAGGGCGCTTGCGAAGAGATTTCGTGCGAATGGGCTTCGCTCATCGTCATGACTCCTGGGTTCACTTACCGAGTGCTTTCAACACCTCGGCCAAGGCCTTCTCATGGTCAGGTCCCGCTTTTTTGGCCCACTCGTGCCACCAGGGCACCATGGCCTCCTGCGCCCTGCGAATATCCGCGGGATTCGCCTCGACGATCGTCATGCCCGCCTGTGCCTGGTTCTGCTTCTGGACCTTTTCGTCCGCGATGAAATCGCGAGTGATCTGGCGGGTCTCTTCATCGACGATCTTGTCGAGGGTGTCGCGAGTCGCCGGATCGAGGTCGTCGTGAGACGAGGTGTTGGCGATGATGGCGCTGAAGGCGTAATTGACCGGCAGGCGGTAGTTGTAGGGCAGGAATTCATGCCAGTTCTTCGCCCCGCCGGCGCTGGCGGTCAGCACACCATCGATGACGCCGCGCTCCAGCGCCGTCGGGACCTCCGAACCGGAGAGCGTGATCGGCGACCCGCCGAAAGCCTCGACGAAGGCGCCCTGCTCCGGCGAGGTGACGCGGATCTTGTGGCCCGAGAGATCGTCGAGTGAATCGACCTCGAAGCTCGTGAAGATGACCTGTTGCGGATAGCGGTAGCTGCCGAGATACGTGACGCCCTGTTGCGCGAACCCCTCTTTCAGGTAGGGCTTCATCACGGCGTAGGCCTCGTTCCACTCTTCATCGTCGTTGATGAGCAGCGGCAGGCTGAGAATGCGGGCGATCGGCACGTTGCCCGAGGAGTAGAGGTCCGCAGCGAAGTCGACGATGCCATCACCGGTGGCCTGGGTGATGTCGCTGGAGGCGATCTGCAGGGTCTTTCCCAGGTGGAGGGTGATCGACAGATCATCGTCGGTCTCTTTCTCGACACGGTCGGCGATCCGCTCCATCCCCTTGACGGCGGCCGTGGTGGAAACGGAGGAGTAGGTGTATCCGGTCCAATTGGTGGCGTGGGCCGTGCCGGCTGCCGTGAGTCCCAGCAGTATCAAGCTCGATAGCAGGCGATTCTTGAGAGATTTCATGAGTTGTCCTTCCTGGTGTCGGTCGGCGCTCTTTGAGGGAAAGCCGGGTGGCGAGTTTCCAGCGGCGGTCAGGAAATAGGTTCTGGCCGCGAGCGTGATCGAGGCGAATTTCAGGGAGAGATGACTCGCTTTGAACGCCTCCACTTTTTCAAAGTGAACATGAAATACTGATGGCACTAAAGCGCGTTTTTCTGGTTGTCGTGATTAGTTATTTTTCACTTAAACCGCTGCTTATAAAGGAGAATTGTCTATAGAACTTTGGTCTCGAGACGAGAGTCGACAGGGCCGATGAAAACCGTGATGCCTGCAGGCCCGAGACGAAATGTCCGGGATATCGTCGTCGGATCGAATGCCATTCCAGGCTGCTGAAATCGATCCGAACGGCGACGCTAGGTGCTGTCTGAAAAGTCGACGAGCGAAGGCCAGGCAAGGCAAAAATCGGCGAAAACGCGGAGTTTACGGGGTGTAAATGATTATTTTGAGCCGATTTTTAACGCCGCATGGGCGAGCACAGTACTTTTCAGGCAGTGCCTAGAATCGATAAAGAGCGGCAGGATTACTCGAAAAGCAGGCTTCGAATTGAGCGCTGGTCAATTCACGCTCGAGAAATCCGACCATGGCCGAAGAGCTGGGCAGCGGTGGCGTCGTCATCACATGGGGCCAGTCGCTGCCCCAGAGACACCGATCGGGGTAGCGCCCTGCCAGGTGATGCACCAGTGGGGCGAGATCATCGTAGCGATCCGGGGACTGGCTGACGCGCGTCGGCGCAAGCTTGATCCAGACGCGGCCGGTGTCGAGCAGGCGGCTCAGGCCGGCGAGATGCTCGATGTCGTGTGGCGATACATGACCCAAGTGGTCGAGTACCAGGGGCTGGTCTGCCGGCAAACTGGCCATCAGTGCCTGCAGCCTGCCATAGCGTGCAGGCTCGGTATTGAGCTCGACGTGCCAATCCATGGTCGCCGCCCGTCGAGCGAGCACCGGCAACCGGTCGAGATCGTTCCGACCCAGACGGGTCCTGTCCTGCACCCGGATAGCGCGTACGCCGGCGGCGGCAAGATCGTCGAGGCCCTCGGTCTGCTCGTCGATGACCGCCACGCCCCTCAGCTCGATGCCGGCCTGGGCACGCAGCGTCTCGACCAGATAGCGATTATCCGTACCATCGATGGAGGCCTGTATCAGCACCGCCCGGCCGATTCCCCGCACCATGCCCTCGGCGCGGAACGCCTCGATGCCCTTGCCGGGAGGCTGGTAGGTCGAGGAGGCGTAGGACTTGTCCCGGTCGAAGACATGAATATGGCAGTCGCATCGAAGCGGCGTCGACGAGTGGTTCGGCATGGGTCAGTTTCCTTGGCGTCGATGGCGAAGACGCTGTAACGAGGCGCCCAGCGCACAGAGCGCCGTGACACCCAGAAGCCCCAGGGCGATTGGCGAGTCCAGAAAGATATCGACGCTGCCACCGCTGGTCAGTAGTGCCTGCCGCAGGCTCTCCTCGAGAGGGGGGCCGAGGATCAGTCCGATCAGCAGCGGCGGCAGCGGGAAACCGCAGCGACGGAACAGGAAGCCGATCACACCGGCGCCGAGCATGACGCCAACGTCGAACAGCGAATTGTTGACGGAAAACGCACCGAAGATGGCCAGAATCGCGATGGCCGGAAACAGGTGGCGAGGCTGGAGCTTGATCACGTGAACGGCGCCCTTGAACATCATCAGGCCGAACAGGACGCAGGGGATCGACAGCAGGATCAGTGCCTCGAAGATCGCGTAGACCTCGACGCCGTGGTGCTGGAACAGGAACGGCCCGGGTGTCAGTCCCTGCAGCATGAAGGCGCCCAGGATCACGGCCGTGACCGCGTCTCCGGGGATGCCCAGGGAGAGCATCGGCACCAGCGCCCCGCCAGTGACGGCGTTGTTGGCCGCCTCGGGAGCCGCGACCCCCTCTGGCTCGCCCTGCCCGAAGGTCTCCTTGTGTCTCGAGCGCGAGCGCGCGAAGCCGTAGCTGACGAAGGCGGGTACCGTCGAGCCGATCCCGGGCAGGATGCCGACGAAGGTGCCAATAAGCGATGACACAAGTAGTGTCACCCGCATCCGCCACATCGCCAGTATTCCGACATGGCCGGAAACGCTGCCCACCTTGGTCGGCGGGCGCGATTGTCGATGGCCGCCGAAGGCCTGCAGCAGCACTTCCGACATCGCGAACAGGCCGATCAAGACCGGGATCAGCTGCAAGCCATCCTCGGCGGCGAAACTGCCGAAGGTAAACCGGGGCAGACCCTCGATCGGATCCAGCCCCACGATGCCGGCGGCGATACCGACGAGCGTCATGAGTGCCGAATCGAGGATGGAGCCGCCGCCGAACAGCACGATGATGGCGAGCGCGAAGAGCATCAGCGCCGCCATCTGGGCGGGGCCGAAATCGAGGGCGAGGGAGGCCAGCGGTTGTGCCAGGAGCATCAGCACGAGACAGCTGAAGACATTGCCGAAGACGCTGGCATAGAGCGCGATGCGCAGCGCCTCGCCCGCCTTGCCCCGGCGCGCCATCGCATGGCCATCCAGTGCGGTTGCGGCCGACGACGGGGTGCCCGGTACGTTGAGCAGTATCGCCGAGATGGAGCCACCGAAGATCGCTCCCTGGTAGACCCCGAGGAGCAGGATGAGGGCAGGAATCGGCGACATCGTGAATGTCACCGGAATCAGCAGCGCGATGGCCATGGTGGGCCCCAGTCCGGGTATCGCGCCGATCACGATCCCCGCGATGACGCCGACCACGGCGGCGATCAAGACCCACACATCGAGCAGTGCGTAGAAGGCGTCCAGCAGCATGACGGGTTCTCTTCGAATGGCCTGGATTCAGGGGAGCGGGAGGTTCAAGAGCTGACGGGCAGATAGCGTGACGAGCGCGGCGACGACCAGCGGCAGGACCACGCTCAGCGAAAGCCGCCGCTCGCCCAGCAGCCAGGAGAGCAGGATGCCGACCACCGCGGCGCTGGCGAGAAAGCCGACCAGGTTCATCGCCGCGATGGCGACGCCGATCAGCACGACCGCGAACAGCGTCCGGCTCCAGTCTCTGGCCGAACCCAGCGCGGTTTCCAGCGCGTGGCGGTGGCGCCATAGCCGCAAGCCGGCTGTCAGGGCCAGCAGCGCAAGGACCAGCCGAGGGAAGAAGCGGGCATCCGGGCCGCTGTCGCCGAAATCGAAGACAGTGACCTGGGAAGTGAGCGTGAACAGTCCAGCCAGGGCGACGAGCAGCAGCCCCGATGTGATCAGCGTCTGCACTCCGACGCGGCGATCGGCGTTCTCTTGAGATGACTCGATGCCGGGCTTCATCTTTTCAGCTCGCTGGCCAGTTCGCGGTAGTCGGTCAGGTTTTTCTCGATGACCGCTTCCAGGGCTTCGCCGGACATGAGCCGCACCGGCTGGTTCAGCTTTTTCATGACCTTGGCGAAGGCATCCGATGATGCAGCCTGGGTGAAGGCGTCGCGGAGCGTATCGATGCGCCCGGCTGGCGTCCCCCGCGGTGCCATCAGCGCGACGATGGAGGGAAACTCGATATCGTGACCACTCTGCGCGAGTGTCGGAATCGAGGGGAAATCCGGATCCCGCTCGTCATCCAGCACCGCCAGCAGCCGGAGCCGCCCATCGTTGACCAGGTCGCGGTAGGCGGGGACCAGGGCGATGTCGACATGATGACCCAGCAGCGCCGCCGTGGCGCTGGAGGCGCCGTCGAACGGGACATGTTGGAGATCGGCGTGGGTCTCCCGCGAGAGCGCGGTGAAAGAGAGGCGAGCCCCGCTCAGCGCACCGGCGGTGGCGTAGGTCAGCCGCGTGCCGTTTCGCGCCGCCTCGAGCAGCTCGTCCAGGGTTCGATAAGGGCTGTCGGCGTTGATCAGCACCCCGTGATAGGGGCCTGAGTAGTTCAATAGCGGCAGGAAGTCCTGGATCGGATCGTATCCCACGTCACGCAGCGCCGGTGTCACGAACGAGGGAGACGAGGTCGTCGCGATGAGGGTGTAGCCGTCCGGGGTGGCTCGAGCGACGGAGCGCATGGCGTTGATGCCGCCGCCGCCAGGGTGATTCTCCACGACCACGGGCTGGCCCAGTATCGGCTCCGCGAGCTTGGCCAGTTGACGCGCCGAGATATCCGTCGTGCCGCCAGCACCGTAAGGCACCACCAGCGTGACGGGCCGCGAGGGAAAAGGCTCGGACCAGGCCGTCGTCGTGACGAGCAGCAGCGCCGTGGCGAGGGCAATGGTAATGCGGTGAACTAGCAAGGCATCAGACCCCTGTTGATGGTACGACACCGCCGATCCCAAAGCCTGAGATGCGCGATGAAACGAACGAATGGCCCCGCTGCTGTATCGACAGCCGATGTGCTGAAATCATAACGAGCCATTTCTGTCGGTTTTCATTGGATTTCGGCGTGATTTCGATAGGAATTTCAAAGACGGTCAGCCTTGAATTCGACAAGGAATACTAGCCAATCCGGCGAGACCAAAGCATTAGACCTTAGTTTTAAAAAAGAATATTTATTTCATAAATATCAGTAATTTGTAGTTAATTTAGACATGCCGAAGCCGACCTTATCCCATGGGGAGTCGATCGGCGGATTTCAGCTTTCGTAGCGCTTTATCGGCGACTGTGGGCGCCGGTTAGCAGCGATAGACGTTGTCGATGATGGCAGGTTGAATCCGGTATCCGTGGTCTCAGACCATCTCGCATCCCGCTGCTTTCAACGCGGCATCGACCCAGGATCGATCGTTTTCACCGGCATGAATGGCGGCCATCTGCTTCTCTTCGGCCGCCTGCTTGGCCTGGGCCGCCTCCAGCACCGTTTCGGCATCGTCGTAAGGCACGGCAAGCATGCCATCACTGTCGCCGATGATCAGATCGCCGGGTTCGATGACCATGCCGCCCAGGTTGATCGGTGTATTGATCTCTCCGGGCCCGTTCTTGTACGGGCCACGATGGGTGACACCGGCGGCGAAGGTCGGCAGGTTGGTCTCGCGAAAGCCGTCGAGGTCGCGAAGCGCACCGTTGAGGACGAACCCGGCGACCCCTTTCTTGACCGCGTAAGCCAGCATCAGCTCACCCATGAGCGCGTTCGTGGTATCGCCGCCAGCGTCGCAGACGATGACGTCGCCGGGCTCGGCCATGTCGATGGCCTTGTGCAGCATCAGGTTGTCGCCCGGGCGCGTGCGAACGGTGAGCGCAACGCCGGCCAGATTGCCGTCGCGGTGCATGGGGCGCAGGTTGGAGCCGCCAGCGAAGACGCGCGACATGCTGTCGCTGACCACGGCGACAGGCAGTTCTGCAAAGGCCTTGACGAGGCGCTGGTCGACACTGCGCTTACGCTGGAGGATTCTGTTTCCGACTGGCATGGCATGACTCCGTTGTGGAAAAGCGCCAACGAGATGGCGTTACTGGTAGCAATCGTTCAGGAGAAGATCGACTCTGGCAATTCATTGGCCAGGCGCGCTTTCGGAAGCGCCTTTCCGGCAAGAAAATCGATGATGCCACCGACGGCCAATACGCCGACTCGGGTACCGCCTTCTTCCGTGACGCCCGCGACATGAGGGGTCAGGATGACCCGCTCGGAGTTCGCCAGCGGGCTGATGCCCTCGGGGGGTTCCTGCTCGAAGGTATCCAGGCCGGCGCCTGCGATGTGACCGCTCTCGAGTGCGGCCAGCAGGGCCTTTTCATCGATCAGGCCGCCGCGGGAGGTATTGACGATGTAGCTGTTGGCCGGCATCAGCGCGATCGTTTCGGCATTGAGCAGATGCGCGTTATCTTTGGTCAGCGGGCAGTGCAGGCTGACGATGTCGGATTGACCGAGAAGATCCTCGATTCGATCGGCTCGGCGCGCACCGAGGGCTTCGATAGCCTCGACTGAGGCATAGGGGTCGTAGACGCTGATTTCCAATCCTACCCCCTTCACGATTTTTGCCACGGCAGCGGCAATGGCGCCCGCACCGACCAGGCCCAGGCGCATGCCGGACAGCTCGCGGCCCAGGAACTCGGCTTTTTCCCAACGGCCTGCCCGCATGCCGGTGTCCAGCGGCAGCAGGCGTTTGACGACTGCGAAGATCAGGGCGACCGCATGCTCCGCGACGGAGATGGCGTTGCCCCCGGCGGCACGGATGACCTGCACGCCCTGCCGGGTCGCGGCATCGACGTCGATGTTGTCGACACCCGCGCCGTGCTTGGAGACGACCTTGAGCGACTTTCCGGCCGCCATGGCCTCCGCGCCGAACTGGCCCATGCGCGAGACGATGCCGACGGGATCGTGACGCTGGATGTGCGCGACGAGCACCTCGGTCGTCGGATAGGGCGGGGTATGGAAGATGGCGTAGCCGGCGTCCTCGGCAAGCTGCCTTGCCGGATTCGCCAAGTAGGGGCCGGTGACGAGAATGGCGGGTTGCTTATCCAATGGCGTGTCTCTCTTTGTCTTATCCGACTTGTCTTGTCCAACGGCCCGCCAAGTAGCAGGAGCCGCAAATCGATGAAGCGGTCAAACCAGAATACAGATAGTTTTTCTGTATAAAAGCGACTAATATTGTTCTTTAAGTGAAGTTATTTTAATCAAAGGGGTGGTATGGACACTCGCCAGCTACGCACGCTGATGGCTATCGCCGAGTACGGCACCTTTGCGCGGGCCGCGCGCGAGGTGAACCTGACGCCATCGGCCGTGAGCCAGCAGATCCTCGCGCTCGAGCAGGAGCTGGATACACCGCTGTTCAACCGCGAGACGCGACCCCCGAGCCTCAACCTGCATGGGTTGCAGCTGCTGGAGACGGCCAAGAAGATTCTGGGACTGGTCGAGGAGACTCGGATTTCTTTGAAAGGCAGCCGGATCTCCAGCTCGCTCAGCATCGGGTCGGTTCGAACCAGTACGATCGGCCTGTTGCCACGCGCTATCGTGGCCCTGCGTCAGACCTATCCCGAGCTTCACGTCGACCTGCGCGTCGGGATGTCGTCGAGCCTTCTGAGCGACGTCAACGCCGGGCGCCTCGACCTGGCGGTGGTGGCGGAACACGCGGGGGTGTCGCGCAACCTCACCTGGTCTCCCTTCCTGCGCGAGCCGCTGGTCGTCATCGCGCCGCCGGGAACGCCGCCAATGACGGCGGGTGAGCTGCTGGAGAGCCTGCCGTTCGTGCATTTCGCCAGCGACGTGCCGCTGGCCGCACTCATCAACAACGAGCTGACCCACCAGAGTCTCAAGGTCAAGCACATCGCCGAGATCGACACCATTCCGGCCATCGTGGAGTGCGTGGCGGCCGGGCTCGGTGCCGCCGTGGTGCCGGACATCGCGGTGCGCGAGAACGGTCGTGACATGTTGAAGCTTCCCTTCGGGCAGCCCCAGATCTATCGCCAGATCGGTACCGTGCAGCGCGCCAACTCGGCCAAGTCCGAACTGTTGATCGCCATGCACAACAAGCTCGCTGAGCTTTCCGGGGAGTTCGGCGTCTTTCTCTGATCGTCTGGATCGCTTCGAGCCGCGCCAGGTGTCGTGATTCACTTCCACGGCTGGTGCTTCCACAAGTCTCCCGCGATATCGGACTGCGCCTCGGCCAGCCTGCGGTAGTCCTCCCCCACGACGATATCCAGCGAGTTGCCCTGAGCCGCCAGCTCCCGACGAAGATCCGGGTTGTCGGCCAGGTGCCTGAAGGCCGCTTCGAGGCGGGACTCGAGCGCATCGGGTAGCCCCTTGGGCGCGACGAACCCGCGATAGGAGCCCATCTCGACGTCGTACCCCTGCTCCTTGGCGGTCGGCACGTCCGGCGCGTAGGAGGAACGCTGGTCATCCAGCACGGCGAGAACTCGTAGATCGTCCTCGAAGCCCACCGTCTGGCTCAGCGCCATGGTCCCGACCGCCACATGCCCGCCCATCAGTGTCGTCCTCGCCATGGAGGCGCCCTCGAAGGGGATCAGGTTGAAGTCGACGCCGGCAGCCGCTTCCATCAATAGCGCGCTGAAGTGATCGTTGCCGCCCAGGGACGCCAGCGCCACGCTCAGGCTCCCGGGCTTGGCCTTGGCGGCCTCGATCAGCTCGTCGAGGCTGTGGTAGGGCGAATTCCGACTGACGACGATGGTGTTGGGGTCGTGGACCACGTTGGCGATGTAATCGAAACTGTCGGCGTCATAAGCGGCATGGCGATCGAAGGTCAGCGCCAGCGCTGCCGGCAGGTTGAAGGTGCCCAGGGTGTAGCCGTCGGGCTTGGCCTCGGCGACGCTGGTGAAACCGATCTGGCCACCGGCGCCGGGTTGGTTCTTGACCACGACGCTCGCATCGTCGCCCAACGCCTTCTCCAGGTACTTGCCGACCACGCGGGCCAGCACGTCGGTGCCCCCGCCTGGCGAGTAGCCCACGACCACCGTGATCGGCTTGTCGGGGTAATCGGCGAAGGCCGTGGCGCTCAGCGCGGAGAGCAGTATCGTGGCCAGCGTTCTCTTGAGCATCGTCTCTTTCCTCATGGTCGTCGGGTGACTGCGGTCAAGGCGGCGTCGCCAGGTCCTGGTCACTGTTCACTGCCAGCCAGGGTCGAGGCCGTAGGTCTCGGCGGCCGTGCGCCAGAACAGGCGGTCCCGATCTGCCTGACCCAGGGGTTGAGTCAGTCGTTTGAAGGCATTCCACAACGCGACGTAGGAGTACATGCCCTTGTCCACGGGGAAATTGCTTTCGAACATGGCGCGATGCGAGCCGAAGGCCTCGAGGCAGGTCTCCACATGGGGCGACCAGTCCGAGGCGAGCTGCGCGGAAGTCGGCGGTTCGGGATTCAGGTGATAGGCGTTGCCGAAAACCGCCAGGCCGAATCCGCCGATCTTGATGCGGGTATTGGGCAGCGCCGCCAGCCGCTGGATTCCCTGGCGCCAGGCCGCGAAATCCGCGGGGGTTCTGCCGCGGAACGGCCCCACCCCCAGCGGGCCGCCGCAGTGATCGATCACCACGATGAGGTCCGGCAGGGCGCGGGCCAGCGCTTCTACCTCCTGAAGCTGGGTCTGATAGGCCCAGACATCCAGCGTGAGTCCCGCCCGGGCCACTTGCGCGGCGCCCTCATGGAAGGCCCTGGCGCGCAGCAGGCCATCCGGTGCCGGCCGGGGGTTGGAGCGTACGGTCGGATCGGGATGATAGGCGGTGGTGTTACGAATGCCGCGCACGCTACCGGGCGCAATGGCGCATAGCGCCTCGAGCGTCTCTCGAACCTGGCTGCCGGCCAGCAGGTCGGCGAAGGCGACGATGCCGAGCGGGTAACTCGGGGTGCCAGCGCTCCACTCGAGTACCGTCTCGACTTCGCCGAGCGGTTTGAGGGCCTCGGGCCCCGCATCGCGATACCCGGTGCGGCCCTGGACGTAGAGGCTCGCGCGGACGTCGTGACCCTGGGCGACATCCGCCAGGAACTCGTCGGTGCGGTAGCGGCTCTCTTCCCGGTCCCAGAGATGGTGATGCGCATCGAGGATCCTCTGCTCGGGCATCAGGATCGGTTCCCGGTGGCGGGCCAGCCACGACTCCCGGATCGTCGCGTGCGGCGTCTTCATCCCGCTACCTTGCTGGCCTTTCTGGCGCGCAGACGTCGCGAGACGAGCGGCGAGACGATGACCAGCAGCACCATGGCGATGAGCACCTTGGCGGTGGGGCTCGACGCCAGAATGCTCCAGTCACCACCGCCGATCCTCAGCGCCAGGCGCAGGTTCTGCTCCGCGAAACCGCCGAGGATCAGGCCCAGCACCACCGGCGGCAGCGGGAACTTCAGCTTGTCCATGAAGTAGCCAATGAGACCGAAGCCCAGCATCAGGTAGACATCGAACATGCGATTGTTGATCGAGTAGACCCCAATGAAGACCAGGGCAATGATGATGGCGCCGAGTAGCGGCCGCGGCAGGCGCAGTACCTGAGCGAAGCTGTTCGTCGCCAGGGCGCCGCCCAGGAAGATCAGCAGGATGGCGGCGAACAGGAATTGCCACATGAAGCCGAAGACGATCTCGGGGTTGTCACGGAAAAGCATCGGCCCCGGCTGGAGACCATGGATCAGCAGTCCGCCCAGCATGACGGCGGCGACGGCGGTGCCCGGAATCCCCAGGGTCAGCGCCGGGATCAGCGCGGCGGCGGTATCGGCATTGTTCGACGTCTCGGATGCCGCGACGCCCTCGGGCTCGCCCTTGCCCCAGTCATCCGGGTTCTTGGAGGCACGCCGCGCTTCGTTGTAGCTGAGGAAGGCGGCCATCGATCCGCCGGCCCCCGGCAGGATGCCGACGAAGACCCCGATCACCGACGAGCGAAGCCAGGTCTTCCAGTACTTCAACATGCCGGGTATCGCCTTCCAGATGCTGGTCGTATTGAGGCGCCCGGTGTTCTTGGTGTCGAAGTCACGAACTTCTTCGAGCAGCCCGATTGCCGGCGGCAGCGCGTAGAGACCCACCAGCAGCACGACGATGTTGATGCCATCCAGCAGCTCGAGATGGCCGAAGGTGTAACGCTCGTAGCCCGTGATCGTATCGACGCCGATCAAGGAGACGAACACGCCGAAAGCGGCGCTGATCAGCCCTTTGATGATGTCGCCGCCGAGCAGGAACACGATCGCCGACATGCCGAACACGGCAACCCAGAAGATCTCGGTCGGCCCGAACAGGAGCGTCACCTTGGCCAGCGGCGGCGCCAGCAGCATCAGAACCAGCGCCGAGGCGATACCGCCCAGCGCCGACGAGACCACCGCCACCTGCAGGGCGTAGCCGCCGCGCCCTTGTTGGGCCATCGGGTAGCCGTCGAAGCTCGTGGCGACGGCCGCCGGGGTGCCGGGGATGCGCAACAGCACGGCAGGAATCGATCCGCCGTACATGGCGCCGTTGTAGATGCCGGCCATCATGCCGAGCGCGACTAGCGGGTCCATGCCGAAGGTGAACGGAATGAGCACCGAAATCGCCATGGTGGCGCTGAGGCCCGGCAGGGCGCCGACGCAGATGCCGGCGATCACGCCGACCACGACTGCAAGGATATTGCCTAGGGACAGCACTGCCGGCAGTGCGTCGATGAGATTGCCGTACATGGGATGCCCTCGCTAGCGCAGAAAGAGTTCGGTGGGAAGTTCCTGGCCCATCAACAGCACGAAGATGATCGCGATGCCGCCGGTGAATATCAGATCGGCGAGCAGCAACCCCTTCAGGCTGCGATAGCCGAAACACCAGGCCACCGCGGGGATCATCACCGCGGTCGTGGTGTAGAAGCCGAGCAGGGCGACGCCCGCGACGTAGAGGGCGATGGACGCTGCGATCCCGAGGAAACGGCGGGCGTTATCGAAGACCTGCGTGGGCGCGTAGGCGTCGCCTTGTCGCTTGAGGCGGATCACGCAGCGGGCGATCAAGAAGACGCCGAGTAGAACGAGCACCGACAGCATCGAGACCGGCAGCAACGCTGTCATCGCCGGCATCCCGGCGGTCCGCAGGAGCAGGGCGCCCGCTGCCAGAACGATGACGATGCCGGCGATCAGGTCCGGATCGAGGCGGCGAGAACGAGGGGACGATGGGGCGTTGGACTCGTGGTTCATGGTCTGTCTCATCAATGGAAGGACGAGGGGCCGACGTGTCTCGCCACTGGCGCGAGCCGACTACGACTCTCTCGTGACGAGAGTCGCAGGGATCATCGAGGGGGTGTCGGATGGCGCGGGCGAGTGACGCTTACTTCCAGGGCTGGGTTTCCCAGATCTGCTTGGCGAGCTCCAGCTGTTCGGCGTTGAGCGCCTCGAAGTCGTCACCCAGTGCAAGTTCGGTGGGATTGCCCGACTTGCGCATCGCGGTCTGAAAGTCCGGGTCGTCGTAGGTCTGCTGGAACGCGGCGAGCAGCTTCGACTCGACGTCTTCGGGCAGGCCGGCCGGCGCGACGAAGCCGCGCAGAGCGCCATTGACCAGGTCGTAACCCTGTTCCTGGAAGGTCGGGATATCCTCGGCCATGCTGGAGCGCTCTTTCGAGGCGATACCCAGAACGTTCAGCTCGTCGCGAAAATTGACCACTTCGGAGACGTTGATGATACCCATCGTCACGTGTCCCCCCATCAACGCGCTGCGTGCCGGCGCCGAACCCGAGAAGGGAACGGTGATGTAGTCGGCGTCCGTTGCGCTGGAGAGCTTCTGCAGGAAGAAATGATCGTCGCCGCCGAGGCTGGACATGGCGACCGTCACCGCGCCCGAGCGGGCCTTGGCGGCCTCGACGAGCTTGTCCATGGTGTCGATGTCACTACTTTTTGGCGTCACGATCACATTGGGATCGTTAACGATGTTGGCGAGATAGGTGAAGCTGTCAGCGTCGTAATCCGCATTGCGGTCGAGGGTTCGTGCCATCGCTCCCGGCAGATTGTAGGTGCCGATCGTATAGCCATCCGGGTCGGCTTCGGCCACGGCCGTGATGCCGATCTGCCCGCTGGCTCCGGGCATGTTCTTGACGACCACGGACACGCCGTTACCCAGGTACTTCTCCAGATAAGGGGCGATATTTCTTGCCATGACGTCGGTGCCGCCACCCGCGGCGAAGCCGACGATCATGTCGATTTTCTTTTCAGGATAATCTGCCAGAGCGCTCGTGGTAGTGATGCATGAGACGATAAGCGCTGCGGCGACCGAAAGCGATTTGAATCCCATTTTTGTGCCCTCAAGACTCTCAATTCGTCCGGCCAGTTAAGGGCACATCAAAGGAGGGCTAAAGCGAATATTTTTATTGGACGTGGTTAATTTTTTTTCACACAAGGAATTAGGGATGTGAATCGAGACTTTGGTCTAAAGTTTCGCAGCTTTACTTAAATGATGTCCGGCATTGTGTCAATCAGACCAATTGTGCGGCGAGTTCGTGCACTACCCCGGGTACCGAGAGTGTCGGATGCTTCGAATATCTAAATTGTCAGGTTGGCGAGATGCCGCCTGGTGGTCGGTGCCGCCCCGATGGCGCAAGCACGACATTGCGATACGATTAATCCCCAAGAGACGGGCGATCCGCTGGAGATCGGCGGTATTGGCGGCGATATCGCCGCCGAAACCGGCCGTCGACAGCTCGGCGAGGAATCGGCGATAGCGCCCGGGCAGCGTCAGCTTGGCGCTGGCCCGGTCAAGGCGTGTCATCATTGCCAAGTCCAGCGCTCGAAATCAAACTATCAGGATGAGATACCAATCGATTGGGTATCTCGATTGCACGAACATGCCAGGCCGTCGGTCTTGAAAAAAGCCAAGGCTTTCATGCTTTATCGAGAAGCCTTTGTTGGGGGTTTTCCGAATATCGCATGATAACGCTCAGCGTAAATTGGCCAGGCTTCTGGGTTGAGCAAGCGCGGCGGGAATTCACCGTCTAGTGTTTCGATCAGTTGCCGTGTTGCCCAGGTTGCAATATTGCGCCGCGCCTCGTGAGTGACGCCGGCGGTGTGATACGTCGCCATGACATTGGGCATGGCCAGCAGTGGATGGTCCAGAGGCGGGGGTTCAATGTCCCACACATCGATACCGGCTCCACCGATATGACCGCTTTGAAGTGCCTCGGCCAACGCCGCTTCCGAGTGGATGCCACCGCGTGCCGTGGTGACGAAGAGTGCGCCGGGTTTCATGGCAGCAAAGGCGGACGCATCAAACATCCCAAGCGTGTCGGCCTTCCTCGGGCAGTGCAGCGATACGATGTCCGATTCGGCCAGCAGCGTCGATAGGGTCACCGGTTGGGCACCTCTCTCTCGAATCGTGTCCGCATTCAGGAACGGATCGTAGGCGATCACCTCCATGCCGAACGCTCTGGCCAACGCGGCGACCTGCTTGCCGATATGGCCGATGCCTACGAGTCCGACTGTCTTGCCTTGCAGCTCGCGTCCCATGAGATCCTCTCGGGAGAAGGTGCCCCCTTGCCTCAGGCGGTGGTCATTCTCCGCGAGTCGCTTGTTGACTCCCAGCATCATGCCCAAGGTGTGTTCGGCAACCGATTGGGCGTTGGCGCCGGATTGATTCATCACGAGGACGCCGGCACGGCTGCACGCCTCGATATCGACCGTGTCATAGCCGGACCCTGACGTGGAGACGCAGAGAAGGTTGGGCGTTCTGGCGAGCAAGGCTTCATTGGCGAACCAGCTCGGAGGGGTTTCATCCTTAGCCGAGGATATCTGGTAGGCGTGTGCCGCCTGCAGCACCTCTGCGCAGTCGTCGAGGCGGCTGGCAACGGGGAGCGTGGTCAGCGTGATGTCGGGTCGGGTCTTGTAGATGGCCTGCATCGATTCGTCGTACCAGACATCGAGTCGGAAGACCGACTTGTCGAGAGACCGTTGCCGCGACGTCGTCTCTAGTGGTGTCGGCGCACTGTGTCGATGATTCAATTTTCGCTCCTCGCTTCCTGACGATGATTCTCTCGATCGGTGTGATGGTCTCGATGTGACGAATTTTCTGGACTGTCGTGATGACCTGGGTCGCTGTCATTCGACAAGCGGCGCTCCGCCATCGAGGTCAGCGCGACCAAGTGATCCCGGCGCAACTGATTCAGTCGAGTGATGCCCAGTAGTGCCATGTCTCGCCGGATCTCGGCCGACATGAGTTCGATGGCGTGCGCGACGCCCGGCTCGCCGCCGACGGCGGCGGCATAGGCGAACGGTCGCCCGATGAATACGAAGCGCGCCCCGAGAGCCAGGGCTTTCAGCACGTCCGTGCCGCGACGGAAACCGCTGTCGATCATGACCGGCAGGTCGCCCACTGCCGCGATGATGTCGGCCAGCGCATGTAACGGCGAGATCGCCCCATCCAGCTGCCGGCCGCCGTGGTTGGATACGATGAGCGCGTCGACCCCGAGTGCCTGGGCTCTTTTCGCATCGGTGGGATGCAGGACACTCTTGAGTACCAGCCGGCCCCGCCAGATGTCGCGAATGAATCCCAGGTCGTCCCAGTTCAAATGGCCCCGGTCGGAGATATCTCTGTCGACATGGGGGGAGAAAATAGGGGCGCCGCGGGAAGCGTAGTTGTTCTCGAAGTGCGGCATCCCGTGGCGATGGAGCGTTCTCAGGAAGGTGTTGAACAGCCATCCGGGATGTGAAATGCCATCCCAGGCCAGTCTGACCGACGGCTTCATGGGGGAGGAGAAGCCGGCTCGACGGTTGTTGTCCGGGTTCGTGGCAACCGGCGTATCCAGGGTGATCACCAGCGTGGTAAACCCCGCTGCCTGGACGCGTGCCACCAGCGACCGAATGGCCTCGCGCCCGGCCGGTAGATAGGCCTGGAACCAGGTCGCGTCTCCCCGGTCGGCGAGGGTTTCCATACGGATTAGCGATGAGCCGCTCATGATCATCGGGATGCCCGCCGATGCGGCGGCGTCAGCGAGGACGATGTCAGCCCGGTAAGCCCACAGTGCGCCGAGTCCCATCGGTGCGATACCGAATGGCGATGACATCGGCAGGTCGAAGAGGGTCGTGGTCTGGCTCACTTGGGAGACATCCACCAGCACGCGTGGCATGAAGCCATAATCGCCAAAGGCATGCCGGTTGGCTCTGAACGATTGACCCTCTTCTGCGGCATTGGCGATGTAGGAAAAGATGGAGTGGGGCAGATACCGACGAGCCGCCGCCTCGAAGTCGTGCAGGTTGTGAATACGGGCCAGCCGTCGACGGATTATCGCCGATCGGGCGTCAGCGAGAAGGGGGCGGATTGAGATCGGCATCGAGCGTTCCGTCATTCAGTCTAGCGGGGCCGGCGATCAAGGGGATTGGGTCTTCGCGCAACACCCTCATCCCGCGACGCGCCGGTCATTGACTAGCCAGGCTTTACTTCAAACCCAGGCGGTCGAGGGTGCCGCGTAGATTCAGTAGATCGAGCGTGCTGGCCCCTTGTTCCAATTCACGGCGGAACGCCTCTTCCTTCTCCTCGCGCGCCTGGGAGGCCGTGATGACGTCATCGAGCGCTTCGCTTGCCACCACCACCACGCCATCCCGATCGCCGACCACGATGTCGCCGGCACGTATCGCCACGCCGCCGCACTGGATCGTTTCGTTGACCTTGCCCGATTGATGCTTGTGCGTTCCCTTGATCGAGAGCCCGCGGCAGAACACTGGAAAGCGGGATTCGATGATGGTGTCGGCGTCGCGCACCATGCCGTCGATGATCAGGCCGCTGATGCCCGCCAGCGTGGCCGCCAGCGTCAGAATATCCCCCCATGGCCCACCTTCGGTGAAGCCCTTGGCATCGACGACCAGCACGTCACCCGGCCTTGCCTTGGAGATGGCGTAGTGAATCAGCAGATTGTCGCCGGGCGAGCAGTCCACGGTCAGTGCCCTGCCGGCCACTCTCAGCGTTGGATCCAGCGGCTTGATACCGGAATCCATGGCGCCACGCTGACCTTGAGCTTCATGAATCGTTGCACTGCCCAAGGTCTTCAGCGTGTCCATGACGGTCTGTGAGGTCATTCGTTGGCCCTTCCCTGAGTGAGGAGATCGTCCGGTGCGCAAGGTCTCGTCAGCGCAGGACATCGACAAGAACAATAAAAAAACAATAAAGATGACCTGTCTACAAAATCTTCCTTTTTCCAATGCGAGACAAAAGTATAATGAAGGTAAAATATATTGATATTCAATTATTTGAAGGCCATTTTCGGTTTCTGGGCAGAGCGGTGGAAATCGCCGCTTGAGCCAATGAGACACCTGTGATTCGATGATTTTGTTTTTTATTAGAACAATAATCGAAAGCCGAACGATATCAGTCGTTTTCGACATCCATCCGAGCACAGCTCGCCAAGCCAGTACGTCCGTTGAGGCGATGGCGGCGAAAAAGGAGAGGCCCATGAAGCCTGGCATGAAGACAAGAACCGTTGCGATCGCCGCCATCATGCTGATGCCGCTGTCGGCCATGGCCGATTATCCCGAGCGCGCCGTGCAGATGATCATCGGCTACTCCGCCGGAGGCGGCACGGATATCGCCGCGCGGACACTGGCTCCCTATATCGAGAAGGAATTGGGCACCGACATCACCGTCATCAACCGCCCCGGCGCCGGTGGTGAGGTCGGCTTCACGGCACTGGCCAACGCCGAGCCCGACGGTTACACCATCGGCTTCATCAATACGCCCAACGTGCTGACCATCCCGATCGAACGTGACACACGCTATGAACTTTCCGATTTCCAGCCGGTGGCCAGCGTCGTCGATGATCCCGATGGCTTCAACGTGGGGCCGGATAGCGAATTCGCCTCGCTCGAGGATCTGGTCGCCTACGCGAAGGAACACCCCGGCGAGATCACCTACGGCACGACCGGGGTGGGCTCGGACGATCACCTGGCCGCGCTGGCGCTGGAGCGCTTGGCGGGGATCGAGATGACCCACGTGCCCTTTCCCGGTGCTGCCGACGTACGTCAGGCATTGATGGGCGGGCACATCGAGATGGGGATATTCAACATTGGCGAAGCGGCGGCGGACGTGAAGGCCGGGCGAATCAAGATGCTGGCCCAGGCCGCAAGTCAGCGTTCGAAGGAATTACCCGATGTGCCGACGACTGCCGAAGCCGGTTACGAGCTGACTATTGGCTCGAACCGCGGCATCGCCGTTCCTGCCGGGGTCCCGGACGCGATCGTTCAGAAACTCTCCAGTGCCATCGAAGCGGCCATGAACAACGAAGAGTTCCAGAAGGCAGCCGCGCAGCAGTCGTTACCACTCGACTACCAGGACCCGACCACCTACCAGCAAACACTTCAGGACCTGCAGGCACGTTTTCAGACGCTTTGGGATGAATCTCCCTGGAGTCAGTGATTGGACGAGCCAGCCCCTGGCTGGCTCGCCACTTTTTATCCATCGCATGTGAGAGGAGCGCGATGATGCGTCAGGCAGCGGTAGAGACAGGCGTGGCACTCGCTGGCGCGATACTCAGCGTCTTCGGGCTTGTCCATGCGCTGGGTTTCACGCGAGATTCCGCCTATTTGCCCACCGTCGTGATGGGATTTCTGACCCTCCTGCTGGTGGTATGGGCCGTGAGGTCTGCGCTTGCCTTGCGTCATGAAGGTGGTGAATCGATGCGATTCTCGCCGGGCCATGTCAGAAGGTTTTTCACCTTGCTGGCAACCTCCATCGTCATGATCGTCGCTGCACCCAGGTTGGGATTCGCCACTACGTTTCTGCTGTTCGTACCTCTGAGTGGAATGCTCCTCGGCTATCGCAGAGGCAAGTGGCTGGTGGTCACGGCAATCATTTTCTCGCTGTTGATCTATGTGATTTTCCAGGTGGTGCTGGATAGACCACTACCTCCCGAAATGGCGCTGCGTCTTTTCACAGGGATATGACTCATGTGGGATTCCATTCTTTCCGCCCTCCCGTTGCTATTCTCACCCGCTGTCCTGCTCGCCATGGCCGGTGGTACGACCATCGGCGTGCTCATCGGTGCCCTGCCTGGGCTTTCGGCGACGATGGGGATCGCCGTGCTGATTCCGCTGACGTTCACCATGGACCCGCTGGTTGCGCTCGGCATGATGGCGGGTATCTACAATGGCGCCATGTACGGCGGCGCAATTCCCGCCATTCTACTGCGTATTCCCGGTACGCCTGCCGGTATCGCCACGGTCTTCGATGGCCACCCCATGGCGAAAAAGGGCCAGGGGCTGGAGGCGATGAAGATCGCGTTGACGTCTTCGGCGATCGGCGGCTCGGTCAGTGCCCTGGCGCTGCTCTTTCTGAGTCCGCCCCTGGCCGCGATGGCGTTGAAGTTCGGCCCGGTGGAGGTTTTCTGGCTGGCGATCTTCGGGCTGGCGGCCATCTCCGTACTGCTGAGCGATGCGCCCATCAAGGGGCTCATCAGTGCCTGTCTCGGTCTCGTCATCGGTATGGTCGGCATCGACTCGATGACCGGTAACGAGCGCTTCACGTTCAATGTCATGGATCTCATGGGGGGCATCGATATCCTGGTGCTGCTCACCGGGCTCTATGCCATTCCGCCGGCTCTGACGCTGGCGCAGGAAGCCATGCTGCTGAGCAGGAACAGCATCGGCAGCGGCGGCAGGACGAGAAGCGGCATCGGCTGGAGACGACTGGTGCCGACCTGGTGCCGGGCATCGGTCATCGGCGTGATCGTGGGCATCATCCCGGGCACAGGGGGGAATATCGCAGCCATGCTCTCATGGAACGAGGCGCGGCGTGTGGCGAAGGACAAGTCGCGGTTCGGCAAGGGAGCGCCCGAAGGCGTCGCAGCGGCGGAGTGCGCCAACAACGCTGACAACGCGGCTTCCCTGATTCCCGCGCTGACCCTGGGGATCCCGGGCAGCAGCGTTTCTGCGGTCATCCTGGGCGGCTTGCTGGTTCACGGCATGCTTCCGGGGCCGGACCTGTTCACGCGCTCCGCTCCCGTCACCTACGGTTTTATCCTGGCCATGCTGGTAACCTCGATCATGCTGTTCGTGATCGGTCGGCTTGGCGCGAGGCTGTTCATCAATGTGATGTACATGCCACCACTGCTCCTGGCGCCGATCATCATTGCCCTGACCACCATCGGCGTCTATGCCATTAACAACAGTCTGTTCGATGTGTGGCTCATGCTGGCGTTCGGGGTCATGGGGTGGGGCATGGAACGACTGAAAATTCCGCTGGCGCCTGCGGTATTGGCCGTCATTCTTGGCCCGGTGGCGGAATCGAACCTGCGTCGTGCGATGCTCATTGGCCGGCACGAGGTGAGCTATCTCTTCTCCAGTACCATTGCCATCGTGATGGTGACGATCATTGTGCTGACCGTTCTGGTGCCGGTCATTCGGCGCTTACTCACCCACTACCGGGGGCGGCCGTCGAAACTGGCGATGGCGAGCGACCCTGAGCGGGCCCGTCAACGGTTTGAGCCTTGAGCGTCAGTGATCTGGAATAGGTTGATTCAGCGCGTCTTTGGTGAGCTCGAGGCGCGCTATGTCTTATCCGCTTTTTCCCAAGGGTCCCCTTTCGATTGGGCCGACTGCCTGGCCATGAAAACGCAGTAGGCCATGCGCAGGTGCACGCGCATGAGGTCTTCAGCGTAACTCTCCTCCCGTTGCTCGATCGCATCGATGATGTCCCTGTGTTGCTGCATCGAGCGCTGCATCTCTGCGTCGGAGTAGAGGTAATAGGAGCCTACCGTGATCGGTGAATCGACCAGCATCCTGACCATCTGCTTGAGCTGCGCAGAGCCAGATGCCGTCATCAGGATCTGATGGAATTTCTGATTTTCCGCCTGGATGCTGAACAGGTACTTGTCGGGCTGGTCCCGATAGAGTCCTTCGATCACGTCGGCATGACGATGCAATTGCGCGATCTGCTCCGCCGTCGCACGGCTAGCGGCCAGCCTGGCTGCGCGTGATTCCAACAGGATGCGCAGCTCGTAGATGTCGACGATATCGTCCTGCTGCCAGGGCGAAACGAATGAGCCGCGACCCTTCTCGTGATAGATCAGGCCGTCGTCCACGAGGCGCTGAATGGCTGCTCGAACCGGCGTCCGGCTGACCGCAAGCGTCTCGGCTAGATGGGCTTCCTTGATCTGCATGTCCGAAGATAACTCTCCCGACATGATTTTTCTTCTGAGTGTCGTGTAGACCCGATCTGTGAGCTTTGTCATGGCTTGAATGCGATCACGCTAGACCGTCATGACGGTCGTCCGGAACCCTGGGCTGATGTCGATACCGTGCCAGCATCGCATCGGTGACAGGTAGTGTCATGTGGTGGGGTGATGGATCGTCCTCCGATGGATGGACATCTCACTCCAGATTCTGAATCTGCTCCCGCATCTGCTCGATCAGCACCTTCAATTCCACCGCGCAGCGGGTGGTGTCGGCGACGACGGCCTTGGAGGAGAGGGTGTTGGCTTCGCGGTTGAGTTCCTGCATCAGGAAATCGAGGCGGCGACCGATCGGCCCTTTCTGTTTCAACTGGCGTTCCACTTCGGTGACGTGGGTTTCCAGCCGGTCGAGTTCTTCGGCGACATCCGCCTTGTGGGCCAGCATCACCATTTCCGCTTCCAGGCGTTGCGGGTCGAGTTCGGTCTTGGCGCTCTCCAGTCGTTCCAGTAGCTGGGTACGCTGGCGCTCGAGAATCGTCGGCAGGTGCTCGCGCACGGTCGCTACCTGTTCGCGGATGCCGCTCAGACGCTCGCGAATCAGTTCCGCCAGGCGCTCGCCTTCGCGGGCGCGGCCGGCATCCAAATCCTCGAGTGCGGCGTCGAACAGCGCGAGTCCGGCGGCTTTGACCTGATCGATATCCAGGCGCTGGGTGGCCATCACGCCAGGATGGGCGAGCAGCTCCAGTGCGTTGGGCATCGGCGCTTCCGGGAGCTGGGCGCGAACCTGCTCCAGCGCCTGGGAGAGTGCGGCGAGTTGATCGGCATTGATCTCCGGTGCGGCGTTGCCTTCGGCGGGGTCGAAACGCAGCGAGCACTCCACCTTGCCGCGGGCGAGACGCTGGCGCATGGCATCGCGAAAGTGCGGTTCGAGATCGCGCAGGGTATCGGGGAGGCGGAAGTGGGGCTCCAGGTAGCGCTGATTCACCGAGCGCAGTTCGAGCTGCAGGCTGCCCCAGTCGGCATCCCGGGTCTGGCGTGAGAAGGCGGTCATGCTGTGGGGCATGGAAGTTCCTTGGGTCGTCGAGCTGATCGATCGAGTGTAACCCATCCGTGAAGCCGTTGGCCGCCGCTCGCCAGCGGTGAATGTGCAGCCGAGCCGTGTAGAATGGCCGGCCTGCTGTGAAGCGTCGAAGGCGTGGCGCTTCTGTCATTGATGTTTTGGATCGAGAGGCTTTCATGCGCCCGAGTGGACGACAACCCGATCAGCCCCGCGAGGTCACGCTGACCCGCGGTTTTACCCGTCACGCCGAAGGCTCGGTGCTGGTGAGCTTCGGGGATACCCAGGTGCTGTGCAACGCCAGCGTCGAAGCCGGTGTGCCGCGCTGGTTGCGCGGCAAGAACCAGGGCTGGGTGACCGCCGAGTACGGCATGCTGCCGCGGGCGACCCATACCCGCGGTGGCCGTGAGGCGGCGCGAGGCAAGCAGGGCGGGCGCACGCTGGAGATCCAGCGCCTGATCGGCCGCAGCTTGCGCGCGGCGGTGGACCTGAAGAAACTCGGCGAGTTCACCATCACGGTCGACTGCGACGTGCTGCAGGCCGATGGCGGCACCCGTACCGCGTCGATCACCGGGGCCTGTGTGGCGCTGATCGAGGCGCTGCAGTACATGCAGCGCAAGAAGATGATCAAGACCGATCCGTTCCGCCAGTTGGTCAGCTCGATCTCGGTGGGCGTCTACAAGGGCACGCCGGTGCTCGATCTGGACTATCCGGAAGACAGCGCCGCCGATACCGACATGAACGTGGTGATGACCGAGGACGGCAAGCTGATCGAGGTGCAGGGCACGGCGGAGGCCGAAGCGTTTTCCCGCGCCGAGCTCAACGGCATGCTCGACCTGGCCGAGAGCGGCTGCCAGGCGCTGTTTGCCAAGCAGCATGAAGCGCTGGGCATTCGCCGCTGATTCGCTGCCGTGATGGCGGCCGCATGGGCCGCCATCCTGGGTTTCTCTCCGATTTTCTCTTCTCTTTTCGCGGTTTTCTCCCCTGGGGATTTCGACTTCCGGCTGACTGGCTGGTCATCGTCGCTCGGCGGGCTCAGGCCCGGCGGCAGGGCCCGGTATTTCTACTAGACTAAAGTCCAAGCACTGGGGCCTCGGCTTGGAGGCTCCATTCGCTGTTCTCTTCAGTCATCGGGGCTGCCCGGCATCTGACCTCGCCGGGAGTCCAGTCAACCCAGGGAGACTCTCGTGGCCGAACCGAATATTGCGGACCTCATCATCGAGACGCTGGACCGCGCCGGCGTGCGCAACATCTGGGGGCTGCCGGGCGACTCGCTCAATGGCCTGACCGAGAGCCTGCGACGCCAGGAGCGGATTCGCTGGCGCGGCGTGCGCCACGAGGAGGTGGCGGCACTCGCGGCCAGCGCCGAGGCCGATGCCACCAAGCGTCTGTCGGTCTGCGCCGGCTCCTGCGGCCCGGGCAATCTGCATCTGATCAACGGTCTGTACGAGGCCCAGCGCGCTAATGTGCCGATGCTGGCGATCGCCGCGCAGATCCCCTCCAGCGAGATCGGCCTGGGCTACTTCCAGGAGACCCACCCCGAGAACCTGTTCCGTGAGTGCAGCGACTACTGCGAGCTGGTGTCGTCGCCGGCGCAGATGCCGCGGGTGCTGGAGACCGCCATGAACGTGGCGATCACCCAGCGCAGCGTGGCGGTGATCGTGATACCGGGGGACATCGCCCTGCAGCCGGCACCGGTCAAGGCCTCGAGCTGGTCCGATCCGGTGCGCGCCGTGCCGGTGCCGCCCGCGCCTGCACTCGATGAGCTGGCCGAATTGATCAATGGCCAGGAGCGTGTGGCGATTCTCGGCGGCTACGGCTGCGACGGCTATCACGATCAGGTCGTCGCCCTGGCCGAACGGCTGAAGGCACCGGTCGTCCATGCGCTGCGCGGCAAGCAGTCGCTGGAGTACGACAATCCCTATGACGTCGGCATGACCGGGCTGATCGGTTTCAGCTCCGGCTATCACGCGCTCAAGGATTGCGACTTCCTGCTGATGCTGGGAACCAACTTTCCCTATCGCGACTTCTTCCCCGAGCACGGCAGGATCGTCCAGATCGACGAGCGCGGCCCCCACCTGGGCCGGCGCAGCCCGTTGCTGAAGGGACTGGTGGGCGATATCGGCGCTACCCTCGAGGCGCTGCTGCCGCGTCTGATCGAGAAGACCGATCGGGATTTCCTCGACGATGCCCAGAAGGATTACCGCAAGGCGCGCAAGGGACTCGACGATCTCGCCACCCCGCGCGGCAGCGGCGAACCGCTGCATCCGCAATATCTGACCGCGCGAGTGAGCGAGCTGGCCACCGGCGATGCCGTGTTCACCTGCGACGTCGGCACGCCGACGGTGTGGGCGGCGCGCTACCTGGCCATGAACGGTCAGCGAAGGCTGACCGGCTCGTTCATGCACGGCTCGATGGCCACCGCGGTACCCCAGGCGATGGGTTGGCAGGCGACCTTCCCCGAGCGCCAGGTGGTGGCGCTGGCCGGCGATGGCGGTGTCAGCATGCTGATGGGGGATCTGATCACGCTGGTCGAGCATCGACTGCCGGTGAAGATCGTGGTCTACAACAACCACACGCTGGGCTTCGTGGCGATGGAGATGAAAGCGGCGGGCTTCGTCGACGAAGTCACCAACCTGCCGGCGGCGGATTTCGCCAAGGTCGCCGAGTCGCTGGGCATGTTCAGCGTCCGTGTCGAATCCTCCGACGCCATCGACGATGCGTTGCGCGAGGCGTTCGCGCATGACGGCCCGGCGCTGGTCGACGTGCGCACCGCCAAGCAGGAGCTGTCGATTCCGCCGCGTATCCAGGCCGAGCAGGCCAAGGGCTTCAGCCTCTACACCATGCGCGCGGTGATGAGCGGTCGCGGCGACGAAGTGGTCGATCTGGCCAAGACCAACTGGCCGTGGCGGCGCAAGAAGTAGACGACGACAACCGCGATGATGCCGTCGCCCGGCCCTCTCGCCGGTGGGCGACGGTGATCTCCGATCAGCTCGGGCTGGTGGAAGGGTCGAGCGCCAATAGCCCCGAGGCCAGTTGGCGGAAAGCGTCGGTGGCCCTGTCCAGCACGTCAGCATCATCGCTGGCGGCGACCCAGAGCGCGGCGTTGAGCGCCGCGCCATTGATCAACCGGGCGGCGGCTTCCACGTCCACCGGCTTGACGACTCCCTCCCTGCTCAACGCCTCCAGCGTCGTCATCGTCGCCAGCAGGCAGCGGTTCTGGCTCGGCCACTGGGAGGGATCTCCCAGCACCGCCGGGCCATCCAGCAGCACGATGCGCTGGATCTCGGGATCGCGCGCCAGCTCGATGTAGGCACCACCCTCCGCCAGCAGTGCCTCCCAGGCATCGGTATGGCGCTGCCCGATCTCGTGGGCACGGGCGGCCATCTCGCTGTCGAGTCGATCGACCACGGCGGCGAGCAGGCCCCGCTTGTCACCGAAGTGATGATAGAGCGCGCCGCGGGTCAGGCCGGCGCGGGCGGTGAGCTCGTCCATCGAGGCGCCGGCGTAGCCCTTCTCGGCGAAGGCCGCTCGCGCGGCATCGATCAGCTTGGCGCGGGTCTCTTCCAGCATTTCGGCGCGACTACGTCGGGTCATGATCTCTCCTGTGTTCAAGACGGCTTCGTCCGTTCCGCCGCAAGGGTATCGCGAGACGACGAGTATTGGCATACGCAGCGTATATTAGTTTGACATACATCGCGTATGTGTCGTTAATATACGTGTCGTATGTCAATTCTCTGGCGCTCTCGCGCGTCGCGCTGTCCCAAGGAGTCAAACCATGTTGCAAGCTCAGCCTACCCAGTCGCCGCAGCCGGTCTTTCCCGCCAACCGTAGTGCGCTTTACGAGAAGCACGGCTACTCGGCCGCGATTCGCTCCGGGGATCTGCTTTTCGTCTCCGGCCAAGTCGGCAGCCGCGAGGATGGCTCGCCGGAGCCCGATTTCGAACGCCAGGTCGCGCTCGCCTTCGACAATCTAAAAGCGGTGTTGGCCGCCGCCGGCTGCGGGCTGGAGGATCTCGTCGACGTCACCACCTTCCACACCGATCCGGAGCATCAGTTCGATACGGTGCTGGCGACCAAGTCGCGCCACTTCCCGGCGCCGCCCTATCCCAACTGGACCGCCGTGGGCGTGAACTGGCTGGCCGGATTCGATTTCGAGATCAAGGTGGTGGCGCGGATTCCGAACGGCGCCTGACTACCAGTTGCCCCCAACGACGAACGCCCCGCGGTTGCGGGGCGTTTTCATCTCAGCGACAGGATAGCGCCAGCGAGGCGCCGGGATTACGGCGGGTCAGGCGATCAGGATTTTTCCTCAATCATCTTTTCGCGCGCCAGACGTGCCTGTTCTTCCTCGTAGGTGGGAAAGTCGACATAGCCTCGGGCATCGCCGCCGTAGAAGGTATCCGGGTCGAACTCGGCCAGCGGCCAGTCGTGCTGCAGGCGCTCGACCAGATCCGGGTTGGAGGTGAAGTAGCGACCGAATACCGGCAGGTCGATGGTACCTTCATCGACCAGCTTCTGCGCTTCCGCCTTGTCGAGATTGCCGGCGAACAGCAGCGTGCCGCGATAGGCGTCGCGGAACTGACGCAGGAACTCCCGCGGCAGGCCATCCTGCCCCTGGGCGCCCTGGTCCATCAGGTGGACGTAGGCCAGGCCGCGCTTGCTCAGCTCGGCGGCAAGATAGAGATAGGTGCCTTCGATATCGTCGTAGCTCGGCATATCGAACAGGGTGCCGTAAGGCGTCAGGCGCACGCCGACACGATGCGCGCCGATCAGCGCGATCGAGGCGTCGATCGCCTCGAGCAGCAGCCGGCAACGGTTCTCGCGCGAACCGCCGTAGTCGTCGGTGCGGTCGTTGAGGCCGGCGTTGATGAACTGCTCGAGCAGGTAGCCGTTGGCCCCGTGCAGTTCGACGCCGTCGAAGCCGGCATTACGCGCGTTCAGCGCCGCCTGGGCGAAGTCGTCGACGAGCCGGCGGCACTCTTCGGTAGTGGCCGCGCGCGGCGTCGTCGCCGCCAGCATGTCGGGCTGACCGTCTTCGTTGTAGCCGAACGCCATGCCGCCCTGCTTGGCGCTGCTGCTGATCGGCGCGGCGCCGTTGAGCTGGATCGAGGTGTGCGAGACACGGCCGACGTGCCAGGTCTGGCAGAAGATGACCCCGCCGCGCTCGTGCACGGCCTGGGTCGCTTTCTTCCAGCCGGCGATCTGGTCCGGTCCGTAGATGCCCGGATTGAACAGGTAACCCTGGCCCTCGCGGGAGATCGGGCTGCCCTCGGAGATGATCAGCCCGGCACTGGCGCGCTGACGATAGTAGAGGGCGCCCATCTCGTCGGGGATGTCGCCCTTGGCGCGGGCCCGGGTCATCGGGGCCATGACGATGCGATTGTTGAGGCGCGTACCGGCAAGATCGAACGGTTCGAATAGCGATGTCATATCGTGAACTCCTTTTTATGCCGACATTCGGCCGCGGTAATGGCCGGCCAAACGCAGAGCGAGCCCGAAAGGGCTCGCTCGAATAGACCAAAGTCTAGGAAACGATTAGCCGACCAACAATGAAACCTGACGACCGTGTCGATAGGGGGAACCTATCGCGGGCCGGGCCGAATCGCGGGCCGGTTCACACCACCGAGGTCATGCCGCCATCGACGAACACGTTCTGCCCGGAGACGAAGTCGGACGCCCCGGAGCAGAGGTAGACCAGCGTGCCTACCAGCTCCTCGACCTGGCCCCAGCGCTGGGCCGGCGTGCGCTTCTCGATCCAGGCGTTGAAATCGGCGTCCTGCCACAAGGCCTGATTCATGTCGGTCTGGAAGTAGCCGGGGGATAGGCAGTTGACCTGGATGCCGTAGCGCGCCAGGTCCGCCGCCATGCCCTGGGTCAGCAGCGCCACGCCGCCCTTGGAGGCGGCGTAGGGCACGATGGTTTCGCGGGCCAGCTTCGACTGCACCGAGCCGACATTGACGATCTTGCCGCTGCCGCGCTCGGACATCGCCGGACTCAGCGCCCTGGAAACATAGAAGGCGCTGGAGAGATTCGTCGCCAGCACGGCGTCCCAGTCGGCGGGGTCGAAGTCGTTGAAGGGCGCCCGCTTCTGCAGGCCGGCGTTGTTGACCAGGATGTCCGGCACGCCGAGTCGTTCGATCAACGCGGCAGTGGCGGCTTTCACGGCCTCGGCATCGGTGACGTCGAAGGCCACGGCGTCGACCTGGGCCCCGGTCTCTGCCGCCAGTATCCGCGCGGCCTCGTCGGCGGCTTCCTGGCGGCGTCCGTGAAGGATGACATGAGCGCCGCGCTCGGCCAGCCCGCGGGCCAGGGCGTTGCCCAGCCCGCGGGTCGAGCCGGTGACCAGCGCCAGCCGGTCGCGAATGTCGAAAAGGTCTTTCATCGATACTCCTTGCCGCCAAAATCGGATCCGGCGGGTCAGTGGCCTAGAAAATCAGATAGACGATGCAGGCGAGCAGGAAGCCCACCACCGATTCCAGCGCCTGCTGCACGGTCCAGGTCATCAGCGTGGTCTTGACGTCCATGCCCAAAAGCCGCCCCACCAGCCAGAAGCCGGAGTCGTTGACGTGGCCGGCGAACACCGAGCCGGCAGCGGTGGCGAGGGTGATCGCGACGATCTGCATGGCCGAGAAGTCGCCGCTGGCGACGGCGGGCGCCATCAGCCCGGCGGCGGTGACCAGCGCCACCGTGGCCGAGCCCTGGGCCAGGCGCATCACCACCGCGACCAGGTAGGCGGCGACGATCACCGGCATGCCCAGGTCGCTCATCGAGTCGGAGAGCGCATCGCCGATGCCGGAGGCCTGCAGCACCCCGCCGAACATGCCGCCGGCGCCGGTGATCAGGATCACCGAGCAGATCGGCCCCAGCGAGGAGTCGACGATCTTCTCCAGCGCGCTGCCGCCTTCACCGCGGCGGCTGCCCAGCACGTAGATCGCCACCAGCACCGAGATCAGCAGTGCGATCGGCGTCTCGCCCAGCGAGGAGAGGAACTGGAACCAGGTGGCGTCGCTGTCGGCCACGCCGGCGGCGCGGGCGAAATCGAGCCCGGTATTGAGAAAGATCAGCGCCAGCGGCAACAGCAGCAGCGCAATGACCGTACCCACGCTGGGCGGATTCTCGATCGTGTCGTTGTCCTGGCCGCCGAACAGGCTGACTTCCAGCTTGAAGTCGAACCGGCTGGCGGCAAAACGCCCCCACAGGTAACCCGAGAGGTACCACATCGGGAAGGCGATGAGGATCCCCACCAGCAGCACCAGACCCAGATTGGCGCCGTAGAGCTCGGTGGCGGTGACCGGGCCGGGATGGGGCGGCACGAACACGTGCATCACCGAAAATGCCGCCGCCGCCGGCAGGGCGTAGAGCAGCACCGGGCCGCCGAGGCGTTTCGCCACCGCGAAGATGATCGGTAGCATCACGATCAGCCCGGCGTCGAAGAAGATCGGGAAACCCATGATCAGCGAGGCGATACCCAGCGCGAACGGGGCGCGGGACTCGCCGAACAGCGACACCATCCGTTCGGCCAGCACCTGGGCGCCGCCGGAGTGCTCCACCAGCTTGCCGAGCATCGCGCCGAAACCGACCAGCAGCGCCACCGAGCCCAGCGTGCCGGCGAAGCTGTCGGTCATGGTATCGACGATGGCACCGGCCGGGATGCCGGTGGCAAAGGCGGTCAGCAGGCTGACCAGCACCAGGGTGGGAAAGGCGTGTAGATGAAAGCGGATGATCAGTACCAGCAGCAGGGCGATCGCGGCGGCGGCGATGCCGAGCAACGGCCCTGCGGTCAGGGTTTGCGTCCAGTCGTCCATGAAGCTCTCCCGGAAGGGGTGGTTACCGTCCCACGGTTGCATGAAGTCATATGTCTAAAAATACGACATTGGTTTGTCGTTCTCGCCCTCTGCTCGTTCGATGGCGCCGGAGGCTCGTCGCCTCCGTATCGGTGACGTGGTTTACTTACTACGTCGGTAGCCGGCGGGCTCGATAATTTGAACAATCCTCAGGTGCGATCAACACTTGAAGGGTCACCCTCATCGTCGGACAGCCAACCATGTATCGCCAATGTTTTTATTTTCTGACGGCTGCGTTGATCGCGGCCACTCTCGTCATCGGCATTTTCTGGCCCCCGCTACTGTGGTTGCTGCTTCTCTGGATACCGCTGGCCCTCGTCGGCTGGCGGGATCTGCGCTCGCCGCACAACGTGCTCTACAACTACCCGCTGATCGGTCATCTGCGCTATATGCTCGAGTTCGTGCGCCCGGAGCTCCGTCAATATTTCTTCGAATCCGAGACCAGCGGCCGGCCGTTTTCGCGCGAGCAGCGCAACCTGATCAATGCGCGCGCCGACGGTACCGGGGATACCTCGCCGTTCGGCACCATCCGCGATGTCGATGCGCCCGGCTACAACCTCTCCTACCACTCCATCCAGCCCGGCAAGGTGCCGGATGAGGCGCGCTGGATCACCATTGGCGGACCCCAATGTACCCGGCCCTATCGCTCGTCGCGGCTCAACATCTCGGCGATGAGTTTCGGCTCGCTCTCGGGCAACGCCATCGAGGCGATGAACCTGGGTGCCAAGCAGGGCGGCTTTGCCCACGACACTGGCGAGGGCGCGATCAGCCCCTATCACGAGAAGCATGGCGGCGATCTGATCTGGGAGCTGGGTACGGCCTACTTCGGCTGCCGCCACGACAATGGCCGCTTCGACGCCGAGACGTTCCGAGAGAAGGCGTGCCGGGACCAGGTCAAGATGGTGGAGATCAAGATATCCCAGGGTGCCAAGCCCTCTCATGGCGGGTTGCTGCCGGGGGCCAAGGTCAATCAGGAGATCGCCAGCACGCGCCAGATCGAGGCGGGGCAGGATTGCGCCTCCCCCTCTTCACACCCTGAATTTTCCACC
Organism: Salinicola lusitanus; assembly: GCF_003206045.1. Classification (GTDB taxonomy): domain Bacteria; phylum Pseudomonadota; class Gammaproteobacteria; order Pseudomonadales; family Halomonadaceae; genus Salinicola; species Salinicola lusitanus. The sequence goes on from NZ_PZJM01000009.1 coordinate 485,810, forward strand.
CCGCGCGAACTGATGGTGTTCGTCGCGCGCCTGCGTGAACTCAGCGATGGCAGGCCCGTCGGCATCAAGCTATGCCTGGGCAAGCGCAGCGAATTCCTGAGTATCTGCAAGGCGATGATCGAGACCGGCACGCTGGTCGATTTCATCGTCATCGATGGTGCCGAGGGCGGTACCGGGGCCGCGCCGCAGGAGTTCTCGGACAGTCTCGGCGTGTTCATCGACGACGCCGTGCCGTTCGTCGACAATGCCCTGCGCGGCGTCGGCCTGCGCGACAAGATCCGCCTCGTCGCCAGCGGCAAGGTGGCACTGGGCTACGACATGGTGGTCAAGACCGCGCTCGGCGCCGACATGTGCAACGCCGCGCGCCCGTTCATGTTCGCGGTCGGCTGCATCCAGGCGCGTCGCTGCCATACCAACAAGTGCCCGACCGGGGTGGCGACCCAGGACCCCAAGCGCTCCCGGGCGATCAACGTGCCGGAAAAGGCCGAGCGGGTGGCCCGCTATCATCAGGCCACGCTGGATGGTTTCGCCGCGCTCACCGGCGCCATGGGGCTCTCGCACTTCGACGAGCTGACCCCGGACCACATTCGGCATCGCAGCGGTTACGCGCCGGCTCGCGGCTACAGCGATTTCGAAATGCCGGCGCTGGAGGCCGGCCAGTTGCTCGGCGACGACATGCCCGAGGTGTGGCAGGCCGAATGGCGGGCCGCCGGCGTGGATCGGTTCTAAACTCGCCTTGCCGTCGACCGACGCATGCTAGGCTCGACGGCACCCTGATGGTCTGGAGAACGCCATGCTTCGCTTCCCCCCTTATCGTTATCGCTCGGCCGATCCGGATATCGCCGGTTCGCCGGGCGAGGATCCGTATCGCTGGCTGGAAGCGGTCGACAGCCCAGAGGCGCTGGCCTGGGTCGAGGCGCAGAACCGGCGGACGCTTGCACGCTTCGAGGACGCCGAGTTCGACGCCTTGCAGACGGGATTGCGTCAGATTCTCGACGCCGACGACCGGATTCCGTTCGTGGTCAAGCGCGGCGAGCACTACTACAACTTCTGGCAGGACGCCGAGCACCCGCGCGGCCTGTGGCGGCGCACCACGTGGGCGTCCTACCGCCAGTCACGGCCGGCGTGGGAAGTGCTGATCGACGTCGACGCGCTCAACGCGGCCGAGGGCGAGAACTGGGTCTGGCATGGCGCCAGTTGCCTGGAGCCGAAGACGCCGGACGCTCCCTGGGAGCGGGCGCTGGTATCACTCTCCCGCGGTGGCGCGGATGCCGACGTGACCCGCGAGTTCGACCTGATCGACAAGCGCTGGGTCGGGCACGACGGTCACGGCGAGGCCGGTTTCGAGCGCCCGGAGGCCAAGGGCGGCATGAGCTGGATCGATCGCGACACGGTGTTCGTCTATACCGATTTCGGTGCGGACTCCCTGACCAGCTCCGGCTACCCGCGCTGCGTCAAGCGCTGGCGGCGGGGCGAGCCACTGAGTGCTGCCGAAACGCTGTTCGAGGCGGACCGCCAGGATCTGATGGCGCTGGCGTTCCATGACAGCACCCGCGGCTTCGAGCGCGATTTCATCCATCACGCCCTGGCCTTCTACGAGCAGCGCCTGATCGAGCTCATGCCCGACGGCGAGACCTTCCCCATCGAGGTGCCGCTGTCGGCGCAGGCTGTGGTGCATCGTGAGTGGTTGCTGGTGCATCTGCGCGACGACTGGCGACTCGAAGAGAACAACCGGAGTTTCCAAAGCGGCGCGCTGCTGGCGATCGACTACGACACCTTCAAGCGCGGTGGCCGGGATTTCACCATCCTGTTCACGCCGGATGCACACCGCTCGCTGGAAGGGTTCGAGTGGACGCGCCATTACCTGGTGCTGGATATCCTCGAGGACGTCAAGCACCGGCTGCAGGTGCTAACGCCGGGGCAGGGCGACGGCTGGTCGCCGCGTCCGCTGGCCGGCTTGCCCGCCACCGGCGAGATCGGCGTCGCGGCGGTGGACGACGAAGAGAGCGACGAGGTCTTTCTGATCGTCACCGACTATCTCACCCCGACATCGCTGTTGAAGATGGATCTGGCACGGACCCCGTCGGCTCGGCCGGAGAGCGACGCGGAAACGATCAAGCGCGCGCCGAGCTTCTTCGAGGCCGACGGCATGCAGGTGACGCAACGTTTCGCCACCAGCCTGGACGGCACGTCGATTCCCTATTTTCTGGTGCTGCCGGCGGATGTGGCGCGGGAGAGGCCGAATGCGCCCTTGCCGACGCTGCTCTACGGCTACGGCGGCTTCGAGATCTCGCTCACGCCGCACTACATCGCCGGGGCCGGGCGCAGCTGGCTTTCGCGCGGCGGCGCCTACGTGGTGGCCAATATCCGGGGCGGTGGCGAATATGGCCCGCGCTGGCATCGCGCCGCGCTCAAGGGCGAGCGCCACAAGGCCTTCGAGGATTTCGCCGCCGTCGCCGAAGATCTGGTGGCGACCGGCATCACCACCCCGCGTCAGTTGGGCATCCAGGGCGGTTCGAACGGGGGGCTGCTGGTCGGCAACATGATCACCCGCTATCCGGATCACTTCGCCGCCGCAGTGTGTGAAGTGCCGCTACTCGACATGCAGCGTTATCACCAGCTGCTGGCGGGCGCCTCGTGGATGGCCGAGTACGGCGATCCGGACAGCGACGACTGGGAGCGCTTCCTGAAGGACTACTCGCCCTATCACAACCTGCGCGAGGGCGTGGACTATCCGGCGGTGCTGTTCACCACCTCGACCCGCGACGACCGGGTCCACCCCGGCCACGCCCGCAAGATGATGGCGCGCATGGAAGCGATGAGCGCAGGGGACGTCTTCTACTACGAGAACACCGAAGGCGGCCACGGCGGCGCGGCGGACAACGCCCAGCGGGCGAAGCTGAGCGCGCTGGCGTGGCGGTTTCTGTGGGCTCGACTGGGCAAGGCCGGATAGGGCGTTGTTGCAATCGACTGCCGCCATCGCGGCGGCAGTCAGCCCGCCATGGCCGGCGCCGGGAGCCGATACCAGCGGACAGCGTTGTCGTGGAGGATCGGCTGGCGGGCGTCCGCTGCGGCATCGGCGATGGCCTGCTCGATCATGGCGAGCCAGGTCGCATAGCTGGCATTGAGTCCGGTAACCGGAAAGTTGCTGGCGAAGAGACAGCGTCGGGGCCCGAAGATACCGATCGTTTCGGCGAGCAGGGCGATATTCTGGCGCTCGTCCCAGTCAGCCATGGGGCTTCCCAGCTCCGAGAGCTTGACCGCGACATTGGGATTGGCCGCCAGCGCCTGCATCCCCTCGCGCCAGCTTGCCAGCCCCGGTTCGCTGTGATCCCAGGGCAGGCCGGTATGGTTGAGAATCACCCGCAGGTTCGGGGTGGCTTCCAGAGCCCTGGCAGCATCCGCGAGATGCCAGGCCGGCACCCGCAGATCCCATGACAGGTCGCGCTCTTCCAGCATTCGCAGCCCGCGGGCCCAGCCGGCATCCTGCAATGAACCGGGCGCGCCGAGCGTATCGTCGTATCGGTCGGGGCGCGCGGCCGTCACCGGTTTGGCGCGCACGCCACGAAACAGCGGCGAATCCATCTGACGATCGAGTTGCGTTTCGCAGGCCGGATCGGCGAAGGCCGCCCAACCCACCAGTGCCACCGGCAGCCCCTGCTGCTCGGACAGCCGCGTCAGCCAACGGGTCTCCACCTCCGGCGCCTGGCGAGTCGATTCGGCCTCGCAGTGCACCGTGCCCGCCAGGTGGTAGCCCGGGGGGATCAGCGCTCGGATGTCCGCCGGCAGGAACGGCTGGCGAATGGCGGCGTAATCACCGAGGAAGAAGTGGTCGTCGATCTCATCCTCGAGCCATGGGTAGTGCACGCTGCCATCCAGCGCCCAGAAGTGGTGATGGCTATCGATCAGGAGCTGTTCGCTCATGGGGATGACCTCAGCTTGCCAGCCAGTAGAGCGGCATGGTGATGATTTGCGGGAACGCCACGAACAGCAGTAGCAGTACGACGTAGGCCGTGACGAAGGGCAGTACGCCCATGACCGCTTTCTCGAATTTGATCCGGCCCACGCTGGTGATGACGTTGAGCACGTTGCCCACCGGTGGCGTGATCAGGCCGATGGCGCAATTGAGTACGAACATGATGCCGAAGTAGACCGGGTCGATGCCGGCGATCTTGACGATCGGCATCAGGATCGGCGTCAGCACCAGGATCGTCGGCGTCAGGTCCATCACCATGCCGACGATCAACACGATGGCCATGATCGCCAGCATCAGCAGGCGGGGATGGTCGGCCAGCGGCGCCAGCAGACCGGCCACCATCATTGGCAGCTGGGCGATGCTGATCAGCCAGGAGGCGACGCTGGCCGCCGCCACCAGGAACATCACCACGGCCGTGTTGCGCGCAGCCTGCGTCAGCACCTCATACAGCTCGGCGAGATTGAGCTCCCGGTAGATCAGGGTGGACACCAGCATGGCGTAGACCGCCGCGACCACGCCGGCCTCGGTGGGGGTGAAAATGCCGGTCTTGATACCGCCGATGATGATCACTGGCAGCAGGATCGCCCAGAAGCTCTGGCGCAACGCAGCCAGCCGCTCGGCGCCGGACGCCTTCTCGGCGACCACCAGCGTTTCCTTGCGCGTGATGAACATCCACATCAGCACCAGGGTCGCGCCCATGATCAGCCCGGGCACGATGCCGGCCAGGAACAGCTTGCTGATCGAGATGCTACCGGCCACCCCGATGATGATCAGCGGAATGGAGGGCGGGATGATCGGGGCGATGATGCCTCCCGCCGCCATCAGCCCGGCCGATCGACCCTGGGGGTAGCCTGCCTGGCGCATCATCGGCAACAGCATCGAACCCAGCGCCGCGGTATCGGCGACGGCCGAGCCGGACAGGCTGGCCATGACGATGGCGGCGAAGATGGCGACGAAGCCAAGCCCACCCTTGCGGTGCCCCACCAGGCTCATCGCCAGCAGCACGATGCGTTTCGACAGGCCGCCGCGCGACATCACCTCGCCGGCCACCAGGAAGAAGGGAATCGCCAGCAGCGTGTAGCTGTCGGCGCCATTGATCAGGTTCTGGGCCAGGATCTGCGAATCGAACAGCCCCAGATGCAGCATCAGCACCACGGCGCTGACCAGCAGGGCGAAGGCGATCGGCAGGCTGAGCCCGATCGAGGCCAGCAGCGAGGCGAGAAACAGACCTATCGTCATGGTGCCATCTCCCGGCGGTCCGGCATCGACGTCAGCGGGGCAGGCAGCAGCAATCGCAGCGTCAGAATCAGCGACATCAGAACCCCGGCGACCAGCCCGGCCAGATAGAAGACACCCACGGGGATGCCGCTGATCGGGGAGAGGTCGCTCCAGTTGAGCAGGGTCTGGGCGTAGCTGCCCTTGACCAGCATCAGACAGCAGACCAGCATCACCAGCGTCACCAGCCGCCGCAGCACGGCCTGGGCCCTGCCCGGCAGGCGATCCGAGAACGTCGTCACGCTGAGGTGCTCGTGTCGCATCAGGCCCACGACGGTACCGAGAAAGATCACCCATACGAACAGGAACCGCGACAGCTCGACGCTGATCGAGATGCCGCTATTGAAGCCATAGCGCAGCACGACATTGGCGAACACCAGCGCGATCATTGCCACCAGTGCTAGCACCATCACCAGGTTGAGCACCTTTTCGGTGAGGTGCGACAAGCGACATAGCGTGGTCTGGAGCGAGCCATGGGGCGTGCGGACACTCGCTTGTGCCGGTCTGGACATGATGGGCCTCTTATCGCAATCGGTGATCGATCGTGTTGGGCAGTCGCCGCGGCGCCGATCTATTCCGTGCCGGGCCTTGCCGCCTCGATGGCCTCGATCAGCTCGCTGCCGTACTGCTCGGCGAAGCTGGCCTGTACCGGTGCGGCGACGATATCCCGCATCGAATCGCGATCCGGCTCCTCGACGATCTGCATGCCCTGCTGCTTGAGAAACTCGAGGTCGCCGGTCAGGCGTCGGGCGAGCTCCTCGCGCTCGAACTTCGCCGAGTCGATGGCGGCCTGGACCAGTAGTTGCTGGTTTTCCGGGCTCAAGCTCTCGAACTTGGCCTTGTTCATGACCAGGGGCGCCGCGGTATAGGCGTGCGCCGTGAGCGACAGGTAGTCCTGAACCTCATAGAAATTGGCCGAGCGGATCAGGCTGACCGGGTTCTCCTGCCCATCCACCGTGCGGGTCTCCAGCGCCGTGAACAGCTCGGTGAACGGCATCGGTGTCGGGTTGGCGCCGAGGGCCTTGAAAGCGGCGATATGGGCCGGGTTGGGCGTGGTGCGCAGCGTCAGTCCCTTGATGTCGTCCGCGTTCTCCACCGGGTGTCGGGAGTTGGTCAGGTTGCGAAAGCCGATCTCCCAGAACGCCAGTCCCTTGAGGTCGTGATCGCCGAGCCTGGCGAGCAGGGATTGACCGATATCGCCATCCAGCACGGCATAGGCATGGGCGTAGTCGTCGAACAGAAACGGCAGGTCGAGCACGTTCAGCTCGCCGACCAGTCCGGTGTAGTAGGGGTTGCCGGTCAGTACGATATCGACCTGGCCGCCGCGGGCGCTGGCCACCAGGGCGGTGTCGCTGCCCAGCTGTCCGCTGGGGAAGACGCGGATCTGCAGGTCGCCACCGCTGCGCTCGTCGACGAGATCGGCAAAATGCTCCGCGGCGAGATGCTGGGCGTCCTCCACCGGATGGGTATGGGCGAAGTTGAGTGTCGTGGCGGCCTGGGCGCTGGCGAAGGGCACGAGCACCGTCGCAGCGGCCGTCAGGATAGCGAGAAGAGGGCGGGACGTTGGGTTCTGGACGGTCATGCAGGCGATCTCCGATTGAGGGCATCCAGCTGACGCGTCGACCCAGCGATCAACACGCCGTGGCACGGTGGAAAGGCGCCGTGCCTGAAGAGATCGTTTTCGAAACCGGCGTGCGCTGTACCGAGACACCCCTGGCGCCGGGCGATATCGGCCAGAGATGGACCCTCGCGGCCGCCGCTCCCTCGATGCTCTTCAAGAGAGAGATTGCGCCCAATCGATCAATGTATACATTATACGTTGGTCGCTTCGGAGCACCGGGGGCCTTAACCTTTAGTCCCGTCGGTTGCCGTCAGCGGCTATCGAAAGCGTGGGGATCGGGCGCCGCGACCGATCGCCCGAACTTCGGTTTCCCCGCCCCCTACAGATGAGACGTGGGCTGCGTCATACTGCGACCCATTCAATCTCTCTTTGGGAAGATCTGATCGATGAGCCAGAAAACGGCGAAGCTTGGCGTGGTGATGGACCCCATCGCCGACATTACCTACAAGAAGGACACCACGCTGGCCCTGCTGTGGGCGGCGGAGGCGATGGGCTGGTTGCTCTACTATCTCGAGCAGGAGGATCTCTATCTCTACGAGGGGCGCGCCATGGGCAGCGTGCGCCCGCTCAAGGTGTTCCGCGATCCGGCGCACTGGTTCGAGCTGGGCGAGCGGGAGGCGATGCCGCTGGGCGAGCTGGACGTGATCCTGATGCGCAAGGACCCGCCGGTGGATGGCCACTTCCTCAACGCCGTGCACCTGCTGGCGTTCGCCGAGCGCGAGGGTACCCTGGTGGTCAACCCGACCCGGGCGCTGTTCGAGTGCAACGAAAAGCTGTTCGCCCAGCAGTTCGCCCACTGCATCCCGCCGACGGTGGTCTCCTGTCGCGACGCGGTGCTGCGGGCCTTCCAGGCCGAGCATGGCGATACCATCTTCAAGCCGCTGGATGGCATGGGCGGCACCGGTATCTTTCATATCGGCCCGGAGGGGCGCAATCTCGGCGCGGTGATCGAGCAGCTCACCGAGCGCGGCCAGCGTCAGATCATGGCCCAGCGCTATCTGCCGGAGATCAAGGATGGCGACACCCGCATTCTGCTGGTCGACGGCGAGCCGGTGCCCTACGGGCTGGCGCGCATCCCCAGCGCCGGCGAGACTCGCGGCAACCTGGCCGCCGGTGGCCGCGGCGTCTCCCGGGAGCTGACCGATCGCGACTACTGGCTGGTCGAGCAGGTCCAGCCGATGATTCGCGAAAAGGGGCTGCTGTTCGTCGGCCTCGACGTGATTGGCGACTACATCACCGAGATCAACGTCACCAGCCCCACCTGCGTGCGCGAGATCGACGACCAGCGCGGTACCGACATCGCTGCGCAGTTGATGGCCGCGATCGCCAGACGACTGGACGCCCAGGGCTGATCCAGCCCGACGGGGCAGAGATGTTACAATAAGTCCATTTCCTCTATGACCGGCGCTCGCGGCTCGAGCGCCGGATCGCTGCGCGATGTCCGATGGAGTCCTATGCCAACGACCAGGCCAACATCCATGCCCACGCCGATGCAGAGCCTCAAGAACTACTTCCTGATGGCGATGCCGCATCTGGAAGACCCCAACTTTGCCGGGACGCTGACCTATCTCTGCGACCATGACGACGACGGCACCCTGGGGGTGATCGTCAATCGGCCCTCCGAACTGACCCTGGACGGGCTGTTCGAACAGCTCGATATCGAGTCCGAGCCCGGCCCGCACAACGACGTGTTGGTCTACAACGGCGGGCCGACCTACCGCGATCGCGGTTTCATCCTGCATCGTGGCAATGCCAGCGACTGGGACTCCAGTATCCAGGTCGCCGACGGTCTGGCGCTGACCACGTCGATGGACATGCTGCAGGCGATCGCCCAGCGGCGAGGCCCGGAGCAGTATCTGGTCACGCTGGGCTGCGCGGGGTGGAAATCCGGCCAGCTCGAGGACGAACTCAAGCAGAACACCTGGCTGATCGCCGAGGGTGACGCCGCGATCCTGTTCGATCGCCCGCCTGAGCAGCGCCTGGGCGCCGCCGCCGGCATCCTCGGCGTCGATCTCAACCTGATGACCCGCGACGCCGGACACGCCTGATGGCATCGGCAACCGGTGACCGGGTCGGTCAGCGCCTGGTGATGGCGTTCGATTACGGCACCCGGCGGATCGGCGTCTCGGTCGGCAACGAGATGCTGCGCTCCGCCAGTGGCCTGGAGCCGCTGCCCGCCCGCGACGGCATCCCCGACTGGGTCGTCGTCGAGAGGTTGTTGAAGGAGTGGCAGCCGGACCTGCTGGTGGTCGGGCTGCCGATCCACGACGACGGCAGTGAATCCGACATGAGCGTGCGGGCGCGCAAGTTCGGCAATCGGTTGCATGGCCGTTTCGGCAAGCCGGTGGAGATGTTCGACGAGCGCGGCACCACCCGCGCCGCCAAGCAGATCGCCCGGGAGCAGGGCCACAAGGGCAACTACCGTGATCGTGGCGTCGACGGTATCGCCGCCCAGTTGATTCTGGAGAACTGGTTCAACCGCGAGTCGCTCCCGTCCGGGGCCCCCGACGTAAGCTGACCATCGCTTGAGGAAGAGAACGGATGTCTGATGATGTCGGCGCCCGCCTGCGAGCTCTGAGAACCTTTCGCGGCATCTCCCAGCGCGAGCTGGCCAAGCGCTGTGGCGTGACGCACTCCAGCCTGTCGTTGATCGAGCAGGGCAAGGTCAGTCCTTCCGTCAGCTCGCTGAAGAAGATCCTCGACGCCATTCCGATGAGCGTGGGGGATTTCTTCACCATGGATCTGGAGAATCGGAATCAGGTCTTCTTCGGTGCCGACGAGTTGATCGACGTTGGCACCGGAGACGTGATCTACAAGCTGGTGGGAGCCAACCGGGAGTCGCGGGCGTTGTCGTTCATGGTCGAGACCTATCCGGCCGGCAGCGATACCGGGCGCGAGATGATCGCCCATCAGGGCGAGGAAGCCGGGGTCGTGCTCGAGGGGGAGATCGAGATCACGATCGGTGCCCAGACGCGGACACTGGCGCCGGGCGAGGCTTACTACTTCAATACCAACATCCCGCACCGCTTCCGCAACCCCGGCAAGTCGGCCTGCCGGCTCGTCAGCTGCGCCACTCCCGCCAAGACGTTCTGATCCCCCGCGGCGATCTGCCAAGCGCGATCCCGGCTCACGACGAAAGCGACATCCATACACTCTTGAGCTCGGAGTACTCCTCCAGCGAGTGGTGCGACTTGTCGCGGCCGTTGCCGGACTGCTTGACGCCGCCGAAGGGCACGGTCTGGTCGCCGCCGGCCCAGTTGTTGACGAAGACCTGGCCGGACTGGAGGCGCCGTGTGACCCGCATGATGCGGTCGATGTCCTGGCTCCAGAAGCCGGCCGCCAGCCCGTAGTCACTGTCGTTGGCCATCGCGATCGCTTGCTCCTCCGTGTCGAAGCCGAATACCGACAGCACCGGACCGAAGATCTCCTCCCGGCCGATGACCATGTCGTCGGTGACGTCGTCGAAGACGGTTGGGCCGATGAAAAGGCCGGGCCCAGCTTGTGGCTTGCCGCCCATGCGCAGCCGCGCGCCTTCTGCCACGCCCTGGCGGATATAGTCCAGCACCCGTTCGTACTGGGTGCGGTCGACGATAGCGCCCATGAAGCTGGCGGGGTCCAGCGGATCGCCCGGTTGCATCGATTCGGCGGCGGCGAGCAGCCTGTCGATGAAGGCCTCGCGCACGCTGTTTTCCACCAGCAGGCGTGACCCTGCGATGCAGACCTCGCCCTGGTTGTAGAAGATCGCCTCGGCGGCGTGGCGGGCCACGCTGTCCAGGTCCTTGCAGTCGGCGAAGACGATATTCGGGCTCTTGCCGCCACACTCCAGGTACACCCGCTTCAGGTTGGACTGCCCCGCGTACTGCAGCAGCTGCTTGCCGACGCCCGTCGAGCCGGTGAAGGCGAGGCAGTTGACCTCCATGGACAGCGCCAAGGCCTTGCCGACCGTGTGGCCGAACCCCGGCAGTACCTGGAAAACGCCGCTCGGCAGGCCCGCCTCCCGCGCCAGCGAGGCCAGGTACAGCGCGGAGAGCGGCGACTTCTCGGAGGGCTTGAGGATGACGCTGTTACCTGCGGCGAGCGCCGGACCGATCTTCCAGGCCGTCATCATCAGCGGAAAATTCCACGGCACGATGGCGGCGACGACGCCCAGCGGTTCGCGCAGCACCAGCGCGAGGGTATCGTCGCCGGTCGGCGCCACCTCGCCGTAGAGCTTGTCGATCGACTCGGCCTGATGGCGAATGCAGCCGATGGCGCCGCTGACATCGCTCTGGGCGCTGCTGATCGGCTTGCCCATGTCCAGCGTGTCGAGCAGGGCCAGCGTATCTCGATGGCGCTCCATCAGCCCTGCCAGTCGTAGCAGCGCGTGCTTGCGTGCGGTGGGCGCCAGCCGTGCCCAGCTACCGCGGGTGAATGCCGCGCGGGCCACGGTCACGGCCTTGTCGGCATCGGCGGCGTCGCAGCTCGCCACCTTGGCCAGGATTTCCCCCGTCGCGGGATTGATCGTGGCGAAGGTCTCGCCGCTCTCGGCCGCGACGAACTCATCGTCGATGAAGGCGCGTGTCTCGAGATTGGCGGTAAGGGCGGCGGCTTTGGCCTGCCAGTCGGCCAGCGTTGGCGTCGGGCTCATGTGGGTGTCTCCTTCGTTGCCGAAATGGTGGCCCCTCGGGCCTGCAGCCGTCGAGCCGTCTCGTCCAGCGCGGCCGTCGCCAGCGCGATCAGTTCGTCGATCTGGGCCTCGGTGATGACCAGCGGCGGAGAGATGATCATCGTGTCGCCCACCGAGCGCATCACCAGCCCGAACTCGAAGCAGATCTCGCGACAGGTTTCGCCCGCCTTGAAGGTCTTGTCGAAACGCGTACCGGCTGCCTTGTCGGCGACGATCTCGAGCGCGCCGATCAGCCCCAGGGAGCGGGCCTCGCCGATGAGGGGATGCCGCTCGAGCGCCTTCCAGTGCTTCGCCAGATACGGCCCTGTCACCCGGCGCACCTGTTCGACGACGCCTTCGGCCGCCATCAACCTGAGGTTTTCCAGCGCAACGGCGGCGCAGGTAGGGTGCCCGGAGTAGGTGAAGCCGTGGTGGAATTCCCCGCCATCGTCGATCAGTGTCCGGGCGACCCGGTCGCCGACCAGCACGCCGCCGATCGGCAGGTAGCCGGACGAGAGGCCCTTGGCGACCGACATCAGGTCCGGCGCGAGATCGTAGTGAACGCTGCCGAACCATTCGCCCAGGCGACCGAAGCCGCAGATGACTTCGTCGACGACCAGCAGGATGTCGTGGCGCGACAGCACCTCCTTGATCGCCGGCCAGTAGCTCTCCGGCGGGATGATTGCGCCGCCCGCGCCCTGCACCGGTTCGGCGATGAAGGCCGCGACCTTGTCCGGCCCCAGCGCCTGGATGCGCGCTTCCAGTGCGTCGGCACAGACCTTGCCGAACGCCTCTGGCGACATGTCCCGCCCTTGGTCGAACCAGTAAGGCTGACGGATGTGGGTGATGCCCGGTACGCAGGGCCCGCCCTGGGCCTGCATCGGCGCCATGCCGCCCAGGCTCATGCCGGCCACCGTCGAGCCGTGATAGGCGTTGTCGCGGCTGATGATCCACTGCTTTTCGGGCTGACCCTCGAGCGCCCAGTAGCGGCGCACCATGCGCAATGCCGTGTCATTGGCCTCGGACCCGGAGCCAGTGAAGAACACGCGGTTGATATGATCCGGCGCCAGGCCGCAGAGGGTCTCGGCCAGCTCGGCCGCTGGTGGGTTCGTGGTCTTGAAGAAGCTGTTGTAGTAGGGCAGCTGCCGCAACTGGCGGCTCGCGGCATCGACCAGTTCCTGACGGCCGTAGCCCAGGTTGACGCACCACAGTCCCGCCATCGCGTCCAGGAACCGCCGGCCTCCGTCGTCCTCGATGTAGATGCCGTCGGCGGCGGTAATGAGTCGACTGCCTTCGTCACCCAGCGCCTTGAAGTCGGTGAAGGGGTGCAGGTAGTGATCGCGGTCGAGCGCTTTGAGTCCTGCGGCGTCTGACGGTGTCATGGCGTACTCCTCTGGAGCGGGCGTACCCGATGTGGTGGCTCCGGCAATGTCCTCCTGGTGTCGCTCCAGGGATCAGACGTGGCGCAGATACCAGTCGTACTCGAGCCGGCTTACCACTTGCATGGCGGATGCCCGTTCGGCACGGCGGTTCGCCAGGAACACGTTCAGGAACTCCTGGCCGAGCGCCTCGTTCAGCACCTCGGATTGCTCGAGCAGCTCCAGCGCTCGAGACCAGCTGTTGGTCAGTATCGGGTCGAACTGCTCGTAGGCGTTGCCGGTGACGATCTCCTCGGGGGGGATCCGGTGGGTGATGCCGTGGATGATCGAGGCGAGCAGGGTCGCCAGCAGCAGGTAGGGGTTGGCATCGGCACCGCCGACACGGTGCTCGATCCGTCGCGCGGCATTTGGCCCGGAGGGAATGCGCAGGGCCACGGAGCGGTTGTCGAAGCCCCAGGTCGGCGCCATGGGAACGTAGAGCCCCGGCTGAAACCGGCGGAAGGAGTTGAGATTCGGGGCCATCAGGGCGACCGATTCCGGCATCAGTCTGAGCAGGCCGCCGATGGCGTGGCGCAGCGTTTCGGTACCCAGCGGGTTCTCGTCATCGGCGGCAAAGACATTGCGACCGTGGGCATCGAGCAGGCTGATGTGGACATGCATGCCGTTGCCGGCTTCCTCGTCGTAGGGTTTGGCCATGAACGTCGCTTCGAAGCCATGGTTGACGGCGATTCCCTTGATCAGGCGCTTGAGCAGCACCGCGCTGTCGCATGCCTTGAGTACGTCGCTGCCGTGCAGCAGGTTGATCTCGAACTGGCCCGGCGCGCACTCCTTCAGCGCCGTGTCCAGCGGCAGGTTCTGGGTCGCGGCCGCGGCCTGGATGTCGCCCAGGAACGCGGCGTACTCGTCGAGCTCCGAAATCGAATACACCTGGCTGGTGGTGGCGCGTTCGCCGGTCTCCGGCGAGCGGGGCGGCTGCACTCTGCCCAGCTCGTCCCGCGTGCGATCGACGATATAGAACTCGAGCTCCAGCGCGACGGCGGCGGTGAACCCCATCGTCGCCAGGCGCTGTACCTGTCGGGCCAGGACGTTGCGCGGGTCGGCGAAGAAGGGGCCATCATGCTCGTTGCGCATGGTCATCAGCAGTTGCCCCTGGCAGCCGTCCCGCAGCCAGGGTGTCGGCATCAGGGTGCCGGGGATCGGGCGGCAGACCTGGTCGCAGTCGCCGATGTCCAGGCCAAGGCCCGTCGCTTCGATCGTGTTGCCGGTGATGTCCAGCGCGAAGACCGAGCCGGGGAGGTTGATACCGTTGACGTAGGCCTTTTCGAGATTTTCCCGGGGAATCCGCTTGCCGCGAAACACCCCATTGAGGTCGCTCAGCAAGAGATCGATGCTATCGATAGCGGGGTTGCGCGCCAGGAAGTCACGAGCCTCGTCGACGGGAAGGGAGGACATGATGTCACCTGAGATCGTTTGTTATGGTCGTTGATAGTGTTTCGTTCGCCCGGTATTGTTGTCAAATTATTTACGTTTTATTCGTTTTTTCTTCGGCTGAAAATTGATGGATTATTATTTATTTTTCGGATAAATGATTGTTTTTATGTGCTTTGTTTGTTTTCACGGTCGCTGTCTGGCAATAAAAATAGATCGGTGCGTGTTGATGAAAACATGACGGATTTCGGTTTCGAGGAGGCATCATGCAGAAGCGTCCCCTGGTGGGTGTCATTGCCTGCCGCCGTGAGGTGGAAGGCCACCCTGCCCACATGGTCACCGACAAATATCTCAGCGCGCTGCGGGCGTATGGGCTGGAGCCGGTCATCCTGCCGGTCTGGCGCGACAGCGATGCCGACGCTGCCAGCGCGCTGCTGGATCGTCTCGACGGCCTGATGCTGACCGGTAGCTACACCAACGTGCTGCCGAGTCGATACCATGCGGAACGGGCGCCTGAAAACACGCGGGACGACCTGGATCGCGATCACGCCGCCATGCTGTGGGTGCCGTTGGCACTGGAGCGCCGGCTGCCGCTACTGGGGATCTGCCGCGGCTTCCAGGAGTTCAACGTGGCCCTTGGCGGGACGCTGCATCAGGCCGTCCAGCGTGTGCCCGGCCTCATGGATCACCGCGAGCCGGAAGGGTCGAAGGCCCAGCAGTATGCGCCGAGCCACGAGGTCGAGATCCGGCCCGGCGGCCGCCTGGCCAGCCTCTATGGCGAGTGCCGGAAAGGGCTGAAGGCACGGGTGAACTCGCTGCATCAGCAAGGTATAGACCGGTTGGCGGAGGGCCTGTTCGTGGAGGCGGTGGCACCGGATGGTCTGGTCGAGGCGGTTTCGCTGCCGGAAGCGCCTGGCTTTACCCTGGCGGTGCAGTGGCACCCCGAGTGGGAACCCGGGAACAACGCGCTCTACGACGCGATCTTCCAGGGGTTTGCCCGCGCCTGTCAGCCGCAATGACGGACGCCGCCAGCGCTCGCCCGAACCTGGACGGTAATCCCTGCGCGCTCCCGGCGGCATCGGGATGTCGAGCCACCTAGATGCCGAGTCGGTCGCGCGCCTCGTAATACCAGGCTCCCAGTGCCGAAAGCGGCACGCGCAGCATCCGGCCGCCGGGAAAGGGCTGGTGCGGCAGCCCGGCGAAGGCGTCGAATCGATCGTCGCGCCCCGTCATCACTTCGCTGATCAGGCGCCCGGCAAGATGCGTGCAGGTCACGCCGTGGCCGGAGTAGCCCTGGGCGTAGTAGACGTTGTCGTTGATCACGCCGAACTGCGGCAGGCGATTCAGCGTCATCAGGAAGTTGCCGCTCCAGGCGTAGTCCACCTTGACCTCTTTCAACTGCGGAAACGTCTTGAGCATCTTGGGGCGAATCACCGCCTCGATATCCGCCGGCCCCTCGCTGCCGTAGTTGACGCCACCGCCGTACAGCAGCCGGTTGTCGCGAGTCAGCCGGTAGTAGTCGAGCAGGTAGTTGCAGTCCTCCACCGCCATGCCGTTGGGCAGCAGGCGCCGGGCGAGCTCGTCCCCGAGGGGCTCGGTGGTGATGATCTGCGTCCCGCAGGGCATGGACTTTCGTTCGAGCTCCGGCATGACCCCGTGCAGATAGGCGTTGCCGGCCATGACGACGCGGTCGGCCCTGACGGTGCCATCAGCGGTCTTCACCGTGACCGGAGCGCCGTGCTCGAGGGTGACGACCGGGCTCTGCTCGTAAATTACGCCGCCCCTCGATTCCAGGGCGGCAGCCTGGCCCAGCGCCAGGTTCAGCGGATGGAGATGGCCGCCGGAGTGATCGATCAGCACGCCGGTGTAGCGGTTGCTGCCGACCTCACGCTGGTAGGCGTCGCCTCCCAGCAGTTCCAGGCTGTCGTTGCCGTAGCGCTGCCACAGGGTCTGGTGATGCCTGAGGGCCTCGAGCTGCTTGGCGTTGCAGGCGGCGAACAGGTTGCCGTCGCGGAGGTCGCACTCGATGCCGTAGGTCGCGATTCGCTCGCGGATTATCCGGTTGCCCTCGAAGGCCATGTCGCCCAGCGCCCGGCCGGTTGTCTGGCCGTATTTCGATTCGATCACGTCGATGTCGCGGCTGTAGCTGTTGACGATCTGGCCGCCGTTGCGCCCCGAGGCGCCATAGCCGACGCGCGCGGCTTCCAGCACGATCACCTTCAGACCCTTCTCGGCCAGATGCAGCGCCGATGACAGCCCGGTGAAGCCGGCCCCCACCACGCACACGTCGCAGCTGACGTCGGCCGACAGTGCCGGTCGCGCCGGCGCGGCGTTGGCCGAGGCCGCGTACCAGGAGGCGGTGTGCTCGAGCTGTGACGGGCGCTTTGCGTCGGAAGGCGCGGACATCCTGGACTCCATGAATGAAAGGACGATTGGGAGGATAAAGGCCGATCAGCGAGATCGGGCTTCCGACCACAACTGCTGCAGCAGCTGCAACTGCTCGCCGTCGACGGCGGGCGTCAGCGACAGCCGTGCGCGGGTGTCGGCATCGGGCATCACCGGCGGCTCGCGAAGTTCGGCGGACAGCATCGGTTGCGCCGCCGCGTTGGGCGAGGTGTACAGGTTGTAGTTGGAGAGCCGGGCCGCGACCTCGGGGCGCAGCAGGTATTCGATGAAACGGCGTGCGTTGTCCGGATGTGGTGCCCGGGCCGGGATGGCCATCACGTCCACCCAGCGCTGCGAGCCTTCTCTGGGCACGAAAAAGCCGATGTTGCCGTAGAGCTCCGGGTCCTCGCTCTGTTTGCCGGCCAGGTCGCCGTTGTAGGCAATGCCGGCGTGGATCACGCCGCTGGCGATCTGCTCGATGGTCGCGGTGGCGTCGACGAAGCCGACGAAATTGTCTCGCTCACGGGTGGCAACCAGCAGCTTGGCGGCCTCGACCCAAGGGGCCTGGCCGACGCAGTCGAACCCTTCGCCAAGGTAGGCGCAGAGGGTCGAGAAGGTGAACTGGGCATCGCCCTTGAGTAGCGCAAAGGGGTAGTCGGCGTTGACGGCGGGATCGTACAGCAGTCCCCAGCTAGGATCCGGGTCGGGGAAGGTGTCGGTGTTGTAGACGATGCCGGTCACCCCCCATTGATACGGCACGGTGTAGGTGCCATCCGGATCGTAGGCGGGCTGCTGGAAGTCCGCCATGATGTTGTCGATGCCCTCGAGTGATTGGCCGTCAGGGGCGAGCGGCTGAATGACCTCCGCCCCGATGAGGCGCGGCACGAAGTAGTCCGAGGGGATGACGATATCGTACTGGGCATCGCCACCGGCGTTCAGCTTGGCCAGCATCTCGGCGTTGGAGTTGTAGTAGTTCTGAACCACGTCGATGCCGGTTTCGGCCTCGAAGTCGGCGATGATCTCGGGATCCATGTAGTCGGTCCAGTTGAACAGGTTCAACTGTCTTTCCTGATCGTCGGCCACGGCGCCGCTGCTCGCCAGCGCCGCCATCGACAAGACCGCCCATTGCGTCAATTTCATCATCGCTCCCCCGCTTCGCTGTTTATTGGCCTTCTTGTTGGACTTCAAACCCGCAGCAGCAGGTGCTCGCGCTCCCACGAGCTGATCACGCGGAAGTAGGCGCGGTGTTCGGCGCGTTTGACCGCGAGATAGCTGTTGGTGAAGCGTTCGCCGAGGATGTCGGCCAGTTCGGGACATTCCCGCAGCCGGTCCAGTGCCGGGCCGATGTCGTCCGGCAGCTTGCTGCCACTGGACCAGGCCGAACCGACCATCGGCGGACGGGGTTCCAACTGGCCGACCATGCCGAGATAGCCGCAGGCCAGCGAGGCCGCCAGCACCAGATAGGGGTTGGCGTCGGCGCCGCCGAGGCGGTTTTCGACCCGGGTGGCGGCGGGCGAGGAGACCGGCACGCGCAAGCCCACGGTGCGGTTGTCCATCCCCCAGTCGACGTTGACCGGCGCGGAACCACTCGCCTCGTGGCGCATCAGTCGGCGATAGGAGTTGACGTTGGGGGCCAGCAGCGGCATCGCTGCGGGCAGATAGTGCTGCAAACCGCCGATGAAATGATGAAACAGAGGGCTGGTGGGGTTGTCTCCGATTCCGCTGAGGCCAGAGGCGAACAGGTTGTTGCCCTTGGCGTCGACCAGGCTCTGGTGAATGTGCATGGAGCTACCCGGCTCGTTGGCCATCGGCTTGGCCATGAAGGTGGCGTACATGCCGTGGCGCAGCGCGGTTTCTCGCAGCACACGCTTGAACATGACCACCTGATCGGCCAGCGCCAGCGGATTGCCGTGCTGGAAGTTGACCTCCATCTGGCCGGCACCCTCCTCGTGGATCAGCGTGTCCAGGTCGAGGTGCATCGCCTCGCAGTAGTCATACATCTCCTCGAACAGGGGATCGAATTCGTTGACCGCGTCGATGGAGAACGACTGGCGGCTGCTCTCCTGGCGTCCGGTACGACCGATCGGCGGCTCCAGCGGGTAGTCGGAATCGGTGTTGGTCTTGACCAGGTAGAACTCGACCTCGGGGGCGACCACCGGGCGCCAGCCGCGCTGTTCGTAGAGCTCCAGGACGCGCTTGAGCACGTGACGGGGCGAGAGATCGACCGGCTCGCCGGTGAGGTAGTAGCAGTCGTGAATGATCTGCGCGGTGGGGTCTTCGGCCCAGGGTACCAGGAAGGCGGCATCGGGATCGGGCACCAGCTCCATGTCCCGCTCGGCGGGATTCCAGAAGCGGATATCCTCGTCGTCGGGATAACCGCCGGTGACGGTCTGGATGAAGATCGAGTCCGGCAATCGTGGCAGCCCGCCATCGAGGTACTTGCTGGCGGGCATGATCTTGCCCTTGAGGATGCCGGTGAGATCGGTAACCAGACATTCGACTTCGGTGATGCCGTGCTGTTGGAACCAGTCTTTGAGCGCTGGTGTTTCCTGACGGTGACCCATGTGAGCGTTCCGTGTGGTGATGGGTTGCCCGGACGCGGCCAGCGGCCGTGCCGGGCAGTGAGATGGGGGAGCGGCGGCGCTACCGAGCCTGCACTTCCGACCACAGTTGCTGGAAGGTCTGCAGTTTTTCGCCCTCCAGGCTCGGGGTGAAACGCAGCACTTTCATCTCTTCGTCGGTGGGCTGGGCCGGCGGCTGCCTCAGTGCCGCTTCCAGATAGGGCTCGGCGGCGGCGTTGGGGCTGGCATAGAAATTGTAGTTGGAGAGCTGGGCACCGATCTTGGCGTCGAGAATGAAGTTGATGAACTTGTAGGCCAGATCCGGGTGGGGGGCCTGGGACGGAATCATCATCGAGTCGACCCACATCTCGGCGCCTTCCTCGGGAATCATGAAGTCGAGGTGCGCGAAGGTCTCCGGATCCTCGCTCTTGTACAGCAGATAGTCGCCGTTATAGGACATGCCGACATGGGTCACGCCGCGCGCGAGCTGCTGCAGTGCGGGGGTGCCGTCGGAGAAGCCGGAGAAGTTGTCGCGATGCTTGGTCTCGATCATCAGCTTGGCGGCGTCGCGCCAGCTGTCGAGGTCATCGCAGTCGTAGGGTTTGCCCAGCGCCGCGCAGGCGGCGCCCATGGCGACCTGGCCGTCGCCCATGATCGCGAAGGGGTAGTCGGGGTTGACCTTGGGATCGAACATCAGCGACCAGCTGCGGGGCGCGTCCGGGAAGGTATCGGTGTTGTAGATGATCCCGGTCGTGCCCCACTGGTACGGCGCCGAATAGGCGGAACCCGGGTCGAAACTCGGATCCTGGAACTGCGCCTTCACATTGGTGAAATTGGGGATCCTGGAGTGATCGAGCTTCTGGACCAGGCCGGTCTGGATCAAGCGCGGCACGTAGTAGTTCGAGGGCACGATGATGTCGTACTGGGAGGCACCGCCGGCATTGAGCTTGGCGAACATCTCCGGCAGCGAGTTGTAGTAGTTCTGCACCACCTCGACGTCGTATTTCTGCTCGAACGCCGTGATGATCTCCGGGTCCATGTACTCGGTCCAGTTGAACAGATAGAGCTTGTCGTCCGCGGCCTGGGCCTGGCTGACGAGCAGCAGGCTGCAGCAGGCGGCGGTCAGGGCACTGGTGACGGGCTTTGACATCGGTTCTTCTCCTTGTTGTTCGACGGCTTTTTTGACAGCTTTTCGAGCGCTCCCCCGACGCTGGGCTTCGACTCAGACCTTGCGTTGGCGGTTGAATGCGAGACTGATCACGGCGGCCAGGGCCACCGCGCCGATCATCAATGTGGCAATGGCATTGATCTCCGGCGTGACGCCTTTCTTGATCGCGCTCCAGATGTAGATCGGCAGCGTGGCACTCTCCGGCCCGGCGGTGAAGAAGCTGATCACGAAATCGTCCACCGATAGCGTGAACGACAGGAAGAACGCGGAGATCAGCGCCGGCTTGATGGTCGGCAGCATGAAGTGAATGACCCGCTTCAACGGCGTGGCATAGAGATCCTTGGCCGCTTCGAACAGGCTGGGGTCGAGCCCGACGAAGCGCGAGTAGACGATCAGCGCGACGAACGGGATCTGGAAGGTCACATGGGCGATGACCATGGTCCCAAGCCCCGGCTGCAGCAGTCCGGTCAGACGGTGGAACTGTACGAAGAACGCCATCTCGGAGATGCCGAAGACGATGTCCGGCAACACGATCGGCAGATAGATCAGCACGATCAGCCAACCGAGCTTGCGATGGCGGTGCCGGTACATGCCGTAGCCGATCAGGCAGCCGATGGCGAGCGCGATGACGGAGGAACAGGTTGCCAGAATCAACGTGTTACCAAATGCCGTGATGATCTGTTCGTTGCCCAGCAACTGGTGATACCAGCGCAGCGAGAACCCGGTCAATCGAGCGGCGCTGTTGGCGGCATTGAACGAGAACAGCACCACCACGGCAAGCGGCAGGTAGAGGAAGATCAGCGTCAGCCACCAGAACGCCGTCAGGCCGCGCTTGAGCGTGCGCTTTCTCATATCACCACCTCCTCGCCGCCGCCGAGACGCTTGCCGATGCGGCGCATCGCGAACAGACCGATGAAAGTCGCGATCAGCATCAGGATCGCGCCAGCGGCGCCCAGCGGCCAGTTCGAGCCGCCGGAGAACTGCGTCGCCACCAGGTTGCCGAGCATCATCGCCTTGCCGCCGCCGAGAAGCTCCGGAATCACGTACATGCCGAACGCGGGGATCGCCACCAGCACCACGCCCGCGAGCAGGCCCGGCAGCGTCTGCGGGAAGACGGCGTGCCAGAACGCCCGGACCGGCTTGGCGTAAAGATCCTGCGCCGCTTCGACCTGGGCGGTGTCGAGCTTCTCGAAGGCGGCGTAGAGCGGCAGTACCATGAACGGCAGGAAGTTGTAGACGAGACCCAGTGTCACCGCGAAGTTGGACGGATAGAGCCCCATGTTGGGCGAGATCAGGCCCATCATCTCGGCGAGGTTGGAGAGCGGTGTGCCCGGCGCCAGCAGATTCATCCAGCCGAAGGTGCGAATCACCTGATTGGTCCAGGACGGCACTACCACCAGCAGCAGCATGATCGGTCGCCACCGCGCCCGGCAGGTGGTGATGTAATAGGCGATGGGATAGGCGACCAGCACCACCAGGCCGGTGGCGACGACGGTCTGCCACAGCGAGCGCAGCAGCGTGTAGAGATTGCCCGGGCTCCAGCCCAGAAAGCCGACGCCCGCCAACTGCTCGAACGAGCTCAGCGACAACGGCAACTGCGGCAGTCCGTAGGGGCCGTTGGTCATGAACGCCACGGCCATCAGATAGAGACTCGGCAGCACCAGAAAGAGGATGATCCAGGCGGCGCCCGGGGTCACCGTAAAGAGCAGGTGGCGGGTTTCGCTGACCACCGCATGGCGCCGCGAGGCGGTCTGGGATGTCTGCAGCATCTCGCTTCTCCTCAGGCCGCGACGCGGACCAGATCTTCCGGACAGATGCCGATGGTCACCCGGTCGCCGACGTCGTGTATGCGCTGGCCGAGATTGCCGGCCACCGCCGTCAGGGGGTGATCGTTGACGGTCAGCCGGTATTCGATGCGGCTGCCGCGATAGAGGCGCTCTTCCACCGTGCCCTCGAGCCGGTTGTAGTCCGCGGGAACGTCGCCGCCCAGCTCCAGGGTCTCGGGGCGGATCAGCAGCCATCCGTCAGGGGTGTCGCGTTGCTCGGCGGGATCCAGCTGCAGCCGCCCCAGCCCGGTGTCCACCCAGTTGCTGTCGCTGGCGGTGATGGCGAACAAATTGTCGTGCCCCATGAAACGGGCGACGAAGGCGTTGGCCGGGTGCTCGTAGATCTCGCTGGGGGTGCCCACCTGCTGGATGATGCCGCTATCGAGCACCGCGATGCGATCCGACATCACCATGGCCTCGTCCTGGTCGTGGGTGACGAAGACGAAGGTCACGCCCAGGCGCTTCTGCAGGCGTTGCAGTTCGACCTGCAACTGGCCGCGCAGGCCGGCATCCAGGGCCGACAGCGGTTCGTCCAGCAGCAGCACGTCGGGCTCGCAGACCAGCGCCCGGGCCAGGGCGATGCGCTGTTTCTGGCCTCCCGACAGCTGGTCGACGCGGCGCTCGACCAGCGAGCCGAGCTTGATGAATTCGGCGACCTCCGCCACCTTGCGGTTGCGCTCGGCGGCCGGTTCGCCACGCATGCGCAGGCCGAACGCCAGGTTGTCGCGTACGGAGAGGTGGGGGAATAGCGCGTAGGACTGGAAGACCGTATTGACGCTGCGCCGATGCGGCGGCACGTCGATGACATCCTTTCCGCCGATCTTCAGCTGGCCGTCATCGGCCTCTTCCAGGCCGGCGAGAATGCGCAGCAAGGTCGTCTTGCCACACCCGGATGGCCCCAGCAGGGTAAAGAATTCGCCGGCGTCGATATCCAGGTCGACGCCGGCCAGCGCAACGGAATCGCGCCCGAACTGCTTGCGTAACCCCTGCATCCTGATCGAGGAAGCACCGCGTTTGTCTTTCGACGCCGTGTCTGCCCCGTCCGCGCGATCGGTGGCTTTCACGGTGTTGGTCAAATCGGTCATTGGGCCGTCCTCGTCGTTCTTGCCGCTGGTCACAGCCGGTCGCGAAGCTTGTAGAAATGGGTCGCCAGTACCAGCAGGGGGGTCCGTAACCACCGGCCGCCCGGAAACGTCCGGTGGGGCATGGCGGCAAAGATGTCGAAGCGCTCACTTTGTCCGGCAATGGTCTCGCCCAGCAGTTGGCCGGCCAGCCCCGCCAACGCCATCCCGTGGCCGGAGTAGCCCTGGGCATAGAAAACATTGGGCGCCAGTCGGCCGAAGTCAGGTGCGCGATTCATGGTGATGGCCACGTCTCCTCCCCAGCGATATTCGATATCGATCTCTTTCAACACCGGGAAAAGGCGCCGTATCTTGGCATCGGTACGCGCCTCCAGACCTTGCGGTGGGCGGCCGTCGTAACTCACCTCCCCGCCGTAGATCAGGCGCCTGTCTCTCGACAGACGATAATAGTCGAGTACGAAGTTGGCATCCGACAAGGCGTCGTTTCTCGGGAGAACCTGAGCGGCCTGCTGCTCGGTCATGGGCGCGGTGGCGATCATGTAGTTGGCCGCTTTCATGATGCGCCCGCTCATGGCGGGCACCAGCCTATCGCCGTAGGCGTTGGTGGCGACCACGACGTGATCGGCAGTGATACGGCCGCGCGCGGTGACGACGTTGGCCGGCTTGCCGTGCTGGATATCGACCACGGGGCTGAACTGGTGAAGGATCGCTCCGGCCCGTTGAGCGGCTCGGGCCAGGCCGAGCGTGTAATTGAGCGGATGCAGGTGGCCCGCTTCGCGCTCCCAGAGCGCCGCCGGGTAGGCGTCGGTGACGACGTGTTCGCGCAGCGCGTCGCCTTCCCGCCACTCGAGCCCGTGATAGTCGAAGTCGCGGGCCATGCGCTCCTGTGACTGCCTGAGCGCGACGACATGGCGAGGTTTGACCGCCGCGTGAAGGTAACCCCAGGACATCTCGCAGGGGATCTGGTGATGCTCGACGAGGTGGGCAGTCAGCCTGACGGCTTCACGGCTCATTTCCCAGATATCACGGGCGGCCGACAGCCCCAAGGCCTTCTCGACGGTGTGCATGTCGGTGCCCAGGCCAGGCAGTATCTGCCCGCCGCTGCGGCCGGAGGCCCCATGGCCCACGCTCAGTGCTTCGAGCAGGATGACTCGATACCCCCGCTGAGCCAGGTGCAGCGCGGCGGAACAACCGGTAACGCCTGCGCCGATCACGCAGACATCGGCGCGGTGATCGCCCTCCAGCGGGAGCGCCGGCTCGAGCTCG
Source organism: Salinicola lusitanus (assembly GCF_003206045.1). GTDB lineage: Bacteria > Pseudomonadota > Gammaproteobacteria > Pseudomonadales > Halomonadaceae > Salinicola > Salinicola lusitanus. The sequence continues at coordinate 510,422 of NZ_PZJM01000009.1, forward strand.
ACGGCGATGGAGTCCCGGTACCAGGAGGAAGTTGTCGCCGACGACGAATGAACTGTCATAGGGAGTCCGTCTTGGGTTGCGCGCTGCGCTTGTAATTGTTGATTCTGTCATATCGAAGAGCGACGTGACCTACCCAGTGTGTCACTCGTTCCGTAGTTCATGTCAACTATTTAATAACACTATTTTTGGCCGGAAGAGATGAGATTCGGTAGACGCCTCGCCTCTTTCTGCTGGGCTTCCTTCCCTCGGGAAGGAGGGTGAGAGCGCGTCTTTCGCTTTTCCAGGTCCGTTATTTCGCGACCTTACCATCGAGGTCTGGGCCGGAATGTCCCGTCCGGTGGCCTTGGGTCGGCCCCGAGAGAGATTGGATGGATAGTGGAATAATCGACAGTAGCGTTGAATCAGGCAGCCGATGGAGGGCATCGGCTGCCGTGGATAGATCGGCAGGCGTGTCGCTGGGGGCACCACAACGCCGTCAAGCCAGCGTATGACCCAGCTCCCGGGATCGAAGGCGCGTCATGAGCCCGCTTTCGGACTCTCTTCGTCGATGCCGTCAGTTTTCGACACGGACCAGCGCACCTCGCGCAGGTCGCGTGTCATCTCCTCCTCCACCTCAAGCGTCGATATGCAGCTCCGGCGTCGGGCGGCGGAAGCCACGGGTCAGCCAGACCAGCCAGCCCACGCCTGCCAGTAGCCATATCGAGCCAAGCATGATCGCTCTGTGATCGAGACTGAACAGCAGCCACACGATGGCGACGAGCCCGATCGCCGGGCAGACCAGAAAGCGCAGGGTATCGCCCGGGCCACGGCGGCACTCCTTGAGATAGTAATGAAAGATCACCGCCAAGTTGACCAGGGCGAAGGCCAGGAAAGCGCCGAAGTTGATGAACGAGGCCGCTGACAGCACATCCATCGTCAGCGCCAGCAGTGCCACCAGGGCGCTCAGCATCAGCCCTCCCAGTGGCGTCCCATAGCGACCCAGCGTTCCCAGCCAGCGCCGCGGCAACACGTCGTCCCGTCCCATCGCATAGATCAGCCGAGCACCGCTGGCCTGTGCGGCAATGCCCGAGGCGAACTGGCCCACGACCAATCCGATCAGGAAGATCGAGACGAACAGATCGCCACCGATGTTACGCGCGATGGCATAGGCGGCGGCGTCCGGGTTGGCGAAGTCGAAGCCCGGCGCCGCGAGCTGGACGCAGTAAGAGACGACAACGAAGATCAGCCCGCCCAGGAGCGTGATCAGCAGGATCGCTCGCGGCAGCGTGCGCTGCGGATCCCGAGTCTCCTCCGTCAGCGTGGTCACGGCATCGAAGCCGAGGAACGAGTAGCAGGCGACGGCCGCACCGGCCATCAGTACCGGTAGCGATCCGCCGTCGCTGCCGAGAAACGGCGCCAGGCTGAATAGCGGCTGAGTGGGGTCGCCGAGGATGTAGTGCACGCTGAGACTGACGAAGGCCACCAGTACCAGCATCTGGATCAGCATCATGGCGCTGTTGACCAGGCTGGCCAGTTTCAGGCCGAGCACGTTGATCACCGTGGTGACCGCGATGAACGCCAACAGCCACAGCGCCGTCGGAATGCTCGGGAAGGCGGAGTTGAGATAGGCCGCCCCGATCAGCCAGATCACCATCGGCAGGAACAGATAATCGAGCAGGATGGCCCAGCCGGCGAGAAAACCCAGGCGATCGTCGATGGCGTGACGGACATAGGCATAGGCGGAGCCGGCGACGGGATAGGCAGCGGCCATGCGACCGTAGCTGTGGGCGGTGAACAGCATGGCCACCAGGGCGGCGAGGTAGGCACCTGCCACCGCCCCCTGCGTGACCACCGCCAGCACCCCGAAGGTGCCGAGCACGATGATCGGGGTCATGTAGGCCAGGCCGAACAGCACCACCTGGGAGAGGGTAAGGGTCTTCTTCATTTCCGACATCATCGTTTCCTGTTGTGGTTATTTTGAGATTCGCGGTTATTTAGAGATTCGCGGTCATTGCGACCCGCTGCCGCTGTGGCGATGACCGCAGGGCAGAGCAACGGCGCTCAGCCGAAATGCCAGCTGCGGTGGGCGCCCCGGGTTTCGAGGTGGCCCGCGAGGCTCAGGCGCCGATCCCGGTGGTAGTCGTACTCCTGCCTGGCGCTGGGCAGGCGTGCCGGATCCAGCTGCAGCGGCTGGATCGTCTCCTCGCGCCCGGCCCGGAACAGCAGCTCGCCGTCGGGGCCGACCAGTGCGCTCTCGCCGGCGAAGGTGAGCCCGGCGCCCTGGCCGACCCGGTTGCTCATGGCCAGAAAGCACTGATTTTCCTGGGCTCTGGCCTGGGCGGCGCGAGCGTGTACGGGGCCGTAGGGGTCCATGTTGCCGTTGGTCACCACCAGCAGGTCCACACCCATGGCGGCCAGCGCCCGCGCCGGTTCGGGAAATTCCAGGTCGTAGCAGATCAGCAGCCCGATGCATCGGCCGCGCCATTCGAGGCAGTGAAGCGCATCGCCGGGCTCGACCAGGGTGCGTTCATCCGGCCATAGGTGAGTCTTGCGATAACGCAGGGCGATCCCGCTTTCCGGCGTGATCAGCACGGTGGTGTTGAATACGGCATCGCCATCCCGCTCCAGCAGGCCGATGGCGATCGCCATGTCGCGCTCGCGACTGACGCCGATCAGCGCCTGCAACTCCGGGCCGTCGAGGGTCAGGGCGCGGTCGAGCACATGCCCGGATTCGGCAAAGCCGCTCAGGTGCGTTTCGGGGAAGACGATCAGCGCCGTGCCTTCGTCGGCGGCATGCACGATTTCCAGCGCGCGGGCGAGGTTGTGCGCGATCTCGCCTTCGCAGCTGGCGAGTTGTGCCAGGACAAGCTGCATGGAACACTCCGGGAGTTGTGATTGGAACGGGAGCCGATGACCTCCAGTATCCCCAATCCCGCGCCGCTGCCTATCCCGCGAGCGGGGTAACCCGATCGGGGGAAGGAGACGCTCGACGGTAGCGTTGCAGCGATATGGCGTCAGGCAGGCACAGCCTCAGAGAGAGAAACGATGACCCATCGACCCCGGCCGAGCACAAGGGCCGACGACATGACGCCGCTGGAGAGTCTGGAGTGGCATCGTGCCTTCGGGCAGTTGGCGGAAAACGTCGATCGTGCCGGTTTCTGGCTGGCATTGGTGCGGCGGTTGGCGGAAGAGGTGCATTTCGATACCTGGGTGGCACTGGTTTTCGATCGCCGGCAGCCGCCCCGTATTCTCGCCGAGAGCGACGAGGACGATGGCGCCGACGACGCCCTGTTTCAGGACTATCAGCGCGGCCTGTATCTCCTCGATCCGTTCTACATCGACGCTTGCGAGCGCGATCGCTGCGGTCTGTTCACGCTGGCGGAAGTGGCGCCTCAGCACTTCACCCGCACCGAGTACTACCAGCGCTATTTTCGACGCAACATCGTCGCCGACGAGATTCACTTCAATCAGACGCTGGATGCTCGCCGAACCCTGTGCCTGTCGCTGGGCTCGACCCGTTCCTTTTCCCGTCAGGCGTTGGGCAGCCTCGCGCTGATGCAGCCGTGGCTGCTGGCCCTGATGCGCTTGCGCATGCATTTCGAGCCGGAGGGCGATGGCGAGGCCGGCCCCCATCCCTGGCATCCGCTACCGGAACGCGCGCTGGAATTCGATTCCCGCTATGCACTGACCGAACGCGAGCGCGAAGTGAGCCAATTGATGCTGGGCGGCAGCTCGACCAAGGAGATCGCCCGCCGTCTGGCGATCTCCGTCGAAACGGTCCGCGCCCACAAGAAGCATCTCTACGCCAAGCTGGGGGTCAACTCCCAGTCGGAGCTGTTTTCGCTGTTCTGGCAGGCGCGCCGTTAGGCTTGCCTCAAAAGTGCTGCGCTCGTCCATGCGGCGTTAAAAATGAGCTCGTGCGCGAGTCCGATCAAAGTACGCCTTTACAACCCGTAAACGCCACCTTCTCGCTCATTTTCGCCTTGCCCGGCCATCGCGCGCCAACTTTTCAGGCGGAACCTGAGCCCTGGAAGGTGGCGTCGTCGACACCGAAGCTCGGCGGCACGAACCAACCCACGTCGCGTAGATCCTTCTCGATCAGACCCTCCACCTGCAGCAGGTGGGCGAAGATCGCCATGCGCATGGGGATGCCGTTGTCGGTCTGGCGGAAGATCGCCAGGCGCGGATCGCCGTTGAGGTCGGTGGAGAGATCGTTGGCGCCGGGGCGGCTGTCCCGCGGCAGCGGATGCATGACGATGGTGGTCGGCGAGCAGCGGCGGTCGAGGAAGCCACGATCGACGACGAAGTCGGCGGTCAGCTCGGTGAAGCTCTCGGTCATCTCGGCGGTGAAGCGCTCGCGCTGGATCCGGGTGGCGTAGATGACATCCACGTCGTCGAACGACTCGGCGAGGTTGAGGCGCGTCTCGATGCGATGCCCCCGCGACGCCACCAGATCGATCAGGTGCTGGGGCATCTCCAGCCCCGGCGGCGACACCAGCGTGATGCGCAGGGGCTCATAGAGCGACAGCAGCTTGACCAGCGAGTGCACCGTGCGGCCGTATTTCAGGTCGCCGGTCAGCAGCAGGTGGGCGCCCGCCAGCGGCTTGCCCAGCCGCGCGAACTCCTTGGTGATGGTGTAGACGTCCAGCAGCGCCTGGCTCGGGTGCTCGCCGGGCCCGTCGCCGCCGTTGATCACCGGTACCTGGGTCGCCTCGGCGAACTCCGCCACCGAGCCCTGCTCCGGGTGGCGCATGACGATGGCATCGACATAGCCGCCCATCACCCGGCTGGTGTCGTAGAGCGACTCGCCCTTGGCCATCGACGAGAAGGTGAAGCCGGTGGTATCGCAGACGCTGCCGCCGAGGCGGCAGAAGGCGGCGTTGAAGCTGATCCGCGTGCGCGTGCTGGCCTCGAAGAAGAGATTGCCGAGCACCGCACCTTCGAGCACGCGAGTCACCTTACGCCGCTGGGCGATCGGTTCCATGCGCTCGGCGATGCGGATCAGATGGTCGACGGCATCACGGGAGAGTGAATCGACGGAGAGCAGGTGCGAAGGCATCGGGGGACCTCTTTGGCGGGCAAATGTGGCAGCGCAGGCGGCGGCGATAGTGTAGCGCCGCTGGCGGCCGGCTTCACGCCCGGAGAGGAGTGATGTCGCGTCGCCGCCGCGAGGGGCGGCAAGACCGCTCCCTGACGCTCACGTCGCGACTCTTGACTTAACCTGAGTTAAATATCGATACCAAGGTTTGGAAGAAATCGCCAGGCTTTCTATGCTGGGAGAGCGTCGCGGTGAATCACGGGAGGATCCCGCGACGGTCGGGTACATTTCATTCGCTTCATTCGGGAGGGAGCCAGCATGGCCGAGTCGCATTTTCCACCGCAGCATCAGACCCATCAGCCGGGTAACGAGCACGAGATGCATCCCGAACCGGAGTTCATTCGCGCCGACTACCGTGGCACCGACAAGCTCAAGGGCAAGGTGGCGCTCATCACCGGCGGCGACAGCGGCATCGGTCGCGCCGTCGCGGTCCACTACGCCCGCGAGGGCGCCGACTGCGCCGTGGTCTACCTCGATGAGGAGCGCGATGCGGAAGATACCCAGGCGCTGATCGAAGCCGAGGGGCGGCGTTGTCTGCTGCTCAAGGGCGACGTCGCCGACTCCAGCTTCTGTCGCGACGTGGTCGAGCGTACGCGCCGAGAGCTGGGCGGGCTCAATATCCTGGTCAACAATGCCGCCGAGCAGCACGACTGGGACGACGTGACCGACATCACCGATGAAACCCTGCAGCGGACCTTTGCCACCAACATCTTCAGCCACTTCTACCTGGTGCGCGAGGCGGTTCCGCATCTGGGGGCCGGCGACACCATCATCGCCACGTCCTCCATCAACGCCTTCAAGGGCAACGCCACCCTGATCGACTACTCGGCGACCAAGGGAGCGATCCAGGGATTCGTGCGTTCGCTGGCGCAATCGCTGGTGGATCGCGAGATCCGCGTCAATGCGGTAGCGCCGGGGCCGGTATGGGCGCCGCTGATCCCGGCCAGTTTCGACGAAGAGAAGGTCGAGGGCTTCGGCGGGCAGGTGCCGATGAAGCGCGCCGGGCAGCCCAGCGAAATGGGCCCTGCCTACGTCTATCTGGCCAGCAAGGAGTCTTCCTACATGAGTGGCCAGACGATCCATCTGAATGGCGGCGTGATCGTCAATACCTGAAACTCCCCCGCCTTTCAGGCCGGCGGTTCGGAGGGCGTCTTGCCGCCGATCTTGACGGTGATCTCGCGGGCGGTTTCCGCGACCAGTGCGGCGAGCTCGGGCAGGCGGGAGTCGTCGATCCGGGCCACCGGCCCGGAGACCGAGATCGCCGCCAGCGGCAGGCCGCTTTCGTCATGCAGGGTGGCGGCGACGCAGTTGAGACCGATGGCGTGCTCCTCGCGGTCGACGGCGTAGCCCTGTCGGCGAATCTCGACCAGCTGGTCGCGAAGCGTCTCGACGTTGGTCAGCGTATTGGGCGTTTCGCCCTCCAGTGTACGGCCGGCGACGATCTGCTCGAACTCCTGGGGTGGCATCCACGCCAGGAGTGCCTTGCCGACCCCGGAGGCGTGCAGCGGCGCCCGCGAGCCCAGGCGGGTGATCATGCGCATCATCTGCTTCGATTCGCTCTGGGCCAGGTAGACCACCATGCCGTCATCGCGGATGCCGAGGTTGGCGGTTTCGCCGCTGGTGGCGGTGAGCTGGCGCAGAAAGGGGCGAGCGGTGGCGACGAAATCGCGCGCCTCGAGGAAGCTGTTGCCGATACGGAAGGTCTTGACGTCGATCTTCCACAGCCCGCTCTCGACGTCCTGGGTGATGAAGCCTTGCTGGAACAGGGCCTGCAGCAGACGGTGAGTGGTCGAGGGGGCCAGGCCGACGTCCTCGGCGACATCGGAAAGGGCCAGTCCATCCGGGGTTGCCGCCAGCATTTCCAGGATGTTCAGGCCGCGGACCAGCGACTGACTGTGACCGCCGCTGCTCTTGCCGCCCGCGGGCCGGCCGACGGCCCTGCGTTTGGTTTCCGTCGCCCGATTTTGCTGCTGTTCAGTCGCCCGATGCCGCTGCTGTTCAGTCGCCCGATGCCGCTCTTCGTCCGTCACCCGTCGCCGCTCTCGTGTCCGCTCATATCAGGCGCTCAGGATAACCGCTCGATCCCCCGGTGTCTGCGCGCTATCGGTTAAGACTTTCGGCCGCGCGCTGCTCCAGCCGCAATCGCGCGATCCGGTGGATCTGGGCGATGGCGGTACGGCGTTCCTGCTCCCGGGTATGGTTCAGGCGGGTCTCGAAGGCGGCCAGGATCGCGTGGCGATCGAGTCCGCGCACGGCGATGACGAACGGGAAGTCGAACCGATCGCGGTAGGCCCGGTTGAGCTGCTCGAAACGGGCGAACTCCGCCGGCGTGCACTGGTCCAGGCCAGCGCCGGCCTGTTCCGAGCGGGAGTCGTCGGTCAGCTTGCCGCCAATCGCTGCCTTGCCGGCCAGATCGGGGTGGGCCCGGATCAGCGCCAGCTGGGCATTGGCCGAGGCGGCGTCGACCTGCTCGCGCAGCCGCTCGGCCAGTCCGGCGGGCGTGTCCTGGGCCGCCTCGAGCCCGAGCTCCCAGGCCTGCGCCGCGATCCACGGCGAGTGTTCGTAGATGTCGCCATAGCGGGCGATGAACGCGTCACGGTCGAGCTGGCTGGGGCGAGGCGAGAGCAGGGCGGCAGACATGGCGGCTCCGGTTGACCTTTGTATACAAAAACACTTGAATGAGGCTAGCGCGACACCGCCCGTCGATCCACCCTTTTCGACCATGACAACCGACTTCGCGAGGAAGCCATGAGCGACGCCCCCCAAGGTTATCTGACCACCCACGTGCTGGACACGGCGCGCGGTCGCCCTGCCAGCGATCTGCGCATCGAACTCTACCGGCTGGAGGGCGGCACCCGATTGCGGCTGGCCGATGTGAAGACCAATGCCGACGGTCGCTGCGACGCACCGTTGCTGGAAGGGGCGGATTTCATCGCCGGGGTCTACGAACTCCTTTTCCATGCCGGGGATTATCTCCGTGCCGACGAGGCGCCCGCGGGGCATTTTCTCGATCGTATCCCGCTGCAGTTCACGGTCGACGCGCCCAACGAGCACTATCACGTGCCGCTGCTGCTCTCTCCGTTCAGCTATTCGACCTACCGGGGCAGCTAGGGAAGCGCTGGGCGCGGCCGGGCGTCGTCAAAAGCGCTTCCGCCATGCTCATCGACCGCTTCGGCGACTCGACAATCGTTGTCTCGCCTGGCCATCGCTCGCCGCTTTTCTCGGTTAGCGAAGTTTTCATGTTCCCGGAGATCCATCGTGACAACGACACTGATCCGCAATGCCGAGCTGATCGCGACCTTCGACGATGCCGAGCGCGAGCTGCGCGATGCCAGCCTGCTCATCAGAGACGATCGCATCGTCGCGATCGGCTCGGCGCAGGAGGTCGCGGCCGCGCTCGAGGCGCCGGCAGACGAGGTCATCGATGCGCGCGGTCATGTCCTGCTGCCGGGGCTGGTGAACACGCACCATCACTTCTACCAGACCCTGACGCGCAACCTGCCCGCCGGGCAGAACGCCGCGCTGTTCGACTGGCTGGTGACCCATTACCCGATCTGGGCGCGACTCGACCCCGAATCGCTGTTCGCCAGCAGCCAGGTCGCCGCGGCGGAGCTGCTGCTCTCCGGCTGCACCACGGCGGTGGATCACACTTATCTATGGCCCAATGGCGCCCGCATCGACGATCAGATCGCGGCGGTCTCCGAGCTCGGGCTGCGCTTTCATGCCTCGCGCGGCTCGATGTCGGTGGGCGAATCCCAGGGTGGGCTGCCGCCGGACAGCGTGGTCGAATCCGAACAGGCGATCCTCGACGATACCCAGCGCGCCATCGAGCGCTATCACGACGCCGCCGAGCGGGCGATGACCCGTATCGTGGTGGCGCCCTGCTCGCCGTTCTCGGTCTCCCGCGAGCTGATGGTCAACAGTGCCGAACTGGCCCGTCACTACGGCGTGCATCTGCACACCCACCTGGCCGAAACCCGCGACGAGGAAGCGTACTGTCGCGAGCGCTTCGGCTGCACGCCGGTGGAGTACGCCGAGCAGGTCGGCTGGGTCGGCAGCGATGTCTGGTTCGCCCACATGGTGCATCCCCATGCCGACGAGATCGCGCGCCTGGGCGGCCACTGCTGCGGCGCGGCGCACTGTCCCAGCTCCAACATGCGTCTCGGTTCCGGCATCGCCCCGGTGATGGCGATGCACCAGGCCGGCATGCGGGTCGGCCTCGGCGTCGATGGCAGTGCCTCCAATGATGGCTCGCACCTGCTGGCGGAGGCACGCCAGGCGATGCTGTTGGGCCGGCTACAGGGCGACCCGAACGAATTCAGCGCGCGCCGGATGCTGTGGTTCGCCACTCGCGGCGGCGCCGCGGTGTTGGGTCGGGACGATATCGGCCAGCTCGCGGTGGGCAAGGCCGCCGATATCATCGGCTTCCGGCTGGACTCGCTGGCGCTGGCCGGTGGCGCGCTCCATGACCCGCTGGCATCGCTGGTCTTCTGCCAACCGCCGACGGTCGATCTCTCCATCGTCAACGGGGTGCGCCGCGTCGAGAACGGCGTGCTGCTGGGTCACGATCTCGAGACGATGGTGGCCAGGCACAACGCCAGTGCCAGCCGGCTGGTCTCGGGCTGAGCCTCCGTGCCCATGCGGCTGTCATCTGGCGGCGGGCCGTATACAATCGTTGACGAAGTCAATCATCGGTGCGACCGGCGCTGGGTGGAGCGAACGACAATGGCGAAGAGCGCGAACGCAGCGAGCAGTACGAGCACGCCTGCCGAGGCGAAGCGGGGTCGCGGGGCGGGCAAGGCGGGCGATGGCGCCGAGCGCCATGAAACGATCTATCAGCAGATTCGCGAGGCGATCGTCGAGCACCGGCTCAAGCCGGGGGCGCGGTTGCGCGAGGACGCGCTGGCAGAAGTGTTCGGGGTCAGCCGTACCGGCATCCGCAAGATCCTGCAGCGTCTCGCGCTGGAGCATCTGGTCACACTGACGCCGAGGCGTGGCGCCAGCGTCAGCCGGCCGACCATCGAGGAGGCGCGGGATGTCTTTGCCGCGCGCCAACTGGTGGAGTGCCAGCTGATGCCATGGGTCGCACGGCGGCTGAAAGCGGCAGACGCCAAGGCGCTCCGGCAACTGGCCATCGACGAGCGTCAGGCCCTGCGCGCCGGCCAGCAGAGCCGGGCGATCCAGCTCTCCGCCCAGTTCCACCAGCGCCTGGCCGAACTCTCCGGCAACACGCCGCTGGCGGAGTTCGTCGCCCGGCTCTGCTCGCGATCGTCGCTGATCCTCGCCGTCTACGGCGCCTCCGGGCACCTGGGCTGCGAGTCCCACGACCACGACGAGCTGGTCACGCTGCTGGAGACCGGCAAGGAGGAGCGCGCGGTCGCTTTCATGCAGCGCCACCTCAAGGCGATCGAGGCGTCGCTGTCGATCGAGGAAAGCACCGATGAAGCGCCGGACCTGAACGCGATCTTTGCCTGAGGCTCAGCGCCGATCCGGCTCCTGGCTCCAGTCGGCGAAGCGCCCCGCGAATGGCTTGGGCCGGGGAAAGGCGAGATCGCCGTGCTTGCTGGTCCCCAGCCCCAGCGAGACCAGCGACTCCGCCAGCTTGATCGCCGCGCTGACGCCTTCGATCACCGGCAGCTGCAGGTCATGGGTGAGGCGCTCGGTGAGATCCGCCATGCCACCGCAGCCAAGCACGATGGCGCCGATGCCATCCTCGTCCCTGGCTCGTTGGCACTCTTCCAGTAGCGCCTGATAGGCATTGCCCGCCGGGTTCTCCAGCTCCAGCACCGGCAGGTCGGTGGCGCGTACCCGGCGGCAGTGATGGCGGAATCCATACTGGTCGAGCAGGTGTTCGGCGATGATCGCGGTGCGCGAAAGCGTGGTCACTACCGAGAAACGGGTGCTGATCAGCGTGGCCAGATGGAAACCGGCCTCGGCGATACCGATCACCGGCGCCCGGGTCAGTTCGCGCGCCGCGAGCAGCCCCGGATCACCGAAACAGGCGATGACGTAGGCATCCATTGCCAGGGTTTCGCCGCGGCGAATCTCCTCCAGCACGCCGACGGCGCTGATCGCCTCGTCGAAGTGGCTCTCGATCGAGACCGGGCCGCTCTCCGGCTGACTGACGTGGATCCGCGTGCTCTCCGCGGCCACACGGTTGGCGCAGGCACCGATCTTGTCGGTCATGCTGGCGGTCGTGTTGGGGTTGATGACGTGGATCTGCATGGCATGGCACCTTGGCGATTCGAGCGAATCGCGATACGGTTATTTTGTCCACAAAAATAACCGACTTTGAATACAATATCGATGAAGACCAGTCCAAAACCGGCATCTCGACAAAAAGGGCGCTGCGCATGATCTCCCCGGACTACCCCCGCGATCTGATCGGCTACGGCCGCAATCCACCCCAGGCCAACTGGCCCGGCCAGGCCCGCGTGGCGGTGCAGTTCGTGCTCAACTACGAGGAGGGCGGCGAGAACTGCGTGCTGCACGGCGACGCCCATTCCGAGCAGTTCCTCTCCGAGATCGCCGGGGCCGAGGCCTATCCGGCGCGCCACCTGAGCATGGAGTCGATCTACGAGTACGGCTCCCGCGCCGGGGTGTGGCGGGTGCTGGGCGAGTTCGAGCGGCGCGGCCTGCCGCTGACGGTGTTCGGGGTGGCGATGGCGCTGGAGCGCAACCCGGAAGCCGCCCAGGCGTTTCGCGAGCTGGGCCACGAGGTGGCCTGCCACGGCTATCGTTGGATCCACTACCAGAACGTGCCGGAGGCGGTGGAGCGGGCGCACCTGCAGCGCGCGCTGTCGATCTTCGATTCGCTCTACGGCGAGCGCCCACTGGGCTGGTACACCGGCCGCGACAGCCCCAATACCCGGCGGCTGCTGGTCGACGAGGGGGGCTTCCTCTACGACAGTGACTACTACGGCGACGATCTGCCGTTCTGGTGCGATGTCGACGACAGCCAGGGGCGCAGCCGGCGCCACTTGATCGTGCCCTACACCCTGGACAGCAACGACATGCGCTTCGCCTCGCCGACCGGCTTCGATCACGGCGAGCCGTTCTTCCAGTATCTGCGCGATGCCTTCGACGTGCTCTACGCGGAGGGGGCAGAGACGCCCAAGATGCTCTCGATCGGCCTGCACTGCCGGCTGATCGGGCGTCCCGGGCGCTTCCGTGCGCTGCAGCGCTTCCTCGATCACCTCGAGGCCCACGACCGGGTGTGGATAACCCGACGTGTGGATATCGCCCGCCACTGGGCCAGCCACCACCCGGCCGCGTAGCGGATCGATCACGCCAGGTTCGAGTCCCGCGGATCGAACCCGGTCTCCCCCACGCATCTTCCTGGTGCGTGGGGGTGAGTTCGTGCCCCTGATTCGGTCAATTTCCACGCTGCCCGGGGGGGCGAAGCGATGCATCTGGGCCTCGAGTGGTGGCTAACTCCCTGAATCGACGGCAGTGGTACCGGTTCTGGCGCCGAGCTTGCTATGGAGTGTTGTGAAACAAACGTTTCTTATCCGATGAAGAAGTCGCCAATCGTTTCTTCACCGGCATCACGCGATCCGCATAACAACGCTCAAGCGCTCCTCAGGAGGTATGGCATGTTCGCCTGCGTCAAGAATCGATTCTCGCGCCAGCTGGTACTGGCACTCTGCTGCACCGTCGTCGCCGGCCTCGCCGCGCTCTCGGCCCAGGCCAGCGACCTGGAGACCATCGAGCAGCGTGGCACGCTGCGGGTCGCGGTACCGCAGGACTTTCCGCCGTTCGGCTCGGTGGGCACCGACCTGCAACCGCAGGGCTACGACATCGATATGGCGCACTATCTGGCCGACCAGATGGATGTCGATCTGAAGCTGGTGACCGTCACCAGTGCCAATCGCATCCCGTTCCTGCAGACCGACAAGGTCGATCTGGTGATCTCGAGCCTGGGCAAGAACCCCGAGCGCGCCGCGGTGATCGACTTCACCGAGGCCTATGCGCCGTTCTTCCTCGGCGTGTTCGGCACGCCCGATGCCGCACCGGTCGACGATGCCGCAGGGCTCGCCGGCAAGACCATCGGGGTGACCCGCGGCTCGGTCGAGGATATGGAGCTCTCCGATCTGGCACCGAGCGATACCACCGTCCAGCGCTTCGAGGACAACGCCACCACGATCTCCGCGTTTCTCTCCGGCCAGGTCGACTACATCGCCACCGGCAACGTGGTCGCGGCACAGATCGCCGAGCGCAACGCCGAGCGGGCGCCGACCATGGTGTTCCGGATCAAGAATTCGCCCTGCTATATCGGCCTGGCCAAGGACAACGAGGCGCTGAAAACGCGCGTCAATGCGCTGATCGAGCAGGCCAAGCAGGATGGCACGCTGGAATCGATGTCGCAGAAGTGGTTCCACACCGCGCTGCCCGACGATCTCTCCTCCTGAGGGGGTAAGCGGTCATGACGCTGGATTTCTCCACGCTGCTGCCCTACACGGATCAGATCCTGCACGGCTTGATGACGACGCTGTGGCTGACTGCCGTGACGACGATGGCCGGCATCGCCCTGGCGATCGTCGTCGCCTACCTGCGGGACGGGGCTTCCAAAGGGCGACCGACCCTCGTCAGCCGCCTGCTGGGCGGCTATGTCGAGGTCATCCGCAACACCCCGTTCATCGTGCAGCTGTTCTTTCTGTTCTTCGGCCTGCCGGCGCTGGGCATCCCGATCAGCGCGACGGTCGCGGCGCTGCTGGCGATGATCTTGAACCTGGGCGCCTATACCGCCGAGATCCTGCGCGCCGGGATCGACTCGACCCAGAGAGGCCAGCATGAAGCGGCCCGCGCGCTGGGGCTGTCGCGTCTGCAGAGCTTCCGACACGTGGTCCTGGTGCCGGCGTTCTCGCGGGTTTATCCGTCGCTGATCAGCCAGTGCATCATCGTGATGCTGGGCTCCGCGGTGGTGTCACAGATCTCGGTCTTCGATCTCACCTACGCCGCCAACTTCATCCAGTCCCGCAACTTCCGCGGCTTCGAAGTCTATCTGGTGGTGACGCTGATTTACCTGCTGCTGGCGGTGGGGCTGCGGCTGGCGTTCGAGTTCGTCGGGCGCCGCCTGTTCGCGTTTCGCCAGGGAGGTTCGGCATGACCGATTTCACGCTGTGGGACATCGTCCGCAACCTGCTGCTGGCAGGGCGCTGGACGGTGGTACTGTCGCTGATCGCCTTCGCCGGCGGGGCGCTTGTCGGGCTGGTGTTGACCCTGCTGCGGATGGGCGGCCTGAAGCCGATTCGCTGGCTGATCCGGCTCTACGTCGATCTGTTCCAGGGCACGCCGCTGCTGATGCAGCTGTTCCTGGCCTATTTCGGCGCCGCGGCGCTGGGGTTCGACGTCTCCGCCTGGACCGCGGCCAGCGTGGCGCTGACGCTGTTCACCAGCGCCTTCCTGTGCGACATCTGGCGCGGCTGCGTCGAGGCGGTACCCAGCGGCCAGTGGCAGGCCTCCCGGGTACTCGGGCTGAACTATCTGCAGTCGATGCGCCACGTCATCCTGCCGCAGGCGCTGCGCCTGGCGGTACCGCCCACCGTCGGCTTCTCGGTACAGGTCATCAAGGGCACCGCGCTGGCGTCGGTGATCGGCTTCGTCGAGCTGACCAAGGCCGGCACCATGCTCAACAACGCGGCCTTTGCGCCCTTCACCATCTTCGCGCTGGTGGCGCTCGGATATTTCATCCTCTGCTATCCGCTGTCCCGCTACGCCCGTCACCTGGAGAAAAAGCTCTATGGCGCTGGTATCCGTTAAAGATCTGCATAAATCCTTCGGCGAGCTGGAGGTGCTCAAGGGCATCGATCTGGAGATCGAGGCCGGCGAGGTGGTGTCGATCATCGGCCGCAGCGGCTCGGGCAAGAGTACCCTGCTGCGCTGCCTCAACCAGCTCGAACGTCACGACTGGGGGACGATCGTGCTGGCCGATCAGCGTCTCGACGGCACCGCGATGTCGCCGGGGGAGCTGAGCCGGAACGTCGGCATGGTGTTCCAGAGCTTCAACCTGTTCCCGCACAAGACGGTGGTCGAGAACGTGATGCTGGCACCGGTGGTGGTCAAGCAGACGCCCCGGGACGAGGCGCGCCGGATCGCCGAGTCGGTGCTCGCCAAGGTGGGGATGTCCGAGAAGGTCGACGCCTATCCAGCCCAGCTCTCCGGCGGCCAGCAGCAGCGCGTGGCGATTGCCCGGGCACTGGCGATGAATCCCAAGGTGCTGCTGTGCGACGAGGTGACCTCGGCGCTCGACCCCGAACTGGTGGGCGAAGTGCTGCGCGTGCTCGAAGACTTGGCGAGTGAAGGGATGACGCTGATCCTGGTCACCCATGAGATGAAGTTCGCGCGCGACGTCAGTGACCGCGTGGTCTTCATGCATCAGGGCCGGATCCATGAATCCGGCGACCCGCAGACGCTATTCAGCCAGCCCAGGACACCGGAGCTGAGTCAGTTCATCGCCTCCGTGCTGTAGTCCATGTGGGAGCCTTTCATGTCGGGAGCGAATACGCAGGCGCATATCGGCCGCCGGCTGCAGCAGCATTTTGCCGAGCTGGGCCCGCAGGAGCGCCGGGTGGCGGGCTTCATCCTGGCGCACCTGGAGGATCTGGCGGTCTACAGCGCGGCCGATCTGGCGCGCTACAGTGGCGTCTCCAAGGCGACCGTGACCCGCCTGTTCAAGCGCCTGGGTTACCAGGACTTCAAGGCGGTCAAGGCGCATGCGCGCCAACTGCGCCATTATGGCGTGCCGCTGGCCTCGGGTTCCGATGCGCTGGGTGACGGCGTCGAGCGCTTCCGTCGTCACGCCGAACGCGAGCAGGAGAATCTGCGCCAGTGCCTGGAAGGGCTGACGCCCGTGCTGTTCGACGCGGTCGTGCATGCCCTCGACGCGGCGCCCGCGGTGGCCGTGGTGGGCTATCGCAACAGTTATCCGGTGGCGCTGCATCTGCGCCAGCAGCTGCTCCAGGCCCGTGGTAACGTGCGTCTGCTGCCCGCGCCCAACCAGTCGCTGGCCGAGGAGCTGGTCCAGCTCGAACCCGGTACGCTGATCGTGCTGATCGGCTTTCGTCGCCGGCCCAGGCTGTTCGAGACGCTGATCGGCGCACTCCAAGAGCGCGAACATCGCGTGCTGCTGATCGGCGACCCGACCACCGCCAAATATGCCGATCGGGTCACCTGGCGGCTGGAGTGTGCGTTGGAGACGATCTCGGCGTTCGACAGTTACGCCAGCGCCATGAGCCTCGTCAGCCTGCTCGCCAATGCCATGCTGCATCGTCGGCTGGCCGAGGGGCGAGCCAGGATCGGCGAAGTGACCGAGCTGTACGAGGCCCTGGACGAACTCGCCCCTTAGGGCAGCGCTTGGCGCAAGCGTCCCATAGCCGATTTGACGATGAGAAGGAGAGAGCATGCCGCAACGCAGTTACTACGCCCCCCATGGCGGTTTGCCGCCGCAGAGCCAGTTGATCCATGGCCGTGCGGTGTTCACCGAGGCCTACGCGGTGATCCCCAAGGGAGTGATGAGCGATATCGTCGTGAGCTTCCTGCCGCACTGGGAGAAGACCCGGCTGTGGGTGCTGTCGCGGCCGCTCTCCGGCTTCGCCGAGACCTTCTCCCAGTACATCATGGAGGTCTCGCCCGGTGGCGGCAGCGAGCGGCCGGAGCCGGACCAGGGTGCCGAGGGCGTGCTGTTCGTGGTCGAGGGCGAGATGCGTCTGACCGTCGATGACGAGCACCACGAGATGGTGCCGGGGGGCTACGCCTATCTGCCGCCGGGGTGCGACTGGCAGCTGCGCAATGCGAGCGATGCGCCGGTGCGCTTCCACTGGATCCGCAAGGCGTATGCGTTCGTCGAGGGGATCGAGGTGCCGCCGGCCTTCGTCACCAACGAGCAGACGATCGCGCCGACGCCGATGCCGGATACCGACGGCCGCTGGGCGACCACGCGCTTCGTCGATCCCGCCGACCTGCGCCACGACATGCACGTCACCATCGTCACCTTCCAGCCGGGTGGGGTGATTCCGTTCGACGAGACCCATGTGATGGAGCACGGCCTCTACGTGCTGGAGGGGCGCGCGGTCTACCACCTCAACCAGGAGTGGGTCGAGGTCGAGGCCGGCGACTACATGTGGCTGCGCGCCTTCTGCCCGCAGTCCTGCTACGCCGCCGGTTCGACGCCGTTCCGCTATCTGCTCTACAAGGACGTCAACCGGCACATGAAGCTCGGCCTCTCCTGAGGGGAGCGGCCAGCTTCAGTCGAAGCGGGAGAGCCGATAGGGCGCCCGCGGCGGCAGGTCAGGTGGCTCGGTCGATGGGTGGCCCTCGGCCGGGCCGGCCAGGTCGGCGATCAGTTCGGCGGTGATCGCCGCCTGGGTCAGCCCCAGGTGATGATGCCCGAAGGCGAGCAGCACGCGGCCATGCTCGAGACGGTCGATGATCGGCAGCGAGTCCGGCAGCGACGGGCGGAAGCCCATCCAGGGCGTGGCGTCCCCGGTGTCGAGGTCGGTCTTGAACAGGCCCCGGCTCAGTCGGTGGAGCTGCCAGGCCCGTTCCATGTTGGGCGGTGCGACCAGCCCCGCGAACTCCACGGTGCCGGCCAGTCTCAGCCCGGTTTCCATCGGCGTCATGATGAAGCGTCGCTCCAGCGAGGTCACCGCGAAGGGCAGGCGGTCATGCTCGCGGGGTAGCATCAGGTGATAGCCGCGCTCGGTGTCCAGCGGTACGCGCTTGCCGGTGAGCTGGGCCGTCAACGCGGCCGAGTGGGCGCCACAGGCGATCAGCACCTGGCTGGCCTCGCGTTCGCCGGCGTCGGTGGTCACGGCGACGCCGCTGTCGGTCAATCGCGCCGACTGCACGCTGGCCTGCTCGAACTGCACCCCTTCTTGTTTGGCCGCATCGACCAGCGTATTGACGACGCGCCATGGATCCAGCACATGACCCGTGGCGGGAAAGAACAGCCCGCCCAACAGCGCGTCCGAGAGCTGCGGTGCCGCACGCCGAATCGCCTCTCGTTCCCACCGCTCCACCGGCACCTGCTGGGCGCGCATGCGCGACTCGAGTGCTGCGAGCTTCGAGTGCGACTCCGGCTTCTCGTAGACCAGCAGCGAGCCATCCGCCCTGAGCAGGTGGGCACCGTCGACCGATGCCAGCAGGCGTTGCCACGCCGCCAGGCTGCGCTCGTTGAGGGCACGAAGGCCGGCCACGCTTGCGCGGAACGGCGCCGGGCGCAGGTTCAGGACCAGCCGGGTCAGCCACGGCAGCGCGCGGGGCAGATATTTCCAGTCCAGCCGCAGGGGGCCCATGGGATCCCTGAGCATGCCGGGCAGGGCGCGCAGGATCGACGCATCGGCGATCGGAAAGACCTGCTCGGTGGCCAGATGGCCCGCGTTGCCGTAGGAGGCGCCCCGCCCCGGCGCCTGGCGATCGAGTACCCGCACGCGGTGACCCCGGCGCGCCAGTGCCAGGGCGCTCGTCACGCCGACGAGGCCGGCACCGACGACGATGGTATCGGCATCGGTCAGAGCCGAAGGGGATGGGTTCGGCATGGGCTACCTCATGACCAGGCGACAGGGTTGGGGAGCGGAGCGTGCGCGACGGCTCAGGCGCTGCGCAGGCTCTTCTCCAGTACCGCCGCGATGCCCTCCGCGGCGTCCTTGATATGGCGTTCCAGCAGGCGGCAGGCCGGGTCGACATCGCCGCGGCGCGCCAGCTCGAGCAGCTCGCGATGTTCGCGTTCGGCTTTCTCGATTTCGCGGGTGTAGACCAGTTGCATGCGGATATAGCGCCCCGACTTGGTGTTCAGCTGACCGATCATGGCCAGCGTCTCGGGTAGCCCGGAAGGGGCGTACAGCGCGTGATGGAACGCGAA
This sequence comes from Salinicola lusitanus, assembly GCF_003206045.1. Classification (GTDB taxonomy): domain Bacteria; phylum Pseudomonadota; class Gammaproteobacteria; order Pseudomonadales; family Halomonadaceae; genus Salinicola; species Salinicola lusitanus. The sequence continues at coordinate 529,360 of NZ_PZJM01000009.1, forward strand.
GTTGTAGTCGCTCCAGTTGTCGATCTGGCTGCCGGCGTCGAGCGCGGCGTCGTACTGGCGCAGGATGCTCGCGGCGTGCTCGAGATCCGCCGCCTTCAGGTTCGGGATCGCATAGCGCAGCACATGGGTCTCGAGCAGCACGCGCAGCTCGAACAGCTCGCGAATCGCGGCCACGGAGAGCTCGGTGGTGAAGGCGCCGCGATGGGCGTGGAACTCCACCAGGCCCTCGGACTCGAGCGTCAACAGGGCCTCCCGGACGGGAATGCGGCTGACGTCGTAGTCCTTGGCCAGGGCATCCTGACGCAGCTGGGAGCCGCCCTTGAATTCACCGCCGAGAATACGCTCACGCAGGTCATCGGCGACATGCTGGGCTCGGGTCTTGAAATTTGCCATGGGGGTCATCGTTCTCGCGGTATTTTGGATATTGTATGCAAACCGCAAGTCACCCACCACGCGTGTCGATAGCGCGGGTGGCTGTCCGCCGGCTTCCGGCAGGCGAGGCGGCAAGCCGGTCCGCCTCGCCGTCGACTCGGCCGGGAGCGCTACCTGGCCTTGCCGAGCTGGGCCGACCACTGTGCGTACCACTCACGGAACAGCGCGTACTGGGTCTCGACGTAACGGCGTTGGGCCTCGCTCAAGGCGTCGCTCTCATTGAAGTGCAGGCGGTACTCGCTGTCGCCATTGAGCACCATCAGATGCTTGTAGTAGAGCACCAGGTCCACGCCCTCGTCGAAGGAGGAGAGCACCGCCAGCGCCGATTCCAGCTCCTGGGCCTGGCGCCGAGCCTCGAGATCGCCGGTGGCGGCCCTCTCGCAGAGCGCCACCAGTTGCAGCACCTCTTTCGGCAGGGCGTTGCCGACCCCGGTGATGGCGCCGGTGGCATGGCAGTTGACGAAACCATGGAACACCTGGGTGTCGACGCCGACCATCAGGCTGACGTCGTCGTCCTGGGAGGTGATGTGCTCGGCGGCGTAGCGCAGATCGTCCGCACCGCCGAACTCCTTGAAACCGATCAGGTTGGGGTGTTCGCGACGCAGCGCGAAGAACAGCTCGGCGCGGGTGGCGAAGCCGTAATAGGGGCTGTTGTAGATCACCGCCGGCAGTTCGGGGGCGGCGGCCAGGATCGCCGAGAAGTGCGCCTTCTGGGCCGCGGGGGCGGTACCGCGGGAGAGCACCCGGGGGATCACCATCAACCCTTGCGCGCCGACCTTGGCCGCATGGGCGGCGTGGGAGACCGCCTCCTTCGAATTGACCGCGCCGGTGCCAACGATGACCGGCACGCCGGCGGCGACCAGCCGGGCCACGCCCTCCTGACGCTCGGCCTCGCTGAGCAGCGGCCAGTCGCCCATGGAGCCGCAGTAGACCACCGCGCGCATGCCGAGATCGACCAGCTCACGCCCCTTGGCGACCAGGGCGTCGTAGTCGGGCGTGCGCTCTGCGGTGCACGGGGTCATCAGCGCGGGAATGCAGCCGGTGAAGATGGAGTCGTTCATGGTTGTCCTCTGGCACTGTTTTCGGAAGTCATGCGTTTTCGGAAGTGATGCGTGGTCGGGAGTGATGCGTGAGCGGCTAGGACGCGGTGATGCCCCAGGCGAACGGATCATTGTCATCGATCAGCAGGGTGGCATCGGCGGTGACGTAGGCGCTGCCGGTGATGAAGGGCAGGATGCGATCGCCCTGCCATGCGTAGCGCCCCTCGAAGCGGCTGCCGGTGATGCTGGCCTGGACCCAGGTCTCGCCGGGGGCCAGCTTGCCGTCCGCCGCCAGGCAGGCCAGCTTGGCGCTGGTCCCGGTGCCGCAGGGGGAGCGGTCGTAGGCCTTGCCGGGGCAGAGCACGAAGTTGCGGCTGTCGGCCGGCGGGTTGCCGTGGGTGTCCGCGGCGAACAGCTCGATATGGTCGATGTGGCCACCGTTCTCGCCGGTGATGGCCTGCGCGTCCAGCGCCTGGCGGATCGCCCAGGTAAAGGCCGTCAGCGCCTCCTCGTTGGCCAGCGTCAGCGCCTGGTCGTGCTCACCCACCAGGAAGAACCAGTTGCCGCCCCAGGCGATGTCGCCATGTACCACGCCATAACCCGGCACCTCGACCGGCACGCGCTGGCGATAGCGGTAGGCGGGCACGTTGCCCACGGTGACCGCACCGTCGTCGTGGAGGATGGCGCTGACCTGCCCCACCGGGGTGTCGATGCGATGGGTGCCCGGGCTCAGCTTGCCGAGATGGTGCAGCGACGCCACCAGCCCGATGGTGCCGTGGCCGCACATGCCCAGGTAGCCCGTGTTGTTGAAGAAGATCACCCCGCAGCTGGCCTCCGGCGAGACCGGCTCGCAGTAGAGCGCCCCCACCAGCACGTCGTTGCCCCTCGGCTCGAGCAGACAGGCCCGGCGCCATCGATCGTGGTGCTCGCGCAGCAGATCGCGCTGGGCGGCCATGTCGCCGGTCAGCGCCGGGAAGCCCGACATCACCAGCCGGGTCGGCTCGCCGCCGGTGTGGGAATCGATGACATGGATACGCTGCATGGGGGTTTCCCCTCTGATCTGGGCGTGGTCTGGGCGGGCTGGAGTGGCGGCCGACGGGCATCGAGGCGCGCGGCTGATTTCGTTATTGTAGATTTTATACAATCTTTGAGGGGATAAGGAAAGCGGGCGGGAAGTCGGGGGCGGATGATCCTGTCACAAGGCGGCGGAGGGGAGTCGTGCGTTCACGACCGTGATAAGGAAGAAGGGCGCAAGGCCTAGGCATGAGGCAGCGGGGCGTCAGCTACCGACGACCGAGACAGAGAGGGTCAAGAGAGATAGCCGGCAGTGCCCCGGCGGCCAGCCGCCGGGGCACTGGGGTCAGGAGGCGACCGCTGCCGCTGCGGTGGCGCGGCGCATGGCCATGGCGTAGAAGGTGGCGCCGAGCGCGCCGCCGATGAACACCGAGAAGTGGCCGAGATCGCCCAGCGGCAGGAAGTTGATCATGATGCCGATCAGCGACGCGGCGACGACGGCCTTCACCGCCGCCGGATTGAAGCCGTTGCGGTACCAGTAGGGGCCGTTGGGGTCGACGCTGAAAAGTGCATCGACGTCGATCCGCCCGCGGCGAATGCGGTAGTAGTCCATGATCAGGATGCCGTAGAGCGGGCCGATGGCCGCCGCCAGCAGGTCCACGGTGTAGTGGATGATCTCCGGATTGCTGAACAGGTTCCACGGGGTGAGGAAGATCGAGCCCACCGCAGCGATGAAGCCGCCGGTCCGGAAGCTGATCTTGCTGGGCGCCATGTTGGAGAAGTCGAACGCCGGAGCGACGAAGTTGGCGACGATGTTGATCCCGATGGTGGTGGTGACGAAGGTCGCGGCACCGAGCAGGGCGATGAAGGTGTTGTCGAGTCGCGCCACGGTCTGGATCGGGTCGTCGATCATCTCACCGAACACCGGCAGGGTCGCCGAGACCATCATCACCGTGGTGGCGGAGAAGACCAGGAAGTTGACCGGCAGGCCCCAGAAGTTGCCGCGCTTGACGTCCTCGAAGCTGCGGGCGTAACGGGTGAAGTCGCCAAAGTTGAGCGTCGGGCCGGCGAAGTAGCCGGCCACGATGGCCGCGGCGATCACCATCTGCCACAACTGCTCGCCGGGGGAGAGCTGGATGTCGCTGAGGGTGAAGCTGATGTTGGACCAGCCCGCCTGCCACACCAGCCACGCCGCCAGCACGAACATCACCACGTAGACCGCCGGGCCGCTCCAGTCGATGAAGCGCCGGATCGAATCCATGCCGTGCCAGAAGACGATCGCTTGCAGGCACCACAGCAGCATGAAGCTGATCCAGCCAAGATAGGAGAGCCCCAGGAAACTGGGGCCGGCCAGCGACTCCATGCCGGGAAAGAGCCGTAGTAGCACGATCGTCAGCGCGTTGGAGGCGAGAAAGGTCTGGATGCCGTACCACACCACGGCGATCAGGCCGCGAATCATCGCCGGGATATTGGCGCCGAATACGCCGAACGAGAGCCGGCAGATCACCGGAAAGGGGACCGCGGCCTTCTGGCTCGGTCTCGCCATCAGGTTGGCGAAGATCTGCACGATGCAGATACCCACCAGCAGCGAGATCAGTACCTGCCAGCCGGCCAGCCCCAGCGCGAACAGGCTGGCAGCGACCACGTAGCCGCCGACGCTGTGCACGTCGGAAAGCCAGAAGGCGAGAATGTTGTACCAGTTCCAGTTCTGTTGCGTCGGCGCAAGATCGGCATTATGCAGCCGGTTACTGTACTGGTGTGATGAGTGATGCGGTTGCTGAGGCATGGCGAACGCCCTCCGCGGGGCCGTGTTGTGATTGTGATCCGCATTTTTTGTATACAAGATGCGTGCCATGTTCGCCATTGAAGAATAGTCGGAGAGCCTCATCGCCAGGCGATCATGGAAGACCTCGAGGAAACTGCCCCATGCTCAAGTCTTTAGGCCCGTCCGGATAGATCGGTGCTCGGCGACTCGAGAGCAGCGCTGGGCTGGCCCGCACCCACGATGGAGCCGCATCGCGACCGAAGCGGTCGAAAACGCACACTCAATGCACGGTCTGCGACCGTCCTGCACCACCCGAGTGCAGTTCGTGCGACACTTTTTGTATACGATGGGTTGCGCTTGGTGGACGACACGAGAACAGAGGAGACATAAGCGATGCTGGAATTGAAAGCTCGGAAGCTGACCCCGGCGGCCTTCGCGCCGTTCGGCGATGTGATCGACTCACGCGGCAGCGAGTCGTTCCCGATCAACGGTGGGCGCACCCGGCGTCACCACGCGCTGGCCAAGATCGAGATCGTCGATACGCCATCGCCACCGCTGATCAGCATCTTCGTCAGCCAGCCGGTGACGCTGCCGCTGGAGATCGAGCTGCTCGAGCGCCACCCGCTGGGCAGCCAGGCATTCATGCCGCTGCATGAAGAACGCTTCATCGTGGTCGTGGCGCCGCCGGGCGACGATATCGATCCGAACACGATTCGCGCCTTCGTCACCGACGGCCACCAGGGGGTCAACTACCGGGCCGGCACCTGGCACGCGATCCATTCGGTACTGGAGAAAGAGGGGGAGTTTCTGGTCGTCGATCGCGGTGGCGCCGACAACCTCGACGAGCGGGAGATAGGGATTCGGGTCGTGGTGCCTTAGCGAGTCGGTGGCGCGAAGAACTGGCGATCCATGTCGGGTCGGTCGATGTCGGAGAGTTCGAAAAGCATCTCCCGCACGTGCTCGAGATGCTCGCTCATGCTGCTTTCGGCCAGTGTCGGATCGCGCCGGGAGAGTGCGTCGAGGATCCGTCGGTGGTCCGGCACCCAGTAGTTGAGTTGTTGCTTGTTCTCGATATGAGACTGCAACTTCTGCCACATCGGTGATTTTTCCCGATATTTCCAGAGCTGATGGACCGTGGCGATCAGCAGGCTGTTCTGCGTGGCCTCGGCGACCCCTAGATGAAACTCGAAATCCCCCTGGCCCTGGTAGATCCCTTGCTCGAACTCCTGGGTTTCCAGCGCCAGGGCGGCCTCCAGGCGAGCGATATCGCGTGGACCCGCCGTGCGGGCGGCGAGCCGGGCGATGCTGCCCTCGAGAACCTGGCGCGCCTGTAGCAGCTCGAAAGGTCCTATGTCGTGGCCGAGATCCTCGTTGGAATCGCCACCCTCTACCACATGAACGCCTGAGCCCTTGCGGATCTCCACCTTGCCCTTGACCTCGAGCATGATGAGCGCCTCGCGGATCACGGTACGGCTGACATCGTAGGCCTCGCACAGGTTCTTTTCCGAAGGCAACCGGCCGCTGTTGGCAAACTCGCCAGCATTCAAGCGAGCGAGCAGGTGTTCGCCCACTTGTCGGTAAAGGCGCGATCCGCCACCAGCGAAGAAATCGATCCCTTCCATAACCCCTCTTATCTCCATTCGTGCATTACCCGCAGTGTAGCGTCTTTCAGAGATGTCATACAGGTTTGGGCGGCTATCGGCCCAGGCGGCTGGATTGCCGGATAGACCCTCCACGACGTTGCGTTGCTTACGCTGATGTATTATAAGTCGCAGCAACATGTATTATATGTTGAGTGGTTAGAAGACAACATCAACAAAGGCCCTGTTCATGTCCCGCTCTCGAACGCAACGTGTCCTGTGGTTGCTGATGGCGATCGTCATCGCCATGACCGCCACACCGATCGTCATTCTTGCCAATCGCGTCACCCCATCGCCGCTGGGGATTCCGTTCTTCCTGCTGTGGTGCGGGTCGGTACCGCTGCTGCTATGGATCCTGATGGTGTTGCATAGCCGCGTGTCCTCCCTGGAAGGGGAGGGCGAATCATGACGGCGTTGATTGGCATTTCCATCGTTCTCATCCTGACGCTGGGGGTCGGCCTCGCGCCCGCGTTCAGCCGCAAGGCGAAACAGGCGCTCAGCGTCAACGAGTACTTTCTCGGCTCGCGGGGCATGGGGCCGGTGGTGCTTTTCTTCACATCGATGGCGACCTGGTACAGCTCGTCGCTGTTTCTCGGTGCGGTGGCGGAGGTCTATGCCAAGGGGATCGGCTGGATCTTCGCGTTCACGTCGACCGCGATCTCGGGTCTCGTCTTCTATTTCATCGCGCCCCGCATGCAGGCGCTGGGGCAGCGCCACCGGTTCGTGACCCAAGCCGACTTCTTCGCGCACCGGTTCGACAGCCGGTTGCTGGGGCTTCTCGTCGGGCTCGTGGGCACGGTCTGCATGATCCCCTACATCACCATTCAGGTGGTTGGCGTCGGGTTGATCTTCGATATCTTCACTGACGGCCTGGTACCGTTCTGGCTGGGTGCGCTGATCGCCGTGGCGATCTGCGCACTGTTCATTTACTTCGGTGGCATGACTTCCGTCGCCTGGACCGACGTTCTGCTCGGCATCGTCTTCGTGACCAGCATCTGGTTCGTCGTCGGCATGATCCTCTTCGATGCCTTCGGCGGGTTCGGCAGCTTCTTCGAGGCGGCGCGTTCGCGCGTTCCCGAATTGTTGACCCTGCCCGGACCGAAGAATCTCGAGTGGGGATACTTCCTTTCCCAGACCTGGGTCATCGGGCTCGGCGGATACATGTGGCCACATCTCTACATGCGCATGGTCGCCGCGCGCTCCGCGCGGGATGCCCGTCGCGTCGGTTCGCTGATCACCCTGGCCTCGGTGCCCAGCCAGTTACCCGTCGTGCTGGGGGCGCTCGCCGCCGCCATCCTGATTCCCTCCCTGGCGAGCCCCGATACGGCACTGATCTCGCTGATCGGCGACTACGCCCCCCTCTGGACCATCGCCATCCTGGGCGCCGGCGGTATCGCCGCATCGCTCTCGACGATCAACAGTCTCGCCCACTCCCAGGGGGTGACAGTGGCGCAGGATCTCTATCTGCGATTGGTCAAGACGCGTCCATCGGAATCCCGGATCATCGCCGTCTCCCGCGCGTTCGTGCTGATCACCTGCGTGATCGCCTATGCGGCGGCGCTGACCAAGCCGACCTTCCTCTGGACGATTCTGGCGAATACCTACAGCGGTGTGATCCAGTTCTTCCCGCTGATGATCGCCGCCTTGTTCTGGTCGAAGGCGACCAAGCAGGGAGCGATCGCCGCGCTGATCGTCGGACTGGTCACCGCGCTGCTGTTCTCCTATGTCATCGGTACGCCGTGGGGCATCGTCGCTCCCGCCTGGGGCTTCGTAGCCAATGTGCTGACGCTGATCGTCGTCAGCCTGATCACTCAGCCCGCCCGTGACGGAGCCGGGGCGACCACCGTAAGCCGGGAGGCGACATGAGTTCGAACCTGAGAAAACGAGTCGATGGTCAGCGGGTGGTCGAACTGACGCGCCGCTTGATCGAGAGGGAAAGCGAAAACCCTCCCGGTAACGAGGCGGGCGTAGGCGATGTCGTCGCCAGTTTCTGCGAGCGGCTGGGTCTGGAAGTGACACGCCAGCCGGTGGCGGGTGACCGGTTCAACGTGATCGCCCGGTTGCCGGGGCGCAACCGCAACCACAGCTTCGCCTACAACGGCCACCTCGACGTGGTGCCGGCTGGCCCTGCCGAACTCTGGACCACGCCAGCGTTTACGCCCGACATCCGCGATGGCCGTCTGTACGGGCGCGGTGCCTGCGACATGAAGGGCTCGGTCGCGGCGTTCCTGCACGTGCTCGAGTGCCTGGTCGACCAGGACGAGCCACCGGCGGTGGATATCGTCTTCACGGCGGTAATCGACGAAGAGAAGAGCAACAAGGGCATCAAGGCGTTGCTGGACAGCGGGTTCCACGCCGACTGGTGCGTGGTTGGCGAACCGACCGGTATGGATATCGCGATAGGGCATCGCGGCGTCATCGCGTTCGAACTGGTCATGGACGGCGTTGCCTGTCATGCGGCGCAGTCGCAGCATGGCGCCAATGCGCTCTACCATGCCGTCGAAGCGGTTCAGGCCATTCGCGACCTGGACAGGCGATGGCAGCAGCAGCGATCCAACGACGTGCTCGGCCAGAGTCGGCTGCAGGTCACCGGGTGCCAGAGTGGCGTCAAGGTCAACGTCATCCCGGCCCGGGCGAGCCTGCAGATCGATGGCCGCCTGGCCTGCGGCGAAACCGAAGCCCAGGTACGCGACGCTCTGGAAGCCGAACTCTCGCGTCTGCAAGGCGCCGGCAGCATCGGGGGCTGGCAACTGAAACAGACGACTTTCTGCCCCTCCGGCCTGACACCGGCCGATGCGGCCATCAGCCGGCACTGCGCGAGCGCCGTGGAGCGGGTTCGCGGTGTGACGCCTCGACGCTACGCCTTCGAAGCGACCTGCGAGGCCGCCTTTCTCATGGAGGCCGGCATCAAGACACTGATCATCGGCCCGGGCTCGATCGCCCAGGCTCATCAGGCCGACGAATTCGTCGCTCTGGATCAGCTCGAAATGGCGGCACTCAGCTACGCCCAGATCATCGACTCCCTCGACGAGGTCATTCTTTCGCATGCCTGATCACCCTACGACTCTCGACGAACTGCTGACCCCGGAAGTCATCGTGCGTCGCGATATCCTGAACGCGACCATCGACCGAATGGAGCGCCGGCTCGCCGATGCCGGCGTTGCGCATCGTCCTCATATCAAGACGCACAAAAGCGCGGATATCGCACTGCGCCAACAGCAGGCCGGTGCCCGAGGCATCACCACTTCCAGCATCGGCGAAGCCGAAGTCATGGCGGACCACGGCCTCAAGGATATCCTGATCGCCTACCCGATCATCGGTGAGCGCAATCGTCGGCGCCTGGTTGCCCTGGCCCCACGACTGGACCGACTGATCGTGTCGATCAACTCGCTGGAGGCGTTGGAGAACGTTGCCGCGGCAGCCGCCGAGGCCGGCCGGGTCATCGAACTCTATCTCGAGATCGACGTGGGCATTCACCGCGGCGAGCTGCCACCGGACGAGCGCGTGCTGGCGGTCGCCCGGCGCGCCGTTGACCTGGCATCGGTTCGGATATCCGGGCTGCAGGGCTACGCCGGACAGTGCTACGCGCCCGCGAGTCGCGAGGCGCGCATCGCCGTTGCCCGGGAGGCGCTGGAGACGCTGACGTCGGTAAGGACGTTGCTGGCGGAGGCGGGAATCGTCGTCGACACCTTGTCCATCGGCTCCTCCATGGAGGCGTTGATGATCGAGGCTCTGCCCGGCGCCACCGAGGTCCGGGCCGGCAACTACGTGCTGGGCGATCGCGGCATCCTGGATGTCGGCGAGGTCACCCCGGCGCAGTGCGCCCAGCGTGTGCTGACGACGGTCATTGCGCAGCAGGAGCCGGGCTACGCCATTCTCGATGCTGGCTCCAAGACGCTGACCAGCGACGGTACCAAGCACGGCAAGGGCCATGGCCATGTCGTCTCGATGCCGGATGCGACGATCACCCATCTCAACGAGGAGCATGGTTTCCTGCGCTACGATCCCTCCCTTCATCGACTCGCGATCGGCGATCGGCTCGAGATCATCCCCAACCACTGCTGCGTCGTGCCCAATCTCAAGGATCGCCTGGTGCTGTGCGAGGGCGACGATATCGTCGGCGAGATAACCGTCCACGCTCGCGGCATCTGCTACTGAGCCTGACCTCGCCGGTCAGGCCTGACCCATCGCGTGATCTCGTCCCGCGAACCCATCAGGAGAACAATCCATGAGCATCAAACGTTATGGCGTCGAGGGCGGCGTCGGCACCGGCGGCCAGAAACTGCCGTTCGCCCGCGCCACCGAAGCGGCCGGCTGGCTGTTCGTTTCCGGCCAGACTCCGATGACCGACGGTGAAGTCGTCGAGGGCAGCATCATCGAGCAGTCGCGGCTGGCCTTCGCCAACTGCCTGCAGATCGCCGAGGAGGCCGGCTACGGCGTCGAGGACGTGGTCCATGTCACTGCGGTGCTGACCGACGCGCGCTACTTCAGCTCGTTCAACAAGGTGTTCAAGGAAGTGTTCGGCGACCACCCGCCGGCGCGGATCTGCAGCGTCCAGGACCTGGTGGTGGACTGCAAGGTCGAGGTGGACATCAAGTGCTATCGCGCGGACCGGGCGTGAATGCGGCGATCGCTACGAAAACGCCACCCNNGGGTGGCGTTTTCGTTGGTGCCGACGGTTCCGTATCAGATTGACTTGCCGCTGAGCGCGCTGGCGGGGTCCTCCTCCAGTTCCATGCGCTCGCGTTCATCGTCGATGATCTTGAGCGCCTGTTCCGGTGTCACCTTCGAGGCCGGGGTGACCAGGCTGACGACGACGCCCACGACCAGTGCGACCAGGACGGCGGGGATGCTGGGGTTGCCCCAGAAAGCGGTCCAGCTGTCGACATTGATCACCGCCAGCGAGGTCGCCGATGCGGCGATCAGGGTGGCGATGGCGCCCTGCCAGTTGTAGCGTGGCCAGAAGCGCCCCAGCACGCCACAGACGAACATCCCCGCCATCACCGTGGCGATCATGCTGGTGATATAGCTGATGACGTTGTTGGAGGTGAGTGCGAACAGCAGCGCCAGGCCGATGGTGGCAACCAGCGCCAACCGGGACAGCCCCACGACCTTGCGCGCCGACGGCGTGTGGCCGGTAAACAGCACATAGACATCGCGCAGCAGGATCGAGACGCCGGCGATGGCATCGGAGCTGGCGCTGGACATGGTCGCCGACAGCCCCGCGACCAGCAGCAGCAGGCCCAGCCACAGCGGCAGAATCTCGGTGGCGAGGAACGGGAAGGCGAAGTTGCTGTTGTCCAGGCCGGGATTCAACGCGTGGGTCGCCATGCCGATGATCGCCGGGATGATCGAGAAGAATAGATAGAGGATGCCGGTGATCACGAACGACTTGCGTACCGAGCCCACCGAGTTGCCGGAGTAGATCCGCTGGCGGTAGGAGGGCGTGGCCAGCACGCCGACGGCGATGACGGCGGCGAGCGAGATGGCCGGTACCAGGCCGATCTTGTCGATGCCGAGGAAACTGGTGGCCGCGACGTCCATGTTGGCACCGAGTCCGGAGAAGCCGCCGACCTCGAACAGCGCGATGATCGCCATCACGATGAAGCCGACGAACAGCACCACCGCCTGCACGGTATCGGTCCAGATCACCGCCATGTAGCCGCCGATCACGCAGTAGATACCGAAGCCCAGGGCCACCAGTATGCGTGCGGTGGTCAGGTCGATCCCCGCCATCCATGACAGATAGAGGCCGCCGCCGAGGATATGGGCGCCCAGCCAGCCGATGCAGGCGATGTAGATCAGCACCGCGACGATGTTGCGCACCCAGCGGTTGGCGCCGACGTAGTAGGAGAGCTCCTCGCTCATGGTCATGAAGCGGAAGCGGCGTACCGGGGCGAACCAGAACGCCAGCAGCAGCACGCCGATGGCGCCGCCGATGCCGTAGAGCGCGCCGGCCCAGCCGTTGGCATAGCCGAACCCGACGGCGCCCATGCTCGAGCCGGTGCCGACCATGGTGGCCACCGTGGTGCCGATGGTGAGGAAGATCGGAACGCTACGCCCGCCGAGCAGGAAATCGTCGCCGTTGCTGCGACTGTTGCGAGAGACCCACCACCCGAACGCGATCATGACGAGCACGTAGGCGACGAAGGCCCCGAGGAAAACGTGACTGTTCATAACGACCTCTTATAATTGTCGTTCCGGTCGTTGCCGCGACCGGAGCAGTGTGGAATGTCATGGCCCATGAGGTTTTTCACTGCGGTCGCGCCCTTGCCGGGGCGCGACCACCTTGCTGGCTGTTATGCCAACTTATCGTCCAAGACTTCGATGCTTGATCATCGAAGCTTTGGCCAGCTCCAGAACAAATCGGATAAATAGCCGAGCGGAATGCAGCGCGAGGCGCACGTTACGCAGGGAGCGAGACATAACAGGGGGTTAGGCGAGTTCCCCGAGTCACGTGCAACAAAGCGATGCGTCCGCGCAGGCAGTCATCAGGCGCGATCGGCGCGATAGCACTTGATGTCCACTTCCACCTTGCAGTCCACCACCAGGTCCTGAACGCTGCAGATCCGCGCCGGCGGGTGGTCGCCGAACACTTCCTTGAACACCTTGTTGAACGAGCTGAAGTAGCGCGCGTCGGTGAGTACGGCGGTGACGTGGACCACGTCCTCGACGCCATAGCCGGCCTCCTCGGCGATCTGCAGGCAGTTGGCGAAGGCCAGCCGCGACTGCTCGATGATGCTGCCCTCGACGACTTCGCCGTCGGTCATCGGGGTCTGGCCGGAGACGAACAGCCAGCCGGCCGCTTCGGTGGCGCGGGCGAAGGGCAGTTTCTGGCCGCCGGTGCCGACGCCGCCCTCGACGCCATAACGTTTGATGCTCATAGGGTTTGCTCCTGGGTTGTCTGAAGGTCGGGTGAGTAAAACGGGTGGAAGCTCATGAGCCCGTACGGGAAGGCCGGGCCGACAGCCGAACCTGGCGTCGCAGCAGTCGCCCGGCCCGCTGTTCGCTGGCTTCGCCGTGGCGGTAGCTGACCACGCCGTTGACGACGACCAGCTCGATGCCGCCGGCCCTGGCGATCGGCGCGGTGTAGGTCGCGGTATCCTCGAGGGCGTCGAGGTCGAACAGCACCAGGTCGGCGAAGGCGCCGACGCGAATCTCGCCGCGATCGGTGAGGCCGAAGTTGGCGGCGGAAAGCCCGGTCATCTTGCGCACCGCCGCGGTCAGCGGCAGCAGTTTCAGGTCGCGACTGTAGTGGGCCAGCACCCGCGGGAAGGCGCCCCACAGCCGCGGGTGCGGATGCGGGTCGTTGGGCAGGCCGTCGGAGCCCACCATCGACAGCGGATGCGCCAGCACCTGACGCATGTCCGCCTCGCTCATGTTGTGGTAGACCGCGCCGGCCGGTTGCAGGCGCTGGGCCGCGTCCATCAGCGACAGCCCCCACTGCTCGGCGATCGTCTTCAGCGGTTGGCGCGCCATTTCCGGATGCGGGTCGGACCAGGTGATGAAGATATCGATCTCGTCGGTGACCTGGCCCAGATCCAGCGTCGAGGAGCCGGCGGTGTAGGGGTAGCAGTCGCAGTGCACGCCGTGGGAGCGCGCGGCATCGTCGAGCTTGGCCAGCGCCTTGGGGGCATTGCCCCAGTTGCCGGCCCCGGCGCACTTGAGGTGCGAGATCACCAGCGGTGCTCGCCCGTGCCTGGCGGTGGCGAAGGCCTCGTCCATCGCTTCGGGTAGGCCGGCGAACTCGTCGCGCAGATGCGTGGTATAGACGCCGCCGGCTCGGCCCACCGTCTCGACCAGCGTGTTCATCTCGGCGGTGGGGGCGTGATAGGCGTTGCGATAGGCGAGTCCGGAACTCATCCCCACGGCGCCCTCGGCCAGCGCCGTTTCCAGCTGTTCGCGCATGGCGGCGATCTCGGGATCGCTGGCGGCTCGGTCGAAGCGATCCATCACCTGGCTGCGCAGGCTGGTATGGCCGATCAGCGCCGCCACGTTGACGCTGGGCTGCGCCTGCTCGATCGCCTCGGCGTAGGCGGCGAAGGTCGGGTAGCGGAAATCCTCCGCACGGCCGAGCAGGTTCATCGGGTCCGGCACTTCGCCGGAGAGTCGCACCGGGCTCGCGCTGATACCGCAATTGCCGACCACCACCGTGGTCACGCCCTGGGAGAGCTTGGGCAGCATCTGGGGGGTGCGGATGACATTGGTGTCATCGTGGGTATGCACGTCGATGAACCCCGGCGTCAGCACCAGTCCTTGCGCCTCGACCGTCTCGCGGGCGTCGAGGTGACCCAGATCGCCGATGGCGACGATCCGGTCTCCGTCGATCGCCACGTCGGCGAGGAAGGGCTCGCGTCCGCTGCCATCGATGAGGCTGGCGCGGCGAATCAGCAAATCGTGAGACATGGGAGCTCCCGGATTCTCAATCCCCCAGCGGCTGGCGGTTGTCGCCGCCGCGGTGGGCATCGAGGGTGATCTTGAGTCGTCGCAGCTTGTCGCGGGTGCGCGAGCGGTGACGCAGGGCCAGGCCGAGGGCCAACATGTCGATGGCGGCCATCATGGCGTAGCGCGACGACGACGGAAAATAGATGTAGTCGGTCTCGCGGGCTGCCAGCGGCAGCGTGATATCGGCGACCTTGGCCAACGGCGAGCCGGTGGCGGTAATCGCCAGGACCCGCGCGCCGTATTCACGCGCCAGCTCCGCGGCATCGTTGATCTCCGGGGTGTAACCGGTGACCGAGAGCGCGACGACCACGTCGGTAGGCTCCAGGGTCGAGGCGACCATGCGCGGCAGCAGCGCCTGGGGATAGGCGCTGATGGCATAACCGAGCCGCACCAGGCGGAACTGCATCTCCTGGGCCATTACCGTCGAACCGCCGCCGGCGCCGAACACCAGGATCTGGCGGGCATCGTCGAGCATCGCCACCGCGCCCTCGACATCGGCCTGCTCCATCAGCGTGCGATTGAGCGCCAGGGTCTGGGCGGCGGTGTCGTAGATCACCCCCAGCCCATCGTCCTCGCTGGCCTCCTGGATGAAACGGCGGCCGGCCGCCAGCGCGCGGGTCAGGCGGGTCTTGAGATCACGCACGTTGCGGCAATCCACCGCCCGGGCGAAACGGGTCACCGTGGCATCGCTCACCGCGGCGCGCCTGGCGATCTCACCGATGCTCGCCTCCGCAACGAAGTCGATATCGTCGAAGATCAGGTTCGCGACCTTTTTCTCCGCCTCGCGCAGGCTCGGCAGGCAAGCGGTGATATGCGACAGGATGTCGATCTGCTGACTCACGGGCTCTCCTTCGGCATCACTTCGGAGGCGACTCTGTTCTGATACTTTCTAACCTAGAAATATTTTATTTGAAAGTTATTACCGTGCCTGCGGCGAAGAATCCCGCCCAAAGTCGTAGACACGGCTGCCCCCGAGCGACTCCAGGAGTCAGGCACGAGAAAGCGCTAGAACGACGACGTCTTGAGAAACGCTTGCAGACGTGGCGAGTCGGGGTTCAGGAACAGTCGCTGGGGCGGCCCCTGTTCGGCGATTCGACCGTCCTCCATGAATACGACCTTGTCGGAGACGTCCCGCGCGAATCGCATTTCGTGGGTGACCAGCACCATGGTCATGCCTTCCTGGGCGAGGGATCGAATCGTCTCCAGCACCTCGCCGACCCGC
Source organism: Salinicola lusitanus (assembly GCF_003206045.1). Taxonomy (GTDB): domain Bacteria; phylum Pseudomonadota; class Gammaproteobacteria; order Pseudomonadales; family Halomonadaceae; genus Salinicola; species Salinicola lusitanus. The sequence continues at coordinate 544,918 of NZ_PZJM01000009.1, forward strand.
TCCGGGTCGAGCGCGGACGTGGCTTCGTCGAACAGCATCACCTTGGGGCTCATGGCGATCGCCCTGGCGATGGCCACGCGCTGCTGCTGGCCGCCGGAGAGCTGGGACGGCCGATGATCGCGCCGCTCGAGCATGCCCACCCGGTCGAGCCAGTGATCGGCCAATTCGATCGCCTGAGGCCTCGGCATGCCCCGGACCTTGGTCAGGCCGAGCGTGACGTTATCCAGCGCACTCATGTGGGGAAACAGGTTGAAGGCCTGGAACACCATGCCGGTCATCGCTCGCTGACGCGCGACTTCCCGCTCGCCGATGCGGACCCGCTGGCCACGGCGGAGGTGATAGCCAATCGCCTCGCCACCGATCAGAACGTCGCCCTGGTGAAACTCCTCGAGCAGGTTGAGGCAGCGCAGCAGGGTGGTCTTGCCGGAACCGCTGGCGCCGATGATCGATACGACCTCGCCCTCGGCGACGGTGAAATCGATGCCCTTCAGCACCTCGAGCTCGCCGAAACGCTTGTGTAGATCGCGCACTTCCACGATAGGGGTCATACCGCTCTCCTCGTCGGTTGGTCGAGACGCCGACCGATGAAACGCCCGACCTGCTCGATGGCGAAGTCGATCAGGAAATAGATCACCCCGGCCAGCAGGTAGAACTGCATGTTGAGAAAGTTGTTGCTGATGATCTGCTGGGTCGTGAGCAGCAGCTCGGCGACACCGATCACCGACAGCAGCGTCGAGGCCTTCACCATCTCCACCGCGGCGGTGATCCAGGTCGGCAGGGCGTAGCGCAACGCCTGGGGGAACAGGATGTAGCGGAAGATGCCGCCGAAGGTGAGGCCGATGGCGCGGCCGGCTTCGATCTGGCCGCGCGACAACGACTGCAGGGCGCCTCGCAGTATCTCGCTGACATGGGAGGCGCAGAACAGCGTGAGTGCCAGCGCGCCGGCCTGGAAAGCGTTGAGGTTCAGACCCACGGCGGAAGAGACGTAGAACGTCGCCAGTACCAGAACCAGTACGGGCGTCCCGCGGATGATGTCGATGTAGAGGCGAGCTGGCCATCTGAGCGGCTTGCCACCGTAGGTGACGGCAATGCCGATCACGATGCCGAGCACGGTGCCGGCCAGAATCGCGATCAGTGATACGGCGAAGGTGATCGCCGCGCCATGCAGCAGCGCGTCGCGATTGGCGACCACTTCATTCAGGAAGTAATCCCATTCCATGTCAGTTTTTCTCCAGCACCAGTCGCTTCTCCATTGCCCTGAGCACCAGCGTGATGGCGTAGCAGCAGACGATGTAGAGCAGCGAGGCGACGAGCCAGACCTCGATCACCCGGAAGGTCTCGGAGTTGATCTTGCGGGCATAGAACGTCAGTTCGGGGACCGCGATGGTGGCGGCCAGCGAGGTGTCCTTGAACAGCGAGATGAAGTTGTTGCCGAACGCCGGCAGGGCGTTGCGAAACATGATCGGCAGCACGATGTAGCGCTTGATTCGGAATGACGTCAGCCCGATCGCCTGTCCGGCTTCGGTCAACCCTTTGGGAACGCTGAGCAGCCCGCCACGGAAGACCTCCGCCATGTAGGCACTGGCGTAGAGCGACAGGGCCACGATGAAGCTGGTGATCTTGTCCAGCGACAGCCCGAGTTGCGGCATGCCGAAGAACAGGAACAGCACGATCACCAGAATCGGCAGATTGCGAAGGATCGATATCCAGGTAAAGGCCAGGCTGCGTAGCCAGGGGCTGGGGGCGCGGCTGGCAAAGGCCACGACCAGCCCCAGCACGGAGCCGATGGCGATCGACACCAGCGCCAGCAGCAGGCCGAGGCCGAGGCCGCTGAGCAGTACCGGCCACTGATCCAGGATGGGGGCGAAGTTGAAGTGATAGTTCATGTCAGTCCATCCGCTCGGGGAAGCGGTTCGGGAGGGCATTGCCGGGCCAGAGGCCGCCCGGCAACGCCGGCGGGCCGGGGGTCAGCGCATTTCGGCGGGGAAGCCGGTCTGCGGTGCGGGAGGACGCTCGCCGAACCACTGTTCGAACGCATCGGCATAGCGCTGGAACTCGACGCCGTACATGGCTTCCTCGAGGGTGGTATTGACGAAGTTCAACCAGCGCTGGTCGTCCGGCGAGACCGCGCAGGCATAGGATTGCGGGTTCCAGCTGTAGCCGGCATCGACATAGCGTCCGGCGTTGTTCTTCATGTACCACTTCAACGTCGACAGATCGGTGGCCACGGCATTGGCGCGACGTGAGTTGAGCGCCTGGTAGATCAGGTTCTGGCTCTCGTACTGGTCGACCTTCGCCTGTGGCAGCGCCTGGTGAACCATCTCCTCGGCATAGACGTTCTGCAGCACGGCGATCGTGATGTCGCTGCCGGCCGCCTTGAGCGCGTCGTAGTCGGCATAGTCGCTACCCTTGAGCATCAGCAGGCCGACGCCTTCCCGGTAGTAGGGCACGGTGAACGCCACCTGCTGGGCGCGGGCCGCCGTGACCGTCATCCCCTGGCAGGAGATGTCGACCTTGTTGGTCAGCAGGTTGGGGATGCGGGCATCCGAGGACTGGTTGACGAAACGGACCTTGCTCGGATCGTTGAACAGGCCCTGGGCCAGAATGTGGCCGATATCGGCATCGAAACCGACGGTCTGGCCGTTGTCGGTGAAATGCCAGGGCGGATTCGAGCTGCCGGTGCCGACGATCAGTTCGCCGCGGTCGAGTACCGTCTGCAAGGTATCGGCCTGGGCGGTCGCGGCGGCAAGAGAGGGGATGAGGGTGAACGCCGCAACGGCGCCCAGCGCTTTGAGGATCGTTTTCATGGAGTGGACTCGTCTTGTTGCTGTTATTTGTCCGATATATCGGACCGTTGTCCGATTTATCGGATGAAATTATACTGCACCCATCCATCGCCCCTGCGCAAGTGGGTTTTCCGGCCGCAGGCGAGGGCCGCTAGACTGAGGCCCAGACAGCCATCGACGAGGTGATATGAGCCGTTCCAGTACTACATCGACGCCGCGAGCTCGTGGCGTCGATCGCGTCATCTCGCTGTGCGAGCAGCTGCACTTGCACCGTCAACCGATGACGCCGAAGGAGTTGATGGCGGCCACCGGCGCGCCGCGATCGAGCGTCTACGAGCTGGTCAACCTGCTCAGTGAAGCGGGCTGGCTGGAGACGGAGAGCGACGGCCGGATCTTCTTCGGCCGGGCAATGCACTACTTCGGTCTCGACTATGCCGACCACAACGATCTGCTGCGCCGTGCCCGGCCCGTGATGCGCCAGTTATCGGCGCGTTTCGACGAGACCACCCAGCTGTGCATGCTCGATGGTGACAAGTACACGGTCATGCTCAACGAGAACGGCGCCCGGCCTTTTCGTATCAGCTCCGAAGTCGGGGTGAAGGTGCCGATTCCCTGGACCGCATCCGGCCGGGTGCTGCTCGGCGGCATGAGTCGGGAAGCGATGCTGGAGCTGATACCAGAGGAGGATTTCACGCTTCCCAGCGGCGAGCGCATCGATGTCGATGGGTTCATCGCCGATATCGAGTCGACGCGTCGCCGGGGTTACGCCCTGACCGAAGGGCTGGTCGACAGTTTCGCCTGCTGCATGGCCGTTCCCATCCACGAGGGTTCCGGTCCAGCCCTGGCCACGCTCTGCTTCACCGTCGGCCGTGACGCCGACGAAGCGCGCCGTGAAACCCTGCTTACGGCCTTGCGCGAGGCATCCTGCTCGCTCTCCCGCGAGACCGCCCCCCGCTGACATCCCCATCCGGAGAACAGATCATGAACAAGACGACTCCCCCGGCAACGCGGCAGAAAGGGACCCCAAGGTCGACGCCTGCCCAGCTGCTGACCGACGTGCCACTGCCGGCGGCGGCGATACTCGAGACGCCGCTGGCCCACAACCTGGCATGGATGCAGCGCTTCGCCGATGACCACGGTGCCAAGCTCGCTCCTCACGGCAAGACCACCATGGCGCCAGCGCTGTTTCAGCGTCAGCTCGAGGCGGGGGCCTGGGGCATTACCCTGGCCACGGCGGTGCAGACGGTGGCGGCGCATGCCCATGGCATAGCGCGGGTGTTGATGGTCAATCAACTGGTCGGTCGGCCGAACATGGCGCTGGTGGCGGATGCCATCGAGGCGGGCCTGGAGTACTACTGTGTGGTCGACGGCGCGGACAACGTTCGCGACCTGGGGGCATTCTTCGCCGCCAGGAACCTGACACTGAACGTACTGGTCGAGCTGGGTATCGACGGCGGCCGCTGTGGTTGCCGTGATGCCGAGCAGGTCGACGCGCTAGTGGCGGCGATCGCCGCCGAGCCGGCGCTGGCGCTGGTCGGCATCGAGGGTTACGAGGGCATGATCGGCGGCGACGACGAGATCGCCGCGGTACGCGCCTACGGCGAGCGGCTGGTCGATACCGTCAAGACGCTCCGCGCCAGCGGCGCACTCCAGCGCGAGGCGCCGATCGTCACGGCCTCCGGCTCCAAGTGGTTCGATCTGATCGCCGAAGCGTTCGACAAGGCGGAGCTGCGCGAGCACTACACGCCGGTGCTGAGACCGGGCTGTTACGTGGTTCACGATCACAAGCTCTATGCCGGTGCGATGGAGGCGATCAAGGCCCGTGATCCGGCGCTCGAGGGCGAGTTGGAGCCGGCACTGGAAGTGTTCGCCCATGTTCAGTCGCTACCCGAGCCGGGCCTGGCGATCATCGCCCTGGGCAAGCGCGACATCGGTCACGAGCCGGACCTGCCGTTGCCGCTCCGTCTCTATCGCCGGCACGACGATGACATTTCGGCGCCCGTCGACATCCGCTCGTGGCGAACGACGAAGATCATGGATCAGCACGTCTTTCTCGAGATTCCCGACAGTGCCGAGGTTGCGGTTGGCGATGTCATTGCCTTCGGCACTTCGCATCCCTGCCTGACCTTCGACAAGTGGCGGCGGATGCTGCTGGTCGACGATCGACTGGCGGTGAAGGCGGTGATCGAGACCTGCTTCTGATTGACGCTGCCGCATTCGCCATTAAAAAAGTGGAAATGGTTTCCATAAATATTGACGCCCGGTCGTCGCTCGCTTAACTTGGCAGCCATGAGCGGCGATGACGGGTGGGTCTCGTTGTCGACGGCACTCTCTTGACAGGGTGCATCGCGTGTCCGGCCGACGAGCCGGTTCGGCTCTCTCGCGATGCATCTCCCGAGCGCTCTTCCGTCGGGATGAGACCTAACGAATCATTGACGGAAGTTTGTGGCGAGCCAATGGCTCGCCTTTTTTATATCTCGCCCGTCGATGTCCTGCTCGCGCCGGGGCGGGCGCCACGAATTCGCGGGGACGCATGAATTCGCAGGGAAATAAGGAGTAAAACACTGTTCGGTTGTTTCCTCGTCCTGGGTTACGTCTAATGAAAAGCGCTGACGTCAATTCGACGGATGGCGCGTTTCGACTGCCACAAGAGGCCGACAGTGTGAATCATCAAGGACGACAGCCCGCTCAGGGACATTCGCGGCGCCTGAGAACGCTCATGGCCGCCAGTCTGGGCATCGCGGGTCTGACCGGTGCCGGCATGGCGCAGGCCCAGCTCGAGGATTTCGAGGTCATGGACAATCCGGCGCAGGCGGAGAAGCCTTTCGAGGGAACCGCCGAACTGGGCTACAACAAGATCAGCGGCAACAGCAACAGCGAGAGCCTGCGTGCCGGTGTCGACATGACCTGGTTCCGGCAGGCGTGGTCCTACAGTTTCAAGGCGGCTGCCAAGAGCGCCAGCGACAACGACGAAACCTCGGCGGAGGAGTATCTGGTCGCCGGGCGGACGCGCTACAACCTCTCTGCCTCCAACTACCTGTTCGGTCTGGCCCGCTGGGACAAGGATCGCTTCTCCGGCTACGACTCCCAGTCGACCCTGGCCGGCGGCTACGGGCGCCAACTGCTGAGCGGTCCGCCGCACTCGCTGGCCGTGGAGATCGGCCCGGGCGTGCGTCACGACGAGTACGAAGAGGGCGGCCACGACAACGTCGGCCTGCTCTATGCCGGGCTCGACTACGACTGGCAGTTCTCGGAGACGTCGAAGTTCTCGCAGTCGCTGGCGACAGAGGCTTCCGACGAGAACATCATCGGGCGCTCGGAAACCGCCTTGACGGTGGCGATGAACGACACGCTGGCGCTCAAGGTTTCCTACGAGGTCGAATTCAACGACAGCCCACCGCCGGGTGCGTCCAGCCAGACCGATACCGCCACGGGGGTGTCGCTGGTCTACAACATGTGATCGGCCGGCGCAGAGATGCCGAACCAGAACGGGGCTGCGGCCCCGTTTTTCATGGCAGCGCTTGGGTGGGGCGCGATTCGACTCAATTCTGGACCGAGATGACCGAGCCGCCGTCGACCCTCACGTTGCTGCCGTTGACGAACGAGGCGTGCTGCGACACCAGCATGGTGATGACGAAGGCCACCTCGTCGGCTTCGCCGCGGCGCTTGGCGACGATCCCGGGGCGCTCCTCCTCCAGAAAGCTCTCGATCGCTTCCTCGAAGGTGCAGCCGAGCGCTTCGGCGCGCTGCTTCATCATGCCGTCGGTCATCGGCGAGGCGACGAAAGCTGGCGCAACCGTGTTGCACAGCACCCCATTGGCGGCTTCCTTGTAGGAGAGATTCTTGACGAATGTGCTGAGCGCCGCCTTGGCGGTATTGTAGACCGCCTCCTCCCAGTAGGGCTGGATGGTGTTTTCCGAGGTCAGGCAGATGAAGCGCCCCCAGTCGCGGTCGCGCATCGGCGGAATGGTCGCTCGCGCCAATCGGACCGCCGAGAAGAAGTCGATCTGCCAGGCGTGTTCGTAATCCTCGTCGCTGAGTTCCAGCGGGTCGCCCTTGGCTCCGGTGACGCCTGCGGTATGGACGACGATATCGATCGCGCCGAAGCGTTCGACGCCTTGGCGAACCAGCGCATCGATGTCGGCCTGATCGGTGACGTCCGCCACGATGCAGAGCGGGTCGCCATCGAGCTCGGCGGCAGCGCGGGAGAGCGCCTCCGAATCGAGATCGCTGAGAACCAGGTTGACGCCTTCGGCGGCGAGCGATTTGGCCGTGGCCAGACCGATACCGCCCTGAGCGCCCGTGATCAGCGCCGTTTTACCGCGAATCGCCAGATCCATGATCAAGCCTCCTTGCCTAATGCGGGATGGGTGCGAAGGGATACCGAGTTCGCGCCTCCAGCATGGTCGAGCTTGTCGGTTCCCGCCAATCCCGTTCTGGACGGATCGCCTTGCGGGGGCGGGCTGGAGACGCAAGAATGGGGCTTCTCACGCCAGCTCGTGATTCAAGCCGCGGGAAAAGCGGCGACATTCTGATTGCAGGGAACGCCATGACATTCCGTTATCTCTCGACGGCGCTGACTCTCGGTGCCGCCATGCCCGGCGTCGTGCTGGCACAGCCCGCGCCGGCAACTGCTTCGTCCGGCGCGCAGCCGGTGATCGAGATCACCGCGCCACGGCTTGCCCGTGAGCTTTACGCGACGCCTGCCGCGGTCTCGGTGGTCGATCGCGACGAGATCCAGCAGGGCCAGCAGCGCGTCCGTCTGGACGAATCGTTGGTCACCGTTCCCGGTCTCTTTCTGCAGAATCGCGACAATTTCGCCCAGGGGCAGCGGATCTCCATCCGCGGCTTCGGCGCTCGTGCGCCCTTCGGTGTGCGCGGGATCACCGTTGTCGTCGACGGCATTCCCTATACCCTGCCGGATGGCCAGGCCCAGCTCGATGCCATCGATCTCGACAGCGCCGAGCGCATCGAGGTGATTCGGGGCCCGGCGGCCGTCCAGTACGGTAACGCCGCCGGCGGTGTGATCAGCGTGACGACCGCCGATGGCAGCGATGACCCGGGTAGCCATGTCCGTATGGAAGGCGGCAGTGACGGTTATCGGAAGTACGCGGTCAGCAACGGCGGGGTGAACGGGCCGTGGTCCCACCACGTCAGCGTGTCGGCGCTCAATGTCGATGGCTACCGCGATCACAGTTCGACCGAGAAGTACCTGCTCAACGCCAAGCTGCGCCGCGAGCTGGGCAGCGATCGTGCGCTGACGGCGATCGTCAACCTGCTCGACAATCCGCGCTCGGAAGATCCGGGCGGCTTGACCCGCGAGCAGGTCCACGAGGATCGCGATCAGGCGGGGCGCTTTACCGAGGCCTACGATACCGGCCAGTCGGTCGATCAGCAGGTGCTGGGGCTGCAGTACGAGGATCTGTCGGCCGGTCCCGGGGAGTTCTACCTCAAGGGGTTCTATCTCAAGCGGGATTTCGAACAGCAGTTGCCTTACCCCGGCGATAGCCTGATCGACTATCAGCGCGACTATTACGGCGCCAGCGCCGAGTACCACCAGACATTGAGCGTGGGCGACATGCCGCTGCGCTATGTGGCGGGGCTCGACCTGGCGCGTCAGCAAGACGACCGCGGGCGCAAGAACGTCGCCTTCAATGGCGATGTCACCGGCAAGGTCGCCGACGAGACTCAGACGGCCACTTCGGTCGGTACCTTCCTGCAGGGCGATCTCGATCTCACCGAGCGCTGGACCCTGTCACTGGGGGGGCGCTACGACCGGGTCGATCTCGATATCGATGACGACTATCTCAGTGACGGCGACAACGGCGGCGACCGGACCTTCCATCAATGGAGCGGCTCGGCCGGGTTGAGCTATCGCTATCGCCGCAACCATCAGGTCTACGTCAATACCGGTACCGCCTACGAGACGCCGACCTTCTCCGAGTTCGCCAATCCCGCCGGCATCGGGGGGTTCAATCCGGATATCGAGCCGCAGAAATCCTGGAGTCGCGAGCTCGGCCTGCGCGGCAATTTCGACAACGGTCTCGACTACGACGTGGCGCTGTTCTCGGTGCGCGTGCGCGACGAGCTGGTGCCCTACGAGGGCGATGATGGACGCACCTTCTACGAGAACGCCGGCGACAGCGATCGTGACGGACTCGAGGTCGCGCTGGGCTGGCAGTTCGATCCGAGCTGGCGAATCGACAGCGCCTTGACGCTGGCCCGCTACGAGTTCGACAGCTACGCCAGCGAGGCGGGCGACTACGGTGGCAATCGCATCCCCGGCCTGCCGGAGCAGACCTGGGTCAATCGATTGACCTGGCAGGGGCTGGATCGGCGCTTCGCGGCGCTCGAGACGCAGTACGTCGGCGATATGGTGGCCGACAACGCCGGCGACGTTCACGTCGGCGACTACTGGCTGGTCAACCTGCGCGGGGGGGATGGCTGGCGTCTGGGCGGCGATACCGTGCTCAACCTCTACGGCGGCGTTCGCAACCTGTTCGACGTCGAGCATTACGCCAACGTGCGTATCAATGCCAGTAACGACCGCTATTTCGAGCCGGCACCGGGGCGAACGGTCTATGCTGGTATCGGAATCGACTTCTGAGGCATCGCCGGCCGATGCCACGAGGTGGAAAATACCAGAGCGGCGACGGCGTATCGCCGCCATCATCGATGATTCAAGGAACCGTTATGCGCACTCTCGTCCCGTTTGTCGGAGCCCTGGTCCTGCTCTCCCTCGTCAGCGGCTGCACGTTCAACCGCTACAACGATGGCCAGCGCGAGGTGAAGCCCGGCGTGCCCCAGGAAGGGCCGACCAGCAACCCGGCAGACGCCTCCCGCGGCCAGAATGGTACCGGCGAACTGCCCTAGGCGGCGGTGATTTCCGGGACCTGACGCAACAAGCCGCCCGCGGGCGGCTTGTCGGTCGACGGTACACCGAGGCGACGATCAGGCCTGATAGTCGCTCTCGGAGTAGAGTACCCGCAGGCGCAGGGTGTGGTTCACCTGCTTGAGCGCTTCCAGCGCCTGCTTGCCGTAGGCCTTGTCGACGTCGATGACGACGTAGCCGACCTTGTCGTTGGTCTGCAGGAACTGGCCGGCGATGTTGATGCCGTTCTCGGAGAGTACGCGGTTGATCTCGAAGAGCACGCCGGGCACGTTCTCGTGGATATGCAGCAGGCGGTGCTTGTCCGGATGCGACGGCAGTGCCACTTCGGGGAAGTTGACCGAGGTGATGGTGGTGCCGTTGTCGGAGTAGGTGACCAGCTTCTCGGCGACCTCGATGCCGATGTTCTGCTGGGCTTCCAGGGTCGAGCCACCGATGTGCGGCGTCAGGATCACGTTGTCGAGCCCGCGCAGCGGCGAGGTGAACTCTTCGTCGGCACCCTTGGGTTCGACCGGGAAAACGTCGATTGCCGCGCCCAGCAGCTTGCCGCTTTTGAGCGACTCGGCCAGCGCGTCGATATCCACGACCGAACCGCGCGAGGCGTTGATCAGGATGCCGCCCTGCTTCATCAGCGCGACCTGTTCGGTACCGATCATCCAGCGGGTGGAGGGCAGGTCCGGCACGTGCAGCGTGACCACGTCGGCGCGGGCGAGCAGCTCTTCCAGGCTGCCCACCTGGCGCGCGTTGCCCATGGCCAGCTTGGTCACCACATCGTAGTAGAGCACGTCGAAGCCGAGCCCTTCGGCGAGCACGGAGAGCTGGGCCCCGATGCTGCCGTAGCCGATGATCCCCAGTGTCTTGCCGCGCGCCTCGTGGGAGTTCTTGGCCGACTTGAGCCAGCCGCCCTGGTGCGCGCGGGCATTCTTCTCGGGAATGCCGCGCAGCAGCATGATCGTCTCGGCCAGGACCAGCTCCGCCACCGAGCGGGTGTTGGAGTAGGGCGCATTGAACACCGGGATGGCGCGCTTGAGCGCCGCATCGAGATCGACCTGATTGGTGCCGATGCAGAAACAGCCGACGGCGGTGAGCCTTTCCGCCGCGGCGAAGACCCGCTCGGTAAGCTGCGTCCGGGAGCGAATGCCGATGAAGTGCACGTCGCGGATCTTGTCGATCAGATCCTCTTCGGTCAGCGACGTGGAGAGCGTCTCGATACTGGTGTAACCCGCGTTCAGCAGCGTGTCCACGGCGGACTGATGAATGCCCTCGAGCAGGAGGATCTTGATCTTGCTCTTGTCCAGAGACGTCTTGGCCATTGGTGGATCAACCCTTCTTCATCGGCTTGTGGCGACGGTGGCATGACGAGCGGCGTCGCATTCATGGGAAGATCTGGCGACCCGGGGCGGGGAGCCCCCGACTCGGTGGCGCCAGCGGGCGCATAGCTTAACACAGGCACCGCCGGGCACGATGAAAATGACGCGGCTTCGACGTGAAGCGGATGCATTGTCAAGTGCGCTGCCGAGCCCGGCATGGGCGGTCGCGAGGCCGCCGTGCCGGATTTGCCGCCGGGGGCAGACGCCCCCCCGGGGCGGCGGTGTATACTGGGAAGCCGTTTCCGAACTGGCGTGGCGTTATCCGGACGTTCGCGCCTCGATGAGAGCTCCCGGCGCCATCTGGATGGCCGCGAGCGATGACACGAGAGCCCCATGCCCGACAAGATGGCTGACAAGGACGTTTCCCAGGACGACCCCAAGGATTTCGCCGCGACGCTGGATCGACTCGAGACGCTGGTGGCGCAGCTCGAATCCGGCGAACTGACGCTGGAAGCCTCGTTGAGCGCCTTCGAGCGTGGCGTCCGGCTGACGCGAGATGCCCAGCACCGCCTCGACAGTGCCGAACTTCAGGTTCAGGCCCTGCTCGAGCAGGGTGATGGCAGCCTGCAGTCCGTGCCGTTCGAGACCCGGGAGCCGGACCATGAGCGCTGATCAACCCGGCGTCGCGGCGGTGATCGACGCGGCGCGGTCACGCAGCGAACACGTGCTGACCGGCTGGCTCAATCGCCAGAACGGCAGCTGCGCCACTCTCGACGATGCACTCCGGTACAGCGTGCTGGGCTCCGGCAAGCGGCTGCGTCCGGTGCTGGTTTATCTCGCCGGCCGTGCGCTCGGGGCCGAGGACGACGCGCTGGATGCGCCGGCGGCGGCGATCGAGATGATCCATGCCTATTCGCTGGTTCACGACGATCTGCCGGCGATGGATGACGACGACCTCCGCCGCGGCCGACCGACGGTCCATCGCGCCTTCGACGAGCCGCTGGCCATTCTGGCCGGCGATGCGCTGCAGACGCTGGCGTTCGAGGCGCTTGCCTCCAGGCCGCACCCGCGGCTGGCGGCCCTGATCACCACGCTCGCCCAGGCCGCCGGTCGGGATGGCATGGCGGCGGGGCAGGCGATCGATCTCGGTGCCGTGGGCGCCCCGATGGATCTCGCCGCACTGCAAATGATGCACCAGCACAAGACGGGGGCGTTGATCCGTGCCGCCGTGCGCCTGGGCGCGCTGGTCGCGGTCGAGGAGTCCGATCCCAGGGTGGCGGCGCTGGACAATTACGCCGCGGCGATGGGGCTGGCGTTCCAGATTCACGACGACGTGCTCGACGTCACCGGCGACACCCGGACGCTGGGCAAGACCTCCGGCGCCGACGCGCGCCGCGACAAACCGACCTATCCTGCTCTTCTCGGTGTCGCACAGGCCCGTGAGCGCGCGCTCCACCTGCTCGACGAGGCGCTCGAGGCCCTGCAGCCGCTGGGCGAGGCAGGCCTGCCACTGGCGGCTCTGGCCCGTTTCATGATCGATCGCGATCACTGACCCGGTAACGACATTTTATGAAGCTGTTCGATGAAATTCCCACTCGGCGCCCATTCACCCCGCTGCTCGACACGCTCGAGTCGCCTGCGGGCTTGCGCACGCTGTCGCTGACCCAGCAGCGACAGGTCGCCGACGAGCTGCGCGCCTACCTGCTCTACAGCGTAGGCTGCAGTGGCGGCCATTTCGGTGCCGGCCTCGGCGTCGTCGAGTTGACCGTGGCGCTGCACCGTGCGCTGGAAACGCCTCACGATCGCTTGCTGTGGGATGTCGGCCATCAGGCCTATCCGCACAAGATCCTGACCGGCCGCCGCGAGGCGCTGGCGAGCATCCGCCAGTATGGCGGCCTGGCGGCGTTCCCGCGGCGTGAAGAGTCGCCGTTCGACACCTTCGGCGTCGGCCACTCGAGCACCTCGATCTCGGCAGCGCTGGGCATGGCGCTGAGCGCCCGGACCAAGGGCGAGAAACGTCGTGTCTGCGCGGTGATCGGCGACGGCGCGCTGACCGCCGGCATGGCGTTCGAGGCGCTGGCCCACGCCGGCCACGTCAACGCCAACCTGCTGGTCGTGCTCAACGACAACGAGATGTCGATCTCGGAAAACGTCGGTGGCATGGCGAGCTACCTGACCCGGATCCTGACCAGCAAGCCCTACACCGCCATGCGCGAGAACGGCAAGCGGGTCCTGTCCCATCTCCCCGGCGCGCTGGAGCTCGCCCGGCGTACCGAAGAGCACGTCAAGGGCATGATCAGCCCGGCGACGCTGTTCGAGGAGATGGGCTTCAACTATCTCGGGCCGATCGACGGCCACGATCTGGCGGCGTTGAACCAGGCGCTGGAGACCGTGCGTGATCTCGACGGCCCGCAGTTTCTCCACGTCCGCACCCGCAAGGGGCGTGGCTTTCGTCCGGCGGAAGCCGACCCGATCGGCTTCCATGCGATCACCAAGCTGGAAAAGACGCCACCGCCGCCGCCGCAAGTGGATGCCATCACACCGCCGGCGGCTGCCATGAGCGCTGCCGGGGCGCCGGCGCAATCCACCCCGCGTCCGAAGCCGAGGAAGTATTGCAACGTCTTCGGCGACTGGCTGTGCGACATGGCGGCGGAGGATCCGAGACTGATCGGGATCACGCCCGCGATGCGCGAGGGCTCGGATCTGATTCGTTTCTCGCAGACCTATCCCGAGCGTTACTACGACGTGGCGATCGCCGAGCAGCATGCGGTGACGCTGGCGGCGGGCATGGCCTGCGAGGCGATGAAGCCGGTCGTCGCGATCTATTCGACCTTCCTGCAGCGCGGCTACGACCAGCTGATTCACGATGTCGCCGTCCAGCACCTCGATGTGACCTTTGCCATCGACCGCGCCGGTCTCGTCGGCGAGGATGGCCCCACCCACCACGGTGCCCTGGATCTCTCCTATCTGCGCTGCGTGCCGGAGATGATCATTCTGGCGCCGGCGGACGAGGCCGAGTGCCGCGCGATGCTGTCGACCGCCTACCACCATCCCGGCCCCGCCGCGGTGCGCTATCCGCGCGGTACCGGGCCCGGCAGCGAGCTGCCGACGGATCTGGCCGCTCGGGTGCCGATCGGCAGGGCCGAACGGCGGCGTGAATCGGCCGCGTCGGAGAAGCGCGTTGCGCTGTTGGCCTTCGGCAGTCTCAACACGCCGGCGGCCGAAGTCGCCGAGCGGCTCGATGCGACGCACCTCAACATGCGCTCGGTCAAGCCACTGGACCGGGAGGCGATCCTGGCGGCCGCACGGGATCACGACCTGCTGGTGACGCTGGAGGAGAACGTGGTGGCCGGCGGCGCGGGCAGCGCCGTCAACGAACTGCTGGCGGCGGAAGGCGTCGAGGCCCAGGTGCTCAACCTGGGCATTCCCGATGCTTTCGTCGAACATGGCAAGCCCGCCGAGCTACTGCGCGATTGCGGCCTGGACGCCACGGGAATCGAGGCCGCCATCCACCAACGCTTGAACACCAACAACGACCGATAGGACTTTCATGTCAATTGCCATTCTGATCGGCGCCGTCATCGGCTATCTCTTCGGCAAGCTGCCGGGCCTTCTGATCGGTGCCGCCATCGGCTGGTGGATCAGCCGCAAGCTGCGCAGCTCGCTGGTGGGGCGGGTCGTCAATATCCAGCACCAGTTCCTGGAGTCGACCTTCGCGGTGATGGGGTGCGTGTGCAAGGTCGACGGCCATATCACCCAGGACGAGATCCGCACCGCCGAGATGCTGTTCGATCGCCTCAATCTGAGCGGACAGATGCGCGAGCGGGCCAAGGCGGCCTTCAATCGCGGCAAGTCGCCGGAGTTCGACCTCGACGCCGAGGTGGAAACGGTGCGCCGCGTTACCGGCGGCCAGCGCGCGCTGCTGCAGGTGTTCCTGCAGGTGCAGCTGGCGGCCATCGCCGCCGACGGCCAGATGCACCCCGCTGAGCACGACATGCTGCTTCGCGTGGCCCGGGGCCTCGGCTTCTCCGAAGCGGAGATCCAGCAGATCGAAGCGATGTTGCGCGGTGGCGCCCAGCAGGGGGCCGGCGGGGCGAGCAGCGGTCAGTCGCTGGAGGACGCCTATCGCGTGCTGGGCGTCTCCGAGGATGCCTCCGATGCCGAGCTCAAGCGCGCCTATCGCAAGCTGATGAGCGAGAACCATCCCGACAAGCTGGCCGGCAAGGGCTTGCCCGAGAGCATGCGCGAGATGGCCAAGGAGCGGACCAGCGAGATCAGCAACGCCTACGATCTGATCAAGAAGACACGGGAGCAGCGCGCGGGCTGAAGCCGTCCCGCGCCGAGATCGGACGCTATTGTCTCGTGGCAGGTAACACGCTTAGATAGAGGTACGAACGCCGAGACTCCCACCACAGGGACGTGACTGGATGCCAGCGAAGGCCGATCTCTACCGCACTGCCGCCCGCATGCTGGGCACGATCGACAAGAGTGGATGGATACTGCGTTACCGCTACGGCGACCGGAGACTGCTCGAGGACGTGGTGTTGCCCGCGCTCGACCGCGACCCGGCGGTGGAGTCGCTGCTGCTCGTCGGGTGTGCCTGGTATACCCGCCACTATCCGGCGCTGCTGCCGCGCAAGCGGGTGATGACCATGGAGATCGATCCTGCCAAGGCGGCTTTCGGTGGTGACCCGCACATCGTCGCGAACATGACCGACATCACCGAGCACATCGCTCCGGCAAGCCTCGATGCGGTCATCTGCAACGGTGTACTGGGATGGGGGCTGGACGAGCCCGACGCGGTGGAGACGGCTTTTGCTGGCGCGGCGGTCTGCCTCAGGCCCGGCGGCCTGTTCCTGCTGGGGTGGAACGACATACCGCCGCGTAACGACTGCCCGCCCGACTCCATCGCCGCGCTGGATGGATTGGAGATCGCCGACATCCCCGGCCTCGACACCCACTCGCTGGTTGCCCTCGAGCGCAACCAGCACTGCTATCAGGCGTATCGCAAGCCCGAAGGCTGATCAGTCCGCCTTCACGCCCGCCCAGAATACCGACCAGACGCCTTCGAACCGGCGCTCCAGTTCAGGTCTTTCATACATGAAGGTCTCCGATAGCAGCCCGTCGACGACGCAGTAGAAGGCGGCGACGAAGTGATCGTCAGCCAAGGTCTCGCGCAAGGCGCCGGTTCGGTGCCCTGCCTGGACGAAGGCGAGCAGGCGCCGATCGATTCGTGATTCGCCCTGCTCGGTGATCGCCTCGGTCTCGGCGACGAGGTCGTGGGGAGGAAACAGCAGGAAGCGCTTGTAGAAAACGCCTTGATGCTCACGATAGGCAAAGGTGGCGCACTGCTGCAGCAGGTGTCGCAGCCGTCGTTCGAACGGGGCGTCCGCCATCTCGGCCAGGCTGGCGTCGATCAGCGCGATCATGTCGTCGTCGGCGTCGCGGGACAGCTCCAGGAACAGCGCGGCCTTGCTGTCGAAGTGATTGTAGATCGAGGGCTTCTTGATGCCCGCTGCGGAGGCGATCTGGGCCAGCGTCGTGGCTTCGTAGCCGTGGCGGGCGAACAGCGAGAGGCCGATCTGCTTGAGGCGGTCGCGGGTCTTCAAGGGTCGTCTTCCAGTGGGGTAGAGGGCGTAGCTTGCCAAGTTTGATGGGGTGAAATAAACTAACGACCGTTAGTTAGTCATTCTTTGCCGATGGGTGCAAGTCATGATGCGACCGCAGTGGATCATCCTGCCGCTGGCGGGCCTGGCCGAGGTCGGCTGGGCAGCCGGCCTGAAGCATGCCGAAACCGTGCCGGACTGGGTGCTCACCGTCGTGCTGGCGGTCACCAGCCTGTGGCTGGCCTCGCGGGCGGTGCGCTACATGCCCACCAGCACCGTCTATACGGTCTTCGTCGGCCTGGGCGCGGCGGGCACGGCCGTCGCCGACTGGCTGCTGTTCGGCGTGGCGTTTCACTGGCCGGTCTTGGCCTTCATCGCGCTGCTGCTGACCGGCGTGATCGGATTGCAACGGGTGAGCGACTGATGGAACCGACCACACTGCACTGGATCGCCCTGCTGGTGTCGGGCGCTTTCGAGATCGTCGGCGTCGCCGGCTTCGATCGCCTCAATCGCGGCCAGCGTCTGCACGGCCTGCTGCTGCTCGTCGTCGGTTTCGGCAGTTCGCTGGGCCTGCTGTCGATCGCCATGCGCTCGATCGACATGGGCGTGGCCTATGCCATCTTCACCGGGATCGGCACCCTCGGCAGCACGCTGATGGGCATGCTGCTGTGGGGTGAGTCGCGCAGACCGCTGCGCCTCGCCTTCGTGGCGATGATCGTCTCGGCGGTGGTGGGGCTGAAACTGGTGAGCTGAGTCGTTCTTGATCGAGAGCCTGTGCTGGGATCGGGGCGTCACGGCTGGCGGCATCGGCACAAGCCGCCTAGGCTGACAGATCGCTGCTCACTCGTTCACGGGGTTCGTTCATGCCGCCTGTCCTGCACACCATCGTCGTCGGCATCATCAGCTATCTGGTCCTGATCGCCATCATCCGACTGTCCGGCAAGCGTACGCTATCGAAATGGAATGCCTTCGATTTCGTGGTCACCATCGCCTTGGGGTCGACGCTGTCGACGGCGCTGGTATCCACGCAAGTATCGCTGGCGCAAAGCATCACCGCCTTCCTGTTGATCGTGCTGTTGCAGTTCGCGATCACGTTCACGTCCGTCCGTTCCCGCGCGATCAAGAACCTGGTCAAGTCGCAGCCGACGCTGCTGCTCTTCCAGGGGTGTTTTCAGCAGGCGACCATGACCCGGGAGCGCGTCGCCGAAGCCGAGGTTCGCGCGGCCATCCGCGAGAACGGCATCGCCGACGTCGAAGGCGTCCATGCCGTGGTGCTGGAGACCGACGGCACCTTCAGCGTGATTCCGGACGCCGGCCGCAGCGACTCGGCGCTGCAGGGGGTATCGGGACTGCCCTCCTACCGGAGCTGACCGCGCCGGCTCCCACCGCGCGGCCTGGCTCAGCGAACCTCCTGTGTCGATGGCGGCGCGGCTTCCGCTTCCAGGAAGCCGCCGGACTGGCGCCGCCACAGCCGCGCGTAGAGACCGTTGTGGCGGATCAGTTCGGCATGGCTGCCCTGTTCGACGATGCGTCCTTGCTCCATCACCACCAGCCGGTCCATGGCCGCGATGGTGGAGAGCCGGTGAGCGATGGCGATCACCGTCTTGCCCCGCATCAACTGGTCGAGATTTTCCTGGATCGCCGCCTCGACATCGGAGTCCAGCGCCGAGGTGGCCTCGTCGAGGATCAGGATCGGCGCATCCTTGAGCATCACCCGGGCGATGGCGAGCCGCTGGCGCTGGCCGCCCGAGAGCTTGACCCCGCGCTCGCCGACATGCGCCTCGAACCCCTCTCGACCGTGAACGTCGCGCAGTGACTCGATGAAGTCCGAGACATGGGCCTGCTTCGCCGCCTGCCAGGCCATCTCGTCGCTGGCGTCGGGGCGACCGTAGAGCAGGTTGTCGCGCACCGAGCGGTGCAGCAGCGAGGTGTCCTGGGTGACCATGCCGATCTTGGCGCGCAGGCTCTCCTGGGTGACCTCGGCGATATCCTGGCCATCGATGCGGATGGCGCCGCCCTCCAGCTCGTAGAAGCGCAGCAGCAGGTTGACCAGGGTCGACTTGCCGGCGCCGCTCGGGCCGATCAGGCCGATCTTCTCGCCGGGCCGGATGGTCAGCGACAGGTCGTCGATCACGCCGCCGCCCTTGCCGTAGTGGAAGCGGATATGGTCGAACGCGATCTCGCCGCGATCGATGGCGAGCGGCCGAGCCTCGGGTGCGTCCTCGATCTGGCGCGGCAGCGACAGCGTCGCCATGCCGTCCTGGACCGTGCCGATGTTCTCGAACAGGCCCGAAACCTCCCACATGATCCACTGCGACATGCCCCACAGCCGCATCACCAGGCCCAGCGCCACGGCGACGGCACCCACGCTGATCGACTCCCCCAGCCACAGCGCGATGGAGAGCCAGCCGACACTGAACAGCAGTAGCGCATTGAGCAGGTAGAGCATTCCGTAGAGCCCTGTCACCAAGCGCATCTGACGGTACACGGTGACCAGGAAACCGTGCATGCCCTCCTTGGCGAACGACGCCTCCCGCTGGGCGTGGGAGAACAGCTTGACGGTCTGGATGTTGCTGTAGCTGTCGACGATGCGCCCGGTCATGCGCGAGCGGGCATCGGCCTGGGATTTCGACACCCGGCCCATGATCGGCACGAATACCCGCAGCAGCACCAGGTAGCCGGCCAGCCAGGCCACCAGCGGCATCGCCAGGCGCCAGTCGGCATTGCCCACCAGCAGCAGCGTGCCCAGGAAATAGACGCTGACGTAGTTGAGCACGTCGAACAGCTTGATCACGCATTCGCGCACGGCCAGCGAGGTCTGCATCACCTTGGTGGCGATGCGTCCGGCGAACTCGTCCTGGTAGAAGTGCATCGACTGGCGCAGCAGATAACGGTGCGCCTGCCAGCGGATACGCATGGGGAAATTGCCCATCATCGTCTGCTGCTGGAACAGCGAGTGCAGCCACACCATGCCGGGCAGCAGGATCAGCACCACGAAGGCCATGCCGGCCAGTTTCCAGCCCTGGCTGGCCAGGAACGTCTCCCGATCCTGGGCGGCAAGCCAGTCGACGATGTTGCCCAGAAAGCCGAACATCCACACCTCGATGCCGGCGATCAGTGCCATCAGCGCCGTCGCCGTCAGCAAGTAAGGCCAGGCACCCCGAGTGTAGTGGAGGCAGAAGGCGACCAGGGTATCGGGGGGACGCTGAGGTTCCTGGGGCGGAAAGGGATCGAGGCGGTTTTCGAACCAGCGAAACATGGCAATCCTGGAGTCTGGTTTCATGATCGGGGCGACGACTCGCGAGCGCGGTCGTTCGGTCGCCCGGGGGCAGCCTTGATTGTACGCCGGTTCGGCTACCCTGGAGTCATCGATTGGCCCCTGCGTGACCTAGCTTTACTGCCGGAGACGAGGGTAACCACGGCAGCTGGCGGCGGTCGAGCGTGTCGAGAACTGCCCCGGCTCGGCGGTTGAGGCGTATCGGATGGCATGGTGTCGCTCGCTTGCGAGAAGGTTGGAATCGCTGCACTCTAATTCCTCAAGCAAGCTTGAGGTCAAGCGTGGAACATGACGACGAGAGCACCGCGGAGGGGGGCGATCTCCGCCACCAAACAGGCTTTGAGCGTCGGTGATGTGGCCCGGCGAAGCGGCGTTGCGGTATCGACGCTGCACTTCTACGAGACCAGGGGGTTGATCCACAGCTGGCGCAACGCCGGCAATCAGCGGCGCTATACCCGAGACGTGCTGCGCCGTGTGGCGGTGATCAAGATCGCCCAGCGTACCGGTGTGCCGCTGACGGAAATCCGCGAGGCACTGGCAGCGCTACCCGACTCGCGCACCCCCACGGCGGCGGACTGGCGGCGGCTGTCGGAGCGCTGGCGCGCGGCCCTGGACGAGCGCATCGCCCAGCTCACCCTGCTGCGCGACCAGCTCGATGGCTGTATCGGCTGCGGTTGCCTGTCGCTGTCGCAGTGTCCGTTGCGCAATCCGGGCGACGTGCTGGGCGGTAACGGGGGCGATTGATAGCGTCTGGAGCGAGATCGCCGGAGGCCAGTTCAGGTCTCGAACGGCAGCACTGCGGTGTAGACGGCCAGGAAGTGACAGACGCTGCCGCCGATCACGAACAGGTGCCAGATCGCGTGATGGAACGGGATTGCCCGGATGGCGTAGAAGATCACGCCCACGGTGTAGGTGATGCCGCCAGCCACCAGCAGGGCGAGGCCGTTGGGGGATAGCTGGGCGGTGAGGCTGTCGGAGGCGATCAGGATCAGCCAGCCCATGATCAGGTAGATGAACACGCGCAGTATGTCGAATCGATGGGGCCAGATCAGACGCAGCGCGATACCGCCGAGTGCCAGGCTCCAGATGACGGCAAACAGCGCCCAGCCCATCGGCCCGCGCAGGTTGACCAGCAGGAAGGGGGTGTAGGTGCCGGCGATCAGCAGGTAGATGGCGCAGTGATCGAAGGCCTGGAAGACGCGCTTCAGGCGCTGGCCGCGAAAGCCGTGGTAGAGGGTCGAGGCGGTGTAGAGCAGCAGCAGGCAACTGCCGTAGAGCGAGACGCTGACGATCTTCCAGGGGTCGACGTGGGCGGCGACGCTGGCGAGCACGATCAATACGATCATGCCGACGAGACTCAGCGCCGCGCCGATGCCGTGGCTGATGCTGTGCAACCACTCCTCTAACCGGGAGAATTCGTCGGGTTCATGCGCGCTGGCGGACGCTGGCGGCTGATCGGACATGATTTTCGAGACCTCACTGTTCGAGGCGGCTGCCACTACGGCGGCAGAATTCGGAAAGCTGTCTCTTATGTGACTGAATCGAGACCTCGGCGTTCAGTCTGTGTGGCCATGATGACGCCAATATGACGCCGGCAGAAGTTCGCGGGTGAGGAAGCGGTCGTTCAGGCGTCGCGTTCTATATCCACGTCGCTGGCGGGCGTGAAATCGTCGAGATCCATCATGTGGTCGAGCTTGCCGACCTTGGTGGTCAGGTAGTGCTCGTTGAACGGGTTGCGACCGGTGGTGATCGGCAGGCGCTCGTGGATCTCGACGCCATCCTGGCTCAGCGCCTCGACCTTGCGCGGGTTGTTGGTCATCAGCCGCAGCGACCGAATGCCCAGATGTTCCAGCATCGGCACACAGATATCGTAGCGGCGCTGGTCGGCACCGAAACCCAGGCGCTCATTGGCTTCGACGGTGTCGGCGCCATCGTCCTGCAGCGCATAGGCACGGATCTTGTTGAGCAGGCCGATGCCGCGGCCTTCCTGACGCAGGTAGAGCAGGGCGCCGCGCCCCTCGTCGGCGATCCGCTTGAGCGCTTCCTGAAGCTGATAGCCGCAGTCGCAGCGCATCGAGAACAGGGCATCGCCGGTCAGGCATTCGGAGTGCACCCGCGCCAGCACCGGTTCCGACGTGGTGACGTCGCCAAGGGTGAGCACGACGTGCTCCTTGCCGGTGGCCTCTTCCTGGAAGCCGTGCAGCATGAACGTCGCCCAGGGAGTGGGTAGTTGCGATGCGGCGATGAAGCGGATCGTCACGATGACCTCGCGGTAGGAGGGGCTCCGGCGTCGAATGCTGGCCGAGAGCGCCGGACAATTAAAAAGGGCGGCATTATAACAGGCCTGGCGGCCGATCCGTTACAATGCCGGCAAATCTCGAACGCAAAAGGCCGTCATGACTCTGTCCCGTGATTCCCAGTCGCAGGCGCTTTCCGACGCTGTCCAGCCGCCGGCGCTGCATAACGACCGCCTGCTGCGGGCGCTGGCCCGCCAGCCGGTGGACCGCACGCCGGTCTGGATGATGCGACAGGCGGGCCGCTATCTGCCGGAGTATCGTCAGACCCGGGCCCACGCCGGCAGTTTCATGGATCTGTGTCGCAACGCCGAACTGGCCTGCGAGGTAACGCTGCAGCCGCTCGAGCGTTATCCGCTGGATGCCGCCATTCTGTTCTCGGATATCCTGACCATTCCGGACGCCATGGGGCTCGGGCTCTATTTCGAGACAGGGGAAGGCCCCAAGTTCCGCAAGACGGTGCGCTCCGCCGCCGAGGTGGCCGCGCTGAGCGCGCCGAACGCCGAGCGCGATCTCGACTACGTGATGAACGCCGTCTCCACGATCCGTCGCGAGCTCGGTGGCCGGGTGCCGCTTATCGGCTTTTCCGGTAGCCCGTGGACGCTGGCGACCTATATGGTCGAAGGCGGCTCGAGCAAGGATTTCCGCCACCTCAAGGCGATGCTCTACGGGGACCCCGACACCCTTCATGCGTTGCTCGGCGTACTCGCCACCGCGGTCACCGACTACCTGAATGCCCAGATTCGCGCCGGCGCCCAGGTGGTGCAGATCTTCGACACCTGGGGCGGGGCATTGTCGACGCCGGCCTATCGCGAGTTCTCCCTGGCCTACATGCAGCGCATCGTCGATGGCCTGATTCGCGAGCACGACGGCCGCCGGGTGCCGGTCATCCTGTTTACCAAGAACGGCGGGCAGTGGCTCGAGTCGATCGCCGACAGCGGCTGCGACGCGGTGGGCCTGGACTGGACCACCGAGCTGAGCGACGCCCGTCGGCGCGTCGGCGAACGGGTGGCGCTGCAGGGCAATCTCGACCCCAACGTGCTGTTTGCGCCGCCGTCGCGGATTCGCGAGGAGGTTGCCCGCATCCTCGAAAGTTTCGGCCCGGGCGAAGGTCATGTCTTCAACCTGGGACACGGCATCAGTCAGTTCACCGATCCGGATCACGTCACGGCGTTCATGGATGCCCTGCATGAGCTCAGCCCCGCCTATCATCGATGAGTCCGCTGGCGGCGAGGGCGGCAATGGCCTGCTGCTGTTCGATGCCGACTGCCCGTTCTGTCGGCGTTCGGTTCGCTGGCTGCTGGCCCGCGAAAGGCCGGACAGCCGGCTGCGCATCGCGGGGCTGGAGGGCTCGGTCTCGCATCGGCTCGGCGAGCATTTCGGCATCGACTTCGCGCATTCAGACAGCATCTGGTGTTTCGCCGACGGCGAACCCCGCCGTAACAGCGATGCCGTCTGGCGCCTGGCCGCCCGGCTGCGGGGTGGTTGGCAGCGACTCGAGTGGTTGCGCTGGATTCCGCGTCCTCTGCGCGATGGCGGCTACCGTCTCGTCGGCAACCACCGGCATCGACTCTCGTCGCTTGGTGCCGCGCGTCTCGAGGATCATCCACGCTGGGTGAATCATCTTTCTGCCGGGCTCTGCCATCGCTGCGGGCTGCCTGGCGAACTGGCGGACGAGCCATGAAAGCCGGCCGCCGCCGAGAGTGGGACGACGCTGGGCCATCGCGCTGGCCAAGAGTGGCCGCGGTGGTGGCGACGCTGGTCTGGGCGGCGGGGATCGCCTGGGGAAGCTTGAGTCCCGCTCAAGAGTTGCCGCAGCACCTGCCCTGGGACAAGCTCAACCACTTCATCGCCTACGCCGGCCTGGCGCTCGGGCTGCGTCTCTCCGGGTGCCGCTGGCTGTCGGCCTGGCTGGCGGCGGTGACATTCAGTATCGCCATCGAATACCTGCAGCTCTGCGTGCCGGGGCGTCAAGGCGGTGACTGGGACGATATTCTCGCCAATGCGCTCGGCGCCAGCGTCGCCCTGGGCGTGTCATCGATCGGATCGCGGTACCGACGCGGTCGCGGAATTCAACGTTAGTCGAATCAAGCACCAGGGTCTCCCGGCGGGCATGGGTCCGGGAAGGATCTTCAGCGCGGGCACCACCATGGTGCAGGTGTGTTATTTAGGCACTGTTTTGAAACAATTTGTTGTCATTTCGGCGCCCCGGGCGGTCCGCCGAACTCGATGTGGGCAGGATCGTCGAGGCTAGGGTAGCGTTGAAACAGGGTTTTACGGCCCTCGGCGCGAAAGTGGAACGAACTTTGCTAATTTCATCTGGGCATGTTCCGGCATGCACTCAAATGATAATGCGAGGGAGTTGATTCCATATGCGCCACAAGAACAAAAGCCTGATCGTACTGCCAGCCGCCATGCTTGCCGCGGCTGCCGTCACCCAAGTTCAGGCTGCCACTCTGGATGATGTCAAAAGCAGCGGCGAGTTCACCTGTGGTGTCAGCACGGGGCTGACCGGGTTCTCGTCTCCCGATGAAAATGGCAAATGGACCGGTATCGACGTTGAAGTCTGCCGTGCCGTTGGCGCGGCCGTTCTGGGCGACCCGGAAGCCGTTGTTTTCTCCCCGCTGACCGCCAAGGAGCGTTTCACCGCGCTGCAGTCCGGTGAAGTCGACGTGCTGTCCCGCAATACGACCTGGACCGCCACCCGCGACAACTCGCTGGGGCTGAACTTCACCGGGGTCAACTTCTATGACGGCCAGGGTTTCCTGGTGCGCAAGGATCTCGGCGTCAAGAGCGCCAAAGAGCTGGATGGCGCTTCCATCTGCGTGCAGGCCGGTACCACCACCGAACTCAACATGGCCGACTACTTCAAGGCCAACGACATGCAGTTCCAGCAGGTCGCCTTCGATACCTCCGACCAGACCGCCCAGGGCTTCGACAGCGGCCGCTGCGACGTGCTGACCTCCGACTCCTCGCAGCTGGCCGCCCTGCGTCTGCAGCTGGCGGATCCGGACGGTGTCGTGATTCTGCCGGAACGGATCTCCAAGGAGCCGCTGGGCCCGGTCGTGCGTCAGGGCGACGATCAGTGGTTCAACATCGTCAAGTGGACGTTGTTCGCCATGCTCGACGCCGAAGAGCTCGGCATCACCAGCGAGAACGTCGACGAAATGCGCGAAACCCCGCCGAATCCGGACGTCGCCCGCCTGCTGGGCAAGGACGGCAACTTCGGCGAGCAGATGGGCATCAGCAACGACTGGGCCTACAACATCGTCAAGATGGTGGGCAACTACGGTGAGGTGTTCGACCGCACCGTGGGCGCCGACTCGCCGATGGGACTCGAACGCGGCATCAACGCACTGTGGAACGACGGCGGCATCCAGTACGCACCGCCGGTTCGCTAAGCGTTACCTCGTGCTCTCGACACCGCGCCCCTTCGGTCTGAGCGCCGGGGCGCGGTGCCTCTCCACGCTCGAGTAGAGACAACTCATGCTGCGTCCATCCACTACCTTACCGCGACGGGGGCACGGGCCCTTGTGGCGGAACCCCGCCATACGCGCCCTGATCGTTCAGGCCGTGCTGTTTCTGGTACTGGCGGCTTTCATCGGTTATCTGGTTCACAACACGCTGCTCAACCTGGAAGCCCGTGGTATTCATACCGGTTTCGGCTTTCTGGAGGGGCGAGCCGGCTTCTCGATTCCACAGACGCTGATCGAGTACACCAGCGACAGTACCTATGGCAGAACCTTCGTCATCGGCCTGCTCAATACGCTGCTGGTGTCGGCGCTGGGTATCGTCGCCGCCACGATCATCGGGTTTCTGGTCGGAATCGCGCGCCTGTCGCCCAACTGGCTGCTGGCGCGTCTGGCGACGATCTACGTCGAAACCTTCCGCAATATCCCGCTGCTGGTTCAGATCCTGTTCTGGTACTACGCCGTACTGCGGGCCCTCCCGTCGCCACGACAGAGTCTGTCGCTGTTCGACGCCTTCTTCTTCAACGTGCGGGGCATGGTGATGCCCGACCCGCAGCCGCTGGATGGCTTTGCCGCCACGCCCTGGGCACTGCTGGTTGCCGTCGTCGTCACGATCCTGTTCGGCGTGTTCGCCAAGCGTCGCCAAGCGAGCACGGGCAAGTCGCTTCCCGTCTACTGGATCGGCCTGACGATCATCGTCGGGCTGCCGCTGATCGTCTTCCTGGCTACCGGGTCACCGCTCGAATGGACGCTGCCGGAAATGGCGGGCTTCAACTTCCGCGGCGGTATCAACATCCTGCCGGAATTGCTGGCGCTGTGGCTGGCGCTGTCGATCTACACGGCGGCGTTCATCGCCGAGATCGTGCGCTCGGGCATTCTGTCGGTCTCTCACGGTCAGACGGAAGCCGCACGCTCGCTGAGCCTGCCGGAGGCGATCACGCTGCGCAAGGTCGTCATTCCTCAGGCGATGCGCGTGATCATCCCGCAGATGACCAGCCAGTATCTCAATCTGATCAAGAACTCGTCACTGGCGACCGCCATCGGCTATCCCGATCTCGTCGCGGTATTCGCCGGTACCACGCTGAACCAGACCGGGCAGGCGATCGAGATCATCGCCATGACCATGGCGGTCTATCTGGTCATCAGCCTGACGGTCTCGTTTTTGATGAATCTCTATAACGCGCGCACGCTGCTGAAGGAGCGTTGAGATGACGACTGACTCTACCTTCCGCACTGAAATGATCGAAGCGCGTGATGCGCCTGACCAGCGTCGGGGTGTGATCGGCTGGTTTCGAGCCAATCTGTTCAACGGCCCTATCAACAGTATCGTCTCGATCGTCGTCATCTACCTGCTGGCACGACTGATCTGGCCGTTCCTCGAATGGGCGGTGATCGACGCTGACTGGATCGGTACCACGCGGGACGCTTGTACCGGCCAGGGCGCCTGCTGGGTGTTCATCTCGGCGCGCTTCGAATCCATCATCTACGGCTTCTATCCGGAAGCCGCGCGTTGGCGCGTCGACATCGTGTTCGCGCTGTTGGCGATCCTGGTCGCCTGGCTGGCGGTCCCCAAGCTTCCCTACAAGAAGTGGGTGGCGCTGTTTGCGCTTATCGGTCTGCCGATCATCGCCTACTTCCTGCTGGTGGGGGGCTCGTTCGGGCTCGAGTACGTGCCGACGCGCGCCTGGGGTGGCCTGATGCTGACGCTGACGATCGCCGTGCTGGGCATCGTCGGTTCGCTACCGCTGGGGATCATTCTGGCCCTCGGTCGACGCTCCAAGATGCCGTTCGTCAAAGGCATCTGCGTGATTTTCATCGAGTTCTGGCGCGGCGTTCCGTTGATCACGGTACTGTTCATGGCCTCGGTCATGCTGCCCCTGTTCGTGCCCGGGAATCTCGATTTCGACAAGCTGCTGCGTGCACTGATCGGGATCATGTTCTTCTGGAGCGCCTACATGGCGGAGGTGATCCGCAGCGGCCTCCAGGCGATCGGCAAGGGGCAGACGGAAGCGGGCCAGGCGCTGGGTCTGAACTACTGGCAGAGAACCGGCCTGATCGTACTGCCGCAGGCACTCAAGCTGGTGATCCCGGGGATCGTCAATACCTTTATCGCGCTGTTCAAGGATACGTCGCTGGTGCTGATCATCGGCCTTTTCGATCTGCTGGCGATCATTCGCGCCGGCCTCACCGACTCCAACTGGCTGGGCTTTTCCACGGAAGGCTATGTCTTTGCGGCGGCCGTCTACTGGATATTCTGCTTCAGCATGTCCCGCTACAGCCTGTACATCGAGCGACGTCTGAACACCGGACATAAACGGTGAGTGCGGCCAGCGACTACGCCTTCACGCACTCCCATAACAAGATTGTCATCAGGAAATCATTGCCATGAGCGAAGCGACAGCGTCTCAGACAACCGCGTCCGGCAGCGACCGACCGATGATCGAAATCGATCATCTCAACAAGTGGTACGGCAGTTTCCATGTGCTGCGCGACATCAACCTGACCGTGACCAAGGGCGAGCGGATCGTCATCTGCGGCCCTTCCGGCTCGGGCAAGTCGACGATGATCCGCTGCATCAATCACCTCGAGGAGCACCAGCAGGGCTCTATCGTGGTCAACGGCGTACCGATGACCAACGACGTCAAGCGGATCGAGCAGATCCGCCGCAACGTCGGCATGGTCTTCCAGCACTTCAATCTGTTCCCGCACCTGACCGTGCTCGAGAACTGCTGCCTATCTCAGATCTGGGTACAGAAGAAACCGCGTGCCGAGGCGGAGAAGACCGCGATGGAATATCTGGAGCGGGTTCAGATCGCCAACCAGGCGCTGAAATATCCCGGCCAGCTCTCGGGGGGGCAGCAGCAGCGGGTGGCGATCGCCCGGGCGCTCTGCATGCGCCCGGAGGTGATGCTGTTCGACGAGCCGACTTCGGCGCTCGATCCGGAGATGATCAAGGAAGTGCTCGACGTCATGATCGAGCTTGCCCACGAAGGCATGACGATGCTCTGCGTCACCCATGAGATGGGCTTCGCCAAGACCGTCGCCGATCGGGTGATCTTCATGGACCAGGGGCAGATTATCGAAGAAGCGCCGCCGCATGAGTTCTTCAACAACCCGCGCTCCGAGCGAACCCAGCTGTTCCTGAGCCAGATTCTGGGGCATTGAGGATAGATCAGATGGGTATCGAAAAACTTTTCGTCAGCGGCGCCCCGCAGCCGATCGCACCGTTCTCCCACGCCTGCAAGGTGGGGGAGCTGGTCTTCATCACCGGCCAGATGCCGACGGTGCCGGAGACCAACGAGATGCTGCTGGGCACGTTCACCGAGCAGACGCACCGGGTGATGCAGAATCTGGCGATCGTTCTGGAAGCCGCCGGCACCAGCTTCGAGCATGTGGTCCAGAGCCGTGTCTTCATCACCAACATGGGGCACTTCGAGGAGGTGAACGGTGTCTACGCCAGCTATTTTGCGGACCCGCTGCCAACGCGAACCTGCATCGGTGTCACCGGCCTCGCCGGCGGTGCCGATGTCGAGGTGGACATGATTGCCTGGATTCCGCCTGTGGAATGATCGACCGACGTTCGGTCTTGGCGACTTCGCCCCGCACCTGCGGGGCGAAGTCGTTTCTGTAGGCCTGAAGGTTGAGCGATGAAGGAATCTCTACCAAGCTTGGATCACGATCCACGGAACAGGAGAGAGTGATCATGGACAAGACCTTCGTTGTTGCTGCCGACGCATCCCGCGCGCGTATCTTCGCCCTGGAGGCTCGGGTGCTGCGTGAAATCGAGACACTGACGCATCCGGAGTCCCGGCTGCATACGGGGGATCTGCGCACGGGAGGCGAGGGGGCGGTCACTTCCGGGCCCAGTCAGCGTCAAACCGGCAACGACAATGCCACCTCGGAGAAACAGGCGATGTTTTTCGCCAAGGAGGTCGCCGGCTACCTGCGCAAAGCGAGAACCCAGGGCAAGGCCGACAAGTTCGTGTTGATTGCCGCGCCACAGTTCCTGGGCCATCTGCGCGACAAGCTCGACAAGCCAACGCTCGACTGCGTGGTCCAGACGCTCGACAAGGACCTCTCGAAAGCCAACGAGGACGAGATCATCAGCAAGCTCGATTGATCCTCGATCAGGGCCGACGATGACTCTCTGTCAGGGGATCGTCGGCAGGTCGATCTCGTCGCTGCGCTGAATGCCGGTTGTCATCTCGCGACACAGGCGCAGGAACTCGCGCATGCCGGTCGTCAGGTATTTCTGACGATGCCAGATGAAGGCGAAGCGGCGGGAAAGATCCAGCTCCGGTGTCGCGATCGGCACCAGGCTGCCGCGTCGGAAAGCGTCTCTCAGCGCCAGGCGAGAGACGCAGCCGATGCCGAGACCGGACTCCACGGCGCGCTTGATCCCTTCGGTATGCTCCAGTTCGAGCAGAATATTGAAACGCCCTCGGCGGTGACGCATGGCATGTTCCAGCGTCCGACGCGTGCCTGAACCCACTTCGCGCATGATCCACGCCTCGCGCAGCAGCCGTTCGATATCGGCGCTGCCCTCGGCGGCCAGCGGGTGGCGTGGCGAGCAGAACACGGTCAGGTCGTCATCGATCCACGGCTGAATGACGATGTCGTCGTGCTGGCAGTCACCCTCGATCAGGCCCAGGTCCAGCTCATGCAGCGCGATGCGCTCGACGATGGAGGCGGTGTTGCGGACGTGCAGCCGGACCCGGCTTTCCGGGTAGCGCTGCATGAAATCGCTGATCAACAGTGTCGCCAGGTAATTGCCGATCGTCAGCGTCGCGCCCACCTCCAGCGAGCTGATACCGCTCTGGCCCTGCAGCAGTTCCTCGATCTCCTCGCCGCGATCCAGTAGCGCGACCGCCTTGGGCAGCAGTTGAAAGCCCAGCGCATTCAGCTTGAGGCGCTTGCCGAGCCGATCCAGCAGTTGGCAGTCGAACTGTCTTTCCAGTTCCGCCAACGCGGTACTCGTTGCCGACTGCGACATCGACAGAGTCTGCGCGGCCCGAGATACGCTCTGATGCTGGGCAATCGCCACGAAAACCTCGAGCTGTCGCAGGGTGTAGCGCATGAGTTGCGGCCCTTATCGATTTTATGGATATAGGATATCCAAATAATCCACTTAACAGAATACCTACGCTTTCTTATAGTCGTCACATCTACTCGGCATCCCGTTTATGCCTTTTCGCTATTATTGATTAACGTCATCGCAAGGAGCCGGTCATGAGCAAATTTGCGCTGGAAGAAGTCTTGAGCGTTCACCACTGGAACGACACCCTGTTCAGCTTCCGGACCACGCGTGAGCGCAGCCTGCGCTTCAAGAACGGGCAGTTCGTGATGATCGGCCTGGAAGTGAACGGCAAGCCGTTGGTGCGTGCCTACTCCGTCGCCAGCCCCAATTACGAAGACCACCTGGAGTTCTTCAGCATCAAGGTCCAGGACGGTCCGCTGACGTCGCGCCTGCAGCATCTCAAGGTCGGCGACCAGATCATGGTCAGCCGCAAGCCCACGGGTACGCTGGTCTGCGACGATCTGCTGCCGGGGCGCAATCTCTACATGCTCTCCACTGGCACTGGCCTTGCGCCGTTCATGAGCCTGATCCAGGATCCCGAGGTTTACGAGCGTTACGAGAAGGTCGTGCTGATCCACGGCGTGCGTACCGTCAGCGAACTGGCCTATGCGGACTTCATCTCCAAGGAGCTGCCGGCACACGAGTACCTGGGCGACGAGATTCGCGACAAGCTGGTCTACTACCCGACGGTGACCCGTGAGGAATTTCATACCATGGGCCGTCTGACCGACCATATCCGCAGTGGCAAGCTGGTCGAGGATACCGGCCTGCCGCCGCTGGATCCGAAACAGGACCGGGCCATGATCTGCGGCAGCCCGGCGATGCTCGAGGAGACCAGCGAGCTGCTCGACGAACTCGGATTTGCCATCTCGCCGCGCATGGG
Source organism: Salinicola lusitanus (assembly GCF_003206045.1). Taxonomy (GTDB): domain Bacteria; phylum Pseudomonadota; class Gammaproteobacteria; order Pseudomonadales; family Halomonadaceae; genus Salinicola; species Salinicola lusitanus. The sequence continues at coordinate 576,510 of NZ_PZJM01000009.1, forward strand.
CGAGCCGGGCGATTACGTCATCGAGCGGGCCTTTGTCGAAAAGTAAGGTCGAAAAGTAAGGTCGA